>NZ_QWEZ01000002.1 GCF_003864255.1 Aestuariirhabdus litorea
GAAATCCCCTCTCAACGCCAGATTTCCCCCGCCTTGGCGGTGCCTTGTCGTTGAGAAGGACGCGCATTATATAGCGAGCAGCGACTTCGTCAAGCCCCTTTACTCAAACAATTTCAACCGACCCGCCACCGCAACGGAAACCACCGGGACAATAAAGATAGCCAGCCCACCAGGACCGCGCCTCCCCATCGAAAGATCGTTTCGCAATTACCACAACACTGAAAACGTTTACGCTTATATAGACAAAAGAAAAGGCGCCTTCGGCGCCTTTTCCAATGCTTATCTCAGGGTTTGCCCGTCGAAGCCGATCGACTTCGACGACCTAACCGCATAACCGCCATCACCGGCCCTGAAATCGTGTACCCCAGGAACACCACCCACAACACCCTGGGAGGGTCGTAGGCTACAACAGCAAACACCAACACCACGACCAGAATAAAAACAAAGGGCACCCTTCCTTTCAGGTCGAGGTCCTTAAAGCTATGAAAGCGGATGTTGGTCACCATCATCACGCCCGCAGCCGCGGTAACAATCATTGCCATCAAGGAGAACCAGAGCGAGTGATCACCACCGTATTCGCTGAAGGACCACACCATGCCGGCCACCACCGCCGCCGCCGCCGGGCTCGGCAGGCCGGTAAAAAAGCGCTTGTCCGCCGAACTGATCTGGGTGTTAAAACGCGCCAGCCGCAAAGCCGCCCCGGCAGCGTAAATAAAGGCCACAACCCAGCCCAGCTTTCCCAAATCCTCCAGCGCCCAGCTGTAGGCAACCACGGCGGGAGCTACTCCAAAGGAGACCATGTCGGAAAGGCTATCGTATTCCGCACCAAAGGCGCTCTGGGTATTGGTCAAGCGGGCAACACGCCCATCGAGACCATCGAGCACCATCGCTACGAAAATCGAAATGGCGGCAGGCTCGAAGGCCCCTTTCATAGCAGCGATCACCGCATAAAAACCACAAAAAAGCGCTGCCGTTGTAAACAGGTTGGGAAGCAGGTAGATCCCCCGGTGCTGAACTCGGCGACCATTTTCAGCCACCTCTTCGACATGCTCGTCAATCAGCAGGCTCTCCTGCAGATCAGCCCCATCGTCACCAGTCACTTTGCTATCATCAGTCATCGCTATCAGCGCCCACAAGAAACAGTGCCGGCATTATAAACAGCATCCCGTCAAATGTCCCCCATGGTCTCAGGAGGCCCTAGCGGCGCACACTTTCCGCAATCGACCACAACGCCTTGATGGCCGGTTTCTGTAATGACCGCCCGCGGACACAGAGTCCGATCTCGAAGGCGGGCAGTCGCGGCTCAATGGGCAGCACTTTTACCCGGTCAACCACCGGGCTGTTCTGCAATACCAGCTCCGGCACCACCCCCACACCACACCCCAGGTTCACCATGGCGACAATGGCCTCGTTTCCGGCCACGGTGGCGTAGACATTCGGCTCAATGCCCTGCTCGACAAACCAGGCATCCAGATAGGTTCTCGCCAACCCACTTTCAGCCTGCACCAGGGGCAGCTCATACCACGAAGCTCCTGCCTCCAGGCTACTTAACACCCCCCCTTCCAGCAACGGGGCGATTAACTGCAGCGGCGTTTCACTGATGGGCTGAAAATGGAAATCCGCACTCAGCTCCTCTGGCCGCGCGGCAATCACGAGATCTGCCTCCCCGCCCATCAATTTGGGCAGTGAGAGTGCGGCATCGCCGGTTCTTAAGTTGATCTCCACCCCCGGGTGGCGACGCCGGAACTCACTCAACAGCTCCGGCAAAAATCGATAGCTGGCGGTTACGGAGCAATAGATGCTCAGCTCACCACCGAGCGGACCACTTTCACCGATGCGTTCCTTGAGCTGCCACCAGCGCTCGACCACTTCACGGGCGTAACGCTGGAACTCGCGCCCCGCCGGCGTCAGCATAACCGAGCGGTTATCCCGGTAGAGAAGCGGCGCCCCCACCTCGGACTCCAGCCGCTGCACCACCCGGCTCAGAGTCGAAGGGCTCACATGGCACAGCTCACTCGCCCGGGAAAAATGCAGCGACTCGCTCAACACCAGAAACTGTTCCAACGCTACCCGATTCATCACCGCCCCCTTTATTGCAATTTATGAAACAAAGTATTTCATATAATTCATTTTACGCAATAAAGATATTTCGGTAGGGTGACGTCACCGTTGCCGCACCGGCGAGCAACACCCCCATGTCGCGCCCTTGCGGTGCTACCCACTACCGGAGAGACGAATGAACTATTTCAACACCCTGCCACTGCGCATCCAACTGGAAGAGCTCGGCAAGTGCCGCTTCATGCAACGCCACGAGTTTGACCAGGGCGTTAGCAAGATCAAAGACTGGAAGCTGGTCATCGTGGGTTGTGGTGCCCAGGGCCTGAACCAGGGCCTGAACCTGCGCGACAGTGGCCTGGATGTCTCCTACGCACTGCGTGAAGCAGCGATCACCGAGAAGCGCCAGTCCTGGAAGAACGCCAGCGAAAACGGCTTCAACGTTGGCACCTATGAAGACCTGATCCCCGCTGCAGACCTGGTCCTGAACCTGACACCCGACAAGCAGCACACCTCCGTTGTGAAGCAGGTTGTACCGCTGATGAAAAAAGGCGCCACCCTGGCCTACTCCCACGGCTTCAACATCGTTGAAGAGGGCACCAAGATCCGCGAGGACATCACTGTCGTGATGGTGGCTCCGAAGTGCCCCGGCACCGAAGTTCGCGAAGAGTACAAGCGCGGGTTTGGTGTGCCCACCCTGATCGCCGTCCACCGTGAAAACGACCCCAATGGTGACGGGCTGGAGATCGCCAAGGCATACGCTGCCGGTACCGGCGGCCATCGCGCGGGCGTACTCGAATCCTCCTTTATCGCCGAAGTAAAGTCGGACCTGGTGGGTGAGCAAACCATCCTCTGCGGCATGCTGCAAGCCGGCTCCCTGCTGTGCTTCGACCGCATGATCGAGAAGGGCATCGACGCCGGCTACGCCTCCAAGCTGATCCAGTACGGCTGGGAAGTGATCACCGAAGGCCTCAAGCTGGGCGGCATAACCAACATGATGGATCGCCTGAGCAACCCGGCCAAGATTCGCACCTTCGAGCTGGCGGAAGAGCTGAAAGAGCTGATGCGCCCGCTCTATAACAAGCACATGGATGACGTCATCAGCGGCCACTTCTCCTCCACCATGATGGCCGACTGGGCCAACGACGATGCTGACCTGCTGGCCTGGCGCGCCGCGACCCAGGACACCGCATTTGAGAACACCCCGGCGGGTGACGTTGAGATCAACGAGCAGGAGTACTACGACAATGGCATCCTCATGATCGCCATGGTCAAGGCGGGTGTTGAGCTTGCCTTTGAAGCGATGACCAGCTCCGGAATCATTGCCGAGTCAGCCTACTACGAGTCACTCCATGAGCTGCCCCTGATCGCCAACACCGTGGCGCGCAAGAAACTCTATGAAATGAACGTGGTGATCTCCGATACCGCCGAGTACGGCAACTACCTGTTCGCCAACGCCTGCGTACCACTGTTGAAGGATTTCATGCAGACTGTCGATACCGACGTAATCGGTGCCGGCCTGAAGGTCTCCAGCAACAGCGTTGACAACCGTCAGCTGGTGGATATCAACGAACGCATCCGTAGCCACGGTGTCGAAGTGATCGGCAAGCAGCTACGCGCCTACATGACCGACATGAAGCGCATCGTGTAACCCGCACGAGCAGCAACAAAAAAAGCCCGGCAATGCCGGGCTTTTTGCTATCTGTTCCAGCTCGGGAGCCGGTGGCTGCCGAGACTCACTACAGGCTCAACACCTTCTCACCGCGGGCGATACCGGAAACCCCGGTCCGCACCACCTCGACAATAATAGAGGGGCCGATCGCCTGGATGAAGGCATCCAGCTTGTCACTATCGCCGGTCAGTTGCAGCGTATAGATTGAGCTGGTGACATCCACCACCTGGCCACGAAAGATATCGGTGGTGCGCTTGACTTCGGCACGCTGTGCACCTCCCGCCTTTACCTTCACCAACATCAGCTCACGCTCAATGTGAGCCCCCTCGGTCAGGTCAACCACCTTAACCACATCAACCAGCTTGTTGAGCTGCTTGGTGATCTGCTCGATCTTCTTATCCTCCCCGACGGTGGTCAGGGTCAGGCGCGACAGCGTCGAGTCTTCCGTGGGTGCCACATTGAGGCTTTCAATGTTGTAGTTACGCTGGGCAAAAAGACCCACGATGCGAGACAGGGCACCTGGCTCGTTTTCCATCAATACAGAAATAATATGGCGCATCAGGTTCGCTCCGTCTTACTCAACCACATATCACGCATGGACCCATCCTTGATCTGCATCGGATAGACATGCTCGGAGGCATCAACCACGATATCCATAAAGACCAGCCGGTCTTTCATCGCAAAGGCTTCCTCCATCGCCGGCTTCAGGTCAGCGAGCTTTTCGACTCGCATACCGACGTGCCCATAGGCCTCGACCAGCTTTTTGAAGTCCGGCAGCGAGTCCATGTAGGAGTGGGAATACCGCCCCTCGTACTGCATCTCCTGCCACTGGCGCACCATGCCCAGCACCTGGTTGTTCAGGTTGATAATCTTTACCGGCAGGTCGTACTGCATGCAGGTGGAGAGCTCCTGAATATTCATCTGGATACTGCCCTCACCGGTGATGCAGGCCACCTCCGCATTGGGGTAATGCAGCTTGATGCCGTTAGCAGCCGGGAAACCGAAACCCATGGTGCCCAGGCCACCGGAGTTGATCCAGCGACGCGGCTTGTCAAACTTGAAGTACTGGGCGCCGAACATCTGGTGTTGACCCACATCGGAGGTGATGTAGATATCCATATCCCGGGTCACTTCGTAGAGGGTCTCCACCGCCTTTTGCGGTTTGATAATCACCCCGTCGCCCTCATCGTAGGGGAAGATTCCCTTGCTGGAGCGCCACTCGTTCACCTGCTTCCACCAGCTGGCGATCGCCTCCTTATCGGCACCGCGCTTTTCCTCCTTCAGCTGCTTCAGCATCTCGTTCAGCACGCTGTCGACCGGACCCACAATAGGAATGTCGGCCACGATATTTTTGGAGATGCTCGCCGGGTCAACATCAATATGTATCACCTTTGCGCCGGGACAAAACTTGCCAATACCGTTGGTTACCCGATCATCAAAGCGAGCCCCTACTGCCAGAATCACATCCGCGTGGTGCATCGCCAGGTTGGAAGGATAGCTGCCGTGCATACCCAGCATGCCCAGAAACTGCTCGTCAGAGCCGGGAAAGCCACCCAACCCCATGAGGGTGTTGGTGACCGGAAAATTGAGCATTCGGGCCAGCTCTGTCAGCTCCGCAGAAGCACCACCGGTCACCACACCACCGCCACTGTAGATCACCGGGCGCTTTGCACTCAGGAGCAGGTCCAGTGCCTTACGGATCTGGCCGCTGTGGCCACGGTTGGCAGGGTTGTAGGAGCGCATCTTGACCTTTTTAGGGTAGTGATACTCAAACTTTTCCGCCGGGTTGGTGATGTCCTTGGGAATATCCACCACCACAGGACCGGGTCGGCCTGTCTGGGCAATATGGAACGCTTTCTTGATGGTTTCCGGGATATCCTCGGCGCGCTTAACCAGGAAGCTGTGCTTCACGATCGGACGCGAGATACCGACCATATCGGTCTCCTGGAACATGTCCGTGCCAATGAAATCGGAGGGTACCTGGCCAGACAAAATCACCATCGGGATGGAGTCCATATAGGCCGTTGCAATACCGGTAATGGTATTGGTTGCACCCGGCCCCGAAGTGACCAGCACCACGCCTGGCTTACCGCTGGCGCGAGCGTAACCATCCGCCATATGGGTGGCCGCCTGCTCGTGCCTTACCAGGATGTGGGTGACCGCATCCTGCCTGAAAATTGCGTCGTAAACATGAAGAAGGGCTCCGCCCGGATACCCGTAAATATATTCAACCCCTTCGTCTGCAAGGGAGCGCACTACCATTTCTGCGCCAGATAAAAGCTCCACAATATTCCCCTAAAATATGTACAGACCACTACCAGGAGTGATCCTGAATAACTGAGATACATTGACTATACGGTCTACTGCAATCCGTACAAACAGGACAGAGCACACCACCACACCGGATACCGAACAACAAAAATAACAAGCCTGACCATACCGGCCATCGCTTGTCCGCTTCCGTTGTCCTGTCCCCGTAGCCAAACTACTTTGCCCTCATGGGCTTTGGGCTACTATAAAGCCAGATTGTCGATGCGCCCCGCTTGTCGCGAAACGCCACAACCCAGCGCGTGGTAACGCGTCTCGGGAGAATCCGTTGCCGAGGGTAACAGCGCCGGATCTGATGGGTCAGGACCCTGCACCCCAAACGCCAGGCTCGCGGGTGCCAGTCTTTCTCGAAGGGGCATTATTGTAACTTCACTTCTATAAGTCAACGCCGGCCCAAAACCGTGCTCAAATCACAGTGCGATACCACTTCACAGCCTTCGGCTACACAGCCTATAACCAAAGGTATATAGTAATTGCACACAAGGATATTGCCTTCGGGAAGCGCTCAGATGAAAAAAGCCTGCCTCATAATTATTTCTGTTCTCATGACCGCTAACGCTGCTCAGGCGGCCAGCTACTACAAGTGGGTCGACGAAAACGGGTTAACCCACTTTTCGGCCACTCCACCCGTCGGCATTCCCAGCATTCAGATAGAGAAAGGAATGGCTCGGCCAGCATCCGGCTCCGGGGGCTCCCCGCTCCCGGCACCGGGATTGGCGGAACCCGACTCCGACGAGACCAGTACCGAGAAACAGGCTGAGCAAGAGGGCTTTCAGGATCAGCTGGCAGAAGCCGACGAAACCCGCCAAAAGAACTGCGAGACGGCTAAACAGAACAAGATTCAGCTGACCCTGAAGAACCGCATCCGCCTGCTGCAAGAGGACGGCTCCTATCGAGTACTCTCCGATGCCGAGAAGCAGCAGGAACTACGCCAGGCCGACGAGGCGATCGACACCTACTGCAACTGAGTTTTGGTCCGGGGATCGCTAGCGGGTTAGCAACCGATCGATCTCCCCGATCAACCTGAGCAAGGCTGCGCTTTCGGCCAGCCGCCCCTTAAAATACTCCTCGGCCAACGGACGCAATTCGCTCTTTCCGGGAAGCTCGGCCTGCGCCTCGATCATGGCCCGCAACCGGGCTACAAACACCCATTGCAACCACTGGTCAAACCCCATCGTATCAATACAAAAGGGCTCCTGGCTGGCAAACGCCTCAGCCGGCGGAGGCGTCCCCTGCCACAAGCGCAGTGCCCGCATCTCCTCTTCGAGTTGTGACAGCAACAGGGTCAGTTCACTGGCGACCACAGCCTACCCCCTCATCCGGGATTGAGCCTGCTCAACCAGACGCTGCAAGCGGGCCCGCTGGGCCGCATCCTGGGTAACCGATAACCCTCGGCGGGCGAGCTGATCGGCCTGGTCGTAACGACCCTGCTGCATGCGCACCAGCGCCAGTCGATAATAGAGATCGGGATCTGTCGGCGAGATCCGCAGCGCCCGCTCCAGGGAGGCCGCTGCGGCGTCGTACTGCTCATCGTTTCGCTGCTGCTCGGACAGTGCCACCAACTGTTCCACCCCGGCCGACCGCTTGGCCGGCTTAGCCGATACAGGATCAATGTAGGCGTAGGGTTGCTCGACCGGTTCCACAGGCGCCACGGCTTCGGTGCGGGTGTCGGCTTCTACCTCCGGCACCAACCCGCGCCCCGGGTCCTGCTCGGGAACGTAATAGTACTGCGGATGGGAGGCACATCCGGCCAACATCAAGCCCCCGATAAACACACTAAAGACCTTAACGCTTGCCATCACCTTTTCCCATCTGCCGAAATCCGCTCCACTAGTCAAACCAGGAGCGGAACCAGTCTACCACAGGCCCCTGGATACGGCAGATACTACTGGATCGAGGCTCGCTGCCAACGATAAACGGCATGTAGCGTGCCCCGGAACAGCCCGCTCCGCTGCGCTTACCGCTACCCGACTCCACCCACAGATAACTCACCCCCTCTACCGGGGTAGGCTGCAGAGATTCTCGCTGCCCTTGCGCCATAAAATCACTCCACACGCGAAGGGCGCCGCTACTGCCCGTCAGACGGGTCGAGCGGTTATCGTCGCGCCCAAGCCACACCACCGCCAGCCGGTCTGCACTGTAGCCGGCAAACCAGCTATCCCTAAGGTCATTGGTGGTGCCGGTTTTCCCGGCTACGCGCATGGAGTCGGGCAAAAACTGGTAGGCCGAGCGCCCTGTTCCCTCCCGCATAACCTCCATCAGGGCGTACTGGAGCAGGTGCACCACCGCCGGCGAGAACCGCTGCTCTACCGCCAGCGGGTAGCGGCTCAGGAGAACGCCTTGATTGGTCACCACCGAACGAATCGAGCGCAGCGGCACCTCAAAGCCATTGGACGCAATGGTCTGATAGAGAGAGGCCACCTCAATGGGGGAAAGTGAGGCGGCTCCCAGCAGTAGCGCCGGATAGTCGGTAAGCGGACGGGTAACACCGAGCCGGCGTAACACCTGCTGAACCTCGGATACTCCGACCTCCATACCCAACCTCGCCGCCGCCTGGTTGTAAGAGCGTGCCAGCGCCTCGTGCAACGGCACGTGACCGTGGCTCTTACGGTCGAAATTCTGTGGCGTCCATACATCCTCCTGGGAGAGGGTCACACTGAACGGTCCATCATCGACAGGGGTAACCAGATTGTATCGATCGTACTGCTCCAGCGCCGCCAGATAGACCGCCGGTTTGATGAGGGAGCCGATCGGGCGCAGCGCGTCCAACGCCCGGTTAAAGCCGGCGAAGCCTGCTTTGCGCCCCCCCACCAGCGCCAGCACCTCCCCCGTGCCAGGCGAGGTCACCACCATCGCCCCCTGGATCTGGTCATCCTCACCTGCCACACGGGACAGGGTGCGCTGCACGCTGGCCTGGGCTCGCTGCTGAGCCAGTGGCGACAAACTGGTAAAGATTCTCAACCCCTCGGAGGTCAGGTCCTGCTCGCGATAATCCCGTTTTAATTGACGCTTCACCAGATCCAGGTACGCGGTGTAGAGATTCCCCTGACCTCCCGGGCGACTGATCACCCCCAGCGGTTTCTGTTTGGCCCGCTCACCTTCAGCCCCGGACACCTCCCCCTGCTTAACCAGCTGGTCAATCACCAGGTTGCGTCGAGCCAACGCGCGCTCGGGGTGACGGCGGGGGTCATAGTAGGAAGCCCCTTTGACCAGCCCCACCAGCAGCGCCGCTCGCTCAAGGGACAGTTCCTCCAGCGGTTGCCCAAAATAAAACTCACTGGCCAGGCCAAACCCATGAATCGCCCGCTGCCCCTGCTGCCCCAGATAGATCTCGTTGATGTAGGTTTCGAGTATCTCCTCCTTGCTGTAATGAAACTCCAGCAGGAGCGCCATCAGCGCCTCGATACCCTTGCGCCACAGTGAGCGCTCATCACTGAGGTAGAAGTTTTTGACCAGCTGCTGGGTCAGGGTGCTCCCCCCCTGGCGTACCCCGCCCGCGCCTATATTGACCACCAGCGCCCGGGCGATCGATTTCGGCGACACTCCCATATGCTCATAAAACCCTCGATCTTCCACGGCTAACAGCGCCGGGATCAGGGTCGATGGCAGCTGTTGAAGGTTCACCAGCAGCCGATCCTCATTATTGGACGGATAGATTCCCCCCATCAGCAGCGGTTCCAGGCGTGCGACCCCCAGCTCAGCGCCGGCCGTATCGCTAAGCGCTACTACCCGGCCAGCCGAAAACTCAACCACCAGGCGCTGCGAAGGCTCTGCTCCGTCGGGAAACGCAAAACCACGGGTATGAATCTCCAGGCGCTGCCCGCTACGGGCGACTTGTCCGGGCCGATTCACCCGGCCCACGGGCTGGTACCCCAGCAGCTTTATCTGTTCAAGGGCCGACTCGAGATCGATCGGAGCCCCCACATAGAACTCCAGTGGGCTGGCATACACTTTGGCTGGAATCGCCCATTTCTTACCTTCAAAGCGACTGACCACCGCTGCGTCCAGATAGGCCAGCAGGAACCCGCCCACCACACAAGCCGCCAAAAGCCCCTTGAGCAGCAGCGAACCCCAGTTTTGTTTGCGGAAAGCCGGAGATCTCCGGCGGCGCCTTGAACGGCGCTTAGAGGTGGATGTCGACATAGGCGCGGATTATACCCCAGCCAACCGCTGGAACTGCGTGCTACATTTACTATTGAAGCAAAATCGCCATAATGGTCCGTCCGATACAGAACCGACCCCGAGGAGCTGCCGTGAGCAACCCCCTGATCGAGGCGCTTTCACGCCCCTCCCTGTTTGATCATCCGGTCGACTCATTCGAGTTGATCGAGACCCATATCTCCTGGGTCCTGCTTACCGGCCCCTATGCCTACAAGATCAAAAAGCCGGTAGACTTCGGGTTTCTCAACTTCACCTCTCTTGAGGCCCGCAAGACCTACTGTGAAGCCGAGGTCGAGCTGAACCGGCGCCTGGCACCCAACATCTACGATTGTGTTCTGCCTCTTTACGGCACGGCAGAGGCCCCCTCCTTTAACCCTGGGGGCGAACCCTTCGAGTACCTGGTGCGCATGCATCAATTCCCCAAGGGGCAACTGCTCAGCCAGCTGCAGGAACGCGGTGAGCTCAGCCTTGAGCAGATCGACCAGCTGGGAAAAATCCTGGCGGACTTCCATGCCAGCATCGAGGTAGCCGCCCCCGACAGCGACTACGGCACCCCGGACCAGGTGATGGCCCCGATCAGCCAAAACTTTGAGCAGGTCCGCCCCCTGCTGGGGGAGGACACCCAGGCCCTGCGGCAACTGGAGTTACTGCAGGGCTGGGCTGAGGACAGCTTTCAGCGACTCCACCCCCTGCTGACCCAACGCAAGGAGCAGGGTTTCATCCGCGCCTGCCATGGTGATGTCCATCTGGGTAACATCACCCTCTTTAATGACCAGGTCACCCTGTTCGACTGCATCGAGTTCAACGAGTCTTTCCGCTGGACCGACACCTGCGCTGATATCGCCTTCCTGATCATGGACCTGGAAGCCCGCGGTGAGCCCCAGCTCGCCAACCACTGCCTCAATCGCTACCTTGAGATCAGTGGCGATTACCAATCCCTGGCCCTTCTCAGCTTTTACAAGGCTTACCGCGCCATGGTTCGAGCCAAGGTATCGCTGTTTATGATGCAGGGGGCTGACGAGGCGGGCCGCGAAGCGCTGCTCAGGGAGTACCACAAGTACGCTGAGCTGGCGGAGAGTTACACCTGCGTACCCTTCCGCTTTGCCGCCATCACCCATGGCCTTTCCGGCTCCGGCAAGAGCACCGCCAGCAGCAAGCTGATTGACGGGCTGCGTATTATCCGTGTGCGTTCCGATGTCGAGCGCAAGCGCCTGTTCGGACTGGCCCCAGACGCCTCCTCCGACAGCGAACTCAACGCCAACATCTATACGCCGGAGGCGAGCCAGCGTACCTACGACCACCTGACACAACTGTGCACCGAGATTCTCGGCTACGGCTTCAGCGTGGTGGTCGACGCCACCTACCTGAAACAGCAGCAACGCCAGCAGATCCATGACGCTGTCGAGGAGCTGGGGGTTCCCTTCCTTATCCTCAGCTGCGAAGCAGAACTGGATAACATCCGCCAGTGGATCAGGGAGCGCGCCGCTCAGGGGGGCGACCCCTCCGAAGCCAACCTGGATGTACTGGAGCAGCAGCTGAAAAGCAGCGAGCCCCTGACCGAGCAAGAGAGGCTTTACCGCAAACTGGTCAAAACCGACGACAAAGACAGCGTCGACTCCCTGGTTGCCCGTATACACCAGCGTTTCGAGTAACCCGGTCCCCATCCTTGCATTTGTCTCAGGTCGTCTATTATTAGTGGGTGAACCATTTCCGTTCGCCCACTTCTCCAGACCACCAGCAAACACGGCGTTATCGCCGCGTGACCAAAAGGACTGCAAGCGATGTCATCCAACCTGATCGAAATGAAGAACCTGGGTAAGACCTCGGTTCAATGGCTCAATGCGGTGGGGATCCGCGATAAGGAAAAACTGCAGGAGGTCGGCTCGGTTGAAGCCTACCGAAAGATCAAAACCCGCGGCTTTAAAGTATCCAAAGTCCTTCTCTATGCCCTCGAAGGGGCGCTGATCAACGCCCACTGGAATAAGCTTGACCCCTCCCTTAAGGAACGCCTGGTCGAGCAGGCTGAGGACAACGGGTAAAAAATAGGACGCAGTCGACAGACTGTCTCTTTAACTTACCCGGCAATTGGCCTATCGTTGACCGTTGAATTGTACTTCGGAAGCTTGATATGTACCTGCTGGGTGAACATCCTCCTTATATTGACAGCCTGATCGAGAGCCTTCAGGCCCTCCCTGCCCAGATGCTTGATGGCCTCGAGCCGGTCGACCAGCCCATCGAACTCAGCGGCATTGATAACCTTTACCAGCAATACAGCAGTGACCGGCTCTATTATGTCCAGCAGGGTGTTGTGCACGTCGAAATTGAGGGACGCGCGCTCTTCTACCTGCAAGACGGCGATCTGGCGGGCTTACGCCAGGGGCTGGGGCTTCCCCCCAGCACCTACTCCATTGGCCACAGTGCCGTACTCATACCCTACGACCGCCAGCAGGCCTTCCGACATATCCATCAGGATGAGGAGCGCCAGCAACTGTTCACCCGCTATATCCTCGGCCATGCAGCGCTGTTTGCCGACGCCCTGGCCCGCAACAGCCAGGTCAAAGCCCACCCGGCCACCGGCTTTATGCATGTTCGCAAGGGGGAGGCGATCATCCGCGAGGGTGAGGTGGCTGACCACGTTTACATCATTATGACCGGCCACGCCGAGGCCTTCGTCGAGGGGGTCAAGGTGGGAGAGGTCTATAAAGACGAAGTGTTTGGTGCAATGGCCGTGTTCACTGGTGAAAAACGAAGCGCCTCCGTGGTCGCCAGCGAAAACTCCACCGTTATGACCGTCCCCAAGGACCAGTTTGTCGACCTGATGCAGACCCACCCAAGAATCTGCTCCACTCTCATAGAGAACATGGCCCGGACCATCACCTCCCTCAATAAAAAATTGTTGGAGTGTGAGACCTGTCGCAAGCCCTGATCACTCCCACGGGAGAAGAAAGCCTACTTCCACTTGACCCGGAAGATGAGAATGATTATTATTTGCATAGGTTGTCGCAGGGCAACTCGATAAGCTGAACAGGACAGTCTAGCAATCCTGCTCGGGTTATCTCCTCATCAGGCTAATCACGGTTTGCCCCTCTCTAACGAGAGGGGTTTTTTTATGTACAGGATGTACGGTAGATCGCGAGAGCCAGGGACGGCGGTAGCGATCAGACGGATGAGCCTGGTCGCGAGAGCCAGGGACGGCGGTAGCGGTCAGACGGATGGGCCAGGTCGCAGCGCCATCCCCCCCTAACTGCCCCCGGAGTGTTTGGCCCAGTCAGCACAATAGTCGGGCCGGGGCATCTGGGGGGTAAACCAGAGATAGTCATACACCCCTTGATGGTTCAGGAGCGCCTTATCAAGGCCGCCATCAGCCTCCTCCGTCAGCTCAATCATGGCCAGCGTGGCAAGCTTGGCGTCCGGCTCCTGACGTAACAGATAGAGGGGCACCCCGAGATCCCGACGAATGTGGTAACCACCGGCCACCAGAACCGATACCCGTGGCAGCCCCGCCATCGCCTGCGCCATACTGAGGTCACGATTCTGCTGAACACGGACCATCGCCTTCAAATGCCCGCCTTCGGCTTGGCCGCAGTGGGATTCAATGATCTGCGCCTCCAGTTCCTTCTGTACCCGCTCCTGCTGATCGGGCCCCAGCAGGGCAGCCACCTCCTCTCCCTGACCATAGATCTCACGGATCCGGGCTCGATCCAGGTTACCGGCCCGCAGAGGCACTCCTTGAGACAGCGCCAGCTGCATCATTGGTCCGTAAAAGGGCCAGTCCCACCCTTTCACCTCGTCCCAGCGCAACGCCGCTTTCAGATCCGACAACCCGGGGTCCTGCAACTGGGCTGCACGGTCAACCAGAGACTGCTGCTCCTGCTTGAGCATCTCCATGGTGAGCGCCCCCAGCCGCTGCTGCTGCTGCAGCCGGTAGAGCAGATACCATTGAATACGGTGATGGTCGGGGTTGTCGTGCTTCTCTCCCAGCATGAGGTAATCATCCTGCGCAACCGCCTCCACCAGCTCATCCACCGAGATCCACTGCATCCGCGGGTAAGACCAGATACGCCCCAAAGCCGGTGCGTCTCTATTCAAGGGCGCCTGCCATTGCTGAAGTTCTGCTGCTTCCCTGACCTCTATAGAGGGCTGCACAGCACAACCTGCAAGAGCAGCCAGGAGAACCGCACCAAGGGCGGCCAGCCACACACTTTTCATACCGTTTCCAGCTCCTTTATATTTGTTGGCTTCAGTGCGAAGGGCAAACGCCCTGTCAGGCCGATCGACACCGGACTCACCTCAGCCCCATAAGCGATCACTTCAACCCCCGCCTCCACGGCCAGCCGCAGAGTGTTGGCATACTCGGGGTCGATCATCGACGCCGGCGCCACCTTATCGATGGCCGTATGGGGTACCACAAACAACAAAACCGCCCGTCCCCCGGCGGCAACCACCGCCATCAACTCACGCAGATGTTTACTGCCACGGGCCGTGACGGCGTCGGGAAAAAGCCCAAGCCCTCCCCCCACGGCCAGAGTGACACTTTTCACTTCAACATAGCAGTCGGGTCGCCCTTCGGCCTGTAGCAAAAGATCGATACGGCTTCGCTCCTCGCCATAGGCAACCTCCCGGCGAATCTTGCTGTACCCCCTCAACTCCGCCAACACCCCCGATTCAATTGCCTCATGCGCGATCTGGTTGGGGCGAGCGGTATTGATACAGGCCACCCCCTCTATCGAACCCTCCCCCAGCTCCGTTTCGGAAGTCTCCACCAACTCCCAGGTATGGGGGTACTTGCGCTTGCTATTGCCGGAGTCCCAGAACCAGACCCGACTACCCGGGAGAGCGCAGTTTTTCATCGAGCCGGTGTTGGGGCAGTGAAGGGTCAGGCAGTCCCCCGCCGCGGTCTCGATATCAGCCAGGAAACGCTTGTAGCGGCGCACAAGGCGCCCTTCCAGCAAGGGGGGGGAGTAGATCATGGAACCGCCAAATTCATAGGCCGGGCCATCTGTGGATGGCCCCCACAGGGTTAATCGGCAACCTTAGCCCCCCATTAAACCGATGAATTTGTGAGAATTCACGCAGATTCTGACCCACCGTCAACGAAGCGGTGATTTTTTTATTAATTTTCTAGCGCAGCGACCACTGTTCTGGTAGTTTCTCCGCTCTTGCGAGTAGATGGATTCTACGTGACCGATCCACTGGGTGGGCCCATCTGCGATAAAGATATCTATTTCTGTAGAGGCTGAGAGTATGCCAGCACAAAAAAACACCACCAACCTGATTCGTAGCTTCGTCCCTTATAAAGAGAAGAAGGGCGAAGAGTATATGAATGAGGCCCAGGTTGCCCACTTCACCCAGATTCTCAACAACTGGAAACTGGAGCTGATGGAGGAGGTGGATCGCACGGTTAACCATATGCAGGATGAAGCCGCCAACTTCCCTGACCCTGCTGACAGGGCAAGCCAGGAGGAGGAGTTCAGCCTCGAGCTACGCACCCGCGACCGCGAGCGTAAATTGATCAAAAAGATTGAGAAAACCCTGCAACGCATCGAAGATGACGACTACGGCTACTGCGACTCCTGCGGTGTCGAGATCGGCATTCGTCGCCTGGAAGCGCGCCCAACCGCGACCCTCTGCATCGACTGCAAAACCCTTGCTGAGATCAAGGAAAAGCAGCTGGGTACCTGATGTATGCCCGGAGCCGCTCACACCTGAGGGCGGCTCTATCCAGCTATGGCTGATCCCTCCTACATCGGGCGCTTTGCCCCCTCCCCCACCGGCCCCCTTCACTTCGGCTCCTTGCTTGCCGCGCTAGCCAGCTATCTGGATGCACGCGCCGAGGGCGGACAGTGGCTACTGCGTATCGATGACATCGACCCCCTGCGGGAACAGGCCGGGGCCAGCGATGCAATCCAGCGAACCCTGGAGCACTTTGGCCTGACCTGGGATGGAAGCACTCACTTCCAGTCCCGACACCTTGAGCGCTTCCGCGACCTCTGCGACCAGCTACAACAGGCTCACCAGGCTTACCCCTGTAACTGCTCACGCAAAAAACTGGCGGCCTATGGTGGCCGCTATCCCGGGTTTTGCCGACAAGGCCCCTCGGGGAGCGGCGACTTCGCGATCCGGGTGTGGTGCGACCATAACCCGGTCGAGTTTACCGACCGGATCCAGGGACACCAGCACTACGACCTCGCCCAGGATCCAGGGGATTACATTATCTGGCGCCGCGACAATTTGGTCGCTTACCAACTGGCGGCCGCTGCTGACGACGCCTGGCAGGAGGTCAACCAGGTCGTCCGTGGCGTTGACCTGATCGACTCAACACCCCGCCAGCTTCACCTCCAGGCGCTGCTTGGCTTCCCCCCCGCGACCTACGCTCATATTCCCGTGGTGGTCAACGACAACGGACAAAAGCTCAGCAAGCAGAACCTGGCCCGGCCGCTCCCAGAGGATGACCCTCGCCCGGCCCTGGTGGCAGCACTGGAGCTATTGGGCCAGCATCCCCCCTCTGAGCTGCGGGAAAGCGCCCTGGATGACCTGTTGGGGTGGGGGATCGCCCACTGGTCGTTGGCGCAGGTTCCGCGCCGCATCGCGCTATCAGCCTCCACGCTGGAGTTGCCCTTTGATGTTTAACCACAGCTTGAGTACCATCGGTCCCACCCTGGACACCAGAGGCCTGTTATGTACATCTACCGACTGGTAACCCTGCTGGTTATAGGCATCTACCTGTTCTCCCCCGCGATCATGGATTGGTGGATACGCTCATCCGTCGACTGGTATGCCCCCTGGGTTCTGTGGCTGATCCTGATCATTGTCTGCCTGCTTCTGCAGCAGCAGCGGAGCTCCGATGAGCTTTGAACTCAGCACCCTGTTACTGGTCACCCTCGGCTATCTCGCCTGCCTCTTCCTGGCGGCCTGGGTCACCGAACGCGGGCTGATCCCCAGCCGTCTGGTTCGCCACCCATTAACCTATGTGCTGTCACTGGGGGTATACGCAAGCGCCTGGGCGATCTACGGCTCCGTCGGTTTTGCGCACCATTACGGCATGGTGTTCCTCGCGTATTACCTGGGAATCTGCGGCGCCTTCTTTCTGGCGCCGGTACTGCTGGCCCCCATTCTTAAAATCACACGCACTTACCAGCTGGGCTCGCTGGCCGACCTCTTTGCTTTCCGCTTCCGCAGTTCCTGGGCTGGAACCCTCAGTACTGCCCTCATGGTGATCGCCATCTTGCCGCTGCTGGCCCTGCAGATACAGGCCGTAGCCGATGCCGTGCAACTGCTGACCCACCACCGTTCCCCGGAGGCGCTGGCCCTCGGTTTCTGCCTGCTGATGATCCTCTTCTCCATCCTGTTCGGGGCCCGTCATACCTCTTCTCGCGAGCGCCACGAAGGGCTGGTCTTCGCCATCGCCTTCGAATCAGTGGTTAAACTGGTGGCCATGGTGGCCCTCAGCCTGCTGGCGGTGTACCAGTTTTTTGATGGCCCGGAGGGGCTTGAGCGCTGGCTGGAGTCGAACCAGTCACTGATGCCCGCCCTTGAGTACTCTCTCGAGGGGGGACCCTGGCGCACCCTCCTGCTGGTGTTTTTCGCCTCTGCCGTCACCATGCCCCACATGTTCCACATGATCTTTACGGAAAACCTCAACCGCCGCGCCCTGCTTAGCGCCAGCTGGGGTATGCCCCTGTTTCTGCTGGTGCTGAGCCTTTGTGTCATCCCCATCCTGGCCAGCGGCCTTTTTCTCAACGCCCCGACCAACCCGGAGTACTTCACCCTCGGCATTGGCATCGGTGCTGAAAGCCCGCTGATGAGCCTGCTGGCTTACATCGCAGGACTCTCCGCCTCCAGCGGACTGATTATCGTCACCACCCTGGCGTTATCGGCGATGGTGCTCAACCATCTGGTGTTGCCCTTCTACCAACCCAGCGCCAAAGGCAACATCTACAGCTGGCTGGGGTGGACCCGTCGCATTCTCATCAGCACCATCATCCTGGCCAGTTACGGCTTTTATCACCTGCTGCAATCCAACCAGGATCTCTCCAACCTGGCGGTGGTCGCCTTCGTCGGCACCCTGCAGTTCCTGCCCGGTATCCTGGCCACCCTCTACTGGCCCACCGCCAACCGCCAAGGCTTCATAGCAGGCTTGCTGGCAGGCGGACTGGTGTGGACCCTGGCCATGCTGATTCCGCTGATTACCGGCTGGCAGCAGATCACGCTGCCCCTTTTCGATTACCCCCTCGCGATCGATGGCGACACCTGGAACACTGCTGCCATCCTTTCCCTGAGCCTCAACAGCCTGGTCTTTATCGTAATTTCCATGCTCACCCGCAGCTCGGCCGAAGAGATCAGCGCCGCCTCCGCCTGCGCCGTGGATGCCATGAACCGACCCCAACGCCGCGAGCTGAGTATTCAGACCCCGCAGGAGTTCCAGCAGCAGCTGGGTAAACCCCTCGGGGCAAGAATTGCCCAACGCGAGGTCAACCAGGCTTTGCGGGATCTGGGGTTGGGCTACAACGAAAAGCGCCCCTACGCACTGCGACGCCTGCGTGACCGTATCCAGGCCAACCTTTCAGGCCTGATGGGGCCCAGCGTTGCCCAGGAGATCGTCGACAACTTCCTCCCCTATAAGGAGGGGGTCGCCGGTTACATCACCGAAGATATCCACTTTATGGAGAGTCGGCTCGAGGACTACCACCACCAACTCAGCGGTATGGCTGCGGAGCTTGACGGCTTGCGACGTTACCACCGGGAAACCCTCAAAAGCCTACCGATGGCAGTCTGCTCGCTGGGAGAGGATCAGGAGATCCTGATGTGGAACCGGGTAATGGAACAGATCACCGGCATCGAGTCCAGCGAGATCATTGGTTCCCGCCTGGGAGATATCCCGCCCCCCTGGCGCGAGCTGTTGCAAGGCTTTGTGGAGGACAGCGCCCCCCACCTCTACAAGCAGCAGGTCGACATACTGGGGGAACAGCGCTGGATCAGTCTGCACAAAGCCGCCATCAGCGCGACCCAGACACTGCGCAGCGGCACCATTGTGTTGCTGGAGGACCTAACCGACACCAAGTTGTTGGAGGAGAAGCTGGTTCACAGCGAGCGTCTGGCCTCCATCGGCCGCCTGGCCGCAGGGGTCGCCCACGAGATCGGCAACCCGATTACCGGTATCGCCTGCCTGGCCCAGGAGATGCGCGAAGAGGCCGACAACGAGGAGTTCCGTGACATGGCACAACAGGTGCTGGGGCAAACCCAGCGCGTCACCCGCATCGTGCAATCACTGGTCAACTTTTCCCACAGTGGCACCAACCACCAGCAAAATGCGCCTGCCGATCCGGTCAATATGCGAGTCACGGTCAATGAGGCGATCGACCTGCTCTCCCTCAGCCGCAAGGAGCAAGGGATCCGCTACAACAACCAGATCGAGGCTCAGCTGACCGCCAGCGGTGACAGCCAGCGCCTATTGCAGGTGTTCGTCAATCTGCTCAGCAACGCCCGCGATGCTTCTCCGCCCAACAGTGAAATCACCATTAGCTGCGGCGCAAGTGAGCACACACTGACTCTTTCCGTATCTGACCAGGGAAGCGGTATCCCGGAAGGGATCCGAGACACCCTGTTTGAACCCTTTGTCACCACCAAGGACCCCGGCAAGGGCACCGGACTGGGTTTGGCTTTGGTATACAGTATTATTGAAGAACATTTTGGTAAGATAGAAGTGGTCAGTCCAACCGAAAGCGGTCGCGGCACCTGTATTCAGGTGACCCTGCCACGATACCAGCAGACCATAGTCTCCCCTGAGTCCCACTAATAGAGCATACAGGTTTTCCATGCAGCCAATCCTGATCGTCGAAGATGAACCCATCATTCGCTCTGCCCTGCGTCGCCTTTTGGAACGGAATGACTATCAGGTTCGCGAGGCCGGTTCGGTTCAGGAGGCACTGCAGAACAATAACCTACAGGAGCTGTCCCTGATCATCAGTGACCTGCGCTTGCCGGGTGAACCCGGTACCGACATGATCAAACACGCCAACGGGACGCCAGTGTTGATCATGACCAGCTACGCCAGCCTTCGCTCTGCAGTAGACTCCATGAAAATGGGGGCAGTCGACTACATCGCCAAGCCCTTCGACCACGAGGAGATGCTGCAAGCCGTCAAGCGCATCACCCTTGGACACCAGGACCGAACCAGCAACCCGTCGCAGTCGGCCGGTAGCGATAGCGAAGCGCCTACCCAGGGTAACGAAATCATCGGCCAGTGCCCCCCCATGCTGGAACTGTTTAAACGCATCAGCAAGGTCGCCCCCACCGATACCACCGTGCTGATTCTGGGCGAGTCGGGTACGGGCAAGGAGCTGGTTGCCCGGGCGCTGCACCGTGAAAGCCGACGCACTGACGCGCCCCTGATCTCCGTAAACTGCGCAGCGATTCCCGAGACACTGATTGAGTCCGAACTGTTCGGTCATGAAAAGGGGGCCTTTACCGGCGCCACCAACGCTCGTAACGGTCTGGTGGAGGCGGCTGACGGGGGCACCCTGTTCCTGGACGAGATAGGAGAGCTCCCCCTCGAAGCCCAGGCCCGTCTGTTACGGGTCCTGCAGGAGGGTGAAATTCGCAGGGTAGGCTCGGTGCAAAGCCACAAAGTTAATGTGCGGCTGATCGCAGCTACCCACCGCAACCTCAAGGCGCTGGCCAAAACCGGTGAGTTCCGGGAAGACCTCTACTACCGCCTCAATGTGATGCAGCTGCAGCTACCCGCGCTGCGGGAGCGGGGCAGCGATGTCATTGAGATCGCCCAGAAACTGCTGCAGCGAACCTGCGAAAAGCTTGGCAAGGAGCCCCACTTCTTTAGCCCCGAGTCCCTGCAGGCGATCGCCGGCTATCATTGGCCTGGTAACGTGAGGGAGCTGGAAAATGCGGTGGAGCGAGCGGTAATTCTGGCGGAAAACGGTATCATCAGCCATGACCTGCTGGACATCGAGTTTGAAGCTCCTGCCTCCGACCGCAGCCTCCCTCGCTCGGGCGGTATCGATGACGAATTGCCCCTCGGGAGCGAGATCGCGGCGCCACAGGCAAGTGTTGCCCAGGAGGAGCTGTCGCTGGAGGATTATTTCCAGCATTTCGTGCTTGAGCATCAGGATAAGATGACCGAGACCGAACTGGCACAGAAGCTGGGGATCAGCCGTAAATGCCTGTGGGAGCGTCGCCAACGGCTCGGCATCCCCCGTAAGAAGAGCAGCACCACCAGCCACTAACCACCCAGTAGGGCAGGCTTTCACTCGGCCAGCCCTCTTTACCCAGCCCATGCCCCACCTCCGGCGGTAACCCCCGCAACCCACCGACTGTTACCGTCCGTCCGCAGCAAACTGTTACCCCCGCCAGATGGAGGTAACACCTTAGCCGGCCCGGGGTACACCATCGGTAACACTTTTGGGTTTCTTCCCCCTCAAATCCCCACACAAAAAACAGAGAAATACGCAAAGTATTGTTTTTAAAGGTTTTTATAAAACTGGCACAGGACCTGCTCTAGTAAGCGCACAATAAAAATAAAAACCCATAACAATAAGAACAACAGAACGCCCGCATAATAAAAATAACAGGGGTAGAGCAAACTGATTTTTTTGGAGAGGGGCCTTTTTAGTGGCCAGATGAGCACTCTGCGGAGTGGCCGGATAATAAAAAGATCGCGCAAGCGAGGATAATACCGGCAGGCAAAACATGCTTCTCAACAACTGCCTCACCCAGCTTCCAAAAGAATCCGCTTGCTGCTTGCAGGCCGTTTGGGCCTCATACACCCGGGAGGGTGGATTCAACATAATAAGAATAAAAACGACAACAAGAACAACAGCAAAGCATTTTTATACAAGGAGGGCCCTGCCCTCCTTTTGCTTTACTGACGCGTCGAAATTATCCTGAAACACTGAAATGCCGCGACCTCAGTGGTATGATTGCCCACCAATACAACGATTGTCCCACTTTTCAGGAACCCATCCCCACGATGTTAAAACGGCTGTTTCGCAAACTGCGCCCGTCGCCGTCCGGCATTGCCATGCCCACCCAAACCCTGATCCCCCGAGACCACCACACCGTTAGCCGTAAACGGATCAGCGATAATGCCCTCAAGGTGCTTCGCCGCCTGCAGGAGGGCGGGTTCGATGCCTTTTTGGTGGGTGGCTGCATTCGCGATATCTTGCTGGGTCACCACCCCAAGGATTTTGATGTTGCCACCAACGCGACCCCGGAACAGGTCCGCGGCCTGTTCCGCAACTCGCGCCTGATCGGCCGACGCTTCAAACTGGTGCATGTGCAGTTTGGGCGCGAAATCATCGAGGTGGCCACCTTCCGTGCCGACCACAGCGCCGCCACCGGCCGCAAGGACAAATCCCGGGTTGCCGACAGCGGACGCATCCTGCGGGACAACGTCTACGGCACCATCGAGCAGGACGCGATCCGGCGGGATTTCACCATGAACGCGCTTTACTACACCTCGGAAGATTTCAGCATCCGCGACTTCACGGATGGGCTGCGCGATATCAAGCAACGCAAGATCCGCCTTATCGGCGACCCCACCACCCGCTACCAGGAGGACCCGGTGCGTATGCTGCGGGCCGTGCGCTTCGCGGCCAAGCTCGATTTTACGATTGAAAAGCAGACGGCCGCCCCCATCCGCCCCCTCGCACACCTGCTGGGCGAGGTACCTGCCGCCCGCATGTTCGACGAAATCCTGAAGCTATTGCAGGCGGGTCGGGGGCACCGTACCTTCACCCTAATGCAGGAGTATCACCTGCTCGAGCCCCTGTTTCCCGCCACCCATCGCGCACTGACGGAGGACAGCTTCTATCAGCGCATGATCGAGTCGGCCCTGCACAACACCGACGAGCGCCTGCGCCAAAGGAAGCCGGTCACCCCTGCCTTCCTGTTTGCAGCGCTGCTATGGGGTCCCCTGCAAGCCTGTCGCAAGGAGATCGAAGCCCAGGGCATACCGCCGATTCCAGCCCTGCAGCAGGCCATTCAGGTGGTGATTAACAACCAGTCCAACCACACCACCATCCCCAAGCGGTTTGGTATCCCGATGCGAGAGATCTGGGAACTACAGGATCGACTGCCCCGCCGCCAGGGCAAGCGTGCCGAGCAGCTGATGGAGCATCCGCGCTTCCGTGCCGCCTACGATTTCATGCTGTTGCGCTGCGAAGCGGGCGAGAGCGAACTCAAGGAGCTGTGTGACTGGTGGACCCACTACCAAACTCTGGAGGAGGGTGACCGCCGCACGCTTTCGCAGCAGATTGCTCCGCAAAAGCGTTCGCGCCCCCGCCGCCGTCGACGCAAGCCTGCTAACCCCTCATGATTCGCTGCTACCTGGGACTGGGAAGCAACCTGGCCGCACCGCAGCAGCAGCTGCAAGCAGCCGTTAACGCCCTGTCCCGGTTACCCCAGAGCCGCTGGTGCGGTAGCTCCAGCCAGTATGGGAGCCGGGCTGTCGGCCCCGAGCAGCCCGACTACCTCAATTTGGTCGCTGCCCTGGACACCCGACTCTCCCCCCTCGTATTACTGGATGCCCTGCAAACGATCGAGCAGGAGCAGGGGCGCGAGCGCAAGGAGCGCTGGGGTCCCCGCACCCTCGACATTGACCTGCTACTCTACGGCAACCAGTCGATCGACCTGCCCCGCCTTAAAGTCCCTCACCCCGAGATGCACTGGCGGGATTTTGTGCTGGTGCCGTTGCAAGAACTCGCCCCCGACAGTCAACTGCCAACGGGTGAGTCCCTCGCCCCCTTACTAGCAACCTGCGTGGACACCCACCTTACCCGGGTGGGACCGCCATTAACTCCCACGGACTGACCTGTGAGCCTGAGCCAACCACCCCGTCACCGTTTTATCGCCGTTGAGGGTCCCATCGGGGTCGGTAAAACCACCCTGGCCCGTCGTCTGGCCGAAAGTTTTGAATACGCCCCCCTGCTGGAATCGGTGGAGCACAACCCCTTCCTCGAGCGTTTTTACCGGAACCCGCGTCAGGGCGCCTTCGCCGCCCAGCTCTACTTCCTCTTCCAGCGCACTCAACAGATCCAGGAGCTGCGCCAGAACGACCTCTTCAGCCCCGCCTGGGTGGCCGACTTCCTGATGGATAAGGACCGCCTTTTCGCACGCCTGACCCTCGATGCAGACGAGCTCGATCTCTACAACAAGGCCTACGAACTGCAAACCCTGGATATCCCCCAGCCCGATCTGGTGATCTACCTGCAGGCTCCCACCCAGGTGCTGCAGCAGCGCATCCACCGACGCGGGGTCGCCGCCGAACAGCAGATCAGCGACCGTTACCTGCAAAGTATCAACGATGCCTACACCGAGTTCTTCTATTACTACGATGAGGCCCCGCTGTTGATCATCAACGCCAGCGATATCGACCTGGTCAATAATGAAGCGGACTACAACCAGTTGCTGCTGCAGATCAACAGCATCGGTAGTGGCCGCCACTACTTCAACCCCGGCCACCAGCCCTGACAGGCGGCCTGAGGCGCGGGCGCAGATATGGGATTTAAGGCGATTTTGCGTATAATCGCTGCTTCATTCGCAGTATTGATTGGTGATCGCGTTGAATATAACCCTCGACACTCTTCGTAAGCTCAAGGCCGGTGGCGACAAGTTTGCCTGCCTGACCGCTTACGATGCCGCCTTTGCCCATGCGGTCAGTACCGCCGGAGTGGAGGTTATCCTGGTCGGCGATTCCCTGGGCATGGTACTGCAAGGACGCGACAGCACCCTGCCGGTAACGGTCGAGGATATGGTGTACCACACTCGCTGCGTTGCCCGCGGCAACCAGGGGGCCCTGATCATGGCCGACTTGCCCTTTGGCAGCTACTCCAGCCCCGAGCAGACCCTCGAAAACTCGGCCGCGCTGATGCGCGCCGGGGCCCACCTGGTCAAGCTGGAGGGCGGCAGCTGGCTGTGCGATAGCGTGCAGCTACTGGCCCGTAACGGCATTCCCGCCTGTGTCCATCTGGGGCTCACCCCCCAATCGGTCAATGTGTTCGGCGGATTCAAGGTACAGGGCCGCAATCAGGACGCAGCGCGCGCGATGGTCGAAGATGGCCAGCGACTGGACCAGGCCGGCGCTGCCCTGCTGCTGCTCGAATGCGTCCCCTCGACGTTGGCCAGGGAGTTTACCCAGGCGGTGTCCGCGCCGGTGATCGGCATCGGGGCGGGTGGTGATACCGATGGCCAGGTGCTGGTACTGCACGACATGCTGGGGGTTACCCCCGGTCGCCGCCCGCGCTTCGTTAAAAACTTCATGGAGGGGCAATCCAGCATCGAAAACGCCATCAAGGCCTACAGCGAGGCGGTCAAATCCTCCCAATTCCCCGCCGAGGAGCATCAGTTCACATCATGAATACCGTTTACAGCATTGCCGATGTGCGTGAATACGTGCGGACTGCCCGGGCAGCTGGCCAGCGTATCGCCTTTGTCCCCACCATGGGTAATCTCCACAAGGGACACCTGACTCTGGTGCACAAGGCCCGTGAACACGCCGACCTGGTGATTGTCAGCATCTACGTCAACCCGCTGCAGTTTGGTGCCAGCGAGGATCTCGAATCCTACCCCCGCACCCTGGCCGAAGACCAGGCCCAGCTCAAGGACGAGAAGGTTGACCTGCTGTTTGCACCCTCCAGCAACGAGATCTATCCCCACGGTATGGAACACCACACCAATGTTTCGGTGGACTGCCTCTCCAATATGCACTGCGGCAAGAGCCGTCCGGGCCACTTCACCGGCGTAGCAACCATCGTCTGCAAGCTGTTTAATATTGTACAGCCCGACGTCGCGGTGTTTGGGGTCAAGGATTTCCAGCAGCTGGCGGTGATTCGCCAGATGGTGGAGGATCTCTACATGCCGGTTGAGATCATCGGTGCCGACATCGCCCGTGACAGCCGTGGCCTTGCGCTCAGCTCCCGTAACGGTTACCTGAGTGACGCCGAGCTGGATATCGCCCCCAGCCTCTACCGCGTCCTCTGCGAGGCTCGTGAACAGATATTGCAAGGGGTCAGTTACGACCTGATCCTGCGGGATGCGCTGGCCAAACTGGCCCAGGCCGGGCTTAAGCCCGACTATATTGATATCTGCAGCCAACATAGCCTGCAACCCGCCAGTGCCCAGGACCGGGAGCTGGTGATTCTGGCCGCCGCCCACCTCGGTCGTGCGCGCCTGATCGATAACGTCACCCTGACCCTCGACTGAGGAGCCCGGGCAACAGGAGAGGAATCCTGAAACAGTACGCCGCCTACCCGCTGCTGGCGCAGCACAAACAGCGCCTCACCGAACAGACCCTCTGCGACCTGTTCGCGCAGCAACCCGACCGCTTCCAGCGCTATCATCGGGTGGCGGCCGACTGGACCCTCGACTTTTCCAAGAACCGGATTGACGATTCCGCCCTGGCCGAGCTGTTGCGGCTCGCCGAGCAGACCGGTATCGCCGACAAGCGCGACGCCCTCTTTGCCGGCGAACCGGTCAACCATACTGAACAGCGCCCTGCCCTGCACACGGCGCTGCGCAGCCAGGACACCCAACCGCTGATTGTGGATGGGGAGGATATTCGCCCCCTGATCCACTCAACCCGGCAGCAGATCCAGCGCTTATGCGAGCAGATCCACGGCGGGCAGTGGCGCGGCTTCAGCGGCCAGCCGATACGGGACGTGGTTAATATCGGCATCGGCGGCTCCTTCCTGGGCCCCAAGGTGGTGATCGAAGGGCTGCAGCCCTACCGCCACCCCGGTATCAAGGTGCACTTTATCGCCAACATTGACCCGGCGGACATGCAGGAAACCCTCAACCGGATCGATCCCGCCACCACGCTCTTTATTGTCGCCTCCAAATCCTTCGGCACCCAGGAGACAATCTGCAACGCCCGCGCCTGCCGCGCCTGGCTGCAGGCCGCCGGGGTGGCAGAGGCCGATCTGGCCAAGCACTTTGTGGCGGTGACCGCCAATGTGGCCAAGGCCGTCGCCTTTGGTATCGATGCCCGCAATGTACTGCCGATGTGGGACTGGGTGGGCGGGCGCTACTCGCTCTGGTCCGCCATTGGCCTGCCGATCGCCCTCGGGGTGGGTTACCAACACTTCTGCCAGCTGCTCGATGGTGCCCGTGCCATGGACGAGCATTTCTGCGAGGCCCCCCTCACCGACAACCTGCCGGTGCTGCTGGGGATGCTCGGTATCTGGTACCAGAACTTCTGGCACGCCCGTAGCCACGGCCTGCTCTGCTACAGCTACTACCTGCGCAGCCTGGTGGATCATATCCAGCAGCTCGACATGGAGAGTAACGGCAAGAGCATCAACCGCCTTGGCACAGTGATCAACTACCGAAGCGGCGCCATTATCTGGGGCGGTGAAGGCTGCAACGGCCAGCACGCCTACCACCAGCTGCTGCACCAGGGCAACCAGTTCACCCCGGTGGACTTTATCCTGCCGCTCCTGAGCCACCACCCGGAACACCAAGCCCAACACCGGATACTGGTGGCCAACGCCCTCAGCCAGAGCCAGGCCCTGATGCAGGGCAAGAGCAGCGGCCAGATCAGCGATGAGTTGCGCGCCCAGGGGCTGGACGCCGCGGCCATCGAAGCACTGCTCCCCCACAAGATGGTGCCCGGCAACCGACCCAGTAACACCCTGGTCACCGACCGCCTCACCCCCCACAGCCTGGGGGCCTTGCTGGCGCTCTACGAGCACAAGGTGTTCGTGCAGGCGATGGTGTGGGGCATCAACCCCTTCGACCAATGGGGAGTTGAACTGGGTAAACAGCTAAGCGACACTCTGCTTGAAAGGTTACAGGACCCCGGGGCGCCGGCGGATCAGGACAGTTCCAGCAACGGTTTGATCAGGCTTTATCATCGCGCTCTCGACGTGTAACCGTCACGGCCCCTGCGGCCGCGTACTATAACAATAACCCAAACGAGAGACGCAACATGTTCGAGATTGAAAACCATCCGGTCAAGGATGCCATCAAGCAACGCGCCCATATCAACGATGCCCAGTACAAGGAGATGTACCAGCAGTCCATCGAGCAGCCCGACACCTTCTGGGGCAATATGGCCAGCGAGTTCCTGGAGTGGTTTACCCCCTGGGAAAAGGTCTCCGAGTTTGATTTCAATAAGGGCGAGGCCACCTGGTTCAAGGGCGGGAAGCTGAACGTCAGCCACAACTGCATCGACCGCCATCTCGCCACCAAGGCCAACGATACCGCCATTATCTGGGAGGGGGACAATCCGGACGAAGACCTCACCATCACCTACCAGCAGCTGCACGACAAGGTGTGCCGCCTGGCCAACGTTCTCAAGGCCCGCGGCGTAAAGAAGGGTGACCGGGTCTGCATCTACATGCCGATGATCCCCGAAGCGGCTTACGCCATGCTGGCCTGTGCCCGCATCGGCGCCGTGCACTCGGTGGTGTTCGGCGGTTTCTCCCCCGAATCCCTCAAGGACCGTATTCTCGACTCCGACTGCCAGGCCGTAATCACCGCTGACGAAGGTCTGCGTGGAGGCAAGGCGGTACCCCTCAAGGTCAACACCGACACCGCGCTGGCCAGCTGCCCCAACGTGCACACCGTCGTGGTCGTCAAACGCACCGGCGGAGAGATCGCCTGGAACGACAGCCGTGACATCTGGTACCACGAGCAGACCGACGCCGCCAGCAACCAGTGTCCTGCCGAACCGATGGACGCTGAAGACCCGCTGTTCATCCTCTACACCTCCGGCTCCACAGGCAAGCCCAAGGGGGTGCTGCACACCACCGGCGGCTACCTGTTGCAGTCGGCCATGACCCACAAGTACATCTTCGATTACCACCCCGGTGACGTCTACTGGTGTACCGCCGACGTCGGCTGGATCACCGGCCACTCCTACATCGTCTACGGCCCGCTGTGCAATGCGGCCATCACCCTGATGTTCGAGGGGGTCCCCACCTACCCCGACGCCTCCCGCTGCTGGCAGGTGATCGACAAACACCAGGTCAATGTCTTCTACACTGCCCCCACCGCCATCCGCGCACTGATGGCCCAGGGCGACGATTACGTGACCCGTACCGACCGCTCTAGCCTCAAGATCCTCGGTACCGTGGGCGAGCCGATCAACCCCGAGGCCTGGGAGTGGTACTACCATGTAGTGGGAGAGACCCGCTGTCCGATCATGGACACCTGGTGGCAGACCGAAACCGGCGCCGTGATGATCACCCCGCTGCCCGGCGCCACCAACCTCAAACCCGGTTCCGCTACCCGCCCCTTCTTTGGTGTGCAGCCCGCGCTGGTTGACCCGGAAGGCCAGATCCTCGAAGGGGCCACCGAGGGTAACCTGGTGATCACCGCCTCCTGGCCGAGCCAGATCCGTAGCGTTTACGGCGACCACGAGCGCTGCATCCAGACCTACTACAGCACCTATCCCGGCTATTACTTCACCGGTGATGGCGCGCGTCGTGACGAGGATGGCTATTACTGGATCACCGGCCGTGTGGACGACGTACTCAACGTGTCCGGTCACCGCATGGGGACCGCCGAGATCGAGAGCGCCCTGGTGCTGCACGATGCCGTGGCCGAGGCCGCCGTGGTGGGCTTCCCCCACGATATCAAGGGGCAGGGGATCTATGCCTACATCACCCCGATGCACGATGTGGAGCCCAGTCCCGAACTGGAGAAGGAGCTGCGCGAGTTCGTCACCAAGGAGATCGGTGCCATCGCCAAGCCGG
Source organism: Aestuariirhabdus litorea (assembly GCF_003864255.1). NCBI lineage: Bacteria > Pseudomonadati > Pseudomonadota > Gammaproteobacteria > Oceanospirillales > Aestuariirhabdaceae > Aestuariirhabdus > Aestuariirhabdus litorea. The sequence continues at coordinate 29,926 of NZ_QWEZ01000002.1, forward strand.
ACTTCATCCAGTGGGCGGTTGGCCTGCCGAAGACCCGCTCCGGCAAGATCATGCGCCGCATCCTGCGCAAGATCGCCAGCGACGAGATCGATTCCCTGGGCGACACCTCAACTCTGGCCGACCCCAGCGTGGTCGACAACCTGATCGACAACCGCGCCAAGCGTTAAACCAAACGTTACAAGGCACAAAAAAGGGCGGCCCTTTGGCCGCCCTTTTTTGTGCCCTTCCAATCACATCATACTCAGGCCCCGACCGCCTCCGCCGCACTCTCCACCCTAAGGTAACGCACCCGGTTCTTGCCCTGCTGCTTGGCCAGGTAGAGCTGTTCATCTGCCTTGCCGATTAACTCCTCAAGCCGACCGCCGGCAACATCACTCACCGCAATCCCAATGCTGGCCGTACAGGCAAAGGCTTCGCTGCCCACCTCCACCGCCATGGTCTCGATGCGGCAACGAATCCGTTCGGCTACTCGCGCCGCCTCCTCCAACGCGGTATCGGGCAACAACGCGATGAACTCCTCTCCCCCCCAGCGCGAAGCTATGTCGCTGGACCTGAGCCCCTTGCGCAGGGTGTGGGCTACCTGCACCAACACCTCGTCGCCGGCCGTATGCCCGTGCAGGTCGTTGATCGCTTTAAAACCGTCCACATCCAGCAGTAACACGCACAGTGGCCGTCGGCTGCGCTGGGCCGAGCTCCAGAGGGGCGCCACCAGCTCGTAGAAGGCGCGCCGGTTATTCAGCCCGGTCAACGGATCGACCCGGGCCAGGGTCTCGGCCTTAACCTTTGCATCCTGGGTAATACGGAAACGGTCCGCCAGCGCCATCGCCAACAGCACCACATCGAACAACATGCCGATATCGATCGCACGGAAGGTAAGGCTGTTGTAGGGGATGACTCCCAACACCGCCAGCCCCGTCACCGAAGCCCCCCCCGCCGCCGACAGCGAGCCCAGCAGGAAGAACTTGGCTGAACGGTTGCCGGAGCGCAGCGAGAGTGCCCCCAGCCATACCATGGAGAAGGGAAACAATACCACTAAGAAAAATGCCACCCACAACGCCCAGGTGCGGTTATCAAAGGCGACCGCCAGCAGCATCAACATACAGAGCAAGAGGACGAAGGCATGCATCCCGCGATAGACACGGGGGAAGCTCTGTTTGAGATCGAGGAAGCGGCTGGCAAACAACCAGCCACTGAGGATATAACCCATCATCAACAGCGGGTTTGCCCATTGCTGCCAGACAGGCGAGTCAGGCCACCCCCACAGGTAAGCATGCCCTGTGTAAGCAAGGTTCATCGCCAGAAAGGCGGACAGGTAGAGAGCGTAATAGAGGTAACGGTTATCTCGCAGCCCGACAAAGAGCATCAGGTTGTAGGCCAGCAGGGAGCCCACCGCACCGTAGAGAAACCCGTAGCTGTAACCCTCGAAGAGGGAGGCTTCAGCCGCCGCATCCTGATCCCGTAGGTAAACCGGAAGCACCATCGGATCGCTGGTCTCCACCCGGATCAAGAGGGTGGTCTGGCCAGGGACGAAGTCGTGATCTAATACAAAGAAGCGATGGTTGTTACCTCGCTCGGCAAAAGGCGCCCGGTCGCCTGTCTGGTTGCTGGCCACCAGCCGCCCTTCATAAAACAGGTAGAATTCAACCCGGTCCAGCCAGGCAGCCTCGACCGACAGCCGCTTGCGAACCGGGAAAAGGGTGCTGTTTTGCAGCTCGGCCCCGAGCCAGTGCCCCCCCGCCCCGATACCAAAACCAAGGACCTCGCGTTGGGAGGCGCTGAACTGCCCCCCTTCAAGTGCCGCCAGCGCCTCCTGGGGGGAGAGCGGAGCACCGGGTTCCGCCAGGCTGTGCAGGTAGCGGCCGATCGGCTCCTCCACTCCAGCGGTCAGGTCAAGGGTAGCGGCACCAGCCGGTGCCGCCAGCAGCATAAGCGCAAAAAATAACGACCCCCCCCAGCCCATAACCCCCAGCCCTTTCCATCAATAGTTGGTGCACAGCCCTCCAGGGCCCGCTCAGAGCATCCTGACACAGATTCAGAATAACTCAAGCCACCCACCGCAAAGCCGACCCTGAAGGCTATTGGCTCCCCCCCACCAAGACGCTATAATCGCCGCTCTTTTCGGGCCTATAGCTCAGTTGGTTAGAGCAGGGGACTCATAATCCCTTGGTCCCAGGTTCAAGTCCTGGTGGGCCCACCAGTAAAATCAAAGCCTTGCAGCGTTTATGCCCTGCAAGGCTTTTTTGTTTATAGCCCGTGTAGACGCAATGTAGACACCGATTGATCCTTTGCTCGAAAGACTGCCAAATATCTTTTCCCCTTGATCGATTGGGATGAATTACGGAAAAAATTACCTGCCCAGAGCTCCAGGCTAACGAACTTTTCGGATGGTTATCGAGCCTAATGGAGTGTCGCTAAAAGGCAGCTATCAACACTTTGCTGCCGCTCATCTTTGGCTAGAGCAGGCTGTCGATGAAACCTCGTAGTTCCAGAAAGCGGACACCTATCAGAGCGAGAGGTCACGGCAGGAATATCTACAGCGCGGCCATCAGGATCGAAGAACCATAGGCAGCAGACCTGCTCGCTTTGGGCTTGTCAGCATGAACCAAATTCAATCTGATGATGGGCGTGAAACTCATCACTTTTCATAGGTGGGGGCTTATTGATGAGTCACCCGATTTCAGCTTATGCGCCCTAAGCAGGCATCTCGATGGCTTCCGATATTGCGGTTTCAACGACACTGCCAACATTTTCTCGTACCTTTGCAGGGGTATTCATAGACCTTAAAGTGCAGACAATCAGACACCTTCTAAGCTGTTTGCTGGGTAACGTTGTGAGAGGCAAGAGCATAATGGAGCTGGCTTAGATGGTTACCATGCCTGCAATATACCGATTGCATCAAAACGTAAAATCGACATTTATGGCTTTGAGGGTTTGGCTTAACTGCTCAAAGACCAACTGGCGCAACCAAATATGTCCAGGGTCTTTCAAATGCCGTTTATGCCAGATGATGGAATAGGTAAAGTCATCCTGTTCCAGAGGGAAGGGTAGGATTTTGAGCTGATACTGCGCCGCACAACTTTTTGCTAATCCGTAAGGTACCGTCAATATGAGATCACTTTGAGCAACCAGTGCCAGTGCTGCAACGAAATGAGGCACTCTTAATGCGATACGGCGTTTTAGCCCTTTTTGCTCGAGTAGGTGGTCAATCGCTCCCTTACGCGAGCCTCCCATCGTAATCAATGCATGCGGGTGACCGACATAACGTTCCAGATCCAGCCCTTGTGCACTGAGATGGTGCCCTTCACGCACGACACAGACAAACCGGTCACTGCCGACCCCGCGACCATGAATCGTAGCAGGGACATCGGCGACAGTGCAGGTGGCCAGGTCGATATCCTGTTGATCCAGCTGCTGCAACAAACTCTCGTGCCACGGAATGATCTCCAGATTCACCTGCGGTGCTTCGACTCTCAGGCGCTTTATTACCGACGGCAATAAGACTTGAGCGCCATAATCTGTCGTCGCTAGCCTGAAGTTATTAGTCGCCTCTGCGGGAATAAAGGTCGCCGGTTCAATCAACAGGCTGAGATCTTGCAATGACTGCTGCAGCTGAAGCGCTAGAGCTTGCGCTCGTGGGGTCGGAGCCAAGCCCTTAGGCGTGCGTGTAAACAGGGGGTCGTTAAACAGCTGACGCAACCGAGCCAAGTTACGGCTGATAGCCGGCTGGGTTAAATTCAAACGGCCGGCAGCACGGGTGACATTTCGCTCTTCCAACAGCACCTGAAAAACAGGCAGTAGATTCAGGTCAGCAGAAGACAGGCTAGTTAGATTCAAGGTTGTCATACCTTCATTGAATAACTAATAATCATAACATCTATTCTTGTAATGCATTGGATGCATCTTAAATAGCAGAATAAACTATTGGCCTGATAACTGACAACGCTTTACCAGAGGCCTAACCATGTACATCGAAAAGAACCTACAGATTCACCTTAAAAGCCGTCCCGTAGGCCTACCTGCCGCAGAAAATTTCAGTCTCGTTTCGACGCCCATTGCCATGTTGAAAGACGGCGAGGTTCTGGTTAAAAACCTATGGATGTCGGTCGACCCTTATATGCGTGGCCGCATGATTGATCGCGACAGCTACATCGCGCCTTTTGCCATCGATAAAGTTCTTGAGGGTGGCGCTATTGGTGAAGTGGTTGAATCCAACAACCCGGCATTCGTCGTCGGAGCCAAAGTCTCTAGCATGAATGGCTGGCGCCAGTATTTCACCACAACCGGTGAAGACCTGCAGGTGCTGCCAGAAACCGGGATTGCTGAACAAGCGTTTTTAGGGGTGTTGGGTATGCCGGGGCTGACGGCCTTTACCGGGCTGACGAAAATTGCAGAGCTTAAACCCAGCGATCGTGTATTTGTCTCGGCGGCATCGGGTGCAGTAGGGGCCATTGTTTGCCAAATCGCCAAATTGAAAGGCTGTTATGTGGCTGGCAGTGTTGGCTCTGATGCCAAATCCCGCTACCTGATGGAGGAACTAGGAGTCGATGCCGTGGTTAATTACAAAACCACCGACGACCTGCAGCAGGATATTGCTACCGCGTGCCCCGAAGGCATCGATGTCTATTTTGAAAATGTGGGTGGCGCGCATCTGGAAGCCGTCCTCAATCTGATGAACGCCAATGGCCGAATAGCCGTCTGCGGTATGATCGACCAATACAACGCGACAACACCTCAACCGGGGCCAGCAAACCTGTCACAGATTGTCAGAAAAAAGCTGAAGATGCAGGGCTTTATTGTGTTTGACCATTGGGATGGCTACCCCGCGTTTGTCGAGCAAATGGTGCAGTGGATTCAGCAAGGGAAAGTCAGCTGGAGGGAGACCGTTTTTAACGGCATAGAGCAGGCTCCAGAAGCGTTTATTGGCCTGTTTGAAGGTAAAAATACCGGCAAGATGCTGGTCAAGTTATAAGAAATCTGATCACTAACAGCCTAGGTTCCCGCCTCTAATCGATCAAAATGGTCGACCTAAGCCATGACTCATGGCAGGCGGTAATTTTCAAGGAAAAGCCCTATGAACATCCTATTCGTTTTGACCTCGCACGACTCGCTCGGTAATACCGGCGAAAAAACCGGCTTCTGGATTGAAGAGTTTGCTGCTCCGTATTACACACTTGCTGATGCAGGAAGTCATATCACCTTGGCGTCACCGGCGGGCGGACAGCCTCCGATTGATCCCAAAAGTGAGCTTGAGGATTTTCAGACCGACGCCACGCGTCGCTTTGATACGGATAGCGAGCTTCAGAAAAAACTGGCTAAAACGCTACGGCTAACAGAGGTCAATGCGGATGATTATGACGCCATCTTCTATCCGGGAGGGCATGGCCCCATGTGGGATTTAACCACTGATGCCGATTCGATTCGATTGATCGAAGCTTTCGCCCGGCAGAACAAGCCGATTTCCGCCGTCTGTCACGCTCCTAGCGTGCTGCTGAATGCTAAAAACGCACAGGGAGAGTCACTGCTTAATGGCAAGCAAATTACCGGTTTTACTAATACAGAAGAAGCCGCTGTTGGACTGACCGAGGTGGTGCCTTTCTTGCTTGAAGATGAACTGAAGAACCGGGGCGGATTATACAGTCAGGGCCCTGACTGGACGCCCTACTGTGTCCAGGATGGTGTGTTGATCACCGGCCAAAACCCCGCTTCGTCGACTGCCGTGGCAGAGGCAGTGTTGACCCGTCTTAAAGACTAAGCCTGATTAAGGGCTGAACGAGGAAGGACCGACGTGCTGAACTTCTCCGCCCTGCGGACGGCCCACACCTTCAAGCGTGCCAGTAGCACGCCTGGCAAACGATCACCCGGTCAACCACACCCTTTACGCGCTGAATAGTCTCCCCATAGGCGTTCTTTTTCGGCTGGCCTTCGGCGTTTTTCTCAGGGCTTTAAACAGCTGCAGCGCCTGCTCCAGACGCTTGGCAATAGGCCCACCCATCAGCAATACAAAAGTTGAGTGCATCAGCGGCAGCACGCGCTTTGTCTATCGACTCGGGCAACGCCCTGCCAGTTTGGCCTCCTCATCTGAAATCCTGCACAGCTCTCGCCAAATAGATACCTGCGGACCACCAAAATGAGCGGCGATTATAGCGTCACAGCTGCTCCACACTTCCGTTTACTGACATAGAACAGCCTCCGTCCAAGGGGCTTCCGTCCTTGGCCGGGACATCGTTTCGAACCTCATGGCGCAAGGGTCAACTGAAGCCAACAGCGACTGTAGTGGTCAAGTAAAACTGGCCAATGGTTTATAAGCCTTCCCGTACGTTCTCTCGGCCACATTTGGCGGCAGATCGTCATTGTGTCGATGATATTGATAGCGCAAAAAAGTCACTACAGATCAGGACTTAATCAGGGTTCCAATGCATCTGGATAGTACTGCTCGAGTAGCTCGTTGACGACCGCCAGGTTTTGACCGAGTTTTTTAAGCCCCAAAAGGCGCATTCGGTTGAACTTGGCGTTCTTTGGCACGAGACGCATTATGTAAGCCGCTCGCTTGCCTTGAGCTACGCCCTCGGACTTGTGGAAGAATGCATTACAGAACAGAAGCGCATCACCAGCATCCAGGGAGGGGGTGAATTTGGTCCGCTCCATATACTCATGCTCCTGCCGCGTCATTTGGAACGGTGGATGCTCCGGCACCGTCGGATCGACAACCCTCAACAGGCTATGTAACTGGTTGGCTTCACGGATCAATGACAGTCTAACGGCGCCCTCTTCCATAACGATCGACAGCTGCCCGGAGCCGACCTCGTTGACGGGTGTCAGCGGAATCCAAACAGTGAGCATCTCCTCGGGGCGCTCCATGAAGCCGATGGAGTCAAAATCTGTATGGAACGGAAAACCGTCGTCGCCGGGCGTCTTCTCCAAATAGAGATCGGCCAAAATGCGGTACTCAGGCAACAGCTGCTTGATTGTATCGGCGATCCCCAAATCCTGGTCGCGAAACACCATGGGGCCATAGATGGCTTTGGCGTAAATGTCGGCGTACCAGGTTTCACTGCTCGGCATGGCATCCAGCTTGGCCGCTAGCTTCTGCCGTATCTCCCTATTAAGCACATTGCGCACCACCTCACCATGATGTGGCGAGATGCCCTGCAAAAACTCGGGGCGGCTTGTTGTCATCTTTTGCTGACCCTTTGGTAGTTACGAGATCCTGGTGCTGATTGTCACGATCCCTGCTATTGCTCTCCCTTGAAGGAGACGGGGGCAACGTTTCCTCTGTCGACACTTAGTTGAAAAACATCGGGCCGGCCATAATGACCCGTTACATCGAGAGATTTTCTGGCGTTTTTAGAGGCCTCGAGGTCGATATCGGCGTACAGAACGGCCTTCTGTTTGTGCATCGGCCCTGCGGCGATACCACCAAAAGGCTTCACCACCACTGCGCCGCCTGTATTAATCCACTCGTCGCCATCAAACAGCTGGGCCTTGCCCGGGAAGTCAGCGGGGATATCATTTCCGGAAATGGCGGTCGCGGTACTGAGCACCCAACAGCCACCTTCTCTGGCGATGTGATTCATTGAGGCGACCCAGGTATCGCCATTGTCCCAGGTTGGAGCGATATAGATATCGATGTTTTGACTGTAGAGCGCAAATCGAGCCAGCGGCATGTAGCTTTCCCAGCAGATCAGGCAGCCCAACCGCCCTACCGCGGTTTCCACAACTTTCAGCCCGGACGCATCTCCCATGCCCCACACCATCCGTTCCGGGTTGGTGGGCATCAATTTACGGTGGCGATTGACCAGGCTGCCATCGGCATCGAACACAAACAGGGAGTTGAACAGGGTTGAACCGCTGAATTCGGATTCCAGTTCATGGCCGCCCATCACGACGACGATCTGGTGCTTGGCCGCCGCCTGGGCAATAGGGTCCAGGTCTCCCGCCTGAAGATCGACAGAGTTGGCGCGTAGCCTGGCATGTATCTCATTACCCAGCCCAATATCTCCGCCCGGCCTCAGACGCCATATCCAGGTGGGATAACCGGGCAGATAGGCCTCGGGGAAGACAATCAGCCTGGCGCCGTTGCCGGCCGCCTCTTCGATGGTTTCCACTGCCCGCGCCAGTGAAGCGTGAAGATCCAGCAGCACCGGAGGCTTTTGGGTAATAGCGACCTTAACCATGACTTTCCCCTTTTGGCTCACTGTCTATTTCATTCATTCATTCATCTCTTCGCCAGAGCCACCCATCTCGGCAGGCACGTCTTTAAGCTTGGTCACGCCGTCCTTGATCGCCAACCGATGCTCCTGATAGTGGACATGCACGCCAGCCTGATAAGGAAAGTCTGGAATCACCGCCGCAAAGACATCGATCAAGCCCATACCGGGATGCTCGGTGAAGATGTGGCCACCGCACTGTTGGCACCACTTGCGGTAACTATTGGGCGTTTTGTTGAAGGTGCCGATGTTGTCCGCGCCCTGTTGCACTTGAACCTGTTCGGGTTTCCACAGGGTGAAAGCATTAACCGGCGAAGCCGACCAGTGGCGACAGGATTCGCAGTGGCAATAGCCCATCCCTGCTGGCTCACCCGTCACGGTGAATTGGACAGCTCCGCAGAAGCAGCTGCCGCTATAGCTCTTTTGGTTAGTCATCGTTGCCTCCTGCTATAGATAGCAAGTTATCTGTCCGCTTGGGCGAGCAACGCTCTTGCACCCACCGGGGGCATGCTGTGAGCGTATGGAATATCCTTCCACATCACCGCGCATGTTAGACAAAGCCCAGCGGCCTGGCCTCGAAAGACGCCTTGGTTGCAACCGCCGGTCGCATCGTCATCCCGCGGGCATCGTTACAGATGGCTGAGTTATCACCAGGCAGGGTTTCGGCCATGCCGGCCCAGCCGTTACTGCCTTTAGCGATCTCTTTTCCCTGGTGGATAACGGTCGCGTTGGCACTGACCAGCGAAGGTGCAACGGCGCGGGGCTGGTCGATCAGAAGCGGGTGATTATCAGCCGATACCAGTGAAGTTGTGGTTAGCAAAAGCGCGTCGCAATACAGCCGTTTTGTCGAGAAGAGTATAGAACCTCCCGCGTTAGCGTCGTCGCTTGAACTGGAGGTTGGGTACAGCCATTAACCAACCGGTTTACTCGGTTGTGTAACTATAGACCACGCCGTTCGCTCTAACATAAGTTTTGAGGTGCCAAACGGCATCCCCACACCAGGCCACTGGCTGGTTTCCATGACCTTGTCGGAGAGCTTCGGCGCATCCAGGGTGATCCCCTGTGGCGGAAGCAGCCTGCCCACGTAAACCAATAATACCCACACAGTTAGAGCGCCTATACTGGAGGCATACCATTAAGCTTTTGGGTATGCACGTGTTCAGGCCGTTATCTTATCGCATGAAGGGGAACATCATGCTCAATAGATTGTTCGATAGCGCTCGTTCGCCGTGGAAACTCTTCATGTTTTGGCCAGTCTTGGCGTTTTTACTAAGCGCTTGCGTAGCCAATGTTCAATACCAGGCCGCGGTGCCTCTGATCCCCTCAGGAACGGTTGGAAAGATCCACAACGAGCTAATTGAACTTAAGTTGCCCAAGGTAACGCTATACGCCCAGCTGCAGGCATTTAATTGGAGCGGCCAGTACCTGCTACCCCCTTTAGGGTTGTGGCTGAATATAGAGCCTCACAAGGGGCCGCTATCATTAACCACAGCAAAAGTCCTCCTGCTCTCCGACGGTTCCCAAGCCCGCACAGTATCCTATCTTGGGCCAGACTCAGCCTGGTTCAGCCCGAGGGCCCTGGCAGCAGGATGCGGCCCTCGATTCTACAGAACAGGTATTGGATTGACCCGATTTGGAGCATCCCAGGAGTCAGTCCTTAGCGCAGACAACTCATTGGGAATTTTCAGGCCATCAGAACAACCGGTCTCTTTTGAGAACACAAGTTGCTTTATGTTCTGGTTTGACACCGATTCCCTTCCCAGCCACAACTTTATCTTAAAGGTCGACGGACTAAGCTCCGATGGTGAACGGATTGAGATTCCCGAAATACAGTTTCAACAGAAAACACTCAGGCAGTTTCGGGCTTTTCCCTAAACAGGGGCAGCCCCCAAACCAGACCAAATCCGGCATGCCATGTTGCCGAGACTAAGCACTCTGTTATCGATAACTGCCCTGGCCACTTCTGGCTGTGCCTGGTACGAGGAAACGTACAAGAATCCCGACAGGGAATGCTGGGCGCGCAAAGGCGAGCTACTGAATACGGTTAGCTGCCAGGCGTTTATTCAACTGAAGTGTCCTGACCCGCTCTATCCAAAAGCAGCTCCTCTTGAGAACGGGAGTACAGCCAAATCTATACCGATTTTAATCAAGGTCCCTGATGGCCCTGAGTCGCCACGCGTCGGCAACCTTATGGCTCACGTGAATCCGTACCCCATCCATGCAAAAAAATCACCCTGGCAGACACTAAAGAGAGACCTCGAACGAATCTTGCTCGAACAGGGTTACTCCATCGTTGCCGTTCCCGATGAAGCCTCTTACCTGTTTAAAGCCGACATCACTTATCTTGATGTTCGCTCAGAAACCGGCTGGGTCAAGGGAGTCACCCATGCAGAAGCAAAGTTTGTTGTAGCGGTATCAGACGCAGAAGGCAATCCATTAGGCAATAGAGGTTTTTCCGGTAAACATGACAAGGCGTTCACCTACGCCTACATAAAGGACTATGAAGTAACGCTGGGAGAGGCCTACTGCCAGGCGCTCAAGCAGTTCTCAAGCCACTTGGGAAATTCTGATTTTGAAAAGCTGCAGTGGTAATTCTCAGAATGACATGCCCCTTCAGGCGGAGACTGTTCCGGCCTCTGCCCGGTAGTTTTATTCCCTCCCCTATCGACACGGATCTGCAAGCTCATAAAGGAAGTGTTGCTTGGCCTTAGCGGGCTCTCAACAGTGAATAGAAGCATGCACAGCGCCTTGAGGCCCAGGGTTCTTTGCCACCCTCTCAACTTCGCTCACCACCCCTTGCTACCCCGGTTCAGGCCATGGTGGGCAGCCGTAACCGCCAGCAGGTCGGCCAGCAGCAGGGTACCGTAGATCATGGCGTAGGCGTTACTGGTCAGGGGCTTGAGCCCCCGTTGCTGTGGCGCAGCGAGATCATATTGCCCAGCGAAAAGAGAGAGGTGCCGAGCACCGCCAACCCCATCCCCTTGAGGTCGGCCAAGGTGGCGCCGCTGCGGTCGAGTTCCGGCCAGAACGTCAGTCCGAGGCCCGCCACCCCAAGCCCACCGGCACCAAGCACCCGCGCGCCGTCACGCTCTCCCCAGAACAGGCGGCTATAGAGGGCGTTAAAAAGAGTGACACCGGCGCAATACCGCAACCTGACCACTGCAACGCCGCTCGTCACGGCCTTACTCGACCAGCTCTGTGCCGTTCCCTGATGACCTTTACCCTGCTTTTCCTTTATCCTTAGCCGTCGGATTAGCCCCCCGGCGCCCCCACACAGCGGCCCCGCACGCCGGGAAACATCAGCCTGCACCGATAGGACACACTATGGACATCGCTACCTACCTGAACGCGGTTACCGCCCTTTTTGTGATCATCGACCCGGTGGGGGCGGCGCTGGTGTTCCACGCGTTGGTTCCGGCCGGCGATGCCCGTCACCGCTTTGCCATGGCGGCCAAGGCCACCCTGATTTCGACGTTGCTGCTGATTATCTTCGGCAACTACGGCGGGCCCCTCATGAGTCGGCTCGGTATCAGCATCGATGCGCTGCGCATCTCCGGAGGACTGCTGCTGTTCTTCACCGCCTTCAACATGATCACCAAGGATTTTGAGGTCAGCCAGTCCACCGAGCGCAAGGATGTGTCGGTCTTCCCCCTGTCGATCCCGATGTTGGCAGGCCCCGGCTCTCTCACCCTGGCGATCCTGCTTTTCTCCCGCGCGGATGCCCTCCCGGCACAGCTATCGGTGTTGACCGCTATCCTCAGCATCACCCTGCTCACCTTTGTACTGATGCTGCTATCGAAATACGTCAAGCTGGTGATCGGGCGCACCGGTGATGAGATCCTGCGTCGCTTCCTGGGAGTGATTCTTGCGGCTCTGGCCATCCAGTTTATCGCCGACGGGATTGCCGGCATGGGTTTCTGATCGACCAGCCACAAATGATGGTCAGTGCCGCAACCCCAACGCCGGTGGCCCCTATTTGATGTTGCGGGATACCTCCTACGCCCACATCATGATTCCGGTGCAGAAGCGAGACTAGCTAACGCATGGCGGGCGAGGCGTTCCGCCGTATTTGAAAGGGCTTTCAACAACTGCCGAGGTTGCTCAAGGCCTTGGCAATAGCGCCTGCCCATCAGCAAGACAAAAAACCTGCTTAACGAATCAGCTGATCTACCTAGCCCCCCATTAAGCGTTGCGCACGATTTATATAGTGGTTTAATTTTGTACCCACACAGCTGCGAAGGTCATTCCACGACCTCTAGCGTCGAACGGATTGAGGGGATCGCTCACGACTCTGGTACTGACCGTGGCCACGCTTTCCTGTTACCTTGCCATTATCCAGCACCACCACTCCCCGACTCAGCACAGTCACCGGCCAGCCTGTAATTTCGACTCCCTCATACGGCGTGTAATCGCAGGCGCTATGCAACATTTCATGGGTAATGGTTACTTTCTTGATGGGGTCCCAGAGCGCGATATCAGCATCGGACCCAACCGCAATAGTGCCTTTTTTAGGGTACATGCCATAGAGCTTCGCGTGGTTTGTCGAACTTAGTGCAACAAACCGATTAAGGTCGATACGACCTTTTGACACTCCCTCCGAAAAGAGGATGGGCAATCGTGTCTCTACTCCCGGGACGCCGTTGGCAACACGGCAAAACGAGGTATGCTCGCCTTCACGAAGTTTTCCTGTAGTCCCCTCAAACAGAAATGGGCAATGGTCCGAAGAAAACACCTGAAACACATTCTGCTGCAATCCCTCCCAGCATGCCTCCTGGCTATCTCTATCACGAGGGGGAGGAGAGCAAATATATTTAGCTCCCTCCTGCCCCTCCCTGTCCAGGTCGTCCTGGGTCAACATCAGGTACTGCGGACAGGTTTCACCGTAAATCTTCAAGCCTTTCTGCTGTCCCCAACGGATCTGCTCCATTGCTTCACGAGCTGATACGTGAACCAACAGCATTGGTACATCGATAAATTCGGCTAGCGATATAGCTCGGTGAGTAGCTTCACGCTCAACCAGTTGTGGCCGCGACAGCGCATGGGAAAATGCTTCGGTTCGACCTTCGGCTTCCAGCTTTTCAACCATATAACGAATAGTGTCATAGCCTTCTGCGTGCACCATGATGAAAGCCCCGTGACGACGAGCCACCTCCAACAAATCAAGAATCTGACGATCATCGAGTCGCAGGCCTTCATAAGTCATGAATACTTTATACGAGGTATAACCCTCATCTACCATCGCAGGCAGCTCACACTCCAGAACGTCCTTGGTAGGATCGCTGATAATCATATGGAAGCTGTGATCAATCCAGCTTTGCCCCTCGGCTTTGTCATGATAAATCTTTACCGCCTCGCGCAGTGATTGCCCTTTATCCTGGAAGGCAAATGGAATAACCGTAGTATTGCCACCGCATAGGGCTGACAACGTACCGCTATCAAAACCGTCCGCCATTACGATGCCTGGACCCGAGGGTTGATCCAAGTGAATATGGCTGTCGATACCACCGGGCATTACTAGCAGCCCGCTAGCATTGATTACGTGAGCGCCTTCATCCTGCAAGTCGGCCCCTAGGGTTGTCACTATGCCGTCCCGAATGCCGACATCGCAACGAATGGTGTCGGCTGCGGTGACGACTGTGCCACCACGAATAATAGTATCGAACTGTTTCATGCTGGATTCCTTGGTTTCTATTGCGCTAGTTGAGTATGCGGGTGAGGCTTTCGATCAACTGGTCGACCTCTTCAGTGGTGTTGTAATGCACCATGGAAACCCGGATCACTCCGTCACCGTCAACCAGATCCAGCTTTTCAATAAGCCGGCGCGAATGGAAGTCCCCGTAACGAATGCCAATTTTATCTTCATTTGCCAGCTCCACGACCTGACGAGAGTTACGCCCTTTGACCCGAAATGAAATGGTCGGGACCCTCAGTGCTCTGTTGCTACTGCTTTTACCAATAATATTTATGTCATCACGTTCCCGTAACCATGAAAGCAGGCGCTCGCTGAGCAGCTCTTCATGGGCAGCGATCGCATCAAACCCTTTAATAATTGAGGTACGGTCTCCTCCCCCGCCCCCCAGAGTATCGATGTAATCAACAATCGCCGTGGTCCCCCAGGCCAGCTCATAATTGGCATTACCAGGCTCCATTTTTGCCGGCACTTTGTCCTTCCCATAAAAATAGTGATAAAGCCCATCCAACTTCAGCATCTCTTCATGCTTTGCATATAACATAGCGAAATGGGGGCCATAGACCTTATAAAAACTGAGCACATAAAAATCGACATCCCACTCGGCTACGTCAACTGCACGGTGCGGCGCATAGGCCACCGCATCTACACAGATTTTCGCACCCTGGTCGTGAACTATCTTGGCTATATCTCCGACCGGGTAGATCTCACCAAAAATGTTGGATGCATGGGTCATGGCAACCAATTTGGTGCGATCCGTCATCAGCGCTTTAAGATCTTCGACGTCGGGTGACATAGTCTCAGAATTTATGTTCCACACCTTGATCACAGCACCGCACTCTTGCAGCGTTAGCCATGGACCTATATTCGATTCATGATCAAAGTCAGTAATGATAATCTCGTCGCCGGCCTCTATCTGCCCTCGAATCGCACGAGCCAACCATTGCAGGCATACCGTAGCACCAGGCCCAAAGGCAATCTCATCCGGGCGTTCGGCACCAACGAATCTGGCAACTTTAGTACGGGCTTCTTGCAATCTGGCCACCGCAATCTGAGACAAGGTATAGCTGGCGCCATGCTGCACATTGGTGTTAATTAAATAGTCGGATATTCGCTCTGCGACTGATTTCAGCACTTGCGAGCCACCTGCATTGTCCAGCAGCACATTGTCTGCGCAGAGACCGGGAAATTGAGATCGAACATAGTCAAGGTTTAAGGTCATGACAGTACGGTATCCTGTTGTCTAATAACGGATGAAACTTGAAATGGAGCACTGAGCCGACACTCAACACAGTCAGCATCGGTTTGCTGTTTCCACATAATCATCGTAAATAAGCCTTCTTCATCTAGCGGCATCAGTGGAAGGTGCCAAGTCTGGGGAAAGTAATGAACGCCAGTGCAAGCAGGCGCGATAAACGCCCTGACTTGATCCATATCAGGCAACCCAACTGAGTTGGATGGCGCCACAACAACCAAATAACGCTCAGATCTAACTGGGATAAAGACCTGGCTAGAATGCGGGTGGCGCTCCAATAAGTTTATAATGACCGGGAGACTACTAGGCATCACCTTATACATTGAGATGCAGGGATCGCTCTCAGTCTCGAAATGATCGAGATTGAACTGGCATTCAAATTTCTCACCCCGCCCCTGATTAACTTTAGTGCCTTGCCCTGAAACACACTGAACATCAACCAACTCTCCAAAAAGGTGAAAATCAGCACCCTCGATAGGGCACGGAAAAATAGTTTCCATAATGCCCTCCTAGTGAGAAAGAATGGATTCAAGGAAGGTTTTAAGCCGCGGGTCTTTAGGATTGGAAAATATCTCGTCCGGAGAACCCTCCTCCACAATCCTTCCGTTTTCCATGAATACCACCCGATCAGCAACTTGACGTGCGAAGCCCATTTCATGGGTCACAACAATCATTGTTACTCCATCCTGTGCTAGGCTTTTCATCACATCGAGGACTTCCCCAACCATCTCTGGATCCAGTGCTGAGGTCGGCTCATCAAAGAGCAGCACTTCAGGTTCCATAGCTAGCGCGCGCGCAATCGCTACACGCTGCTGCTGACCGCCAGATAGTTGCGAAGGATATTTTTGTGCCTGCGCGGCAATGTTCACCCTTTCGAGCAGCTTCATTGCTCTCTGCTCGGCTTCCCGCCATGACAGTCCACGCACCCGGACAGGCGCCAAAGCAACATTCCGCAAAATTGACATATTAGGAAACAGGTTAAAGCCTTGAAAGACCATACCCACGTCAGCTCTCACGGCTGACAGGTTAGCGCCATTCTCGACTCGAACCCCTGCAACGAGAATGTCGCCCTCGTCATAGGACTCCAGTAAATTAATGCACCGTGCCAAGGTTGACTTTCCTGAACCTGACGGGCCAATAACAACGACCACCTCACCTTTTGCAATATCAAGATTAATGTCTGTAATTGCAGTGAATTTACCGAAACGTTTTTCAACGCCTTTTATTTCAATAATATTTTGAACCACGGAAGCAATCACCTCTCAGCAAAACGTTTTTCAAATACTGCTACCAGGCGTACTAGTGGCAATAAGAGCAGAATATAGATTACTGCCGCGCCAATGAGCGGAGTCGGATTTGCAGCCAAGGCCTGCGCCTGTGTTGCTTGCTTTAAGAGGTCTGGCATGGCTACTACTGATGCCAGCGCAGTGTCTTTTAAAACATTAATTGAGTTACTGGTAATGGGTGGGATTACAATCTTTATTGCCTGAGGTAAAACAACATCTCCCATTAGCCAGAAATAGTTCAAGCCAAGCGCGCGCGCTGCTTCAAACTGTCCCTTTGGCACGGCTTCAATGCCCGAACGAAAAATTTCTGCAGCATACGCGCTTGAAACGATAGTTAGCGCTAAAGTTGCGGCAGTGAATGAGGTCAGGCGCACCCCTATAAATGGTAGGGCGTAATAAATAACAATGAGTAAAACCAGAAGCGGAATTGCCCGAAAGACGTCAATAAACGCGATCGCTATCCCACGAATATAAGTAGGTCCATATAAGCGGCATAGCGCCAGCATCAAACCGCCGATGAGCCCCAGAACAATACTTAATGCACCGAGCTTGATGGTTATCCACAGCCCCTTCAGCAGCATAGGTAAGGCATCGACAAATACTGGCCAATTTAGAAATGTATTAAAAATATCCAATTCATTACCCATTGCTTTTGTTATTAGTTGCGCAGCCACCAGCAGGCGTCAGCCTGTAACCTCCGACGCCCGCTAGTACTCAAAACCATATGAGATTTTTTAGCTATGACTCCTTGGGAGCATCCATTACCATCACGGTAGAGGTGGTTTTTTCAGGTACAGAGCCAAACCACTTGCCGTGAAGAGCTGCGATATAGCCCTCTTTCTTCAGTTCTGTCAGGACTGAGTTAACTTTGGCTTGCAGCGGAGAGTTTTTCGCAAACATGATCGAGTACTGCTCCCCCGTTTTGATGCGAGCAACAACCTTCAAATCTGGCTTGTCTTTGGTGTAATACTGCATTGCAGGAATATCACTGATATAACCATCGGTGCGACCGGCAACCAGGTCCAGCATTGCGTTACTTAAGCCTTCATAACGACGGATCTCAGCAATACCTGTCTTCTCTTTATTTGCCTCTGCCCAAATATCTCCGGTGGATCCAGTGTCGACAGAGATAATTTTACCCTTGATATCATCAACGCTTTTGACCTTGCTATCGCTGCGCGCCGTTAGTGATTGATCACTGTCATAGTAGGGCTGGGCAAAAGAGACCGATTTAAGGCGTTTTTCTGTGATGGTAATGGAAGAAACTGCAGCATCAATCTGGCCGGACTGAACAGCCGCAAACAACCCGTTGAATGGAATATTTGTTATCTCAACATCCATCTGTAGTCGCTTTGCAACCTCGTTTACCAGGTCAATTTCAAAACCTATATTTTTGCCGCTCTTATCCTGAAACTCCCACGGGACATTGCCAATATTTGCGCCGACCTTGAGTGTTTCTGCTTGAGCTGCATTAGCGCCTAGCGCGACTGTGGCAATAAGTAGCGTTGTTTTAAAAATATTCTTCATTCCCATTCCACCTTTAGATTATGTTGTCGTTTAGAGTATGATTCATCTCTGTGGCTGGTCTTACCGGTCAGACCGGTCTGTCCGATAATGTTTCAAGTCGGCTTCTCTTGTCAACCACAGGCCTTCTTTTCTGCAGTCTATGAATTAATTACACTGATACCGACTCAAGGATTCTTAGGTTTATGGCTTCTCTAGCGATTGATAGTCTCAAGTTGTTACTGCCTAGCAACGACACACTCAGTGCAAGATTATTGGCACGCCATCTTCAACGACTGATTTTAAATGGTTCCATTGAGCCGGGCGTTCAGCTGCCCTCTCAGCGAGAGCTTTCCGAGGGGCTATCAATCAGTCGTCCCTCCTTACGCGAAGCCATCTCTACCCTGGAAGCATTGGGCCTGGTGCGTGTTGATACGGGGAAGGGTGCTTTTGTTACTACCCCTGAGCAGCGCGTCCCAACCTGGAGATTTTCCAGCCACTGCACACCCAATGACGTATATGAGTCTCGCTATGGCCTTGAAGCGTATGCAGCGAGCTTGGCCGCGATGCGCATTGGTAACGAGAGTTTAAAGCGATTGAAAGACCGGCTGGATAACATGCGAGAGGCCGGCAAGCAGTTGGATTTAGCCCTTATATCCGTTAATGACACTGAATTTCACGACATCATTGTAGAGGCTGCAAACAATCCATTGATCTCTTTTATGTATCGCTCCCTTCGTGAGGAGCTGATCGAGTGCCAGCACGTGTTCTTAATACCCGAGGAGCTCGATAGCAATTTAAGGGAACATCAGGCGATATATGACGCTATAGAGCAAAAAAACCCCGCCGCTGCCGCTGACCAAATGCGTCAACACATAGCCGCTTCAGCAATAAGGACAGGTACCGACTTCAAACCACACCCCCTCTAGTCGAACACAATATTGGAGATAGCGGTGAGTCGAGCAGGCAGTACTTGTAGCGATTACCTGTCCTCCCCTATTCACTTGATACGGCAGGCTCTCGTCTCAGGTACAACGTCTGGTCAGGGTGACCCAGAGGCACGAGCATGAGTGATGGCATAGAGAATGCGTAACCCCATGACCGGGAGTCGCTAACCATGGCTGGCGATCAGTTTCTCACTGCCCATATAGCCGGCATGGGTTTCTGATCGATCCCGGCCCATCGCCACAACAAACTGGTCATAAAACAGGCAAAACCGACGATTCGGTCCTATAGTTATTTACCCGACTGAACGGGTTGGTTAAATGCTGTATCCAGCCTCCACCCTACAACTGCCGAGTGGCAGAGGAGGTCCCATGATGAATACCCCCAAACAACTGGCTTGCATCCTACTGCTGGCATCCTCTACTCAGGCCCTGGGCGACCAGAACCAGGCCCTGATCGACCAGGCGCGAATGGCCGCCCCCTCGATGGTCAGTGCCGAGGCCACCATTGTCTATCAAGGGAAAGTGCTCCACCAGGGCACCAACGGCTGGACCTGCATGCCGGAAACCCTGCCGGGGGATAACTCCCCCATCTGTAACGACCCTACCTGGATGCAGATGCTGCAGGCGGTGGGCAGCAAGGCGCCCTTTGAAACTCAGGGCCTTGGTTTTTCCTACATGCTGGGCGGCGATGGCGGCGTCAGCAACTCCGACCCCTACCATCCGGATCACAGGAGTGCGAAAGACTTTATCAAGGAGGGCCCCCACCTGATGCTGATCGTCCCCAGAGCCGCCCTTGAGGGGATCACGGACGACCCCCACGCCGGTGGTCCCTATGTGATGTGGCGGGATACCCCCTACGCCCACATCATGATTCCGGTGGGGGCGCGGGACTAGCAAACCGCCCAGCGGGCGCGCCGTCTTAGGTGCTCTCCAAAATCTTGAGGAAGGTATCCAGCACCAGGTTGGCACGCCCCCCCTTACGGGTGATGGCGGCAAAACGGGTGTTGTAGTGGTAGCGCTCCGGTAGCAGCACCTGCATCCGCCCCTCGCTGACCCAGCGTTGGGCAAAGTGGCTGGGGAGGTAGCCGATGTAGCAGTCGGACAGGATCAGGAAAGCCACCCCCTCCCGGTCGGTGGCGGTGGCCGACGCCTTGAAGGGTTGGTAGCGCGAGCGGATCTCCGGGGACTGGGCGTAGGAGGGAACCACCGCCTCCTGTCCGCGGATCATCGCCTCCGTCAACTGCCCTTCGGGTACCCGGAACAGGGGGTGATTGGAGGAGCAGTAGAGCAGTGACTGCTCCTCGTAGAGAGAGCGGTACTCAAGTCCGGAGAGGGGCTTCAGTTCGGGCACTACCCCCAGGTGCAGCCGCCCCTCCAGCACCCCCAGTTCGATCTCGTTGGGGGGGCTCATGCGAATGTGGTAATTGACCTCCGCCCCCTGCCCCTTCAGCGCCTTGAGGGCATTGGTGATGCGCATATGGGGCATGGTGACCAGATTGTCGGTGATACCGATATTGAGCTCCCCCTTGAGCTGGGCGTGGAGCGCATTGACCTGGGTGCGAAAATCCTCCAGCGCGGAGAGCAGCTGCAAGCTGTAATCGTAGACCCGGCTGCCCTCGTCGGTAAGGGAGAAACCGGAGCGTCCACGCTGGCACAACCGCAACCCCAAACGGGTCTCCAGATCCGCCATGGCGATACTGATCGCCGCCCGGCTGATATTAAGCTCCACCTCGGCGGCGGAAAACCCGCCGCACTCGACTACCTTGCGAAAGATCCGCAACATGCGCAGGTCGACATCGCTGACCTGCCCCTTGAACCGGCTTGGTTTGGTCTTCATGTGGCCCATTCTTTGGTTAGCATTTATTTAACTAAAGTTAAGTAAAAATAGATTTACTAAACATATTCAGGCAGTCACAGTGTGTCAACCGAGCACGGGACCGACCAGGTCGGACCCAGCCTACAGGATTCCCTTCCGCCCCTGGGGCGGCCCGAACGATATAAACAGGATTGAGGAGATAGCATGACCACCATTGGCCACCTGATTAATGGCGAAACCCGCTGCGATGCCGAGCGCACCCAGGCGGTGTTTAACCCCTCCACCGGCGCTGCCGACAAGCAGGTTGCCCTCGCCTCCAAGGCGACCGTCGAGGAGGCGATCGCTGCCGCCCAGGCTGCCTTCCCGGCCTGGCGCGCCACTCCGCCTCTGAAACGGGCCCGCATCATGTTCCGTTTCAAGGAGCTGCTGGAGGCCAACAGCGAGACCATCTGCCGGCTGATCGGTGAAGAGCATGGAAAGATCGCCCACGACGCCGCCGGCGAGCTGCAGCGGGGCATCGAAAACGTGGAGTACGCCTGCGGCGTGCCCGAGCTGCTGAAGGGTGAGCACAGCCGGGACGTGGGCCCGGGGATCGACTCCTGGAGCGAGTTTCAGCCGCTGGGGGTAGTGGCCGGCATCACCCCCTTCAACTTCCCGGTAATGGTGCCCCTGTGGATGTACCCAATGGCGATCGCCTGCGGCAACACCTTTGTCCTCAAACCCTCCGAGCGCGACCCCAGCTCAACCCTCTTCATCGCCCGTTTGCTGGAGGAGGCAGGCCTGCCCAAGGGGGTGCTCAACGTAGTCAACGGTGACAAGACCGCGGTCGACTGCCTGCTCACCGACAGCCGCATCAAGGCAGTCAGCTTCGTCGGTTCTACCCCCATCGCCGAATACATCTACAGCACCGCAAACGCCAACGGCAAGCGCTGCCAGGCGCTGGGCGGCGCCAAGAACCATGCCATCGTGATGCCCGATGCCGACATGGATAACGCCGTTAACCAGCTGCTGGGAGCGGCTTTCGGCTCCTCCGGCGAGCGCTGCATGGCGTTGTCGGTGGCGGTGGCGGTGGGTGATGCCGCGGCCGATGCCCTGGTCAGCAAGATGCAGGCGGCAATGGCGAGCCTCAAGGTCGGTGCCTTTTCCGACAGCAGCAATGACTTTGGTCCGCTGATCACCGCCGCCCACCGCGACAAGGTGGTGGGCTACATCAACAGCGCCGAGGCCGATGGCGCCGAGGTGGTGGTCGATGGCCGTCACCCCGAGGTTGAGGGGCATGCGGAAGGTTTCTTCGTAGGCGGCACCCTGATCGACCGGGTCACCCCAGAGATGGTCTCCTACAAGGAGGAGATCTTCGGCCCTGTGCTGCAGGTGGTTCGGGTCAAGACCATGGAGGAGGCGATGCAGCTGATCAACGACCACGAGTACGGGAACGGCACCTGCATCTTCACCCGTGACGGAGAAGCCGCGCGCTACTTCTCCGACCACATCGAGGTGGGGATGGTGGGCATCAACGTGCCCTTACCGGTGCCGGTGGCCTACCACAGCTTCGGTGGCTGGAAACGCTCGCTGTTTGGTGACCTCCACGCCTACGGACCCGATGCGGTTCGCTTCTACACCAAGCGCAAGACCATCACCCAACGCTGGCCCTCGGCGGGAGTGCGTGAAGGGGTCCAGTTCGCCTTCCCCTCCTGACCGAAAACAGGGGCACTCAGCGCCCCCAACCGCAGGGCTCCAGCCGGGGCCCTGCTCTCTCTTGTCCCCCTGATTAGAAAGCCTCGCGCTCGCGGGCTATAGTAGGGCTTTACCGCCGAGAGGCGGTCTCATTCATCTGTTCACGAGGACTCCCAATGCGTTTGACGCTGCTGCCCCTGGCATCGCTGCTGGTCAGCTGTTTTATCATGATGCTGGGCAACGGACTGATCAACATCCTGCTGCCAGTGCGTATGGACCTGGAGTCGATGGGCACCGATACCATCGGCCTGGTGCTGTCGCTCTATTTTGTCGGCATGCTCGCCGGAGGGCTTTATGCCCGCCAGCTGATCCGCCGCGCCGGCCATATCCGCATGTTTGCCGGCTGCCTGGCCATTGCCGCAGTCAGCGTCCTGCTGTGCAGCCTCTACACCGACGCCGCCCTGTGGGGAGCGATGCGCGTCGTGATCGGCTTTTGCAACGCCTGCGCATATTGCGCCATGGAGAGCTGGCTCAATGAAAGTGCCAGCAAGAGTAACCGCGGGCGGGTGCTGGCCTTCTATCAAGTTGTGATGCTGGTGGGGCTTTTCATGGGCCAGTTCCTGCTCAACCTGGCCGCGCCTACCGAAACCACCCTGTTCGTGCTGGGTGGCATCCTGCTGACCGCCTCTGTGATTCCGGTGGTCCTGAGCCGCCAGAGCGGCCCCGCACTGGCGGAAGTGGCCACCATGTCCCTGAAAACGCTCTACCAGCGCTCGCCGCTGGGGGTGGTGAGCTGTTTTATGGCCGGAGTGGTCTACTCGGCCCTGTTCAACATGCTACCCCTGTTCGCCCGCTATTACGGGATCACCGATAGTCGTCTACCCCTTTATATGGGGGCCGCCATTATGGGCGGGTTCCTGCTGCAGTTCCCCGTGGGTTACCTGACCGACCGCTTTGATCGCCGTAGCGTCCTGCTGGTGGTGCTGCTGATCTCCTGCATCAGTGGCCTCTCAGTCACGGGTCTGGCGAGTGCCGGGCAGTTCTGGCTGACCTGCGCGGCGACGGCGGTTACTGCGGGAATCATCTCCTGCTTCTACCCCATTAGCATCGCCGAGGCGTTCGACAAGCTACGCACCAACGAGATGGTGGCGGCTATGGGTTGCCTGATCCTCGCCTTCTCGCTGGGGGGTATCCTGGGCCCCTACGCGGCATCTCTGGTCATGGGCGTAGCCGGCTATGGCGCCTTGTTTGTTTTCCTGGCTGTAGGGCAACTGTTACTGGCCGCCTTCGTGGTCTACCGTATGCGGGCCCGAAAGGCACTGCCGGTGGAGGAGCAGGAGCAGGTTTCGGTGCACACCGGCGCTGCACCCATGATGCCCGACCGCGACCCACGCACCGACTTCATCGAATCGCCCGGCGAGCTCAGTGAGGAGGCGCGGATCGCCTCCGAGGTCGCCGAAACCGATCCGGGCGCGGCTATCAAACTGGCACGGGCGGTGGCGATGGCTGGTTCCGAGCACAGCGCCGAAATCACCACCGCGGTCGCCAGCGTCGAACAGATCGACCCCTTGCGCTTCTACCAGGTGCTGCTGGATGCGGTACCGGAGCAGGCATTGGAGATTACCATTGCCATTGTCCGCGCCCAACCGAATCGCGCTTACGCCCTGGTCAGCCGCCTGGCCCGAGAGATGCCGGAACGGGTGGTGGAGATCGCCGCCGAGATCGGCCGGGAGATGCCGGATCTGCGGCTGGAGATGGCGAGAGTAGCCATCGAATCGGCCCCCGAATCCGCCATAGCGGTGGCTGAATACTACGCCCGGGTACTGGCCGAAGAACACCAGTCCGTGCGCCCAGCCGACCGCGAGGATGACAACAGCGAGCAGAGCGCCGCCGAGTTGGTCAGCGAGATTTCGGAGCTGGCCCCCGAGCAGGCCGCTGAGGTGGCCGCCACCTTCGCCGAGGCGATGCCCGAGGTGGCAGAGGTTTTGGCCGAGGAGCTGGACAACACCCCGGCTGGCCGTTGATCGACCAACGTAGTAGCTCTCCGGACGGCCCTTTTTTGCTATAGTCGTGCGCCCGTTAACTGGAGGTTGCTATGCCCGCGTACGTACTTGGTCACAAAATCCCCGATTCCGACTCCATCTGCTCCGCTATCGCCCTTGCCCACCTAAAAAACAGCATCGGCGAATCGGCGGCCCCGGCGCGGTTGGGGGAGCTGAATCCCGAGACCGCTTTTATCCTCGACACCTTCGGACTGGAGGCCCCGGCCCTGAAAACCTCCTTCGCCGGCGAATCGGTCTACATCGTCGACCATTCCGACCGCGCCCAGAGCCCGGACGATCTCAGTGAAGCCACCATCCTCGGTATCGTGGACCACCATAAGCTGGGGGATATCACCACCTCGGCACCGCTGGAGTGCTGGATCCGGCCGGTGGGCTGCAGCAACACCATCATCAAGGAGATGTACGACTACTACGGTATCGAAATCCCCAAGGCGATTGCCGGCATCATGATGAGCGCTATCCTCAGCGATACCGTGATCTTTAAGTCCCCCACCTGCACCCCCCTCGACATCGCTGCAGTGGAAGCCCTGGCCACCATCGCCGGCGTCGAGGACGCCAAGGCCTTTGGGGTTGAGATGTTCAAGGTAAAGTCTAACGTGCAGGGTACCCCGGTACGCGAGCTGGTGATGCGCGATTTCAAGGATTTCGATATGGGTGGCAAGCGCGTGGGCATCGGCCAGCTGGAGACCGTGGACCTGTCGGTGTTTGACCCCATCAAGGCCGACCTGCAGGCCGATATTGCTCGTCTCAAGGCGGAGGGGGAGCGCCACAGCGTCTGCCTGCTGCTGACCGACATCATGCAGGAGGGATCCGAGCTACTGGTGGTGAGCGATGACCTCAGCCTGGTTGAAAACGCCTTCGAGACCGCCCTCGTGGAGGGTCGGGCCTGGCTCGACGGCGTCCTCAGCCGCAAGAAGCAGGTGGTTCCACCGCTGGAAAAAGCCTTCGCCTGATCCCCTCAGGTCCGCCCCGGTCGCCGGGGTTCACCCCGGCGGTCCTAACTACTCCTCGAGCGAATCAAACGCTCCGTGGCGGCCCGCCCCAGCCGCAAACCGTTCGGCACCGCTCAGCGCCTCCTGAAACACAATGGGGTAGCCCCCTGCCCCCTCATTGGCCAGTGCCGTCGGCAAATCATGGTCCCACTGCTGGTAGCTGGAGCGACGATCGGCGTTCATGCACTGCTGGGGAAAAGCGGCGATATCCCGCGCCAGTTGACGAGCTGCTTCCAGCGCCTCACCCTCCTCAACCACCCGGTTGGCCAACCCGATCTGCAGGGCCTCATCGGCCTTCACCGGGCGCCCGGTGAGGATCATATCCAGGGCTCGCCCCTGGCCGATGATGCGCGGCAGACGCACGGTACCGCCGTCGATCAGTGGCACCCCCCAGCGCCGGCAAAATACCCCGAACACTGCCGAGCGCTCGGCCACTCGCAGGTCGCACAGCAGGGCCAACTCCAGGCCGCCCGCCACCGCATGACCGGATACTGCTGCAATCACCGGTTTGCTCAGCAGCATCCGGCTCGGCCCCATGGGCCCCGGACCGGTACCGCTGGGCTCGATCGCGTTGCGCCGCTGCGGGTCACCGAAGGCCTTGAGATCAGCCCCGGCACAGAAGTTCCCACCGGCACCGGCCAGTACGGCTACGTGCAGCGTGGGGTCGGCATCAAAGCGCTCGAAGGCGGCACGCAGCGCCGTCGCCGTCGGGCCATCCACGGCGTTGCGTACCTCCGGCCGGTTAAGAGTGATGGTGCAGACGGCACCCTCGATGTCGAACAGAACGGCAGATGAAGTCACACAGGCTCCCGGCGGTATGAATTACGAAGGCTGACCGACGCCCGTGGAGCCTTGTTCTCGCTGCAAGCGTGGTAACCGATGATCGTCATGATAGCGACTGCACGGCGCACATCTCAATACGCAGAGCGGGGGCGACAGCTTAGGCCAGGTTGTTGACGCCCCTCTGTCCGCAACCAACTACCAGCAGGCTGCGGGGGTTTTGAGGCCCGTATGAGCGAGGGTCAGTGTGGTGCAGCCGGTATCATTAACCTGCCCACGGGTTGCCGTTGCCGTCAACACAAAGCAATCACCGTCGGCCGCACAGCCGGTGGTGGCCGCGGTATTGTCCACCGACAGGTTGTAATAACCCTCAGCGGAGACGTTACCCCCGATGTCCGCCATCGCGTTGCTGTAGCGATTATTGCGGGTAAAGAAACGCTCCTGCAGGGTAGCGGCGTTGGCCAGCGCCGCCTTGCCATCCGATCGATTGGATTTGCGAACGCTCTCCTGGTAGTTGGGGATGGCAATGGCGGCAATAACGGCCACGATGGCCACCACGATCATCAATTCAATCAGTGAAAAACCTTTTTGTGGTTGCATCTTAAGTCCTTAAACCTGGGCGCCCCTGCCCATAGCAGGGCGCCTCTCTATTACTAAAAAATCTGCCGCCAGCTGGCTCGACCACCCCGGGAGGTCACGTTGACCAGATCGGTACCGATTTCACCGGTCGACTTCTGGGTAATGATACTGGTGGTTCCGTCCCCACCCCGGTGGATGAGGGGAGCAGAGGCCAGCCCGGTACCAATATCAAGCCGGTCGACAATCACATTGTTGGTATTGCTGACGTACTCTGTGCTGTTGCCGAATCCTTGCATCAGCGAAGCCGTCCCGGTGCGGTAGTCCAGCGCATTGATGTAACTGTTACCCTCAATATCACACTGTTCGGCAGGCGGTACATATTCGGTAAAATACAGGGTTTCAAACAGCCGCTCGGACGCACTCAGGTTACGGCCGCTGGGTAGGCTGTTGTTATGCTCCAGATTGCGTTTCCAGCCAGACCAGTTATTCATCTCCCGGATGAGGGAGGCCATATTGGTCAGGGTGGACCCATTAATCACCACATCCTGCAGCGAACCGCTGCTTATATCCTTGATCGAGCTATCGGTGAACACCGCTATAGAGCTGTTGTCACTGATCTCACTCATGGGCACTGAGGCGTAGGTGCGCACGCCGGTCGTGGCATCCAGAGGCTCCTTCACACCATAGTAGCTCTGCTGTTCGATATTGCGGTTGTCGCTGGTCACCAGTAGGCGGCCGGTGCCGGCATAGATCCAGTTGCGCTTGAGGGTATCAACCAGAGTGTAGGGCTCCGCCACGATCGGTTGCCCGGTCTCCAGCAGGGTTGAAATGCCCGAGCCGGTGGTGACCCCATTGGAATCCCAGCTCAGCACCCAGCGTTTGAGGTTACCCGACACGCTATTGCCGCCACTGAGATCGACGTTACTGGTGCCAAAGTAAACCACATCGTCGATGTTGTCATCGTTCCAGTCCACCGCGGTGAGGTCGCCAAGATAACTGCTGCCGAGCGCGCTGTCACCCGCTGCGGAGGCCACACCCACCGCCGTCAGACCGCTGGCAAATTGACCGGTGGCCAGATCAAAGAGAAAGAGTTTACCAGTCTGGTTGCTGGCCGCCGAGGCGAGGTCAGTCGGGCCGGAGCCCAGCGCCAGATACCACTTATTGAGTACCGGCGGCTGGCTCCAGTCCGGTGCATTGAGTGCGTCCACTGCGGGTACCCGTGCCTTGACCAGGGTCGGTTTGCTGGTGGTATAACCGAGCTCAGGGTGGGTAATTTCCGCCAGCAGGGTCGGTGGCGACTCGGGGTCGGTCACATCAAAGACCAGATAGCCAGAGCTCAGGACTTCACTGGTACCGCCAACGGTCACGCTCTGGGCTCCACCACCGAACCGCATACCCACCACCAGAATCGTACCCCAGCCATTGGGATGGGTGGTGGAGGGGGTAAAGATGTTAGCGTCAAAGCTGATCGGCTCGCCATCCACATAGTAGACATGGGGGTAATTGCGCTCGGCCAGCCATCGAAGATGAGGCAGTACCTGCTTGGGCACGTAGCCCCAGACTTCCGCCCCAAGTTCATGGGCCGTTTCCGAGGTTCTTACCTTGTCGAAGCCCTGGGTATTTGAGTTCCAGAAGCCGCCATTGAAGGCGTGTAACATACCGTCATTGGCGCCCACGTAGATCATCTGGCGGCGATCCTTATAGGTGTTCCAGTACTCCGTGAAGGTCGGGTCCTGACGGGTGATGTTGTAGTTGCCTTCGGGCGGCCCCACGATCTCGGGGGTCGAATGAATAACATCGCCCAGGCGCCAGACCTTGGCCGTTCCGCTAGAATCCATCACGATGGTACGGCTGCGGAAGTTGGGATTACTGTCATCGCCCCGAATGTAGTTCACTAACTGAGTCGCTTCCGACGCACTGGGGACCGCCAGATACTCATAAAAACTGCTCATGGTGGACGCGGTGAAGTCCACCAGTTCATCCGCTCCGTCGCCGTCCGTATCCAGCGAGGTCAGCAGATGGCGCAACGTATTGGCTGCGTTGTAGCCGCGCTGGGTGGCCGCGTTGCCATTACTCATTTTGGCCAGCTCAAGTCGCGCATCCCAAATGGGCTTCAGCTCAGAGATATCCCGCGGTGAACCGGTCGGGCTCAGGGTCTGGTCGGTATTGACCACATAGCGCTGCAGCAGGGTGCGATCCACCGAGGCATCAAAGTAGATATTAATGGCGTAGTCGGAGGAGTCCAGACGCTTGTTGCCATTGCTGTCCTCGCGAATACGGCCACGACCATCGATAAAGAGGGAGTGCATGTAACCGGCCCAGGTCACCGCCTGGTTCCCCTTGTTAACCCGTGGCTGGTACAGCGCCTGGTAGATGGCCCCGACACCGGTATTGGAGCTGGAGACCACCGCGGCGTTGGTTCCCGAAGA
Organism: Aestuariirhabdus litorea; assembly: GCF_003864255.1. Classification (NCBI taxonomy): domain Bacteria; kingdom Pseudomonadati; phylum Pseudomonadota; class Gammaproteobacteria; order Oceanospirillales; family Aestuariirhabdaceae; genus Aestuariirhabdus; species Aestuariirhabdus litorea. The sequence continues at coordinate 59,146 of NZ_QWEZ01000002.1, forward strand.
GGTGCGACTGATGATGCTGTCAAACACTTCGCTCAACTGGCTTTTCAGGCGCGCCGGGTTGCTGGCAAAGAAGTAGTTATCCGGCTCTCCATCGGGCACAAACTCACCAGTGAGGTTATTCTTCGCATCCCACTCCCGGTTATCGCCCGAACTGTGGTTGGGGGTGTTGTCACCATCCAGGTCATTGAAACCGCCGTACTTGGCGGTATACCAAAGCGGGCTCTTGAGCAACACGGCGGTGGTTCGGCCCGCGGTAAACACCGTATCGATGGGGGAGGGCTGGTTGCCGAGGTTAACCTCCTCTCCGGGGAAGGCACTGAAGTTCTGCCCCCCTGGGCGCAGCAGCCAGTTGCCGTTGCTGTTCCCCGTATTGAGGCCGTCACGGGTCGATCCGGAGACCGCGTAGGTGAAGCGCATGCTATTGCCGGCAAATGCATAGATGAGGCCGTTGGTAAAACGCACCTCGTTAGCCCTGACTTGGTTAGAACCGCAGGTGGCTCCCACGCAATAGTCGATGGTTTGCACCCCGTCGATATCGTAGTCATTGCCCCACAGCGAGTCCTCCCAGTAAAACCGCAGGGTGCCCTGGGTCGACGTACTGCCATCAACAATCTCTACGTTGGTCAGGCTGCATCCCTGCCAATTACTATCGCCGAGGTCACTACTTACCTTGTTGGACTCGCAGGCTGGTAAAATGCTGATCATGCCGCCATCAACCTGGAACTCGAAGCTGGGCAGCGTCTCATTCATCTGCATGGCGTAGGTGGTAATGTTTTGCTGGTCGGGCAGTGCATTTCTCAGGTCAGCAATGCGGGAGTAGTAGGCCAGGCCAGCCGAATCATACCCGCCCTTGAGCATGGGCACTTCGGGGCAGACCCCGTCGATACCCGACAGCTGGGTTACCGTCTGTGCGACACAGTTGCCGTTGCCATTGTTGGCGATGTACTCACCGCTGAAGCTACCGCCCATCTCAATGTTACCGACCCGGTCGGTCAGGGCCTGCACATCGGCCGTACCGCTCAACCCCTCTACATCGGCTGCCGAGGCAAGCTGGTCGCGGTCGAAGGAGTTCATTCCGGAAGCCAGCATAATGATGGCGCAACTGGCACAGGCGTTGGTGCTGTTCAGCGGATCGATCCAGTTGCTTTCCCGGGTCAAGCCCGTGACATAGTCATCATCGTTGGCGGTATCGAAGGTCGTGGTCGCTACCTGGGCACCGGAGAAGTAGCGCAGCGCCTCAAGGTAGATTTCGGCAACCGGGTTACCCCAGTTGCTGCACTTATAATCCCCCCTGAGGTATTGGTCGACGCTGACACTGTGGGTGCCACAATCGGTATAACGGTGGGTGCTGTGGTCATATTTGGCGATGCGAAAACGATCGATGGTGTTGATAATGCCGTTGACCGTATTGAAACGGCCCGATACGGCATCCACCTCATCGTCGGTGGGGTCGGTATTGCCGCCGATCAGGCCGATATTCTTGCGCAACACCCCGCCGGCATCCCGTTTGTCGTAACTGCCGGAGATCAGGCCAAAGCGGATGTTGCCCTGCTCACCGTAGTTCTGCAGTAAACCCACGGGCTTGTGGTTTCCGTTACTGTAGGTCTGGCACTCGTCCGACGTCGCCGCATCCAGGCTGGCTTCACAACGCACCACCCTCACATAGGCTTCCATCAGCTTATTGGTAGCCTCAGGGGGCGAAGATAGCCCATTATCCCAGGCGCACTGAAAGGACTCACTGGAGGCCCAGCGCGGCCAATCACCACTGGCGACGCGCATCAAGGGGGCACTGGTGGTGGAGGTGGAGAGACTGCACAGGCTGACGGCGCTGGTATATGGGGTCAGCTGGCCAATATCGGACCCCTGATAGACCTTGCCAAAGGCATGCACATCTTCGGGCAGATAGGCCCGCTCCAGCACCGTTTTGCCATCGATATCCGTGCTGCGCTTGCCGCCATAGAGCACCTTGCGAATCAGGTCGATGCGACTCATGCTTGCCCAGTTGAGGAAGTTACCACTCCACAGCCGTTGCCCTGAGAGGGAGCTGCAATAGTGGTTAGAGCCGTCGCTGATCCCGTCTACGGCTTTGATGGGGGAAAACTCCCCACTGCCATAGCTGTAGCACCAGTCGCTGTCGAAATAGCCGTAGTAATCGAAGCTGTCGGTGTAAGTGGTGTTCAGCTGCCCATCCGCATCCAGGTCGGTGTAGTCGCTGTAAGCCCGCTTGAACAACTCGTGGTCGACCGACATCCCGAGCATCACCAATGGTACGCTGCTGCGGGTCAACAGGGGGGGGGTTGCGGAAAAGTCATCGGATGTCGCCACACTGGCGTCGATAGCCGCATTGCTCTGGGTGGATGCCAGCAGGAGCACCAGCGCACCAAGGGTTTTGTAGATCACAGGTTGTTGGCTCATGATGACTCTCCTAATCCTTACGAACCGTGCTTTGCAGCATGGCTCGATTCGTGTCCCGACCACCGGTACCCAGCGCCGTAATTCGATACAGTTCGGACCACTGCGCGGCATCGTTCGGATAGGGCTGCGGTGCCGGAGCTTCCGGGTCCTTTTGGGTAAAACAGCGGAACTCAACAATGTACTTGGCCGGCGAGCTCACCCCGGAGAGGGTGGTGCCCACGGTGCGGTGGAGGTTAGCATCCTCCCAGACATTGACGTAGTTGCCTGAACCATCGTGGGCAGCGGCGTCGGTCAGTTCATTTCCGGTGGCCGGATCGACTACCCAGGGGTGGTTTTCGGTGGTACGCAGCGAGCAACCACTGCTGATCGCCCCCGTCAGGCACAGTCCTCCATCGCAGCCGCTATCAAAACAGAGTGCATTGCCGGTACATCCGGCACGCAGGTGCACCTCGCGGTCGAAGTCGGTGCTCAGTACCCAGTCCTCGGCTTCGGTCAGGGCCGCCTCCGCGGCCTGGAAAGCCAGGTTGTTGTCCTGGTAGTTTCCGGACATACGCTCCTCCAGCGCCGTCGACTGCATGCCGCGGATCCCCACCATGGTCAGGATCAGGAGAAGGATCAGGCTGATGGCCAATACACTGCCACGTTGCTTTTTCACGCAATTATCCCCGGTTACGAATCTGTACGGTGGTCGTAAAGCGCTGGCGGAGGTAGTCCCCCTCGAAGCGCTCGATACTGCGAACATCGAGAATCAGGCGCACGGCCACCACCATGGGCCAGTCCGACTCATCCACTTCGGTGGCCAATAGATACTGGTTAGCTACTGCGTCCAGGTCGGTATCTAGGCCATACAAAACCCTCAGTCCCTCTACACCCGGCACCAGCTCCTCGGCGCTGGTCTCATTTACCCGCAACCGGTAGAGGGCGGGTGTTGAAGCATCGGCCCCTGAGTTGCGAATAAAATAGGTGGATGACTCAACTGCCAACACGCTGGAGCCCGGCCCATATTGCTTGGCCTCAGCCGATCCGGAGACACAGGTAAACTCACCGCCGAGGAACTTGGTACAGTTTTCCACGGGGTTGGTACCGGTATTGTGCACAATGGTGGTTGCGTTATTGCTGTTATTGGTGGGGCCGGACATGGCAAACACACCGATCTGCGAGCAATCCTCGCTGGCCATGATCATGATGGTGCCCGGCTTATAGGAGTGGGTCTGGTCGAAATGGATGGTGGCCGCATTGGGATTGTGGGCGGTCACGGTCAACCCCTCACCACCGCCGACATTGTGGGCCTGGAAGGCATCGGTGCCGGGCCAGGCATCGTTGAGTATGGCGGGGTAGTCACTGACCGGGATGACATCCACCCCACGGGCCGGGTAACCATCCCCTGCTTTATCAAGGTGAAAGCCGACAATTCCCTGCTGGAACATCGCCCCCTCTCCGGAGGGGTCATCCACACTGTTGGCTATTTTGGTGGCACTGCCACAGCCACCGTAGCCCACCATGCGCAGGTCTTCGGTCATCTCATGCAGGGCGAAGCGGGCGCTCTCCTGAATGCCCTCCTGCTCTCGCTGCATCAGGTAGGTGCCTTTGTTGGCGATAAAGATCTGCACCACCCCCGCCATCAGGATCAGACCGATCGCCATGGCCACCAGCAACTCCACCAGGGAGAAGCCTCTAATCCCCTTGGACCCGTTCATCATAACAGCGCCTCCACCGTTTCCGTGGCCAGGGTCTGGGCCGCCTGACCGCGGCTCTCATCCCACTGCACGGTGACCGTTACCCGACCGCCCGCAACCGACACGGTGCCATCCCCCTTGGGCAGCTGGGACTGCAACAGGAACAGCCACTGCTGCTTGTCGTAGGTGGCCAGCGTGGCAGTATTGCAGGCAGCCGCTTCGCAGGTATCCACATCACTGCCGCTATCGCCGATAGCGATATCATAGCCACCACCCTGGGCTACCGTTGGGTTGGCCCTGATGCGGTCGATAATGTCGTAAGCGAGGACACTGGCCTGGGTGCGCACGTAGGCGGAGTGACCCAACCGCAGCGCGTTGGCCTGCAGCGCTGCCATACCCAGAAAGCCAACCGCAAGGATCAGCAGGGTGACCAGGATTTCGATCAGGCCCACACCGGCCTGCTTGCGGGGAAATGAACTCAACATGCCAACGCCCCCCCGTTCACTGTTTTTTCCGAGCGCCGCACCCGCCCGGTATTGGTCACCGTGACGGACTTTGCGTACACCAGACTGGCGTCGTCGTCACACAGAGTGAAGGTACCGGTAACCGAGGTGAAGCCCTGGTTGTTGTATACCAGGCTGCCGCCGCTACTCCAGGACAGTGTTGCCCCGGTCAGCGCGCTGCGGACCCTCAGGGCCTGTTCACCGGCGTCCAGGGTGCCATTGGCGTTGGCGTCCTCAAACACGATCCAGCCGCTACTCCAGTCAACCACTCCGGCGCCGCCGCTGCAGCTGGTTTGATTGGCGCTGACACAGAGGCTCACCGGTAACGAGCGGTTGACCGCTTCGGAACGGGCAAAGATCAATGCGCTAAACAGCTCGTCCTGCGCCATCGCCACCCGGTTGCGCTTTATGGAGTCACGAAACGTTGGCATGGCCAGGCTGACCAACACCCCTGCTATCGCCACCGCGATCATCAGTTCCATGATGGTAAAACCTTTTTCCCTGTACTTCTGAGGCATCATTGACCATCCTGCAGTTTGGCATTCAGAACGCCAGTCAAACTTAAATCCACCCGATCAAAATACTCCAATTTCGATGCGCGGTATTACCAGTAACCTACAGCATTTAACACTTTTATCTTACCCCGAGCTTTATCTATATCCTGCATAATAATCCACTTTTACGCCAATTTGTTGACGCGAAACACGTTTCCAAGGATGACCCTGTGTATATCTCATTGAATTGACGGGCTATTGAATGCAGTGCCATCCAGCCCCCTAACTTTTGAGGCGATAACCGGTATAAAAAATCCGACCGACGACCCCCAGACAGAGCAGCAAGAACAGCAGCGTCATCCCCAGGCTGAGGGCCAGGTTGACGTCGGCGACCCCGTAAAAGGCCCAGCGGAAACCGCTAATCAGGTAAACCACCGGGTTGAACAGGGTCAGTGTCTGCCAGGGCTCGGGCAACATGCTGATGGAGTAGAAGGCACCGCCGAGGAAGGTAAGGGGGGTGATCACCATCAAGGGGATGATCTGCAGCTTCTGGAAATCATCCGCCCAGATGCCGATCACGAAGCCAAACAGGCTGAAGGTAACGGCCGTCAGCACCAGGAAAGTCAGCATCCACAGCGGGTGCTGGATCTCGTAGTCCACAAACAGCCGGGCCGTCAGCAGGATCAGCAGCCCCAACAGAATTGACTTGGTGGCCGCCGCCCCCACGTAGCCCAATACGATCTCGAAGGGGGAGACCGGCGCCGATAACACCTCATAGATGGTGCCGGAAAACTTGGGGAAAAATATCCCGAACGAAGCGTTGGAGATACTCTCCCCCAGCAGCGATAGCATCACCAGCCCGGGGATAATGAAGGCTCCGTAGCTGATCCCCTCGATATTACCCATGCGATCGCCAATGGCGGTGCCGAACACCACAAAATAGAGGGTGGTGGAGAGCACCGGCGAAGCGATGCTCTGCATCAGGGTGCGCCAGGCCCTTGCCATCTCAAAGGTATAAATGGCTCGTATTCCGTACAGGTTCATCTCAGGGCTCCCGCACCAGGCTGACGAAGATCTCTTCCAGCGAGCTTTCACTGGAGTGGAGATCACGCACTTCCAGGCCCGCTTCGTTGAGGCTACGCAAAAGGTCGGCGATGCCGTTCTCCGAGCGCTGGGTATCGTAACCGTACACCAGCACGCAGCCATCTTCCTCAACCCCCAGCTTATAGGTTGCCAGGGCGGTAGGCATTTGCTCCAGCGGGCGTTGCAGGGTAACCCGCAGCTCTTTCTTACCCAGTTTGGCCATCAGCTGCCGCTTCTCCTCTACCAGAATCAGCCGCCCCTTGTTGATCACCCCGATCCGGTCGGCCATCTCTTCCGCCTCCTCGATGTAGTGGGTGGTAAGAATAATGGTGACCCCCCGGTCCCGCAGCTGACGCACCATCTCCCACATATCCCGGCGCAGCTCAACATCCACCCCCGCCGTGGGTTCGTCGAGGAACAGGATGTCGGGCTCATGGGAGAGCGCCTTGGCGATCATCACCCGCCGCTTCATCCCCCCGGAAAGCTCCCTGAGCTGGGCGTGCCGCTTATCCCACAGCGAAAGCTGGCGCAGTACCTGCTCGATATAGGCCGCATTGGGCGCCTTACCGAACAGACCGCGACTGAAGGTCACCGTAGCCCACACGCTTTCGAAGGAGTCGGTGCAGAGCTCCTGGGGCACCAGCCCGATCTTGCGACGGGCCGCGCGGTAGTCGCGCAGGATATCGTGACCGTCGGCCAGCACCCGCCCCTTGGAGGGGTTGACGATGCCGCAAACGATGCTGATAAGGGTGGTCTTACCGGCACCATTAGGCCCCAATAGCGCGAAAATCTCGCCGCGTCGGATCTCCAGGTCGATCCCCCTGAGGGCGACAAAACCGGAGCCGTAGGTCTTACCGAGGCCGGTGACTGAAATGATGGGATCCACTGCGCCTCCTGCGGGGAATAGATCGACTGGGGCCCATACCCTGAGCTTCAACACGCCGCTCGGCCCGAGCGTTCATTGCCCCACCCATAACGTTGTGACGGGTGGCTATGGTACTCTATATGCCTCAGGTTGCCGACTCCTGCACTGCTTAGGCACGCGGGATATGGCCAGTCTGAATCAGGCCGTTCCATCCACCAGTGCAGCAGAAAAGGACCCCATGTCCACGGCCATCCACCTGCAGCACACCCCTGCGTCGACGATCGGGGAGCACCGCCAGCGCCGCCGAGACAGCGAGGCGCATACTGTTTGAGCACATCCGCCGCAGCGTAGAAGTAGCGTTCAGACCCCTTCGGTCGAAGTCCCCTCCGTAACCGCTTCTCGCCTGTCGCCCGCGGATTCGGTTACAGCTCGACACTCACCTCGCCCACGCCGGGAAAGCAAACCCTGACCGAACTGCCCGGAGGCACAAACTCCATGCCGGTCCAGGTACCGGTGGTCACGTGGTCACCCGCCCGCAGCCCACCCTGGCGACCGGTGCAATGGTTGACCAGCCAGGGGATCAGGCAGAGGGGGTCCCCCAGGGGGTGCGACCCCGTGCGGGCGATCACCCGCTTGCCATTGAGCCACTGCTCCGCCGCCTGACGGGAATTGTCGACCCCCTGCCAGTCGTCGATGCCCGAGCCCAGCACTAGGCCGCCGTTGACCTGGTTATCCGCCAGTTTCCACCAGGGCCCCGCCTCGTCCCAGCGTTCAAGCCGGGTATCGACGATCTCGATGGCGGCGCAGACGCCGTCGATCCCCTCCCACACCTCCTCAGGGGTATACGCCTCAGACCGGGCAGGAAAGTCGCGACAAAAGCGGTAGGCAAGCTCCGCCTCGATGCCGATGACATAGAACCCGGCACCCTCAAGCCGTGCTCCGTCAGGGTGGACCAGGGCGTCTGCAATCGGCGCCGCGATCGGGGTGGCCTCCCGCGAGGGGGCCCCCACCTTCCAGGCACTGACCCGTTGCTGACGCCCAGCAGCCAGGCGGGCCAGTACTGCCTCCTGTATCCAGTACGCCTCCTCCTCCGTGGCAGGCCCCCTGACAGCGGCCAGTTGCGACAGACTCAGGGGGCGTTGCTGCTCTCGGGCCTGACACAACAGCTCGACCGCCGGCGCCAGGTGGTTGTTATTACTGGGCATAAATGCACTCCTCGTCGGTGATCTGCCTCCACGGTCTCCCGGGGCCAGCATATAGAATATGTAATTATATCTGCTTCACCACAAGCTCCCATCGAGCTACAGCAAGTATCTCGCCCACCCTTCACTTTGGGCTCCCGGCAAAAAAAAACCACACCCAAAGGTGTGGCTTTTTGTCGGGAGCAAAGCCCTACTTCTTGGCGTTACGCTTGACCCAGAAGTCGGCGTTCTTGATCCCCAGCTTCTCGGGATCGAAGCTGTAACGCTCTACCCCCTCTTTCTGCTGACGCTCGTAGTCCTTGAGGGCCTTCATCGCCGGACGGGCCATAAAGAAGATGATCAGGATTCCGATGATGTTAAGCCAGGCCATCAGACCCACACCCACATCGCCCAGGCCCCAGGCCAGATCCGCAGTTCGCACAGCTCCGTAGAAGGTGGACGCCATCAGTGCGATCTTCAGGGCGAAGATCAGCCCCGGGATGTGCAGCGTACGTTTGATGTAAGCCACATTGGTCTCGGCAATATAGTAGTAGGCCAGAATGGTGGTGAAAGAGAAGAAGAACAACGCCAGCGCTACAAACGGCTTGCCCACACCCGGCAGCACCGACTCCACCGCGGTCTGGGTAAAGGCAGGGCTGTTGGCCGCCACGTTGGCCGCGAGGTTTTGCACCAGGAAGGCATCGCCGGCACCGTGCACATTGTAGGCACCGGTGATCAGGATCATAAAGGCGGTGGCGGAGCAGACAAACAGGGTGTCTACATACACGGAAAACGCCTGCACCAGACCCTGTTGGGCAGGATGCTGCACTTCAGCGGCGGCCGCCGCGTGGGGACCGGTGCCCTGGCCCGCTTCGTTGGAGTAAACCCCGCGTTTCACACCCCAGCCGATCGCCGCACCCACTCCCGCCATGGGGGTGAAGGCATCGCTGAGGATCATGCCGATGATGCCGGGGATCTCGCTAATATTGAGGGCGATGATCACGCAGGCAAGGATGATGTAGGAGAGCGCCATAAAGGGCACCACAACCTGGGTAAAATGGGCGATCCGCTTCACACCTCCGAAGATGATGAAGCCCAGCACCAGCACCACAATGGTGCCACTGAGGATCTTGGCAAAGCTCAGCTGGCCCATAGCGGTATCAATCATGGCGCCACTACCGAAGGCCAGCTCGACCGCATTACCGATACTGTTGGACTGAACCCCCGGGAGCAGCACACCCACGGCAAAGATGGTGGCGATGGCAAAGATCCAGGCGTACCACTTCTGTCCCATCGCTTTTTCGATGTAGTAGGCGGGGCCCCCACGGTACTCACCCTCCTGCTCCTCTTTATAGATCTGCGCCAGGGTGGACTCAATGTACGCCGTGGCCGCCCCTAGAAAAGCCACCATCCACATCCAGAAAACCGCACCGGGTCCGCCGAAGCCGATGGCTGCCGCAACACCGGCAATGTTACCCGTGCCCACGCGACCGGAAAGAGAAACCGCCAGCGCCTGGAAGGAGGAGATCCCCTTCTCGGACTCCTTGCCGGAGAACAGCAGGCGCCACATCTCACGAAAATGCCGTACCTGCACAAAACGGGTGACGATAGAGAAAAAGAGACCGGTTCCCAGGCACAGGTAGATCAGTGCCGGGCTCCAGATAAAACCGTTGAGAGTATCAACCAGGTCTTGCATCACAAGGCTCCATAGATGGCTATTTATTAGATTGCTGTCGATGTGGACAGAGGGTCAGAAAGGCGGCGATTATACGTAAAAGCCGAAATACCAACTGTCGTAATTGAGACATCAAATATCGAAAGTGCGCACTGCCCGGTTTGACCGACATAGCCCTGCAGGCAGGCTTGGGCGTATGATGCAGCCCCATGCCGCTTCCCTGCCCCCCCCCACCCAGCGACCTCTGCGCACAGTTTCAACAGCTGGACCGTCTTCTGCTCGCACTGCGTCCCTACTGGCAGCTGCGCCCTTTTGCCGAACTGCAACTCCCCTGGGAGAACAACCCCGACCTGCAGGCATTCCTGGCTCGCCTTAGCGATGAGCAGCTGGACCGGCTGGAGGCGAATATGCAGTCACGCACCGCAGCCCTCGCCCCTTTTATCCCCGAAGTCGACACCCTGATGGCGCTGAGCCAGGCCCAACCGCTGCCCCTGCAGCGGGCTCCATTGCAGGATGCCGCCTTGAGCTTCGGTGTCCCCGGGCGCAAGTGGCAGCAGGTCACCGCTTTCTGTGCGACCCTGCCACAGGAGTCACTCCCCTTTCTGGAGTGGTGTGCCGGCAAGGGGCATCTGGGCCGGGTCCTGCACCGAGTACATGGCCACCCCGTGACCAGCCTCGAGCTGCAAACGGAGCTCTGCCACGCCGGTGACCGACTGACCCAGCGCCACGGCAGCAACTGCCGCATGCAAGCCTGTGATGTACTGTCAGATGAGGTACTTCAGCACCTCCAGCCCGGGCAGCATGCAGTGGCTCTGCATGCCTGCGGCCAGTTGCACCTGCAGCTACTGCAGCAGGCCAGCCGCCAGCAAGTGCAACGAGTGAGCCTCTCCCCCTGCTGCTACCACCTGATTGCAGCGGACCGCTATCAGCCCCTGAGTGAGCATGCCCAGGCCAGCCCCCTGCGCCTGAGCCGTCATGACCTGCGGCTGGCGGTGCAGGAGACCGTCACCGCCGGCGCCCGCGAACGACGCCACCGCGACCGTGAGTTTCACTGGCGACTCAGCTTCGACCTGTTGCAACGAATCCTGCGGGGGAAGAACAGCTACCTCAACTGTCCCGCGGTTCCCCGCAGCCTGTTAGGGAAGAGGTTTCGCGATTTCTGCGCGTATATGGCCCAGCATAAAGGGCTAACCCTGGATCCAGCTCTGGACTACGACCGGTTCGAGCGGGAGGGGCTGGCCCGAACGGCGATTGTCTCGCGCATTGAGCTGGTTCGACACCTGTTCCGGCGCCCCCTGGAGCTGTGGCTGGTGCTGGACCGGGCGCTCTATCTGCAGCAGCAGGGCTACCGGGTCACAGTCGGTGAGTTCTGCGACTACCGCCTGACGCCGAGAAACCTGCTGATCCTGGCGTCCCGCACCTGACTCCTTCCGGGATAAATGGCTACTCGGCGATGCGATAGCCTTTTTTCCCGGTCTCCTTTACCAGGTACATCGCCCGGTCCGCCGAGCGCGTCAGAGCGTCGCAGTCTTCACCATGGTCGGGATAGAGGCTGACCCCCACGGAGGCCCCAATCTGGGCGTCCCCCCCGGAGGGCAGGGGTATCGGCCGCGTCACCGACTGTACAATCTTGTCGGCAATATCGGTAATGGTGGCCATATCGCCGCAGTCCTCCAGTAGCACGACGAACTCATCGCCCCCGTGACGGGCCAGGATGTCGGTACTGCGAATACAACCTCGGATACGAGCAACCGTCACCTGCAATACCGAATCCCCTGATTCGTGGCCAAAACGGTCGTTGACCGCTTTAAAGTCATCCAGATCAACAAACATCAGCGCCAGCCGTGCCCGCCTTCTGGCCGCCAGTTTGATGGTCCGTTCAAACTGGTCGTAAAACAGTGTTCGGTTGGCCACCCCGGTGAGGAGATCCGTATGGACCAGCTCCTTCAAGCGGTTTTCCATCCGCTTGCGGTCTGTGATATCAATGGCCATCGACACCACCATGCGCCCCCGTCCCCGCACCGCGGGCAATACCACATTGCGCCAATCGCAGAGAATCTTGCGTCCGCTTTTGGTCAGGTTCCAGTTTTCATGCTGCTGTACCGAGCGCTGCTCCAATAGATTGAACAGGTTGCCCACTGCCTGTATCTCCTCGGGCGGAACCATAAAGTCGTTGATCGAACGACCCAGCACCTCATCACGCCGCCAGCCAAAGGTCTGCTGGGCCTGGTGACTCCAGCCCACCACCCGCCCCCCCTCATCAATCTGCACCAGGGCGGTGGGGGCGTGATCAAACAGCATCTGCAACCAGGCTTCGCTCGAGGCCAAACGGCGACTCAGGCGAAAGAATGCCAGCGCCAGCAGCAGCGCGATAGCCGACAGCAGCAGCCATACCCACACCCAGGGCTGCCAGATCAGGGAGCCCCTCTCGTTGGGATCATAGAGGAACCCCTCCAGCTTCAGGTTGCCCGGCATCATCCCCAGCTCCCGATAAACACTGGCAATATGTTGCCAACGTCCCTCACTCATATAGCCCACATCCACCAGGTCGGGGCGCATCAGGCGCTGCATCTCCGCGGCCTCGAAGCGGAGGTGCTCGGCGCTGTGGCGAGTGCTGTATTTGCTGAGAATCAACTGCACCATCTCCTCGGGGTGGGACATGGCGTAGCGCCATCCCTTGAGGCTAGCCTCGCGAAAGGCGGCCACCACCTCCGGGGATTGCGCCACCCGCTGCTCGGTGGTGAAGAGGTTGTCGCCGTAGAAATCGATGCCCCCCACGGAGGGCTCAAACAGCTGGTAGTTGACCCCCGCACGCTGCAAAACGAAGGGCTCGTCGGTCACATAGACCGACATGGCCGCCACTTTGCCGGAGATCAGGTCATTGGTATCAAAACTGTGGGGGACGATTTTCAGGCGTTCACTGGCGATCCCCTCATTGGCGAGGAAGCCCAGCAGCTCCGCTGAGTTGGGCTCCACCATCAGTGGCCGGTCGGCCAGATCGTGAATATTTCGCACGCTGCCGTTGCGTAGCGCCAACAGGCCCAGCGGGGAGTGTTGCATAACCACCCCCAGCACAACCACCGGCTCCCCTCGCTGACGGAGCAGCAGCAGGTCCGAGGTTCCCACCCCGAAGTCCGCCTTTCCGTCAATGACCGCAGCAACGGTATCCTGGCCCTGCTGCGCCGGAAGCAGTTCCACCTCAAGGCCGGCCGCCCGGTAGTATCCGTGTTCAATGGCAGCGTAGTAACCGGCAAATTGGAACTGGTGTTTCCACTTCAGCTGGAGGCTGACCTTCTGCAGGGCTGAGGCCGGGGAGGCCAGCAGGCAGAGCAGTAAGCAGCCGCCAACGGCCCATCCTGGGGTACGGTGTTTGATCATTAATTCGCCTATCTCTATCCCTGACGGCATCGGTCCCGGTATTGTGGCCAGCGTCCTCCAGTTTTGCAATCCAGCCATCAGGCGCTGGCGATTGAGGTGATACAGGCTCTATAATTGCGCCCCTCTTCCAGCTACTCCCCACAGGAGCCCGCGATGGCCTGGCTACAACTGCGCATTGATATCACCCCGGACCAGATAGAGCGGTTCGAGGAGTTCCTGCTCGCCTTCGGCGCCCATGCCGTCACCCTCGAAGATCGTAAGAACCAGCCGCTGTTTGAGCCCACCCCGGATTACACCCCTTTTTGGGATCACACCCGGTTAACCGCGCTGTTTGACGCCGACACCGATATGGAGCCCTTGCTTGAACAGCTCAGGAGTGCTCTCGGTTACGACAGCCTGCCGCGTCACCAAGTGGAGATACTGGAAGACAAGGATTGGGTACGGGAGTGGATGAGCCACTTTGAGCCGACCCGCTTCGGCCAGCAGCTGTGGGTCTGTCCCAGCTGGAAGCCGGTACCCGATCCCGATGCTGTCAACCTGATGCTCGATCCGGGGCTGGCCTTCGGCACCGGCACCCACCCCACCACCGCCCTGTGCCTGGAGTGGCTGGATGGCCAGCCCCTGCGCGGCCAGCAGGTCGTGGACTACGGTTGTGGCTCCGGCATCCTGGGGATTGCCGCCCTGCTGTTGGGCGCCGAGCGGGTCACAGGTGTTGACTACGACCCCCAGGCCCTGGAAGCCAGCGCCGATAACCTGCAGCGCAACCAGCTACCCGCTGACGCCATGGCGCTCTACCTGCCGGGGGACACGCCTGAGCTCAGTGCTGACCTGGTGATCGCCAATATACTTGCCGGCCCGCTGCAGCAGCTCTACCCGACCCTCGACGGGCTGCTCAAGCCGGGGGGGCGAATCGCCCTTTCCGGCATTCTGGTAGAGCAGGCTCCAAGCCTATTGGAGACCTACAGCGCCAGCTTCGATATGGAGCCCCCACGGGTAAAAGGTGACTGGGTTCTGCTTTACGGTCGTAAACGCGGCTGATGCCCATTCCCACGACTAGCCTTGCAGGCACTATATTGGATACACTCGACAGCTCAGGAAGCAAGGGATCGCCTCCCACCACTAGAAGTCGCCACATATGAGTAAAACCTGGGTTACACGCTGCCCGCAGTGCCAGACCGCTTTTCGCCTTACCCGTGCCCAGCTGCAAGCGGCCAACGGCTCGGTGCGCTGCGGTTCCTGCCTGCATGTGTTCAAGGCGACCAACCACATCGTCGGCCAGCCCGATTCTGCGCCTGCCCCTGCTCCGGCGGCCGCCCCCAAAACGCCTCCGCCTGCCCCGGCACGCCCGGCCACCCCGCCGGTCTCCCACCCGGAGCAACCCCGGGAAGAGTTCGAGCTAAGCGACGATTTCCAGAGCCTTGACGCCTGGACCCCGGAGCGCACCTCGACCTTCAGCCACGACAGCGACAAAGTAGGCGACGAAGCCGCCGACGAAAGCTGGGCTATGGCCATGCTGGAGGAAATGGAGAAGGAGCACCAGCCCGCGCCGCCCCAGGCGACGGCCAAGCCTGCCCCCAAACCCACCCCTGCCGCTGATGATGGCGACTGGGGACTCGACGGCGAGCCAGACTTTTCAGACAGTGACCTCTCCACCTTCGACGAGATAAACCGCATGGAGGCCTCCCACCCGCAGAGCGCCCCGCCTGCGGATGAGATGAGTGGCCTCAGGGCAGACCGGCGGGTACTCCACGGCCTCAACGAAGAGCCGCTCAATCTCCACCTGCCCGAGCAGCCTGCTCGCTGGAAAAGGGTGCTCACCGGCCTCGCCAGCCTGCTGGCGGCGGCGGCCCTGCTGCTGCAATACGCCTGGTACGACCGCGACCGGCTGGCGCGTCAGGACAGTCTGCGACCCTATTACCAACTGGTCTGCGATCGGGCCGGCTGCTCGCTGCCCGAAAAGGTCAACATCGCCGCCATACGCGGTACTAACCTGGTGGTGCGCAGCCATCCCCGCTTCGAGAACGCACTGATGGTCGACGCCATCATCAGCAACCAGGCCAACTACAGCCAGCCCTTCCCGGCCATCCAGATCAGTTTTTCCGACCTCTCCGGCAACCCGGTCGCCTCGCGTCGTTTCACCCCTACCGAGTACCTGGCGGGGGAGTTAGCCGGTACCCGCGAGATGCCCAGCCACACTCCCATCCACCTGGCCCTGGAGATCGTCGACCCCGGCCAGAAGGCGGTCAACTACCACCTCGACTTCTTTCCGGCGCCCTGATTCCAGGGCACCATACCGGCGTGTAAACGGCTGCCCATTTTTCCACCAAGCGGGGCAGAATTCGTCCAATTTTTCCTTTATCGGCCGCCACCAACAGAGTATGATACCGCCCCCTGAGCGACAGGTTTATTTTTAACCAGCCCACCCCTTGCGCTGATCCGTCGCCCACCCAACCCAAGACCCCATTACCGACGATACGACGATTGCAGCGTGTTTCAGATAGGCCCATACCAGATAGAGAACCCGGTGGTCCTGGCCCCCATGGCGGGCGTCACAGACCAGCCATTCCGTCTGCTGTGCCGGCGCCTTGGGGCAGGGCTGGTGGTCTCCGAGATGGTGACCTCGGACCAGCGTCTGTGGAACACCCGCAAATCGCGCCAGCGCCTTAACCACAGCGGCGAGTGCGAACCCCGTTCAGTCCAGATCGCCGGCAACGACCCACAAATGATGGCGCAGGCGGCCCGCGAAAGCGTACGTCTGGGGGCGCAGATCGTCGATATCAACATGGGCTGCCCCGCCAAGAAAGTGTGCAACAAGGCCGCCGGTTCGGCGCTGCTGCGGGACGAGCCCCTGGTGCGCGATATCCTGCAGGCGGTGGTTGAGGCGGTCAGCGTTCCGGTCACCGTCAAGATTCGTACCGGATGGAGCCCCGAGCAGCGTAACGGAGTAACCATTGCGCGCATCGCCGAGGACTGTGGCATCCGCGCTATCGCGGTGCACGGGCGCACCCGTGCCTGCGCCTATAAAGGAGCGGTGGAGTACGACACCATCGCCCGCATTAAACAGGCGGTCGCTATTCCCGTGATCGCCAATGGAGACATCAACAGTCCGGCCGATGCCAGGGCTGTTATCGACTACACCGGTGCCGATGGTGTGATGATCGGTCGCGGAGCCCATGGCCGGCCCTGGATCTTCCGCGAGATCAACCACTACCTGCGCACCGGTTCCACCCTGTGTACCATCGACCTGCACGAGTTCCAGTCGATACTGCTCGAGCATCTGAGCAGTATTCACGCCTTCTATGGGGAATATCTGGGCGTACGGATCGCGCGCAAGCATGTTGCCTGGTACACCAATACGCAGCCAGGCGGCAGCGCGTTTCGACGCGAGTTTGTGCAACTCGAATCCGCTCAAGCCCAGTGCGCGAGCGCTCAACAGTTTTGTGAGCGCCTAATTAACAATGAGGATATTGCGGCATGACTGCACCCGAACTAGCTTCCAACGACCAGATGACTGCAGCGGATGTTACCCTGCGTCAAAACCTGACCCAGCAGCCCGTGGAGAAGGGAGAAACCCTGCGTGACTGCGTCGAGAGTGCGCTCAGCAACTATTTTGCGCACCTCGAAGGCCAGTCGGTCACCGACGTTTACCAAATGGTGCTGTCCGAGGTTGAGGCCCCCCTGCTGGATGTGGTGATGGCCCACGTTAAGGGTAACCAGACCAAGGCGTCGATTCTGCTGGGGCTCAACCGGGGCACCCTGCGCAAGAAGCTGAAGCAGTACGGACTGCTCTAAGCTGACGCGACCCCAAAGGCGGATTGGACTCAATCCGCCTTTTTGCATTATCCGACCCCCTTTTTCCATTCACCTCCTATCGAATCGAATCTATCACTATGGCTGACCAACACCCCCTTCCCGTCCGCAGAGCGCTGATCAGCGTTTCCGATAAAACCGGCATCGTCGAATTTGCCCAGGCCCTGCACCAGCGCGGCATCGAAATCCTGTCAACCGGCGGCACTTTTCGCCTGCTGACCGAGAGCGGTATTCCCGCCATCGAGGTTTCCGATTACACCGGTTTCCCGGAGATGATGGATGGCCGCGTCAAGACCCTGCACCCGAAGATTCACGGCGGTATTCTCGCCCGTCGCGGTCAGGATGATGAGGTGATGGCCGCCCACGGCATCCAGCCGATCGACATGGTGGTGGTGAACCTTTACCCCTTCGAGCAGACCATCGCCCGCGAGGATTGCGACCTGGCGATGGCGATCGAGAACATCGACATCGGTGGCCCCACCATGGTGCGCGCCACCGCCAAGAACCACCGCTACGTCTCCATCGTGGTCAACAGCAGTGACTACCAAGCGATCCTGAATGAGCTGGCGCAAAACGAGGGTAGCCTCTCCCAGGCGACCCGCTTCGACCTGGCCGTAAAAGCCTTCGAACACACTGCCGCCTACGATGGTGCCATCGCCAATTACCTCGGCCGTCTCACCGAAGGTGACAGCCCCGCCACCTTCCCGCGCACCTTCAACACCCAGCTGGTCAAGGCACAGGATATGCGTTACGGCGAAAACCCCCACCAGCGCGCCGCCTTTTATGTCGAGAAACAGCCCGCCGAGGCCAGTGTCGCCACTGCCCGCCAGCTGCAGGGTAAGGAGCTCTCCTACAACAACGTGGCCGATACCGACGCCGCCCTGGAGTGCGTAAAGTCCTTCGAGGAGCCGGCCTGCGTCATCGTCAAGCACGCCAACCCCTGTGGAGTGGCGCTGGGCAGCGACCTCCTCGAGGCCTACCTGCTGGCCTACCAGACCGACCCCACCTCGGCCTTTGGCGGCATCATCGCCTTTAACCGTGAGCTGAGCGTTGAGGTTGCCCAGGCGATCATCGACCGCCAGTTCGTAGAGGTGATCATCGCACCCAGCGTATCCGCTGAGGCCGCTGCGGTGCTGGCACAAAAGCAGAACGTACGCCTGCTGGCCTGCGGCCAGTGGCCGAGCGAACGCATCGCCGGGCTCGACTACAAGCGCGTCAACGGCGGCCTGCTGGTGCAGGACACCGACCTGGGCCGCATCAGCGCCGATGACCTCAGGATCGTCACCGAGCGCCAGCCCACCCCCAGCGAGTTGAGTGATCTGCTGTTTGCCTGGCGCGTTGCCAAGTACGTTAAATCCAACGCCATCGTCTATGCCCGCAACGGCCAGACCATCGGTGTCGGCGCCGGCCAGATGAGCCGTGTTTACAGTGCCCGCATCGCCGGCATCAAGGCGGCTGACGAGAACCTGGAGGTGAAAGGCTCCGTGATGGCCTCCGACGCCTTCTTCCCCTTCCGCGATGGCATCGATGCCGCGGCCAACGCCGGCATCAGTGCGGTGGTCCAGCCCGGCGGCTCCATGCGCGACCAGGAGGTGATCGACGCCGCCAACGAAGCGGGCATGGCGATGGTCTTCACCGGCATGCGTCACTTCCGCCACTAAGCCAACCAACAGAGGGAACCGCAATGAAAGTACTGGTAATTGGCAGCGGCGGGCGTGAGCACGCACTGGCCTGGAAAGCAGCGCAGGACCCCCGGGTAGAGCAGGTGTTCGTCGCCCCAGGCAATGCGGGCACCGCCATCGAGCCGGGCCTCAGCAACGTCGATATCTCCGTGGACGACCAGCAGGCACTGGCGGATTTCGCCACCGAGCAGGGCATCGACCTCACGATCGTCGGTCCCGAGGGGCCCCTGGTCGCCGGCGTTGTCGACTATTTCCAGAGCCGGCAGCTGGCCTGCTTCGGTCCCAGCAAGGGGGCGGCCCAACTGGAGGGCTCCAAAGCCTTCACCAAGGATTTCCTCCACCGCCACCGGATACCCACCGCAGCCTACCGGAACTTCACCGAAGTGGAGCCGGCGCTGGCGTACTTGCGTGAGATGGGAGCCCCCATTGTGGTCAAGGCCGATGGCCTGGCGGCGGGCAAGGGCGTTATCGTGGCTGAAACCTTGGCGCAGGCGGAAGAAGCGGTACGCGACATGCTGTCCGGCAACGCCTTCGGCGACGCCGGCTGCCGCGTTGTGATCGAGGAGTTCCTGACCGGCGAAGAGGCCAGCTTCATCGTCATGGTCGACGGCAGCAATGTACTGGCGATGGCCACCAGCCAGGACCACAAGCGCGTGGGTGAAGGCGATACCGGCCCCAACACCGGAGGCATGGGGGCCTACTCGCCCGCACCGGTGGTGACCCCCGAGATCCACCAACGCATCATGGAGGAGGTGATCTACCCGACTGTGAAGGGGATGGCGGCCGAGGGCAACACCTACACCGGCTTCCTCTACGCCGGCCTGATGATCGATGACTCCGGCACCCCCAAGGTGATCGAATACAACTGTCGTTTCGGCGATCCCGAGACCCAGCCCATCATGCTGCGCCTCAACTCCAGCCTGGTGGCTCTGTGTGAGGCAGCTCTCGACGGGCGCCTGGACCAGGTCAGTGCCGACTGGGACCCCCGCGCCAGTGTTGGCGTGGTGCTGGCAGCCGGCGGCTATCCCGGCGACTACGCCAAGGGAGCCCCGATCAAGGGACTCGAGGCGGCCACCAGTGAGTTCGGTAAGGTGTTCCACGCCGGCACCCGCCTTGAGCAGGACTCAGTCGTGACCAGCGGCGGGCGGGTACTCTGTGCCACCGCCCTGGGTGACAGCGTCAGCACTGCGCAACAGGCGGCCTACCAGCTGGCCGACCGCATCAGCTGGGAGGGGATCTACCGCCGTAACGACATCGCCTGGCGGGCGATCGAGCGCGAGCAGCAGTAGTCTGGCCGGGCGCCGACACCGGACCTGCCGGCGCCCTTAGACACCCCCCCCGATTTCTATATAATCAGGGATCAGCAGCAGGGAGGCAGACCGTGACCCGGTCCAGACAACAGATGAGAACCCTTCATGGACCCATGGCCAGCTGCCTGTTATGGCTGCTCGTTCTCATCGCCCCGTCCGTTTTCGCTATGGTTGAGGTGCCCACCGGCAGCTACCATATCAACCTCACTCGCAGCCTCGACACCTATCTGGACGACAGCGGTAATCTCTCCCTTGAGGAGCTCCGCTCGGACTATTACGTCAACCGTTTTTCCCCATCACGGCTGGAGTACCTGCAACTGGGGTCGACCGATGCTACCGTATGGATCCGCATCCGACTCAACAGTACCCAGGCCACCCTCACCCCCTACCTGATGGTGACACCTCCGGATATCGGTGAGCTGGAACTGTTTCAACGCAACCAGCAGGGTTGGACCAGCACCCTGACCGGCGCCAACCACCCCTACCCCACGCGACCCATCGATACCCGGGACTTCATCTTTCCGCTGGCGGCCAGTGACGTGCCCCAGGAAATCTATCTGCGCCTGCGATCCGCACGCCCCCTGAACATCAGTGTCCACCTGGCCAGTGCCGACCAACTGATTGGGCATGAGCACTCGGCCCACTGGTTCAGCGGCGTGCTGTTTGGGCTATTTTTGGCCACGCTCATCTATAACCTGATCGCCTGGAGCGGCTTTAGGGACCGCAGCTTCATCTATCTCTCCCTGTTTATGCTTTGCGGGTTACTGTTCCAGGCCAGTTGGCAGGGCCTTCTTGCCGAACTACTACCGCAGTGGCCCCGTTTACAGTCCTATACCTACACCCTGTCGATACTGGCCGGCACTGCCCTGGGCTCCCAGCTGATACGCCGTTTTTTTTCGACCCACGAAACCCAACCCCTGATCGACCAGAGCCTGCGCCTGCTTGTGATCATCCCGCTACTAGCGAGCCTCCTGGTTCCCTTTCTGGGTGATCGGTTTCCGGTTGGTGCGGCGCTCCTTATGGGTACCCTCTCCTCTACCCTCATTTTCGCCTCAACGCTCTACTACATCCGCAAAAACTTTCCCTGCGCCATTGATCTTTTCGTTGCCCAAACCCCTTTTGCCCTCGCCGCCCTGCTCAATTTCCTGGCAGCGCTTTCCCTTGTCCGCATAGATCCCCAGGTACTGGAGTGGGCCATCATCAGCATCGCCAGCCTGACCATGATCGGTGAGTCCTGGGCCTTCACCAAACACCACCGCCGACTGCGCCGGCAAAAAACCCAGGCGGTCGTGCAGGACCGCATCCGCACCACCTCGGCCATTGCCAAAAGTGAGCTACTTTCGAAGATCAGTCACAGCCTGCGTGGCCCGATGAACGGCATTCTGGGCATGAGCGAGCTCCTGCTAGAAAGCAGCCTGACCCCTAAGCAGAAAGATTATGTGAGTACCATACACAATTCGGGTAACGACCTGCTCAACCTGCTGAACGAAGTGCAGGACATCAGCAAGCTCGAAACCGGCAAAATGATACTCAGCGATGTGCGCTTCGAACTGCACCCCCTTATTGACTCCTGCCTCGACCTCTACAAGGTAACGGCCGAACAGCGCGGCATTGAGTTGATCAGCTACGTGCAGTTAGGCATACCCGAAACCCTCAATGGCGACCCGGTCCGTCTCAAGCACGTACTACTGGCGATGCTGGCACAATCGTTTCGCACCATCGAACAGGGTGAGGTACTGCTCTCGGTAACCCTGGTCTCCTCCAGCGAGACACCGCGCATCCTCTTTACCGTTAAAGACAGTAGCAACAGCATCAGCGAAGCGGAACGTTCCTTTCTCCTCAACACCCGCATCGACACCCACAACTTCCTCGATAGCAGCAACACCCAGTACTCCCTCGGACTGCTGGTATCACGCCACGTCATCAACCAGATGGGCGGCACACTGGGTATAGAGTCGACCCCCGGCGTCGGTAACCGGTACTGGTTTACCCTGCCCTACCTGCCCATCGATGAAGCCGCCTCTGATACCGGATCTTTCAATTTCTCCGGCATACGGGCTCTGGTGGTGGATGACAATGACACCTGCCTTAAGGTGCTGACCCAGCAGTGCCTGGCACTGGGTATGGAGGTGAGCCCCTGCCTGGATGGGAAAGAGGCGCTGGCATTACTGCGTACCAAAAGCCACCTCAACAGCCCCTTTGACCTGGTAATCCTGGACCACAATATGCCGGGTATGAACGGTATGGAGCTGGCCGCCAAGATCAAGGAGGACCCGGCCTTCTCCGAGCTGGTGATCATCATGTTGACGGGCATCAGCAACACCCCCAGCCGCATCATGTCACGCAATGCCGGCATCCAGCGCATTTTGACCAAGCCGGTTGCCAACTACATGCTGCGCACCACCCTGGCGGAGGAGCTTCAAAACCACCTGCCGGCCAAGCCGGGCGGCGAGCCCGGGTCGGAAACCCTACTGGTGGTGACTCAAAACAGCGCCCTGGGGCAAGAGGTACAGCAGCTCGCCCGCCAGCGCCAGATAGAAACCAGTATCGCCATCAGCGCCAGCCAGGCACTGGACACCCTGCGCAGCGGTGACTATCGGCTGGTATTGATCGACTGCTCGAGCCGGGTCCACGATGGCTTTGAGGTCGCCCAGCGCATTCGCCGCTGGCAGGAAGCCCAGGGACTGAGCGCGGTCCCGTTGGTGGCGATGAGTGAACAGAGCAACCCCGACTTCGATCAACAGCTGCGCCTGGTTCAGATCAACGGCCTGCTCCCCCTCCCGCTGACATCAGCCCAGCTGGACAAACAACTTGACCATTGGCTCTCCTGACCCATGACACTGGCGGCCCTGCTGTTTGCCCTGCTGGGGGAGACGGTGCATCCCGCCCCCGCGCCGTTGGCGCTGCTCCAGAGCCTTCCGATAGAATCCAGCGACTCAGGCCTGCACCTCTCGGCCCTCAGCCTTTGCGACGGCACGCTGCTGACCCTATCCGACCGCCACGACCGGCAGGTCTATCGGCTTGAAATCGACCCCACCGCTGCACTGGCCAGGACCCAGGTCTGGCGTACCCTTTCGCCCCCGGCCCCGGCGGATTGGGGCTGGCGGCAAAGGGTCTCATCCTGGTTTGCCGGCCGCCTGTACGATTGGGAAGGGATTGCCTGCCGGGGCGATCGGCTCTACCTCCTCAGCGAGCAGCTCAACGACCTGCTCATCAGTAGCAACCGGGGTGAGTCCTGGTTGCAGCTACCCCGCCAGCAGTTTGTCAATCAAGGGGGCGTTCTGCGCTCCACCAACGCCGGTCTCGAGGGTCTCACCTTCAACGGGCAGGGGCTGGTGCTGGCGGCGGAGCGGGAGGCCCGCGGTCTGCTACAGTTCGTGCCGGAAAAGGGGGGCTGGCAGCTGCAGTGGCTCCACAGCCCGCTGCCACCGGAACCGCCGCTGGCCGGGCGCAGCCCTGACTTCTCCGGCCTCTGGTTCGAGTCGCCCTGGCTCTACACACTGGAGCGGAACCTGTTCCGTATCTGCCGCAGGGATACCCGCTTTCAGCAGCAGCGCTGCTGGAGTTACGCCGATACCGAACTCGCCCCCGAGCGGCGCTATCGCACCGAGTTCGGGGTTGCGGAGGGGATCGCCGCCGATGCGCAGCGCATCTACCTGATTACCGATAACAACGGCGATGCGCGGGTCGCGGACGCCGATGACCGGCGTCCCCAGCTATGGATTTTCGCCAAGCCGGCGGACTGGCGGGAGTAATTATTCGAAGCCGTAGCCGTCGTAGACGCCGGGGGCCAGATTCTCGAAGCGGGTGTACTTACCGATAAAGGCCATGCGGGCGGTGCCGATCGGACCGTTCCGCTGCTTACCAATAATGATTTCGGCCACCCCCTTGAACTCGGTATCGGGGTTGTAGACCTCGTCGCGGTAAACAAACATGATGACGTCGGCATCCTGCTCGATTGCGCCCGATTCCCGCAGATCCGAGTTGACCGGCCGCTTGTTGGGGCGGTTCTCGAGGGAGCGGTTGAGCTGTGACAGCGCCACCACCGGCACCTCGAACTCCTTGGCCAGCGCCTTGAGGGATCGGGAGATCTCGGAGATCTCGTTAGTACGGTTCTCTCCACCGCCGGGAATCTGCATCAGCTGCAGGTAGTCGATCATGATCAGCCCCAGCTCGCCGTGCTCGCGCACCACCCGCCGCGCGCGCGAACGCATCTCGGAGGGGCTGATACCGGCGGTGTCGTCGATCAGCAGCTTCTTGTCGTTGAGCATGGTGACCGCCGAGGTCAGCTTGGGCCAATCCTCATCCTCCAGAGCCCCGGCCCGCATACGGGTGGCATCGATGCGTCCCAGGGAGGAGAGCATACGCGCCACCAGCTGGTCCGCAGGCATCTCCAGGCTGAACACCAGCATGGTCTTATCGCTGTTGAGCAGGGCGTTCTCCACCAGGTTCATGGCGAAGGTGGTCTTACCCATGGAGGGACGCCCCGCCACAATGATCAGGTCGGAAGACTGCAGCCCAGAGGTCATCTCGTCGAGATCGGTAAAGCCGGTGGTCATACCGGTGAGGCCGCCACCACTGTTGAACAGGTGGTCGATGCGGTCGATCGCCTTGCCCAACAGGTCCTTGACCGCGACCGGGCCCCCGCTCTTGGGCCGCGACTCGGCGATCTGGAACACCTCGCGCTCCGCCTCATCGAGCAGTTCGGCGCTGGTGCGCCCCTCAGGGTTGTAGGCACGGTCGGCGATCTGGGTGCTGGCCTTGATCAGCTTACGCATCACCGAGCGCTCATAGATGATCTCGGCGTAGGCGCGAATATTGGAGATACTGGGGGTGTTCTGCACCAGCTCGGTGAGGTAGGCCAGTCCACCGATGCGCTCGAGTTCACCGTGGCTGTCGAGGCGCTCGGAGAGGGTGATGGGGTCGAAGGGTTCGCTCTGCCCCACCAGCTCACCGATCATACGGTAGAGAATACGGTGCGACGGGTTGTAGAAATCCCCCTCCACCAGGCGATCGGAGACCGCCTCCCAGGCGTTGTTGTCCAGCAACAGCCCCCCCAGCACCGACTGCTCCGCCTCCACTGAGTGGGGCGGGGTTTTCAGGGAGATCACCTGATCGTCAAAACCGGGGAACTGTTGGGGGATAGTCTCGCTCACACTTACCGCACCTGTCTGGGGGAAGGGGTATTCTGGCATAGCCGGCAGAGACAAAAAAGCACCTCCCGCCCAAGGCGGAGAGGTGCTTCTCAATCAGCCAGGCTGATCTTAGGCGGAGGTAACGATTACCTTAACGGTAGCGGTTACATCGCTGTGCAGCTGAAGGTCGATCTCGAACTCGCCTACCTGGCGCAGAACGCCCTCGGGCAGACGAACTTCAGACTTGTCCACTTCAACGCCGGCGGCAGTGATGGCATCCGCCAGGTCGCGGGTACCGATGGAGCCAAACAGCTTGCCCTCGTCTCCGGCCTTGGCCTCGATGGTCACTTCCAGACCGCTCAGCTTCTCGGCACGTGCCTCTGCAGCCGCGCGCTTCTCAGCAGCGATCTTCTCCAGCTCGGCGCGACGGGCTTCAAATTCAGCCACGTTGGAAGCAGTTGCAGGAACCGCCTTGCCGAAAGGGATCAGAAAGTTACGGCCGTAGCCAGACTTTACGTTTACCTTGTCACCCAGGTTACCCAGGTTTGAAATTCTCTCGAGCAGAATAACTTCCATCTCGTTTACCTCTAAATCTATGTCAAGTCGTTGTCTGACTCAGGCTTGCGGCTTGGCCGCGCGGCTCCGAAAATCAAACAAACTGTCCAAAAACGCCATCAGTACGATCAGGGGATAGGCAATCTGCGTGGCAATAAAGAGCATCAGGTAGAGTCCGTAGATCCACACCCGAGACATCTTTCGTAGAGCCACCTGCCCGTGCAGCAGCGCCAGTCCGGCAACAAACAGCGGTACCGATGCAATCGGTATCATGGCTGTCACCATAGGCGGTAACTGGGCTCCCATCAGGATCATC
Source organism: Aestuariirhabdus litorea (assembly GCF_003864255.1). Lineage (NCBI taxonomy): Bacteria > Pseudomonadati > Pseudomonadota > Gammaproteobacteria > Oceanospirillales > Aestuariirhabdaceae > Aestuariirhabdus > Aestuariirhabdus litorea. Next base: position 85,224 of record NZ_QWEZ01000002.1, read on the forward strand.
GCCAGCAACGCCACCGCCCAGAGGACGGGCAACCGCAGCTGGTAGAACTCCTGCTGAAAACCACCGGGGTTATAGAGCAGTGACTGCCAGTAACGCGCCAGCGCCAGGGAGGCTACTGCGAACAGCAGGTAAGCCCAGGCGATCACACCGGCCATCACAAAGGGCAAGAGCTGTTGCAGACGATCCAGCAGAGCGTCCAGCTCAGGGCTCTCGCCGACCGAGGCCAGCTGTTGCGCGATAATCTGGTGGGCCTGTGCACTCAGCTCGTTGATGGTACCGGGTATCAATACCTGAACCATCACCACCAGTGCCGCCCCCACAATCAGGGCCAGCAGCAGGGTGGTTCGCCAGGAGACCGTGATTCGCAACAGGGCGGCCAACACCGCACCCGCGCTGATCACGAGCAGTGCCGCAGGATTTCCCTGCAGCGCCCAGTAACCCGCTGGAATCAAGGCGGCAATCAGTACCTCCAGGGCACTGTTCCAGCCTCGACGCAGCAGCACCAGTGCCACCACCGCCGAACTCAACCAGAAAAACATCGGCACAGCCGCAGCCACCAGTGCAATTCCACCGGCCTGCAGTCGACCCTTCATGATCAGTTCAGCGAGACTACGCATCGATTACTATTCCCCCAACAACCCGTACTTACTCGTGGGCGTCGGTGTAAGGCAGCAGCGCAACGTAACGCGCGCGCTTGATCGCAGTAGCCAGCTGACGCTGGTACTTGGCCTTGGTGCCAGTAATACGGCTGGGTACGATCTTGCCGGTTTCGGACACATAAGCCTTCAGGGTAGCCAGATCCTTGTAATCGATCTCGACGGTTCCTTCAGCGGTAAAACGACAGAACTTTCTACGACGGAAAAAACGTGCCATAGCAACGTCTCCTTTATCTTTAACTCAATATTCGTTGGACAATCGGCAGAACCGATCAGGCTTCGCTTGCAGTTTCTTCGTCAGCGGAAGTATCAGCGGGCTTTTCAGCCTTGGCTTCGCTGTTGTCACTGCGCTGGTCACGGTCACGACGATCCTCACGGTTGTCACGACGCTCGCTACGGCTCTCTTCAGCCTTGAGAATATCGGACGGTTCGGTGACGGCGGCGTTGCGACGGATAACCATGCTACGAATAACGGCATCGTTAAAGCGGAAGTTGCTGTTCAGCTCTTCCAGAACCTCATTGCTGCACTCGATGTTCATCAGAACATAGTGAGCCTTGTGGATCTTGTTGATGGGATAAGCGAGCTGACGACGACCCCAATCCTCCAGACGGTGGATTTTGCCGTTGTCGTCTTCGATCAGCTTGGTGTAACGCTCGACCATAGCGTTAACTTGCTCGCTTTGGTCGGGGTGCACCAAGAATACAATTTCATAATGACGCATAATTGCTCCTTACGGGTTATAGCCTCCCGAAGCGGGACCATCCCGTCGGTAAGGCAAGGAGAAAAACAGAGAGCGTCCAGAGATGAAGTCGCGCCAGGCGCTGGCTTCTACTGCAGTCTCTCTGGATTCCTTTCAAGGAACCGCGCATTCTAGTGATTTGATCGTCAACATGCAAGCCCCTGAATCCCCCTTGAGCGCCCAGAATTCGTGGGGTTCAGGGGGATACAGAGGCAAGTGGGAGGGGTTTCTCACACCAGACGGTTGCGCGACTCCCCGGCCAAAAATGCCCTGAGATTGCCGGCCGCGATCTCCACCAGGCGCTGGCGCGCCTCGCGGCTGCCCCAGGCGCTGTGGGGCGTCAGGATCAGGTTGGGAATATCTTTTCCCAGCAAGGGGTTATCGGCCCGCGGCGGCTCACTGCTTAGAACATCCACCCCGGCACCGGCCAGCTGGCCGGCGCGCAGGGCTGCAGCCAGTGCCGCCTCATCCACCAACCCGCCGCGTGCGGTGTTGATCAACAGCGCGGAAGGCTTCATCAACCCCAGGCGGCGGGCATCCACCAGGCCGAGGGTGGGTTCGGTCAGGGGGCAATGCAAGCTGATCACATCCGCCCCGGGCAAGGCCGCATCAAGATCCGGACGATCCCTGCGCTGGTTGGGTGAGCCCGGGGTGTTGGCCACCACCACCTTCATAGCGAACGCCTCAGCGATCCGCGCCACCCCCTGCCCCAACTCACCGTAGCCCACCAGCAGCAGGGTTTTGCCCGCCAGTTCCATGATGGGGTAGTCGAGCAGGCAGAAGCTGTCGCTGACGGTCCAGCGTCCGGCGACCACATCCCGGTGGTAAAGAGACTGGCGCGTGGCCAGGGAGAGGATCAATGACCAGCAGTGCTGCACCACACTGGGGGCGCCATAGCCGGTGACATTGGTGACCGCCACCCCGCAAGCCTCAGCGGCCTTGAGGTCCACATTATTGGTGCCGGTGGCCAGTACCCCGATGTAGCGCAACTGCGGATTGGCCTCAATCAGCGACCGGTCAAGCACCACCTTGTTGGTGAGCACAATCTCCGCTCCTGCTATCCGCTCTGCCAACTCGCCGGTGGCGGTTTTCGGGTAGCGTTGCCAATCGGCTTCTATCGATAGCAGCCCCGAGAGATCGAGGTCCTCTGCAGCCAGGGTGGCTTCGTCGACAATCACTGCTCGCATCAGGCTACCCCCCCTGGCGCTTGGCGCTGGCGCACCGCTTCAAACAGGCAGATACCGGTGGCCACTGACACGTTCAGGCTGCTGACCTCGCCCGCCATCGGCAGGTAGGCGAGGCGGTCGCAGTGTTCACGGGTCAGGCGACGCATCCCCTTGCCCTCGGCCCCCATCACCACGGCAAGCGGCCCGGTCAGGTCGAGTTGAAACAGCGATTCGGTTGCCTCACCGGCGGTACCGGTGATCCATATCCCCCGTTGCTGAAGGCCTTTCATCGTCCGAGCCAGGTTGGTCACCGCAATATAGGGGATCACCTCGGCGGCTCCGCAGGCCACCTTACGCACCGTGGCGTTGAGGGGCGCCGAACGATCCTTGGGTGCGATCACCGCGTGCACGCCAGCGGCATCGGCGCTGCGCAGGCAGGCACCCAGGTTATGTGGGTCGGTGACGCCATCGAGGATCAACAGCAGCGGCGGCACCTCAAGCCCCTCCAGTAGCTGCTCCAGGCTTCCTTCATTCCCCGCCCGTAGCATGGCAACCCGGGCGGCGACACCCTGGTGCACCCCCTCCAGATGCTCATCCATCCAGCGCTTATCCTTGTACCCGATACGGATACCGGCGGCCTCCGCCCGCATCAGCAGTTCATCGATACGTCCTCCCCGTTTGCCGCGCTGGAGAATCAGCTCCTGCACCTGGTCGGGGTGGTTATCCAGCAGGGAGGCTACCGCGTGCACCCCGAAACTGATTTCGCTACTCACTACATCTCCTTACTGTTTGCACCCAACCCATTGACCAGGCCGGACATGGTCTCTGCGAGCGGCCGCGACTAGCGGTCCGCCGGCTTGCGACGGGACGAGCGCCGCTTGCGGCTCTTGCTCTTGCCTTTGTTCTTGTCACCCGACTGGGCCGCCTCGGCCGCTTTTTTTACCAGTTCTTCCCGCGCTCCGCTCTTTTTCTGGCCAGTGCGCGCCGATGAGCGGCCCGAACTCGTCCCCTTGGCGGAGCGGCGACCACCCCCGCCTTTGGCGCGCTTCGGCGGGCGGCTGTCGGCCAGCTCGAAATCGATCTTCTTCTCGTCGAGATCGACCCGTACCACCTTGACCATCAACTCATCACCCAGCCGATAGCTGACCCGACTGCGCTCGCCCTGAAGCCGCTGGTGGACCGGATCAAAACTGAAGTAGTCGCTGCCCAGGCCGGTGACATGGACCAACCCCTCAACAAAGATCTCCTCCAACTCGACAAAGAGCCCAAAGCCGGTCACTGCGGTGACTACCCCCGGGTAGGTTTCGCCGATATGACCCTGCATATATTCGCACTTGAGCCAGGACTCCACATCCCTGACCGCCTCGTCCGCCCGTCGCTCGGCCATGGAGCAGTGCTCGCCCAGAGTCAGCATACGGGCCAGGTCATAGGGGTAGATCTCTTCCCTCTTCAGCAGCCCGGCGCCCTTTACGCGCCCCATGACAGCACTGTCCCCCCGGGGACGAATGGTATCCTTGATGCGCGACAGCACGCCGGTACGACGCGTGCCACCCTCCGTTGCCCCTTGGGCACTGGAGCGGATCATGTAACGGATTGCCCGGTGAACCAGCAGGTCCGGATAGCGACGAATGGGGGAGGTGAAGTGGGCGTAGGCGCTGTACGCCAGGCCGAAGTGGCCATCGTTATCCGGGGTATAAACCGCCTGCCCAAGGGACCGCAGCATCATCGACTGGATCATATGGGCATCGGGGCGATCCTTGACCCGCTCCAGCAACTGCTGGTAGTCCCGTGGTTCAGGCTTGTCACGCCCGGGCAGGCTCAAACCCAGCTCGCCGAGAAACTTGTGCAGATTCTCCAGCTTTTCCTGCTTGGGCCCGGGGTGTACCCGGTAGAGCGCCGGCACATCGAGTTTTTCCAGGAAGCGCGCGGTGGCCACATTGGCGCACAGCATGCACTCCTCGATCAGTTTGTGGGCTTCGTTGCGCACGGTCGGGACAATGCGCTCGATCTTGCGCTCTTCCCCGAACAGGATGCGGGTTTCGACGGTTTCGAAATCGATCGCGCCGCGCTGTTCACGACTCTTGCGTAACACCTTGTAGAGGGCAAACAGCTCCTGAAGGTGCGGCACCAGCGGATCCAGTTGACGGATCAGCTGCTTGCCCGCACGGGACTCGGGATGCTCAAGCAGCGTGCCGACCTGAGTGTAGGTGAGGCGGGCGTGGGAGCAGATCACCGCCTCATAGAATCGATAACCGCTCAGCTTGCCACTGGCACTGATGGTCATCTCACAGACCATCGCCAGGCGATCCACTTCGGGATTCAACGAGCAGAGACCGTTGGAGAGCACCTCCGGCAGCATGGGAATAACCTGGCCGGGAAAATAGACGGAGGTGGCCCGGTTCAACGCTTCCTCATCCAGCGCGGTGCCCACTTTTACGTAATGGGAGACATCAGCGATCGCCACATAGAGGCGCCAGCCGCCCCCGCGCTTGGCTTCGCAGTAGACCGCATCGTCGAAGTCCCGGGCATCTTCACCATCGATGGTCACCAGAGGCAGTTGACGCAGGTCGACCCGCGCCTGCTTGTCGGCCTCCGTAACCCGCTCGCTGAAGTCTCGAATCTGGCGAAGCACTGCATCGGGCCAGCTGTGGGGGAGCTGGTGGGAACGCACCGCCACATCGATCTCCATACCCGGCGCCATGTGATCTCCCAGCACCTCCTTGACGATCCCCTGGGCGGCGCTGTGCTTTCCGGGCTGGGCGGTGATCTCGACCACAACAAACTGACCCTGGCGTACTTTGAGGGAGGAGCCACTGATCTGCACATCCTGTCCCAGGCGGGCGTTGTCGGGCACGACGAAGGCGTGACCGTTCTCCTCGAAGTAGCGCCCTACCAGGCTATGGGTATTACGTTCGAGTACCTCCACCAGAACCCCTTCACGGCGCCCGCGTCGATCAACCCCCCCAACACGCACCAGCGCACGGTCACCATCAAACAGCCGGCGCATCTGCCCCTGACTCAGGAACAGATCATCCCCCCCCGCATCGGGCACAAGGAAGCCATAACCATCCTTGTGCCCCTGCACGCGCCCGGGGATCAGGTTCATTTTACTCATCGGGCCATAGCACTCGTTGCGGTGGGTGTAGACCAGCTGCCCATCGCGGCACATGGCACGCAGGCGAAACTGCAGGGCTTCCTGTTCGCCGGTCTGTTCCAGCCCCAACTCCTTGCACAGCTTGGCATGGTTGGCGGGTGCCCCCCGCTGTTCCAGGTGCTGCAGAATCAGCTCCCGGCTGGGAATCGGGTTATCGTAATTGCGCGCCTCTCGCTCGGCGTGGGGGTCTTTTCGACTCCATTTCTTGCTCATGGGGTTCTCCATTGGAGCGGGACAGGGCTAAAGGCAGTATAGAGTAGCCGAATCAGTGGGGTTTAGGGGAATATCCCCGGGGAAAATAAAAAGAGGGGCCCAGGCCCCTCTTTTGTCCAGCGCGAAGCGGTTACTCCGCAAAGGGGTGGCGCAGCACAATGGTTTCGTTACGATCCGGGCCGGTAGAAACGATATCGATCGGGGCGCCAACCAGCTTGGCAATACGCTCGATGTAAGCCTGTGCTGCCGCAGGCAGATCGTCGATCGCCTTGGCACCCAGAGTGGACTCACTCCAGCCGGGCATCTCTTCGTAGATAGGCTTAAGGGCGGCGTAGTCCTCGGCATCCACCGGGCTGGCGGTGATCTCCTGGCCTTCGGCATCCCGGTAACCGACACAGATCTGGATCGTCTCCAGGCCATCCATGACATCGAGCTTGGTCAGGCAGAGACCGGAGATGCTGTTGACCTGCACCGCGTGGCGCAGTGCTACTGCATCAAACCAGCCACAGCGACGGGCGCGCCCGGTGGTTGCACCAAACTCATGGCCCCGCTCGGCCAGGTATTTGCCCACTTCGCACTCGAGTTCGGTGGGAAAGGGGCCGGAGCCAACGCGGGTGGTGTAGGCCTTAGTGATACCCAGAATGTAGTCAAGGTAGAGCGGCCCCACTCCACTGCCGGTGGCGGTCCCGCCAGCGGTGGTGTTGGAGGAGGTGACGAAGGGATAGGTGCCGTGGTCGATATCCAGCAGCGATCCCTGCGCGCCCTCGAACATGATCTTGTCGCCATTCCGGCGGTGCTGATGGAGCGCATCCACCACGTTCACTACCATCGGCGCCAGGGTACGCCCCATTTCCATGAAACTGTCGAGTACCGTCTGGTAGTCGATCGCGGCTTCCTGGTAGTAGTTGGTCAGCATGAAGTTATGATACTCCATCACTTCTTTCAGCTTGCTGGCAAAGCGCTCAGGGTGAGCCAGATCGCCCACACGCAGGCCTCGACGCGCAACCTTATCCTCGTAGGCGGGACCAATACCACGACCGGTGGTACCTATCTTGGCGTTACCACGCGCCTTTTCACGCGCCTGGTCCAGCGCAATATGGAAGGGCAGGATCAACGGGCAGGCAGGGCTCAGGCGCAGGCGCTCGGAGACCGGAATCCCCTTCGCCTCCAGCTCAGCCATCTCCTTGAGCAGTGCCTCAGGAGACAACACCACGCCGTTGCCGATGTAGCAGGTAACCCCATCACGCAGGATACCGGATGGTATCAGGTGCAACACCGTCTTCACGCCATCGATCACCAGCGTGTGACCGGCATTGTGTCCTCCCTGGAAGCGAACTACCGCCGCGGCCTGGTCGGTGAGAAGATCCACGATCTTGCCCTTGCCCTCATCACCCCACTGGGTGCCCAGCACTACAACATTTTTACCCATGTCTGTTCTCTTTAAACAACGCTAGATTAATCTGCCGGCGAGACTACTGCTCGACAGGCTCGATCTGCCAACCACCGGCGGTCTCCACCAGGCGACGATTGCAACCCAACTCAGCCGCTCCCTGCGACTGTCCCGGTAACTCATAAATAACCCGCTCGCCCTGGGCCCGCAGCCCCTGCACCAGCTCCGCACTGGCCCCCTGGGGGGCGAAAATGGCGGAGCGGGGGGCGGTTTCCTGCACCATTAACCCCAGTAGCAACTTGAGGTCGGTACTGAAGCCGGTGGCCGGTCGTGCCCGACCGAAGGCCGCACCAATGCCGTCATAGCGACCGCCCTTGGCGATCGCCTGCCCGCTACCGGGCAGATAGGCCGCAAACACAACCCCTGTATGGTAGTTGTAGTTGTAGCCGCTGAGCTCGCTCAAGTCGAAGTAGAGCGACACCTCAGGAAATGCTTGCTGAACCCCGGCGGCAATCTGCTCCAGCAGAACCAGCGCCGCGCGCACATCGGCCGGAGCCCCCGCGAGCCGCTTGCCCGCGTCGGCCAGAATGGAGATATCCCCATTAAGATGGGGGAGCAGGCACAGCATCTCGGCGATAGCCGGATCATTGACCCCCTCCGCCACCAGCGCCTGCACCTCGGGATTGGCCTTGCGCTGGAGGGCATCGAACAGCCGCTCCTGCTGGTCGGCATCCAGCCCGGACTCACGCATCAGGCCGCGAAAAATACCGGCGTGCCCGATATCCACATTGATCTGCTGCTGGCCCACATGCTTGAGGGTGGTGAGCATCAGGGAGATCACCTCCACATCGCTCTCGAACCCGGCATGGCCGTAAAGCTCCGCTCCCAACTGGATCGGGCTGCGCGATGCCGAGGAGGCGCTCGCCTTGGTATGAAACACGCTACCGCAATAGCAGAGGCGAACCGGCCCCTCGCGCCGCAGGGTGTGGGCGTCGATGCGAGCCACCGAGGGGGTAGTATCGGCCCGTAGCCCCATCATGCGCCCGGTCAGCTGGTCAACGACCTTGAAGGTTTGCAGGTCCAGGTCATGGCCCGCTCCCGCCTGCAGGGACTCGAGGTATTCAATGTGCGGCGGAATCACCAGCTCGTAGCCCCAGCTGGAGTAAAGATCCAGAAGCTCACGCCGCAAACGTTCCACCTGCTGCGCCGCAGCGGGCAACACCTCGTCGATTCCATCCGGCAGCAGCCAGCGGTCAGCTATCGTCATTCGTCAACGCCTGTTGTTAATTCACCAGGTAGAGCAGCCCAGTGCCACACAGCATGGTAACCAGCCCCATTATCCTCAATGTGCGATCGTCGGTGGCGGCCAGTTGCGCGACCAGCACCCGCCAGCGGCGAGGATACAGAAAGGGGATGATTCCCTCCAGCACCAGCATCAGACAAAACGCCACCAGCAACTGGTGCCAAATATCCATTCGCAGCCCTGCCCGTTTAAATCGGGGTCATAAAAAAACCGGGTGGGACCCGGTTTGAACAATATTAACACAATACTGTTGGGAGGCAGAAGTACTCTGCGCTCCCATTTACAGTGCGGTGCTATTTGACTTCGGACTGCTTGAGATAACGGAAGAAATCGCTCTCCGGATCAAGCACCATGATGTCACCTTGCTTGCGGAAGGTCTCCTTATAGGCCTGCATACTGCGGTAGAAGGAGAAGAACTCCGTGTCAGCGTTGTAGGCCTGGGCATAGATGGCAGCGGACTGAGCGTCACCATCACCGCGCAGCTTTTCAGCATCACGATAGGCCTCGGCCAGCAGTACCCGCTTCTGGCGATCTGCATCGGCACGGATCACCTCCGCCTGCTCGTTACCCTGAGAGCGAATCTCCTGGGCTTCCTTGTCTCGCTCCGTGCGCATCCGCTCGAAGACCGAGTCGCTTACCTGGGGGGGCAGGTCGATTCGCTTGACCCGCACATCCACCACCTCTACACCCAGCTCCTTACGGGCAATGTTGTTGAGGCTGAGGGTAATCGCTTGCATCAGCTCGTCACGCTCACCGGACACCACCTCCTGCAGCGACTTACCACCCACGATATTACGCAGGCGGGATTCAACCCGCTGGGAGAGCAGCTGGTTGGCACGGCGAATATCACCGGAGGTCGCGGTGTAGAAGGTTTCAACGTTATCGATCCGCCACTTGACGAAGGAGTCGACAATCAGCGCCTTCTTTTCCTGGGTCAGGAAACGCTCCGGCGGGGAATCGAGGGTCAGCAGACGGCCATCAAAAATTCGTACCTTGTCGATAAAGGGCGCTTTGAGGTGTAAACCCGGCTGCACGTTCGGCTCGATCAGCTCACCGAAGCGCAACACCACGGCCCGCTCACGTTCGCTAACAACGTAGAGACTTTCAATCCCCACCAGCACCGCCAGGGCCAGCACGATAACGCCTAACATACTTTTCGGACTCATTGTGCGCTCCTCCCGCTACGGCTGCTGGTACTACTGCGCGAGCGCAGGTCCTCGGCCACCTGGTTAGCCAGTTCGCGAATCTGCTGTGCATCCAGCTCAACGCGACCGCTGGAGGTGGCTCCTCCCCTTTCCTGCATAATCTTATCGAGCGGCAGGTACATCATATTGTTACCCCCATCCACATCGACCAGCACCTTATTGCTCTGGCCCAGGACCTCCTGCAGGGTATCCAGGTAGATACGCTGACGGGTCACTTCGGGCGCTTTCCTGTACTCGGTCAGCAGCTGGGTAAAGCGGTTCGCCTCACCCTCTGCCCGGGCGATCACCTCCTGGCGATAACCCTCGGCTTCTTCCAGCAGGCGCTGGGCTTCACCGCGAGCCTCAGGAACAATAGCGTTGGCGTAGGACTGTGCCCGGTTCTGGGAACGCTCCTTATCCTCCCGCGCACGAATCACATCGTCAAACGCAGGCTGGACCTCCTGGGGCGCCGAGGTACTTTCGACGTTGATCTTGCCCACATTGATGCCGGAGCCGTAGTTATTGATGTAGCTTTGCAGGCGCTCGCGCACTTCATCGGCCATCGCCTCACGCCCCTCGGTCAGCACCTGGTGCATCTCCGAACCACCGACCACATGGCGCAGCGCACTCTGGGTCGCCTGTTCGAGACTGCTCTCAGGATTTTCGACATTGAGGATAAAGTCCTTGAGGTCGGAGATGTTGTACTGCACCGACATAGCCACCTCGACGATATTTTCATCTTCGGTCAGCATCTGCTGGCGCAGGTTGTAGGTACGAAACTCCGTCACGTTCTCCTGGTATTTGCTGTCGATCGGGGGAAAATAGATATGCAGGCCGGGAGTCACCGTTTCCAGGTACTCACCAAAGCGCAGCACCACCGCCCGCTCTTTCTGGTCAACGATATAGACCGCATTCCAGATATAGGCAGCAAAGGCCACCAGCAGTGCAACTACAAAAACACCGCCACCGCCACTAGAGGAGGAAGAGCCCCCTCCCTTGCCGCCGAAGATACCGTTCAGTTTCTCCTGCAGTTTGCGAAACGCCTCATCCAGATCAGGCGGTCCTTGATTACCACCTCGATTACCACCCCCCCAGGGGTCCTGATCTTTACCGTTACCACCCGGTTCATTCCAGGCCATAGACCTCTCCATTTATTACGTGAAATCAATTTGGTCGACGGGATAACCTGCCAACCCTGCGTTTAACTGTTTACGATTACAACGATTCTAGGGAGCCTCCTCCCCCGCTGCAAGCCTGTCCAGGTACTCCTCTTCAGGAACCGGTAACGGATCAAGACCGGCCTCTTTCATCAAGCGAGACAAATCCTGCCGAGGCATCCTCACCTCAACCCTCATCTCCCCAGACTCGTCGCAATGCTCAGCCACTACCCCGCCCAGGGCATAAAGACGGGCCCGAAAGCGCCCCTGACTGTGGTCGAGCGGCAACTCCATGTGCACCATATCGTTACCCAGGCGTTCACCAATAGCCTGCAACAACAGGTCGATCCCTTCACCCGTTGCCGCCGAACACCAGACCCGCTCAATCTCGCCTGCCTCGTTGCGCTGGATAGAGGGAGCAACGGACTCCATCAGGTCGATCTTGTTGTAGACCTGAAGCACCGGCAGCTCGCCCGCACCGATCTCGTCCAATACCTGCTCAACCTGGAGGATATTATCGTCACGCTCGGTATCTGCGGCATCCACGATGTGCAGCAGCAGGTCGGACTGAACAGACTCCTCCAGCGTGGCCCTGAACGCTTCCACCAGCCGGTGCGGAAGGTGGCGGATAAAGCCTACGGTATCCGCCAGCACCACAGGCCCCAGCTCATCCACATCGATACGACGCAGGGTCGGATCCAGGGTCGCAAACAGCTGGTCTGCGGCGTACACATCCGAGTCGGTTAGCCGGTTAAACAGCGTCGACTTACCGGCATTGGTATACCCCACCAAAGAGATATTGGGGATTTGCGCCCGACGTCGTGAGCGACGCCCCTGGTCACGCTGCTTGCGCACCCGCTCCAGCCGCTTCATGATCGCTTTAATACGCGCCCGCAGCAGGCGCCGGTCGGTTTCCAGCTGAGTTTCACCCGGACCACGCAGGCCGATCCCCCCTTTTTGACGCTCAAGGTGGGTCCAGCCCCGTATCAGACGTGTGCTCATGTAGTGCAACTGGGCAAGCTCTACCTGCAGCTTACCCTCATGGGTACGCGCGCGCTGGGCAAAGATATCGAGAATCAGCCCGGTGCGATCCAGAACCCTGCACTGCAACGCCCGCTCCAGGTTACGCTCCTGGGAGGGGGTCAGCGAGTGGTTGAAGATCACAACTTCAGCCTGGTGGGCGACCACCAGCTGACGAATCTCCTCCACCTTGCCGGTACCCACAAAAAAACGGGCACTGGGCTGCAGTCGAGACACCGAGATAAAGGCCACCGCAAGGGCGCCGGCCGAACTGACCAGCTCCTCAAACTCCCGGGGGTCCTCGCGCTCACTGTCTTCTGAAAACTCGGGATGAACCAGTATCGCGTGCTCACCGCCTTCATGGCGCTCAAAAAACAATGAGGTACTCCAATCTAGCTAATAATTAGACGTTGTCCGCCTCACCCTGCTCGGATGCAGGAACCGGCATACGCACCGGACGACTTGGAACAACCGTTGAGATAGCGTGCTTGTACACCATCTGGCTGACGGTGTTTTTCAGCAGAATGACAAACTGATCGAATGACTCGACCTGGCCCTGCAGCTTGATGCCGTTTACCAGATAGATGGAAACGGGAATGCGTTCCTTGCGCAATACGTTCAGATAAGGGTCTTGTAGGGTATGCCCTTTTGACATGGTTCTACTCCTTAAGTAGGTAAAAAATGGTGACCAGGTGTATGAAAAAATCAGCTTGGATAACAGGCGGCGCCTACTGTTACAGCACCTCAAGAACCCGTCACCCTATGCCCCCGAATTATAGACGTCAATACCGATAAGCCGCTATAAAAACCAGTTTACGTCTTCGAACGCTTTATATGAGGTCGGCTGGCAGCTGTTTCAAGGCCTGCGCCAACAGATTTGGCGCCAGACTGTCCAGCCAACACAGCTCCCCCCAACCCCGCAACCAGGTGTACTGTCGCTTGGCCAATTGCCGAGTTGCGATGATGCCTTTTTCGACCATCGCCTCGCGGCCTAGTTCCCCGCTCAGGTACTCCCACACCTGGCGGTAGCCCACCGAGCGGATGGAGGGAAGCTTGAGGCTCAGGTCACCCCGCCGATAGAGCGCCTCTACCTCCTCGATCAACCCCTGCTCAAGCATCAGACCGAAACGCTGGGCAATACGGCCGTGCAATACCGAGCGCTCGGCCGGTGCGACCGCCAGCGAGAGCAGGCGAAACGGGAAAGGTTCTGTGGTGGACGCTTTCTGCTCCTCTCGCAGTTCAGTAATGGTCTTACCAGTCAGCTCGCAAAGCTCCAGCGCGCGCTGCAGTCGCTGGGGGTCGTTTGGATGAATCCGTGCCGCCGACTCGGGGTCCAGCACCGCCAGGCGGCGATGCAGAGCCGGCCACCCCAACTCGGCCGCTTCATCCAGCAGGCGCTGGCGAATCTGCTCATCCGCACCGGGCATCTCCGCCAGGCCATCGCGCAGCGCTTTGTAATAGAGCATGGTCCCCCCCACCAGCAGGGGCACACGTCCGGCGTCGTGGCTGCGCCGCATGGCGGCCAGGGCGTCCCGGGAGAACTCGGCGGCAGAGTAGGGTTCGGCCGGGTCACGAATATCAATCAGCTGGTGGGGAGCCCGCGCCAGCAGCTCGGCGTCCGGCTTGGCGGTGCCAATATCCATCTGCCGGTAAACCATGGCCGAGTCCACACTGATCAGGTCGCAGGGTAAGCGCTCGTGCAGGGCCACCGCCAGGTCAGTTTTACCCGCTGCGGTTGGCCCCATGAGAAAGATCGCCCAGGGACGCTGATCCGGTTCGGTGACCACCCCCTAGCGCCCCCGTAAGAACAGCTTGTCCAGCTCACCCATGTCGAGCTGGGTCCAGGTGGGGCGACCATGGTTGCACTGGCCACTGCGCTCAGTCACCTCCATATCCCGCAACAGGGCGTTCATCTCGGGCAGGGTCAGGCGCCGGTTAGCCCGTACCGACCCATGACAGGCCATGGTGGCCAGGATCTCATGCTGACGAGCCTCCAGCAGATCGCTGCTACCCTGTTCCATCAAGTCCGCCAACAGGTCCCGCAGCAACTGCTCCACATCGGCGTTGCGCAGTAACGCAGGCAACTGGCGGACCGTCAGGGTCTCTGGGCCCATCCTTTCCACCTGCATGCCCAGTTGCGCTAACAGCGCCTGCTGCTGCTCAGCGCAATCGGCCTCACGCTGACTCACCGCCACTGACACCGGCACCAGCAACGGCTGGCTGGTAATACCCCGGTCCGCCCAGGTCAGCTTCAGCCGTTCGTAGGTGATCCGTTCATGGGCCGCGTGCATATCCACCAGAATCAGCCCCTGTTGGTTCTCGGCCAGGATATAAACCCCTTTGAGCTGGGCCAGCGCATAACCCAGCGGCGGTACCTCTTCATCGGCCGGCTCCGACTCCGCCGGTTTAGCGATGCCCCCTGCTGCACCGTTGGTCAGCAGCTGGTCGACGGCCGCATGCATACTGCGGTAGGTGGCCAGCTGATCACTGACCCTTCCCGCCGGCGGGCGCTCGCTCCAACCACTGGAGGATGCCTGCAGCGCCATGGGCTGCTGCCCCCCAAACTCCCCGGCCGCCAATCCACTGGCCCTAGGCGCTGGCGATTCGGACAATGGCGACCGCTCCTGGACCTGGTCCTGGGGGCGGACTTCCGCTAACACCCGGTGCAGGGTGCTGAACAGAAAACTGTGTACATTGCGCCCATCCCGAAACCGCACCTCGTGCTTGGTGGGGTGCACGTTGACATCCACACCGGTGGGGTCAAGTTCGAGGAAAAGTACAAAGGTGGGGTGGCGACCGTTATACAACACATCGCGGTACGCCTGGCGCACCGCGTGGGCCACCAGCTTGTCGCGAATGACCCGACCGTTGACGTAAAAATATTGCATATCCGCCTGGCTGCGGGAGAAGGTGGGTAAACCGACCCACCCCCAAAGACGCAGTCCCGAGGCCTCCACATCGACGCAGACCGCGTTGTCGATAAAGGCGGGACCACAGAGCATGGCGATACGACGTTCGCGCTCCAGTTGTGACTCGGCCGGTTTCAATTGATGAACGGTGCGCTGGTTATGGCGCAGGTGGAAGCCCACATCAAAGCGACTCAACGCCAGCCGCTTGATCACCTCTTCAAGGTGACCAAACTCAGTTTTTTCGGTGCGCAGAAATTTGCGCCGGGCGGGCGTGTTGAAAAACAGGTCGCGGACCTCAACCGTGGTGCCGCGGGGGTGCGCCGCCGGGAACAACTGGGCTTCCATATCCCGCCCCTCGGTCTGCACCCGCCACCCTTGCTCCTGGCCTTCCGCCGACGAAGTGAGTGATAACTTACTTACCGAGCTAATACTGGCCAGTGCCTCACCGCGGAAACCGAGACTGCCGACTGCTTCCAGATCCTCCAGCTCACTGATTTTGCTGGTTGCGTGTCGACTCAGGGCCAGCGGCAACTGATCTTCGGGAATGCCCCAACCGTCGTCGCGGATACGGATCAGTTTGACCCCGCCCTGCTCAACGTCGATATCGATGCGACGGGCACCGGCATCGAGGCAGTTTTCCAGCAACTCCTTAACCACCGAGGAGGGGCGTTCCACCACCTCTCCCGCCGCAATCTGGTTCGCCAGGCGAGGGGGCAACAACTGAATCTTTTTCATAGGGGATATACAGGTAAGCAGAACAACAGGGGCCAGTGTACCTGAGCAGGGGCCGCCCCAACAGGGGCAGCGCTCTCAGGGGATCTGTATCACCTGGCCAATGCGCAGGAGATCCGCGTCAAGCTTGTTGTGCTGGCGCAGGCTGGCGACCGACACGCGATAGCGCGACGCGATGGAGGAGAGGGTGTCACCCCGCGCGATCACATGGTGCTGCTGGTTGCCCCGCTTATGGCCGGCCAGGTAGGTTCCCGGGGGAGGGGTTCGGGTAAAGTAGCGCTTGACCCCGTTGAAGATCGAGCGGGCCAGGCGCTTCTGGTGGGCGTCACTGGCCAGGTTCTTGCCATCGGTCGGGTTGGTGATAAAGCCGGTCTCCACCAGAATCGACGGAATATCGGGCGACTTCAATACCACAAAGGCAGCCTGCTCCACCCGCCGCTTGTGGAGGCGGTTGACTTGCCCCACCTCCTTCAGCACTTCGGACCCGGCGTCCAGGCTTGCGGAGAGGCTCGCGGTCATCGACAGGTCCAGCAGCACTCCCGCCAGTACCGAGTCCTTGTCATCCAGGCTCACGCCGCCCACGCCCCCGATCAGGTCCGAACTGTTCTCGCTGCTGGCTAACCAGCGAGCGGTCTCCGAGGTTGCGCCGCGCTGCGAGATGGCAAACACCGAAGCGCCGTTGGCCTTGCGGTCCTTGAAGGCGTCCGCGTGGATGGAGACCAGCAGGTCCGCATTGGCCTCACGGGCACGCTGGGTTCGCTTGCGCAACCCGACGTAATAGTCCCCGGTGCGAACCAACACCGGCTTGAAGCCGGGCTCAGCCTCCAGCAGCTTGGCCAGTTCACGGGCGATCTTGAGTACCACCTCCTTCTCTTTGAGCCCCCGATAGCCGATCGCACCCGGGTCCTCTCCCCCGTGGCCTGCATCGATCGCGATGATCACATCCGCTGATCGGGAGGCGCCGGGCGCCACCACCTCCTCGACGGTTTTGACCGAGGATCTCTGCTGGTCATCCAGGTCCAGCACCAGGCGGTGACCATAGGAGGCGTTTGGCTTCAGCAGAAAGCTACGGGGCTTAACGCTGGCGTTGAGGTCCAATACGATGCGCAGGTCCTTGCCGTTACGGGGCGCCCAGCGCAGCTGCTTCACCGGGGTATTGTCGGTCGCCAGCTTGCTCACCGCAGACGACATTTCAGCGCCGCTGAGATCAATAACCAGCCGGTCCGGGTTCTTGAGGGGAAACAGGCTGTGCTCAACCGGAGCGCTGAGGTCGAACACCAGGCGGGTACTGTCGGGTGCCCGCCAGATACGCATACTTTCCACGCTTGCCCCCCAGGCAAGGCTGGACAGCATCAGCTGAATCCACAGGACAGATCCCCATCCGAGCCATCTCATCACACCTGGCCTCCCCAATGCGCTTGTACCGCTTCCAGCATCTGCTCCCCTCGGGGGCTATTGGCCAGCAGCTGCAGCTGCCGCCCCGGCGAGCTGACTTCAATCCGCACCTCAAGATCCGCTGCGGGCAACCAGCCCTCCCCCCGCTGAGGCCACTCGATCAGGCAGAGTGCGCCGCCGGAGAGATAGTCCCGCACCCCCAGAAACTCGAGCTCTTCAGGGTCGGCAAGGCGATAAAGATCAAAATGGTAGATCGCTCCACGCTCCAGTTCGTAAGGTTCCACCAGGGTGTAGGTCGGGCTCTTGACGGCGCCTGTATAGCCCAGAGACCGCACCAACCCCCGACTCAGGGTGGTTTTACCGGCCCCCAGGTCGCCTTGCAGGTAGATCACCCCCTCGAGCCCGCTGGAATCCGCCAGTACAGCGCCCAGCTCAATCATCTGCTGCTCATCGGAAATATATAGATTCAAGGAGTTAGGCATGCAATCTAACCAACACCATTAACGTATTTGCGTATTTGTACCAGTAAATCGGTCGCCAGCAAACCTCTCACCCCCTGCTCAAGGGCAACCCGGTCCGCCGCTGCACTGTGCAACCAGCATCCCAACAGGGCCGCTTCCAGTGTCGCCACCCCCTGCGCCAGCAACGATCCGATCACCCCCGACAACAGGTCCCCCATCCCCCCGACTGCCATGGCGGGATTACCTGCGCGACATAGCTGCGCCGTTCCCTGGGGGCCCGCCACCAGGGAGCCAGCCCCTTTGAGCACCACCACGTCCCCCCACTGCTTCTGCAGCCGGGCCACCGCCGCAAAGCGATCCCGCTGCACCTCGTGACTGCTGCAGGCCAGCAGCCTGGCCGCCTCTCCCGGATGCGGTGTAAGCACACACTCGCTCTCCAGACCATTGAGTAACTGGGGCTGATCCGCCAACAGATTGAGGGCATCGGCATCAAGCAACAGCGGTAACCCGCTGGCCAGTGCGCACTCCAACAAGTTAACCGCCCAATCGTCCTGCCCCAAACCCGGTCCCACCACCAGCGCACTCTTACCGACAAGCAGCGACTGTAGCTGATCGGCATCCTCAACCCCTCGCGCCATCAACTCGGGCCGACGCGCGAGCATGGCCGCAATGTGTTCAGCGCGGGTCGCGACCGATACCAGCCCGCTGCCGGCATAGAGTGCCGCCTCGGCAGCCAGGATGGCGGCCCCACCCATACCGTGATTTCCCCCTACGACCAGCAGGTGCCCATGGCGCCCCTTATGGGCATCGGGCCGACGCCGGGGAAGGTTCGCCAATAGCGGCGCCGGATCAATCGCCTGCAGGTCGGCGGGTAATTGGCGAAATAACTGGGAAGGGACGTCGAGGTCATCGTACAGCAGCTCACCGCAGCAGAGGGGACCAGCGGCGGTGAACAGCCCACGCTTGAGGGCGATAAAGGTTACTGTCAGGTCAGCCCGCACGGCACAACCGAGTTCGGCTCCGCTATCGGCACTCAAACCCGAGGGGATATCCACCGCCAGCACAGGCGAAGCAGACGCATTGATCGCCTCGATGGCCGCGCGGTAATCCCCCTGCACCTCACCCTTAAGGCCCGTTCCCAGCAGGGCGTCCACCAGCAGCCCCTCCTCCGGCAATTCGAGATCCCGCTGCCAGGGCTGCATGGGCACCCCCTGCTCAGAGGCCAGCTGCCAGGAACGCTGCGCATCCCCTCGCAGTCTGGCGGGATCGCCCACACTCACTACCGACACCTGCAACCCGGCCTGGCGGGCCAGCGCCGCCAGCAGGTAACCGTCACCAGCGTTGTTACCCGACCCACAGAGGACACAGAGTGAGGATTCCCCACCATAGTGCTCCAGCAGGCTGTCCAGGCAGCTTTGCGCTGCCCGGCGCATCAAGTCAAAGCCGGAGATGCCATGACCCTCAATGGCCAGCCGATCCAGTTCCCTGACTTGCTCCGCTCGATAAAGCCCCTGTGGTAGACTGCGCTTCATCCGTCACCCCGGCCTCGCTGTTATTCGCTGCAGTATGCCAGAAACCGACCACCCTCATCGACCCCATGCCCAACAAACCCGATATCGATTACCAACAGCTCGCCGCGGACATCCATCGCTGGGGCAGAGAGCTGGGTTTCCAGCAGATCGGCATCGGCCCTGTCGAGCTGGATGAGCATGAACAGCACCTGCAACACTGGCTGGAGCAGGGTTACCACGGAGAGATGGACTATCTGGCACGACACGGAAACCTGCGCAGTCGACCGGCGGAGCTGTTACCCGGCACGCTGAGGGTAATCAGCGCCCGTATCGATTACCTGCCCCCGGAGACCGACTGCATCCGCATCCTCAACAACCCCGAAAAAGCCTACCTGTCGCGCTACGCCCTTGGACGCGACTATCACAAGCTGGTACGCAAACGCCTGACCCAGCTCGGTAAACAGATTGAGGCGGTGGTCGGGCAGCACGGTTACCGCGCCTTCGTCGATAGTGCGCCGGTGCTGGAACGTGCCCTCGGCAGCCGTAGCGGGCTGGGGTGGATCGGCAAAAACACCATGCTCATCAACCGGCAGGCCGGTTCCTGGTTTTTCCTCGGGGAGCTGTTTACCGACCTTCCGCTGCCCCTGGACAGCGCCGACGATGCTGACCATTGCGGCCGCTGCTCTCGCTGCCTTGAGGTGTGCCCTACCCGGGCGTTTGTAAATGCCCACCAGCTCGACGCCCGGCGCTGTATCTCCTACCTGACCATCGAACTCAAGGGAGCCATCCCCATGGAGTTGCGCGAAGCGATGGGAAACCGGGTGTTTGGGTGCGACGACTGCCAGTTGGTGTGTCCCTGGAACCGGTTTGCCAAGGCCAGTCCAGAAAGCGATTTTCGCCCGCGTCACCAACTCGACAGCAGCGACCTGGCCGACCTCTTCGGGTGGAGCGAGACCGAGTTCCTGGATCGGACCGCCGGGTCCCCCATCCGCCGCAGTGGCTACAGCGGCTGGCTACGCAACCTGGCCGTCGGGTTGGGCAACGCCCCCTCTTCACCGCGTGTGATCGAGGCGCTGCGTGCGCGACGCCACTATCCCGAGCCGATGGTTCGCGAGCATATCCAGTGGGCGCTGGCGCGCCACGGCATCACTCCAGATTGAGGAAGTGTTCGCGGTAGTAGCGCAGCTCTTCGATCGATTCCCGAATATCGTCAAGGGCCAGGTGGGTCGCCTTCTTGGTGAGGCCGTTGAGGATCTGTGGCTTCCAGCGCCGTGCCAGCTCCTTGAGGGTGCTGACATCAAGGTAGCGGTAGTGGAAATAGGCCTCCAGCTCCGGCATATAACGCTCCAGGAAGCGACGGTCCTGGCCGATGGTATTGCCGCAGATGGGCGAACTCTTGGGGTCGGTGTGCTGGCGCAAAAACTCGAGGGTGATCTGCTCGGCCTCGGCCTCGCTGATGGTGCTGTCGATCACCCGCTGGGTCAGGCCACTGGCACCGTGGGTACGGGTACACCACTCATCCATGGCCTCAATCAACGCCGGCGGCTGGTGAACTGCCATCACCGGGCCTTCGGCGATCACGTTCAGCTGGGGGTCGGTCACAATGGTGGCGATCTCGATGATACGATCCGCCTCCGGGTCAAGGCCGGTCATCTCGAGATCGATCCAGATCAGGTTTTCCGCTTTAGACATCCACAGCTCTCCGGTTGATAACGCGCAAAAGCTCCATAATAATGCCCAAGGCGCCCAGCCGTAAACGAAACAAGGACACTCCCCTGAGCAAAAGACGTCTTAACCGCCGGCAGAACTGGCGTATCCAGAAGATCCAGCAGGAACGCACCAAACGAGCCGAGGCGCGGGAGGACAGGGTCCAGGAACAACTCCAGGCCGGTGAACTGGGGGGCGAACAGATGGGTACCGTGATCGCCCACTACGGCAGCCAGCTGGATATTGAACCGGCCGACCAACCCGACACCCTGTATCGATGCCACCTGCGAGCCAACCTGCCGCCACTGGTGACCGGTGACCGAGTCATCTGGCGCGCGGGCAGCGACCTGAGCGGCGTCGTGGTGGCGGTACAGGAGCGCGACTCGGAGCTCTGCCGCCCCGACAGCCGCGGGCAGCTGAAGCCGGTGGCCGCCAACATCGATTACATCGTGCAGGTCATTGCCCCCCTGCCGACACCCCACCCCAACCTGATCGACCGCTATCTGGTCGCCGCTGAAGCGGTCGGCATCGAGCCTGTGATCCTGTTCAACAAGATCGACCTGCTGAACGACAGCAATCGAGACCACTTTGATCAGCTGCTGGATCGATACCAATCGATCGGCTACCGGGTCATTCACGCTTCGACCCACTCCAGCACCGGACTCGAGGAGATCAAGGGGCTACTAAAAGGGCACACCAGCGTTTTCGTGGGCCAGTCAGGGGTAGGCAAGTCCTCACTGATCAACGCCCTGCTGCCGGGGGTCGATATCCGTGTCGGCGCCCTGTCGGAACAGACTGGCAAGGGCACTCACACCACCACCGCCGCCCGCCTGTTTCACTTCCCGGCCGGAGGCAACCTGATTGACTCCCCCGGCATCCGCGAATTTGGCCTCGGTCATATCGACCAGGCGACCCTGATTGAGGGTTTTCGGGAATTTCGCCCCTTCCTGGGCTACTGCCGCTTCCGCGACTGCCAACATGAGCAGGAACCTGGCTGCGCATTGCTGGAGGCGCTGGCGGAGGGCAAGATCAGCCAGAAGCGGCTCGACAGCTATCGCCATATCCTTTCCGGAAACTGACTTCAGGGCAGGGCCCTGCGAGATTCCAGGCTAAAAGTTCTGGTCGGGCGGCAACTGATTCTGCTCGGCGCGCTGGCGGGCATCAAACAGGTTGCTGCGCTCCTGTTGACGCACCTCGGGCGCCTTTCCGGCACGTTTTTCCAAGCCACCGGCCATACGCTCGATGTTGTTCTGGGTGCGTTTGCTCATGATCAGGATGTCGATACGCCGGTTGACCGGGTTGGTCGGGTTGGCGGTATCGAACAGGATGGACTCGCCATAGCCCACCACCTGGGCAATCTGGGCATCCCTAATACCGCCAAACAGCAGGGTGCGGCGGGCCGTGTTGGCACGAGCCGCCGACAGCTCCCAGTTACCCACCCCTTCATCATTCATGAAGGGGGTGGCATCGGTGTGGCCACTGATGCTGATCTTGTTGGGTACCGAGCCAATCAGGGGGGCAATCTCCAGCAGGATATCCTCGAAATAGTACTTCAGAGTCGAACTGCCGCTGTCAAACATCGGCCGCTGGCTGTCGTCGACCACCTGAATACGCAAGCCATCGGGGGTGATCTCCATGATCAGCTGATCCTTAAAGCGACGCAGCATCTCATTTTCTTCCACCTTCGCCTGCAATTCGCTCAGCAACGACTCCAGCCGGGTCTCCTCAATCTGGTCAGCAATTGAGGTGATCTCCTCCGCGTCCAGCCGCTTGGCATCCTCCTCATCCATGGGGGCACCTATTCCCTCCCCCTTGGTCACGGCCGCCGAGCCCCCCAGATCGATCACGTAGGGGCTGGCACTCTTGCTGAAGCCGGCAGGATCATGAAAGAAGCCGGCAATGGCCATCTTCTGCTCGGGTGTGGTTTGCGAGGTCAGCCAGAGCACCAGAAAGAACGCCATCATCGCCGTAGCAAAGTCGGCAAAAGCGATCTTCCAGGAGCCTCCGTGGTGCTTATGGCGCCCCTTGCGAACCCGCTTGATGATGATGGATTGGTCTTTATCCAAGATTATCGACCCCGGACATGGTTCTCCAGCTCGGTAAAGCTGGGGCGAGAATCGCTATAGATCGCCTTACGCCCAAATTCCACCGCCAACGCGGGCGGCATACCACCCAGCGAGGAGACCAGGCAGGCCTTGACGGTTTCATACCCGTTCAGTTCCTCCTGCGCCCCCTGCTCCAGGGCAGTACCCAGCGGGCCGACAAAACCATAGGCGGCCAAAATACCAATAAAGGTTCCCACCAGGGCAGCTGCGACGTGGGCTCCCAACTCCTCGGGAGGGCCGGCAATCCCCTCCATGGAGATCACAATACCCAGCACCGCCGCCACGATACCAAAGCCGGGCAAGGCATCGGCTACCTTAATGACGGCCGAGCCAGGGCGCTCCAGCTCCTCAAGACGGGTCTCAATCTCCATATCGAAGAGCGACTCCAGCTCGTGGGGCGCCATGTTGCCCGACGACATCAATCTCAGGTAGTCGGCAATGAAATCGGTCAGCTGCCTGTCTTTCAAAATCGCGGGATAACGGGTAAACACTGCGCTGGAATCCGGGTCGTCGACATCGGCCTCAATTGACATCATGCCGTCGCGCCGACTCTTATTGAGGAGATCGTACAGCAGCCCGAGCAGGTCCATATAGAAAGCACGATTGAAGCGGCTACCGAAAAACAGGTTGGGCAAGCGCTTGAGTACGGATAACTGCACACTCCAGGGGTTGGAGATCATAAAACCGCCCAACGCAGCCCCACCGATAATCAGCAGCTCGAAGGGTTGCCAAAGCGCCAGCAGCTTACCGTGGGACAGCACAAAGCCCCCCAGCACACTCGCTATGACAATCAGTATCCCAAGCAGCTTGAGCATATATTCTTCCTGCCCTCAAAAGCGCTCCAGCGCCTGTTGTTACGGGAAAATAACCATATAATGAGTTAACCCTTTAATCAACGACCGGCGCACAGCGACAACGAACCCCTCAATGAGCAGCGATCATACCACGTACAGCATGGAACATTGGCAACAGCTGCTGACCCAGAACCCCCTGCCGGTGATGGCGCGCTCACACGCCGACGTTTGCGATGCCCTAAAAAATGAGGATGTATCTCTTTACCGGCTCGCCCAACTGATTAGACCCTGCCCGGTGATCTGCCTGCATGTGTTTGCGGCCGTGAACCGGCAACGTAAGCCGGGCGCACCCCGGGTCAACAACCTTGAACACGCGCTCTCCCTGATGGGTCTGACACCCCTCGAGCAGCTGATGGCCTCCCTCGAGCCCATTCATCCACTGCGAGACCTGGCGAGCCAGCGCTACTCCCAAGCCATAACCGCCAGCTACCACGCCGCCCGGCAGGCGCTTTGCTGGTACGAATACCTCAACCGGGAAGCCAGTGAAGGCGTCTTCTGGTCCACCCTCTTTGCCCAAATGATCCGCTGGCCCCTCTGGCTCTATGCTCCTGACGCCATGCAACGCCTTCAGGATCGGCAGGCACAGGGTGGAGACCCCTCCCAGAATGAGGCCGATGTGCTGGGAGGCACCATTGACGAGCTGGCACTGATGATGGACAGCCACTGGCCCCTTCCCCGTATCGATGCCCATGATCTTGAGCTAATGCAATCGGTCTCAGGCTCAACCTGGTTACAGCTCTCGAGGGTGGCCACTAAACCCAGCGCCCAGCGTTACACGCACGCCCCCCTATATGACCGCTACCTGCGCCTGCTCCACGAAGACCGCGCCATCAAGTTAATCAGGAACGGCCACTGCGGGGCGGTTATGCTTGCCAACCGCATCGCACAGGAAGCAACTCACAGCTGGTACAGCAAAGGCATGCGCCGCCTGCTGCGCCTGCTGGCGCTGTTCACCAGCAGCGACCTGGAAAAAGCGGCCGAGCTAAGCCATCAGGCCGCGATCAATACCTCTCGGGAGCAGCGAGACTGGCTCATGCCGGCACCCGCCGCCGCCCTGTTATGGCCCACCCCCCTGCATGAACCGAAGATCAAGCCCACTGAAGCGGTGCCAGCATCCGCCCAGGACAGCATCCAGCCAGCCCCCCCCCAGCGGCCACCGGCCCGAAAAGCGAACCCGGCTCGCTTCAAGGAGATCTACCAACAGCTGACCAGCGCTCCACAAGAGATCAAGGATCTCCCCCAACTGGTGGATCTGCTGGGCGAAGCCCTCTTCGAGGGCATGGGGTTCGACCGAGTAGTGATCGCGCTCCCCAACAAAGAGCGTTCCAGCCTGATTTCGTTTCGCCGTTATGGCGATGACAGCCTCAGGTTCGCACTGGACCTCACCCCGGCATCACTTCTGCGCAGCATGATGCAAAAGCCCGCGGCCATCTGGATCAAAGGGCCCTCACAACAAGCGATCTGGAGCCAGATACCCGCCCCCTTCAAAAAGCTGGTCAACCACGACCAGTTTTTCCTGCGCTCGCTGTTTGCAGGCTCACGCAGCGCAGCACTGCTGTTTGTGGATATGGGGGTCAGCAAGCGCCCGCTGAGCGACAAGCACTACCAGTACTTCCAGACCCTCTGTAAAGCGGCAGGCCCCGCGCTCACACACTTAGCCCAGGGCACCAAAACCAGCCGCCAGGGCAGCGCCTGAGCGGCTCTGGAATTATTGGCCGGTTGGGGTACAATCGGGCGTTTACTTCGCAGTAGCAGAACTTCACCATGACCCAATTGCGCCACCTACCGCTGATCCTTGAGCCGGATGAGCTCCTCCCCCTGTTAGGTCACCCCGAACTCTTGATTCTGGACCTGTGCCGCGGCGATCTCTATCAGCGCACCCATATTCCCGGCGCCGTGCACGTCGAGCCCTCCTGGCTGATGCGCCGCGAGGGTACCGCCATGGGCAAATGCCCCAGCGAGGAGCAGTTACGCGAGCTGTTCAGCGCCCTGGGTTACACCGGACGCGAGCACATCGTCGTCTACGACGACGAGGGCGGCGGCTGGGCCGGGCGCATGATCTGGACTCTTGACCTGATCCAACACCCCAGTTACTCCTACCTCAACGGCGGCATGCTGGCCTGGCTGGAGAGCGACCTGCCGACCGAACAGCAGCCCAACCTCCCTACCCCGTGCGAGGTTGAGCTGAACTTTGACTTCAGCCCCTTGATCACCCGCGAGGAGCTGCAAGCGCAGCTGGGTGCCGACGATCTGGTAATCTGGGATGCGCGCTCAGCCGAGGAGTATCGGGGCGAGCGCCTGATGGCTCAACGGGGAGGACACATCCCCGGCGCTATCAATTTTGAGTGGACCCGGGCGATGGATCGCAGCAAACAGCTGCGCATTCGCGAAGACCTCTTGCCCGAGCTGGAGTCCCTCGGTATCTGCCGCAATAAACGTATCGTGACCCACTGCCAGTCGCACCATCGCTCAGGCTTTACCTACCTGCTGGGAAAAGCGCTGGGCTTTGAGTCGGTGCAAGCCTATGCAGGCTCCTGGTCCGAGTGGGGCAACCTGCCCGACACCCCTATTGAAAGCTAGTTTGTCCAAGAGAACCCCTACGTGAATCCTAAACTCTTCGCTCTACTCCAGTACCTTGTACCCCAGCATCTCCTCTCCCGCGCAGCGGGCTGGGTTGCCGAGTGCCGCTGGCCCTGGTTCAAAAACCGTTTTATCAGCCTGTTCGTCAACCACTACCAGGTCGATATGAGCCAGGCCCTGGAGGAGGACCCCAAGGCCTACGAGCACTTCAACGCCTTTTTCACCCGGGCCTTGAAGCCCGGCGCCCGCATCCTGGCTCCCGACCCCAGGCAATTGATCTGCCCCGCTGATGGCCAGATTAGCCAGATCGGCCAGATTGAGTACGGTCGTATCTTTCAGGCCAAGGGCCACGACTTCAGCCTGACCGAACTGGTGGGCGGTGATACCTCACTGGCTGACGAGTTCATGAACGGTTCCTTCGCCACCATCTACCTCTCCCCCCGCGACTACCACCGGGTCCACATGCCGGTCGAAGGCACCCTGCGCACCATGGTCCACGTGCCCGGCAAGCTGTTCTCGGTTAACCAGGCCACTGCCGAAAACATACCCGGACTCTTTGCCCGTAACGAGCGGGTGGTGGCCATTTTTGATACCGCCCAAGGCCCCATGGCGATGATCCTGGTGGGAGCGATGATCGTCGCCAGCATCGAAACCGTTTGGGCGGGCCTGGTAGCTCCCCCGCGCCGGGAGCCTAAACGCACCGACTACAACGCGGCAGCTCGCCAGCCTGTCACCCTCGGACGAGGCGAGGAGATGGGGCGATTCAAACTGGGCTCCACTGTGATCCTGCTCTACCCGCAGCAGAGTATGCGCTGGCTTGAATCGATGCGGGCTGGCAACAGCGTCCGCATGGGGGAGGCCCTGGGAACGATCTGCGAAAAAGCCGCTCTTTAGGCGCGCTCGAA
The DNA here is from genome assembly GCF_003864255.1 of Aestuariirhabdus litorea. Taxonomy (NCBI): domain Bacteria; kingdom Pseudomonadati; phylum Pseudomonadota; class Gammaproteobacteria; order Oceanospirillales; family Aestuariirhabdaceae; genus Aestuariirhabdus; species Aestuariirhabdus litorea. Next base: position 112,366 of record NZ_QWEZ01000002.1, read on the forward strand.
ATCGAAGGCCAGCACATCGGCAATGCGCCGGGTGCCGGCCATCAACATCAACACCCGATCAAGACCGATCGCGACCCCGGCACAATCCGGCAGGCCAGCTTCCAGCGCCTGCAACAAACGGTGATCATGGGGAAACTCCCGCCGCCCCAGATCCGCCCGTGCACGGTCATCCGCTTCAAAGCGCTGGCGCTGCTCCTCGGGGTCACTCAGCTCGTGGTAGCCGTTGGCCAGCTCCAGGCCATCGACAAAGAGCTCAAAACGGCGAGCCACCCAATCACCGGCCTCCTGCTCGATGCGCGCCAGCGCGGCCATGGAGGCAGGGTAGTCATACACATAAACCCCCGCCAGCACACCCTCACCGGCCACCCCGAGCTGGGGCTCAATCCGCTGCGAAAACAGCAGGTCCAGGCACTCATTGCGTGACAGCCCCTGCAACTGGGGATCCACTTTGTCCGCCACCAGGTGCCGCAACTGATCCTCCTCGACCCGATGGGGGTTGATCCCGAAATGATCCTCAAACAGGCGCCTGTAGCTCACCCGCCGCAACTCCCGAAAGCCGGCGGCGGTGGCCAGCATACCGGTCATATCGGTCATCAACTGCTGCTGGTCCATCCCCAGCCGGTACCACTCCAGCAGGGTGAACTCCGGATTATGGCGCCCGCCTACCTCACCGTTACGAAACACCCGGCAGATCTGGTAGATATCACCACTGCCCGCTGCCAGCAGGCGTTTCATGGGAAACTCCGGCGAAGTATGCAGGTACCGTGTCAGGTTGCGCCCGCCGCCCGAGGGCAGGAAGCGGGTACCAAAACTGTCGATATTGAGGTCGGTCACCGCGGCGCAGGAGAGCATGGGGGTTTCCACCTCCAGCACCTGCTGCTGCTCGAAATAGTGACGAATCTGGCTGAGCAGCTGCGCACGGCGCTTGAGCTCGGGGAGGGCGGCACTGGGTCGCCAGCTGGCATCGGTCATAAGGGCTCCGCAAAACAACCGTTGACGCAAAAAGGGCACCGGATGGTGCCCCCTGGAAACTAGCTCTTGGCGCGACTCATGTATTCGCCCGTACGGGTATCAATTCTGAGCACTTCACCAATGTTAATAAACAGTGGCACTTTAACCACCGCGCCGGTGGTCAGGGTGGCTGGCTTGGAACCGCCCTGGGCCGTGTCACCCTTAAGCCCGGGGTCGGTTTCCACCACTTCAAGGTCGACGAAGTTGGGGGCCGTCACACTCAGGGGAGCACCGTTGTAGAGAGTCACTTCGTACTTCTCCTGCTCCTTGAGCCAATTGACGGTATCGCCAACCGCCTTGGCATCGGCGGCGTATTGCTCGAAGGTGCCGTCCGTCAGCATGAAGTGCCAGAACTCACCGTCGGTATAAAGGTATTCCATCTCCAGGTCCATCACATCGGCCCCTTCGAGGGATTCACCGGACTTGAAGGTGCGCTCCCACACGCGGCCGGTCTTCAGGTTACGGAACTTGACCCGATTAAACGCCTGACCCTTTCCCGGCTTAACGAATTCGTTCTCCAGAATAGAACAGGGGTCTCCGTCCACCATCAATTTAAGACCCGACTTGAATTCGTTGGTAGAATAGTTAGCCATTTTATTTACACCATTCGATTAAAACGTCCATGATAGCGCGAACCACCCCTTCTGTGCAGACCGAGAGTTGGCAACAGCTGCTCCGCAACGCAATTCGTGACCCCAAAGAGCTTTTCAGGGCGTTGGACCTCCCCTGGCAGACCGATTTGAGCCCTGCCCTGGCCCACCAGCAGTTTCCCGTCGTGGTCCCGACGCCCTACCTCTCACGCATCCGCAAAGGGGATCCCAACGACCCGCTCCTGCTTCAGGTGCTGCCCAGCGCTCCCGAACTGCTCACGGTCGAAGGCTTCACCCAGGACCCTTTGGAGGAGGCCGCCTCCAACCCCCTGCCGGGATTGATTCATAAATATGGCAACCGTGTACTGCTCACGGTCGCGGGGCACTGCGCCATTAACTGTCGATACTGTTTCCGACGCCACTTCCCCTATGACAGCAACACACCGGGACGCGAGCACTGGCAAAAGGTGCTGGACTACATCGCCCTGCGTCCGGAGATCGAAGAGGTGATCTACAGTGGCGGAGAACCCCTTGCCGTCAACGACCAACGCCTGGGCTGGCTCAGCGCGGAGCTGGAGCAGATCTCCCACCTTAAACGCCTGCGCATCCATACCCGAATGCCGGTAGCGATTCCGCAACGGGTCGACGACGGCCTGCTCTCCTGGTTAGGGCGGGGGCGCCTCAAAAGCGTATTGGTGATCCATTGCAACCACCCGCGGGAGATCGACCTCGAAGTGCGAAACGCCTTGCAACTCCTGCACGCAAACGGAGTCTTATTACTCAACCAGTCCGTTCTTCTGCGAGGGGTCAACGATTGCGTCGACACGCTGGAGAGACTTAGCCAGGCGCTTATTGATGCGTCCGTGCAGCCTTATTACCTGCATCTGCTCGACCGTGTAGCGGGTGCTGCCCACTTTGAAGTGGCTGAAGAGCGGGCACTGGAGCTGATGCGCCTTTTGCGAGAGCGGTGCAGTGGCTACATGGTTCCCTCCCTGGTTCGGGAATGCGCCGGCGCCCGCTCCAAAACGATCATTGGATAGGTTTTACCCGTTTCGAGGAAACCGCACTTTATTATTAATATTTAAAGGTTTTATTGACTAAGCTATAGTGCAAAAGAGCATACTTGTATCATTGGATATATTTACTTTCGGAGAGTATCGAGCCGGAACCGCATAATAAGGGTGGAGCAACACCAGGTAAATGGATAACGATATTTCACATCTTCAGCTGAGGGTGCCCCAGCGGACGCAGAGCGAGCTCAGTTTCTGCCTGCCTACCCCCTCAGCCCTGGAAAGCTGGCTGAGCGGCCTGCCAAAGGCCAATCTTGGCGAAATTTCACGCCTGCTTTACAGCGCCCTGGTCGAGTTGAACAAGCTCAACACCAAGCCCCAGCTTCGCTTTCAGTTACTTGAACTGCTCCGCCCCACCATCTATTACACCCTGAGCGCCCTGAGCAAACACTATCTGGGGCAAAGCGTCATTCTCAACGAGCAGCAGAAAAAAGTGGCCAACCTGGCCCAGGCGCTGCAGACCAACCTCGCGACAGGCTACAAGCACATCATTCTCGACTGCCACGCCCTGGAGGATGAGCGCCAGCTGTGTTGCAATGCGATTCACCGCGCCATCACGGAGCTGTCACGAGCCCAGCTTCGTGCTTACCAACTCTATTGCCCGCCACCCCGTTATCTGTGGCTTGAGCTCGGCCAGCTCTTCCAGGCTGCGGAGCATCTTCACCTTCTGGACCAGGAGGTTGCTGACACGCAGAACGCCTTTATCACGGCCAGCTCCGCCCGCACCCTGTTCACCCGTATCCTGCTACTGAGCTGCAGCCGCCCTAACCAGCTACGCCAGGCTGACCTCAGCCAGGTGTTCGATGTGCTGGAGCTTTGGGCACCCAGGGCATCGGTGCAGGTGATTGGGCGTCATGATCCTACCTTTATCATCAACCTCGAGGCGGACCATCCCCCCAGCTATTTTGCCCTGACCCGGGAGCCGGTCACCATCGCGTCCCGGGGACTGGACAGCGTACCCCTGATGCAAGCGCTTATGGTGGCGCAGAAGCGTCCCGCGCTGTCGACAGACCAGCAGCCGATCACCATCCCCAAGTCAATGTCGCCCGAACTGATCAAGCACCTGATCCAGGCCTGGGGTCCCCTGAAAGAGCGCGCATTCAAACGCATCAACGCCAACGGTGCACTGCAGATCACCGTTGGCCTCTCCGCTACCCACTACTTCCTCAGCGGTGAAAAGGATTTCAATGAGCAGCTTATCGCCTACAGCGCGGCCTCCCGCAAGGCGCGCTTTATGGCTGGCGGCTTGGGATCCGACGCCTGGTCCAACGCCTTCGATGCCGATACCTCTGACCTGAAGCTACACTCCCCGTTACGGGATGGCGAGGAGATCGCTTTCAAGCACAGCAGCGACAAGACGGTTACCCACTACCAGATCCATGAGACCCATCTGCTCGATACCAGCCCGGGTGGCTACTGTGTTGTCTGGCCGGGCAACCTGCCCCCCCAGACCCAGTCGGGAGAGCTGATCGGCGTACGTGAGAGTGAAACCGACCAATGGTGCCTGGCTGTCATTCGCTGGATCAAGGTGGAGTCCCCGGAGCGCGCCCTGATGGGTATTGAACTGTTGACTCCCAACGCCCAGCCCTGCGCGCTTTCGCTGCTGCGCAAATCCAGCGACGCCAGCCTGGCAATGCGAGCCTTCCTGCTGCCGGAGATCATGGCGATCGCACAGCCAGCTACCCTGATCACCCCCCTGCGCCCCTTCGAGGAGGGCAGCAAGGTTCTACTCAACCAGAGGGGCAAGGAGAGCAAGGGGCAGTTGACCCATAAACTGATGGGCACCCGCAGCTTTTCCCAGTTTGAGTTCAAGTTTCTCCAACAGCTTCTCGGCACAGAGTCGGATCAGGGCGGTGGGGCCGATGACGAGGAAGACTTCACCTCGGTCTGGAAACTGCTTTGAACCATTCGGCAGATTTCGTCACCTCTACGACCTGTCCACACTTTTCAATCGTGCCCTGATTGAACTGTGGTACGATATCGGCACACAGGGCTCCACGCCCACCCTTGCTCAGATAAGAGCCAACCCACCGGTAATTGAAGATCAACGATTCGTCGCACTATGGCCAAGGAAAAAAAGACTCTACGCCTTCTGATCATCGAAGAATCTCAAAACGATGCCGAACAGCTCGTTAATGTCTTTCGTAATTCAGGCCACGCCACCCGAGCCCATAGAACGATCTCTGCCGAGGCGCTGGAAGAGGAGCTGCAAAGCCAAACCTGGGACCTGCTGCTGGCCAGCGAGGCCAGTGATGAGATAAGCGCCGACCAGGCGCTGGATATCGTTAACTCCCTCCATAAGGATATTCCGGTTCTGTTAATGTTGCCGGAGCCCAGCAGTGAGCAGATCACCGAGGCCCTGCAGAAAGGGTACCGCGACGTTATCCCTTACGACGAAGACAAACGGCTGGTACTGGTGGCCAACCGCGAGCTCGCGCAGCTCGAAGAGCGCCGTCGCCGGCGCCAGCTCGAGGTAAGCCTGAAAGAGACCGAAAAGCGCTGCCAGCTTCTGCTCGATAGCTCGGTCGATGCCATCGCCTACATTCATGACGGCATGCACATCTATGCCAACCGCGCCTACGTAGAACTGTTCGGGTATGAGGATGCTGACGATCTGGCGGGAATGCCCATCATCGACATGGTGGCCCCGGAGAATCAGGCCGAAATCAAAAAGGTGTTGAAAGAGTTTCACAACCAGGGAAGCGGCGAGGGCAAACTCACCTGCTCCGGCCAGCGCCAGGATGAGAGCCAGTTCCAGGCCAATATGGAGTTCTCACCCGCCATCTACGACGGCGAGCCCTGCGAACAGGTGGTGATCCGGGTTGACACCGGCAACCCGGAGCTGGAGGAGAAACTCAAGGAGATCAGCACCCAGGACCTTGTCACCGGGTTGTTCAACCGGGACTACTTCTCCCAGCAACTCGATGCAGCCATCGAAAAGGCGGTCGGGGGCAAGCAGAACAGCGCCGTGTTTTATATCTCACTCGATAACTTTGGTGAGATTCGAGACAAGGCAGGCATTTCGGGCACCGACCTGGTACTGACCGATGTGGGTTCCCTACTGAAAGAGAACGTTCCCAGCCCCAATGTGCTGGCCCGCTACGGCGATGACATCTTCCTGGCCCTGGTGGCCCACGACCAACTGGACAAGCTCAAGGCGATTGCCGACAAGATTTGCGCTGAGGTTGCCGAGCACATGTCCGATGTCTCCGGTGTCACCGTACAGACCACCTGCAGCATCGGTATCGCCATTGTCAACGAAACCACCAGCTCAGCTGATGGCATCATGGACCGCGCCCAGCGCGCCGCGAGTCGTGCACAGGCGGGCGGCGGCAGCCGCTGTCACCTGCACAACCCCAAAGATGACATTGAAGCCCAGGCCAACAAGGGCGATGTCGGCGCCATGATTCAGCAGGCACTGGATAACAACAGCTTCAAGCTGTTGTTCCAACCCATCATCAGCCTGCGGGGTGACACCCACGAGCACTACGAGGTGCTGTTGCGACTGATCGACGCCGACGGTAAAGAGGTCAGCCCCAAGGAATTTATGAGCGTTGCCCGCGAAACCGGGCTAAGCACCAAGATCGACCGCTGGGCGATCCTGCAGTCGATCAAACTGCTGGCGGCGCACCGGGCCAACAACCACGACACACGCCTGTTCATCCACCTGAGCGGCGACTCCATCATGGACCCAACTCTTCCACCCTGGCTCAGCGTGGCCCTCAAGGCTGCTCGCCTGCCCAGCGATGCGATCATCTTCGAAATCTCCGAGACCGACGCCACCACCCACCTCAAGCAGGCCAAGGTGCTGACCAAGGCGATCAACGAGCTTCACTGCCGCGTGGCCCTGGGTCATTTTGGGGGCTCCCTTAACCCCTTCAACAATCTCAAGCACCTGGATGTTGCCTTCGTTAAACTGGACGGTTCCTTCTCCGAGGATATCGATAACAGCGACACCTTCGAGAGCATGAAGAACATGATCAGCTCGCTGCAAAGCCAGGGCAAGCTCACCATCGTCCCCATGGTCGAAAGCGCTTCCATGCTCTCCGTCCTGTGGCAGGCGGGGGTTAACTACATTCAGGGCTACTACCTGCAGGGCCCTACGGAGCATATGGATTACGACTTCTCCAACGACATGTAGGCCTTAAGCCTCCACGCAGGGCAATAAAAAGGGCAGCTCACCGGCTGCCCTTTTTATTGCGCTTGAGATATCAGGGGTGCCTCATTACACCTGGTCGCGGTCCCGGAAGCCGATCAGGTAGAGGATGGCATCCAGCCCCAGAGTAGAGATCGACTGTTTAGCGCTCTCCTTGACGATGGGCTTGGCGCGGAAGGCGACCCCCAGCCCTGCAACGCTGAGCATGGGTAGGTCGTTGGCACCATCCCCCACAGCGATCACCTGCTCAAGACGAATCCCCTCCTGCGCCGCGATCTGCTGCAGCAGCTCCGCCTTGCGCTGGCCATCCACTACGGTCCCCGTTACCCGCCCGGTTACCTTGCCCTCCTCAATCTCCAGCTCATTGGCGTGAACATAATCGATCCCCAGCCGCTGCTGAAGGTGCTTCGCAAAAAAGGTGAAGCCGCCCGAGAGGATGGCGGTCTTATAACCCAATCCCTTGAGGGTGGCGATCAGTGTCTCGGCGCCCTCGGTCATGCGCAGCTGGCCGGCGATGGTGGCCAGTGTTGACTCCTCCAACCCTTTCAGCAAGGCAACTCGTCGGCTGAAGCTTTCGGTGAAATCGATCTCACCACGCATCGCTTGCTCAGTAATCTCGGACACCTGTTCGCCAACGCCCGCAGCCTTGGCCAGCTCGTCAATCACTTCCGCCTCGATCAGGGTCGAATCCATATCGAACACCACCAGGCGGCGGTTACGCCGGAAGATGCTGTCCTCCTGAAACGCGATATCCACCTCCAACTCGCTGGAGATATGCAGGAAATCAGCCTTCAACGCCTCCAGGTCCGGCACTGAGCCGCGGACCGAGAATTCCAGGCAAGCCTTATTCTGCGGAGTCGGGTGCTCCAGCGAAACCCGGCTCGAGAGGCGGTTGATGCTATCAATATTGAGGCCATGGTTGGCCGTGATCCCTGACACACGTGCAATCTGGTCAGCACTGATTGAACGTGACAGCAGGGTAACGATGTAGCGCGCCTTACCCTTGCCGCTGACCCACTGCTCGTACTCCTCGGCGGAGACCGCATCGAAGCGGACCTGCAGTCCCAGCTCGTGCATATGAAACAGCAGGTCCTTGAGCAGCGGCGATGACTCCTTCTCAGAGGGAATCTGCACCAGGATGCCCCAGGTCAGGTGGTCGTGAATAACCGCCTGCCCAATATCCAGAATGGTCAGGTTAAACTGCGCCATGATACCGGTGATCGAGGAGGTCAGGCCCGGCTTGTCCTGCCCCGACACATTGATAAGGATGATCTTGCTCACTGGAGTTGATCCGCTGAATGAACTGGTTCGCTATTGTAACCGAGAGCTTTTGCAGATGCTTCAGTGAGGGACAGAATCCTCTATTCAAGTTACAATGACGGCGCAGTCACCGACTGCTTCTCCCCCTCTGTAACCCTGACCGGACATCCTCCGTGCCCGATACGCTGAAAACATTGGCCCGCCAGCACACCGGCCCGCTCCTGATGCTTTTTTATGCCGCCAGCCTGGCTCTCTTCTGCCTGATCGCCTACCAACAAATCCGCTTCACCAGCGAAACCCAGGCCTATGTTTTCGGTGATACCCTGGCCTCCCAAACCGCCAGCCAGGCGACTGAGCTGCTGGTCAGCAATGACATCCTCAGCCTCAACGTGATGCTCAACCAGCTCAGCGAAAACCCCTACATCGCCGCCATCAATATCTACAGCATTGATAACCAGCTGCTGGCGGGGCGTGATTTTGACCACAACGCCGCGGGGCGCCTCTTTACGGCTCCGGTGCACTATCAGGAGGTGATTGCCGGTTACGTGCGTGTTCGCCTCAATGACCGGTACATCCGCCAACCGGCCCGCGATGCCATCACCCTGATCCTGCTCTCCGCACTCCTGCTATCGGTGATCGCCTTTCTCATCCTCCGTCACCTGCCCGTCCATCAAGGAGAGCGCTTCCCCCTCACTGCGCCGGCTCCCAGCGCCTCCAGGCAGGACGAAGCTGCCGCCGATCCCCTCCAGGGGGTGGAGCCAGAGGAGGAGGAACCCTATATCGACAGTGACGCCAGCGCCCTGCTCTGCATCCGCTTCAACAACCAGCCAACCCTGCAGCAGTGCATGAACCCCGGCGACTTCAAGCAACTACTGGAACAGCAGACCCGCGCATTACGCCATGCCGCTCGCCTCTACAACGGTGAGTTAAGCTACTCCGCGGAGGGACAGGCCTATCTCAGGTTTCCCGAGCGGTTTAACGAAGACTACCTGTTCAGCGCCCTCTGCTGCGGACTGCTACTGGAGCGGCTCAGCCAGCTCCGCAAGCAACAGCAGCAGCCCCGCTTCAGCCTGGGCCTCGGCATGAGCCACCAGCACGAGGGGGAGGCGGTAGATGAACACCCGCTGCGGCGACCTACGGCGCCCTCCATCGCCTTCCAACTGGCGACCGCCGAGCTGCGCAGCGGAATCACGGTCTGCCCTGAAATAGCCGACATCCTGCAGGATGAAAGCCGGGTCGAGATCGAAGCGCAAGGCCCCCATGCCGGCCCCCGGGTCACCTCGGTTCACAGCAGCTACCAGCACCTCCTGGAGCAGCAGTGCCAGCAGATGGCCGCCCACGCACTGGGCTGACCACGGAGGGCTGTGATCAGCCCTCGGCCTCTATCCGATCCACCTTCTGAAAACCACGCGGCAACTTGTTACCCCTGCGCCCCCGCTCCCCGCGGTAGTGCTCAAGATCCGAAGGGCGCAGGTTAAGGTGACGCTTGCCGGCATAAAGCACCAGCGTCTGGGTGGGTGATAGCACCGTCAGGTCGATCACGAACTCCTCCCGCGACGCCACCCGTGCCGAGGCAATATTGATGATCTTGTTGCCCTTGCCGCGGGCCAGCTGGGGCAGGTCCGCTACCGGGAACAGCAGCAGGCGACCCTCGTTGGTGACCGCCGCCACCAGCTCCTGTGAGAGGTCGGTGATCGCCACCGGCGGCAACACCCTCGCCCCCTTGGGCAGGCTGAGTGCAGCCTTACCGGAGCGATTTTTGCTTTGCAGCTCGCCGAGGGTGGTGACGAATCCATAGCCGGCATCGGAAGCCATCAACAGGGTCTGGCGCTCCTCACCGATCAGCATCCCCTCAAAACTGGCGCCGGAGGGCACGTTCAGCCGACCCGTCAGGGGTTCACCCTGGCCCCGGGCAGAGGGGAGACTATGGGTAGTGACGCTGTAGCTGCGCCCGGTGGAGTCGATCACCACAGTAGGCTGGTTGCTGCGCCCCTTCACCGACAACTGATACTCATCCCCCGACTTGTAGCTGAGGGCCGCCGGATCAACATCGTGCCCCTTGGCCGAGCGGATCCAGCCTTTTTTCGACAGCACTACGGTCACCGGCTCCGCCGCCATCAGTTCGGTTTCATCCAGTGCACGGGCCTCACCACGCTCCACGATGGGTGAGCGACGCTCATCCCCATAGCTCTCGGCGTCGGCAATAATCTCTTTTTTGATCAGGGTCTTAAGGCGAGCCTCGGAGCCCAGGATCTTCTCCAGTTTCTCACGCTCCTGCTCGAGCTCCGACTGCTCGGTGCGGATCTTCATCTCCTCCAGGCGCGCCAGCTGGCGCAAGCGGGTATCGAGGATGTAATCGGCCTGCACCTCGGTGAGCCCGAAGCGCTCCATCAATACCGGCTTGGGCTCATCCTCGGTGCGGATGATATGGATTACCTCATCCAGGTTGAGGAAAGCGATCAACAAACCATCGAGCAGGTGCAGGCGCTTGTTGACCTTGTCGAGCCGATACTGCAAACGCCGGCGCACGGTTTCGGTTCGATAGCTCAGCCACTCCCGCAGCAGCTGGTCGAGCGCCTTCACCTGGGGACGGCCGTCGATGCCGATCAGATTGAGGTTTACCCGGTAGGTGCGCTCCAGATCGGTGGTGGCGAACAGGTGGTTCATCAGCTGTTCGGTGTCGATGCGGTTGGAACGCGGTACGATCACCAGGCGTGTCGGGTTCTCGTGGTCGGATTCATCCCTGAGGTCGGCCACCATCGGCAGCTTCTTTTTCTGCATCTGGTCGGCAATCTGCTCCAGCACCTTGGCGCCGGACACCTGGTGGGGCAGCGCCGTGATCACCAGATCGCCATTCTCACGCTGGTAGACCGCCCGCATCCGCAGGCTGCCGCGACCGCTCTGGTACATCTTCAGCAGTTCGGCCCTGGGGGTGATCAGCTCAGCTTCGGTCGGGAAGTCGGGCCCCTTGATATGCTCGCACAGCTGCTCCAGGGTCGCCTTCGGCTCCTCCAGCAGGCGCACGCAAGCCGCCGCTACCTCCCGCAGGTTGTGGGGTGGTATATCGGTGGCCATGCCGACCGCAATACCGGTACCGCCGTTAAGCAGCACATTGGGCAGGCGCGCCGGCAGGGTGGCGGGTTCATCGAGGGTGCCATCGAAGTTGGGGACCCAGTCCACGGTCCCCTGCCCCAGCTCCCCGAGCAACACCTCGGAGTAGGTGGAGAGCTTGGCCTCGGTATAACGCATCGCCGCAAAGGACTTGGGGTCATCGGGTGAGCCCCAGTTACCCTGCCCCTCGACCAGCGTATATCGGTAGGAGAAGGGCTGAGCCATCAACACCATCGCCTCGTAGCAGGCGCTGTCGCCGTGGGGGTGAAACTTACCCAGCACGTCACCAATGGTACGCGCCGACTTCTTGTATTTGGCGCTATTTTTCAGCCCCAGCTCACTCATGGCGTAGACAATACGCCGCTGCACCGGTTTGAGGCCGTCCCCCACGTGGGGTAGTGCACGGTCGAGAATGACGTACATCGAGTAGTTGAGGTAGGCGTTTCGGGTGTAATCCCTGAGGCTTTGGCGTTCGACGCCATCGTCGCCAATAATAATCTGGTCTGTCATACGACTGCTGTTCTCTAAATCGGTTCGGGAGGTGGGGTTACACTTCGGCCAGGTTGCCGCTGCTCTCCAACCACTCTTTGCGGTCGGCGGCGCGTTTTTTGGCCAGCAGCATATCCATCGAGCTGGTGGTGTCATCGCCCTGGTCAACCGTCAGTTGCACTAACCGCCGGGTGTCGGGCGCCATGGTGGTCTCCCGCAGCTGCAGCGGGTTCATCTCACCCAGTCCCTTGAAGCGCTGGACGTTAACCTTGCCCCGCAGTTTTTCGGCTTCGATGCGATCGAGCAGCCCCTGCTTCTCGCCATCATCGAGGGCATAGAACACCTCCTTGCCCACATCGATCCGGTAAAGGGGGGGCATGGCAACAAAGATGTGGCCCGCCTCCACCAGCGGTCGGAAATGCTTCACAAAGAGGGCGCACAGCAGGGTGGCGATGTGCAAACCATCGGAGTCCGCATCGGCAAGGATGCAGATCTTGCCGTAGCGCAACCCCTCCAGGTTGTTGGAGCCGGGGTCCACCCCCAGCGCCACCGAAATATCGTGGATCTCCTGGGAAGCCAGCACCTCGCTGGAGTCCACCTCCCAGGTGTTCATGATCTTGCCCCGCAACGGCATAATCGCCTGGAACTCGCGATCCCGCGCCTGCTTGGCACTACCACCGGCGGAGTCCCCCTCCACCAGAAAGAGTTCGCCGCGGTCGGAGTCCTGGCTGGAGCAGTCCGCCAGCTTGCCCGGCAGGGCCGGACCGGCGGTCACCCGCTTTCGCGCCACTTTCTTGCTTGCGCGCAGACGACGCTGGGCATTGCTGATGCAGAGTTCGGCCAGCGCTTCGGCTTGAGCCGTATGCTGGTTTAGCCACAGGCTGAAGGCGTCCTTGACGATACCGGAGACGAAAGCCGCGCATTCGCGGGAGGAGAGCCGCTCCTTGGTCTGGCCGGAAAACTGCGGGTCCGCCAGCTTGGCCGACAGTACATAGCAGCAGCGATCCCAGATATCGTCCGGGGAGAGTTTGACACCACGGGGCAGCAGGCTACGGAACTCGCAGAATTCGCGCAGCGCCTCGAGCAAGCCGGTGCGCAACCCGTTAACGTGGGTGCCCCCCTGAGCCGTTGGAATCAGGTTGACGTAGCTCTCGGTGACCAGCTCGCCTCCTTCGGGTAACCACTGAACCGCCCAGTCTACCGCTTCGGCGTTACCGCTCATGGAGCCGATAAAGGGCTCGGGGGGGAGGGTCTCCCAGCCACGGGTGGCACCAATAAGGTAGTCCTGTAAGCCGGACTCAAACAGCCACTCCTCCGAGGCGTCCCCCTGCAGGTCGTTGAAGATCACCTTCAGCCCGGGGCAAAGCACCGCTTTCGCCCGCAACACGTGCTTGAGGCGCGGAATGGAATATTTGTGGGAGTCGAAATACTTGGGGTCGGCCAGAAAGCGCACCATGGTCCCGGTGTTACGCTTGCCGCAGCTGTCGATCACCTCCAGCTCGGTCGCCTTGTCTCCGTTGGTGAACCCCATACGATAGACCTGGCCATCGCGGCGCACGGTGACTTCGAGACGGGTGGAGAGGGCGTTGACAACCGATACCCCTACCCCGTGGAGACCTCCCGAGAACTGGTAGTTGTCGTTGGAAAACTTGCCCCCAGCGTGAAGCCGGGTGAGGATCAGCTCCACCCCGCTGACCCCCTCCTCAGGGTGTATATCCACCGGCATCCCGCGGCCATTATCGGCCACCTCCAGCGAGTTATCGGGGTGCAGGGTCACTGTCAGCTGGCTGGCGAAGCCGGCCAGCGCCTCATCCACACTGTTGTCGATGACCTCCTGCGCCAGATGGTTGGGGCGGGTGGTTTCCGTGTACATCCCCGGGCGTTTGCGCACCGGGTCAAGTCCGCTGAGTACCTCAATGGCTCCAGCGTTATAGGTATGATTGCTCATGTCAGGGTGATATCACTTGGCATCAGTAAAATGGAAAAAACGGTAGATCTCCGGCAGCGTCGCTTCAAAACCATCGAAGCCGTGGGAGCCCCCCTCCTCAACCCGCTGCCGGCAACCTGCGTAGCGCTTAACGGCACGGCGATAATCGAGGGTTTCATCACCGGTTTGAACCAGCAGCAGGCAGTCGTCGGGCGCACTCGGCCCCTCAACATCCAATAGCGCCAGCTGGCGTATGTGGTCCATGGTCAGCTCGTAGCGCTCCCCGGTGTAGAGGTTCTGCTGCTCGCCCAGATAGCTTTCCCAGTACTCGAAGGGGCGTACCCCGGGGTTGATCAGCACCAAGGGAATGCGGGTACCGGGCGCCGCTTCGGCCAGCAGCCGCTCGCGCAACCAGGTGCCGTAATACCCCCCCAGTGAACTCCCGATCAGCGCCAGTGGACGCTGACCGACCAGTGGACGCAGGCGGGTAAACATCAGCTTCACCGCCTCGGCGGGCCAGTGGGGCAGATCCGGTAGCCACAGCTCGCAGTCAAAGGCGCGCTGCTCGAGATCCTGCTGTAACTGTCGCCCCTTTACCGAGCTCGCCGAGCTGTTGAATCCATGAATGTAGAGCAGCAAGGGAACAGGGTTGGTCATCGGTCAGAGGGCCACGCAGCAGGAATTGTTGGACGAAGCCCTGAAGAGTAAGCAAAACGTTGCGGCGAAACAAGCGGATCCCTGCCCGCGCCGCTTAATAGCCCATCAACTCTCGATTAATCGTGAGCTCGTGGGGACTGACCCGGTGCACCTGGGTGTCAAAGGAACCGTCGTCGTACAGCTCGAGGGTTCGCAGCCCTGGCATCTCCTCGGTGACGCCAAAGCTATCGGACAGCGGCGCAAACTGAAAGCAGGTGGCAGGCGTGGTCAGCAGGGTCACCCCCTGGTGCCGGCGCTCCTGATGCTGGTGTACATGGCCGCAGAGCAGGATCACCTGCCCCTGCGCCAGGGCCAGCCGTTCCCAAAGCTGTTGCTGGTTGGCGATGGCAATACGATCCATCCACTGGCTACCAACCGCCAGGGGATGGTGATGCATACAGATCAGGCTGTGGCCCTTAAACGCTCTCAGGCTCCGCTCCACCAGCTCCAGCTCCGCCTCCGCCAGTGCCCCACCCACTTCACCCTCTACCTGGGAGTGCAGCATCAACAGCTGCCATGACCCCATAACGATCCGCTTGCTCAGCGTCTGGGGCTGGTCGGCCAGGGCTTCGGCCATCGCCAGGGCGTTGTCGTGGTTACCACAGATCCAGTGGGAAGGTACGTTGAGGGGAGCAATGCGCTCACGCAGGAGGCGATAGGAGTCAGGTGTGCCATCCTGGGCCAGATCGCCGGTCAGCAGCAACCGGTCTGGAGAGGGCAACGAGCGGGCGAGCTCCAGCACCCAGTCGAGGGTCTGGGAGGTGTCTACCCCCATCAGCCGACCGTCCGCATCGGCAAACAGATGGCAATCTGTAATCTGCATCAGTTTGATAGCAGGTGATGAACCTGAACTGGGCAAAACAAAACTCCCCGCGTGCGCTTGCCGCCATCCTCAAAGAGTCTCACTATAGCAGTGCGCCCCGGCGGACTCAGGGGTTTATGGCAAAATTCCCAACTCAGTCACATCGCCGCCGCCTGCCAGGGCTCAAGGCTGCAGCCCCCCTCCAGGCAGTGGCTTAACCACTCCCCCAGAAAGCGGTTCCACTGCGCCTTTTCGTCGGGCAGCTCCATGCGCTGGTTGGGGTAGTCGTGGCGAGCCACCCGCTGCGGACGATCGAGGGCGCTGACCACCTCGGCCATCCGCAGGTCGTGATACACCCGCACCTCCATCAAGGGCAGGGGCAGCCACTGCCCCCAGTCTGCCTGATGACTGATCTCCACCATGCTGGTGTAGGGACAGCGCTGCTGTATAAGCAGGCGAACCCGAGCGCTATGCTCCCCAAACCGGACCGCAAAGCAGTGCTCGTCGGCCTGGTCCCATTGCGGCAGCAACTTTAGCAGGCGCGCATAGTTGCGCTCACAGAGCGCCTGCTGGGCGACCAGGTCGATTTGATAACGCGGTTTTCGGGCAGCGGCTGTGGTCACGTTACACCTTGTGGTAAAGCTCCGATCCCTGTTGTTTGAACTCGTCCGATTTGGCCTGCATCCCTTGATCTGCCTCCAGGTTGATCGCCGCGATCTGGCTTTCGTCCAGGTCGCGCACCTCCTGGCTGATCTTCATCGAACAGAACTTGGGGCCGCACATGGAGCAGAAGTGGGCCACCTTGGCCGACTCCTTGGGGAGGGTTTCATCGTGATAGGCACGCGCCGTGTCCGGGTCGAGGCCGAGATTGAACTGGTCCTCCCAGCGGAACTCAAAGCGCGCCTTGGACATGGCGTTGTCGCGAATCTGGGCGCCAGGGTGCCCCTTGGCCAGGTCGGCCGCATGGGCAGCGATCTTGTAGGTAATGATTCCCTGCTTAACGTCATCCTTGTTAGGCAGCCCCAGGTGCTCCTTGGGGGTGACATAGCAGAGCATGGCGCAGCCGTACCAGCCGATCATGGCGGCACCGATCCCTGAGGTGATGTGGTCATAGCCGGGGGCAATATCGGTCGTCAAGGGGCCCAGGGTGTAAAAGGGGGCCTCGTCGCACTCCTTCAGCTGCTTGTCCATGTTCTCCTTGATCATATGCATCGGGATATGACCGGGCCCTTCAATAATGACCTGGACATCGTGCTTCCAGGCGACCTTGGTCAGCTCACCCAGCGCCTCCAGCTCACCGAACTGCGCCTCGTCGTTGGCGTCGGCGATGGAGCCCGGACGCAACCCATCCCCTAAGGAGAAGGAGACGTCGTAGGCTTTCATGATCTCGCAGATCTCTTCGAAATGGGTGTAAAGGAAATTCTCTTTGTGGTGCGCCAGGCACCACTTGGCCATGATGGATCCGCCGCGGGAGACAATACCGGTGACGCGCTTGGCGGTCAGGGGTACGTGACGCAGCAGCACGCCGGCGTGGATGGTAAAGTAGTCCACCCCCTGCTCGGCCTGCTCGATCAGGGTGTCGCGAAACACCTCCCAGCTGAGATCTTCGGCAACACCATTAACCTTCTCCAGAGCCTGGTAGATCGGCACGGTCCCGATCGGCACCGGTGAATTGCGTACGATCCACTCGCGAGTCTCGTGGATATTCTTGCCGGTGGAGAGATCCATGATGGTATCGGCTCCCCAACGAATTCCCCAGGTCAGTTTGGCCACCTCCTCCTCGATAGAGGAGCCGAGAGCGCTGTTGCCGATGTTGCCATTGATCTTGACCAGGAAATTGCGGCCGATAATCATCGGTTCCAGCTCGGGGTGGTTAATATTGGCGGGGATGATCGCGCGGCCACGGGCGATCTCCTCACGCACGAACTCGGGGGTAATTTGGTCGGGAATAGCCGCGCCGAAGGAGTGACCGGGATGCTGGACCAGTGCCCCCTGGGCACGCGCCTCCTGCAGCTTCATGTTTTCGCGGATCGCGACATACTCCATTTCCGGGGTGATCACCCCCTGACGAGCATAGTAAAGCTGGGTAACATTTTTCCCGGGCAGGGCACGACGGGGTTTGCGCTGCAGGGCAAACCGCAGTTTGTTCAACTCGATATCGTTTTCCCGCTGCCGCGCAAATTCGGAGCTCGAGCCAGACAGCACCTCGGTATCACCCCGTTCAACCACCCAGCCCTCGCGTACAGGCGCCAGCCCCTTACGGATGTCGATCGCGACGGCGGGGTCGGAGTAAGGGCCAGAGGTATCATAAACCAGCACCGGCGCATTGGCCTCACCACCAAAATCGGTGGGGGTGTCGGCCAGCGAAATCTCCCGCATGGGCACCCGAATATCCGGGCGACTGCCCTCAACGAAGATCTTGCGGGAGTTGGGAAAGGGCTTGACCGAGTCGCCATCAACGATGGCCGTTTCGCTCAAAAATTCGTTGGCAGGTTTATTCATTCTTGGCCCTATTAAGTAAGTCAGGTTGGACAGTCAATCGTACACCAGAGAGATAAAGATGACCCACCGGTGCAGAGGCGGACAGAGATGGCGATCGGTCGGTTATCGAGACGCAGAGCTGAAACTATATACTGGCCCGCGGGATATTTAATATTCCCGACCGATGTCGTTTTGTTACACTGGGTTAATCCGAAAGACGGTTGCATTATACACAGGATACGCCGTTTTTCGGCACATCGTTGATCCAACTCACAGGGAACAGTACACCTCATGGCGTTTAAAAAACTTCCGAGTTATCTGCTGGCCGGGCTTGCAACCCTTAGCAGCGCGCTCTACGCACAACAGGAACCGGCGGATCTGCTGGAGATCTACCAACAAGCCCTGGCCAACGATGCCGAGCTGGCAGCGGCCGGTGCCTCCCTTAAGGCCAACGAGGAGCTACCCAACCAGGGGCTCGCCGGCCTGCTCCCCAATATCACCCTCAACGCCTCCACGGCCAAAGCCACTGATCGCAGCCTCAACGCCACCTCGCTGCCCGGCATTAACCGTACCCGCGACTTCAATGAGCACGGCTGGGCCGCACAGCTGGTTCAGCCGGTGTTCCGGCTTGAGCGCTGGTTTACCTATACCCGTGCTGAAGCCTTATCCGACCAGGCCCAGGCGGAGTTCAGCGCGATCCAACAGGACCTGATCCTGCGCGTTGCCGATGCCTACTTCGAAGTGCTGCGGGCACAGGACACCCTCACCACAACCATCTCCGAGGAGAAGGCCTTCAAACGCCAGCTGGAGCAAGCGGAACAGCGCTTCGAAGTGGGCTTGATCGCCCAGACCGACGTCCACGAAGCGCGCGCCGTCTACGACAACGCCCGAGTTAACCGTATCGTGGCGGAGAATAATGTCGAGGTCAGCCTGGAAAGGCTGCGCACCCTGACCGCCCGGGAGCACCGTCAAATCGGCAGCCTCAACAAGGAGATGCCGGTGGTGAACCCCACGCCGGAGGTGAAGGAGGAGTGGGTGAACAGCTCGCTGGTCCAGAACCTCAACATCGCTGCTGCGCGCGAGGCGGTGCGTGCTACTGAGGAGGCGCTAAAACTTTCAAAATCTGGCCACGCACCGACCCTGGATGCCATCGCCACATACTCCCACAACGTGACCGGCGACCCCTCCTTCAGCCTGACCGGTTTCAACGGCAAGCAAAACAGCCAGTACTATGGGCTCCAGCTCAGCGTACCGATCTACAGCGGTGGCGGCACCAGCTCCCGTGTACGAGAAGCCACCTACCGTCTGCAGGAGGCACAGGATCGGCTGGACTCCCTCAACCGCCAGACCAGCCAGCGTACCCGCAACCTCTACAGCTCGGTAACCGCCGATGTGCAGCGGATCTCGGCCCGCGCCCAGGGCATCATCTCCACCCAAAGCGCCCTCGATGCCACCGAAAGCGGATATGAAGTAGGCTCACGAAACATCGTCGATGTGCTCAACGCCCAGCGTAATCTCTACGCTTCCCAGCGGGACTACCTCAATGCGCGCTACGACTACCTGCTCAACACCCTGCGCCTCAAGCGTGAGGCGGGCACCCTGAGCCCCCAGGACCTGACCGATCTCAACCAGTGGATCACCAAGACCAGCACCGAGCTGCTGCCCAAGCTCTAGCGCCCTTTGTGCGAGCCCTGCGTCTCCAGCAGGTGCTCGCACAGCGCCAGCTGTCGCTTGAGCGCCCCCCGGTTGCTGTTCACCACTGCCAGACCGGCGGCCCCCATGCGCTCACGAGCCTCCCGGTCAGCCAGCAGTGCCTGCAGGGCATCGGCTAAGGCTGACGCATCCTCAACGACCTGCATGGCACCCGCCTCCAGCAACTGGTCGCTGATCTCTTTGAAGTTAAAGAGGTGGGGACCACTCAGCACAGGCACTGCCAAGGCCGAGGCCTCCAGCATATTATGACCACCGGTCGGCACCAGGCTGCCGCCGATAAAGGCGATATCCGCCGCCGCCAATAGCAGCAACATCTCCCCCATGGTATCGGCCAGTACCACGCGTGTATCCGCCTTCACCGGTTCTCCGAGACTGCGACGGGCAGAGGGGTATCCGCCCCGGTCCAGTAACTCGGCAACCCTTGGGAAACGCTCGGGATGGCGGGGCACCAGCACCAGCAGCACGGGCGTCGACTGACCCTCCAGTGCCTTCAACACCAGCTCATCCTCCCCCTGATGGGTACTGGCGGCTACCAGGACGCGGGTACCGGGGGGCTGATGCGCAAGCCAGGCTCGGCGTAGCGCTTCCCCCTCCTCGCGCATACCGGCTTCGATCGGCAGGTCAAACTTAAGGCTTCCCGTCACCTCTATCCGCTCCTTTGCCACCCCCAGCTGACGAAAGCGCTCGGCGGCCTCATCGCTCTGGGCGGCAACGGCGCCCAGCGCCTGCAGCATGGGCGTTACCAGTGCGGGAAAGCGAGCGTAGCCCCGCGCACTGCGCTCCGACAGGCGCGCATTAGCCAGCAGCAGGGGGACGCCTCGGTTGCGGCAGGCCGCCACCGTATTGGGCCAGAGTTCGGTCTCCATGATGACCGCTAGCCGCGGTTGTACCCGCGTCAGGAAACGGGACAATGCATCGGGGAGATCGTAGGGGGCGTAGACGTGAAACACGCTATCGCCGTAGAGCGCCCTTACCCGCTCCGAGCCGGTCGGGGTCATGGTAGTCACCACCAGCTGGTGTTGCGGATAGCGCTCCTGCAGCCCTTTAACCAGGGGGGCCGCCGCAATGGACTCCCCAACCGAGACGCTGTGCACCCAGATCACCGGCCGCCCCTTCAGGGGCGAGCCATCGAACCAGCCAAAGCGCTCCTTCCAGCGGCGGGCATAGGCAGGAGCTCGCCAGGCCCGATAGAGCAGGCGCGCCACCACCAGGGGAAGCAGCAGGTAAAAGAGCAGACTGTAGCTGAAGCGGTTGATCATGATGTAGGGCTGGTTGTAAGGAAGGCGCAATTATACCCCGTTGGCTCTGCAAATGAGCCCCTGCCGGTGACCTCGACCCGAGGTCACCGTATACTGTGCCCCTCAACCGGTTAATGAGCACACCATGACGCACCATCTGGATACCGACATCGCCATCCTGGGCGGCGGCATCGCCGGCCTCTGGCTGCTCCGGCGCCTCAGCGAACTGGGCTACTCCACCCTGTTGCTGGAAAACGCGACCCTGGGGGGCGGGCAAAGCATCAAGTCCCAGGGCATTATTCACGGTGGCACCAAGTACGCCCTATCGGGCAACCTGACCCACGCCTCCGAGTGCATCGCCGGCATGCCCAAGCGCTGGCAAGCGTGCCTGCAGGGTGAGGGGGAGATCGACCTTTCCTGTGCCCGTATCCTTAGCCCGCACCACTATATGTGGTCCAGTGCCGGGTTGGGCTCCAAGCTCACCACCTTTTTCGCCAGCAAGGCGCTGCGCGGACGGGTCGACCAGCTCAAGCCCAAAAACTACCCCGCTTTTTTCCAGCACCCGGCCTTTCGAGGTAGCCTTTACCAACTGAATGAGTTTGTACTCGACGTGCCCAGTGTGGTCTCCAGCCTGGTGCAGGGGCTTGAGGATAGAACCCTGTCCATCGACTGGGAAAAAAGCCGCATTGAGCACGATACCGATGGCAAGATCAGCGCCATCCTGCTGGAGCACCAGGGCGAGCAGACCATGATCCGCGCCCGCCGCTACCTGTTTACCGCCGGTGCCGGTACCGCCGATCTGCTCCAGCGCTGGGGGGTTGAGGGTCCGGCCATGCAACTGCGTCCCCTGCACATGGCGATGGTCCGGGTACCGGGTGCCCAACCCCTGTTTGCCCATTGCATCGGTACCAGCACCGTGCCTCGCCTGACCATCACCAGCCATCCCGACCAGCAGGGCAACTGGATCTGGTACATTGGCGGTGAGCCCGCCGAGTCCGGCGTCAAACGCGAGCCTTCAGAACAGATCGCCCGCTGCCAACAGGAGCTGACGCAGTTAATGCCCTGGATCGACTTCACCAGCGCCGAGTGGGGCACCCTCCGGGTAGACCGGGCCGAGCCCCGCCAAAGCAACCTGCTGCGCCCGGATGCTGCCTACTGCAAGGCGCTTCACAACGCGCTGATCAACTGGCCCACCAAGCTGGCCCTGGCCCCTAACCTGAGTGACGAGGTGCTGCGACAGTTGCAACTGCAGGGAATCGCCCCGCAGATCCCCCAGCCCGCCGCGACCAGCCTGCCGCGCCCCCCGGTCGGCAAGCCCTTCTGGGAGGGGGTGCTCCCATGATCACCTCCGCCATCGCCGATACCGGCGTCGAAGTGACCCCCCTGGGCTTCGGCACCGTTAAACTGGGCCGTAACGAAGGGGTCAAGTACCCCCAGGGGTTTCGCATCCCCGACGACCGCCAGGCGCTGGAGCTGATCAACCTGGCCGCCGACCTCGGGATCAACCTGATCGATACCGCCCCAGCCTACGGCACCAGCGAGGAACGTCTCGGCACCCTGCTGTCCGGGCAACGTTCGCGCTGGGTAATTTGCACCAAAGTAGGCGAAGAGTTTGAGCAGGGTGTTTCCCGCTTCGATTTCTCCCCCGAACACACCCGTTTCAGCATTGAGCGCAGTCTCAAGCGACTCAACACCGACTACCTGGACCTGGTGCTGGTCCACTCCGACGGCAACGATCAGGCGATTGTAGACCAGCACGGCACCCTCGAGGTGCTGGCAGACCTCAAGCGCCAGGGGCTGATCCGTGCTACCGGCATCTCCAGCAAAACCGTCGCCGGCGGCATTGCCGCGCTGGCCCACTGCGACTGCGCCATGGTCACCTACAACCTGGTTGAGCCGCAGGAGGGGGAGGTGATCGACTTCGCCCACCAGCACCACAAAGGGATCCTGATCAAGAAGGCACTGGCCAGCGGCCACCTCTGCCAACAGGGGGAGGATCCGGTAGCACGTAGCATGGAGTTTGTGTTCGCCCGCCCGGGCGTTTGCAGTGCCATCGTCGGTACCATTAATCCCGACCACCTGAAAAGCAACCTGGCGGCGGCCCTGAAGGCACTGGGGCAATAACTCATGCTCCTCAGCCAACACCCGCCTGATGCGTTCCGCACCCGCAATATCCAGGTCGAGCTGGAGGGAAGCGCAGTGCATTTGAGCGCCTGCGGCCCCCCTTTCGACTTTACCGACCTGCTGCAGCAGCGCTCTAATCCGCCGCCGCAGGAGGGCAGCGCGTTTACCGCCACCCACCTCGGGGTGTCGGGGTTTATCCGCCTTCGTTGGCAGGAGCTGCGTTTCCTGCTGCTGGTGCGCCAGCAGCGTGCCGACCGCGGGGACCGGGTGCTAAAACTGCCTTCGGGCTACGTTGACCTCGACCTGCTGGCCACCCCCGCACTGGCCCTCGAGCAGGAGATCAGCCAGGAGTTACTCCTGCACTCCGAGCAGGAGCTGTGGCCCATCGAACGCAATGGGAGCGAACTGCAGCGGGTCTACCAGGCGCAGCTCAGTTACCACCCGGAGTGCGCGCAGCTGGCTACTGCGACCCCCTTCAGGTCACGGGAGGTGTACTGGGAGGGGGAACCCCTGACCGAGTGCGAATGCTACCTGCACCGCCCTACCGGCAGCGTGCAGCTGGTCTATCACTGGGATCTGGAACTGCCGGACCGGCCCATGTCGGACCTGAGCCTGTGGCAGCTGGAGGAGCGGATCAACCCCCGTAGCGGTTTGCTGGAGACCCTCTGGGAGGAGCGTGAACCCCTGTGGCTGGCGGCCCTTAACGATTACAACCTGATCGATGGTGGCTTCTACCAGTTGCGCGATGGCCTGTTACTGCCGGCCGAGGGGAGCGCCGAGCTGCAGCTCAGCGAGTATTTTGCCCCGCGCCAGGGGCTCTGGGTTAACGCCGGCAACCAGCCACTGCGCGAGTATCACCCCTACTGCTGAAGCGGCTCAGGTACGGTCGAGAATCTTGTTGACGATTGCCGTAGTGGAGCAGTTATCGAGGAAATCGAGCACCTGTACCTCACCGCCGTATTCGCGCACAATCTCGCCGCCGACCACCCCATCGACGCCGTAATCGCCCCCCTTCACGAGCACATCGGGGCGAATCAGCCGCAACAAAGCTTCGGGGGTGTCTTCGTTGAAGCAGACCGACCAGTCCACTGCCTCCAGCCCTGCCAGCACCGCCATGCGGCGCTCCGCGGGGTTGATCGGCCGACCCTCACCCTTGAGGCGCTTGACGGACGCATCACTGTTGACGGCCACAATCAGGCGATCTCCCAGGGCGCGTGCCTGCTCCAGATAGCCCACATGGCCGGCGTGAAGGATGTCGAAACAGCCGTTGGTAAAGACAATCTTTTCGCCGTGGGCACGGGCGTCCTCCAGCGCCACCAACAACTGCTCGGCGCTCATCACCCCCCGCTCCGAGCCTTGGCTCTGGCTGACGGCGCGACGCAGCTCCGGCGCACTGATGGCAGCGGTGCCCAGTTTGCCCACCACCACGCCGGCAGCAATATTGGCCAGCGCCACCGCCTGCGGCATCGGTTCCCCCGCCGCCAGGGCGGTGGCCAACACCGAGATGACGGTGTCGCCCGCACCGGTGACGTCATAGACTTCACGCGCCTTGGCGGGCAGGTGCAGCTCGGGCTCCCCCTCCCTGAGCAAAGTCATGCCGTGCTCACCGCGGGTCACCAGCAGCGCCTCGAGCTCCAGTTCTCGCAGCAGCTCGACCCCCTTCATCACCAACTCCTGCTCGTCGCGGCAACGACCCACCACCGCCTCGAATTCGTGCAGGTTGGGGGTGATCAGGGTCGCTCCCCGGTAGAGGCTGAAGTCGT
This sequence comes from Aestuariirhabdus litorea, assembly GCF_003864255.1. Lineage (NCBI taxonomy): Bacteria > Pseudomonadati > Pseudomonadota > Gammaproteobacteria > Oceanospirillales > Aestuariirhabdaceae > Aestuariirhabdus > Aestuariirhabdus litorea. The sequence goes on from NZ_QWEZ01000002.1 coordinate 136,797, forward strand.
GCCCTTTAGGGTCAGCCAGTATCGCCACACCGGCGTCCCGCGCCATCGTGATCAGCTGCTGGTGGTTGCGCAACGCTCCCTTGTTGTAGTCGGACAGGATCACCACATCAACCTCGGCCAACAAGGACTCAAAACGGCGCGTCAGGGCCTTGATGTCCAGGTGCTCGAAGGGCTCTTCAAAGTCCAGGCGAATCAGTTGCTGGCTGTGGCTGATGATGCGCAGCTTGGTGATGGTAGGGTCGTCAGCCACGGTTTCGAAATCACAGTGCACCCCGGCCGCTTCCAGGCGGCTGCGCAACACCTGCGCCGCTTCGTCATCCCCGGTGGGCGCCACCAGAAAGGCGGGTGCCCCCAATGCCGCGATGTTGAGCGCGACGTTACCCGCTCCGCCGGGGCGATCCTCGACCTGGTTTACCTTGACCACCGGCACCGGCGCCTCGGGGGAGATGCGGTGGGTGGCGCCGTGCCAGTAGCGATCTAGCATCAGGTCGCCAATCACCAGCACGCGGGCCTGGTCAAAACGGGGAAAGGTCAGTTTCATCTCAACAAATTCCAGTGTCTGCAATCATTAACACGATAGGGGGTAGAGCTGGAGGCAGCAAGACTAGCTCACTGCGTCCTGAAACTGCTGGCTGTGGAGACGCGCGTAGTGCTCGCCCCGCTCCAGCAGCTCCTCGTGGGTTCCGCTCTCGATGATGCGCCCCTGGTCCATCACCAGGATGCGGTCGGCCTGCTCGATGGTGGAGAGCCGGTGGGCGATCACCACCGTGGTACGGTTCTTCATCACCTCGTCAAGGGCGGCCTGGATATAGCGCTCCGACTCGGTATCGAGCGCCGAGGTGGCCTCGTCAAGGATCAGGATAGGGGCATCCTTGAGAATGGCCCTGGCGATCGCCAGCCGTTGGCGCTGGCCACCCGACAGACGCACACCGTCCTCGCCGATCAGGGTGTGCAGGCCTTCTGGCAGGTCCTTGATGAACTCCATAGCATAGGCTGATTCCGCCGCCGCCTTAATATCTTCGTCGGGCGTCCCCTGCAGGTCGCCGTAGGCGATGTTATTGGCCACCGAGTCATTGAACAGGCTCACCTGCTGGTTCACCAGTGCGATCTGGCGCCGCAGGCTGGTGAGGGTATAGCGCTCCACCGGCACCCCGTCGATCAGAATCTCACCCTGGTGGTGGTTATAGAAACGGGGGATCAGGCTCGCCAGGGTGCTCTTGCCACTACCGGAGCGCCCCACCAGCGCAATGGTCTGCCCCGGCTCAACGATGAAGTTGAGTCCCTTGAGCACCGGGTCCTCCGCATCGTTGTAGGCGAAGCTCAGGTTGCGAACCTCAATACGCCCTTCAACACGCCCCGCTTCATGATCCCCCTGATCCACCTCCTGGGTCTCGTCCAGCTGTTCGAAGATGGTCTCGCAGGCGGCGATCCCCTTCTGGATATTGCCGTACACCTCCGACAGCTGGCGGATCGGTTTGGGCAGCATGCCCGCCGCCACTACAAATGAGATCAGGGCGGCCGTCGAGGAGGTATCACGCATGTAGAGCACGAGGAACATGATCGCCCCCATCGCGCTGATTACCAGAAACTGCAGTACCGGCGTGGTGATGGCGGAGACCTTTACCATCTTCATCGCCTGGCGCAGATTGTTAGCGCTGGCGGAGTAGAATCGACTCCTTTCGAAGGCCTCCCCGCCAAAGCTGCGAACCACCCGGTAGCCCTTGATGGTCTCCGAAGTCACATGGGTCACATCCCCCATGGCATCCTGGATCTTGTGACTGAGCTTGCGCAGGCGTCGCCCAACCACCCCCACCACCAGGGCAATGACGGGTAAAATGGCCAGAAACACCAGTGTCAGCTTCCAGTTGGTCCACAGCAGGTAGCCGAGCAGAAAGAGTACGGTCAGCCCTTCACGCACCACCACCTTGATGGCATCGGTCGCGGCCGCCGTTACCATGGTCACGTTGTAGGTGATGCGGGAGATCAGGTGGCCCGAGTTGTTGTCATCAAAATAGCGGCTGGGCAGGGTCACCAGCTTGTTGAACAGCTCGATTCGTAGGTCATGGACCAGCCCCTGGGAGACCATGGCCAGAAAGTAGTTGCCCAGGAAGGAGCCCAGTCCGCGCAGAATCGCCAGAGCCACTACCGCCAGGGGCACCAGGTAGAGAAAGCGCTCATCCGCTCCCTCGAGCCCTTCGATAAAGTACTCCACCATCTTGGCGTAGCCGGGCTGGGTAGCGGCGAAGAAGGCAAACCCCAGAATACTGACGACAAAGGGAACAATGTAAGGCTTTACGTACCCCAGCAGGCGCAGGTAGACCCTGATACTGCTCGTTTGCTGCTTTTGTTCGGGAGAGGCCAAAGGAATTACCTGACTCGAGGGTGGACCGATACTGTGCCACAGAGCACAACCAAAGAGGGCGCATCATAGCATAGTCCTGTGATTTCGAGTCCAATGAGGCTAAAATGCCGCCTGATTTCTCCCCCCCAAGAGCCCGATGAAAACCCTCAACGCCCCAGAGTTCTCCAGCCTCACCCACCAAGCAACTGTACTGGAGGAGGATGGCTATGGCGTCAAGGTGATGAAGCTGAACGACGGCAGTTTTCTCAAACTGTTTCGCCTCAAACGCACCTTCTCCTCGGCCCTGTTTTACCCCTACGCCAAACGCTTTGCCGCCAACGCCGCCGAGCTGCAGCGCCTTGGCGTTCCCACACCCAGGGTGATCCAGTGCTTTAGCGTTGCTGAACCCAAACGCAACTGCGTCCACTACCACCCGCTGGAGGGGGTCACCCTGCGGGAGCTCTACCGCCGAGAGCAACAGCCCATGCCCGATGAGCGGGTTAGGCTGCTGGGGCAGTTTCTCGCCAGCTTGCACGACAAGGGGGTCTATTTTCGCTCGATCCACCTCGGCAATATCGTGCTGACACCGGCGAGTGACCTGGGGCTGATCGACCTCTCGGATATGAAGATTCAACGCCGCCCCCTGAGCAACCGCCTGCGCCTGAGGAACTTTGCCCACCTGATCAAGGGGGAGGAGGACCAGGCCAGCCTGCAGCTCGCCGGCGAACAGGGGCGCCTGCTTCTTGTCAGCTATCTTGAGGGCAGCCAACATTCGGACAAGGGGCTCAAAGAGGCGCTTACTAACGCACTGGATATTCCGCTATGAAATTACTGATTACCGGCGGTGCGGGCTTTATCGGCTCCGCCCTGATTCGCCTGATCATCGCCGAGGGCCGGCACCAGGTGCTCAACCTCGACAAGCTGACCTACGCAGGTAACCTCGATAACCTGGCCAGCGTCGAGAGCGCCCCTCACTACAGCTTTACCCGTACCGACATCTGCGACCGCGCCGCTGTCCAGCAACAGATCGATCAGTTCCAACCCGACGCCATCATGCACCTGGCGGCCGAGTCCCACGTCGATCGTTCCATTGACGGTCCCGGTGATTTTATCCAGACCAACATTGTCGGTACCTATACCCTGCTCGAATGCGCACGGGAGTATGTGGCCAGCGGCAAGGCCCCGGCCGGATTCCGTTTCCATCACATCTCCACCGATGAGGTCTACGGCACCCTGGGCGCCGACGGGCTCTTTACCGAGACCAGCCCCTACCAACCAAATTCCCCCTACTCCGCCTCCAAGGCCGGGTCGGACCATCTGGTCAGGGCCTGGCACGAGACCTTTGGCCTGCCGACCCTGGTCAGCAACTGCTCCAACAACTACGGCCCCTGCCAGTTCCCGGAGAAGCTGATCCCCCTGATGATCGGCAACGCCCTGGCCGGCAAGCCGCTGCCAATCTACGGTAACGGCCAGCAGGTACGTGACTGGCTTTATGTGGATGACCACGCCCGCGCCCTGCTGGAGATCGTGACCCGGGGTGAAGTGGGCGAGACCTACAACATCGGCGGCCATAATGAGAAAGCCAACCTCGAGGTGGTTCACAGCCTCTGCCAACTGCTGGAGGAGCTGCGCCCGCAAAAACCCGCCGGAGTGGCCCACTACCGCGACCTGATTACCCATGTCACCGACCGGCCCGGCCACGACCTGCGCTACGCCATCGACGCCAGCTATATCCAGCAGCAGCTAGGCTGGACCCCCGCCGAGACTTTCGACAGCGGACTGCGCAAGACCCTTGAGTGGTACCTGGACAACCCGACCTGGTGTGATCGCATCCATAATGGCAGCTACCAGGGCACGCGCCTGGGACTATCCAACGACCCCCGGGAGGGAACCGAATGAAAGGTATTATCCTCGCGGGTGGCTCCGGCACCCGCCTGCACCCGCTGACTCTGGCGGTCTCCAAGCAACTGCTGCCGGTCTACGACAAGCCGATGATCTACTACCCCCTCTGCACGCTGATGGAGGCGGGGATTCGCGACATCATGATCATCACCACCCCCCACGATGGCCCTTTGTTCCAGCACCTGCTCAAGGATGGCGCCCAATGGGGCATGAACCTGGAGTACTGTGTGCAGGAGAGCCCCGACGGCATCGCCCAGGCGTTCCTGCTGGCGGAGCAATTTATTGCCGGCGACAGCTGTTGCCTGATCCTGGGGGACAATATCTATTACGGCCAGGGGCTGGCCGAGCTGCTGCATTCCGCCGCTGGCAAAACCTCTGGCGCCACGGTGTTCGCCTACCCGGTGCACGACCCGGAACGCTACGGGGTGGTGGAGTTCGATCCCTCAGGGCAAGCCCTCAGCATCGAAGAGAAGCCCGCCAGGCCCAAGTCCCGTTTTGCCGTCACCGGCCTCTATTTTTACGACCAACAGGTGGTCGATATCGCCCGCACCATTACCCCCTCAGACCGGGGTGAGCTGGAGATCACCAGCGTTAACCAGCACTACCTCCAACAGGGGCAGCTGGATGTACAGGTGATGGGGCGCGGCATGGCCTGGCTGGACACCGGCACCCACGAGTCGCTATTGGAAGCGTCCCAGTTTGTACAGACCATCGAAAAACGCCAGGGGATGAAGATCGCCGCGCCCGAAGAGCTGGCCTGGCGTGCCGGTTGGATCAGCGACCAGCAGCTCCGTGACCACGCTCGCCCGCTGCTCAAGAGCGGCTACGGCGCCTACCTGAACTCGCTACTGGAGCAACCATGAAGGTCCTCAATACCCCCCTGCCCGGGGTCATCATCATTGAGCCCCGTCTGTTCGGCGACAAGCGGGGGTTCTTTCTCGAAAGCTACAGCGCCACCCGCTACCGGGAGGCGGGGCTCGACGTCGAGTTCGTGCAGGACAACCACTCGCGCTCCAGTCATCATGTCCTGCGCGGGCTGCATTTTCAGCTCAGGCACCCGCAGGGCAAGCTGGTACGGGTTTCCCGCGGCAGCGTCTTCGATGTGGTCGCCGATGTGCGCACCGGCTCTCCCACCTTCGGCCAGTGGTTCGGGGTGGAGCTGAACGACGACAATGCGCGCCAACTTTATATCCCCCCCGGCTATGCCCATGGCTTTCAGGTGCTCTCAGACGTAGCCGATTTCGAATACAAGTGCACCGATTACTACCATCCTGAAGATGAGGGAGGGGTAGCCTGGAATGACCCCGGCCTGGGGATCGAGTGGCCCTGCCCGGAGCAGGCGATTGTCTCCGACAAGGATCAGCGTTGGGGCCCGCTACAGGCACTGACCGATGAACAGTTACCGCCGTACCTCCTATGAAGATACTGATCACCGGAGCCAATGGGCAGCTCGGGCGCTGCCTCCAGGAACGTTTATGCCTTGAGCCCGGCCTCCAGACTGTCGCCTGCGACCGGGCGCAGCTGGATATCAGCTGCGATCCCGAACTGGGCCATTACCTGGAGCAGGAGCGCCCTGCGCTGGTGATCAACGCGGCCGCCTATACTGCGGTCGACCGCGCTGAGGAGGAGCAGGCGCTCGCCTACCGCGTCAACGCCCTTGGCCCGGAGTTGCTGGCCCGACACTGCGCCCGCCTGCAGATCCCCCTGACCCAGATCAGCACCGACTTTGTATTCGATGGTCGCCACAGCCTCCCCTATCAGGAATCCGATCCCTGCCACCCGCTGTCGATCTACGGCCAGAGCAAGTGGGCCGGGGAGGAGCGGGTGCGCGAACACTGCCCCCGGCACCTGATCGTGCGTACCAGCTGGGTGTTCAGCTCCCATGGAGCCAACTTCGTCAAAACCATGTTGCGCCTGATGGCCGAACGTGAACACCTCGGCATCGTTGATGACCAGGTCGGCTGCCCCACTTCCGCCGCTGATTTGGCGGAGGCGGTGCTTAGCCTCTCACGCCAGGCGATGAACAACCCGGCCCTGTTTGGCACCTACCACTTCTGCAACCAGGGGGCCACCAGCTGGTATCGCTTTGCCGAGGCGATCTATCAACAGGCGACCGAGCTCGGGCTGCTGGCATCCCCCTGTAACCTGTCGCCCATCACCACCGACCAGTACCCGACTGCCGCCGTGCGACCCGCCTACTCAGTGCTGGACACGGCTAAGCTCAGCGCCGCCATCAATCATTCCCCCCGACCCTGGCAGGATGCCCTGCGTGCCACCCTGACCACCTTAAAGGAATCCGACCATGGCTGAATCGCTCCCACTGGTTAGCGTCATCGTTGCCTGCTACAACCACGACCAATACATCGAAGCCTGCCTGACCAGCATCCTGCGCCAGACCTATCCGGCGATCGAGTTGATCGTGCTCGACGACGGTTCCAAAGACCGCAGTCCGGAGCTGATCGCGGCGCTGGCCAAAGAGCAGGGTTTCTTTTTCGAAGCCCAGGCGAACATGGGCCTGTCGGCCACCCTCAACAAGGGGCTGAACATCGCCAAAGGTGAGTATATTGTTACCTTTGGCTCGGACGACATCATGATGCTGGACCGCATTGAGAAACAGGTCGCCTATATGCAGGCCAACACTGAGCTGGGGCTCTGTGGCGGCAACATGCTGAAGATCAACGAGCATGGCACCGTTTTAAGCAAACAGAAGTTCAGTGGCGAGCACCGTCTCGACTTTGAAGATGTGTTACTGGGGCGAAAAGAGGGCACACCGGCCCCGACACTTTTTTTCCGTCAGGCAGCACTGGCGAAGGCGGGCGGTTTTCACCCCGAAATCAAGCTGGAAGACCTCTACATCGAGCTAAAGATCAGCTCTCTGGGATACCCCATCGGCTTTATGAACGATGTGCTGGCCTACTACCGGGTGCACCCGACCAACACTTACAAAAACTACCGCTACATGATCGATAACGTGCTCAAGACCTACGAAGAGTTTCGCGATCACCCCGCCTACGAACAGGCCTATTACCGATTCCTCAACTCCATGCTGGTCAAGTGCGCCGGCAAGGACAAAGCCCTGGCCCGGGAGCTGCTGAAACAGATTCCGCTTCGCGAGTTCCGTATGAAAACCCTCAAGGGGATCGGTCGCCTGCTGTTTAGCTAGGCGTCTCGCGATTCGGCGTAGTCGAGAAAGGCGTCGACCTCTCCGCTGCACAATTGCGGAATCACCGCCTCCACCTCGGCAAAGGGCCACTCCCACCAGCGCACACCGAGCAGGCGCTCGATGATCTCGGGCTCAAAGCGGTAGCGCAGGATTTTCGCGGGGTTGCCACCAACGATGGCGTAGGGCGGCACATCGCGGGTCACCAAAGCGCCGTTGGCCACCACCGCCCCGTCACCGATGGTCACTCCGGAAAGAATAGAGGCATTAGCGCAAAGCCAAACATCGTTGCCGATCACCACATCTCCATTGCTGCCGCCGTACTCGGGGATGGTGGCGGCGGACCGGACAAAGGCCGGAAAGGGGTAGCTGGAGACCCAGTCGGCTCGGTGGTGTCCCCCCAAATAGATATTGACCCCCGAGGAGATGGAACAGTAGGCGCCGATGCTGAGGGTCGTGCCCTCGTTCCAGTCATGCACAATAGGGATCCCGTAGCTGCCAAAACCGATCTTATAATCCGGGTAAATCGCCTTAAATTTCTGTTGCTGGCGATGAATGCGATCTGGCCGGGGGGCACTACCCTTCCCCTTCTTTAACCAGCGCCTTAGTTTCCGTTCAAGGGTTTTCAGCATGGGGGGGCGACGCCTCTTCATCAGCGGCCAGCCTGGTGCGGCCATAATCGACACAGACAATAAACAGGATCGGCAGCCAGATGTTAAACCACTGCTCATTCGGACGGGCAAACAGGCCGCCGCCGTCGGTCAGGCTGGCGAGTACGCCGTAGGCGGTTATGCACAGAAGCAGGCGCCCCTCCCGCCCAGGTAACCTTGCCAGCCACAGTGCCCGCAGGTAGGGAAGCAAAAAAATCCCCAGCCCCAGCAGGCCAAAATAGTAAAGCACCCCGAGAAACACGTTGTGGGCATCGAGGAAGTTTATCTGCAACTCCTCGACCCAGATCTGCAGCGGTGCCTCGTAACCATGTCCCACCAGCCAGTAGCCTTCCATCTGGGCAATCACCCCGGACCAGATCTCTGGCCGGTAGGAGAGTCCCCGTTGGCTGATCGTCTCCCAGTTCAGCAAACCAAGCAGCAGAAGCCCCCCTCCGGAAAGTAAAACCCAGGGCAAATGCATGCGATTAAAGCGGCCAACCAGCAGCATCGACAGGGCGAGAGGTACCGACACCAGTGGGGTGCGGGATCCCGTCGCCAGCATCAGCAGGGCGATCGGCATCACCAGGACCAGCAGGGCCCTGCGTTGCTTGGGGGACTGCACATAAAGCAGTATGTAGGCGGTTGCGAAGGTCACCAGAAAGGCCAACTGATGACTCATCAACAAAGGGTTGTAGATAGACCCATACTCTTCCGTTATCCCATTTGGAAATCGAACAGAAAGAGCAAAGCCCTTCATGCCATAGAAGTCGATTAGCCACCAGAGGCTGATCGCCGCACCCAGGGCCAGCGCAGCCAGTGCCCCCTGTTCGAAGCGGCGACGCTGTTCACCGAACAGGTAGGCCAGCCCGGAACAAACCAGCGCAAAGATCAGCGCCCGTTTGATCGGGATACCCTCATCCGCCGGGCTCCAGAGACAGCTCAATAACACCCACAGGAGGTAGAGCGAAAGCATCCCGAAGGCCGGGGTGCTAAACAGGTGCCTGGCGTAAGGTGTAAACAGCAGTACCAGCCCCGGTAGGGCGAGCCCCAGGTAGACAAGGTTTTTATAGCCGTTGCGGGATTCCAGCAGCAGCATGCCTACCGCCAGAAAGAGCAGCCCCGCCGCCAGCCAATAGCCCAACACCTTTTCCAGCCGCCCGCCAGGCTCGATCCCCAGTTTGCCCGTCAGAGGGTTTTGCATCATTCGGTTAGCCTATGGTTGTCTGTGGCACTACTCGCCAGCAAGACCCTGTTCGATCAGGGTTCGATACTGACGCCGGAAATCGTGGATCGAGTGATTTTTCTGCAGATAGGAAAAATGCCGCTCGCCTAGTGCCTTTCGCTCGCTCTCGGGCAGTTCGGCCCAGCTTGCCATGGCCTCCGCCAGGGCAGGCACATCGCCCACGGGAACCACCACCCCGACCCGTTCAACGATGGGCTTGAGGGTGGGAATATCGGAGCTGATCACCGGCAGGGAGGCGGACATCCCCTCGAGCAGTGCCAACGGCAAACCTTCACTGAGGGAGGGAAGGACAAAGAGATCAAAGGCTCGCGCAAAGCGAAAGGCATTTTCGATGGTGCCCAGCAAATGGATTCGGGACGCCAACCCCAGGGACTCCACCCGGCTCCTGAGTTCCGCCTCAAGCCGCCCTCCGCCAATGATGGCGAGCTGGGCATGGGGATACCTGGGGGCGATCTCGGCGAAGGCGTCGATCAGGTAACTATGCCCCTTGACCGGCACCAGGCGCCCGATGGCGCCAAACAGCAGCGCATCGGCAGGCAGACCCAGCTGGTCTCTCGCCGCCGCCCGGGGCATTAACCCGGCGACCGCAGCCTCTATATCGATCGCGTTATTGATGGCCACCGTATTAGCCTCGGTAAACCCCGCTTTTGCCTGCACCAAATAGCGCCTTACCGGCTCCGAGACGCCGACAATTTTCCAGTTGTCACGAATGAGCCAGCGACATTCCAGCTTACGGTAGAGCCGATCGTAATCCCCAAAACCGTGGGCAACGCCGATGCAGAGACGAAAGCGGAGCTTGCGGTTGAGTACCATCAACATATGAATTGGCTTGAAGCGATGGGCGATCACCACATCAAACTGCTGTTCCCGGCAAAAATTGGCGAGCTGCTTCATGGCGCCGAGGCGCAGCCCCTTGGTCTCCTTGCTGGAAAACTCGAAGTACTTCACCCGGGGGGCGCTGGTTTCCATCTCTCCCGGCCCCGGCTTACCCTTGAGGTAGGCTGAGGTGACCTCATACTGTTCTGGTGGAAGCGCCCGAATCACCTGTTCGGCCAGGTCGGATGAGTTAACGTTATAGCGAGCCTGAAGCTGAAGAACCCTTATCTTTTTACTCATGCCTTTCCCGTAACATCAGCCGCAAAAACTTGCTCAAATAGCTCCACTTGAGCAGGGAACGACGGTCGGTGCTGACCGCAAGTCGGTAATACTTTTTCGCCTTTGCCCAATCCTTCGCCAGGTAGTAACTGCGAAACAGCGATAAACAGCGCTGCGCCTGGTAGCTGCGACGCAGCGAAAGGAAGGGTGCTGGCAACAACCGGGGGTCGAAGAGGTGATCCACTACCCTTAACGCCACCTCATCGGCGTAGGCCATATTATGGCGCAGGCTGTCGTCGTGCTTATGGATTCTGGCCAGGGGGGCATCCACCGCCGCGCATTCATAGAGGGCGACGGCCTGGGCGAAGACCGGAATATCTTCGCTGTTGCGGCAATCCTCCGGATAACGGAGCCGGTCGAACAGCGCCCGGTGGAAAAACACCGCACCGTTGGAAAGCGCCAGACGCTTATTGAGGTAGTCACTAAAGCGCTGCAGCCCATCCGCCGCCACCGGCGACACCGGATGGAGCTTTTCGCGCCCATCCGGGTTGGTCGACCAGTGCCCGCCGATCAGCACCTGGGCGCCGGGCACATCAAGGTGGCGCTGGCAAACCGCCGCTAGGGCCCCCGGTTCCAATTCGTCGTCGGCATCGAGAAACACCAGAAATTTCCCTGTACTTTCCTCGATACCCCGGTTACGTGCCGCCGCTGCTCCGGCGTTCTCCTGATGGATCGCCCTCAGCTCCGGGTACTGCTGCTGGAGATCTTGGGTGACCGCTTCGGTGTTGTCCGTGGAGCCGTCGTTCACCACCAGCACCTCAACGTCCCCGGCCTGCTGGCTGAACACTGACTTCACCGCACGGGGCAACAAGGCCGCATAGTTATAGCAGGGGATAATAACGCTGATCAGGGTCTGGTCCATGGCGCTCTCGCATCGGATCGGCCCACCCAAAGGGGAGGGTGGGCATCAGGCAACTCAGGCTTCGACGGGCTGGTCCAGGTGCTCGGGGAACTCACCCTTGACCACCAGGATATCCTCCATGATCAGGTACTGCAGGTCGGAGCCGAAGAACATGTTCATGGCATCGGTCGGTGTGCAGACCACCGGCTCACCCCGACGGTTGAGGGAGGTGTTGAGCACCACACCGTTACCGGTCAGCTTCTCCATCTCCTCCATCAGCTCGTAGTAGCGTGGATTGTACTCACGCACCAGCGCCTGGCCGCGGGAGGTACCATCCTCGTGCACCACTTCCGGCACCCGTGTTTTCCACTCATCCTTCACCTCGAAGGTGAAGGTCATGTAAGGCGCGGGGTGGTCCACCTTGAACATCTCTTTGGCGACCCGGTCCAGCATGGAGGGGCAGAAGGGGCGCCAGCGCTCACGGAACTTGATCTGCTCGTTGATGCGATCGGCAATACCCGGATAGCTGGGGCAGCCCACGATACTGCGGCCACCCAGGGCGCGAGGTCCAAACTCCATGCGCCCCTGGAACCAGGCCACCGGATTACCCTCGTTGAGGATACGGGCAATGCGCTGGGGTACCTGGTCGATCTTGCGGAATTTTGGTTTGTCGGGATGGGCTTCGCACGCCTCAATCACCTGCTCGTTGGTGAAGCTGGGGCCGAGATAGACGTGCTCCATCTTCTCCACCTTGACGCCACGACGCTCGGAAGCGAAGGAGGCGGCGCCCACAGCGGTGCCGGAGTCACCGGAGGCGGGCTGCACAAACAGCTCCTTAACCTCGGGACGGGCGATGATCTTCTGGTTCAGCTTCACGTTCAGGGCTCCGCCACCGGAGAAGGCGATCTTGCCGGTCTCCTTGATGATATCTCCCAGGTAGTGATCCATCAGCTTGAGGGCCACCTCTTCGTACAGCGCCTGGATAGAGGCGGCGTAGTGAATGTAGGGATCATCGGCAATGTCGCCCTTGCGACGCGGGCCCAGCCATTCAATCAGCTTGTCGGTGAAGTAGAAGCCTTTGCCCTTCTCCTTGTAACGACGCAGGCCGATGACGTTGGCGTAATCGGTGTTGACGCGGAACTCCTTGCCGTCAAAGTCGATCAGGCGGGAGAGGTCATACTTGCCGGGGTCGCCGTAGGGGGCCATTCCCATCACCTTGTATTCACCGTCGAGCATCTCAAAGCCCAGGTATTCGGTGATCGCGCCGTAAAGCCCGCCCAGGGAATCGGGATCGTAAAACTCCTTGATCTTGTGGATCTTGCCATTCTCACCGTAGCCGAAGAAGGTGGTGGCGTACTCACCCTTGCCATCGATGCCCATGATCGCAGTCTTCTCGGTGAAACCACTGAGGTGGTAAGCGCTGGACGCGTGGGCAAGGTGGTGCTCAACGGAGTCGAACTCGAACTGCCCCCACTGGAATCCCAGGGATTCGAGCATCTCCCGAATCCGCCCTACATAGCGGCGATAGCGGCGGTTGCCGTTGAAAAGCACATCCAATGCCCGGTCTGGGGCGTACCAGTAGCGTTTGGCGTAATGCCAGCGGGCCGGCGTCGACAGGCTGATGGGGGCGAAGGGAACCGCCACCACATCGATATCCGAGGGCTTCAGACCAGCAAAATCGAGGCAAAACTTGGTCGCCTCGAGGGGCATCTTGTTCTTGGCGTGCTTGTCGCGCAGAAACCGCTCCTCTTCGGCGGCCGCCACCAGCTTGCCGTCGATATAGAGTGCCGCGGAGGGATCATGACTCAATGATCCGGAAAGGCCCAAAATAGTCAGTGCCACGTTAAAAACCTCATTTCTGGGACGCCCATTGGCGCCATTAACTTGAAAAACCGAGAGAGCCCGCTCGCCACCGGCATCGGACCAGTTGGATCCGGGGTACCGGTAACAAACCCTCCTGTTACCCGACCCCGCTGCAGATTGGTGCGCATTATAGGCCATTCGCCCCTTCGCGCACAAAATGAACCGTTCCCCTTGTGGACCAGCTCTATTCGCGGCCGGAGAAAAACCCCAACACCCGGCGAACCCGGCGCCGATCCTGAGGATTGAGGCGCTGGCGCCCGGCATAGCGCAGGTAAAAACGCAGCCGCTGGGTTCGGCTCAGGTGGTATTTGGCCACCTTGTCGAGACAGGCAAGGTCCTTAATAATTCGGTACTCCAGGAAAGGCCAACACCACCGCTGACCGGCCGGGCAGTCAATCAGGTAGGCCTCGGGCTCGCCCTGCTCGGTACGCACCAGAATATTGCGCCACTTCAGGTCATTGTGAGCAAAGCCGTGGCTGTGCAGAGTGCGGGCAATAGCGGCCACCCGTTCCACCAGTCCGTTGACCCAGCGCGCGTCTGACAGCAGCGGGGAATCCTCCAGTGCCAACGCGGCCAGATCCTTGGTGTTCTCCAGCGCCTCGGTCACCAGTGCGCCGCGCACCGTCTTACCCAGCAACCGGCACTGGCCATAGGCCACCACCCGTGCCGCCGGAATCCCCCAGCGCAGGAAACGCAGCTGGTTGCGCCACTCCACCGAGATACGGCTCATCCACAGGTAACTGCGCAAACCTTTGGTGGTGTGGTAACGCTTGACGTAATAACGCCGCCCTCCAACCTGGAAGGGAAAGACGCAACTTTCACCATCGGAGGCCACCGCCTCCCCCTCCAGTGCAAACACTTTCTCCAGGGAGTCAAACGCGCTTCCCGCTTCTGTTTCGCGATACTCCGGGGTAACTGTCCACTCATTGGTCATCGGATCTTGTCACCCTTGCGCTTGAGACGCGCCATCAATTTATCGGCCTTGCGCTGCAGGCGCCGCCACAAAGGGCCCTGCTCCGCCAGTGCCTGACGCAGGCTGGTCTGGCGGTAGGTGCGAATAAAGCGCAGATAGTCGCGCCGGGTGAGGCCGATCTCCATGGCGGAAAAGTAGAGCCCCGACAGATCCTTTTCGATCCAGCGTTGCGGCGTCTTCCGGCGAATCTGGGCCCGGTGCAGATCGATCAAGGAGAGTTTGATCGTCTGGGCTGTCAGCGCCTCCACCCCGGCGGAGATATCCAGTAAAAAATGGCAGATGTAATAGTCGCGGTGATTGACACCATTCTGGTGCAGCTGGCGGGAGATCCAGGCCACCCGCTCAATCAGGGCACGCTTGAGGGCAACGGTTGGCGGTTGTTGGGGCCAGTCCCGGCAAAAATCCTCAAGGCTGATGGTGTTGACCAAATCCTCGGTGACAATAAAGGAGTGCTGGCGGGCGGGGTTCAGGCCCCGCTTGCCGTAGGCCACCGCAGTCATGGTATCGACCCCGAGCGCCTTCAGCCTCTCAATTGCGCGCCACTCATTTTCCGCCCCCAGAACCGGCAGGCGCCCCCGCAGCAGGTTCTCGACAATCTCCCACCAACCGATACCGCGGTGAATCTTGGCAAAAAAGGAGCGCCCTCCCAGCTCAAAGCGCAGGGTTCTCCGCGCCTCCAGCTCGCGGAACACCTCCCCCTCCAGCCGCTCTACCCGCTCAAAGGGGTCGCTTCCGCTCCAGGCTGCTGCAAAATCATCGCGCAGATAGAGGGTCACAAACGTGCCCCCACCTGCTCGATCAGTTCTGCGGCACGCTCGGGCATACTGAAGATATCGGCGTGCTCGGCAAAGCGCAGCGCATTACGTTTCCAGTTTTCCCGGTTGGGGGAGGTCAACATCACCTCCAGCTTGCGATCCATGTCCGCCTGCTCAAAGGGGGACTCCAGCAGCAGTCCCGCGCCGGCCTTTTCCACGTAGTGGGCGTAACCGCAAACATCGGTCACCAGTACGGGCAGGCCGGCCACCACCGCCTCCAACAGCACGGTGCCGGTATTCTCGTTGTAGGCCGGATGCACCAGCAGGTCGGCGCCCTGCATAAAACGGGGAATGTCATCGCGTCCGGACAGGAAGCTCACCTGCCCTTCAACGCCCAGTCGCCTGGCTATTCGCTCGAAGGGGGTAAAGTTGTCCTGCCCAATCACCATAAAGCGGGTGCGGGCGCGCAACGCAGCGGGCAGGGAAGCCAGCGCATAGAGGGCACGGTCAAGCCCTTTGGTTTTGAACCCTGAGCCCACCATTAACAGCAAGCGATCCTCCTCGCCTAGTCCTTGCTCGCGCCTGAAGTCGGCACGGATCTCGGCGGCGTTGGCGGGCGCGCAACGATCCCGCGAGATACCCGGTGGCAGCAGATGAAAGCGTTCAGCGGGGGTCTCGAAATGGCGCTGGAAGAGGGGGATCTGCACTTCCGAGATCATCAGAATCTCGGTTTTACTGTCGACCCCAAACACGGCGCGTTCGGCCTCGTGGAAGTGCCGGTAGCGAGCGCCGAGGCGATAGAGCGCCGAGCGCTGGGTCAACGCCTTATCCTCGTAGCAGGGATCGGCGGCGTAGTAGAGGTCGAGGCCGGCCATCTTGTTGAAACCGACCACGGCATCCACCGGCTCCTGCGCAATGGAGTAGCTGACCTTGCGCTGGAATGACTCGTTACGCCGATGCGCCGACAGCGCCTTGACGTTGAGAACACGCACATCGAATCCCTCTGGACAGGGCCCCTGCCATTCCATGGTATAGACCCGAATGCTATGGCCGCGCTGCTGGCACAGGGTGGCGATGCGCAAAAAATCACGCTGAAGGCCACCGTAGGGAAAATATTTGAACAGCACAAAGGCCAGTTTCATAGTGGGCGCAATACCTGTCTCGACAAGGAAGCGGGCTATTCTACTACATCAAGTCCAGCAGCGCCGTCTTAACCAGCGCCGGGTGCAACGGGGCAAAAATGGCCGGATCAACCGCCTTGCCAGAGCCGTTTTGGGGGATTTCAGTATAGTCAGTGGCCCGCAGGTGCCGCTGGTGAGCGCCATAGGCACCAATCAGGTCCGGTGAGGTGGGGCCATAAAGCGACACCGTCGGCACCGCCAGCGCCGCCGCCAGGTGGCCAAGGCCGGTATCCACCGCCACTGCCCCACTGGCCCCCACCAGCTGGGTTGCGATCTCAGCCAGGCTCAAGCGGGGCAGCACCGTGGCGGCCGGGGTGATGCGGGCAATCGCTTCGGCGCGCTGGCGCTCACGTTCGTTACCCCACGGTAGGCGGATCTGGTAGCCGCGGTGGGCCATCATCCCGCACAGGGTCTGCCAGTAGGGCTCTGGCCAATGCTTGTCGTCACGGGTGGTGCCGTGGAGGAAAACCACATAGGGCTTATCTTCGGTCACCACCTCGGGAAGGAACTGCTCGCGCTGCACACCGAACGCCCCCACCTCAGTTGGCACCGGGTACTCCAACGCCTGGGCAAACAGCTGCCGAATACGCTCTACTGCATGCTGCTGCCGCGCTACCGGAAATGACTTTTTATAGAAGTGACTGGCCACGGGCTCTCGTGCACTGTTGCGATCCATACCGCAGGTCAGCCCGCGTGCCTGACGGGTAATCCAGGCGCTTTTCAACAGCCCCTGGGCATCGATAACCCGGTCGTATCGCTCGCGGGTGAGCTCGGCACGAAACGCCTTGATCTCACCCGAAAAAAAGGACTTCAACCACTGCTTGCGCCAGCGCCGGATCGACACCGGAATCACCCGATCCACCGCCGGGTGCCATCCGGGAATCTCGGCAAACCCCTCCTCAACGACCCAGTCGACCTTCAGGTCCGGGAAGCGGGCCAGGGCATCCGTCAGGGCCGGCAGGGCATGAATCACATCCCCCATCGACGAGGTCTTAACCAGTAATACCCTCATGATTTCACCTCGATGGCTGCCGCTTCGGGTAGCAACCGGTCAAGCGCCTCCAACACACGGGAGGACGGCAATTGCTTCAAGCAGTTGGTGTGGCCGAGCGGGCAGTCGCGTTTGAAACAGGGGCTGCACTCCAACCCCAGGGAGACCACCGCGTGGTTGGGGTTCAGGGGCGGGGTAAAGGCCGGCGAGGTAGAACCGTAGACCACAACCAGCGGGCGGTGCAGGGCGGCGGCGATGTGCATCAAGCCGGAGTCGTTGCTCACCACGGCATTGGCGAGGGAGATCAGGTCAACCGCCTGTGCCAGCACCGTCCTCCCCGCCAGGTTTTCACAGCAGGACTGCAGGGAATCAGGAAGCGCCTGGCGGATCCTTTCTGCCCCCTCCCGATCCTTGTCGGAGCCCAGGATCCAGACCTGCCAGCCCTGCTCAAGGCGGGCCTTGGCCACTTGCGCGTAGGCGGCTTCCGGCCAGCGCTTGGCCTCGCCAAACTCGGCACCGGGGCAGAGCACCAGCACGGGTCGCTCGCGGTTCAACCCCAGCGACTCAACCGCCTGCGCACGCGACCCGGGATCGATCTCAAGGCGGGGGGCGGGCAGCGGGCTGGGCAGGGCGGCACCCGCATCCTGCCCCAGTGCAATAAAGCGCTCGATCATGAGCGGGTAACGCTGCTTATCAAGCACCCGCAGATCGTTGAGCAGGCCGTAGCGCATCTCCCCCCGCCAACCGGTGCGGCGTGGAATCCGGGCCCAGGCCGCCACCAGCGCCGATTTGAAGGAGTTGGGCAGGGTAATGGCCCAGTCGTACCCCTCCACACGCAGCGTCAGCCCCAGCTGTCGGCGCACCGACAGCTGCAGGGCACCGTGGCCGAGCGGCAGGTCAATCGCCCGGCGCACCTGGGGCATACGCTCCAGCAGCGGACGACTCCAGGCCGGCGCCAATACATCAATGACGCACCCCGGGTGCTGCCCGGCAAGGTGAATAAACAGGGTTTGCGCCATCACCATATCCCCCACCCAGGAGGGACCGACGACCAGGATCTTCAACGATTGTGTACTCACAAGGGGGATTCCGCGAACCGTGCGGGGCGAACGCCCCGCACGCCGCACTCAATCAGCGACCGGGGTCAGCCACTCAGGGTTCTGGCTACGCTTGCCGGTCACCTGGGCAAAGTAGGCCGCCTGCAGCTGCTCGGTGATGGGTCCACGGCGGCCGCTGCCGATCACGCGCCCATCGTGCTCCCGAATCGGCAACACCTCCGCCGCGGTACCGGTGAAGAACGCCTCGTCCGCGACATAAACCTCATCACGGGTGATGCGGCGCTCACGAATGGTATAACCAAACTCGTCCGCCAGGTGGAATATGGTATCGCGGGTGATACCGGACAGGCAGGAGGTGAGCTCGGGGGTGTGGATGATCCCGTTCTTGACGATAAAGATGTTCTCTCCGCTACCCTCGGCAACGTAGCCCTCGTTATCCAGCAGCAACGCCTCTTCGCAGCCCGAGTCCAGCGCTTCGCGCAGGGCCAGCATCGAGTTGATGTAGTTACCGTTGGCCTTCGCCTTGCACATGGTGATATTCACATGGTGGCGGGTGTAAGAGGAGGTGCGAATCTTGATCCCCAACTCCTTGGCCTCGGGCGTCATGTAGGAGGGCCACTCCCAGGCAGCGACAATGCAGTGCACCTTGAGGTTGTCGGCCCGCAGTCCCATACCCTCGGATCCGTAAAAGCACATCGGGCGCAGGTACGCCTGATCCAGGTTGTTCTCCCGCACCACGCTACGCTGTGCTTCGTTCAGGGTCTCCTTATCGAAGGGGATCGCCATGCGCAGGATATGGGCGCTCTGGAACAGACGATCCGTATGTTCCTTGAGACGGAAGATACTGGCTCCCTTGTCGGTCGGGTAGGCTCGCACCCCTTCAAACACGCCCAGACCATAATGGAGGGTATGGGTCAGCACATGGGTCTTGGCTTCGCGCCACGGCACCATCTCACCATCGAACCAGATAACCCCATCTCTGTCAGCCATCGACATTCGGACACTCTCCTAACATAAATTCATACTGTTGGGCCCGGTCACTGGGGACCGGACTGCTGCTCGTTTGCTTCCAGCATCAGGCGTCGCCACAGATCGCAAACCCCCTGCCGGTAGGTATGAAAGGCGTCGCCACCCACTACCCCTTTTTGATTCTGTAGTGCCAGTCGGTGCGCCGCCGAACGGTACGCCTTGTAGGCCTCCCGTAGCAGGTCCGCGTCCTCGGCGGGGATGAGGCTCGTGGCCTCCAGCGCATCCAGCACCCGGATATTATCGCTGAAGCGATACAGTTCAGGGTGGCGGTGCGACCAGGCTAAAACGCCATATTGCACCATAAATTCGATATCAACGATACCTCCATGGTCCTGTTTCAGGTGAAATTGGGCATCGGCACTCCAGCTGCTCTCGCTGGTGCCTGCGGCGGTTTCAGGGGTGCCCAGGTTGTCGCGCATCTTCTGCCGCATCCGGACCACCTCCTCTCGCAACTTATCCAGATCCCGTTCGCGACCCAACACCCGCCCGCGAACCTGCTCAAACCGCCCTGCCAGGACGTCACTGCCGGCAATTACCCGGGCACGGCACAGGGCCTGGTGCTCCCAGGTCCAGGCATCCTGCTGCTGATAACGTTCAAACGCCTCCAGGGAGTTCACCAGCAGCCCCGAGGCACCCGAGGGCCTAAGTCGCATATCCACCTCGTAGAGTTGCCCTGAAGCGGTTTGGGTATTGAGGATATGGATAATGCGCTGCCCCAGGCGCATGAAAAAGGTCTGGTTATCGATACTGCGCTCGCCATCGGTGCTGCGCTGGCCGTCGACCCCGTGCACAAACACCAGGTCCAGGTCGGACCCATAGCCCAGCTCGACCCCCCCCAGTTTCCCGTAACCGATCACGATAAAGTCCCTCGGCGCGGGTTCGCCATCCGCCCCGCAGGGGGTTCCGTGGCGAGCCACCATGTTCGACCAGGCGATCTCCACCACTTCGCACACCACCACCTCAGCAATCCAGGTCAGGTAGTCGCTCACTTTCATCAGCGGCAGGGTACCCGCTATCTCGGCGGCCGCTACCCGCAGCACATGGGAGGTTTTAAAGTAGCGCAACGCTTCCATCTGCTGCTCAAGGTCATCGTCCGGTATGCGCATCATCTGCTGGCGCAACTCGTCGGCGAGCTGGCCACGGACGGGGGGCGCAAACAGCGAGTCAACATCCAGGAACTCGTCCAGCAGCATGGGGTGGCGGGCGATCTGCTCGGCGATCCAGGGGCTGGAAGCGCAGAGGGTCAACAGCTGGGTCAGTGCGCTGCGATTCTCCATCAGCAGCACCAGGTAAGCGGTGCGCCGCATCACCGATTCCACCAGCGGTACCAGTCGATGCAGCGCTTCATCCGGCGCATCCAGCTCGGCCAGGTGAGCCAACAGCATCGGCATAAACAGGTCAATTCGCTCCCGCCCCTTACGCTGCACCGACTGCAGGGCACGCCCCTGGCGCAGGCTATCCACCAGTTTGCTGCAGCGCTCGGGCTGCGCGTAACCCGCCTCGGCAAATCGGGCCTGGGCATCTTCTTCCGACAGATGACCGGCCCAAAACAGCGCCCACCCCTCATCATCCAGCTGCTCGTCACTTTGCTCGGAGGGGTCCGCTATCACCCCGTCAAAGTGACACTGCACTGCATCCCGACAAGCCTGCAACCGGGCCTTGAACGCCGCCCAATCCTCGAAGCCCATCACCCAGGCCAAGCGTCGTTGGGCCACCTCAGCTTCTGGCAGTTTTTGCGTCTGCTTATCATCGACCGCCTGCAGCGCATGCTCGACATTGCGCAGGAGTACATAGGCGTCAACCAACTGATCAACTGCCGCCTTCGGCAGGTACTCCTTCTCCTGCAGCACCGCCAGCACCCCCATGATGGGCCGCTGCTGGAGGGCGCGGTCGCGCCCGCCGTGGATCAGCTGGAAAGCCTGGCCAATGAACTCCACCTCGCGGATGCCACCCCCTCCGAGCTTGACGTTTTCCTGCATGCCCTTGCGCTTGACCTCGGTCTGGATCATGCGCTTCATATCCCGCAACGCATCGACGGCACTGAAGTCGATGTAGCGCCGGTAGACGAAGGGGCGCAGCATCGCCAACAGTTCGCTCCCCCGCTGCTGGTCGCCCGCCACCACCCGGGCTTTTATCATGGCGTAGCGCTCCCAGTCGCGCCCCTGGTCCTGGTAGTACTGTTCCATCGCATCGAAACTCAACACCAGGGCCCCGCTTTGCCCGTAGGGACGCAGCCGCATATCCACCCGAAACACGAAGCCCTCCACAGTCGGGGCATCCAGCACCTTGATCAGCTTCTGCCCCAGGCGGATAAAAAATTCCTGGTTTGAGAGCGAACGGCGCCCCCCCTGTGTCTCCCCCTGGCAGGGATAGGAAAAGATCAGGTCGATATCGGAGGAAAGGTTCAGCTCGCAGGCACCCAGCTTCCCCATCCCCAACACCACCAGGTGCTGCGCCCAGGGCGCCTCGTCCGCCTCAGCCCCCATTGGCACCCCCCAGTCCTGGGTGCAGCGACCGTAGAGCCACTGGTAGGCCGCATCGATGGCAGCGTCCGCCATGGCGGAAAGCTCCGCAGTGGTTTGCACCATCGACGCCTGCCGGTTGAGGTCTCGCCAGATGATGCGCACCTGCTCCCGCTGGCGAAAGCGGCGCAGCTGAAACGCCAGTTGATCCTCGGTTTCTACCTCTGCCAGCAGGGCATCCAGCTTGTATCGCAACTCCTCCGCCTGGTAGGGGCGCTGCAGGTCGCCACTGGCGATCAGCTCAGTCAACAGCTCGGGCCGCCGACAACAGAGCTCGGCCACGTAGTCACTCCCCCCCCAACAGCGGACCAGCTGGTCCTGGAGTGCTGTGTCAGCCAACAAATACTGCTGCAGCCGCGCCAACCCGTCGGCATCGACCGCCCCACTTTCCTGCATCGCCTGCCAGCGCGCCTTGACCGTGCGTTCAACCCACTCGGGCTGCTGCTTTAACACTCCCAGTTCCATGCTTCCCATCCTTAAGCGACACCCACCTGAAGGCCACAGTATAACGACAATTGCTGATCCGAGGGGCTGCTACACTTCTGTCTGTATGCTTATGTAAAAAAATGTAGTTAGGCTACACTAGAAGCCCGCGAAGATTGATTTGGCCCCCTGCTTTGTAGTAAAACTACAAATATAATAACGAACATAGCAACAGCTTTCACCGCGCCGGAAGCGCCTCTGTACCGCAGGGGATACTCATACTATTTAACCGACTTTGCGGCGCATCTGACTTGGAGCAAGACCCATGCAAAAAGATGTAGATCCGATTGAAACCCAGGAGTGGCTGGATGCGCTGGATTCTGTACTCGAGAGTGAGGGTGAAGACCGCGCCCATTACCTGCTGACCCGCCTGGCGCGGCGTGCGACCCGCACCGGCACCCAGATTCCTTACGCCATTAACACCCCTTACCGCAACACCATCCCCTCGGCCAAAGAGGCGCGCATGCCCGGTGACCTGTTCATGGAGCGTCGCATCCGTTCCATCGTTCGCTGGAACGCGCTGGCCATGGTGATGCGCGCCAACAAGCGCGACCCGGACCTGGGTGGACACATCTCCTCCTTCTCCTCGGGCGCTACCCTGTACGACATCGGCTTCAACTACTTTTTCAAGGGACCCAGCGATGGGCAGGAGGGTGACCTGATCTACTTCCAGGGCCACTCCTCACCTGGTATTTACTCCCGCGCCTTCCTGGAGGGGCGCCTGACGGAGGAGCAGCTCGACAACTTCCGTCGTGAAGTCGATGGCAAGGGGCTGCCCTCCTACCCGCACCCCAAACTGAAGCCCGATTTCTGGCAGTTCCCCACCGTCTCCATGGGTCTCGGCCCCCTGCAGGCAATCTATCAGGCCCACTTTATGAAGTACCTGGAGAACCGCGATTTCAGCCCGGTTAACCAGCGCAAGGTGTGGGCATTCCTGGGTGACGGTGAGATGGACGAGCCCGAGTCCCTCGGTGCCATCGGCCTGGCCGGTCGTGAAAAGCTCGACAACCTCATTTTTGTCGTCAACTGTAACCTGCAGCGCCTCGACGGTCCCGTTCGCGGTAACGGCAAGATCATGCAGGAGCTGGAAGGCCAGTTCCGCGGTGCCGGCTGGAACGTCATCAAGGTGGTTTGGGGACGTCACTGGGACCCCCTGTTCGCCCAGGACAAGAGCGGCATTATGCAGCAGCGCATGGACGAGTGCGTCGATGGCGACTACCAGAACTGCAAAGCCAAGGGCGGCGCCTTTACCCGCGAGCATTTCTTCGGCAAGTACCCCGAGCTCAAGGAGATGGTAGCCCACCTCTCCGATGATGATATTTTCAATCTCAACCGTGGCGGCCACGACCCCTATAAGGTCTACGCGGCCTACCACGCGGCCGTTAATCACCGTGGTCAGCCCACCGTCATCCTTGCCAAGACCGTTAAGGGATACGCCTATGGCGAGTCCGCAGAAGCGGCCAACACCTCCCATTCGGTCAAGAAGCTCTCTCTCAACGACCTCAAGGCATTCCGCGACCGTTTCGATATCCCGGTCAAGGACGATGAGCTTAACAACGTACCCTACTACCGCCCCGATCCGGACAGCCCGGAGATGGTCTACATGCGCAAGCGCCGCGAATCGCTCGGCGGTTTTGTGCCCCAGCGCCGCATCAACAGCAAGAGCCTGGAGATCCCCGCTCTGTCTGCGTTCGAGGCCGTCACCAAGGGCAGCGGTGAGCGTGAGATCTCCAGCACCATGGCTTACGTGCGCGTCCTCTCCGCTCTGGTCAAGGACAAGCAGATCGGCAAGCACCTGGTGCCTATTGTGCCCGACGAGGCTCGCACCTTCGGCATGGAGGGCATGTTCCGCCAGCTCGGCATCTACTCTTCCGAAGGCCAGCTCTATGAGCCCATGGATTCGGACCAGGTGATGTTCTACAAGGAGGACAAGAAGGGGCAGATCCTTGAAGAGGGGATCAACGAGGCCGGCGCTCACGCCGCCTGGATTGCCGCCGGTACCAGCTACAGCTGCAACAACGTGCCGATGATCCCCTTCTACACTTTCTACTCCATGTTCGGCCTGCAGCGTACCGGGGACCTGGCCTGGGCCTCCGGCGACATCCAGGCGCGCGGATTCCTGATCGGTGCTACCGCAGGCCGCACCACCCTCAACGGTGAAGGCCTGCAGCACCAGGATGGCCACAGTCATATCCTGGCGTCCACCATTCCCAACTGTGTCAGCTACGACCCCACCTACGGCTATGAGATGGCGGTCATCATCCAGGATGGTTTGCGGCGCATGATGCAAGAGCAGGAGAACGTCTTCTACTACATCACCGCGATGAACGAAGCCTACGTGCACCCTGCCCTGCCCGAGGGCGACGCCGTGATCGAGGGGATAATCAAGGGGCTTTACTGCTTCGAGGAGAACTCCCGCAAGAGCAAGCTCAAAGTGCAGTTGATGGGTAGCGGCACCATACTCAACGAGGTGCGGGCGGCCGCCGAGATTCTGCGCGACGAGTTCAAGGTGGAGTCCGATATCTGGAGCGCGACCAGCTTCAACGAGCTGCGCCGTGAGGGGATGGATGTGGAGCGCTGGAACCTGATGCACCCCACCGAGGAACCTCGCGAAAGCTACGTCACCCAGTGCCTGAAGAATCGCCAGGGCCCGGTGATTGCTGCTACCGATTACATGAAGGTCTACGCCGACCAGATCCGTGACTTCGTACCGGCCACCTTCATCTCTTTGGGAACCGACGGCTTTGGACGCAGCGATACCCGCAAGAAGCTGCGCGAGTTTTTCGAGGTGGACCGCTACTTCATTGTGGTCGCGGCGCTCTATGCACTGAAGCAGGATGGACTGGTGAAAGGGGACCTGGTCGCCAAGGCGATGAAGAAGTTCAACATCGACCCGAACAAGCCCAACCCCTTGTACTGCTAATCAGCCACCAGAGATAGGAACCCAGATATGAGCGACGAAATTATCAAAGTACCTGATCTCGGCGGCGACGGCGAGATCATCGAAATCAGTGTGCAGGTGGGCGACCAGATCGAAGCGGAAGATGCCATTATGGTGGTCGAGTCCGACAAAGCCAGCATGGAAGTACCCGCACCCCGTGCAGGTACCGTTACTGAAATACTGGTCAAGGTAGGTGACACCGCCAGCGAAGGCGTCCCCATGATCAAGCTCTCCTCAGAGGGCGATGTGGCCGCGTCCGACGACAAGGAAACGGCAACCGAGGAGCCGGCCGCCGAAAAGGAACAGGAAAAGGAGCCTGCTCCCGAGCCTGCAGAGGCAGCACCGGCCAGCTCTTCCGAGAAGCTGGTCAAGGTCCCCGACCTGGGCGGCGACGGAGAGGTGATTGAGGTCTGTGTCCAGGTGGGAGACAAGCTGGAGGCGGAGGATGCCATCGTAGTGGTGGAATCCGACAAGGCCAGTATGGAGGTACCCGCCCCCTTCGCCGGAACGGTCACCGAAATCCTCATCAAGCTCGGTGATACCGCTACCGAAGGGGTTCCCCTGGTCAAGCTGATGACCCAGGAGGCGGCGCCCAAGGCCAGCGCCCCGGCGGCCGCCCCCCAGCCCCAGTCCAGCGAACCCAAGGCCGCTCCCGAAGCAGCGCCTGCCCAGGCGCCGGTGGACTCCGGGATCATCACCACTCGCAACAAAAAGGTCCATGCCGGCCCCGCCGTGCGCCGAATCGCCCGCGAGTTTGGTGTCGACCTTGCGGAAGTCAAAGGCAGTGGTCCGCGCGCACGCATCCTCAAGGAGGATGTGCAGGCGTTCGTTAAGAAGCGCCTGCAGCAACCTGCCGCAGCGCCGACCGCCGCCACAGGAGGCAGCGGTATACCCGCCGTGCCTGCGATCGACTTCAGCAAGTTCGGCCCGATCAAAGAGGTTGCCATGAGCCGCCTGCAGCAGGTCGGCGCCGCCAACCTGCACCGCAGCTGGCTCAATGTGCCCCATGTGACCCAGTTCGACGAGGCCGACATCACCGAAATGGAAGCCTTCCGCAAGGCGCAGAAGGCCCAGGGGATCAGCATGACCCCCCTGCCCTTTATCATCAAAGCCTGCACCACCGCCCTCAGGCGCATGCCCCAGTTCAATGCCTCCCTCAACCCTGATGGCACTGCCCTGATCTATAAGGAGTACTGTCACATCGGCTTCGCGGTGGATACCCCCGACGGTCTGTTGGTGCCGGTCATCCGTGACGCTGACAAGAAGGGGCTCAAGGAGCTGGCCGAAGAGATGTCCGTACTGGCGGGCAAGGCGCAACAGAAGAAGCTGTCGCCAGCGGAGATGCAGGGAGCCTGCTTCACCATCTCCAGCCTGGGCAGTGTGGGAGGGACCGCCTTCACACCGATCGTCAACACCCCCGAGGTAGCAATCCTGGGCGTCTCCAAGGCCAGTATCAAACCGGTGTGGGACGGTAACGCCTTCCAGCCGCGCCTGATGTTGCCGCTGTCCCTCTCTTACGACCACCGGGCCATCAACGGTGCCGACGCGGCGCGCTTTACCACGCTGCTTAGCGCCCTGATGGGTGACATTCGTACCCTGCTGCTGTGATCCTATTGCTGTAAAGAGGTCCTGCCTCTTCTTGCCCCGCCCCCACTCAGGTGCGGGGCTTTTTTATGCCCAGGGACGGGCGGTATGCCGCGGGGCCAAGGATGGCCAGGAGCGGCTTATGTACAGGATGTACGGTATGGCGCGAGAGCCATGGATGGCAGTAGCGCCTTATGCGCAGGATGTACGGGCCGGCAGTCTTGCTCCTGCACGACCGGCACTCCCCACTTCCATGTAGGTCGTATAGCGCGATAGCCCGTGATGGGCCGGGGCGCTAGCGGCACTCCTGCCCGACCGGGGCGCTTCCCAATAAAGGCCGGCAGGGAACCTCAACGCCCCGGGGCCCTCCAATTCATCTATAACGAATAGGGAAACCACACCGAACAGGCACCGAACCCAGCACCATGAACCTGCTCACTCCCATGCCACCGCTGTTTTTTGTGGCCAGCCTGCTGCTCTCGCTGGGCTCCATCCTGCTGGCGCTCCGACTTGCTCCCTGGCGCGCCCTGCTGCGAGTGCCCATCAGGCAGCACCTCTGGCTCGGCTCCATTCTGTTTCTGGCGCTGTTCTGGTCTCTGAATGTGAATGTGTCGGGTTTTTTTGCGCTTCACCCATTGGCCATTGCCACCCTGGCGATCCTCTTTGGCTGGTCCCTGGCGGTGCTTGCCGGGGCCATGGCCTCCGCCCTGTGGCTGCTGATCAACCCCATTTTTAGTAGCCAGGCCCAGGGGTTGTGGAGCAACTTTTTCAGCGACCACCTGCTCTCAGTGGTGGTTCCCGTCAGTGCCAGCTGCCTGTTGGCCTATTGGGTGGGCCGTCTGCCCCGCAAGAACCTGTTTGCATTTACCCTGGGGGTTGGTTTTTTCGGCTCCATCGTCGGCATTTTGGCCACACTACTGGTCAGTGCCGCCCTCATGTTCAGCCTCGCCAGCGAAGCGCAGTGGCAGCTCTATGCCGATAAGGCGATCTTGCTCCTGTTTCTTGCCTTCGAGGAGGGGGTGATCAACGGCATGATGATCACTCTCTTTACAGTGCTGACACCGGACCTGGTCAAAACATTCGATGATCGTGCTTACCTTGACCAACCCCCCTGAGCACTGCGCCACACTAAGCGTAAAGCGATCGTAAATATGATGCTTTTCCCTTTTGTTCGCGCTCCCATCACGGGATAATCTTCTCCCTTAGGAGAAACAGCAGGGCGGTTCCGATGAAAAAACAGAAACGTGTGGTGCTGGTAGCTGCTCTTGTGCTGCCCGTACTGGTGGTTGTAGGCCTTTGGTTCGCCATGACGCCGCCTGCAGAAACACCCGAGCTCTCCGCCGCTCGCGCCGAAGCCCTGGTGCGCCCCCACTCCCCTGTTCTAGGCAGCTCCCGCGCCCAGGTCACCCTGGTGGAGTTTCTGGACCCCGCCTGCGAAACCTGCAAACTGTTTTACCCTGAGGTAAAGAAACTGCTTGCCGGTCACGCTGGCAAGGTAGAGCTGGTGGTCCGCTACGCCCCTTTCCACCGGGGCTCCGACACTATGGTCAAGATGTTGGTTGCCGCCCAGCGGCAGGGTA
This sequence comes from Aestuariirhabdus litorea, assembly GCF_003864255.1. Lineage (NCBI taxonomy): Bacteria > Pseudomonadati > Pseudomonadota > Gammaproteobacteria > Oceanospirillales > Aestuariirhabdaceae > Aestuariirhabdus > Aestuariirhabdus litorea. The sequence continues at coordinate 165,049 of NZ_QWEZ01000002.1, forward strand.
AGTTCTGGCCTGTGCTGGAGGTGATGCTGGAGACCCAACAGCAGTGGGCCATTAATCATCAGGCGCACCCCGAACTGATGTGGCCGCACCTGGGTGGACTCGGGCTGGACATAGAACAGCTCAAACAGGATATGAAGGACCCCGCCATCGACGCCATTATCCAGCAGGATCTGGCGGATGCAGCCACCCTGGGGGTGAAAAAGACACCCGACTTCTTCGTCAATGGGCAGCCACTGCCCCGCTTCGGCTACCAGGAGCTCCGTGACCTTCTGCTGGATGAGGTGAACCGGGTTTACTGAGGCTTGATGTGCCGGCCTGAAGGCCGCCGCTTCATCCCTGGGCCTAACTCTCGGCCCTCCCTGGCTCTCGCGCCATACGACCTACAGGGATGTGGGGAGTGCCGATTGCGCAGAAGCACCGCCATCGGCCCGCCCATTCCTTTGATCGTTATCGGCATCCCTGCCTATCGCGATCTACCTACCTCCTTGTAGGCAATAAAAAAGGCCAGCATAGGCTGGCCAAAGAAGACAACCGCCGGGCTATTCGCGGACCCGGCAGCGCTTTAAAAACAGCAAAACCGAATCAGGACTCGCAGCGCTTGCAGGTGCTCAACCCAAGAATGCGATAGAGCGGGCAGAAGCTGATGGTGCCGGTCAGCAGTGGCACCAGTCCGACCCAGCCCCAAGGGGTCTGGGGACCCACAAATACCAGGCTCAGCAGGGCCAGGCCAACGATGACTCGCAGCGCGCGATCAAAGGTTCCAACGTTACTCATTATCCACTCTCCTATGCGGGGACATCGACTGAACAGGATGCAAGCATAGGGGGCACCGAGCCTCGGCTCAGTGACTTTCTCACACTGGGAACAGGTTTAGGGCATAGGTATTACTGTGAAAGCAGCAGATCAATGCGCTGCTGCAAGCCCACTGCATCGATCACCTCAATGCGCCCACGCCCCAACTGCAGCCACCCATTGGACTCGAAATCCTTGAGGTGCCGACTAACCACTTCGCGTGCGGTGCCCAGCTCCTCGGCAAGGTTCTGGTGAGTCAGTCCTATCTGCTGGCCTGCATTGCGCACCAGGTAACGGGCCAGACGGACATCGATCCTTTCGAAGGCGATCTGTTGTACCAGCGTAATCAGACGTGACAATCGCTCACTGTAGGTATTGAACACGAATTCCCGCAGGGCAACCGACTCCTCCAGCGCCCGCTCGAAGACCCGGACGGGGATTGCAACCGCTTTGAGCGCCGTTTCACTGACCCCTTCGGCGGGGTAGGGGGAGTGGGCGAAAAGGCAGGAGGTAGTTAGCACACAGGATCCACCATCGTCGATATGGTAGAGCACGATCTCACGCCCCTGTTCGGAGCGGGCAAACACCTTTACCGACCCCTCGAGCACAATCAGGTAGTTATCGCAGGCGTCCCCCTGCCGGAACAGGGTGGTCTGCGCCGGCACCTCCACCAGCATCGCATTTTCCAGCGCACGGGCTGCCGCGGCGTCCGCCAATAGTTTGGCCAGTGCGGGTATCTTTTCCAGTGCAGAGGGGCTGAAGGGCTGCATTTTTACTCCTGAAGCTGTTTGATCAGCGCGGTTAGACTCTTGCTCAACTCGGCGGCGGCCTTGTCATCCCGGCGAATTTCAAGCCAGGTTTTTCCACTGACCGGATGGGCGATCGAACAGAGGTTCTTCGCCCGATCACAGCGCGCTTCCACGTAGGGGTTGATGCCGAATACCCGGAGTTTCGCATTGCTGTACTGGTAACCGTTTTCACCGGCGCGCCTAAGGGTCACCATCAACTCCCCTCTCTGAGGTACCGACAACTGGTAGAGGTGATCATCAGCCCGGTCCAGGTTCAGCACCCGGCTATCGCGCACGACGAAGTTACGCAGCAGTCCGTTGATGTGGAGTAACAGCGCCTCCTGGGTCGAATCGGTCAGGTAGAGGCTCTTTAGCTGTTGCATCCAGGTATCCGCTTGTTGCGTCCCGGCATTAACGACTGAGGCCCGATCGGGTTCAGGGCTGGCCAGGGGCTTGGCCTCGCGCTCCTCGATCAGGGTCAGCAGCTCGAGGGCATCCCGATAATACTCCCCCTCTTTCTGGGTCTGCTGAAGGTACTTCTCCAGGGTTTCCCGAGCCAGCTGCAGCTTCCCATTGTGGTGGAGCACTTCACCGTAGACGTAATAAAACTCCGCCGGGGGGGGGATCTGCAAGGCGACGGCACGCTGCAGGTACTGCTCAGCCTCCCTGAAATTACCCAATCGCACATGGCGCTGGGCTGCCAGCAGATAGCGGTCCATCTCCATTTCGGGTGACAACGCCTGCGCCGGCATAGCGGGCAGCAGCACCAGCAGGACTACCCCTAGCGTTCGTGTAATGATCCCCTGTCTCTTCATTGCCTTGGCCTCCCCCGCCCACCTCAATATCCGTCAGGCCTAGCGCCTGACCGCTTCGACCCGCAGTACCAGATCCTCGAGTCCCACCACCTTCACCAGGGTGCCCTTGGGCAAGTCCTCCCCGCTGACGCTCCAGAAGCTGTCATCGACACGGATCTTGCCCCGCCCCTGGCGTATCGGCTCCCAGAGTTCAAACTCACGACCTATATAGGCGCGGCCACGCTGGTTAAGCCCTTCGCTGGCATCTCCCGCACGATTACGCTGGGCGTACCACCAACCCACGGCGGTCGCCAGCGAGAGGAGTGCAAAGGTTAGCCATTGAGTCTCCCAGCCCATGCCCGGCACCACCCACTTGATCACCCCCACCGTCGCCGCCGACAGGCCGATCCACAGCAGGTAGCCTCCCGCCCCCAGTACCTCGAGCACCAGCAACAGAACCCCCAGCCCCAGCCAGACCCAAAAGCTGACCCCTTCCAGAAGCGCGATCAAGCCTTGGCCTCCGGGTTCTTCTCCTGCAGCGCCGTCTTTAACAGGTCGCCGATGCCGGCCACGCTGCCGATCACTGCGCTGGCTTCCAGCGGCATCATGATCAGCTTGCTGTTCTCCGCACTGCCAATCTGTCCCAGTGCATCCACGTATTTTTGCGCGATAAAGTAATTGATCGCCTGCATATCGCCGCTGGCGATCGCACGGGAAACCATATCGGTCGCCTTCGCCTCGGCTTCCGCCGCTCGCTCGCGCGCCTCTGCAGCGAGGAAGGCGGCCTGCCGTTCCCCCTCGGCCTTGAGGATCTGCCCCTGTTTCTCACCCTCGGCGGTCAGGATCTCTGCCTGCCGCTTACCTTCTGCAGTGAGGATGGAGGCCCGCTTCTCTCGCTCCGCCTTCATCTGATTGGCCATGGCGTTCACCAGGTCCTGGGGCGGCGTGATGTCCTTGATCTCGATCCGCGTCACCTTGACCCCCCAGGGATTGGTGGCAGCGTCCACGGTCACCAGCAGGCGCTCGTTGATCTGGTCACGCTGGGAGAGCATGGCGTCCAGCTCGAGGGAGCCCAGCACGGTGCGGATATTGGTCATGGTGAGGTTGCGAATGGCGTGTTCCAGCCCACTCACCTCGTAGGCGGCCTGGGCAGAGTTCACCACCTGGTAGAAGCAGACCGCATCGATGGTCACCATCGCGTTATCCCGGCTGATCACCTCCTGGGGAGGGATATCCAGCACCTGCTCCATCATGTTCATTTTGTGACCGATCTGGTCCATCACCGGCACGATGATATTGAGCCCCGGCTTCAGGCTACGGGTAAAGCGCCCAAAGCGCTCCACCGTCCACTGATACCCCTGGGGAACCGACTTGACCCCCATAAATACGATCGAGAGGAAGAACATCACCACCAGGGCGATGACGATCAAAGATTCCGTTACCATGCTGATTCCCTGTTTTCTGTGCCGACCCTTGGCCAGCGGCTCCTATTCGCGGACCTCGGCACTGCGGTCCCGCTCCTGCTCAGGGGTCACCCGCAACACCTCGGCTATGGTGGTAACCCCCTGGGCCACCTTCTGCGCCCCACTGAGACGCAGGCTTTTCATTCCTTCGCGAAACGCCTGGCGCCGCAGGGCGGCCAGGTCACAACGCTCGTCGATAAGCTCCTTGAGATTATCCACCAGCGGCATGATTTCGTATACGCCTGCCCGCCCCCGATAGCCGGTCTGTCGACATTCATCACAGCCCACCGGTTCAAACATCTGCTTGGGGGGGGGCAGCTTCCAGGGTCGGGTCAAACTTCGCCAGGCCGCCTGGTCCACCTCAGCAGACCGTTTGCACAGGGGGCAGAGCGTCCTCACCAGGCGCTGTGCCATCACCCCGTTGATGGTGGATTTCACCATGTAGGGGGGTATACCCAACTCCAGCAGGCGACTCACCGCAGAGGGCGCATCGTTGGTGTGCAGGGTCGAGAGCACCAGGTGCCCGGTGAGCGCCGCCTGCATCGCCATCTCGGCGGTCTCCAGGTCACGGATCTCGCCAATCATGATGATGTCCGGGTCCTGACGCATGAGAGCGCGCACGCCGCTGGCGAAATCGAGACCGATGGAGTGGTGAACCTGCATCTGGTTAAAGGCGGGCTCCACCATCTCGATCGGGTCCTCAATGGAGCAGACGTTGACCTCGGAGGTCGCCAGCGCCTTTAACGAGGAGTAGAGCGTAGTGGTCTTTCCCGAGCCGGTGGGTCCGGTCACCAGCACAATCCCGTTGGGCTGGTTGATCATCCCCTGCCAGCGGACATTATCCTCCCGCCCCAACCCCAGCTCAGAGAAACTTTTGAGCAGTACATCGGGGTCAAACACCCGCATCACCAGCTTTTCACCAAAGGCCGTGGGGAGCGTCGACAGGCGCAGTTCCACCTCATTGCCCTCCAGGCTTTTGGTCTTCAGGCGGCCATCCTGGGGCTTGCGTTTTTCGGCCACATTCATGCGCCCGAGGATCTTGATACGGCTGGTCACCGCGGCATTCACCTTGGCCGGAAAGTCGTACACATTATGCAGCACACCATCGATACGAAATCGCACCTTGCCCTGCTCCCGCCGGGGTTCAATATGGATATCGCTGGCACGTTGCTCGAAGGCGTATTGCAGCAGCCAGTCGACGATGTTGACGATGTGCTGGTCATTGGCGTCTGGCGCCTGCAGGTTACCCAGCTCCAGCAACTGCTCGAAGTTGCCCAGGGTGCGGCTGTGACCCGCATCCTCGCCCACGGCGTGGGAGACCGATTGCGAAAGTTTGAAAAACTCGGCGGAATAGCGGCGGATATCGGCCGGATTGGCGACCACCCGTTTAATCTCACGCCGCAGCACATGGCGCAGGTTCTCCTCCCAGCCCCGCATGAAAGGCTGGGCACTGGCAATGGTGACGGTCTCGTCGTCCATCTCCAGCGCCAGAATCTGGTGGCGCTCTGCAAAGGCCTGGGACATCAGCGGGATCACCCGCTGCACATCCACCTTAAGGGGGTCGATATGGTAGAGGGGCTGGCCAGCCCACTCGGCCAGCCAGCGGCTCAGGTAATCAAGATCCAGCGGGCGATCACTGCCATCATGGCGGGTAAAACCATGCCCCGCGACAAACTCCAGCGGATGCAGGCGCGACTGGCTGGAGGCCCGGGGGCGTGCCAACACCTCTTCGGCCTGATCCGGCGTAATGATGTTTTTCGCCATCAACTGCCGCACAACCGCAGACAGGTCGAGCAACTGCTCGTCCACCATCACTTTCATTCTGGCTGCCCCATCAGCCGATAGCCGCGCTGCGCCTTGCTGGCATCACCCGGCACCAACTCCACCGTCTTCGACAGCAGGTCGGCCACCTCCTGCAGCGCCCGCTCATCGCCCGCCTTAAGTTCCAGCTCCAGCTCACAGATCGGCAGCTGTCGTCCTCCCGCTACTACCTGCCCCTGATCCAGCGCCACCTCGATCAGGCCCGGGTTCTCTCCTGCCCACTCCAGCAGCCAGCACTCACGCTCGAAGTCGGTATTGAAACAGGGCAGCAGGTTGGCCTTGATGCGCTCATCCAGCGGCCAATGCTGCTCGTCGAGCAGCTCGAGATCGATGGTTTCGCTGGCCAGAGGCCACTCCCACTCCTCCCGCCGACTCAGCCCACCGCTGCGCTCCCCACTGGTTTTCAGCGTTTGTATATAGCCCGATGCGAGGTGGCGCACCCTCAAGGCGACCCGGTTAGCGCGCAAATCAAACTGTGGCGTATCGTAGTAACAGTTCAGCAGGCGTTGGCTCCCCTGGTATTGCGCCTGCTCGGACTGCAGAAGTGGATGGCTGCGCAGAGGCTCGACCTGGTCGGGCGACAGCAGTAGTTTCAGTTCCGTTTCCAGCGCCATAACTCTGTTTTCCTTGAGATTTCAGGATAAAAACCATGCTAACAAGGGTACTTGCGCTACCCTTGTGTTACCAGTGTAAATGCCGCAAAAATCATGATCGACAATAATGGCCAGCAGGGCTCGCCGTAATTTCTGCCCCGAGGGACTGGCCACCCATTGACCAGATTCGTATACTTGCGCCCACTTTAAACAGGACCCTTTATTATGGTTGCCAACTCACCCTTTTCCAGAATGTTCGGACGCTCCCCGATCGGCCCGATCCAGGAGCATATCAGCAAGGCGCATGAGTGCGCCGAACAACTGCTACCCTTTATCGATGCGGCCATGGCCGGCGACTGGGAAGAGGCCAAGCGCCTGCAGAAGGCGCTGTCGGCGCTCGAAGAGGAGGCCGACCGCCTTAAGAAAAACGTGCGTCTGTCGCTGCCCAAGAGTCTGTTTCTCCCCGTTCCCCGTAACGACCTGCTGGACATAGTCACGGTGCAGGACAAAGTGGCCAACCGCGCCAAAGATATCGCCGGCCTGATGCTGGGCCGCCAGATGATGGTGCCCGCCCCCCTACAGGGTGCTTTTCGCCGCTATCTTGAGCGCTCCATCGAAACCTCTGCCCAGGCGGTCAAAGCGATCCACGAGCTGGACGAGCTGCTGGAAACCGGTTTCCGCGGGCGCGAGGTCAGTGTAGTCGAGGCGATGATCGAAGAACTCGACAAGATCGAAGGCGATACCGATGACCTGCAGGTCGCGCTGCGCCGGGCGCTTTTCAAAATGGAGCAGGATCTGCCACCGGTGGATGTCATGTTCCTCTATCGTGTCATTGACTGGGTGGGGGATCTTGCTGATCGCGCCTCCCGTGTCGGATCTCGCCTGCAGTTACTGCTGGCCCGTTAACGAATTCGGATACAAAGCTTATGAGCATTATCGCTGAACACGCCACACTCCTGCTGGCGATGGCCTGCCTCTTTGGATTTTTCATGGCCTGGGGTGTAGGCGCCAACGACGTGGCTAACGCCATGGGAACCTCTGTTGGTTCCAAGGCGCTCACCGTTAAACAAGCGATCATTATCGCGATCATCTTTGAATTTGCCGGTGCCTTCCTCGCCGGGGGTGAGGTAACGGCCACCATCCGCAAGGGCATTATTGACCCCTCGCTACTGGCCGACACGCCTGAACTACTGGTGTACGGCATGCTCGCTTCACTGCTGGCAGCAGGTATCTGGCTACTGGTCGCTACCCACTTCGGCTGGCCGGTCTCCACCACCCACTCCATTGTGGGCGCCATTGTCGGCTTTGCTGCTGTGGGGATCTCCATGGAGGCGGTGGCCTGGGGCAAGGTGGGCACCATCGCCGCCAGTTGGGTGGTCTCTCCCCTGCTGGCGGGCACCATCGGCTTTTTCACCTTTATGAGCGTGCAGCGGCTGGTGCTCGACACCAAAAACCCCTTCGAATCCGCCCAGCGCTATGTACCGATGTACATCTTCATTGTGGCCTTCCTGATCAGCATGGTGACCATGGTTAAAGGGCTCAAACACATCACCGCCTTCAAGGCGCTGAATCTGAACTTTTTCCACGACGCCATGATCTCTGTGGGCATCGCCACCCTGGTCACCCTGATCGGTATCTCCATGCTGCGCAAGATCAAGATGGTACCCAGTGAAAACAAGGACTTCCACTTTACCAGTGTGGAGAAGCTGTTCGGCGTACTGATGATGTTCACCGCCTGCGCCATGGCCTTCGCCCACGGCTCCAACGACGTGGCTAACGCCGTTGGCCCCCTCGCGGCGGTCGCCAGCATAGTCTCCTCCGGTGGTGAAATCGGTGCCAAGAGCGCCATGCCGATGTGGGTCCTGCTACTGGGCGGCGGAGGTATCGTTGCTGGCCTGGTGATGTACGGCCACAAGGTGATCGCCACCATCGGCACCAACATCACCGAGCTGACCCCCAGCCGCGGATTTGCGGCCACCCTGGCCGCTGCCGCCACCGTCGTTCTGGCCTCCGGTACCGGACTGCCCATCTCCACCACCCACACATTGGTGGGGGCCGTACTGGGCGTGGGCATCGCACGGGGTATCGGCGCGCTGAACCTGCGGGTCATCGGTACCATTTTCATGTCCTGGATCGTGACCCTGCCTGCAGGTGCCGGCCTGGCCATTCTCTTCTTCTTCCTCTTCAAGGGTATCTTCTCCTGATACCGCGCTGGGCCGGTGGTCAACCACCGGCCCTTCCCTTCCTGGGCGTATTGCCCTAGTCGATCACACAGCCCCTATGGCACACTGGCAACGACCCATTGTTGGGTTGTTGACTGGAGCCATGGATGCCAACCACCAAGCTGCCACCCCTGCTACCGCTTTTAGCAAGGCTGATCGAACTTCCCTCCATCAGCTGCACCAACCCCCGGCTGGACCAGGGTAACCGTGCCCTCATCGACCAGTTAGCCCAATGGTTTGAGTCCCTTGGCTTTACCATCGATATCCAGCCCCTGCCGAACCAGCCACATAAAGCCAACCTGATTGCCACCCTGGGCAGTGGCCCCGGCGGTCTGGTGCTGGCGGGTCACACCGACACCGTGCCCTGCGATGAATCCCTCTGGAGCAGCAACCCCTTTAGCCTGGCCGAACGCGACCAGCGACTCTATGGCCTCGGGGTGTGCGACATGAAGGGGTTCTTTCCCCTGGTGATTGAGGCGATCCGTGAGCTGCCCCTGAACCGCTTGCAACAACCGTTGGTGATTCTGGCCACCGCCGATGAGGAGTCCTCCATGGCGGGCGCGCGCGCCCTGGCTAAGGCCGGCAAACCCAAGGGGCGCTTTGCCCTGATCGGGGAGCCTACCGGCATGCGCCCGGTGCACATGCACAAGGGCATCATGATGGAGCGCATCCATATCCAGGGGCAATCGGGTCATTCCAGCAACCCCTCCCTGGGCCGCAACGCCGCTGAGAGCATGCAGCGGGTGATGGCCGAACTGATGCGCTTCCGGGCCGAGCTGCAGCAGCAGTACCACAATGAGTTGTTTGAGGTACCGGTGCCCACCCTCAACCTGGGCTGCCTCCACGGCGGCGACAACCCCAACCGTATCTGCGGCCAATGCACTCTGGAGTACGACCTGCGCCCGCTACCGGGCATGCAACCGGCCGAGTTGCGCGAGATGATCCGCCAGCGCCTGCAGCCCATCGCGGCCGCCGACCAGGTCAGCATCCGTGTTGAGCCGATCTTTGACAGCATCATGCCCTTCGCTACCGCGACCAGCTCCGAGCTGGTGACCGCCTGCGAACAACTCACCGGCTACAGCGCCGAGGCGGTCGCCTTTGCGACCGAGGCCCCGTTCCTCAGCAGTCTGGGCATGGATACCCTGGTGCTGGGACCCGGCGATATTGACCAGGCGCACCAGCCCGATGAGTTTTTGGCGTTGGAGCGCATCAACCCCATGGTCGATCTGATCCGATCCCTGATCCGCCGCTTCTGTCTGCAGCCATGACGGGTATAATCATCTTGCCTTCCCATTGTTCAACGCCAGCAGGACCGCCAGCGTGAAGATATCCAGCGCCGAGTACGTCAACTTTTTTCGCCACTCCTCCCCCTACATCAATGCACACCGGGGGCGCACCTTCGTGATCCACCTCGGGGGGGCAACCCTTGCCGATGAAGGCTTCAGCACCATTGTTCACGACATCGCCCTGCTTAACAGCCTCGGGGTTCGCCTGGTGCTGGTGTTCGGCGCACGTCCCCAGATCGAGCAGCGGGTAGTAGAGCGCGGCATCAACTGCAGGTTTCACCATGGTGTCCGCCTGACCAGCAAAGAGGTACTGGAGTCGGTCAAGGATGCCGTTGGCAGCCTGCGCATCCGTATCGAATCGATGCTGTCCATGGGGTTGGCCAACTCGCCGATGCACGGCGCCCGCATCCGCGTGGTCTCGGGGAATTTCGTCACCGCCAAACCCCTGGGGGTGGTCGATGGCATCGATTTCCAGCAGACCGGTGAGGTGCGCCGCATCGACCGCGAGGCGATCACCCAGCTGCTCAACGACGGCTATGTGGTACTGCTCTCCTGCCTGGGCTCCTCCCCGACGGGCGAGGTATTCAACCTGCCGGTGGAGCAGGTCGCGACCGCTACCGCGGCGGCCCTCAAGGCCGAGAAGCTGATCCTGTTCGGCGCTGGCAACGGCATCTGTAATGCCGAGGGGGAGCTGCTACGGCAGATGCGGGTGCAGCAGGCCCGCACCCTGTTACCTGCCCTTGAAGATGAGCCCAAGCAACTGCTTGAGGCGTCGATCAATGCCTGCGCCCAGGGGGTCAACCGCTGTCATATCATTGGCCACGGCACCGACGGCGCGCTGCTGCAGGAGCTCTTTACCCGCGACGGGGCCGGCACCCTGGTCACCCAGCAAGGCTACGAAGAGACCCGCCAGGCCACCATTGAAGATGTCGGCGGCATCCTGGAGTTGATCCAGCCGCTGGAGGAGCAGGGGGTGTTGGTACGCCGCTCGCGCAAGCAGCTGGAGCAGGAGATCGACCTGTTCACCGTGATCGAGCGTGATGGCATGATCATCGGTTGCGCCTCGCTGCACCCCTTTACCGACGTCCGTTGTGCCGAGCTGGCCTGCGTCGCCATTCACCCCGACTACCGTCAAGGCAGCCGTGGAGACCTGCTGCTGGAGTACGCCGAGGAGTTCGCCCGCCGACAGGGAATCGAGCGGCTGTTTGTGCTCACCACCCGTACCGCCCACTGGTTTGTCGAGCGGGGCTTTGGCGAGATCCCGGTAGAGCAGCTGCCGGAAGCCAAGAAGCAGATCTACAACCTGCAGCGCAACTCCAAGGTGTTTGAAAAGCAGCTGTAGCTTTTTAGTGGGTCGCGCCTTCCAGGGCCCGGGCGCGCAAGGGCCGTAGCTCGCCCGGCAACAACCGCTCCAGCTGGCGCCCGTAGAGCTCACGCAACCGTTGCTGCAGCTGCTGGCGCCCGCTGCCGGGAAAAACGGTCGCCAACGCCTTCCAGCTCTTCCCCTCCAGCACCTTGCCCAACAGCAGCGTCCGCTCCTCTTCGCTCACCGGCTCCAGCAGACCCTGCGCCAGCCACTCCTCAAGCGCTGCCTTGAGGGTCGCCATGCAGGTTTCGTAGAGTCGCTGGCCATCGGCAAAGCTGATCAGGTCACGCCAGTGCAGTATCCTCGCCTCGGCGGGGGTCAGCGGCGCCTCACCGGCCGCCCCCGCGCGCAGGCGCTGCGCCAGCTCGGCGTCGAGATCGGGGTATAGCTCGACCATTTGGCCGGGAAACTCGGCGGCAAAGCGGGCCACCCCCAGATGGATCATGCGGCAACCATCGGCGCTCAACCCCTTGCCCACCATCACCGAATGGGTACCACTACTGGCTTCACGGCTCACCCCAAGGCGCAGCGGCCGAAGCCCCGCCCGAAGCCAGAAGGGGAGCAGGCGCGTGGTCACGCCAAAGCTGGAGCCCAGGTAATCGCAACCGAGCTCCCTAGCCTCACGTTCCACCTCCGCCAGCAGCTGGCTCCCATACCCCCGGCTCTGGCACTGGGGATGAATGGCGATCCTCATGACCCGCAGGCAGCGCAGCAGGGGGGCCTGCCAGAGCCCACCGTGGGCAGCCAGGGACTGGGGCAGCAGGTGCCCCCGTGGACGCCGCCTCCCGAGCCAAATCTGCTGCCCCAGGGGGCGGTCAAAGCCCCCCTCGAGCGAGATCAGGGCCGTGCCCAGCAGTTGCTGGCCCCGCTCGAGCAGGGCGATCCTCAGGTTGGGACCATCCAGAAGGTGTCTCAAATCAGAGGCGCTGGTGCGATAGTGAGCCATTACCAACAAACCAAACAGCCGGCGCAGTAGGGGACCCTCCTCCACCAGTTGGGACTGGCTGACCCAGCGCACAGCCAGCGGTTCCGCTGTCTCAGCGCGCCATTCACAATCGGCATCCAATAACAGGCTATCGAAACACCAGCGCTCCAGTGGGTCCCCATCGGCCCAGCGGATCGGCTGCTGCAGCCTGATCTCTCGCCATCCGGGCCGGCGACGCTCAAGCACCTGCTGGAAGCGCAACGCAAAGCCCCGCCCTGAGCCCTCGTAGCCGTGAATGGTGGAGGCGTACACCAGCGCCGGATAGTGATCCAGCATCGACTCCAGCAGCGGCGCCGGGATTGCGGCCGCCTCATCCACCAGCAGCAGCTGTGCGGCGGGGCGCTCCTGCAGCAGCTCATCGGGTGCACAAAACCGCAGACGCCCCTGGCCCCACTCGAGATCACCCCGGCTCGCCTCCAGCCCCAGCCGCCGACGCGCATTTTCAAACAGGGAGTCGGCGGCGGCGCGCCGCGGAGCGCATACCAGGATCTCCTTCACTCCGGCCTTGAACAGGTTGGCCGCGGCAATGCCCAGCGCAGCGGATTTACCCCGCCCGCGATCGGAGCGGATCACCAGCGGCGGCACTCCAGGCGTGCGGGCAACCCGCTCAATGGCCTCCACCGCCTCCCGCTGCCCGGGCGTCAGGCATCCACTGTCGTCATGCAGCAGGGGGGAAGCGAGGAGCGAGGGGGCAGGGGGCATAGCCGGCAGGGGCGCCCCCTCCTCCAGCAATAACAGATGGGGGCTGCGGTGAACCTGCCGGGCCATCCAGCGCAGGAACTGACCTCGGACCGCCTCTGGCTGCAACGGCCACACCGCCAGACGCTCGTAATCGGGATCGGGGAAGTCAGGCCACTGGGCCAGGGGTGGAACCAGCAGTAGCATCAAACCGCCGCCCATCACCGCACCGCAGGCGGCCCCCAGGGCGTCGGGGTGCAGTCCACTCCAGCCATCGAACACCAGCAGCGCCCACTCGCTACCCAAAAGGGCTCCTGACTGGGTGGGGGCAATCCGGGTCGCCTCGGGGAGCGTCTCCCCTGTACCCACCCAACAGGCCCGAGGGCTGCGGTTATCGGCTAACAGATGCTGGCACAGCAACCGCGCCTGCGCCTGCCCCCATTCGCGCCCGCCGCTAAGGACCAGCAGTCGGCGCTGGCGGGTCGCCGCCGCCTGGCTTTGGAGGGAACGACAGAGGTCAATAAAAGCGGCTTCCGCCATTACCGGGCTGCTCCACAGGTGAGTTCGCGCCCCATTCTACACCAGCGCTGGCGCTGCGCGCTGTTTTCCCCCTCTGTGCATCCTGCTATTCTAGGCAGCCATAAAAAACCATACTGCTGTGCAGGAGCTACCATGCCGGATTATCGTTCCAAAACATCCACCCACGGCCGCAATATGGCCGGTGCTCGCGCGCTCTGGCGTGCCACCGGCGTCAAGGGCGAAGACTTCGGCAAGCCGATTATCGCCGTGGTCAACTCCTTTACCCAATTCGTCCCAGGCCACGTTCACCTCAAGGACCTGGGCCAGCTGGTTGCCCGCGAGATCGAAAAAGCGGGTGGCATTGCCAAGGAGTTCAACACCATCGCGGTGGATGACGGTATCGCCATGGGCCACGATGGCATGCTCTACTCGCTGCCCTCGCGGGAGGTGATCGCCGATTCAGTGGAGTATATGGCCAACGCCCACTGCGCCGATGCCCTGGTGTGCATCTCCAACTGCGACAAGATCACCCCCGGCATGCTGATGGCGGCCCTGCGCCTCAATATCCCCGCGGTCTTCGTTTCCGGTGGCCCGATGGAGGCCGGCAAGACCAAACTGGCGGGTGACCTGATCAAGCTCGACCTGGTGGACGCCATGGTCGCCGCCGTCGACCCCAATGTCTCCGACGCTGATGCCGCCGAGTACGAGCGCAGCGCCTGCCCCACCTGCGGCTCCTGCTCAGGCATGTTCACCGCCAACTCCATGAACTGCCTGACCGAGGCCCTGGGCCTCTCCCTGCCCGGTAACGGCAGTCTGCTGGCCACCCACGCCGACCGCGAACAGCTGTTCCTGGAGGCGGGACGCCGCATCGTCGATATCACCAAACGTTACTACGAAGGTAACGACGCCAGTCTGCTGCCCCGCAATATCGCCAACTACGCGGCCTTCGAGAACGCAATGACCCTGGATATCGCCATGGGCGGCTCCACCAACACCATCCTGCACCTGCTGGCCGCGGCGCAAGAGGCCGAGCTCGATTTCGGGCTGGCAGAGATCGACGCCCTCTCACGCAAGGTGCCTCAGCTGTGCAAGGTGGCACCCAACACGCCCCTCTACCACATGGAGGATGTGCACCGAGCCGGCGGCATTATGGCGATCCTGGGCGAGCTCGACCGCGCCGGCCTGCTCAATGCTGATATCCCCACCGTCCACAGTGCCACTCTCCGCGAGGCACTCGAGCAGTGGGACATCATGCGCAGCCAGGATCCCGCCACCCACAAATGGTACCTCGCCGGCCCCGCCGGCATTCCCACCCAGCAGGCCTTCAGTCAGGATTGCCGCTGGGACAGCCTCGATACTGACCGGGCGGGTGGCTGCATTCGTGACCTCGAGCACGCCTATTCCCAAGAGGGGGGGCTGGCGGTCCTGCATGGCAACATCGCCGAGAACGGCTGCGTGGTCAAAACCGCCGGCGTGGACGAAAGCATTCTGGTGTTTGAGGGCCGCGCCCGGATTTTCGAGAGTCAGGATGCCGCCGTGCGCGGTATTCTCGATGACCAGATCGTCGCCGGTGATGTGGTGGTGATTCGTTACGAGGGCCCCAAGGGGGGACCGGGTATGCAGGAGATGCTCTACCCCACCAGTTACCTCAAGTCCAAGGGGCTGGGCAAGGTCTGTGCCCTGCTGACCGATGGCCGCTTCTCCGGCGGTACCTCGGGTCTCTCCATTGGCCACGTGTCCCCGGAGGCCGCTTCCGGGGGTGCCATCGGCCTGGTGGAGGAGGGGGACCGGATCCTTATAGACATCCCCGCCCGCACCATCAACCTGCAGATCAGCGACGAGGAGATGGCCGCTCGCCGGGCCGCCATGGATGCCAGGGGTCGCGATGGCTGGAAACCGACTCAACCCCGCGAGCGCAAGGTGAGCACCGCCCTCAAGGCCTATGCCGCGATGGCCACCAGCGCCGACCGCGGCGGAGTGCGCGACCTCAGCCAACTCGACTAGCGCGCATGCCGGCACACCCACAGGGCGCCCCTCAGGCGCCCTGTTTTTTTGGTTAGTTCCCCACCCCGGCCAGCTCAATCCCCTTGAGGGCCAGTTTCAAGGCCAGGAACCACATCAGCAGCCAGACCCCGATATCGACCAGTTTCCATACCAGAGGGCGATCGAGCCAGGGGGCCAGCCTGGCCGCCCCCAGCCCCAGCCCGTAAAACCAGAACAGCGAGGCGCAGACTGCCCCGAGGGCAAAATAGAGCCGTTCATCGCCCTGGTATTGCCCGCCGATGGAGCCCAACACCACCACCGTATCGAGGTAGACATGGGGGTTCAGCAGAGTCACCGCCAGCGCTCCGGCCAGTACCGAACGCAGGCTGCTGAGCGGAATGCTGGACTCCCGCAACTGCTGGGGCTGCAGGGCACTGCGCAGCGATAGCCCGCCATACCAGGCCAGGAACAGCGCACCGCCCCAACAAGCAACCTGAATCCACAGTGGGTTACTGGAGACCAGGGTGCCCACCCCCATCACCCCCACCAGGATCAGCACCAGATCGCAAACCGCACAGAGGGTCGCCACCCAGAAGGGGTAGCGTCGGCGCAGACCGCTGGTGAGGACGTAGGCGTTCTGGGCCCCGATCGGGATAATCATGCTGGCACCCAGCCCCAGCCCGGTTAAATAGGCACTCATACTCGCCCGGCTCCTTCAGGTTGTTCATCACTGGCTTCAGCATAAAGAGGAGGCATGATAAATTAAAACTAATAGCACTAATGGTTTATTAATTTTTATTATGATGGATTACAAATTGGTGGAGGCCGTTGCGGCGGTGATCGAGTGCGGCGGTTTCGAAAAGGCCGCCCAGCGCCTTAACCTCACCCAGTCTGCGGTGTCCCAGCGGGTGCGGCTGCTGGAGGAGCGAATGGCGACTCCGCTGATCATCCGCGCCACACCACCCCAGGCCACCGACAGCGGCCTGCGCTTGCTGCGTCACTACCAACAGGTGCATACCCTGGAGCTGAGTCTGGTGGATGAACTCTCCCCCCAGGCCTCGGCCCAGTACAAAACGCTCTCCATCGGGATCAACGCCGACAGCCTGGCGACCTGGTTCCTCGACAGCATTGCCGACGAATGTCGCCAGCAGCGCCTGCTACTGGACCTGCACAGCGCGGACGAGAGCGTGACCCTGGGCATGCTACGACGGGGACAGGTGATCGGCTGCATCAGTTCCAGCGCCGAGCCGATCCAGGGCTGTCGTATCGAGCCCCTGGGGCGCATGGCCTACATCGCGGTGGCCACCCCGGCGTTTATCCGCCACCATTTTCCCAGGGGCGTCTGCGCGGAGGGGCTTCGCGGCGCCCCCACGGTGATTTTTAACCTCGACGATCGGCTGCAGGAACGTTACCTGCAGCAGCATTTCCAGCTGCAACCCGGGGAATACCCCCACCACCTGCTGCCCTCGACCCAGGCTTTTGCCGATGCCGCACAGCTCGGTATCGCCTATAGCCTGGTGCCCCGGCTGCAGGTAGAGCGCCAGCTTCGCGAGGGATCCCTGCAGGAGCTGGCCCCCGGACGGGCTGTCTACAGCGAGCTCTACTGGCACTACTGGAATATCCGCAGCCCGCTGCTGGATCGCCTCAGTCGTACCCTGATTCGCGAGGCAGGCTCGCGTCTGCTGCCCATAAAGGGCTAGACCGAGTTAGGACTCAGCCCGGTCGAGCACCAGGTAGCTGTATCTCAAGGGAGGCTCATCTTCGCTGAAGTGATCCTCCCGTTGTACCTCCCGCCACTGGGCCGGATCGAGTTCAGGAAACCAGGCGTCCCCTTCAAAGCTCTGGTACACCCGGGTCAGATAGATCCTTTCTGCCTTTGAGAGCGCCAACCGATAGATCTGCTCGCCACCGATCACCATCATCTCCGGCTGGCCATTGATCAGACCGACACTCTCGGCCCGTTCAATCGCCTGCTCCAGACTCTGCACCACCTGGACCCCCTCGGGCTGGTAGTGAGCGTTCCGGCTGATCACGATATTGGTTCGTCCCGGCAGTGGCTTGCGCAGGGACTCGAAGGTTTTGCGCCCCATAATGACCGGTTTGCCCAGGGTCACCGCTTTGAAGTAACGCAGATCACCGGGTAGGTACCAGGGCAGTTTGTTATTGATGCCGATAGCTCCATTTTCAGCTACCGCAGCGATCATCGCTATTTTCATAGAGGCGCTCATCCGGTCAAAGAGGTGGGCGCAAGGATAACCAGCGTGTTGACTGCAAACAAGAGTGCACTCGAGCGTTGTTTCTGTTCTAGACTTAGTAACGCTTGCTATTAACCGCTGGAAAGGAACCCCCATGCAAATCTTAAGATCCCCCCGTTTACTCATTAGCTCGCTGATTTTATTCCTGCTCGGTGGCTGTGCTACCGAAGGCCCCTGGTATACCGACTGGCGCAACTGTGCCATGGCCGGTGCCGCTGTAGTGGGCGGTGCCGTAGCTGCCGACGACAAAGACTCTGCCCTCGGTGCGGCGGCAGGTGGCGCCATTGTCAGCGGTTTGATCTGCGCCGCCATCGATACCACGCCACCGGACTCTGATGGCGATGGCGTTACCGATGACAAGGACCAGTGTCCAGCCACTCCCATGGGAGCCAAGGTTGATGCCGTTGGCTGTGAGCTGGATAGCGATGGCGACGGTGTGGTTGACCGCCTCGACCAGTGCCCCAACACACCGCGTGGAACCCAGGTCGATCGTTACGGGTGCCCGGTGAAAAAAGCACCCCCTCCTGCACCGGTAGTGATGGACAGTGACGAGGATGGCGTACCCGATGATCGTGACTTCTGCCCGGATACCGAAAAAGGGGTTGTGGTGAACGTGATCGGTTGTGACTCCACCAAGCCAACCCTGTTGCGTGGCGTTAACTTCGAGTATGACTCCGCAGAGATCAAGGGCGAGTCCTATGCCATTCTTGATGATGCCGCCGACCGCTTGCGTCTGTTCCCGGAGGTGAAGGTCGAGATCGTGGGCTACACCGACAGCATCGGTAGCGAAGTCTACAATCAGGGCCTCTCTGAACGACGGGCAGAATCCGTGCGTTACTACCTGGTCAGCAAAGGCGTTAAGGACGATAACATCAAAGCCATTGGCCTTGGTGAGCAATACCCCATCGCCGATAACGCAACCGCAGCGGGACGCGCAGAAAACCGACGCATCGAGATTCGGGTAGCAAACTGAGCCCTAAGGGCTAATTAACGGCACCTTCGGGTGCCGTTTTTTATGCGCGCTCGTTACACTAGGCGGATCAGCAAGGGCAGGACATCAGCTTGAAAAAACGTATCTATATCGCTTACACCGGCGGCACCATCGGCATGCATCGTTCGCCCAAAGGCTACGTGGTTATGCCGGGATTTGCCCGCCTGATTGAGGAGAAGATCCCTCCGCGCCTTTCAGGCGAGATGCCCGACTACGATCTGCACGAATACCCGAACCAGATCGACAGCAGCAACATCGTACCCGCCGACTGGCTGGCGATCGCGAGGGACATCGCCAGTCGCTACCATGACTACGATGGCTTTGTGGTGCTGCACGGTACCGACACCATGGCCTACACCGCCTCCGCCCTCAGCTTCATGCTGCAGGGGCTCGCCAAGCCGGTGATCGTAACCGGCTCCCAGATCCCCCTCAGCGAAACCCGTAATGATGCCCAGGACAATCTGGTGACGGCCATTGAACTGGCTTGTGGCTTCGCCATTCCCGAGGTGTGCCTCTACTTCAACGGGCGGCTGCTCAGGGGCAACCGCAGTCTCAAGGTTAAAGCCACCGGCTTTGACGCCTTTGACAGCCCCAACTACCCCTGGCTGGCACAGATCGGGATTCATATCGAACCCAACCACAATGCCCTGATGAAGGCCCCCGCGGCCACCCGTTTCGAGTTGCCCGATGACTACGCCACCAACCGGGTGATCCCGATCCAGCTGTTCCCCGGTATCAGTGGTGAGCTGATCGATGCCGTCACGACGCTCAACTGCCGGGGGCTTATCCTGCGCAGCTACGGGGTTGGTAATGCCCCCGACAACGATCCCGGCCTGCTCAATGCCCTGGCGCGGGCCAATGCCCGGGGCACCATCATACTCAACCTGAGCCAGTGCCTGCAGGGAGGGGTGCATCAGGGCAGCTACGCGACCGGTTCCGCACTGTCCAGTGCGGGAGTTATCAGTGGCGGTGACATGACCCTTGAGGCCGCGTTCACCAAGTTACATCACTTGTTCGCCTGTGGTCTGGAGGAGCAGAAGATACGCGAGTTGATGGCGCGCAACCTGTGCGGGGAGTTGAGCGAACACACCAGCTGAAGCGATCATTGAGTTTTCCAGACCACCGCCTATGCTGGTTCCATGGAATGGAGATCGATCTGGATTGGGTCACTGATACTGCTGCTGGCTGGCTGTACGGCAGAGCAGAGATTCCGCCCGGAAAACCTGGCCAAGAGTGACCTCGACTTCATCGCCGACAGCCAGCTTGCCCAGATTGACCAACACCTGCAGCGGTTAATGCAGAAGCTTTACCGACGCAATCCAAGGGAGTTGGCCAAGACCCCCCAGGCCACCATCGCCAGCCGCACTCAACTGCTGTTTGACCTGCCTCCGCCACTGATCTTTGATGAGTTGGGGGGGCGCCAGTCGATCGACGCCATGCTACTGGCTCTCGACCCCGGATTCCGGGGGGATCGGGTATTCGCGCTGATGGTGGGGCTGACCGGTATGCTGCTCCAGGCCTACGACAACAAGTCGGAGTTTTTCCTGCTCGACCGGCTCGATGAGCAAAAACTCTATAACAGTGCTCGCAACATTGAGGTGTTGGCATGGCGCTTGAGAACCCGGGTGGATGTCACCGGTGCTCCCCTGATCCTCACCAACAGTCTCGATCCCCAGATGCCTAACCTCAGCTTCGAGCGTCTATTTGGCCAACTGATCGCTCTGCAAGACAGCATCGCCCAGGCCGTTGCCCAACGCAATCAGCGCACCATCAACCGGTTGGTACATGGGCTGGCGACCAGCTTTTTGCCGATCTAGGGTCAGGAGGCGGCGCCCCGCCCCTGCAACATACCGGCGATCTTTTGGGGCACCCCAACAAGGGACTCCAGCGACTGGGGCCGGCTCATCCAGTAGCCCTGGGCGATATCGCAACGATACGCCTCCAGACGGTGGTACTGATCCTCATCCTCGACCCCTTCGGCGACCACCTCCAGCTCCAGCTTATGGGCCATCGCGATGATCGCCTCGACGATCATCTGGTCGCTGCGGTCCCAGCTCAGGGTCTGGATAAAACTGCGATCGATCTTCAGCTTATTGATCGGCAGGCGTTTAACGTACGCCAGAGAGGAGTAGCCGGTGCCAAAGTCATCGATCGCGATCCCTATCCCCAGGGCCTGGACCCGGTTCAATATGCCGATCGCCTCATCCAGGTCACGCATCAGCACCGACTCGGTGATTTCGAGCTCCAGACGCCCCCTGCCAATACCGTGCTCCAGCACAGTGGCCTCGATTCGGGACAGCAGTTCGGGATCAGAGAACTGGGCCGGCGAGAGGTTGACGGCAATCATGCAGCCATCCCCCAGCAGCGCCTGCTCGTCACGTAACAGTCGGCAAGCCTCACGGATCACCCGGTAACCGATTTCACGAATCAAGCCAGACTGTTCCGCCACTCCGATAAAAGCATCGGGGTAGAGCAGCCCCTGCTGGGGATGACGCCAGCGGATAAGCGCCTCATACCCCATCACCTGGCGGGCAGTGAAGCTCACCAGCGGTTGCAAGTGGAGCTCAAACTGCTCAAGCTCCAGCGCCGATCTCAAGTCCTCCTCAATCCGCATCCGCTGGACTAGCTGGTCGCGCATGGCGTCATTGAACAGACGATACTGATGCTTTCCCTCACGCTTGGCGTCGTACATCGCCAGATCGGCATTACGCAGCAAGGTTTCCACTGTGCGCCCGTCCTCGGGCAACAGGGTGACACCGATCGAAACCGAGACAAGGAACTCCTTGCCGCCCACCGTCAAAGGCTCTTCAATGGCGCGGATCAGCTTGTCACAGACCCGGGTGATCGCCGAAGGCTCATGGGTATCCTGTAACAGGATGCCAAACTCATCCCCCCCCAGCCGCGCCACCAGATCACTTTCACGTACCACGGAGCGTAAGCGCTGGGCGACCTGAGCCAGCAGGTTATCCCCCGCCGTATGCCCCATGGAGTCATTGACCAGTTTAAAGTCATCCAGATCCAGGTAGAGCAGGGCGGCTCTGTCGCCGTCACGGTGCAATCTTTTCAGCACCAGCTCCAACTGCTCGTGCAGCAAGCGTCGATTGGCCAGTCCGGTCAGGGGGTCGTAAAACGCCAGTTCCTGCAGCCGGCGGGTCTTGTCCTCCACCACCTGGCGCAGTGTTTCAGGCTGGCGCAGTAACAGGTTTACCATCCAGGACACCAGCAACCCCGCCAGGAAACTCACCGGGTAGCCGAGCGAAAAAAGACTGTCCAGCGCCGACGGTGGCCGGCTCATCGCCAGTCGCCATTGGGCATTAGGCACCGCGATGGCGTATTCAAAGGCATCCTCGGCTACTGGGCTCTCACTTGAGGCGAAGGTGACCTGCTGGCGGCTGACCGGGTCAAAGCGCGACAGGCGATAGCGATAGCCCTTACGCTCCAGGGCCTCCAGATCGGTGACTTCAAGGAGATCTTCGAGGAAGATAAGTGCCGAGGTAAAGCCCCAGAAATACTCCTCTCCATCTCGATAGATAAATACCGGGTTGCGGCCAATGACGGCAATGCCTCCCTGTACCAGTTCAAAGGGGCCGGCAAGGGTCATCCTGCGACTGGCGATCGCTTTATGGGCCTCCTCGCGGCGGCTATCGTCGTTGAGGATGTCATGGCCCAGGGCTTTTTCATTACCCTCCAGCGGATACACTTTGCGAATCACCCCATCCGGGGCCAGCTGAAGGTTGGAGACACCGCCGATCGCCTGGATAACACCATGGGCGTACTCATCAAAGTCGCGAAAATCGCCCCCCTGCTGGCGTACTTCCTGAGCCAGGATGTCGGTGGAGGAGAGCGAGCGAGACAGGCGACGCTCGATGGCCGACGCCTCGGAATCCACCAGCTGCTGCATCAGCAAGCGCTGCTCGTTCTGGGCCGAACGGTAAGAGAGCTGGGTCCAGTAACTTCCTAATGCAAACACGGCTGCAAAACAGAGCAACGCGGTGAGCAGGCGGTGTGAGTACTTAAATTGTGGCATCGCAGCAAGACTAACAGCTCTATTACCAATACCCCATATGAAAGGGCAAATATATATCCGCTAGCCGGCCTGGAGAAAGCGCAGGCTCAGGGTACAAAAGAGATCGGGTTTTTCTGCGTGCAACCAATGGCCGGTGCCGCTGATCACCTTCAGCTCAGCATGGGGGAAGAGTTTGGCAACCCGGTCTCGGTGGCGCGGCAGTATGTAGTCCGAGTTACCCCCTTTGATAAAGAGGGTCGGCCCTTCGAAAGGGGTTCCCTGCTGACCACGCATAATGTTCTGGTACTGGCCATGGAGGACCGGCAGATTAACCCGCCAGCCGAAGCCCCCCAACCCGTCACTGCGACGTACCAGGTTTTTTAACAGGAAGGAGCGCACCGCCAGCTCGTGGACAAAGGGGGCCAGTAACCGGTCCGCCTCGGCCCTTGAGGTCAGCGTGGCGGGATCAAAACTGAGAAGCCCCTTGAAGATGTCGCGGTGGTGATCCTCGTAAGTGACCGGCGCGATATCGGCCACAATCAACCGGCTGACCCGCTCGGGATGGCTGAGCGCCAGCTGCATCGCCACTTTGCCCCCCATCGAGTGTCCCAGCAGATTGACCCGCTGCAGCTGCTGCTGCTCCATAAAGCGTAACAGGTCTCCCACCATCAGCTCGTAGCTCATCAGGTCCTGATGGGGTGAGCGTCCGTGGTTGCGCATGTCCAGTGAGTAAACGGTGAAATGGGCACTGAACTGTTTGGCCAGGTAGCCGAGGTTCTCCAGCGAACCGAAGAGTCCGTGGATCAGCAGCAGGGGCTCTCCCTCACCGTCTTTGCGAAAATGCAGGTTCATCCGGGTTTTGTCCTCAACCAACGCAGCGCAGGATTATACATCGCCCGAGGCGCGGCGGCAGTCCCTGCCTCAGGCGGTCGGCAGCTCCACCCGACTGGTAACCGGCCGGCTCAGGTCCACTGCCAAGGCTCCGGACACCAGGTTGATGGCGGAGATATTGTAGCCGGTAAAGCGTGCCACCCACCCCTCTGGCCCCAACAGTCGGTCACTGATCTGGCGTGTGCTGTGTCCCTGGCGCGCGAGCCGCTGTGCCTCATCACACAGGCTGAGCAGGTTATCGAGCTTCTCCTGCAGCGAGGCCTTTCCCTGCTCTACGATGCCCCGATGGGGGCAAAACAGCACCTCAAAGTCGAGCTCCAGCACCTTGCCGATGCTGTCGATCAGCTGGCTCAGGTTTTCATCCACCCGCAGCATCCTCAGGGACTTGGCGATGTAGAGGTCGCCACTGAAAAACCAGCCTTGCTGGGGCAGGAAAAAGCAGGTGAGATCCCTGGCGTGGCCAGGGGTATGGATCGGGTACAGCGTCCCCCCATCGGCCAGCTCAACCCGCTCCGGCAGCGGGTCCGTCGCCACAGGCTGTGCCCGCCCCCAAACCAGGCGTTGCAACGCCGGGGTTGCAAACCCCTGGCGCAGCTTTGTGCGGGCCAGCTCGGGCGCCAGGGGCCTGATACCGAACTGGCGCGCGATCCTGGCCGCATTGCCGCTGTGATCCTCGTGGTGGTGCGTAATCAGCAGCTGCTCGACCCGCCGCTCGGAAAGAAATTGGCGCACCGGTCGCCACTGGTTTGAGGGCCCACAATCGATCAGGGTAGAGCCGATCCGATAGAGGATGAAGGTGGTGTTGATACCGGCGTTGAGGCGCCCCACTCGGACCCCCTCCACGCCATCGTGCTGTAAGCGCTGGCGAATGGGCATAATCAATTCAGGTTAGATTGTCCGCCGATGCTCCGGAAAGCGCGCTGGGTGAGCAATGGCAAAAAGCAACGATCCGGCTGTCAAAATAGACCAGAATCCTCCTTCAGCAGACAGGCACCCCTGCTTATCCCTTGATCGCTGGCGTCTAACTGTTTACCGTCCCAACACAGAACAACGACAAAAAAGCTGGAGCACCATGAAAATACTGGAAACCAAAACGGCCCCCAATGCCCGCCGCGTGCGTATGTTCCTTGCCGAGAAGGGGGTGGATATCGAGTACATCCAGGTCGATATCACCCAGGGCGAGAACCTCAGCCCCGATTTTCGCAGCAAGAACCCCTGGGGGAAGGTGCCGGTTCTCGAGCTGGGCGATGGCACCTGCATCGCCGAGTCGATCGCGATCTGCCGCTATTTTGAGGAGACTGTCCCCGAGCCGCCACTGATGGGCCGCGATCCCCTGGAGAGGGCCCAGATCGAGATGTGGCAACGGCGCATGGAGTTTTCCCTGATGCTCAGCGTGGGGATGGCTTTCCAACACCTGTCCGGTTTTTTCAAAGACCGCATGACCCCGGTCAAGGAGTGGGGCGAGATCAACAAAGAGGCGGTCAGCAAGCTGCTCGCCCAGCTGGACCACCACCTCGCCAGCAGCACCTACATCGCCGGAGAGCAGTTTTCCGTCGCCGATATCACCGCCCTGTGCGCCATCGACTTCGCCCGTGTAATTGATGTCCGTCCTACGCCCGAGCAGACCCACCTGACGCGCTGGCACCAGCAGGTCTCCAGCCGTCCCAGTGCCAAAGCCTGATTGAGGAACCTCCATGATCGACCTCTATACCGCCGCCACTCCCAATGGCTACAAGATCAGCATCGCGCTGGAAGAGATGGCCCTGCCCTATAACCTGATTCCCCTCAACCTGATGGCCGGGGAGCAGAAACAGCCCGATTTCCTCAAGATCTGCCCCAACGGCCGCATCCCCGCCATCGTGGACCGCGACAACGACGACTTCGCGGTTTTTGAATCGGGCGCCATCCTCATCTACCTGGCGGAAAAGTCGGGTAAGTTTCTTCCTACCGAGCCCAAGGCCCGCTCGCAGGTATTGCAGTGGCTGATGTTCCAGATGGGCGGGATCGGACCGATGATGGGGCAGGCCAACGTCTTTTACCGCTATTTCCCCGAGACCATTCAGCCGGCTATCGACCGCTACCAGCACGAGTGCCGACGCTTGTTTGAAGTGCTCAACGACCGCCTCGCCCACCACGAATACCTGGTCGATGACTACAGCATCGCCGATATGGCCAACTGGGCCTGGGTTCGCACTCACGAGTGGTCCGGTGTACCGGTAGAGGGACTGGAACACCTGCAGCGCTGGATCAACGCCCTTTACCAGCGTCCTGCCTGCAAAAAGGGGATCACCTTGCCCCCAAGACAGGATGCCTCGACCGTCACCAAGGCCGGCAGCTCGATGATTACCCGCTAGCCCCGACCGGCGGGCGGGGCCCCTGCCCCCTCGCCGTACTTATAGGATTCCCGTCTTACTGACGCTGTTTGATCGAAAAAACCTCTAAAGCGACCCGCCCCTCTTTCCTATACTTGTACCAGGTGTGCCATTTTGGCCCCCTAAGGAGACGGTGCGATGAAAAACAGCCCACAGCAACATCAGATCCTCAATGTACTTTCTACCTCGCTGGTTGAACTGGTGATGTACCGCCACGGCAAGGATATCTCCCCCAAACTGGTCAAGCTCGGTGCCAAGCTGCACGCACGGCTCTACGCCATGCCTGCCGACACCACTGAGGATGGCTGGAAATACCCCTGCTAACCCAAGCCCCTGCGCCTGTTATCCCCCCTTCGCCCCGGCTACAATGCCCGCTCGTTTGAACAGATTGGAGCCATGGGGCGGTGACGGATAATCACAAACCAAAGGGGGAGGAGCTTCCCCCAAGCGCACAGTTCAAGGCGTTTTTGCAAACGCGCAACAGCCTGATGCTGGCGACGCTGGACAGCGATGGAATGCCGCTTGCCAGTTATGCGCCCTGCTACTGCGATCAGGAGAGTTTTTTTGTCTTCCTCAGCGAACTCGCGCCCCACACAGCTCCCCTGCTAAAGGGGGGGGCCCTGTCGATCCTGCTGATCGAAGATGAAGCCCAGTGCAACAACCCGTTTCGTCGGGTGCGACTCAGCTGCCAGGCACGGGTGCAACCCATTGTGCGCGAGAGCGAGCACTGGGCCCCACTGATTGCCCAGCTGCAGCAGCGTCTTGGCAAGACAGTGCAGCTGCTCAAACAGTTGGGGGATTTTCACCTGTTCCGGATTACACCCACCCACGGCACCTTCGTCAGTGGATTTGGCCACGCCTACCGCGTACAGGGACTCGACAGCCAAAGCCTGGAGGCGATCAGCGGGCGCTGAGCGCTCAGGGCGACAGCAGTCGAATCTCCGCAAAACAGGCCGACGCCTGCTCACCCGTGTTATCGGCGTCACTCATCAGCGCAATGCCGGAGATGGGAGGGGGCTCGGCGTTGAAAGCCCGACGGTAATCGGCAGCGATATCGCGGCGCTCCTCCAGCCACTGGTCAGTGACATCCCCACGCCCCCTGACCACCAGCATCATCGAGTTATCCACGTAGGGGCTGACGGCCATCGCCCCGGCCGCTTCGGCACTGCCCCAGACGTAGTTGAGTACCGCCTGCGGAGGGTACTCCCCGTAGATCAAGCGATAACCTTCATACTGGATCCGCTGGCCAAATCCCGCCTGCTCCGGCTGGTAGGCAAAGCTGATGTAGACACGGGCGGGGAAATCATCGCCATCCCGTTGCCCCAGACGCGCCTTCTCGTAGGTGTTGGAGATCCGCCAGCGCCAAGCCAGATAAGGGTATTGTTCAACAGGGGCATCGATGCGATAGATCAGACCCGATGCCGACCCTTTGGCATCGGCACAGACGAGCGGGCGCCCCTTGTCATTGAGAAAGTGGTATTGGGTCGGTTCCCGCCCCGAGAAGGTTAAGGGCTGCCAACCGGTCGGCGGCTGCCCCTCGACCAGGGGGTGTTCTCCCAGCAGGGGAATCGGCTGTGCGTGGAGGCGGACAGGTAGCAGCACCAGCAACCCCAGCACAAAGTAACCGCAACGCATCCCCATGCCCAATTCTCCTCAGTAACCCCTAACCATCATAGCGGTAAAGCAGCAGCTTCAGCCCCTTGTTGGTGTCCTGCTCGGGAAAATCCTCTCCGGTTTCAATGCGCCGCACGAAGCCTAGTGCGTCACCCGCCCCCTTGACCGCCTGCTGCACAAAGTCGACCCCCAGATCCGGATCGTTCAGGCACAGCAGTACCTCGCCCCCTGGGGCCAGTAGCTCCGGCAGGCGAGCAACCACCTTCTGGTAGTGGCGCTCCGCCTCGAAGCTCCCCTTCTGGAACGAGGGGGGATCGACGATCACCCGATCAAAAGGCCCTTTGCGCTTGAGCTTGCCCCAGGACTTGAGCAGGTCATGGGGCAAAAACTCAACCCGACCCAGGTCGATGCCGTTAAGGCGATGGTTGATCCACCCCTTTTGCAATGAGCGCTGGCTCATGTCCAGGTTGACCACCCGCTGGGCACCGCCGAGCATGGCGACCACCGAAAAGGCACAGGTGTAAGCGAACAGGTTGAGCACCCGCGCCCCCTCAGAGTGCTCCCTTAACCACTGGCGCCCGGTGGCCATATCGAGAAACAGGCCGCTGTTCTGCTGTTTACCCAGCTCCAGCTGGTAGCGGGCACCTGCTTCGATCACGATCGGTTGTGGCTGTAGCTCCCCCAAAAGCACTTCGGTGGGCGCCCCCGGCAGATAGCGTCGCTGCAGCAACAGGGCCTGCAGAGGCTCCCCCTTGCAGCGATGCGCCAGCGCCTGCAGCGCCGCCACCAACTCAGCCAGCGGCTCCTCACCCACCTCCCGGTAGAGGGTCAGTAGCCATTGGCGCCCGAGGGCATCTAAATTAATGGCCTCCAGGCCCGGGAAGCAGTGGCCGCGACCGTGGAACAGTCGACGTACATTATCGGAGATGGGGCTGGCCCGCCCGGCTGCCTGCTGCAGCAGAGGTTCCCAGCACCCGTCGATGGGTTGGGCTGTTGTTGTCATAGCATACCTGTGAAGCACGCCCCGGGGGCACTGTGACAGCGCTTTGCGGGCGGATTGACCGGCAGCTGTGGTTGCCGGACGAGAGCCCTATTCTACCCCAAGCACCACCGATCCGCAGGCCCAGCGGGGACACGCTATCTTAAAACAGCGGCACCCCAAACAGCTTGCCGTGGAACATCAGCACGCCTGTCCACAGCGCACTACCGACCAGCACCACCAGCAGGTCCCAGTACCAGGGCTGTTTGATGCGGGCACGGGTGGCACCGCGCCGATTGGCGGAGGCGATCGCCACCACCGAGTAGGCGGCAAAACCGCCAAACAGGATGGCCGAAGCCTGGTCGCCATTGGCCAGCAGATGGCCCAGGGCCCACAGGATCACCCCACCCAGCATCGGATGCGGCGTCAGGCGACGCAGGTTGGAGGGGAGATAGGCGGCCACCAGCAGGATAAAGCCCAGCAGCACCAGAGGTGCCGTAAAGGCCCGTCCCCAGGAGGGAGGGGTCCAGAGAGGCACCATAGGGGCCTGCCCCTTGCCCATAACGATCATCACCAGCGCCAGGGCGGATATGAGGGCAAACAGTCCGCGGTAGGGGAGTGCCCCCAACCGTTCCACCAGTCCGGCGCGCAGCGAGACCGCCGTCGGCAGCAGATGGATGGCAATAAATAACAACATTCCAGACACCAGCAGGGTCATCGTTCTCTCCTTGTTCCGATCATTCGGGATGCCCACCAGCATATCAGCGCTTACCCCCAACCCCAACTTCCCTTGCAGGCCGATCCCCTGCACCCTAGTATCGAGCCATGAACCCGACGTTCCCCGATATGCCGCGCCCCGCACCTTCACCCCTGCTCGCCGGCCGCTGGCACCCCTTCGACCACCACGCCCATTGCTGCCAGCGCCTGGCGCAGGTGATGGCGAGCCAACTCAGTCGGCGTCTCAAGCAGCAGCCCCGCGCCAGCCTGGTGCTCTCCGGCGGTTCCACCCCCGCCCCCCTGTTTGATCGGCTCGCCACCTATGAGCTGCCCTGGGATCGGGTCGATACCACCCTGGCCGATGACCGCTGGGTCGCTCCAGACTCCCCCGACAGCAACCTGCACCTGTTGCGGACGCACTTGCTCCAGGGGCCGGCCAGCGCCACCCACCTGATCCCTCTGGTGGGGGAAGAAGCGGGCCCGGAGCAGGGGCAGGCCGCCTGCGAGCGACGCCTGCAAGAGATGAAGTGGCCGATCGACCTCCTGCTGCTGGGGATGGGCAACGACGGTCACACCGCATCCCTTTTTCCCGGCTCCCCGGGGCTGGACGCGGCAATGGCCCTCGACCGCACACAACGCTGCTGGGCGATGCGGGCTCCCAGCGCGCCGCAGCAGCGCATCAGCCTGGGGCTGGCTCCCCTGGCCGGCGCCGCTGATATATTCTTATTGCTGAAAGGGGAGGAGAAGTACCAGACCCTGACTCGCGCGCTGGCGAGTCAGGACCCGGTGCAGATGCCGATTTGTGCGCTCCTCAGCCTACCGCAATTACAGGTCTGGTGGAGCCCCTGAGGGCGGAGCCCGCAGGGGTCAGAAACTGTCGAGTGGGAATTGGGTGGCGCCGGTGTCGGCGCTGCTGGCCTGGCGACGAAACAGGGTAAAGAGCTCTCGGCCGCATCCCTGTGGGTCAACGGCGGGCACCGGGTCAGGCTCCCGAGCAGCCAGCAGGTCGGGGTCGACCAGCAGTTCCAGCTCGCCGTGCTCGCAATCGACCCTGATCAGGTCACCATCGCGCACCCTGGCCAACAGCCCGCCCCGTGCCGCCTCCGGGCACAGGTGTATCGCCGCGGGGACCTTGCCGGAGGCGCCCGACATACGTCCATCGGTAACCAACGCAACCCGATAGCCCCGATCCTGCAACACCCCCAACACCGGGGTCAGCTTGTGCAGTTCGGGCATACCCCGCGCAACGGGCCCCTGGAAGCGGACCACCGCTACCAGATCCCGGTTCAGCTCACCCGCTTCAAAGGCGCGCTCAAGCGCATGCTGATCGTCAAACACCCGCGCCTCAGCCTCCACGACCCGCTGGCTGGGCACAACCGCCGAGACCTTGATCATGGCGCGGCCCAGGTTTCCCTGCAGCAGGCGCAGCCCCCCCTGGGCATCGAACGGGCGCTCAAGGCTGGTCAAGACTTCGCCATCGTCGTTGCCACCGGTAGCCGGCTGCCAGCAAAAGGCTCCCTCCACCAGCGCCGGTACCCGCCGATAGTGCTCCAGCCCGGTGCCCGCCACGGTCGACACCTCTTCGTGCAGAAGCCCACCTCGCCCCAGCTCCTGCAGCAGCCGAGGAATCCCGCCCGCCTGCTGGAAGGCGTTGATATCGGCCGGCCCGTTGGGGTAGATGCGCGCCAGCAGTGGCACCACCGAAGAGAGCCGATCAAAATCCTCCCAGCGCAAGTCGATGCCGGCGGCGGCAGCGATAGCGGGCAGGTGCAGGCTATGGTTGGTGGAGCCACCACTGGCCAGCAACCCGACCATGCCATTGACCAGGCTGCGTTCATCCAACACTTTCCACAGCGGGGTCGGTTCACTGCCCGCTTCACTCAGGGCGACCACCCGCTCACCCGCCATCCGGGTAAGCCATTCACGGCGTTCATCCCGGGGGTGCACGAAGGCACTGCCGGGCAGCTGAAGGCCCATCACCTCCATCAGCAGTTGGTTACTGTTGGCGGTGCCGAAAAAGGTACAGGTACCCTCACCGTGGTAGGCACGGGTTTCCGCCTCCAATAGCGCTTCCCGGTCCACTTTACCCTCGGCGTACTGCTGGCGCACCTTTGCCTTCTCCGGGTTTGAGATACCGCTACTCATCGGCCCGGCCGGCACAAAAAGCGCCGGCAAGTGACCAAAGCGCAAAGCGCCGAGCAGCAGGCCAGGGACAATCTTGTCGCACACCCCGAGGCACAGCAGGCCATCAAACAAATTGTGGCTCATGGCCACCGCGGTGGACATGGCGATCAGGTCGCGACTGAACAGGCTCAACTCCATCCCCGGCTGGCCCTGGGTCACACCGTCGCACATCGCCGGCACGCCGGCGGCGAATTGGGCAGTTCCCCCTGCCGAAGCCACCGCCGTCTTAAGCTGCTGCGGGTACTCCCCCAACGGCTGGTGCGCCGACAACAGGTCATTGTAGGAGGAGACGATGGCAATATTGGGGACGTCCATCTGCCGTAGCCGAATGCGGTCGGGGCCCGGTGCGGCGGCCATGGCGTGGGCCAGGTTGCTGCAGGAGAGTTCCTGCCGCAGGGGCCGGCTTCGGCGTGCATCGGCCATCTGCTGCAGGTAGCGCTCGCGGGTCGGTTTGCTGCGCTCGATCATATCCCGGGTCACCTGCTCAACTACCGCGTGCATTCGCTGCTCCTGATAAAATAAAAGGAAAGCTGTCTCCAGCCCAACATCCCGGGGAGTTACCCAGAAGAGCCTACCCTGCCAAGCCTATTCCTGACTGTAAAGGTCGAGTAAGGGTATAGGAAGATGCCTTGGCAGTGGCGTACACTAAATTGGTTATTAACCCGAACCCTGACTGCATTTTCTGGCACACGACTGCTGCTCACATGCCCCAACCGTTTCAACTTACCGTATCCATGCTCGGCTGTCTGCTACTGGCAAGCTGTAGCACCATCGATAGCCGGGTCGAGCCCTCCACCCCCATCGTCGCTAACCAGTGGTCCGCCGACGAGTTGCAGCAGCAGATGGACCGCGAGCCCTGGCTGGACAGTTTTTCCAACTCCGGACTCAACCAGCTGGTGGCCGAGGCGCTGGCCGCCAACTACTCACTGCGTGCGGCCCGGGCTCGCAGCGAGGTCGCCCTTGCTAAAGCACGCATTGCGGGCGCCGATCGCTACCCCGAACTCAACGCCGGCCTGGATGCGCTGCGGCGCAAGCAGACCCAGGGGGGCGAGTCGACCATCGATAACAGCTTCTCCGCCGAGCTGGAACTGGTATGGGAGCTGGACCTTTGGGGCAGGCTCGATGCCAGCACCCAGGCGGCCCTCAATGACTACCTCGCCAGCCAGGCGGAGTTTGAGCAGGCTCGTTTCCAGCTGGCCGCCGATGTCGCCAGCGCCTGGTTCAACCTCAGCGAGGCGCGCATGCAGCTCGACCTGGTGGAGCGACGCCTCAACAACCAGTCCAGCAACCTGGAGATCATTCGCCAGAACTACCTCAGTGGTCTTAGCGACTCCCTTGATCTCTACCTGGCCCGGGCTGATCTGGAGGGGGACCGTAGCCGTCGCCAGGCCCGCCTTCAAACACTGAAACAACGTACCCGTGAGCTGGAGATCCTGCTGGGTCGCTACCCGGCCACCGCCCTTGAGGCGCCCGCCTCGGTGCCCACCCTTACAGAGCCCCCGCCGGCCGGCCTCCCCTCAGAGCTGCTGCAACGCCGGCAGGACCTGATCGCCGCCCGCCTTAGCCTGCGAGCGGCTGACCTGCGCGCCGAGGAGGCCCACCTGCAGCGCTATCCCCGCCTGCGCCTGACCGCCACCGGCGGCACGCGAAGCGACGAGCTGGGCGACCTGCTGCGCAGCGACTACCTCGGCTGGTCCCTGTTGGGGGGGCTGACCGCTCCGCTCTTCAATGCTGGCCGACTGGAAGCCGGAGAGCTCCAGGCCCGCGCCCGCACCCGGGAAGCCGAGGCTGACTACTCCGCTACGGTGCAGCGGGCCTTTGCCGAGGTTGAACAGGCGCTCGGCGACGAAGGACTCCTGCTGGAGCAGCAGCGGGCCCTGAAAAACGCCGCCACCGACTCCATCAGCGCCGAAAAGCTGGCCTTCGAGAGCTACCGTTCCGGGCTGGTGGAGTTTGTTACCGTGCTGGAGTCCCAACGCCGTAGTTTCGACGCCCAGAGTGCCGAGATCGAGGTGCGCAACCGGCTGCTGCAAAACCGCATTAATCTCTATCTGGCGCTGGGCGGCGATTTTGCCCTCTCCCCCAGCCCCCTCGAGGAACCCTGATGTCCCGTTTGCGTAAAGCGATCCCCCCCCTGCTGGTGCTGGGCCTGAGCCTGGCCGCGGTGCATTACATCATCAACAACAAGCCCGCCCCGAGCCAGCGTCCCCAACCCCGCGCAGCGCTTTCCGTCGAGGCCCTGACCCTGGTGCCGACCGACTACCAGGTGGTACTCAGCAGCCACGGTACGGTCCATCCCCATACCCAGGGCAGCCTGATTCCGGAGGTCTCCGGCACCATTGTCGCGGTCTCCGACAACTTCCGCGAAGGGCGTTTCTTCGACAAGGGGGAGGTACTGCTGAGGATCGATGACCGTGACTATCAAGCCGCCCTCACCATTGCCCGCGCGGCATTAATCCAGGCCCGGTTTGAGCTTCAGGAGGAGCAGGCCCGGGCCGCGCAGGCGAAGCGGGACTGGGAGCGGCTCGGCGAAGCCGGCGAGCCCACCCCACTGGTGCTTCGCGAGCCCCAGCTGGCCGCCGCCCGCGCAAAAATTGCTTCGACCGAAGCCCAGTACACCCAGGCCGAGCTCGACCTTCAGCGCACCCGCATCCGCGCCCCCTACGCCGGTCGCATCCTCAGCAAACAGGTGGATATTGGCCAGTTTGTCACCAGTGGCAGCGAGCTGGCGGAGATCTACGCCATCGACTTCGTGGAGGTACGCCTGCCGCTCAACAGCCGCCAGCTCGAGTTCGTTGAGATTCCCGAGCTCTACCGCGGTAACCGACCCCAGGCCGACCTGCGCTACCCCGACGTCACCATCAAAGCACGCCTGGGCCGATCCGAATACCATTGGCAAGGGCGGATCGTGCGCGCTGAAGGGGCGGTGGACAGCGGTTCCCGCCAGCTCTTTGTGGTGGCGCGGGTCGATGACCCTTACGGCAACGACGGCAGCCAGCGCCCTCCCCTCAAGATCGGCCAGTTTGTCGAAGCCGAAATCCAGGGCACCCTGCTGCGCGATGTCTACGTGATGCCACGCAGCGCGCTGCGCCAGGATAACCAGATCGCACTGGTCAAGGACAACAAGCTGCAGCGCCTTCCGGTTGAGCTGGTCTGGAGCGATCCCGACGCAGCCGTCATTGAGGGGCCACTGCAAAGCGGTGAGCAGCTGGTGATCTCACCCACCGGCAGCGCCATCAGCGGCACGCCGGTGACCATCAGCACCCTCGATGGCAAGGCCCAGCTCGCCAGCCAGCCGGCCAAAGCGGCCCCCACCGATGCCTCACCGGGGCAGGGGAGCTAATCCATGCACGCCATGATCGCCTGGTTTGCGCGTAACCACGTCGCCGCCAACCTGCTACTGGTCACCATCATCGGTGTCGGCCTCTACTCCATGAGCAACCGGGTTCCGCTGGAAGTGTTCCCCAGCATTGACCTCGATATCGTGACCATTAATGTCGCCTACCGGGGCGCCACCCCCGCCGAAGCGGAGGAGAGTGTCACAGTCCGCATTGAGGAGGCGATCCATGACCTGGAGGGGATCGAAAAGCTTCGCTCCCGCTCGGTCGAGGGACGCTCGCAAGTCACTGTCGAGGTGGCCAGCGGCTTCGATTCGCGGGAGCTGATGAACGACATCAAAAGCCGGGTCGATGCCATCAGCACGCTGCCGGAGGACGCCGAGCGGCCGGTGGTGGCCACCCGTAAGCGCACCCGGGAGGTGATCAGCGTGGTGGCCTCCGGTGATCTCAGCGAGATGGAGTTACGCTTGCTGGGAGAACGGATACGGGACGACCTGGTACGGCTGCCGGGCATCTCCCAGGTGGAGCTGGAGGGGGTTCGCCCCTACGAGATCTCCATCGAGGTGGATGAACGTACCCTCAAGGAGTTTGGGCTCACCCTGGAACAGGTCGCGGATCGGCTGGGCAACAGCTCCCTCGACCTGTCGGCGGGCAACATCCGCGCCCGCAGTGGTGAAGTGCTGGTGCGAACCAAGGGGCAGGCGTATACCCAGCGCGAGTTCGAAGAGATCGTCATCCTCACCCGCAGTGATGGCACCCTGCTGCACCTGAGCGATATTGCTACCGTGCGCGATGGTTTTGATGAAAACCTTATCATCAACTCCTTCAACGGCAAGCCGGCGGTACTGGTAGAGGTGTATCGAATCGGTGACCAAAGTGCCATCGAGGTGGCGGATGCGGTCAAGCAATACATCGCTGAAACGGCCCCCACCCTACCGGAGGGGGTGGATCTGGGCTTCTGGCGTGACCGCTCCAAGATCGTCAAGGCGCGTCTCAAGACCCTCACCGACAGTGCCCTGCAGGGGGGAATTCTGGTGATCCTGCTACTGAGCCTGTTCCTGCGCCCGGCACTGGCATTCTGGGTCTTTATCGGTATCCCGGTCTCCTTTCTGGGTGCCTTTATCGTCATGCCGATGCTGGGGGTGACCCTCAACATCATCAGCCTGTTCGCCTTTATCCTGGTGTTGGGTATTGTGGTGGATGACGCCATTGTCACCGGCGAAAACGTCTACACACATTTGCAGCGCTCTGAGAACCCGCTGCACGCGGCCATCGAGGGCACCCAGGAGGTCTCCATCCCGGTCACCTTTGGCGTCCTCACGACGGTCGCCGCCTTTACCCCGCTGCTGATGATTGGTGGGCCGCGCGGGGCGGTCTTCGCGCAGATCCCGATGATCGTGATCCCCGTGCTGCTCTTTTCCCTTATCGAATCCAAGTTTGTGTTGCCCGCTCACCTCAAGAACATCAAGCCCCCCTCAGCGCGGGAGGGACGCTTCTCACGCCTGCAGATTGCTATCGCGCGCGGCCTGGAAACCGGCATTCGCCGCTACTACGCTCCGGTGTTGGACCGGGTGCTGGCACATCGCTACCTGTCGTTGGCGGTGATCTGCGGCATCTCCGCCATCGTGTTTGCCATGGTATCGAGCGGCTGGATGCGCTTCATCTACTTCCCCAAGGTGCAAAGTGAAACCGCCCGCGCCACCCTCACCATGCCGGCGGGGACCCCCTTCGAAGTCACCGATCGCCACATCCTGAGGATGGCGAAAGCCGCCCGTGAGCTACAGCAACAATACATCGACCCCGCCACCGGCGAGAGTGTGATCACCCAGGTGCTGGCCACCACCGGTTCGACGGGGGGCGGCGGGGGCGGCGAATCCAATATAGGGCGCGTGATGTTTGAGATCGTTGCTCCGGAACATCGCACCCTCAATGTCACCAGTTCGCAACTGGTGAACCAGTGGCGACAGAAGATCGGTACCATCGCCGGTCTTGAGAGCCTGACCCTCAGGGCCGAGATCGGTCGCAGCAGCGACCCCGTTGATGTTCAGCTCTACGGTAATGATTTTACCGAGCTACGCGCCGTGGCCGCCCGCTTGCGCCAGCATCTGGCCACCTTCCCCGACCTGTTCGACATTCAGGACAGCCTCTCCAATGGCAAGGAGGAGTTACAACTCGGTATCAAACCCCAGGCTGAGCTGCTGGGCCTCACGCTCAATGACCTCGCTCGCCAGGTGCGGGCCGCTTTCTTCGGCTTCGAGCTGCAGCGTATCCAGCGCGGCCGGGAGGATGTGCGGGTCATGGTCCGCTTCCCCGCCAGCCAGCGCGAGTCTCTGGACAGCCTGCAAAGCATGTTTATCCGTACCCCTCAGGGGGCAGAGGTGCCCTTCTTTGAAGTGGCCAAAATATCACCCGGACGCAGCCCGACCGCGATCCACCGCCTCAACCGGGAGCGGGTGGTCAATGTGACTGCGGACGCCAACAAGGAGAGCGCCGATATCGAAGCGATTAAGCGCGACCTGCGCCGCTTTATGGATGAGCTGAAACCCCTCTACCCCGGCATCGGCTATAGCCTGGAGGGTGAGGCCCGCGAGCAGGCGGACTCATTCAGCAAGCTGGGCTGGGGCTTGCTGGGGGTGCTTTTTGTCATCTACACCCTGCTGGCGATCCCCTTCCGCTCCTATGTCCAGCCCCTGGTGGTGATGTCGATCATCCCCTTTGGGGTGGTCGGTGCCATTGTCGGCCACTGGATCATGGACATGAGCCTGACCATTATGAGCCTGATGGGGATGCTCGCCCTGACCGGGGTGGTGATCAACGACTCGCTGGTGCTGGTCGATTACATTAACCAGCAGCGACGCAAGGGGCTCAACCTCAAGCAGGCGGTGCGGGGGGCTGGCGTAGCGCGTTTCCGCCCGGTGCTGCTGACCTCGCTGACCACTTTCTTCGGCTTGATGCCTCTGATCTTCGAAAAGAGCACCCAGGCCCAGTTCCTGATCCCGATGGCCGTATCCCTGGGCTTCGGAATCCTGTTCGCGACCCTGATTACCCTGCTGATTGTCCCCGTCAACTACCTGATTCTTGAGGATCTGCTGGGCCACCGCGAGCGGGAGGCTGAGGGGGTAACGGCCCACTAGTGTTATCCCCTGTGATGGAGAGACCCTAGCGCTTTCGTTCGGCGTCCAGCTTGTGGTCGAGGGCCTGCAGCAGATCAATGGCCGACAGCATACCCACCAGGGTTTGGGTCTTGTCGAGTACCGGCACAGCCCCTACCCGCTGCTCCAGCAGCAGCTTCACCGCTTTGCTGAGGCTGTCGTAGGTGTGTACACAAAAGACATTGCGCACCATGATATCGCCGACGTCGAGGTCGTTGTTGAGGTCATAGATATGGGTGATATCGCGATCCTCATCAACCCAGTTAGGGCGGCGCAGCTCGCGGTCGCTGACGATGCCCACGAGCTGGTTCTCGTCATCGACCACCGGCAGGTGACGTACCCCCTCATCGCGCATGATAAAAAAGGCTTCGCGCACCCCCAGGTCAGGCTTTACGCTAATCACCTTGGCGGTCATGTACTCGGATACCTTGGTTGGCATTGCTCCTCCCGTGTTGTGGTTGAACTCAGTGGGCCCCATCTTCGTCACTTTAACGGGCAGGTTCAACCCTGCGCCCGATGACCAGCCCGTAATTTTCCCATCCCACTGACCTGAAGCAACTGCAAGCGCAGGCGGCGGGCTACAGCCTGTTATTCCTCGGTTATCTACTCTATAGTTTTCTGGAGCGAAAGCGCAGGGAGCGCGTTTTCATGACGTTGGGCCAGGAGGGCTTAGCAAGCAACAATATGACTCTATGACCAGACACCCCTTTGTACCCCTGTTACTGCTGCTCTCCTTTTTTACCCTAAGTGGAGTGGCCCAGGCCAGCCCTGGTGCCATTGCCGAGCGCCTCAAACCCTACGGTACCCTGTGCCTGAAAGGGGACCCCTGTGAACAGCAAGTAGTGGCCACAACGCCTGCGGCCGAGCCGGACCGCTATCGCTACGCACAAACAGGCTCGCTGACCGAGCGGCTGCGGCCCTATGGGCGGGTCTGCCTTAAGGGAGATCCCTGCGATCCCAGTGCCGCGGCACCTGTGCCCGAGCACCATGAGGTCAGCCGTGAAGCCGTTGCCGGCGAGCCTCAGGTGACGGTCACCGTGACCGTCACCACACGTCCGGCCTCCTCGCCCGAGACCAGCCAACCGCCCCCCACTGCCAAACCCGCAACCCCACCCCGGCAGGAGACCGGCATTAGGGTGTCCAGTGCCGAACGTAAACGCGGGCAGCAGATTGTTTCCAGCAGCTGCTATGGCTGCCACGACACCGGCGTCATGGGAGCCCCCCGTATTGGCCAGAAAGCGGACTGGGCCCCCCGTGCCCGTAAAGGGGTGGACGCCCTGCTAGCGCAGGCCAAGAAGGGCTTCGAGGGGCGTATGCCCCCGCGGGGAATGTGCAGCGACTGCAGCGACGCTGACCTGCGGGCCGCAATCCGATACATGCTGAGCGAATCCCTCTAGCCTCAGACCGCCTCCTCGCCCGCCGGATCCGCTGCGGGCGGGGCAGGGATAATTTCCCCTCCTTACCCACGCACAGCCGATATACTGAATCTATGTGGCTGAGCGGCAATACCGCCGCTTGCATCTCCATTGTTGACCGTACAAGAGGGATCCATGAACAACGTAAGGGAACTGATCGCCGCCTGGGAGGGGGAGTCCAGCAAGGCACCCCGCGACCATGAACTCAGGGTTAAGTTGACCGCCCACGACAGTGCTCGCCTGCGCGCTCTGGCCGACATCTATCCAGGACGCAGCCAGGAGCAGATTCTGGGAGACCTGGTGGCGACCGCATTAAACGAGGTTGAGGAAGCGCTACCCTACGTCCAGGGTAAGAAAGTGATCGCCCGGGATGAAATGGGAGACCCGCTCTACGAAGATATCGGCATCACCCCACGCTTTGAGGCATTAACCCGAAAGTACCTGCAGGGGTCAAAAGGTTGACCAAGGGCAGGCGCACCCCATCCCGCGACGGGGTGCGCCCTCGCATCCTGCGAATCAAGCAGCCTGATCACTCGGCTTCGAGCAGCATCCGCATGGCTTTAGCCAGGTTCTGCTCAGACTTCTTGTGATCACCGCTCTTGTGAAGCTCCATCCCCTTATCCCTTAGTGCCTGCACTTCGCTTTTCTGCGCTGCAGACAGGGAGGTGGTCTGCAATGCCTTATCGATTGCCTTGGCGTCGAGGGGGCAGTGTCCCGCCATCACCGGCGTGATCATCGCCAGTGAAAGTGCACCAGCCAACAGGGTGGATTTATTCATCATCGCTGTGTCCTCTCTAGGTCGCATCAAATTGATGCCGGAGCCTAAGTGTAGTCACTTCTCGCCAACCCGCCCCAGCCTGTGTCCGCTGCCGCCTGGTCGATCGACGCCGGATCGATATCGGCGCCATAGTGGACGGAGGCCAAGCGGCAACCCCAATACCGCCGTCCTTCCAGACCTATGACCCGGTCCAGGGCCAGTCGTGTTCGGCGCTTTCGCTTTGTGGCCGGCGGTCTCTATCAATCCATCACCTGTTCATCCGGGCTTACGTAGCCTGAGGCCTGTCACCCCGGCGCGCCAGAGGTAAACCTGCAACGGGCCGCCTGACATTGAAAGGGATATGGAGTGCGGGCAGATAACAGGCCCTCCCCGTCCATTGCGATGCCCACTCTCGATTGTGGGTCCAGCCCATCATCGGTTTTTCAAGCGTTTCTCTTTTTCACAAAGAGGACGTGCTCGGCGTACATCACCACCTCGTCGTGCTGGTTAAGCACCTCCTTTACCTCCACGACCTGGCCATACCCCTTTTTCTTGGGGTGGTCCTCCTTGGAGTGAACGGTGATCCTGACCCGGATCGTATCACCCGCAAACACCGGCTTGGGATAACGAAGCTTGTTGTAGCCGTAGGACATCCCATTGGGGTTCAAGGGCTGGCCGGACACCGACAGGCCGATGGCCATTGCGAAAGTCATAGTGCCGTGGGCAATGACCTTCTTGAAGGGCTGGGTCTTGCAGAATTCGGCATCGGTGTGGTGGGGCATAAAGTCACCCGAGTGACCCGCATGGATCACGATATCGGCTTCCGTAACGGTTCGCGCATGGGTGACACGTGATGTCCCCATCTCGAAATCTTCAAAAAACTCAACGGGATGCATTGCAGCTCCTGTAACGGGGGTTAGCGAATGGTGCAGAAAAAACGGGAGAGGGCTGTTGCCGCTCTCCCTGTTGATCGGCCCGGGTTGTTGGCCCGGGCCGGCTCCCGGCTATCAGGAGTACAGGCCCTTCTTCTCCAGGCAGTAGAGGGCTTCCATCAGGAAGAAGTCGCCCCAGATGGTTTCGTTCTTGGGGGCAACCTTTTTCCGGCCATTCATGCAGCCGTCCAACAGCATCCCCACCGGGCGCTCATCCTGATCGTCAATCGGCGTCAGGTGCTTGCACAGGTTCTCCAACATGGGCTCGAGGCGGTCGGTGAAGGGCTTCGCCTCTTCCGGAAGCGGATCCAACACCGCCAACCGGGCCAGCGCCGAACAGACGATGGCAGAAGCCGAGGTATCCAGGGGCGCATCCGGGCTAGGGTCGTCAAAGTCCCAGGGTGGGATCTCGGCACCCACTTTATTCCACCAGTAGTCAAACAGCTTTTTAGCGGTTTGCAGGTAGTGGGTATTGCGAGTGTGCTCGTAGGCCCATAGGGTTCCGGCAATGGCCCAGGACTGGCCACGCGACCAGCACGAGTCATCGGCATAGCCGAGCAGGGTGGGAATCTCACCGATCAGCTCACCGGTCTCCCAGTTAAACATGATGTTCTCAATGGTGGAGCCATCTTCACGAATGAAGTGGTCCTCCAGCACCTTGTGCATCCGCTCGGCACCCTTCAGGAAGGTGTCGTCGCCGGTTTCTTTCCAGGCCCACCAGTCCAGGATCAGCGCAGGGTGTACGTTGTCGACACACACGGTGTTACGCGACAGGGCTCCCTTCACCACCTCATCGGCGAACTCAACGGCCCCCAGTACCTGGCACTGGCTGCCCACCGGCATGGCACCGTTGCCCTTGTTGGCGCTGGAGCGCATTGCCCAGGCTGCGGCCAACGCCAGCGTACGCATGTGCTGGTCACCGGTGGCGCCATAGAGGCGCGCGGCGGAGTAGGCAAAGCGGTGACCGCGAAACATATCATCCAGTTCGAGCTTATAGCGCACGCTCTCGGTGCGGCGGAACGCCTCCTCGACGAGATCTGGACGATCCAGCAGGTCACCGGTCATGCGCAGCATGTCAATCCAGTGGCCCTCGACCCAGTCACCCGTGGCGACGGTGTTCCACTGGCCCGTTTCAGGATCCGCATTGTGCGCCCAGGCGTCACCTATTTGTTCGCGGGTACTCAGTACACGCTGGCACAGTAGCTCCAGCGCTTTCGATCGTTCTGCCATAAATCCTCCGGTCTATGTTTTGTTATTTCGTGCTTGAGTATTGCCCCACTTATCACGCACTGCTTGTTATAAAAGGACAACTCTGCCGGTGTCGGAGACCCCAGGAAACGAAACAGAAAGAGGCGCTGGGAGCCCCCGATTAAGGGGCCAGTTTGCAGCGGCAGGACACGCTGCCACCCTGACCGGCCCGGATCGACCGTCGTCCCAAACCAATAAAGGCGAGCCCGCCGGTGCGGGATCGCCTTTATTGGGTTTAGGTGCCAATTACGTCCTTAAGCCAGCGGTGACCCAGAATGTTATCGCCCGTTTATCCGGCCCGTCTCAATGGCCGAAATCATGCCCGTGGCCGGACTCATCGACTGTGAATGCAGGAATCGTAATGTTTTTCAGGAACTCTGAGTGATCCAGCCCTTGAAACCGACCCTCCTCATCCGCTTCGAAGCGGATAGGCTGGCCTGCCCACACCTTCTTGAAGGTTCCGTTCTCGACGACGGCCTGACCATTAACGATCACATAGGAGATACCGGTGGTGGGCAATCCCTGTTCACCCCGCTTATAGGTTGCGTTGTCAGTGACGTTTTCGGGATCGAAGATCGTTATGTCTGCGACCATTCCCTCCTGCAGGCGCCCCCGCTCATCCATCGCCTGTACCCCTGCCTGCCCGAGGTGCATCGCGGGCCAATAGGACATTTGAGACAAGGTAAACATCAATGGTACGCCCTCTTCACGCGCCATACGCAGCACCCGTCCTCGGGTTCCCGCTGTGCGGGGATGCCCCTTGTATTCAGTCGGTGCAACATCCCAGGAATCAAGACCCAGCTCTGAGGAGAGCGAGTCGGCCGCAACGGTCATATGAGGTACCCTGAGCCAGGATTTCATCCAGTCCTTACGGGGCGGACTGAATACCGTCACAAGGTGGCCGGGCTCTTCCTTGGCCAGGGCCAGGTATTCATCTTTGGTGAGGAATTTATCCTGCTGAGGATCATACATAATGTCCTCATATTTATAGCCGAACACCCCTTCTACCGATTCAGGCACCAGAAAGGAGGAACCAATCGCTGTGGCAGCCGCACCGTAGGGGTAATATTCCGACCACATATTGAGCCCTCGCTCGCGAGCGAGCTTGAGCTTTTCTTCGATCTCCCACCACCCATAATCATTATTGTGGGCGATCAGCAGAGGCGACCCCAACACCATGGCATTGGTAAACACCTCATCAAAGCCCAGCTGCGCCTCTGGGTTAACGGGGTTTGCGTGGAATCGTGTATGGGAAGAGGTAAAGCGTCCCCAGTTGGCAGCGACCTTCATGGACTGATACATCTCAAAGGAGGTAAGCCCATTGCGCATATAGGCGGTGGTCGACGCCAGGTTAAGGGCACCCTCTTTGAAACCCTCATCGAGGATTTTTAAAATCTGATTCATCTGCTCGGGGTCGGCTTTTGATACCGACCAGCCGCTCACCCCATCCTTGGCAGCGGCATTACGCAATGCACCAATAATTCCGATCGCATCCTGTGGAACGTCAATTTTGACCTCAGGGTCGAGCACCTGCAGGCGAGCACCTTCATGGCTGATGCCCGTGCCATAGTTCAAGGGCCACTTTCCTTTTTTGGATTCATACCAGTCAGCAATACCGATCGCACCCACCTCCAGGTCCATCCCGGTGGTGACGCCATCCAGGGCGCCCAGCTTGACGGCCAAACCATCAAGCGAATGGAAATGGGTGTCGATAAAGCCGGGGGCAACCACCTGGCCCGTCGCATCAATGGTGGTGCTGCCCTCCAGCTTTGAGGGGGTGATTTTAACGATCCGGCCATCCTTGACGCCGATATTCAAGACCGCATCAAGCATGGTTTCCGGGTCCATGACACGACCGTTTTCAATCACCATATCGTAGTCTGAAGCCATAAGGGGAGCGACGGTTAAACACAAGGCCATCCCTAATGCACCGCTGAGGCGCCTATTGGTTACTTTCATGTTGTTATTTTACTCCTGACCGCCTTGACGGAGGGCAGGCCACCGATCAACAACACCGGTGGCCAGTCAGCCCTGTTCATTGTTAAAAACTCACAACCCCTTAGCGGGTTAGGCTTCCACCCGGGCTTTACCGAACACCTGCTTTCTCGCAACAAAAAACAGAAATATCACCCCTAAATAGCCGGCCAGCGGAAAGATGAAATTGACCAGTGCAGAAAAAGGCAGCAACACAGAACAGAAATAACCAAGCA
Source organism: Aestuariirhabdus litorea (assembly GCF_003864255.1). Classification (NCBI taxonomy): domain Bacteria; kingdom Pseudomonadati; phylum Pseudomonadota; class Gammaproteobacteria; order Oceanospirillales; family Aestuariirhabdaceae; genus Aestuariirhabdus; species Aestuariirhabdus litorea. Next base: position 209,400 of record NZ_QWEZ01000002.1, read on the forward strand.
GGGAGAGAACGGCCGCATAAAGCCGATATTTTTTGCTTTTATCGTCCGGAGAAAACCTGGCCAAAACCATCCACAAGCAGGGGGCGCAGGTCGTGAATATTCCCGCCAAAATGATATAAACAAACAGCTCTGCAATTTTTCCCGTACTCTGCGCCGCGAGCACCAGGGTGGGGATTTCCGCACCAGTAACAGCAGGCGTTGAAGCAATCAAAGCGAGCACCAACAACAGCAACGTCAGGAACAGCAGCAAGGACCCCAGAAGGCCGCCACCGATCAGGTTTTTACTGATTTTCTCCCGCCCACCAATAACCGGCAAGATACTGGCCAGCCCTATCACCTGGAAGGCGAGATAGATAATTCCAGAGAGCCACCAGTAGGGCGTCGCCTGGTACTGGGCCCCGGACTCCGCCAAAGGCCGGTCATAATCAAAACCAAGCCCGGTGTCCATAAGCACCGACAGTGCAATCACCACCACCAGGCCAACCAGCAGGGGCCCTATTGATCCAACAACATTAACGAGCTGTTGCAACCCGAATATAACCACTAGCAGCACCAGCACCGCCATTAGGCCGGCCCCCGCTGCCACAGGCACCCCGAAGGACTGTGAAATCACCGAGCCCGCTCCCGACAACATCACCACATAGGCAGAAAAGAGGAACAGTGTGGCAAACCAGGACATCAGCTTTCCTGCAATATCGCCGAGATAGTAGCGAAAAACCTCCTCGCCACTCTTGAAGTGATATTTTTGCCCCACCAGCAAAAGAGAGATCGTTGCATAGGAGCAGAGCGCAAAGAAAATCAGGGTTCCTGCTAGGCCCAGGCTTCCATGCACTACAAAAAACTGCATCACCTCCTGGCCCGTTGCAAAGCCGGCACCGACGATCAAGGCAACGATAGCCCCCGCAATTTTTAGGGTTTTAAATGCATCTTGAAACATAGGAATACTCATTTTTATTATTTTTAGCTGTGAGTCACGCCCCCAAAGGGGCGTTGAACTCACCGCGATATAAATGCCCGATCAGACATTGAGGTCAAAGCAGTGGCGGTTGTAACACGCCCTCGCCTTTTCCCAGACCGGGCCCACCTTGCCATCGGCAACGGGCCGACCGTCGAGCGTCACAACCGGCAAAATATGAACACCGGAATTGGTCACCCATACCTCATCAGCCCCGCGAACCTCATCCATATGAATGACCCGCTCTGACACGCCGAACCCGCCCTCCTTGCGGAGACTTTCGATCATCAGGTGACGAGTAATACCAGGCAGGATCTGCTCATCCAGAGGCGGTGTAATGATTTGATTGTCGTTGACGATAACTACGTTACTGGCACTACCTTCGGTGAGCTCATTGTCGGCATTGTACAAAATGCACTCATTGCCACCGCGACTGTAACTGTCCTGGAAATGTAAAACATTGCCCAGCAGCGCCGTGGACTTGACGTTACAGCGCTTCCAGCGCTTGTCCTGCGCCGTGTAGCAGGATAATCCCGGCTGGGTTTCGCTGTCGGGTTCACCCAGGAAAGGAAATATCGGCGTGGTCATCGCAAATACCGTGGGGGTCACTTTCTCCGGGAAGGCATGGTAACGACGTCCCTCGTCGCCACGAGTAATGTGCAAGTAGATGCCTAAGTCAGTACCCTCATTGCGTTCAAGCAGTTGCTGTGAAATCTCAAGCCACTGCCGCACAGAAATATCCGGCCGCACGATACCGATGGCATCGAGGCCATTATTCATGCGATCCAGATGGAGGTTAAAGCCGACAAAGCGCCCGGAATGCGACGGGATCAACTCGTATATGCCATCACCAAACAGGAAACCACGGTCCATGGGGGATATTTTTGCCTGCTCTACAGGCATAAAGTCGCCATTAAGATAAACAATCATCAGTAACCTCTTCTTGAATAGCCAACACAACTCCTCCCCTTTATGCACCCTACGGACAGCGCTGGAGGTTTACAGGTCACGGAGAGGGTGCCGGGGGGGCTAATTAACTCCGGCTCAGGTACAACACCCGTTTCTCTGTAGCGCCAAAGCCTTCATCCACCCGCCCTCGATCTTTTGGAACACAGGGCGGGAGTTGCATGTTCCTCTCTACTCAGGAAGCCTTTGAGGCGGGATGGGCCAGGGGGCCTTCATGCGCCAGCCCCACCTCCTCGCTTTCACCTGCACCCTCAGGCTGCGTTTCGCTGCCTTTCGCCCTGGGTTTGACCAGGAAGTAGGCCAGTGCCGGCAGCACCAGCAGCGCGCCCACCATGTTCCACACAAACATAAAGGTCAGCAGCAGCCCCATATCGGCCTGGAACTTGATTGGCGAGAAGGTCCAGGTCGCTACACCAACACCCAGCGTCACACCGGTAAAGGCCACGGCCCGGCCAGTGGTTTTGAGGGTTTCTATATAGGCACGATGGACGTCATAACCCTTATCCAGCCACTCCTTCATCTTGCTGTAGATGTAGATGCCGTAGTCGATACCAATGCCCACACCCACCGCGATCACCGGCAGTGTGGCCACCTTGATACCGATGCCCATTTTGGTCATCAGGGCCTCACACAGCACCGAGGTGATGTAGAGCGGCACGACGATGCAGATGGCGGCGCGGACACTGCGGAAGGTGATGATGCAGACCATGATTACCGTGATGTAGACCACCCAGGTGGTCAGCAGGTGCGCGTTCTCAACCTCATGATTGGTGGCCGCTTCAATGCCAGCGTTACCGGCCGCCAGCAGGAAGTTAACCCCATCCAGATCCACCGTTTCATTGAACGCTTCTACCACCGCAACCACGCGATCCAGGGTCTCCGCCTTATGGTCGGTCAGGTACACCTTGATGGGGCTGAAGTTACAATCAATGGTGGTCCACTCCGGCTTCGCCCGGGTAGCGGTATAGCCGAGGAACTGGTCGCTTCGTGAAAGCGTTTTCGCCTTCAGCGAGCCTTCGCTCATACCGGCATTGAAGTTTTTGGTGAAATCCGCGATCGATTGCGTCGACTGAACCCCGGGGGTGTTGCGCAGCTGCCACTGCAAACGGTCGATCTCGACCAGGGTGCGATAATCGGTACACTTGTCCTTGGGACTCTCCACCATCACCACAAACAGGTCACTACTGGTTGAGTAGTGATCGATGATGTAGGCGTTGTCGATGTTGTAGCGCGAGTCGGGCCTTAGCTCGGGTGCACCGGGATCCAGATCACCGATCTTGAGGTCCATCCTGACGTAAGAGGCACCGGCGAACAGTACCGCAGTCCCCGCGAGGACAGCGATGGCGTAGGGACGCTTGGTCACTTGCGCAATCTTGGTCCACAGGACGCTGCTCTCTTCCTCTTCGATCTTTTCCAGCTTATTCACCGCTCGGCGGCTGACACCGGTGTAACTCATCAATACCGGCAGCAAGCAGAGGTCACACAGGGCCACAACCGCCACGCCGATGGTGGCGCCCACCGCGATATCCTGAATCACGCCGATCGCAATGATGAACAGCAGGGCAAAGCCGACGCCATCGGTAAACAGTGCCGATAGACCAGGCAGGTAGACCGCACGGTAGGCGCGTCGTACGGCGGTCAGTTTGTCCTGGCCGGCCATCAGCTCATGGACCACCGCATTGAACATCTGGATGCCGTGGCTGACGCCCAGCGCAAACATGAGGAACGGCACCAGCATCGAGTAGGGGTTAAGCCCAAACCCGAGGGCATGGAGTATGCCCATCTGCAGCACCACCGCGATGATGGAGGAGACCGCCCGTGAGAGGGTACTGCGCCAGCAGCGTGAGTTGACCCACAGCAGCGCCAGCAAAATGACAAAGGCGATCAGGAAGAAAAAGCCGACCAGGATCGCGCCGTCGATCAGGTCACCCACCAGTTTGGCAAAGCCAATGATGCGTATCTTGATCTTTTCATTCTGGAACCGGTCCCGGATCTGCTCTTCGAGCGCCCCGCTAAACTCATGATAGTCGAGAGGCTTTTTTGCTTCGGTATCGTACTCGACCAAGGGGACGATGAGGGTGGTCGACTTGAAGTCATTGGCAACCATCGACCCCACCAAACCGGCCGTTTGTATGTTCTTCTTCAATTGCTGCAAAGAGGCTTCGGAACCATCAAAGCCATTCGGCATGACGGTATCACCCGTAAAGCCCTCTTCGGTTACCTCGGTATAGCGAACCGCCGAGGCCCACAACGAGATCATATTCTGGCGATCGACTCCGCGCAGGAAGAAGGTGGCATCGTGCACTTCACGCAGGGTCTCGATGTACTCTTTGGTGAAGATATCTCCTTCGGTGGTTTCAACAACAATGCGAACCGTGTTACTCAGCCCTTTGAGCTTATCGCTGTGTTTTTGGTTGGCCTGAATGTACTCGTGATAAATGGGGATCATGCGTTCGAAGCTGGCCACCGGGCGCATCTGCATGACGTGGTAACCAAAATAGAGGGTTAGCAGCGCAAAGATGATCAGTACCAGAGGCCGGTTGCCGAATACAAGGCGTTCGATTAGCGGCGCGTTATCCGTAGACGAGGCCAGGGTGTTGTTGTGCTTCATGATCAGTTGACCTCGACAGAAAAGCTCTGGGCGCTGTGAGCCGTAACGCCATTAGTACCGACGGTAATCATTGGGCCCTGCTGGAGAATCAGGAACGATGAAATCGCCCCGGTGCTGGACCAGGGAAGCCGTTTAAAGGCGGTACTGTCCGGGTTTGAAATCAGCAGTTGCGGGGCATATTGCGACATCAAAAAGCGGCCATCCTCCAACAGGACGGCCTTGGAGAGGTTGAGGTTGGTACCGGTCTCTACCGGGGCCCAGGTCTCGCCATTATCTTCAGAGAGGAAGGCGTTACCGCGCAGCCCCAGCAGCAGCACGCGCTCCTTATCCACCACCACATCGAAGAAGGAGCCCTCATAAGGGGAGTCCAGCAGTTCCCAGGTCTCCCCCCCGTCGGTGGAGCGCTGTATATGCCCGCCTTCACCAGCGATAAAGAGCGCATTCTCGTCACCGGCCATGGCGTTGTAGTGACGCGCGTCGGGGTTCTTTAATGAGGGGGCCGGGCTATACCAGCTTTTGCCGCCATCCCTGGTACGCAGGATCAGCCCAAAGGTGCCCACGGCAAACCCCTCCGAGGGGTTTTTAAACCAAAGGTCCACGAAGGGACGAACCGGCCCCTCTTCGACAAAAGAGGCCGAGTCATCGAGCATAAACTCGAGGCTTTCCAGCTCCATTTCGAGGGGCTCGCGTTCGGACTCAGCGGCCAGCTCCAGCGCCTCGATCCTGGCCTCTGCGGCCGTCGTGAAAGCATCCACCATCAGCTGGTGTGCCTGGTTGCCGTCCAGCTGTTTGCTCCAGGTCAGGCCGCCATCCTGGCTCATCAGGATGACACCCTGATGGCCAACGGCCCAGCCCAGAGGGCCGGCATCCGGGAAGGTGACGGCGGTGAGCATCACCCGTACCGGTACCTCGGCCTGCGTCCAGCTTTGTCCCAGGTCGTCGGAGTACAGGATATGCCCCCGCTCGCCAACGGCGACGATCCGCGAGCCGGTTAACGCCACATCCAACAGCAGCGATTGGGCGGCGACGGGGACCTGGATAGCCGGTGCGTGCAGCGGATCCTCAAACGCCTGCGCCTGCACACTGAGCAAGAGGGCAAACACGGCGACCTGGGCTGGCCGGTGCAACCGTCGTAGCTGGCGAGCACACGCACTTTTCACTGAACCTGGTGACTCATGAAACAACATAGAAACCTCTGACGGACGTTTTATTCTTGATTTAGCCCCAACCGGATAACGCCAACCGTTTCCGCTTGGTTTGTAGTAACGGGGGTTGGATAGATCGGCGCACTATCGATCTGTGGCTGTGGTGGTAGAAACCACCAGAAAGCCAGAAGTAGATCGGCGTCGAGAAAGTGAATGGACACAGGCTCGGTCGACCCCCTGCCCATTCACCCAACTGCAGGTTAGCGTCTGGCCTGTTTACGGATGCCCTGAGGCGTGAAGAATTCCTTCTCTTTAGGCTCAACGCCTGCGAGCGGATGCGTATCTACGTAAGCCCACAGGAACTGGCCGGAGTCGATATCAAAGGCCATAATCGGCCGGGCGAATGAGCCCTGGATAGCGGGATCATAGGCCTGGTAGACGTTGGCCCAGGTATAACGCCACAGCTCACCCTTGCCATCGTATTTCTCTGTCAGGGCGATGTTCCAGGTATCTTCATCGAGATAGAAGGTACGCTTGGCATAGATATGGCGCTCACCCTCTTTCAGGGTCGCTTCAACCACCCATACCCGGTGCAGTTCCCAACGCCACAAGTTTTTGGGGTCTGAGGCGATCGCCTCCTCCATCTTCATCTCGCCTTTACCGTAGGCACTCGCCAGATCATAACCACTGTAGGGGATATAGATCTCTTTTTTACCAAGTACTTTCCAGTCGTAACGGTCTGGTGATCCGTTGTACAGGAAGGCATCGTCATAGGTGAAGATGCTGCTATCGGGTGTATCGTACGCCACGGTAGGGGCACGACGGACACGACGCTGGCCAGGAATATACTGCCACGCCTCTCGAGGCGTCGCTGCTGCATCGATATAGTCGTTCACCAGGATCATTTCACCCTTACGACGAGCCGGGTAGTTGTAGGTCACGAAGAACGAAAACAGCTGCCCGTCCGAACAGTCGCTGTTCTGGTCGTAGTAGTGCCACTGCCACAGCGTGTTGGACTCACCCGCCAGGGTCGTTGCGGGGTTGTGCATATAGCTCTGGAAGGCGGTGTACTGCATGTGCAGGGATGACCCTTTCCAACGCGAGTTATGGTTGAGGATCATCTCATTGCCGTTGTTGGTAATCGGGAAAGGAATACCGCCGCAGGCATTGTTGGCACCAGTGCCCGCGTCATTCAGTGAGGCGTTGATGGCGTTGTTGTAGGTGTTCTCCTGAACCCAATCCGGCGCCGCCGCAGTACGGTGGGTCGGGTAGACGTTCATCTTGATCTGATCGGGGTAGCGCTTGAAGGCATCAATCTGGCTGGGGGTGAGCTTGTCGATATACTGCTCATAGTTAGACGCCGTAATGGTAAACAGCGGCTTCTCGTCGGCGAATGGATTAGGCATCCAGTCTCCTGACTGGAACCCGGCTGGCGCCTCGGTCAAACCGCCTGTCCACTCAGGGATCGTGCCGTCCGCATTACCCCCACGCTCGGCCCCAAACGGGGTCAGCACTGATTTCAACTTCTCTGCTTCTTCTACCGTAACTGCCGCCTGGGCGGAGCTTATGCCCAGCAGCATCGCACTGCCAATCGTCATCAATTTATTACGCATGATGATCTCCCACTAATTTTTAGAGTTGTTCGCTGTTATTAGAATGAATACTTCAGAGCCAGGCTGACGTAGTCGCGATCGTCCTTTGAGTTCTGCCGGGAACCACCAAAGAAGTTCACGTAACCAAGCTGCATCTGGTACTTCAGCTTGTAGATCACATCCAGGGTGACACCCACCTTGTCAGAGCCTTCAGTGAACGATCCACCCATCGCAGAGTTACCATTAACGCCCTGCGACAAACTGATGGGCAGATTGATGTCCGTGTTCGGGAAGGCTTCCAGCCAGGTCGGCTTCAGGGTCAGGGCATAGCCGTAGGCAAACTTGTCTTTGGCCAGCTCATCGCGGTCCATATCCAGCACATCATCGGCCGCGACCTCTGCGGTCAGGCTGAGGTTATCCATCAGCGCGTTGGCACCGAAAATATGGATCCCGGAGAGCGAGTAGTGCATCAGCTTGGCGCGCTCCCAGGTAAATCCGAGAGGGTTGCCTGCTTTAACGGTAACCGGGGCATTTTCGCGGTAGCTGACCTCACCGGAGATATTGGTGCTGCCGATGACCGTACCGAAGCTGGCCGCCCACAAACGCACATCTTCTACGTAATCGAGATAGTATTCGAAGTTTGCCAAGTCCAAAGTCAACTGCGGCAACTGGTCATGGTAGGTGATGTAGTAGAGGCCAAACTCGGTACCGTTGAGCTCTTCGGCCAGGTAACGCAGAGCGACACCCCACTGACCACTATCTCTCGCCTCGTTGTCTGCACCACGAGGTATCGGCCCAAACGGGCTTAGCAGACTTTCTCCTCCCTCATCGATCATATCAGCGGTTGAGAAGTAGCTACCGGCCGCATCCAGGGTGTGTTCTTGCCACTCCCACTGGTAGTAGGCTTCCATCGAGAGGTTATCGGTCAGCGAGGTCTGGATAGCGATCTGCTCAACCGGCAAAAACAGCTCTTTAAGCTCTGCACCGGGCTGGTTGAAACCGGTGGCGTCCACCGGGCCCTGGGAGGTGGCCACACCGCCGAGCAGGAACAGGGTTTCACCCCAGTTCAGCGCCTGGCTGCCGATCCGCAGGGTGGTGTCGTGACCACCCAGATCTGCCCCCGCGTAGAGGAAGTAATCCAGCATCTCGGCATCGCGGCCATGCTGGCGGCGGGTGTCCTCGGTGAACTCGTTGTAGGGCTTGGACACATTGTTACTGGTGGCTGGGGAGTCGTGGTCGTTGGAGCGGTTATAGACCCGGTCGTACCAGGCGCGGCCGCGGACAAAGGCCCCCAAATCGTAGAAGGGACCGACTTCCCCAAAGTTCAGGTCCGCCTCCGTAATCACGTCAAAGCGGTTCTTGATCAGGCTGTTCTTATCAAAGTTGCGGTTGCCGTCATCGCCGTTGGCGTTTTTGCCGCGAAGTAGATAGTCGTCCTGCTTGGCCACACGTTGGGCAACGGTGTAACGAAGGTTGGTATCCCAGTCCAGAGTGGTTTGCTCCCCCAACTGAAAGTTCAGAGCGTACACACTGGAAGACGCCGCCAGATAGACAGGGATAGCCATCGCTGCCTGAATTGCGGCCTTTATTGTTGTTTTTTTCTGCATTGTTGTTTCCTTCTATGGATATCCATAATTGGAATTTGTCTTGTTATTTTTCTTTCCGCAGACCCGACCATACAGAAGAGAGCCGCAGACAGAGGGTTTATCACCAGACGATTGCCAAGGGCATTCCGGTTACGGGCTGGACCAGGTCTCCACAGACCATCCCCTTGCCTCGGCCAAACCTACCGCCGGCGCCTACGGGGGTCTGTCAACGAGATTACATTTGCTGTTCCGCCGCCATACCCCAGCAGGCGCCGAGATGCGTTCGCTCCACACCCCTGGCGGTTAGTTGCTGCCACAAAACCCTTGTAACACAAGGGTTTATCGACAGAAGCACAAAGCAGCGCCCTCTATTTTTCGCCCCGTGCAAGCCCTCAATACGCCCAAAGCACTGTCTCTTCATAACAAGCAAAAGCCCTGTAAGAGGGTCGATACTAAGGCGCTGACTACCCAGTTCCGCTTCATCGAAATCTACAGAGAAGAATGAACACGACTATGAAAACAACAATGCGATTTAAGTTGGTCAACACCCTGTCCCTGTTCTTTATTACGGCGGCCCCTTTGGCCACCGCCGCGGTGGATGTTACGAAGACACGTGACGGTTATACCCTGGAGCAGAGCCAAACCTATTCCAGTGCAACGGGTTACAAGGAGCTACTGGGAGGCGACAGTGTCACCTCCTGGTGGGCTGAGAATATCTCTCGCACTATGCTGACCGCGGTTCTTCCTAACCGCCTTCCTGCCAGCACCTTTGAAACCGACCTCGACGAGTGGCCCCTGAAGCTGGAGGCAGTCACTGCCGATACCCACCTCGGCGAGATAACCCTGTCCGAAGCGATTAACGATCCACGCGCTGCGGTCAAAGCGATGATCATTCTGCACAAGGGTAAAGTGGTATTTGAAACCTATCCCGGTTTGCATCCGGCCAATAGCCACTTGTGGGCCTCCGTGGCCAAGCCCACCGCCGCACTGCTTATCGAGCAGCTGATCGATGAGGGCAAACTGAACGATAGCGATCGGGTCGATACCTACCTGCCCGATTTCGCGGGGACGGCACTGGGCGAGACCACGGTGCAGCAACTGCTGGACATGGTTCCCGGTAGCGACACCCACGACAGCCCCTCGACCCGCCGGGACCCAGACTCCGTGGCCACCCGCTATTATCGCGCCGAGTTCGATGAAGCCTATAAGGACGGCAAAGTCGAAACCGTACGTGAAATACTGCAGGGGGCCGGTCGTACCGGCCCTGCCGGTGAACGGTTCGAGTACAGCTCCGGCATTACCCAGATGCTGGTTTTCATAGCCGAGGCGGTCACCAACCAAAGCTGGTCCGATGCGTTTGACGAGCGGGTTTGGTCCCACGTTCGTGCCGATGGCGCCCTGCAAGTGCACCTTGCACCCGACGGCATGGCAATGGCTCACGGTATTGTCTCCTCTCGCCTGCGCGACCTGGCTCGCTACGGCTTGCTCTACACGCCCTACTGGTCTCAGGTGGCCGACAAGCAGGTGGTGTCCGACGCCGCGATGGCGCGCATTGTCAACGCAGAGCACAACCGTGAGGCCTACGCGAAGGGGGACGGGCAGCGTTTTACCCCTCTGCTCGGTGAAGCACCGGTTGCCAACTCTCGTCAGTGGGATGCTATTTATGCCGATGGCGGTATGTTTAAAGGCGGCCTATTCGGCCAGGGGCTTTACGTATCACCCGAAGAGGGGATCGTGATTGCCTACTACTCCACCGCTCCCGCATCCCCCCTGCACCGGTTCGTAAGGCCGCTATCGAAAGCACTTACCCAGGAGTGATAGAAGCCGCTGGCCCCGCGCCCGGCTCACAACACAAAAAGACACCGGCACGCTACGAATGGGTTATTGATGAGCACAATCGTAGCGTCATCCGGTAACTGGCCACGGCCTTGTCGGGCTGTCCGCTTCTGGTTTGAGGCGCGAGGGCATCACGGAAGAGGAGCATCTGCAAAAAGGGAGGTATCGCCTGAGTCATAGGGCAGGGCAGAGCCGACATCGCGCTCAGGGCTAGCACAACAAGCCAGTAACCGGAGGCCGTTCATCGTAAACCTCCAACACGTAATCTAGAGGGCTAGCAATCCCATGACAAACAGCGCCAACTGGATGTTACTACTGCCTGAAGAGGTGAGAACGGAGCTCTCGCGACACATGACGCTACGCAACTATCAGGACGGTCAATACATATACCGCGCGGGCGAAAGCAGCCATTCCCTCTACCAGATTAAAGAGGGAGGGGTAAGGTTACGGGTCCTTTCCGAGAGCGGCAAAGAGGTTACCTACATCATATACAGCCCCGGTGACTGTTTCGGTTTTTTATCGGCTATTGATAGTGAGCCACGACCTCAAGACACCATCGCCGTTGGCGAGGTCACGGTTGCCAGTCTGTCCGTCAGTGAATTCGAACGACTTAGGAACCTGTACCCGGCTATCGACCGGGCGCTGCTGCGGCACACCTCCTGGCGTATCCGCGAACTGTTCAAGATGTATGAGTTTGGAAACCTTTGCGATCTGCGCAGGCGACTGGCGTTGCAAATTGGCTTTCTACTCGACTTCGGTGGCAAGTCAGACAGTGGCGACTCAGTCCAGGAAATTAAACTGACCCAGGACACCCTTGCCTCCTCTGTGTGCGCAACGCGCCAGGCCATCAGCAAGGTGCTCAAGAGCTGGTCGGATAAAGGCATTATTGAGTACCGTTATGGCCGCCTGAGGGTACTGGATCGCGGTCAGTTGGCCAAAATCTCCGAGCAAAGCAGCCCGGAGCACTAAACGGCCCGGTTCTCCCCCTATAGCCGGTAGAGTGCGCCCCTAAAGCGGGTGGCTGCCCTGGTGACGGTGGACGGGAGCCAAGCGTAAGCCCCCTCTCTCCAGGCCGATACCCAGCCCGGAGCCAGTCACGTTTTGCGCTTTTTATGGCCGTCGGGCTCTACCTGTTCATCCGGGCTTTTCGAACCTAGGCCTGTCTCCCCTGCGCGCCAAAGGTAAACCTGCAACGGGCGCTCCGGGCCGCAGAATCACTCCGCGCGCCTGTCCAATCAGCTCAAGTTAAATACTCGATTAGGGGTAATAATGACACCAATCCCCTGTCGAGCATGGCCTCTGGGCGATCAAGACAACAACCGGCGACTCCTAACAGCATCACTGTATCGCAGCCCCGTAAGCCGCACATGCCTGAGAGGCCTGAGGTTTAAAGGCCAGAGCAAAAACAACCAAACAGAGTGGTTTAGCCATGTCCGAATATCAGTTTATCCTGTCGGAACGGATCAATAATGTCGGCGTCATCACCCTCAACCGTCCCGAGCAGCTTAACGCCATCAATGAGCTCGTCACCCAGGAGCTGGTTGATGCCTTGAGTGCCTTTGACCGCGATGATCGTATCGGCGCTATTGTGTTGACCGGCAACCGCCAGTGTTTCGCTGCCGGTGCCGATCTCAAGCACATTGCCCAGCTCGAATTTGCCGACGCCTACCGCTCCGATTTCGCCGCCCCCATCGACCAGGTGGCAGCCATTCGTAAGCCCATTATCGCAGCGGTATCCGGTATCGCTTTCGGGGCAGGCACCGAAATCGCGCTGATGTGCGACATCATCCTGGCTTCGCAAAGCGCCCGGTTTGGGCTTCCGGAAGTCACCCTGGGGGTGATTCCCGGCGCCGGTGGCACCCAGCGCCTGTCTGACCGTATCGGGAAAGCCAAAGCGATGTATTACATCCTGACCGGGCGCCCCTTTAACGCCAGCGAGGCCGAGCAAATGGGACTGATCTCGCAGATCATGCCTGACGATACCCTGCTGGATGAGGCGATTAAGCTGGCGACAACCATTGCCAACAATCCTCGCCTGGCGGTGCTGGCCGGCAAGGAGACCGTCAACCAGGTGGCCGAGATAACGCTGGCTCAAGGGCTACAACTCGAGCGGCGGTTGTTCCATGGACTTTTTGGGACTGCCGACCAGAAGGAGGGTATGGCCGCCTTTGGCGAAAAGCGTAAGCCTAACTACACCACCTACGAATAACCCCACCGCTGAATAGGGAAACTGCGATGCAAAAAGTGATCGTTGAAAAAAAAGACGGTGTGGTCCACGTTCGGCTCAATCGCCCGGAAGTGATGAATGCCTGCGATGGCGACACCTATAACGCCATCGCCGATGCATGGGATGAGCTTGAAAACGATCCCTCCTTACGGGTAGGAATCCTCAGCGGCGAGGGTCGCGCATTTTGTGTCGGTACCGATATCAAGTGGGTCAAATCCCCGGCCGCAGAGGGTTTTCAGGACCGCCTCTATCCACGCATGCTGAGCCTCACCAAGCCGGTAGTCGCGGCAATCCATGGCCACTGCAACGGGGGTGGCCTGGAGCAGGCATTGGGGGCTGACATTCGCGTCTCCAGCGATGACGCCCATTATGGTTTTGGTGAAGCTCGCCTTGGCTGGATTCCTGGCGGCCATGGGACCCAAAGACTGCCACGCCTTATCCCCTTGGGTAACGCACTTGAGCTGCTCTACACCGCCAACCGTATCGACGCCCGCGAAGCTCACCGTCTGGGCCTCGTCAACCATGTGGTACCGGCGGACCAGCTGATCTCCCGATGTGAGCAGATCGCTGAAGATATCATCAAGAGTGCCCCGCTGGCCGTGCAGAAGATGAAGGTCGCTGTGATGCAGGGACTTGATATGCCAATGGCCCAAGGGGTCAGACTGGAACAGGAGTGCTTCAAGTGGCTGATGCAGACCGAGGACGCCAAAGAGGGCGCGTTGGCGTTCGCTGAAAAGCGCGCGCCAAACTGGCAGGCTAAATAGTTTTAGCTCTCTCGCCAGGGGCGCATGGGCAGAACCCCCATAAGGATCACCCGCCGCCCGCAACATGATCACGCTCCAGCACATTGGCAAGGCCGGTTTTGCGGCATAACCGACCTGCCAAGGGGACGAGCGTCCCCGCCATTAGGCTGCGGGCACAACCGGCCACAACCAGAAGGAGAAACCAATGAAAGAGACCCTAACCCTGGGCTGTACCAAGACCCTGCGCGTGATCATCGATGATGCCCGCACGATCGACTTTATGGGCGAAGAGATGCGGGTCTACGCCACCCCTGAGCTGGTCCGGGATATTGAGATGACCTGTCGCGAGATACTGGTGGAACACTCCGATGCCGGCGAAGACTCGGTCGGCACCCGGGTGGTGGTGGACCATATGGGCGCCACGCTCAAGAGTATGTGGGTCGACATTACCGCTACCGTTACAGCCGTTGAGGGGCCCCTGGTACACTTTGAGGTGACGGCCAACGACGCCCTTGAACAGATCGCCAGGGGAAGCCACCGTCGCTTTTCCGTTCCCGTCAGCAAGCTGGAACAGAAACTGAAGGCCAAACTCGCCTGCCTTTAACGGCGCTCAACGCGTTCAATCACCTCCGGGCTGAGCTGGCCAACCTGGTTTATCCCCATCAGCGCCATTCCGATACTGGTCTCGTGCTGGAAACGGGTCAGCAGGTTCGCCAGCCCCTCCTCGCCGCCACCGGCCAGGGCCCACACCCAGGGACGACCGATCAGCACACCCCGGGCCCCCAGGGCAACGGCCTTGAGCAGGTCCAGACCGTTGCGCACACCGCCATCGAGGTAGACTTCGGCCCGCTCCCCGACCGCTGCGGCTATAGCCGGCAACCTGGAAATGGTGGACGCAACACTGTCGAGCTGTCGGCCCCCGTGATTGGAGACCACCACCCCATCGGCGCCGACATCGATCGCCGCCACGGCATCGTCGGTCTCGAGCACCCCCTTGATCAGCAGTTTACCTGGCCATAGGGAGCGCAACCAGGCGATCTCCTCCCAGGTCACCGAGGGGTCATACTGGGACTCGATAAAGGCTTTGCAGGCATCCAGCTCATTGAGGTCAGGCCTTAGGTCCGCCAGGTTGCCAATACTCAATGGTTTCCCCTTGATGGCAACATTGAGCAGCCAGTGGGGGCTGCTGAGTATTTGTGCTGCTTTCGAGATCTTCCCAACCCGGCCACCCGCCGCTACTCCGTTTCGAAAAACCCGTGTACGGAAGCCGGTCAGCGGCGCATCCACAGCGAACACCAGGGTCGTGCAGCCGGCCCGCTGGGCCCGCTCCAACAGCGCTTGCATCAAGTCGCGATCTTTCAACATATAGAGCTGGAACCACGCGGGTCGCCCGCTGGCCAATGCCACCTCCTCGGTCGAGCTGATGCCGAAGGCTGATAGCGTAAAGGGGATATCGACCGATCTCGCCGCCATCGCGGCCTGTACCTCTCCACGGCGCGCAAACAGCCCGGCCATACCGATGGGCGCCAACGCCAGCGGCATACTGGAGGGCTGGCCCGCCAGGGTGGTGCGGGTATCGACCTGGCTGACATCCTTCATGACCCGCTGGACCAGCTGGTAACCGTCGAAGTCAGTTGCATTGCGGGCCAATGTGGCTTCGTTGTTGGCGCCACAGTCGATAAAGTCAAACAGGAAGCGGGGCAGGCGACGTCGCGCCCGGCGCCGATAATCATCCACGGTGACCGGGTTAAAATTCACTATCTCCATCTTCAACTCCTGCCAAAATAGGAAAGCCGATTTACGAGTGGATGGCCCCGGGAGTAGTTGGGCCAGGGCCCTCACGCCTTATCAACGCAGGGACCTGGCGCAGCCGCTGCCCCTTCCTATCCGAGTATGCCAACTTATCCGATCACGCCGATGACCCCGATCATCGCCAATGTGACCGCGACCGGTATCACCACCGTAATCACCCCGACATCCCGGTATGCCTCTTTATGGTTCAACCCCGTAACGCTCAACATGGCGATAATGGCTCCACAATGGGGTAGTGAATCGAACCCCCCGGAGGCCATGGTGGCGATACGGTGCAAGGTTTGCGGCTCAACCCCCATTTCCAGATAGGCCGGCGCCATGGTTTGCATAAATATTTGAAGCCCTCCGGTCGCAGATCCGGTAATAGCGGACACCAGGCTGATGGAGGTAAAGGCGGAGATCAAAGGGGGAAGTCCTGATTCGAGCATCATGGACGAGAACTGGGCAAACCCCGAGGTATGCACTACGATCCCGCCAAAACCCACCACCGCCGCCGTATTGATCAGCGGCATGATGGAGTCCTGGGTACCGTCACCCAGCACCTTCATAGCCTTGCCTCGAATATGTTCAAACAACGCAACCGCCAGCAGGGTACCGACCGTGAGCGCAATGCTGGGCCAGAGAATCGGTTGGCTCAGGGCAAATTTCAACACCCCGTAGAGCAGCGAGTCATGGGCAAGGGTTTCAATGTCCATGGAAAGGCTGATCAGGCGCGGAAGGATGATGACCAGCATGACGAAGATCAGCGGCAGGCAGGCTAGCTTCCAACTCGGGTAGTCACTGGCGTCGACCGTCGAAATCTGGTCGGTCGCAGCGGGCACAAAGCGTTCACCATTCCTGGCCGCCGCCAGCCGCTGGCGCTCCAGGTACCAGAGGCCAATCAGCAACATCAACAGCCCGGACACAAGCCCGATCCAAAAGCCGGCAAAGAGATCCGTTCCCAGTGACGAGGCCGAGATAACATTATGGATGGAGGGGGTACCGGGCAGGGCCGTCATGGTGAAGGTACCCGCACCCAGCGCCAGGGCAGCACAAAACAGGCGTTTGGGAATGTCCGCCTCCTGCAGCAGTTTCAACCCCAGCGGATACATGGCAAAGATCACCACAAACGTCACCACTCCGCCGTAGGTCAATGCTGCGCAGGCCAGCGTGGTGATGACCAACGCCCGGTGGGCACCCATCACGCGGATTAATGACAGGGCAATGCTGGACGCTGCGTGGCTTTCGCCCATTACGCGTCCGAATACAGCACCGGCAGCAAACAACAAAAAGAACTTCCCGGCAAAGGTGAAGGCACCGAGCGGGCCAAAGGCGTAGTACTCGTTCAGGCTATCCGCCAGGGATAACCCGCTGGTCAGGATGACCAGAAGTGAACAGAGCAACGAGGCCAATATAATATTCACGCCCCGCAGGGCTAGCCAGATCAGCAGCACAACGCTGCCAAGTAATCCGATGGATTCCATCGTGAGGTACTCTCCGCTTACGATTGTAGTTATTGTGCCGTGCGAATAACGGCGTAAAGCTAGGACAACAGGGTGTTCACTCAATAAGGGGACTGCAGCCAAAACGCTGCAACCCTCAATGGAAACAGCAGGCGCCCGCTACTTGGCGATATGCACAGCTCCCTCTTCAGCCAGACGCTGGATCTGCGCTTCGGAATACCCTACGGCTTTCATTTCCGTCACCGTATCACCTCCAATCTCGGATACTTTACGGGGTTTCACCTTCTCGAAGCCTTCGATTTGAATCGGGCTGTCGATGGTACGGTGCCCTGGGGTTCCCTCAATTTCGGGGAAGCATCCATTGGCCATCATATGCTCGTCGGTTGCACACTCCGCCGGGGTTTGGATAACGCCATGGTTAACGCCATTGCTCTTGAAGCGCTTTTCAACGTCCGCCAGCTCCAGGCTACTGAACACCTGCTGGATCTCATCCCACAATACCCGCACGTTCTTGGCACGCATCTCAGCCGTCGAAAAGCGTTCATCAGCGCTCAGGTGGGTGGCGCCCAGCGCTTCCCATACGCCCGCCGCATTGTTTGGGTTGAGTTCATTGACCAGCACGTAGCGGTCGTCACGGGTTTTATAAATGGCGCCCATGACGGCCTGGGGCCACTCATCACGGTGGTACTTCTCCATGGGCGGAGCACCAACCAGGGCTGCCTGCACCATAGATCCGTTAGACCACAGGCCATTGTTCATAAGCGATGTGCTGACCTTGCAGCCTTCGCCGGTGCGCTCTCGATGAAAGAGCCCTGTCATGATGGCGCCGAACAGCGCAGTTGCGGAAGCGGAATCGCCCAGGCCGATGGGTTGCATGGTGGGCGAACCACCCTTGGGACGAGCCTGTTCTGCGATACCACAGCGGGCCCAGGATGCGGTCACATCGAAGCCCGGCAGGTCCTTATCCGGGCCCTTGAGGCCAAAGCCATTGACCCAGCCGAAAATAATCCTTGGGTTGATCTTGCGGATATCCTCGTAGGTGTGTGCACAGTCCTGCTGCACCTTGAGAGGGGAGTTGGTCAGCAACACGTCCGCGCTTTCCACCAGCTTATGCAGAATTTCCTGGGCGCTCGGGTGTTTAAGGTTGAGAGACACCGACTTCTTGGTGCGATTACGGAAGTAGGTGGTGTAGGGGATTTTGCTCGGAGGCATGCCGGCGATCAGGTGCCCATATCGCCAGGGATCGCCAGTGGGCACCTCCACCTTAATAACTTCGGCACCAAAATCCGCCAGGATCACCCCCGCAGAGGGTCCTGCGGCCATGGTGGCAACCTCGATAACCTTAATGCCTTCCAGAATAGTCTTCATGCCTCATTCCTCTCCATTCAATACAGAATGTTCAGCCTCTTGTTGTTATGGCAATGCTCGCAAACAAAACCGCGACCGCCCGCACGCCTGCAGGAGCGGCTGTACCTTCTTACGATAACGATCTGACGCGCTATTATTACGCTACCCCTTTGAGAGCTACTTGTTTTAAGCGGACAAACCCTAGAGCAAAATCGACGTTTGAGAGAGGTTTTTAGCGCCAGCCTGCAGGAGCCGGAGACCCGGACAGTGACTGGGCTGGGCCGTTGGGAGGGGAAAACGCGTTAGGGGGATGAGGTTAAAGGGCCTGGAGAAGTCCCTCAGGGCAGCGAATGAGTCGCGCTGTGAGCATCGGTGGCACCTTGCCTTAGCCGCCGCCTCCAAACAGCAGGAGAGACCTTATGGCGGCTTTTGAAAGCGTGGGAAAAGCTACTCAGCTCGCTGAATTTCAATATTTCTGAAATGGTAGTCAGCGGTATTTCCGAATCCTTCAGGTAGCGCTCCGCCATATCCAGCCGCACCTCCGCCTTCAACTCACGAAAGGTCACCCCCTCGTTTTTCAGTTTCCTCTGCAAGGCTTTGGGGTGCATGGAAAGCAGCCCGGCTATCCCCGTCTGGGAGCAGTCCTCAGTGTGGATTGCCTTCTGTATCAGCAGCTTCATCTTTGAGCAGAAATCCTGCTTACGCTCGTCCTGACTTTCCAGTTGCTGCAACTGCCTGGTCAACTGATCATAAATGCCTCGATTATGATCCGTAATTTTCCTTTCCAGAAAAGCCGCAGGGAAAACGATCTGATTTAATGCCTGATTGAACTCAACTTTGACGCCAAAGAACTTGTTGTACGCCTTCGCATTGGCCGGGGCGGTGTGTATAAAGCTTACCTCTGAAGGCAACCAGTCAGCGCCACACAGCACTTTCAGTACGCCGAACATGGCACAGGTACTGTGCACGGCATACTGGAAGGAGGATACCTGGCCGGCTACCCGCGCCTCCCGAACCTCGCGGATGATTTGGGCGTAGCTGCCCTCGACCACCAACTGCCACGACAGACCCTGACTGTGAAAGTGGAGGTGCTCCGACCCTACTTTCAGTGCCTCCCCCACATCTGAGCAGTGCGCCATCAGCGGCCATAAAAGACCAATCTGGGATCGTTTCCACTGCCCCCCCAGAATCAGTCCCAGCTCCTCCTGCCCCGACTCTTTGGCGGCGGTATCCATCAATTCACAGACCCTGTCGTAGGGCACCATATAGTCGGAGTTCGCCATCAGCAACGGTGTCAACCCCACTCGACGATAGAGCGGCCGCGGGTCGGTACCCAGCTGCCGCAGCAGGTCATCAAGCCCCGCCACCGTGTCACTGCGCACTAGATAGATATCGTTTGCCATAAACCCTTGTGACCACCTGCCGCTTGTTGTCCGGCCTGTTTCTGCCACCATTATCACTGTCCACTCACAGCAAGTACAGTATGGGTTCGATAGCCCCTGGATACCAGTGGAGAGAGTTCACGCACTACCCGGTGCGCCTCAGCAGACCGAGCGATCTCGATACCCGGGCTGATATGGGAGTCAGGGTGAAGGTTGCCTGTTTTTAAGCAGCTCGTTTTGCTGCTCCACCAACCGCTTCAACTCCTCGACCTGCATCGACAGGGTCTCTATCGATGGCCGCCCGCCCGCCAGTGCCTCCTCATCGCGCTCCTTCTGGTGCTCCTCTTCCAGTACATTGACCACTATCCCGATCACCATATTGAGGAACGCGAACGCGGTGAGGAAGATAAAACTCAGGTAGTAGAGCCAGCTGATCGGGTAGACCTCCATGGTTTCGTACATGACATCGGTCCAGTCCTCGAAGGTCATCACCCGGAACAGGGTGAGCATGGCCACACTGATGTCCTCCCACAGGAAGGGATTGATGCTGGAGAAGAGAGTGGCGCCAATGGCAGCATAGATATAGAAGATGATAAACATCAGCAGAATCACATAACCCAGCTTGGGCAGCGCTTGCAGCAGCGAGTTCAACAACAGGCGCAGCTCGGGAATGATCGATACCATCCGGAGCACCCTGAACACCCTGATCAGGCGTCCCACCAGCGCCATATCACTGTTGTCGACCGGTACCAGGCTCACCACCACGATCAGGGTGTCGAAAATATTCCAGGGCTGTTTGAAAAAGTCCCGCTTGCGCTCCTCCCCAAAAAACCGGATCAGGATCTCGATCAGGAAGATGGCGGTAATCCCGTGATCCATCCACCAGATCAGCTCCAGCAGGGCGGGATCTATATTGTAGGTTTTGGCCCCCACCACCAGTGCCGAAAAGATGATGACGCCGACCACAAAGAGTTCAAAAGCCTTATTGCTGCGAATGCGCAGAAAGGTTTGTTGCAACGACTGATTGTTCATAGGTTCCAAGGCATTCTGGTCAGGTGGGAGCGCTCTCACACGCTAACGAAAAGGGTGCAAGTCATGGTAAATTGGCGCGCAACAGATTACCGCAGATCGAGGTAAAAGGTGAGCACCGAATACAGCAAAAATTTCCCGGTTTCCTGGGAGGAGTTACATCGTGATGGCCGTGCCCTGGCCTGGAAATTACTGGATATGGGCCCGTGGAAAGGGCTGATCGCCATCACCCGGGGCGGCATGGTGCCGGCGGCTATCGTTGCCCGGGAGCTCAACATCCGCCTCATCGACACCATCTGCATCAGTAGCTACGAAGGCGAACGACGGGGCGAACTGCATCTGCTCAAGGGGGTCGAGGGGGATGGCGAAGGGTGGTTGCTCATCGACGACCTGGTCGATACCGGCAGCACCGCCAGGATGGTGCGCGAACTGCTACCCAAGGCGCACTTTGCCACCCTCTATGCCAAGCCCGCCGGCAAACCTCTGGTGGACAGTTTTATCACCGAAGTGAGCCAGGACACCTGGATCCGCTTCCCCTGGGATATGGAGCTGCAGGTGGCTACCCCCCTGGTGGAGCGGCGCAAGTCCTGACCCCTTTACTCCCGGCGAGGTGCGCGGTTAAAGGCGCATCTCGATGCCGCGGGCGGCCATATAGGCCTTGGCCTCGGGAACGCTGTACTCGCCGAAGTGAAAAATGCTGGCTGCCAGCACCGC
Organism: Aestuariirhabdus litorea; assembly: GCF_003864255.1. Classification (NCBI taxonomy): domain Bacteria; kingdom Pseudomonadati; phylum Pseudomonadota; class Gammaproteobacteria; order Oceanospirillales; family Aestuariirhabdaceae; genus Aestuariirhabdus; species Aestuariirhabdus litorea. Next base: position 230,787 of record NZ_QWEZ01000002.1, read on the forward strand.
ATCGGCGCCCCCTTTGAGGACCCCATCCACCAGGTGGTCCAGGTTACCCACGCCACCGGAAGCGATCACCGGAATGTTGATGCGATCGCTGATCGCCCGGGTTACCCCCAGATCGTAGCCCTGCTTGACCCCATCCTGGTCCATGCTGGTGAGCAGAATCTCACCGGCGCCCAGAGCCTCCATTTTGGCCGCCCACTCCACCGCGTCCAGGCCGGTAGGCTTGCGACCGCCGTGGGTGAAGATCTCCCAGCGTCCGGGCTCGCCGGGACGGCTCACCTGTTTGGCGTCGATCGCCACCACAATGCACTGGGAACCGAAGCGGGCCGCCGCCTCCCCCACGAATTCGGGGTTGAAGACCGCTGCGGTGTTGATGCTGACCTTGTCGGCACCGGCGTTGAGCATGGTGCGAATATCCTCGATCTTGCGGATGCCGCCACCCACGGTGAGGGGGATAAAGACCTCGCTGGCCATCCGCTCGACGGTGTGGACCGTGGTGTCGCGCCCCTCGTGACTGGCGGTGATGTCGAGGAAGGTGATCTCGTCGGCGCCCTCCTCGTCATAGCGCTTGGCCACCTCCACCGGGTCACCGGCATCGCGGATATCGACAAATTGAACCCCTTTTACCACGCGCCCGTTTTCGACATCGAGGCAGGGGATAATGCGTTTGGCCAGACCCATGATACGGCTCCCTAGATTTGCCTGATCGATTAGCCCTGGTCGCAGAAGCGCTGCGCTTCCGCCACGTCCAGGGTGCCCTCATAGATCGCACGCCCGGTAATGGCCCCGAGGATGCCCTGGTCGGCTACCGCCTTGAGGGCACGGATATCGTCCATGTTGGTGATGCCACCGGAGGCGATGATCGGGATCTTCACGCTCTGCGCCAGCTTCAGGGTGGCCTCCACATTGACCCCCTGCATCATGCCGTCACGGGCAATATCGGTATAGACGATCGACTCCACCCCGTCCGACTCGAAGCGACGCGCCAGCTCAACCACCGGCTGGTCAGAGACCTCGGCCCAGCCGTCGGTGGCGACAAACCCCTCCTTGGCGTCGAGGCCAACGATGACCTTACCGGGGAAGGCGCGGCAGGCCTCACCCACAAACTCGGGTTCCTTCACCGCCTTGGTACCGATGATGACGTAGGAGACACCGGCGCGAATGTAGGATTCGATGGTCTCCAGGGAGCGGATTCCACCGCCGATCTGCACCGGCAGGCCGGGGTAGGCGGCCACGATCTCACGCACCACCTCGCCGTTGACCGGCTCGCCGGCAAAGGCACCGTTAAGGTCCACCAGGTGCAGGCGGCGACAGCCCGCATCCACCCAGCGCCTAGCCGCATCGGCGGGGCGGTCGGTGAACACGGTTGCGTCCTCCATCAGCCCCTGGCGCAGGCGCACGCAGGCACCATCCTTAAGATCTATGGCGGGAATAATCAGCATGGTTCGGTTCCTGAAATAGTCGCAAAAAAGGGGTCACCGGCCAGCCTCAGGGGCGCCAGTTGACGAAATTCTCAAGCAGCTTCAGCCCCACGGCGGCACTTTTCTCGGGGTGGAACTGGGTGGCGAACAGGTGCCCATCGGCCACCATCACATCGCAATCGACGCCGTAGTGGCAGTTACCCACCACCGACTCGCGCTGTTGGGCACGGACGTAATAGCTGTGCACGAAGTAGAAGCGGGCAAGGTTGTCGATACCGGCACAGAGCGGGTGCTCGCGTAGCTGCTCCACCTGGTTCCAGCCCATATGGGGAACCTTGAGGCGCTCGCCGTTGGCTTCCGCCAGTTCGCGGCCAAAAAACTTCACCTCTCCGGGCAGCAGGCCGATGCAGTCAACACCGCCGTTCTCCTCGCTGCGCTCAAACAGCGCCTGCATGCCAACGCAGATCGCCAGCACCGGCTTGTGACGCACCACCTCGCGCACGATCTCATCCACCCCCAGGCGGCGAATCTCGGCCATGCAGTCGCGGATGGCACCGACCCCGGGAAACAGCACCCGATCGGCGGCCAGAATGGTGTCGGCGTCTGGGGTCACCACCACCCGGGTATTGGCATCACTCACGTGCTCCAGCGCCTTGGAAGCAGAGTGCAGGTTGCCCATGCCATAGTCGATTACTGCGATTGTTTTCATCGTTTAGCTGTCCACAACAGAGAGGTCTGCGTCCGCATCCTGCCGCGGAGTCAGAGAGTACCTTTGGTGGAGGGCATCACCCCTGCCATCCGTGGATCCGGCTCAACCGCCATGCGCAGGGCCCGGCCAAAGGCCTTGAATACGGTCTCGGCCTGGTGGTGGCTATTGGTGCCGCGCAGGTTGTCGATATGCAGGGTCAGCAGGGCATGGTTAACGAAACCCTGGAAGAACTCCTGGAACAGGTCCACATCGAAGTTGCCAATACGGGCACGGGTGAAGGGCAGGTTGTAGACCAACCCCGGGCGTCCGGAGAAATCCACCACCACCCGTGACAGGGCCTCGTCCAGTGGAACGTAGGCGTGGCCATAACGGGTGATCCCCTTCTTGTCCCCCAGCGCCTTGGCGAACGCCTGCCCCAGGGTGATACCGATATCCTCGACGGTATGGTGATCGTCGATCTCGTTGTCGCCCTTGGCGGTTACCTCGATATCGATCATGCCGTGGCGAGCAATCTGGTCCATCATATGGTCGAGAAAGGGCACCCCGGTGTCGAACTGGCTGGTACCGTTGCCATCAAGATTGATGACAACACGAATCTGGGTTTCCAGGGTATTGCGTTCAACGCTGGCGACTCGGCCGCTCATTATGACTCTCACTCCATGGATGGGGACGCCGTACGATGCGGGCCCGGTTGATCAAGGGCTGGAATTATAAGGCTTTACGGGCAGCGGTGCTACGTTGCCGGCCGCTGGGGTTGTGCCCCCTGTTCCTGCAACCCGGCGCTGGGTACACTGGAGCCCTGTTCTTGAGCAATAACCCGGAGAGACGACAAGGTGGAATCGGTGGATCTGGCGATCATAGGCGCCGGGGTGGTGGGCCTGGCCGTCGCCCGGGCCCTGGCGCAAGCCGGGAGGGAGACCTTCGTTCTGGAGCAGCACCAGCAGGTCGGGTTCGAAACCAGCAGCCGCAACAGCGAGGTGGTCCACGCCGGCATCTATTACCCCACCGGCAGCCTCAAGGCCCAGCTCTGTGTGCGTGGCAAGGCGCTGCTCTACGACTACTGCCAGCAACAGCAGATCCCCCACAGCCGATGCGGCAAGCTGATCGTCGCCTGCGAAACCGACGAGCAACCACAACTGGTGGAGATCGAGCAGCGCGCCCGTGCCAACGGGGTCCATGACCTCGAGTGGCTGGACGCTGGTGCCCTGCGCGAGCGGGAACCCGAACTGCGCGCCTGCCAGGCACTCTGGTCCCCCTCTACCGGCATCGTTGACAGCCACGCCCTGATGCAAAGCTGCCAGTTCGATGCCGAGCGGCAGGGGGCCATGCTACTGCTGGACACCCGGGTGGTCTCCCTCAAGCGCCGGGCGGAGGGTTTTGTGGTGGGTGCGGTCACCGCCGGCGAGGAGTATGAGTTTGCCTGCTCGCAACTGGTGAACTGTGGCGGCCTCCACGCCCAGGCGCTGGCGGCCACCTTCGAGGGCTACGACCCTGGCCTTATCCCCCCGTTGCACTACTGCAAGGGGCACTACTTTTCCCTCAGCGGCGCACGCCCCTTCAGCCACCTCATCTACCCGGTGCCGGAGCGCAATACCACCGGTCTCGGGGTACACGCCACCCTCGCCCTGGACGGCCAGGTCCGCTTTGGCCCCGATACCCTTTATATCGATGCGATCGACTACACGGTCCCTCCTGAGCTCGCCGACCGCTACTACCGCACCATCCGTCGCTACTACCCGGGCCTGGCTGATGGCAGCCTGCAAGCCGACTACGCCGGCATCCGCCCCAAGCTGCAGGGACCGGGTGAACCCTTTGCCGACTTTTGCCTGCAGGGGCCCGCCGACCACGGAGTCCCCGGCCTGGTTCAGCTGTTCGGCATCGAGAGCCCCGGCCTCACCGCCTCCCTTGCGATCGCCGAACGGGTTGCCCAGCTGCTCAAGCAGCACCACTGACACTACACTCATACAGAATTGCCCATCCAACAAAGGAGTCCCTCCCATGAAAGCGCTGCTCAAAGCCGGCCTGATCGCCCTGCTACTGGCCATTGTGTTGCTGGTTGCCGCCCTGGTGATCATTCCCCTGCTGGTAAACCCCAACGACTACAAGCCGCAGCTGCAACAGCTGGTGCGCGAGCAGAGTGGGATGGAGCTGCTGATCGACGGCGAGATCGGCCTCTCCATCTTCCCCACCCTCGGCTTTACCCTGCAGCAGGTCTCGCTGGCCAATCAGGGCCAGCCCCTCGCCAGGCTTGAGCAGGCGCAGATGGCGCTGAAGCTGCTGCCCCTGCTCGGAGGCAAGGTGGAGGTGCAGGCCCTGGCCCTCGATGGCTTGGACCTGCAGCTGGTGAAAACCCCCCAGGGGGAAGCCAACTGGGTGCCAAAACCGCCTTCAGGGCTGGGCACCGCCAGTACCGCCACCCCCGATACCCCTGACCAGCCAGCCGCTGCGCAAACGCCGGCAGGGGGAAGCGGCGAAATACGTCTCAGCGTGTCCGAGATCCGTATTCGCGATATCTCTCTGCACTACCTCGACCAGCAACAGGGCAAGGAGTACCGCCTCGAACAGATGAGCCTGCTGACCGGTGCTATCGAGCCGGGACAGCCCTTTCCACTGGAGCTGAACTTTAACCTCGACAGTCGCGATCCCGAACTTAGCCTCAAGACCCGCCTCACTGCCGAGGCCAGCCTTGATCTCGCCCGTCAGCACTACCGTCTGCAGCAGCTGGTGCTGGACAGCCAGCTCAGCGGCGCCACCACCGGTGGCAAGTCGGTTCCCCTGCGCCTTGCAGGCAACATCGACGCTCAGCTCGGCGAGGGTCGCATTCAGCTCGACACGCTAAGCCTGGGGCTCGCCAACCTGACCGCCAACGCCGATCTCAAGGTGACCGCCCTGCAGCCGCTGCGCTACGAGGGCAGCCTGCAACTGCCGGCCTTCGACCTCAAGGCGCTGATGAGCACCCTCGGCCAGCCGGCACTCGACACTCAAGACCCGGCGGCCCTCAAGGCGATCGCCCTCAGCAGCCAGCTTAGCGGCAGCGACCAGTCCATCGAACTGTCCGGGCTCCAGCTCGGCCTCGATGGCAGCCGCTTTAACGGCCGCATTGCTATCCCCTCTTTTGCCAACCAGGCGCTGCGTTTCAGCCTTAAGGGTGACAGCCTCAACGTCGATCGTTACCTGCCGCCCGCCCCGGCCAAGGGGGGGAAGGGAGAAGCCTCCGCTCCGGCCACCCCCCCCCCCGCCGCTGCCGCCAGCAGCGAGTGGGATGACTCCCCCCTACTACCTGTGGAAACCCTCAGTGCGCTGGACCTGGTGGGCGAGCTGCAACTTGGCCGCCTGGTTGCCAGCGGCGTCACCATCAGCGACGCCAGCCTCAAACTCAGTGCCCGTAATGGCCTGCTTAAACTGGAACAGCTCAAGGGCGGAGCCTTCGACGGCCAGTTCAGTAAAACCGCCAGCCTCGACCTCAACAAGAGCCCCATCAGCCTCAACGCAACGGTTGATATGGAGAAGGTCGATATCAGCGAGGTGCTCAAGCTGGTGAACCCCGATAAACCCGCCGCCCGGGGGCGCGCCAACATCAGCACCCGGCTGGATGCCCGTGGCAACAGCCAGCGCAAACTGGTTAACAGCCTCAACGGCACCACCCGCTTCTCAATCGACGACGGCGCCCTGCTGGGCACCAACCTCAACCAACTGGTGTGCCGCGCGGTTGCCAGCGTGCGCAAGAAGACTCTGGCCGAGCAGAGCTGGCCTCAGGAGACCCCCTTCCGCAGTCTGGGCGGCAGCCTCAACATCCGTAACGGCGTCGCCGGTAACAATGACCTGATCGCCGCCATGGACAATCTCAAGTTGAGCGGTGATGGCGAAATCAACCTGCCCGCCAAAGCCCTCGACTATCGCCTGGGGCTGACCATTGTCGGCAACGGGGCGGATCAGGACGAAGCCTGCCAGATCAACGAGAAGTACGCCAACATCGCCTGGCCGGTGCGCTGCAACGGCAGTTTCGTCGGCGACAAGCGCCTGTGTGGGATCGACAGCCAGCGCATGGGCGCGGTGGTGGCAGGGATCGCTGGCCAGGAGGTGCAGCAGAAGATCAACAAAAAGCTGGAAGAGAAGCTGGGCAGCGGTCTCAAAGGGCTGTTCGACAAGCTGCAATGATGATCAGTGCCGACGCCTTCAGCCGCGCCCTGCTGGCCTGGTTCGACCAGCACGGGCGCAAACACCTGCCCTGGCAGCAGCAGATCTCCAGTTACCGGGTCTGGGTCTCCGAGATCATGCTGCAGCAGACCCAGGTGGCCACGGTGATTCCCTACTTCGAGCGCTTTATGGCGCGCTTCCCCACCGTCGATGCGCTGGCGGCAGCTCAAGAAGATGAGGTGCTGCATCTTTGGACCGGTCTCGGCTATTACGCCCGGGCCCGCAACCTGCACGCCGCCGCCAAAAAGATCCAGGAGCTGGGGGCGTTCCCCCAGGGGGTGGAAGCCCTCGAGCAGCTGCCGGGCATTGGGCGCTCCACCGCCGGCGCCATCGCCGCCATCGCCCAGGGGGTTCGCGCGCCGATCCTCGATGGCAACGTCAAGCGGGTGCTGTGCCGTTTCGAAGCGGTCAGCGGCTGGCCCGGCAAGAGCGACACCGCCAAACGGCTGTGGCAACTGGCGGAACACTACACCCCCCATGAGCGCTTCGCCGACTATACCCAGGCGATGATGGACCTGGGGGCCACGCTCTGTACCCGCAGCCGGCCGCGCTGTGACCAGTGCCCACTGCGTACCGATTGCATCGCCCAGCGCAGCGGCAATCCCACCGCCTACCCCGAGCCCAGGGCCGCAAAGCCCAAACCCCTGCGCCACAGCCACCTGCTGATGCTGGTCAGTGAGGGGGGTGAGGTGCTGCTGGGTAAGCGCCCGCCCACCGGCATCTGGGGCGGACTCTGGAGCCTGCCGGAGCTGCCCCCCGAGGCGGACCCGGTGGGTTACGCCGGCGAGCGCTGGCAGCTGGAGATCAACCCGGCCCAGCGCTGGGAAAGTTTTATCCACACCTTCAGCCACTACCAGTTGGAGATCACCCCGCTAGTGGCGCAGCTGGCGCGCCCATCCGCGCAGGTCATGGAAGAGGGGCGCTGGCTCTGGTATAACATGCATCGACCGCAGGATCTGGGGCTGGCGGCGCCGGTCAAGATGCTGCTGGAGAAGCTGGCCAACCAGCTCTGACACCGGGTCTACCGTTGCCCGAAGTCCCCCACCCCACCGAGGAGAACAGCATGTCCCGCACCGTATTCTGCGCCAAACTGAAAAAGGAGGCCGAGGGCCTCGCCCTGCCCCCCTACCCCGGCGCCAAGGGCCAGTGGATCTACGAAAACATCTGCGAACAGGCGTGGAAGGAGTGGCAGGATCACCAGACCCGTTTGATCAACGAGAAGCAGCTGAGCATGATGAACCCCGCCGACCGCAAATTCATCATGGAGCAGATGGACCGTTACTTTGCCGGTGAAGCCTTCGAAGAGGCCGAGGGCTACGTTCCCGAGAAGAAATAGCCTTCAGGTGGGTGTTTTCTGGCCACCCCGTTAAGGGCCCAAAAAAACTTTCACCCCCCCTTGACTCGGCGCAGCCTGAACGGTTTAATAGCGCCCCGTCGCCCAGATAGCTCAGTCGGTAGAGCAGAGGATTGAAAATCCTCGTGTCGGTGGTTCGATTCCGCCTCTGGGCACCACATATAACCCTACACCGAAGGGGTTAACGAAAAGCCTGCTAGCCATAGCGGGCTTTTTTGTGTCTGCGCATTGAGCCCCCTGTCGGTGGTTCGCCGCTTCACAAGACCTTGCCTCCGGGCACCACCTTTAACCCTTAACCGAAGGGGTTAACCAAAGAGCCCGCTAGCCATAGGTTTTTCCCGGCTATTCGGAAAACAAAAACGCCCCCTTCCCCCCCTGTTCCTTGATGCGGTACATGGCCGCATCGGCCTGGCGGGTGATCATCTCAGCGTCGAGCCTGGCGCCGAAGCCAAGCAGGCAGGCGCCCACACTGGCCCCTACCCGGATCTCCGTGCCATCAATCAGGACCGGCTGCGCCACCCTTTCGATCAGCTTGTCGGCTATTCCCCGGGCCGCCACAAGGGCCTTGCCTTCGTCAGCCCCCAAGCGGTGGATAAGTACCATAAACTCATCGCCACCGAGGCGGCCCACCAGGTCTTCACCCCGAATTTCGGAGCGTAACCGCTTGGCCACCTCTACCAGCACTGCATCCCCCGCATGGTGACCGTACTGGTCGTTCACCTGTTTGAAGCCATCGAGATCGATCAGCAGCACCGCTCCCCCGATCCGGTTACTACCCACCTGATCGATCAACAGCTCCATTCGGGAAAACAGAAAGCGACGGTTAGCCAGGTGGGTCAGGGGGTCGGTATTGGCCAGTCGGTTCACCTCGCTCAGCACCCGGTCGTGGGCCAATACAAAGGGCTGGATCACCCAGAGATAGATGACCGGCGTCGTCAACAGCGCCAGTAGCAGGGTGTCAATCAGTGGTACTGGGTAATTGCTCCACGCCTGCGGCAGATGCGGCAACAGCAACATGATCACCAGCTCCACCAGCGAGATGGTGAGCACAATCCTGAACACCACCTGGCGGGTGCTTAACCTGGCCATAGGACCTCCTTTTCCTTCACGCTAAGGGGCATCACCCCCTCAGCTCAACAGCAATCGGCGTAGATGATCCCGCCAGCGCTGCTCGGCCCGCTCGTAATCAGGCTCGCGTACCACGTTATAGACCGCAAAGCTGGGCAACGCCTCCATACCCACGTAACGGTGCGCCTGGTGCATCGCGATCATCGCATCATCCAGCGTAGCACCCTGGTAGAAGGTAGCGGGGTCAGCAAAGGCGCTCTCGGGCGCATTCCAGGTGGTGGAGAGCAGGTAACGCTTGCCACCCATCAGGCCACCGGTGCCGTAGGGGAGCTTGCGCTCAAAGAAGACCCCGTGGGCAAAAACCCGGTCGATGTACTGCTTGACCGAGGCAGGGCAGTTGAACCAGAAGACAGGAAACTGCCAGATCACCACCTGCGCCTGGCGGAACTTCTCCTGCTCCTGTTCGACATCGTAGCCCGCTTCAATGGAGGTAGTGAGGAGCCGGTAGTGCTCACCCAACAGCGCTTCAGCAGCAGCGGCCAGGGAGCGGTTGTAGCGGCCCTCGGAGATGCCCGCCCGTTCGGCGCCGCAGATAATCAGGATGCTGTCCATCGATCGTCCTTGAAGGGTAGAACGGTTGATCATCTCACCTCCCAATTCCCTTTGACAACTATCCGGCACCCCGCTGATCACTAAACAGCCAATTTTTTCCGCCTACCTATTCCATCCGCATCGCCTTCCCTGTATAAGGGCCGCCATGAAGATCCCTAAGCGCATTCAACCCCTGTACGAAGATGGCCTCGTTGACGAGGTGCTTCGCCCCCTGATGAGCGGCAAGGAGGCCTCGGTCTACCTGGTGCGCTGCGGTGACGAGACCCGCTGCGCCAAGGTCTACAAGGAGGCCAGCCAGCGCAGCTTTCACCAGGCGGTGCAGTATCGGGAGGGGCGCAAGGTACGCAACAGCCGCCGAGCCCGTGCCATGGAGAAGGGCTCCCGGTTTGGTCGCAAGCAGCAGGAGGATGCCTGGCACAACGCCGAGGTGGACGCCCTCTACCGCTGTGCAGAGGCCGGTGTGCGGGTGCCCCAGCCCTACGGTTGTTTTGATGGGGTACTGCTGATGGAGCTGATCACCGATGGCGAAGGCGGCGTCGCGCCTCGTCTCAACGATGTCTCCATGTCCGCCGAGCAGGCACTGGAAGACCACGCCTGCATCGTCCGTGATGTGGTGCGTATGCTCTGCGCGGGGCTGGTCCACGGCGACCTGTCGGAGTTCAACGTGCTGGTCGACCCCGACGGGCCGGTCATCATCGACCTGCCCCAGGCGGTGGATGCCGCTGCCAACAACCACGCGCAGTGGATGCTTGAGCGCGACCTCAACAACATGCGCGACTATTACGGCCAGTACGCCCCCGAGCTGCTCGAGACCCAGTACGCGAAGGAGATCTGGGCGCTCTACGAGGCGGGTGAGCTGACCCCGGACAGCGAACTGAGTGGCCGCTTCAAGGAGAGCCAGAAGGCCGCCGATGTGGATGCGGTGCTGCTGGAGATCAAGGCCGCTTTCGCCGCCGAGCAGGCACGCCTGCAACGGCTGCGGGAGGCCGACGAGGCCCCCTGAAGCCGACGCCTGCTGGGCGCGGGCCAGCGGACCGCTGCCTCCACCCACCGCTGTACGATTTACAGCCCGTTCAATCTCACGTAGTATGCGCCCCCCCTACTCCTGACCACTTTGCGCTACCTGCTGGCTTTGCCCTTGCCCATAGCGCTGCGGTCATACTCGCGCCCACCAGCTGCCGGCGCCCCCCATTCAAAGCCGATGCTGCCCGCCAACCGGATCGGCGGCCCATCGCCCAGATAGACAGTGATTGCCGATGATCGACACCATCAAACGGGACTGGTTCTCCAACATCAAAAACGACCTGCTGGCGGGGCTTGTGGTCGCCCTGGCCCTGGTGCCCGAGGCGATCGCCTTCTCCATTATCGCCGGCGTTGACCCCAAGGTGGGACTCTACGCTTCCTTCTGCATCGCCGTGGTGATCGCGTTTGTGGGTGGCCGCCCCGGTATGATCAGCGCCGCCACCGGTGCCATGGCCCTGTTGATGATCACCCTGGTCAAGGAGCACGGTCTCGAGTACCTGCTGGCCGCCACCCTGCTCACCGGCCTGCTGCAGATCGGCGCCGGCTACCTCAAGCTGGGCAGCCTGATGCGTTTTGTCTCCCGCTCGGTGGTGACCGGCTTCGTCAACGCCCTTGCCATCCTTATCTTTATGGCGCAGCTGCCGGAGCTGACCAACGTCAGCTGGCACGTCTACGCCATGACCGCCGCCGGCCTCGCCATCATCTACCTGTTTCCTCTGCTGCCCGGGATCGGCAAGGCGGTTCCTTCGCCGCTGGTCTGTATTCTCAGCCTGACCGCCGTTGCCATTTTCCTGGGGCTGGATATCCGCACCGTCGGCGATATGGGTGAGCTGCCCGATACCCTGCCGGTGTTCCTCTGGCCCGACGTGCCCCTCACCTTCGAGACCCTCACTATCATTTTTCCTTACGCCGCCGGCCTCGCCGTAGTGGGCCTTTTGGAGTCGATGATGACCGCCACCATCGTCGATGACCTCACCGACACCCCCAGCGACAAGAATCGTGAGTGCAAGGGGCAAGGAATCGCCAACATTGGTGCGGGTTTGCTGGGCGGCATGGCGGGCTGCGCGATGATCGGGCAGTCGGTCATCAACGTGAAATCGGGCGGGCGCGGACGTCTCTCCACCTTCACCGCCGGCTTCGTGCTCCTCATTATGGTGGTGTTCCTTGACCAGTGGCTGAAGCAGATCCCTATGGCGGCGCTGGTGGCCGTCATGATCATGGTCTCCATCGGCACCTTCTCCTGGGAGTCCCTGCGCGACCTCAGGAAACACCCCCTATCGACCAACCTGGTGATGGTGACCACGGTGGCGGTGGTGGTGGCGACCCATAACCTGGCCATTGGCGTCTTTGTCGGCGTCCTCCTGGCCTCACTCTTTTTCGCCAACAAGATCGGCCGCTTTATGGTGGTCAGGAACCAGCTGGATAGTGACAGCAGTGCCCGCCGTTACCAGGTGATTGGGCAGGTCTTCTTTGCCTCGGCCGACCAGTTCAGCAACGCCTTCGATTTCAAGGAGGCGGTGGAGCATGTCACAATCGACCTTTCCCAGGCTCATTTCTGGGATATCACCTCGGTCGCCGCACTCGACAAGGTGGTGGTTCGCTTCCGTCGAGAGGGAACCCGGGTTGAGGTGATCGGCATGAACGATGCGACCCGCACCGTGGTCGATCGTTTCGGGGTCTATGACAAGCCCGACGAGATCGAAAAAATAGTAGCCGGTCATTAATGGACTTATCGGAGAGCGCAACCATGACCCACATCACCGCCTGTATCGACGGCTCGGCCATCTCCGGTTCGGTGTGCGATGCCGCTGCCTGGGCCAGCACCTGCCTGGAGGTGCCCCTGACCCTGCTGCACGCGCTGGAAAAACCCCACACCCCGGCCAAGGAAGATCTTTCCGGCGCCATTGGGTTGGGCAGCCGGGAGCAGCTGCTCGATGAGCTTACCCGCCTCGACGAGCAGCGCGCCCGCCTGGCCCTCGAACACGGCAGGCACCTGCTGGAGGAGGCCCGTGCCCGGGCACAGGCGCTGGGGGCCTCGGAGGTGCTGCTCAGCCAGCGCCATGGTGCCCTGCTGGAAACCCTGCTCGAGTGCGAAACCAACACCCGCTTGTTCGTCATGGGCCGTCTCGGTCACGACCACGACATCAATGCCCGCGCCCTGGGTGCTCACTTCGAGAGCGTGGTGCGAGCGCTGCATACCCCGATCCTGGTCACCGTAGGAGAGTTTACCCCCCCCAGCCGCTACCTGATCGCCTACGACGGCAGCGACAGTGCTAACCAGGCGATCCAGCGCATCGCCAGCAGCCCCCTCCTCAAATCGATGCAGGGTATCCTGGTGATGGTCGACAGCGACACCGACAGCCACCGTAGCTGCCTGCAGCAGGCCACTGCCCGTCTGCTGGAAACCGGCCATCAGGTGGAGGGGCTGTTACTGGAGGGCTCCCTGCAGGAGCAGCTGGACCGGGTTCGCCGTGAGCAGGAGATCGAGCTGATGGTGATGGGGGCCTATGGCCACTCACGGCTGCGTGAGCTTTTTGTCGGCAGCAACACCTCCAGGCTGGTCAGCAACAGCGGCGTCCCCCTGCTGCTGTTGCGCTGACCCGGAGCTGCTGAAGCCCGCCTAGTGCGCCAGCAGCTCCTGCTTGAGGATTTCGTCGACAAAGGCGCGGATAAAATCCTGCTGCAGCTGGTCCACTGACCCGGTTTCCATATCCGTCGACACCGCCTGCCAGACCCGCTTCTCACCCTCCACCCGATAGAGGTCGGAGATCAGGGTTACCCGGTTGTTACTGGTCCAGACGGCAGGATCGGAATAGACGTTAATCCATTGCCCCCAGCCCCAGCCGACGTCGCGCCCGGTGCTGGCATCGTACAACGGCACCACCGTGTAATAGTCCGTGCCCGGATGGTAGACCGGCTGCTCAAGGGTGCCGGCATACTGGGTCACCAGCACCGCGGCAAGCGAGTTGGCCTTGGCCGCCGCAATGACCCGGGCCCGCTTCGGGTGCTCAGGAATCAGGGTATGGCTGGCCACGGCGCGCACCCCCTGCTGCTCAAGTGCCGCCGCCATCGCCGTTTCAAAGCCGACGCGAAGCTGATGGTGATCCGGTGCTTCGCCGGCAACGGCAATGACCATGACCCCATCGAGTCTGCGCTGCTCGAGGGCGGGGTCAATCCAGGCGTCTGTGATGCGCGCACTGCTGCCACACCCCACCAGTAACCCCGCCAACAGCACCATTAACCAGCGTCCCAAACCTTCCATCCTATCCAACCTCCCTGCTCCCGACTCACCATCAACCTGTGCCCGGCGTCCAGTATCCCCCAGTTGCCGTGCTCTCCCTACACTTTAATAGCCCCGTTGGCGATCCACCGCGGGCAGGGGGGCCCCTGATTCCAGCCGCCCTATTCCCTCCACAATCTGCTCGATGGCCCCTTCGATCGGTGTCGGGGCGGAGATATGCGGGGTAATAATCAGGCGCTCATTGTCGTAGAGGGGGCTGTCGGTGGGCAGCGGCTCCTGTTCAAACACATCCAGCAGGGCACCGCGCAGGTGGTGGCTGTCAAGCAGCGCCAGCAGGGCCTGGCTATCCAGCACTTCGCCTCGGCCACAGCTGATGACCACCGCCCCTTCAGGCAGCCGCTGCAGTCGCTCGAGGTTGAGCAGATGGCGAGTGTCTACCGTCGCCGGCAGAATACTCACCAGCACCCGACAGCGGGAGAGGAATGGGGCCAAAGTTGTTTCACCGGCGTAGCAGTCGACACCCGGGATTGACTTGGGGGTACGGCTCCAACCGCTGACGCTATAGCCTTCCACGCTCAAGGCGGCTGCGATCTCGCTCCCGAGAGCCCCCAACCCCAGTACCCCCACAGGCCACTGGGCTCGATGGCCAATCTCCCTGGGCTGCCAGCACCTCAGCCGCTGTTGCTCACGGTAGCGATCCATATCGCGACCAAAGTGCAGCAGTCCGTAGCGGATATAGTCGAGCATCCAGGCCGCCATGCCCGCATCACGCAACTTGTAGATCGGCACCTCCTCCGGCAGGCCGGGGTTGGCCAGCAGGGCATCTACCCCGGCCCCCAGATTGAAGATGCCCCGCAGCCGGCGCTGTGAGCGCAGCAGCTCCGGCGGTGGCTGCCATAACAGGGCGTAGTCCGCCTGCCAGTCGCTGGTGGCTTCGCCATAAAGGCGGATCTCCGCGCCGGGTAACGCCTGGTGTAGCGCCTCGATCCAGCGGCTTGACTGTCCGCTACGGGAGTAGAACAAAAGCTTTAACGCGCGCAATGGACACCTCTGTGGATGCTGACAACCAGAGTTCCATTGTAGGGACTCTCCTCTACACTGCATACCTATGGACCCCCGTATGCTTGCCGATCTGCTGCTGATCCTTCACCTGCTGTTTATCCTGTTCGCCCTGTTGGGGGCGATACTGCTGCTGCGCTGGCCCTGGCTACTGCTGTTGCATCTGCCGGCCATCGTCTGGGTGGTAATGCTGGAGCTCAATGGCTGGATCTGCCCCCTGACCCCCCTCGAGAACCGGTTCCGCCAGGCTGCCGGCGAGGCCGGCTACAAGGGCGGTTTCATTGACCACTACCTGCTTCCGCTGATCTACCCTGCCGGCCTTACCCCGGAGATCCAGCAATGGCTCGGGTTGGGAGCGCTACTGATCAACCTGGCCCTCTACGGCTGGGTCGCACGTCACTGGCACCGCCGAGGGACGCCCTGACCCCGGCTATGGCATAATGGCAACCTTTAGGGCACGCTCCGAAATGTCATCCACCCCACTGCGCTATCTGCAAGGCTACCCACCGGCACTGGTTGAGCAGGCCAGCGCACTGGTGCTGAGTGGCCGCTTGCCCGACTGGCTGCGCGAGCGCTACCCGCAGCGCCACGCGATCCGTACCGACAAGAGCTTGTACGAGTACACCCTTGGCATCAAACAGCGCTACCTGAAGCAGTCGAATGCCCTCAGCAAAGTGGTGTTTGACGATCGTATCGATGTACTCCACCAGGCGCTGGGACTGCACACCCGAATCTCCCGGATCCAGGGAGGGAAGCTCAAGGCCAAACGGGAGATACGCATCGCCTCGCTGTTCAGGGACGCACCTTCCCCCATGCTGGAGATGATTGTGGTCCATGAGCTGGCCCACCTTCGCGAAGCCGAGCACAACCGTGCGTTTTACAAGCTGTGCTGCCATATGCAACCCGACTACCCCCAGCGCGAACTGGATACCCGCCTCTACCTGACCTGCCTGGAGCGCTTCGGTCCACTCTAGGTAGGGTTAACGTTCCAGCGCCAGGCGAACGCCGAAGCCCACCAGCAGCAGGCCGGTGAGACCGTTCATCACCTGGCCCACCCTCGGTCGGGCCAGCCACAGCCGCGCACGACCCACCAGCAACACCAACGCCCCCTGCCACAGGCTGGCGATCAGGAAGTGGATCGCGGCCATCACCATCGACTGGCCCATCGCCGACTGCTGTGGATCGATAAACTGGGGCAGAAACGCCATGTAGAAGATAATGGTTTTGGGGTTGAGCACGTTAGAGAGAAACCCCTCCCGCAACGACTGCTGCATCGGTACCCGTTGGGGGGCAATCTCGGGCAGGGCGAGCGCCCGCGCCCGCCAGGCGGTGCGAAGGCTCTGCCAACCCAACCACACCAGATAACCGGCTCCCGCGTACTTTAGCAGCAGAAACAGCTGGGCTGAGCCCAGCAGGATCACCGACAGCCCCGCCGCCGAGATCAGGGCATGCACGAACAGGCCCGAGCAGATCCCGGTGCTGGTCAGCAACCCATCGCGCCAGCCACCGCGGGCGGCGTTGCGGATCACCAGCAGGGTATCGAGCCCAGGGGTCAGAGTGAGGGCGGTAATCGCCAACAGGAAGGGCCACCACTGGAAATGGTCAAGCATCGGTTTGTCCGCCGCGGGTATGCAGGTTATCGAGTCGAGCGCCGATCATAAACCAATGCCGGAAACAGGCAAGCCAGTCGCGATCAGGAGGGGCTTAACACTGTATCTTCAAGGGTGTTGTAGTTGCAGAAGCAGTTGCGCCCAGCATGCTTGGCCGCATACAGGGCATGATCCGCCTTGTTCAACACCGAGTCGAGGCTTTCACCGCTGTGAGCGACGTAGCCACCGGCACTGACCTCTATCCTTATTTGCTGCCCCCTGGAATCCCGCAGTGAACCCTGTCGGGAGACCGAGACACGCAGACGCTCCCCCACGGCATTAAGCAGCGCTTCGTCGCAGGTATCGATCAGGATAAGAAACTCATCCCCTCCCCAACGGGCCGCGTAGTCGTAGGCGCGCAGCACCGACTCGATGCTACGGGCAACCGACTTGAGGGCCTGGTCCCCAACACTGTGCCCATACTGGTCATTGATCTCCTTGAACAGGTCGAGGTCGATCCAGATGATGCCAAAGCTGCGCGCCACCCGCTCCCCCCGGCTCACCTCCGCTTCGAGACGCTCGGTCATACCTCGCCGGTTTAAAAGCTCCGTCAAGGGGTCGGTCTTGCTCAGATGCTCCAGAGCCTCGGTTCGCTTCAACACCTTGCGTTCAAGCTCCTCCCGGGCGCTGATGACCGAGTACGCCATCTTGCGAAAGTGTTCGATCAGTCGGGCGACCTCGCCCCGGGACCCCTTGGGCAACTGCTCCTCGCGATAGGTCCCCTCACTCACCTGGTTCATGGCCAGCTCCAGCTGGACCAGGGGCGCCAGCAGGTAGCGCTCAAGCGCCAGGTGAAACAGCAACAGGGCGACCACCAACACCAGCATGTAAAACAGCAGAATGCCGCTAAAGCTGCTCAGCGGAAGCAGCACATTGAGGTCCATGAGCATGATCTCATACCAGCCGACCTCTGGCAGATAGGCCACACTGGCTAAAAAGCGCTGGCCCTGGATCTCCACGAACTGGCTGATGACCCGCGACTCTGTGTCCTCCAGCTGGCGCATCGCATCGCGCATGGCGTTACGATCAGACTCCCGGTCAAACAGTAACTCCAGGGTTTTGTGCTGATCCTGGCGACTAACGCTGGAGAAATCGATCATGCTCTGGTCGCGGTAAACCTGAATAGCCCCCTCGTGGTCCACGAACAGGCTGGTGATGCCGGGCTCCACCTGTTTAACGACTCGCTCGATGAAGCCCGTAAGGTCAAGGCCAGTGCCCACGACCCCCAGTATATCGTCTCCGTCGCGCATCAACACATCGATCCACAGCTTGGTGACCCCCAGATTGTGGTCCAGGTTGACGTTCAGGTGCAGGTCTCGCTGCTGATCCACAATGCTATAGAACCAGCGGTCCCTCTCTCGAGCGGCGTTGAGGGTATAACGATACGGCTGTCCGGCGAACTCGTTGTCCGCATTATTGTGGTAATAGCGACCCGTCTTGAGAAGGGCAACAAAGTAACTGCGATCGGAAAAATTAAGCCGGAAGTTCTCCATCTCGGCAATGGCCTGCGCCGACAGATCGGGGTCATCCGGATTCCTGGCCCACTCCTTGAGTATGCGGGAATCGGCGAACTGTCGTGACAGGGTGATTTCGCGAATAATCGGCTGCAGGGTACGGACCTTGTCGTACAGGACCTGCTTTTCTGCGTAGCGCACCGCCCACTGCTCAATAAGGCTTTCCGCCAGTTGGCGGACCGGTACCCAGGCGACAGCAACCGCCAACACCACCAGCACGGCACTAAAGATAAAAAAACGGAGCCTGAGGTTCATCGCCATCCCTGCACAGGGGACGGCTACAGAACCGTCCGTTGCCCCGCATCATATCCCAGTTTTTCCGAAGGGCTCCACTCAAACATTGTTTTATTAAGTAGACCAAGCCTTTAAAGCCTCTTTTTGATGGTTTTTCCCTTCGTTTCTTAAGGCTGTCTCTCCCATCCACGGGTCGCCACACCCTACAATAGAGCCCTCCCCTAACCGCCGACTACAGGATAGATAATTGTGTTTGCTATTACCCCTTCGCACCTGTTGCTGATAAGTGTTGCCTCCATCTGGGGGTTCGCCTTTGTGGCCCAGAGTGCAGGTATGGACTACCTGGAGCCCCACAGCTTTAACGCCGCCCGCTTCGTACTCGGTGCCCTGTCGCTGGTTCCGCTCTGGCTTATCATGAGTCGCGGTAAAATGCCCCACGGCCGAACCCTCTGGATCGGCGGGCTGCTGGCAGGCTGTGTCATGTTCGGTGGTTTCACTTTCCAGCAGATCGGCCTGCTTCACACCAGCGCTGGCAACGCCGGCTTTATCACCGGCATGTATATTGTCATGGTGCCCATCGTCGGTACCTTGCTGGGTCAAAGCACCAACCCCCAAACCTGGATCGGGGTGGTGCTGGCCGTATTGGGGCTCTACAGCCTGACCATCGGTCCCGACTTCAAGGTCAACTACGGTGACTTCCTCGAGCTGGTGGGCGCCCTGTTCTGGACCGCCCACGTTCTGATCATCGGCTGGCTGTCACGCAAGGTAGACGCCATCAGCCTTTCCATCTGCCAGTTTGGGGTGGCGGCCGTTCTGGCCGCACTGTTTGCCATCACTACGGAGTCCCCCAGCCTCACCAACTTCCAGGCGGCCTGGATGCCGCTGCTCTACGCCGGCATTGCCTCCAGCGGTATCGCCTGCACCCTGCAGATCATTGCGCAACGCAAGGTGGAGCCCAGCGTAACGGCACTGATCCTCTCCACTGAGGCGGTGTTTGCCGTGATCGGCGGCTGGCTATTGTTGGGGGAGTCGATGGGGAGCAAACAACTGCTGGGCTGCAGCCTGATGCTGATGGGTATGCTGATCAGCCAGTGGCCCGTAGGACGCCAGCGGGCGCTGGCCACCGAGGGTGAGGGTTAATCACCCCTGCGCCCAGTCCCGCGCGGCTTAGCGAAAGCCGCCGGGCAGGGCGCGGTGTACCGGCTCCTTGAGCACCACCATGGTGTTGGTATCGCTAAGGGCACAAATCTCCTCCAGCAAGTCATCGAGCAGGGCCAGAGATTGCACCGCCACTTTGAGGATAAAAGCCTGCTCGCCGGTGACGTTATAGCACTCAATCACCTCATCCCGCTCCAGAATCAAGGCCTTGAGCTCCTGCTCCTTTGAACGGAACACCTTGCACTGCACCAGCGCCACAATGGGGTAACCCAGTGAGTCCAGGTCGACCGTGACCCCGTAACCGGTAATGATCCCAGCCGCCTCCATCTTTCTCACCCGCTCGGCCACCGCCGGCGCCGACAGATGTACCCGCTCGCCGAGCCTGGCGAAGGAGATGCGCGCATTCTCCTGCAGGGCGATCAGTATTTTGCGGTTGATGGCATCAAGCATGGGGGTGGGGGCTCCGTTGGCCTGCCTCTCATAGGATCAGGCGCCAGAGTTTAGCACCTGATTTCCGCTTAAGGCAGGCGAGGGGAGAAAGCGGTTTGAGACAGATCGCACACTCAGGATAACACTGGCCGAGTACCCCTGATCCTGCCCGGGCGTTCAACGCCCACCTTGACGTTGGTCAATCGAGCCCGTCCACCTTCAGCACCTGCGACTCCGGGCCCCGCTTCCCCTGGCCCTGGATAGGCACCCGTTTCAACCCCTGTTTGTCACTCTCCAGCTCAAACATTCGCGCCCTTATGTGGCGAATATGCTGGGCCGCCACCTTGCGGGCCCAGGCCGGTTGGCGGCTGGTCACCGCATGGTACAGCTGGCGATGATGACGGTCGATCTGCTGCTTCTGGGGAGCTCGGTGGTAAAGGTTGTTGACCGACAACAGCACCGTATTGAGGGTAAGTCGGTTCAGGCTTTGCAGGGTATGGATCAGCACCGGGTTATGGGAAGCATCGCTGATGGCGTTGTGAAAGGCATGATCCAGGCGCGCAATCGCCTGCGGGTCCAGGGCGTTTCGCTGTCCGATCAGCATCGCCTCAAAGGCTTTGGTGATGCGGTAGAGGTCCTCGTTGGTTCCGCGCTCGGCGGCTAACCCGGCGGCCTCGGCTTCAAGCAGCTCACGCACCTCAAGCAGGTCGTAGAGGGTGCGGGGGTGGTCCTGGTAGAGGTGGCCCAGCGTGCTGTCGGGGCTGACATCCGGCAGCATCTCTGCCACAAAGGAGCCCCGTCCATGCTGGGTATAGATGACGCCACGCCCCTTCAGCTCCTTGAGCGCCTCCCGCAATATGGTACGGGACACCCCCAGGCGCTCGGAGAGCTGGCGCTCCGACGGCATCCGTTCTCCCGGTACCAGACTGCCTTCGGCAATCAGCTGCTCCAGTCGGCGGGCAATCGACTGGGCTGTGGTCACTGTTCTGGATTCCATGGTACTGCGCTCCGTTTCTCAAGTGGTAGGACCAGTCGACCCTTTACATATACCATCGGACTGAAAAAAATCATAATTATTTGTATTTATTATAAAAATACGCTTATTAAAGGGTCCGGAACCACCAAAAACTGGTAGTACCAGCTATCTTTTAGTTGGCGAAGCGACAAACGCAAAGCAATATCAACGGTTGCGGGCCTGCCCCGAGCCCCTTTGGAGAGGGTAATAAGCCCGTCGCGAGCAAGATTCTAACAACAGAAAAAAAGACATTGGAGTCTGGAAAATGAGCAGCAATGATAACAACAAGTCGCCTGCGCCTCCTGCGGTATCGGAGCGTCGTAAGTTCCTGAAACAAGCCGCCATTGGCGCCACCACGGCGATGGTAGCAGCCCCCTTTGTGGGCAACGCACAAGCAGCATCCACAACCACCTGGAAAGTCCAGTCCACCTGGGATGCAGGTACCGTGGGCTACACCCTCTTCGAGGAGTGGTGTAATGCAATGGTGGAGGCATCCGGTGGTGAGCTGGCGATCAAGCCTTTCCCTGCCAAGTCGGTAGCCGCCGATAACAACGCCCTGTTTGACTCTGTCCGTAACGGTGTTCTGCATGGGATGAACCCCTTCACTCTGTACTGGTCCGGCAAGATTCCCGCCTCCGTATTCCTCTCCTCCTACCCGGCCGGTCCTGACCAGCCCCACCAGTGGGACACCATGTTCTACGCTCTCGGGATGTTGGAAAAGACCCGCGCTATCTATGAAAAGTTCGGCCTCTTTTACGTTGGCCCTATCCACCACGACGCAAACATCATCCACTCGAAGAAAAAGGTAGATAGCCTCGAAGACCTCAAGGGGATGAAGATTCGTCTGCCCGGCGGCATGGTAGCCGAGGTGTTCCAGCAGTTTGGGGTGTCCACCGTGAGCCTGCCCGGTTCTGACATCTTCCCGGCACTGGAGAAGGGCACCATCGATGCGGCTGACTACGTAGGCCCGGCGGTTAACTGGGAACTGGGCTTTGGCCAGGTGACCAAGCACATCCTGTTTGGACCTCCCGGGGTAATGTCGGTCTACCAGCCTGTTGACCTCATGGACCTGACAGTGAACGCTCGTGCCTGGAAGAAACTGTCGCCCAAGATGCAGAAGCTGGTGGAAGACCAGGTCAAGAACTACTCCATGAACCACTACCTGACCATCCAGAAGCGCAACATTGAGGCGCTGCAGAAGTTCAAGGATTCCGGCAGTGAAGTGTCACGGATGAGCCAGGACGACATGCAGTCGTTCCGGCGTGCAGCTATTCCGATCTGGTACAAGTGGGCCAAGAAGGATGCCGACGCGGCTGAAATCTTCAAGATCCATCGTGACTACATGCTGAACGACATCGTCGGCTACATCACCGAGGATGACATCAAGGGGCAGACCCTCTAGACGCATCCTTTTAACTACTGATTGCTGCAGGGAGTCCTGACTCCCTGCGGCTTTGCTATGGGAAGTAAAAAAAGTGTCTGATCTCGAAGGCTTTGGTTTTGTCATGCCCCATTGGCTCTATTGGGGGTGGCTGGCAGTCATGCCACTGATCATGATCTATCTCGACCGCCGCTCTCCAGAATCGCCCAGCCCGGTGTCTGAGGCGGAGCAGAATGTCGAAAAGTTGCTCTTGGAAGAGGATCCTCTCGAAAAATTCAAGGATGTCAGCACTCCCGTAACCCGGGTGATCGACTGGATCTCTGAGCATTCCGGAGTGTTTGTCGCTTTCTGGACGGTCAATGCGGTCTGCTTCTATTTCTTCGAAGTGGTCATGCGTTACCTCTTTAATATGCCCACCATCTGGGTACACGAATCCTCCTACCTGATGCTGGGGATGCAGTACCTGATGGCAGGCAGCTACGCCATGCTTCACGGCGCCCATGTCCGGGTTGACGTGGTCTACAACAAACTGCCCATTCGGGGGCGGGTCGGGATGGATATCTTCACCTCCCTGTTCTTCTTTATCTTCGCACTGGCGCTGGCGGGTACCTCCTGGACCTTTTTCCTTGACTCTTTCAACATGAAAGAGACCACCGTGGAAACCTGGGGCATCCAATACTGGCCGGTTAAAGGCATGATGTTTGTGGGCTCCAGCCTCATCCTGCTGGCGGGAATATCCAAACTCATCAAGGACATCATTGTGTTTATTCGACTTGGTCAGGAGGCACGTTCATGAGTACGCAGTCTGTGAACAACAGCCCGGCAAACCGATCATCCCTGAGCGGGTCTCTCGGTACCCTGTTACTGGTAGTGGCCACCCTTGGCCTCGGGTTCGTGGTGTTCGTCGAGGTGATCAACGCGATCCTTTACGACTCCTGGAGCGAGGAGTATTTCCTCTTCCGTCTCGCAGGTAGCCTGGAGAATCTCGAAATCGGCCCGCTCACCTACCTGATGTTTGGCTCCCTTCTGGTCGCCCTCATGATGGGCTTACCACTGGCCTTCGTAACCGGTGGACTGGGGGTTGTCTTCATCTATCTGGTGGGCGATGCCACCATGCTCAACATCATTCCGGGACGCATCTTCCCGATGATGACCAACTCCGACCTGGCGGCCATTCCGCTGTTTATCTTTATGGCTTCCATGCTTGAGCGGGCGGGCCTGATCGAGGAGATGTTCAACGTCGTCTACAAGTGGATGGGTGGCGTGGGCGGCGGCCTGGCCATGGCCACCATCATCGCCTCCACCATACTGGCGGCCATGGTGGGCGTCATTGGTGCGGCCGTGGTGACCATGGGTATCATTGCCCTGCCGGCCATGCTCAAACGCGGTTACGACCATAAAATCGCTCTGGGCTCAATCATGGCAGGGGGTACTCTGGGCATCCTGATCCCCCCCTCCATTCTTGCGATTCTCTACGCTGTGGTCGCGCAACAGTCCGTGGGTGAGCTTTACCTGGGCGCCATCATTCCGGGTCTGCTGCTCTCCGGCATGTACCTGCTCTACGTCTGGGTTCGCACCCGCATCAATCCCGAGCTTGGGCCTCCGGTTCCCGAGGAGGAGCGCATCAGCCTCAAGGAGAAGCTGCTGCTGTTGAAGGACCTGATCGCGCCGATCATTCTGGTCATGCTGGTACTGGGTTTGCTGTTTGGCGGTATTGCGACGCCAGTAGAGGCGGCCGGTATCGGTTCGTTCGGCGCCATGATTGTGGCCGCCATGCACGGCTCTTTCAGTATCAACGCCCTGCGTGAGGCATCGGTTACCACCGCCAAAGCGTCAGCCATGGTGCTCTGGATCATGTTCGGTGCTTCGGTCTTTGTCGGCTTCTACATTCTGCAAGGGGGCCAGGACTTCATCACCGACTCCATCATAGGCACCGGCATGTCGGCTTACGGCATCCTGTTCCTGCTGATGGTGCTGCTGGTGATTCTGGGGATGTTCCTCGACTGGGTGGGCATTTTGCTACTGGCAGTGCCGATCTTTATCCCGATCGTTAAGTCCCTCACCTTCGACGGCCTGTTTGGCCTGCCGGCGGTCCCCGGAGAGGATGTGGTGCTCTGGTTTGGGGTGCTCTATCTGGTCAATATGCAGATGTCCTTCCTGAGCCCACCCTTTGGCTATGCGCTCTTTTATATCCGTGGCGTCTGCCCGCCGGAGATCAGCATGGCAACCATCTTCCGCAGCTCGCTGGTGTTCCTGGCGCTGCAGGCTGTGGGTCTGCTCCTGTGCATTATGGTTCCCGGGTTGATCACCTGGTTACCTAATCTGGTGTACGGATAATCCCTCCTTCTGCGGCCGGCCCCCCGGGCTGGCCGCAGCCTCTTTTTCCTCCCCCTCACTCTGCACCATTGAGCGGCCAAGGTCGCGACTCCCAATCCATACTCAACCCTTCAGCTGTCCCGGCGCCCCCCAAGCACTTCTACCTCCGTTGTCCTCATTTCCTGTTGTATCGTTAATACCTTTAAAAATAACTCCTGTTCACCACCAGGGATTTTTGTTGGTAAACTGGCGCTTTAGCACTCTGTTTCGGTACGGCTCCACCGGGCTTCGACGTACCGCTTTATCGCACATACGCCTAAGCGGCAGGACTTAGTACCATCAAAGGAAATTTAGACTGAAGTTTTCGCAAAAGCGGCCGTAAATCTACCTATAGCCTTCAAGGGAAAAAGCGCACTAAAGTGGACGGTTCAAGATCCACCTCGCGCCCACTATTCGCAGGGACCATTATGAAGTTTCATCAAAGCCTTCAAGCCAAAATTTTTGCCCCTCTTCTTATCATCTTTCTGGTGATCCTTGGCACCGCCATCTACCAGACCCAAACCGGTCAAAGCCGGCTTGGCCACGAACTGGCCGCCGAGAAGGTCCAGGTAGCCGCCAACTCCTACATCGACCAGATCAATATCCTCATGGACCTTGGTGAAATGGGGCTGCGGGAGATCGTACAGGAGAAGCTGACCGCTGAAGAGGGCATTATCGAGGCACATCTGATCCGCTCCGACCTCATCAACGAGAAGTATGGCCCAGGTAATCCCGACCAGCGGGTCGCTGACGATCTGGACCGTAGGGCAATGGCTGGCGAAACCATCAACCAGCTGCAGATGGTTGACGGCAAAGAGGTGTTTACCCACATTCGTCCGATCCCTGCCCTGGAGGAGTACCGCGGTAGCTTCTGCATGTCCTGCCATGAAGAGGATGGCGCCAAGGTGGGGCAGATCCTGGGGGCGGTTCGTATTAGCTACGACCTGAGCGAGGTGAATGACCATATTGCGGACAGCGTCGCCTCAACCACCCTGATTCAGGTCATCATCTTTATCATCGCCTTTGCGGTGCTGGTGTGGTCCGCGCGCCGTACCGTGACCCAGCCGGTGGAGCTGATTGACCGCGAGCTGCAGGAGATCACCAACAACTTCGACCTGGTGCACCGCATCAGCTACCGCAGCAAGGACCAGCTGGGCAGCCTGAGTCACTCCATGAACCGGATGTTGCAGGCCTTCCACGGCAGCATCAGTAAAGTGGCCACCGCCACTACCCACATCAGCACCACTTCCAACCAGATCGCCGATCTCGCCCGCTCGACCCAGGAAGCGACCTCCCGCGAGCACCAGGATACCGAGGTGATCGCAGCCGCCATTGAAGAGATGGAGGCGACCTCCCAGGAGCTCCAGCGTAGCGCCGAGCAAACCGCGCAAAACTCCAGCGAGGCCGACGCCGCCGCCGGAGAGGCCGACCGCCTCTCTACCGTGGCCACCGCTGAAATCAATGACCTGCAACAGGTGCTGACCAAACTGGAGGATGTATCTCGTAACCTCGGTGAGCGCTGCAACAACGTCGGCTCGGTGCTGGTTGTGATCAAAACCATCGCGGAGCAGACCAACCTGCTGGCTCTCAACGCCGCTATCGAGGCAGCCCGGGCCGGGGAGTCAGGACGTGGCTTTGCCGTGGTGGCCGATGAGGTGCGTACCCTGTCCCAGCGTACCCACGAAAGCACCGACGAAATCGAGTCGATGATCCAGCAGCTGCAGAACGAATCCAGCTCGCTGGTCAACTACATGAACCAGGCCAGCGCCAAGGCCGATAGCAGCGTGGATAAGGTGGCACAAACCGTTCAGGCCCTGCACCAGATCACCACCAAGGTATCGGAGATCAACCTCCTGAACGACCAGGTTGCTACCGCCGCCGAGGAGCAGTGTGCGGTCAGCAGCGATGTCAGCCGCAACATCCACCAGATCCGCGAAGTCTCCGATGGCACCCTGCGCCAGGCCCAACAGTCGGCAGAGGCGGCCGAAGAGCTGCTTGAGCGGTTCCGGGAGCTGGACGAGGTGGTTCAAAGCTTCAAGCTCTGATCCAGCTGACCCAAAAAAGGCACCTCCGGGTGCCTTTTTTATGACTGCCAGGTTAGCCCTGGAGGCTAATTACTGCGCCGCAGACGATTGCTGTCGCTGTGTTCAAAGCGCTCACCGTAGATATCCAGCAGTGTCGTCTGCTCATACACCAGCTCATCCCCCTCCAGCCAGAGGCGCCGGTCGAAGGCCAGGGTTTTCGCTTTTTGTTGCATAAAAGGCGACTGAACAATGCCCCACTGCTGATCGCCGGCCGCTGCCCGTACCTGCAACACCCCGCCATCCGACAGCTGCCCCCCGGCCAGTACGGCCACCCCCCGAGGAATACTGAATGACTGCATCAACAGGCCACTGGCGCGCTCCCACATCCAGTAGCCCGATTCATTATGGAACACCTCATCGTTACTTTTTCGGCTCACCAACTGGTGGTATCGCAGCGCGACCAGCTCCTGCTGCTCGGCATTGGTGGTCAGGCCTGCCGCCTCAAACACCAGGGTTTCGTAGTACGCGCTCTGCTCCACTCCATCCGGCTCGGGAGCCCGATCCTGGCCACGATCACCATGCCAGCGCCCCAGCAGTGGGGCCAGGGGTCCGTAGTCCAGGTTTTCGCTTTGCATGCTCATGTTTTCACTCCTGTCATTCATTGTGACCGCTTCCAGTCCCGCTCGTTAGTCGCTCCGGGAGCACCTGCCCCCATCCTTGCCTTATACAGTGCCATACCGGTTTCATCTATCAACCCCTCCCGGTCAGTGCTACCCCGATCGAGAGCGTAACCGTAGGTGTCATTGATGTATGCGCAGTGGTCGATATCATAACAGGGCATCACCCCTTCGCGCGGATTACGCTCGCAGGGCTGGAGCGGCTTGGCGACAAGGGAAATTCAGCTCGTCAGGAGGCTTTTCAGCGCTTCAGGTAGTGGTCGATGATCTGTTGGTAACGGCCGTTTTCACGCAGCATCCTTAGCCCTTCGTTAAAGTCGTCCCGGATCGCTTCATCCCTGAACGCCACCTTATAGTGGGTCGGTGGAAACAGGGCATGCACCCTGACCTCTGCCAGCTGATCCCCTTCGCGCTCCGCCTCCTTGCTGTAATACTCGAATATATGGCGTTCCAGTACGACCAGGTCGACCCGTTGCCAGTACAGCATGCGAACCTGGGAGAGCTGATTCGGAATCTCCTGATACCGCGCTGAGGCCTTTGCTGCCGCCGCGAACTCGTTGCCCAATAGCAGCCGTGCATTAGGGAACGCCAGCACAGAAAGCCTCTGCTTGGAGATATCCTCCATCCGGGTCACGTGCAGGTTTTTCGTGGCCAGGCTCACCCCGACATTGTGAAAGGTCACGTGGGAGTCGGAAAAATGAACCCCTTCAAGCCCCAGTTTTTCATTGGACAACAATACGCCATCAACGGATTGGGATGACAGCTGTTGCTTCAGTCGGGTATAGGGCAGGTATACAGGCACCAGTTGATGTCCCCTGTAGGCCAACGCTTCACGCACAATATCCAGTTCAATACCCCGGTTATCTTCGGCGATCGCCCAGGGCGAGATGCGGGATCGCACCCCCATTCGCAACTCTGCTGCAACGCTGACGCCCATCTCCAGCATCAGGCCCAATACCAGGGTCCATACCAGCCCCCTTACACTGCGCTGCCCCATTCGTTCCCCCACCGTCAACGACGCTGCCTGCCCACCTATTCAAGCACAAAAACCGCCCTTTCACCCCGCCCCCGGCTGGCGGCACTCCCGGCAACTGATTACCATAGGGGCCCAATCCAACACAGCCTTTCATTCTGCCCCCGGATACCCCATGAGCGATTTTGACCGCCCCATCGACCGCCGCTTTACCCACAGCCTGAAATGGGAAAAGTATGGCGATAAAGACATTCTCCCCCTGTGGGTGGCCGACACCGATTTCATGGCGCCGCCGGCTATCATAGCCGCGCTTCACGAGCGGATAGAACATGGCGTTTTTGGTTATACCCTGGTCTCGGATGAGCTGGAGGCGATCATCGCCCAGCGCCTGCAACAACGCTACCGGTGGACCATCCGGCCGGACTGGCTGGTGTGGATGCCGGGGATGGTCAGCGGGCTTAATATCGCCTGCCGCGCCACCGGCCAGTCCGGCAGCGGCGTCATCAGCCCCAAGCCGGTTTACCCTCCCTTCATGTCCGCTCCCAGCCTCTCCGACCGCCAGCTGATCAGCACCCCGATGGTTGCCGACGGTGATCGCTGGGTCATCGACTTTGATGCCCTGGAGCAGGCGATCACGCCCGCCTGCGAGTTACTGCTGTTCTGCAACCCCCATAACCCCGGCGGCACCGTCTACCGGCGCGAGGAGCTGGAACGGCTGCTGGCAATCTGTACGCGTCACGACCTGGTTCTGTGCAGCGACGAGATCCACTGCGACCTGATTCTGGAGCCAGGTATCGAACATATTCCGCTGGCGTCACTCGACCCGGAGCTGGCCAAACGCACCATCACCCTGATGGCCCCGAGCAAGACCTACAACATCGCCGGCCTGGCCTGCTCCTTTGCGGTCATCCCCGACCCGGCGCTACGCGCCCGCTTCCGCCGGGTAATGAAGGGGATAGTGCCCGATGTCAATCTGCTGGGCCTCACCGCAGCGCTGGCCGCCTATCGCGATTGCGAGCCCTGGAGCCAGCAGCTGCTGGCCTACCTGCGGGGTAACCGGGACTATCTCGTGGAAGAGATCAATCGCATCCCCGGCCTCAGCCTGCGCCCCTTCGAGGCAACCTACCTGGCCTGGATCGACGTATCGGCGCTGGCGCTGGACAACCCTCCTGCGTTTTTCGAGGCCGCCGGGGTCGGCCTCTCGCCGGGCGCGGATTTTGGCGATGCGCGCTTTATGCGCCTCAACTTCGGCTGCCCACGCACCACACTGGAAACCGCCCTGTCGCGTATTCGCGCTGCCATCGAGGGGCGCGTCCAGGGGTGAACTACAACGCGCAGTAGCCGCCGTCCACCTTGATCTCGGCACCGCTCATATAGCTGTTATCCGGATGGCAGACCATCAGCATGGCGCTGACCACTTCGTGGGCCGTTGCGGCTCGGCGCAAAGGGGCCGGTGCGGTCAGGCGCGCCAGCGCCTCCTCGCGGTCAGGCATCAACGCCAGCGTACGCTCCAGCATGTCCGTTTGGGTGATGAAGGGGCACAGCGCATTCACGCGCACGTTGCTCTTTCCATACTCCACCGCCGCCGACTTGGTCAATCCGATCACCGCGTGCTTGCTGGCGGCATAGTGGGACATGGTGGGTGCCCCACCCAGCCCCGCCACCGACGACACATTGAGGATCACGCCACCGCCCTGGGCAACCATCTGCGGCAGCTGCTGTTGCATACAGAGGAAAACGCCACGCACGTTAACCGCCATGGTGGTATCGAACGCCTCCAGGGTCACCTCCGCCAGCTTGGCATGGCTCAGCTCGACCCCCGCATTGTTGATGGCGATATCCAGTCGGCCAAAGCGGTCGACCACGGCATCAACAAAACGGCTGACCTGGTCCGGCTCGCGCACATCGCAGGGCACCGCCACCACCTCGGCTCCCGCTTCACGAATCTGCTCCGCGCAAGCGTCCAGTGCCGACTGATCAATATCGCTGATCCCCAGCCGCGCGCCCCGGGCAGCAAACTGTAGAGCGGCTTCGCGCCCGATGCCATTGGCGGCTCCGGTAATCAGTACGACCTTACCTTGAAAATCACTCACGGCTTTCTCCTGTCGATTCCTCTCCCCCGCGCCACGCAGAGGCTTTAGCCCATGCTAGCCAATCGCCAGTGGGTCGCCTATCAGCAGCAGAGGGGAAAATGACAGTCCATTAGTTTGCTGAATGGATTAATCGTAAGAGGCCAGCTTTCGCTCCAGTCCACTCCAAAGTTCATCCTCGGGTGACAGCGCAAAGACCTGCACCTCCTGTTGACGACCGCGCACCGGCAGGGTGTGGATCCACTTCTCATCCAGGCCCAACCCCGCCATCTGCGCCAGCTCCCGGGAGATCACCAGAGTCTTGCCCAGCGTTTTGCACGCCTGCTCCAGTCGTGCGGCGCTGTTGACGGTGTCGCCCACCGCCGACAGAATCGGCGAGGCCGGCGGCCCCATGGTGCCAACGATAGCGTTACCACAATGGACCCCCACCCCCATTTGCAAAGGCTCTCGCAACTCGGCCTCCAGCCTCTGGTTGAGACTGTCGAGCCCCTGTTGCATCGCCATGGCGCCCCGCAGTCCGTCACGGCAGGCCCGCGCGAGGTCGCCCTCGATACCGTACAGCGCCATCAGTCCATCGCCGTTGAACTGCGCGTAATGACCCCGGGTCTTCTCCAGCGCTTGCGCCAGCTCGGCAAAAAACTGGTTGAGGATAAAGACCACGTCGTAGGGTAAGCGCTGTTCCCCTAGCGCCGTGGAGCCACGCAGGTCCGCAAACAGCACCACAACGCTTTTTTCAAACCCCGCTACGCCGCCGGGGCGGTTCATCTGGTGCAGCCCACTCCCCGGTTTGAGAAGGGGTTCGATACTGAGGGAGTCGGTCACCCTCAGCTGGCAGGCCAGCCGCACATCCTCCCCTGCGCCTATACTTTCGAGAACCCGATGCTCGGCGGCCGAGCGGGGGGGCAGATTGGGGAAGCCATCCCTCACCCGAACCCGGCAGGTGGTACAGCGCCCTCGCCCACCACACACCGCCGAGTGGGGTATCCGGTGCTGGCGCAACAGTTCCAGCAAGGTCATGCCCGGTACCACCTTCAGGACTCCCCGCTGGGGATGGTGCAACTGGATACTGGTGCGCTTTGTACGCCGGTAGAGACGAACCCCATGGAACAAAACCACCCCCAGCAACAGCCCCCAGAACAGGTTTTCCAGCCACAGGCTGGTGTGATTGGCCCACGCGACCGCTCCCTCATGACCGGTCGCGACCCGGACCCAGCGGGCCGACAGGTCGACGCTGCCGACATCTGCAACCGCCCGGTAAAAGCCCAGTAGTGCCAGGATGGGCAGTAGCAGCGCCAGCAACTGCCACAGGAGTTTGCTACGCTGGTACCCCTGTCGCACACGCAACCAGTAATGCAACCCCACCGCCAGGTGGCTCCAGACGATCAACAGCAGCAGAGTCTGCTTGACCATCAGCCCTTCGGTATTGCCCATCGAGGCCAGGGCCCATCCATACCCCCCCTCCACCGAGGGCAGTAGGGCGGGTAACAGCCGGGCGCCGACAATGTGGGGAATCAGAAGAAGCGGGATACTCAACCCCAGCAGGTACTGGGCAATCTGCCACCAGGGCATATTCCAGGTGGTACGGCGGCAAAAGGCGACAAAGGCCAACAGGAAGTGGGTCAGCAGCGCACCGTAGAGCAGCACCAGCATCGGCCAGCTGTGCCAGATGGGCGCCAGCGCGAGTTGCATGGCCTCCATAGCCGGCAACCCTATGAGCCCCAGGCTGTGGTTGAGCAGGTGCAGGATGACAAAGAGTGCCACCACCAGCGCCGACCCCAACCTCAGGTTTCTTTCCAGCATCACCTCGATACCCTCTTTTCTCTGGCAGCTGCGGACTCTATCACCGGTATAGCGGTATCTACGTCTAGGCGCACCCTTCGCCAATGACTACTATGGGCATTAGAGCGGCACCCGCACCAAAGCGCAAGGAGTGACCCATGGATCAGAAACCCAGCCATCAACCCGAACCCGCCAGCGGCGCAAAGTCACCGGGGCTCAGGGACCTACTATTCCGGCGCATCCGCTACGAACGTTATAAAGAGGTCCCCCTGCACCGCAACAAATACGTCGCGCTGCTGGCCTCCTTTGCCATCAGTCCGCTGATCGGGCTTTACCTGATGGCGACCGGCCTTTTTTCTGACGATAGAGGTCAACCCCGCCCGGCCGGCTGGGGTATCAAAGCGGCGATCCTGGCCCTCAACCTCTGGTTGGTGTTCTGCGTTGCCACCCAGAGCGGCCTTTACCGCTATGGTTACCTGTCGGTACCCACGCCGCCACCCGCGGTACAGCAGCAACCCTGAGATCCCTCGCCGGTGATTCTGAAGGGAGAAAAAAGTTTTCAGCGCAGCATAAAAATAGGGTTGACAGTGAAACCGCCCTCTATATAATTGCGCCCACTTGCCGAAGTGGTGGAATTGGTAGACACGCAGTGTTCAGGTCGCTGTGCCTTCGGGTGTGAGAGTTCGAGTCTCTCCTTCGGCACCAATTCAAAAAAGGGGAATCGCCATGCGATTCCCCTTTTTTATTGCCCGCTCTCCGGCGGCATCGCAAGCTACTCCAGATCAAACGCCTGCTGATGATGGTTGCGCCGCTGCTCTCGCTGCAAGGTCGCGATGTAGCGATCCAGCTTGGTCTGCAGCGCCGAATCCACACCCACCAGCTCACAGCCTAATATCGTATGCAGGTAGGGGCGGCGCGCATAACTGCTGTTGCAGATCCGCAACTGGCAGCGAATGCGACTCTCCTCCAGGGTAAAGCGAACATCGGGAATCAGAGTGCCAGGCCCCAGCCCTTCCAGGCGCGACCCGCCAACATGAATGCGGACCCCGCTGGAGGAGATATCCACAATAACGCCGCTGAGGGAGACGCCGCCATACCCCCCCAGCATGACGGGCATACGTGACGCCGCAGGCACCTTGACCCTATAGGCGGCCCGGCGCTGGTGATGCTCGACATAGTCGGGCACCGTCAGCCGGTACACCGGAAAGCCGTCATTCTGCTCCTCACCGATAAGGCTGGCGGAGAAGCTGATGTTGTACCCCCCCTCACGGCAGTCGATATCAAACCGGCGCCCCTTGCTCAGGCGCAGTTCATCATTACCGGGAAACAGCTCATCAATCAGGATGCTGTCCTCCTCCACCGCCAGCACCAGGCTGCGGAAGTGTCGGTCACTTCCCTCAAGGCTCACCTCAATAAAGGTATGGTTCTGGCTCAGGCGTTTGAGCAGGGCACGACCCTCCTCACGCTGCTGCTTAGCCTCGCTGTCCTGATTGCGTTTAAATAACCAATCGAGCATCCCGACCTGTTCCTGTTCCCCGATGCGGAGCATAGATTGCCCTAAGGTTAGCTGATCCACCGGGCACTGAATAGTTATCGGCCTGCGGTGCCTCCCCTTGAGGCCTAGCTGCCGAGCAGGCTTTTCCAGTGGATTCCGGGATCCCCCACCACATAAAACCAGGGGTTGAGCAGCTCCGCTTTGGTGTTGTACCTGAGGGGATTAAAGTCGGCATCCAGCACGGCCCCTCCCGCGGCTTCAACCACCGCCTGGGCGGCGGCAGTATCCCACTCGCAAGTCGGTGCCAAACGTGGATAAAGGTCCGCTTCACCCTCAGCCACCAGGCATAGCTTGAGTGAGCTCCCCATGCTGGTATCGGTCAATTTGCCCATGCTCGCCAGCCGGTCGAGGCAGCCCTGTAACGCCTCCCCTCTATGGTTACGGCTGGCCACGGCGACTATGCCCTGAGAAGGGTCAAAGGCCCGGGTTTTAATAGGGCTCACAACCCCGTTACGCTCCACACTGGCCCCAGCCCCCAGCACCCCGCGGTAGCAGACCCGCGAAGGTGGAACAAACACAACCCCCAGTACCGCCCGCCGCTCCTCAATCAGGGCGATATTCACCGTAAACTCACCGTTGCGGTTGATAAACTCCTTGGTGCCATCCAACGGGTCCACCAGCCAGTATCTGGACCACTGCTGGCGCTCGGACCAGGGCATATCGGCATCCTCCTCTGACAGTACCGGGATCTCAGGCGCCAGGGCCTTCAGCCCCGCGACAATGATGCGGTGGGCCGCCAGGTCCGCCTCGGTGAGGGGGGATTCATCCTCTTTGACCTGCACCCCGTGATCATCGCGCTGATACACCTGCATGATCGCTTCGCCGGCCTGGGCCGCTATCCGGCACACGCCGGGAAGTAGTTCTGTTGCTTGCATAGTCCTGTCCATTAAATGGTTGATTGCACATCACCCTGGGGGCTGCGCAACAGGTCCCGGGCCATATAGAGCGCCACCATGGCGCGGGCCTCGGTAAAGTCGGGGCGCTGCACCAGCTCCGGCAGCTGGTCGAAATGAAACACATGCACACCCAGCGGCTCAGGCTCGTCGCCCTCCAGGCGCATCTCGTAGAGGTCGCGGGCCACCACCACCTGCATACGGTGGCTCATGTAGTTGGGGGACAGGCTTAGCTCAGTAAGCAGCTCCAGCTTGTGGGCACCGTACCCCGCCTCCTCCATCAGTTCGCGATTAGCCCCCTCAAGCAAGGACTCACCGGGCTCCACCAACCCCTTAGGCAGGCTCAACTGATAGTCCTCGGTGCCCGCTGCATACTCTTCGATCATGACAAACCGCTGGTCGTCGAGCAAAGGTAACACCATCACCGCCGCATGGCCGGTATTAAAGCCAACCAGGCGCTCGTAGGTGCGCTCGACACCATTGCTGAAGCGAAGCCCCATCTCCTCGACACGAAACAAACGGGTACGGGCCACTTCCCGGCTATGCAACACTTTGGGTTTGGACAAGGGACTCTCCTGACTCTGCACTCCATGGTGCGCCGTAGTATACTGCCTTGTCGCCGCTATACAGAAACGGATGCCATGATTGACTGGAAAACCATCGATACCGTGCTGCTCGATATGGACGGTACCCTGCTGGACCTGCATTTCGACAACCGCTTCTGGCTGGAGCACGTGCCCACCCATTACGCGCGCCAGTACGACATGAGCCTTGAGCAGGCCAAAACGGAGCTCTACCGCCGCTTCGAAGACCGCCAGGGGCAGCTCGAGTGGTACTGCCTGGACTACTGGCAAGCCGAGCTCAAACTCGACCTGCTCACCATGAAGCGAGAGCTGGCCCACCTGATCAGCCTGCGCCCTGGCGCCGAAGCCTTCCTGGCTGCGCTGCAACGCTCCAGCAAACGGGTGGTGATGATCACCAACGCCCACCAGCAAAGCCTATCCCTCAAGCTGGAAAAGGCCTCCCTGGGCCAATACTTCGATCTCATGATCAGCTCCCACCAATACGGTTTTGCCAAGGAGCACCCGCAGTTTTGGCCCGCCCTGCAGGCCGATATCGGCATCGACCCCAAACGCTGCCTGTTTATCGATGACAGTCTTCCGGTGTTACGCAGCGGGCAGCGCTGGGGCATTGCCGAACTGATCGCCATCAGCCACCCGGACAGCCAGGGCAGTGCCAAGAACACCGAAGAGTTTGCCGCCGTTAACGATTTTACCGAACTGCTTCCGATCGAATAGAAGGACCCCTCAATGCCCCAGGCCGATGACAGCAAACCCCGCCTCGATAAATGGTTGTGGGCTGCCCGCTTTTTCAAGACCCGCTCGCTGGCCAAGCAGGCAGTGGAGGGGGGCAAGGTGCACTACAATGGCGCCCGCACCAAACCCAGCAAGGAGCCCAAAGTGGGGGATCTGCTGAAGATCCGCCAGGGGCTGGATGACCTTGAGGTGGAGATCGTCGCGATCTCCGAGCAGCGCCGCGGCGCCCCTGAAGCGCAGCGTCTCTACCGCGAAAGCGACACCAGCATCAAAAAGCGCGAAGCGGCCGCCGCCCAGCGCAAGGCGTTGCGGGGGAACTCGCCGGCCACCGCTGGCCGCCCCACTAAAAAACAGCGGCGGGACATTCGCCATTTCCACGACCAGAACCACTAGCCAGACCGCTTGGCAGACTCCGGGGTCATCAGCTTATAGAGTACCGGCACTACGTAGAGCGTCAGTACCGAGGAGGAGATGAGGCCGCCGATAATGGTCCATCCCAGGGGGGCCCAAAGGGTGCTGGAGGAGAGGGTGAGGGGCAGCAATCCACCGACCGTGGTCAAGGTGGTGAGGAGGATGGGGACTAGGCGGGTCTTGCCCGACTCCAGCGCGGCCGCCTGCACCGACAAGCCCCGGGAGCGGAGCTGGTTGGCGTAGTCCACCAGAATAATTGAGTTATTGACCACGATACCCACCAGCGAACTGAAGCCGATAAAGGCCATAAACGAGAAGGTATTGCCGGTCAGCAGCAGGCAGAAGATCACCCCGATGATGGCAAAAGGGATGGCGGCGAACACGATCAACGGCTGCAGGAAGGAGCGGAACTGCAAGACCAGCACCGCGAAGATCCCCAACAGGGCGATCATCAGCGCCTTGGTGATGCCGGCAAAGGACTCCTCCCGCTGCTGCTCCTCTCCCCCGATTCGATACCCGTAACCCGGTGGCCAGTCTACTCCATCGAGCCTGGCGGCGATGTTAGCGGTCACTTCGGCCACCCGGTAGCCGCGCGCCACATCGGCCGTTACCAGCGTGGTGCGCTCCAGGTTCAGGTGGCGAAAGCTGGCCTGTCCCGGCACCGGCAACATACGGGCCACATGCCGCAGGGGTACCGTAGCACCGCCCAGGCCCGTGACGGTCACCCGGTCAAAGTCATCCAGTGAGGGTTTATCGTTGTCGGCCAGTCTGACCAGAATATCGTATTCATCCCCCAGCTCATCGCGCATGTTACCCACCGTGGTCCCCACCAGGGAGGTGCGTACCGAGCGATCGATGGTCACCAGGGGAATCCCCAACAGTCCCGCCTTGTCGCGATTGATGTCCACCAACAGGTCGGTTTTGTAGTTACCGGTCGGGTTATCCACATTAACAGCGCCGGGTTCTCCCCGCACCGCCTCCTCCACCTGCAGGCTGAGTTCCTTGAGGGTATCTATATTATCCCCGACCACCCAGATGGCGACGGCGGCATCAATCGGAGGCCCCTGGGTAAACTCCTTCACCTCAAACTCCACCCCCGGCACCCCGGCCAGCTGCTCCCGCAACTGCTCCACCACCGTCGCGACCTGCGGCTGGTGCTGCTGGTGAAACTGCACAAACAGCTGGGCATAGTTAGGGGTCTCCCGCTTGGGCCTGATGTTGTAGTAGACCCGCGGATTTCCGCGCCCGATATTGGTGGTGACGCTGGCGACCTCCGGCAGGCCGAGCAGGCGCTCCTCCGCTAATAGCGCCAGGCGCCGGGTATGGTCGTAGCTGGTACCGTCGGGAGGGCGTACATCCACCATAAACTGGGGCTTTTCTGCCTTGGGAAACAGGCTCACCCCAACCGCACCGAAAAAGGTAAGGCTGTAGGCAAAGACCGCAAGGGCCAGCGCCAGTAGCAACAGGGGAAAGCGCAGCGAGAGTCCCAGCAGAGGGCCATAGAGGTAACGGATAAAGCGTTCCAGCAACCAGGGGATCGGGTTAAGGGTAAAGCGTCGCGCTGTGGGAGGGCGCAAAAACCGGCTCGACAGCAGCGGGGTAAAGGTGAGCGCCACCAGCAGCGAGGCGGTCAGCGTAAAGACCACCGCCACCGGCAGTGAGCGAATGAACTGCCCGGTCGGGCCCTGCAACATCATCATGGGTACAAAGGCCAGCAGGGTGGTGGCGGTACCGCTGGCCACCGCCCAGCCCATCTGGCTGGTGCCACGGATGGCGGCCTGTTGCGTTTTTTCCCCCTCGGCCAGCAAGCGACCAATGTTTTCGGTGATGACGATGGCATTGTCCACCAGCAGCCCCAGCGCGATCACCAGCCCGGCGATGGTCATCTGTTGCAGGCCATAGCCGGCCACATCGATCCAGCCGATCGCAATCATCATCGACACCGGGATCGCCAGCACCACCACCAGGCTTTGGCGGATACTCAGTACCAGCAGCACCACAATGCCAACCAGCCCCAACCCCTGCAGCAGGTTGCCGGTGAGTACCGTCACCATTTTCTGAACGCTACCGGTCTGGTCGAAGACCACCGCACTGGTCACCCCTTCAGGAAGGTCGTCCTGAAAGCGCCCCAGGGTCTCGCGCACGCCCTCAACCACACTGAAGATGTTGGTGCCATCGCGCTGCGCAACCGATACCAGCACCGCCCGTTTACCATCGACCCGGGCCTCATGGGTGGGATCGGCGTCGGCAAATTCCACCTCGGCGATATCCCCCACAAAGACGATGTGGTCGCCGATCGCCTTGACCGTGGTGCTACGGATATCCTCAATGCTTTTAAAGTCGCCGCTGGTACGCACGGTAAAGCGCCGATTGCCGGCATCCACATGCCCTCCCGGCACGTTAACCGCGGCCGCCTGCACCGCTTCCAGCAGGTTATCCAGAGAAATACCCAGATGCCCCATGCGCTCCAGGTCGGCCCGAATCTGCACCTGCTGATCCGGTATGGCCCAGACGTCCGCCTGCTTCACCCCCGGACTCGCCTCCAGGCGAGTCTCCAGTCGCTCGGCAATCCGTTTGAGGTCCCGATAAGGGGCGCTCTCAGAGAGCAGCGCCACCATCATGATGTTGACGTCGGAAGGGGAGATCCTCAGCGCCTCCAGGCGCAGCAGGTCGGCAGGCAACTGATCACGCACCTGCGCCATCGCCTGTACCACATCGTCGTAGTAGTCTTCGGCCTCCTCGAGTTCGTGAAACTCGATGTGGGTGAGGCTGAGGCCATCCTCGATGACGGTTTTGATCTCCTTTACATCATCGAGGCTGTTGAGGGCTTCCTCGATCGGGTCCACCACCAGCTTTTCCATATCCTGGGGGGTAGTACCCGGATAAACCGCGATCACATCGGCCATCGCCAGGGTCACCTGGGGATCTTCGGAGCGGGGCATGGTCAGCAGGGAGATCCCCCCCAGCACGACCCCAAGCAGCACCACCACCAGAGTAAACTGATAGTTGTTGACCGCAAGACGAGGAATCCTCATTCGTGATCCGTCCCCCTAGTGCGACAGTTGCACGCGCAAGCCTTCACGCATATAGGGCGCCCCTTCGGTAACCACCTGTTGGACCCCCTCCAGTCCGGCACTCACCGCCAGTTCGGTATGCACCAGGTCGACGATATTGATGGTGCGACGGCTGACCCGCCCGCTCTGTCGATCGTAGGCGAACACCAGCCCCAGTCGCTCATTGGCTCCCACCAGCGCTTCAATGGGGATATAGGCATACTCGGGGGTGCTACTGGGCAATATATCCACACGCACCACAAAGCCCGAGCGCAAGGGCCGGGTTTCCGCCGGCAGGCTGATCTCTACCTCGAAGGTGCCAGTGGCCGGGTCGGCGGCCGCTGCGATTCGGCTCACCTCGCCCCGTAACAGCTCCCCGGGATAGGGGTCCATCCGCAGCTCGGCGGGATCGCCCAATCGCACCCGCACCACATCGCGATCCGCCAACCCCACCTTGACGATCCAGCCCTGTTCCTCTCCGGCCACTACAAACACCGGCGCACCAGAGCTGACCAGCTCATTGACCTCTATCTCACGCTGCAGCACGCGCCCCGAAAAGGGTGCCTTGATGACCGACAGCCGCCGGTTGAAACGGGCGATATTCAGCGCCGATTGCGCAACCTCGAGTGCAGTCTGGGCATTTTCCAGCTGCTGCAGCGGAATCACCCTCTTTTTATAGAGGTCCTGTAAACGTTTCAGGTCCCGAGCCGCCTGATCCACGCTCGAGGCAGCGGATGCCACCTGGGCATTAAGCTCCTCAAGGTCCAGGGCCGCTAGCTCCTGCCCCTCTTCAATAGCATCGCCGACATCCACCGCCACCGAGGAGACCAGTCCACTGGTCTTGAAGGAGAGGCGAGTTTCGGTCTGGTAGGCGAGCCGGCCGCTGGTTCTGATCGGAAGGCTGCGACTGTCCCGTATCACAGGGGCGATTTCGATGGTGATACTTTTCACCGCCTCGCTGGGCTGGGCCCGCAGACCCGAGACCGGGGTCAGCAGCAGGGCAACCAGCAGACAGGTACTGCACAAGAGCGTCGCTGGGCTATCTGTCGGTATCTGCATCCTGCCTCACAACGGACTCAGGGTCCGCCAGGTTCCTCTGTTCGACCGACTCGTCCCAAGGGGGTACCGAATCGCTCCCACTCGCCGTTCAGGCATTGTAAAACGCTATACTGCTCCCATATAGGGAGCTTCGAATCCCCAACAGTATAGGTAATCCATGAGCAGTCACGACCTCAGCCAGCGATTTATCTTCGACGACACCGACACTCGCGGCCAGCTGGTCCGCCTCGATGACAGCTACCGCGCCGCTCTGGCTGCTCACCAATACCCCCCGGCCATCCACCAGCTACTGGGGGAGCTGTGCGCCTGCGCGGTGCTGCTCAGTGCCACCCTCAAGTTTGAGGGCACCCTGACTCTGCAAGCCCGCAGTGCAGGCCCCCTGAGCCTGCTGATGGTTGAGATCAACCACCATGACCAGTTCCGCGCCCTTGCCCGCTACGAAGGCAGCGATCCTCAGGGCTCACTGCAAACCCTTATGCCCGCGGGACAGCTGGCGATCACCATCGACCCCGAGCAGGGCAAGCGCTACCAGGGCATCGTCCCTTTCGATGGCACCAGCCTGGCGGATTGCTTCAGCCACTACTTTGCCCAGTCAGAGCAACTGCCGACTCGCCTGTGGTTACAGGCTGACGGGCAGACCGCCTTTGGACTGCTGTTACAGGAACTCCCGGCCAGCGAAGGGCGGGATAAAGCGACCGCTGACGATGATTGGCAGCGCCTGGTGCTGTTGGCCGATACCCTCTCGGCGGAGGAGATGCTTGAGCTGCCGGTGGATGAGCTACTGCACCGCCTCTACCATGAAGAGCAACTGCGCCTGTTCGAGCCCGCCACCGTCAGCTTCCACTGCAACTGCTCCCATGAGCGCACCGCAAGGGCACTGTATGGGCTCGGCGAGGAGGAGGTACGCAAGCTGCTGGAGGAGCAGCCGGTGATCGAGGTGGATTGCCAGTTCTGCAGTGCCCGCTACCACTTTAGCGCCAAGCAGGTTGATGAGCTCTTCAACGCCCCTCCCGGTGGCCGGCTGCATTGAGTTTTGCGCCACCCCAAAGCCCCCTGAGACCCCAGTATTGGTGGGCTTTTGGGGGGCTTAATCGGGTAGGTAAATCCGCCCTTCGCACTGGCTCATTTTTTTTGGCATAATTGCCTGCCCTAAATTTTAGTATAGGTCCGCCGGAGTCCCCACAGAGCGACAGTGCCGACCCCAATTCTGCAGATACATCGGCTCAGGCCGGCGAGGAATAATCGATATGACACAGGGTATTGGTGGTAACACCACGCATACTAATCTGACAGCCGCGCAGCTCGTCGAGCTCGCGCTTGCTCGGGGTGAGGGCAAGCTGGCCGCCAACGGATCACTGGTCGTCGAGACCGGTATTCGCACCGGCCGTTCTCCGAAGGACCGCTTTATTGTCGACGAGCCCAGCACCAGTGACCAGATTCACTGGGGGCCGATCAACCGCCCCTTCGACGCTGATAAGTTCGATGCCCTGTGGGATCGTGTGACCCGTTTCCTCTCCGAGCGGGAGTCCTTCGTGCAGGAGCTCCACGTCGGGGCCGATCCGGAGCACTACTTGCCCATCAAGATGACCACCGCGACCGCCTGGCAAAACCTGTTCGGTCGTAACCTGTTCGTGCGCCCCGACGGGTTCAACCCCGCCGGCAAAGAGTGCTGGGAGATCCTCAACGTTGCCGACTTCGTCTGCGACCCTGAGCGCGATGGCACCAACAGCGACGGCGCCGTCATCATCAATTTCGCCGCCCGCAAGGTGCTGCTCGCGGGCATGCGCTACGCCGGCGAGATGAAGAAAGCGATGTTCTCGGTACAGAACTTCCTGCTGCCGGCCAAGGATGTGCTACCGATGCACTGCTCGGCCAACGTGGGCGAGGATGGCGAAACCTGCCTCTTCTTCGGCCTTTCGGGTACCGGCAAAACCACCCTCTCCGCCGACGAGAACCGTTTCCTGATCGGGGATGACGAGCACGGCTGGGGCAAGGGCACCGTCTTCAACATTGAAGGGGGATGCTACGCCAAGTGCATCGACCTCAGCCAGAAGAACGAGCCGGTGATCTGGAACGCGATCCGTTTCGGCGCCATCGTCGAGAACGTGACCATCGACCCGCACACCCGCGAGCCCGACTACAAGGACGTCTCCCTGACGGAGAACAGCCGCTGCGCCTATCCGCTGGAGCACGTCGAAAAGCGGGTCATCGAGAACCGTGCCGGCGAGCCCAAGGCGATCGTTTTCCTCACCTGCGACATGACCGGGGTGCTGCCACCGGTATCCATCCTCTCGAAAGAGGCTGCGGCCTACCACTTCCTTAGTGGCTACACCGCTCTAGTGGGTTCCACCGAGATGGGTGCCGGCCCGGGCCTCAAATCCACCTTCTCCACCTGCTTCGGTGCCCCCTTCTTCCCGCGCCCCGCCGGCGTTTACGCCGAGCTGCTGATGAAACGTGTGGTCGAGTTTGGCAGCCAGGTCTACCTGGTCAACACCGGCTGGACCGGTGGCGCCAATGGTAAGGGCGGACAGCGCTTCAGCATTCCGACCACCCGTGCAGTGATCTCCGCCATCCAGAGCGGTGCGCTGGTGAATGCCGAGACCGAGACCCTGCCGATCTTTAACCTGCAGATACCCAAGCAGGTCGAAGGGGTCGACAGCACGCTGCTCAACCCCCGTGCCGCCTGGTCCGACACCGCTGCCTATGATGCGGCCGCCGCCGACCTGG
The DNA here is from genome assembly GCF_003864255.1 of Aestuariirhabdus litorea. Classification (NCBI taxonomy): domain Bacteria; kingdom Pseudomonadati; phylum Pseudomonadota; class Gammaproteobacteria; order Oceanospirillales; family Aestuariirhabdaceae; genus Aestuariirhabdus; species Aestuariirhabdus litorea. The sequence continues at coordinate 273,760 of NZ_QWEZ01000002.1, forward strand.
CCAAGCAGTTTATCGACAACTTCACCAAATTTGAGGTCTCTGCGGAGATCGTCAGCGCAGGCCCGCAACTCTAAGCCTGCTGCCGTGAACGGAAGGGGGCTTCGGCCCCCTTTTTTGATTGTCCCCATGACCCTCTCAGGAACTCCCGACCCGACTATGCAAAGCATTCACCAACGCATCGCCGAAGAGCTCAACGTCCGCCCCCAGCAGGTCAATGCCGCCGTCCAGCTGCTTGACGAGGGGGCCACTGTGCCCTTTATCGCCCGTTACCGTAAGGAGGTCACCGGCGAGCTGGATGACACCCAGCTGCGGACCCTGGAAGATCGCCTGCGTTACCTGCGCGAGCTTGAGGAACGCCGCGAGTCCATCCTCAAAAGCATCGCCGAGCAGGAGAAGCTGACCCCGCAACTGGAAGCCGACATCAAGGCCGCGGACACCAAGAACCGTCTCGAAGACCTTTACCTGCCCTACAAGCCCAAACGCCGCACCAAGGCCCAGATCGCCCGCGAGGCGGGCCTGGAGCCGCTGGCCGATGCCCTGCTGGCCGACCCCACCCTGGACCCCGAGCAGAGCGCCGCCGACTACCTCAACACGGATGCGGGCATCACCGACAGTAAGAGCGCCCTCGATGGCGCCAAGCAGATCCTGATGGAGCGCTTTTCCGAAGATGCCGAACTGCTCGGCAAACTGCGCCAGTTCCTCAAGCAGGAAGCCACCGTCAGCGCACGCCTGGTGGCGGGCAAGGAACAGGAGGGGGCCAAGTTCCGCGACTACTTCGAACACGACGAGCCCCTCAAGGGGATCCCCTCGCACCGCGCCCTGGCGATCTTTCGCGGCCGCAATGAAGGCATTCTCACCATTGCCCTGACCATGGGCACCGAGTCCGACCGCAGCGCCACCCACCCCTGCGAGCAGATGGTGGCCGAGCACTGGCAGGTCAGCGACCAGGGGCGTGCGGCTGATGGCTGGCTGCGGGAAGTGGTGCGCTGGACCTGGCGGGTCAAACTGCTGACCCACCTTGAAACCGACCTGTTGGGTGAGGTGCGAGAAGCCGCCGAGGAGGAGGCGATCAAGGTGTTCGCCAGCAACCTCAAGGATCTGCTGCTGGCGGCCCCCGCCGGGCAGCGCGCCACCATCGGTCTCGACCCCGGCCTGCGAACCGGCGTCAAGGTGGCCGTGGTGGACGCCACCGGCAAGGTGCTCGACCACGGGGCGATCTTCCCGACCCCGCCACAGAACCGCATCGCCGAAGCCGAAGCGGTGCTGGTGGCCCTGTGCAAAAAGTACGACGTGGCGCTGATTGCGATCGGTAACGGCACCGCCAGCCGAGAAACCGACAAGTTCGTCGGTGATATGATCAAATCGCACCCCGAACTCAAGGTACAGAAGGTGATCGTCAATGAGTCCGGCGCCTCCATCTACTCCGCCTCCGAGTTTGCGGCCCGCGAATTCCCCAATCTGGATGTCACCATCCGCGGCGCCATCTCCATCGCTCGCCGCCTGCAGGACCCTCTTGCTGAGCTGGTCAAGATCGAACCCAAGTCGATTGGCGTTGGCCAGTACCAGCACGATGTCTCCCAGAGCCAGCTGGCCCGCTCCCTGGGCGCGGTGGTGGAGGACTGTGTGAACGCGGTCGGAGTTGAGGTCAACACCGCCTCCGCACCACTGCTGGCACGGGTCTCCGGTCTCAACCAGACCCTGGCCAACAACATCGTCGAATTCCGCGACCAAAACGGTCCCTTCCGCAGTCGGGCGGCGCTGATGTCTGTCCCCCGCTTCGGTGCCAAGACCTTTGAACTGGCGGCAGGATTCCTGCGCATCGCTAATGGCGACAACCCCCTCGATACCTCAGCGGTACACCCCGAGGCCTACCCGCTGGTGGAGCGCATCGCCAACCAGAACGCCCGTGAGGTGCGGGGCCTGATCGGCGACAGCGCCTTCCTGCGCAGCCTCAACGCCAGCCAGTACGCTGATGAGCAGTTCGGCCTGCCCACCGTCAAGGATATTATCCAGGAGCTGGACAAGCCCGGCCGCGACCCGCGACCCGAGTTCAAGACCGCCAAATTGCAGGAGGGGGTGGAGAAGGTCTCCGACCTGCGCGAAGCGATGGTGCTGGAGGGCACCGTCACCAACGTCACCAACTTTGGTGCCTTTGTCGATATCGGCGTCCATCAGGATGGCCTGGTGCACATCTCTGCCCTCTCCCACCAGTTTGTCAAGGATCCCCGCGAAGTGGTCAAGGCTGGGGATATCGTCAAGGTGAAGGTGATTGAGGTCGATGTGGCGCGCCAACGAATTGCCCTCTCCATGCGCATGGACGACGAGGTGGGAGCCCGGAGCGCGCGCAAGCCCGCTGCTGACGCCCCACGAGGTTCACAGCGTGCGCCGCGCCAGGGTGCCTCCGCCAAACAGGGCGGCAACAGCAATGGCACCTTTGCCCAGCTGTTTGCCAACGCCAAACACCTGAAAAAGCGTTAACCGGGACTGGGCACTGCCGCCCCCCGGTCGTATGATGGGCGCATCAACCAACAGGAGTGGTTCGCGTGAGCACTTTGATGCGGCAACAACTGGAAAGCGGTGAAATCGCTGGCAGCCCCTTTAGCCAGCACCTGGGTATCCGCTACTGCAGCGTGGGGGAAGGACGCGCCCACCTGCAGCTCAGTACGGCGCCCTTTACCCGCAACTTTAACGGCGTTACCCACGGTGGTGCGCTGTTCTCATTGGTGGATGCGGCCATGGGGGTTGCCCTCTTCTCCCGCACCCCTGAGGGGTTATCGACCGCCACCCTGGAGAGCAAAATCAACTACACCCGCGCCGTGCACGAGGGCACCGTCGATTGCTACAGTGAGGTGCTCCATTTGGGGTCTCGAACGGCACTCCTTGAAGCCCGTATCGAGCAGGATGGCCAGTTGGTCGCCAAAGCCAGCGCCACCTTTGCCCTTATCACCCAGCAGGACCTCAAGCGCAGTCGCAAGAGTTAGCCTCAAGACCGCGCTTCACCCATACTATCCAGAGCCTTCACGAGGATCACCGCCTTGCCCCAGCTATCGCAGCAGATTCTGCACCTGTTCCGTCAACCTGAAGCCCGTGAGCAGCTGACCCACATCCTGCACGGCATCGAAAAAGAGAGCCTGCGGGCAACGGCACAGGCGTCCCTCGCGCAAACGCCTCACCCCCGCGCGCTGGGCTCAACCCTGACCCACCCCAGCATCACCACCGACTACTCCGAAGCGCTGCTGGAGTTCATCACCCCGGTCTACGAACGCGCCGATCAGGCTCTGGAGCATCTGCGCCAGCTGCACTGCTATACCTATCGCCATATCGGCGATGAGATGCTGTGGGTCAACAGCATGCCCTGTCGGCTCGAGGGGGAGTCGAATATTCCGATCGCCTATTACGGAACCTCCAATGTCGGGCGCATGAAGTATGTCTACCGCGAGGGACTGGCCAACCGTTACAACAAGGCGATGCAAACCATCGCCGGCATTCACTACAACTTCTCCCTGCCTGAGGGCTTCTGGCGCTTGCTGCAACAGCACAGGGGTGAGCAGGGCTCGCTGCAGACGTATCAGTCCCGCGGCTATTTCCGCCTGATTCGCAACTTCCGCCGCTACAGCTGGCTGCTGATCTACCTCTTCGGCGCCTCACCCGCCCTCAGTCGCAGCTTTCTCGAAGCGCGCCCCAACGACCTTGAGAGCCTGGACGCGGATACCCTCTACCGCCCCTGGGCCACGTCGCTGCGCATGAGCGACCTCGGCTACCAGAGCAACGCTCAGTCGAGCCTGAAGGTCTGCTTCAATGGCCTGGAAACCTACACCGCAACCCTGCGGGAAGCGATCAGTACCCCCTATGCCCCCTACCAGAAGATTGGTCTCAAGGATAATGAGGGCCACTATCGGCAACTCAACACCAACCTGCTGCAGATCGAGAACGAGTACTACAGCAGTATTCGACCCAAACGCGTGACCCAGTCCGGTGAAAAGCCGGTCTGCGCCCTCACCGCCCGCGGGGTCGAGTACATTGAGGTGCGCTGTCTCGACCTCAACCCCTTTTCTGCCCTGGGTATCTCGGTCGAGCAGTGCCATTTCCTGGATGCCTTCCTGCTCTTCTGCGCCCTCGCCGACAGTCCCCTGATCGACGATGAGGAGTGCATCGAGCTGGACCGTAACTACTCACGGGTGATCAACGAGGGACGCCGCCCCGGCCTGACCCTCAGTCGCCAAGGTCAACCGATTGAGGTCAAGGCCTGGGCCCTGCGCGTGATCGAACAGGTCGCCGGTGCCGCCGGGCTGCTTGACGAAGCCAACAACACCCGGGCCTTCAGCGCCAGCCTGATGGCCGAAAAAGCCAAGGTCGAGGACCCCAGCCTGACCCCATCGGCCCAGGTGCTGGCGCATTTGCAAAACCGCTCGCAGAGCTTTATCGAATTTGGTATCGAAAGCGCACTCGAGCATCGAGCCAGTTTTAGCCAGTGCCACCTGGATGAGGCGCAGCGAGCGGAGCTGGAGCGGATGGCCGAGCAGTCACTGGAGGAGCAACGGGTGATAGAGGAGCAGGACAGCATCGATTTTGATACCTACCTCGAGCACTACTTTGCGCAGACCTGAGCCGGCCGCTCCATGAACTACCTGGCTCACCTGGCCTTGGCCGGGGCGCAGGAAAAACATCGCATCGGCGCCTTTCTGGGGGACTTTGTCAAAGGCCCCCTGCGGGGTGAGTACGATGCGGGGATCGAGGCCGGTATCCGACAGCACCGCGCCATTGACGCCCACAGCGACCAGGATGATCAGTTCACCCGTTGTCGCCTGCTACTGGGGAAGCAGCACCGCCGCTACAGCGGTATTGCCATCGATATTCTCTTCGACCACCTGCTGGCCCGCCACTGGGAACGCTTCTACGCCATTGACTTCAACGACTTTTGCGAGCGTAGCTACCGGGAGCTGCTCGCCCACAAACCCCTGATGCCCGAGCGGGCACGGCACTTTGCCGAGCGGATGCAGGAGCACCAAATCCTGCATAGCTACTACCACCGGGAAACGCTCTCACTCGCCATCAACCGAACCGCGCTGCGCCTGCGGGAGGGGGATCGGCTGGTCGCCCTGATCACGCCCCTTGAGACCCATTACCAGGCGCTGGACAGGGAATTTCTTAAGCTCTACCCGCAACTGCAAAGCCTGGCATCGCGCCTGCTCTTCGATCCGGACCAGACCGAGCCCGGGTAAAACCCAAGAACCCGGGTCAGCGCTGAATCACAAAGCTGGTGAACAACAGGTCCTCCACCAGGGGCTTGCCGGTCTCTGCAGTGAGGCGCTCCTGCAGGACAACCAGGGCATTTTGGCGCAGCTGCTCCCGCCCCTCGGCTCCCTCCACATCGGCAAATTTCTGGGCACTGAAAAGGAGTACCAGGCCGTCACGCAGCAGCGGCATATGGTGTTCAATCTGTTTAACCGCCACATCCCCCCGGGCACGCAGTGAAACATCCGCCTTCAGGTAGGATCGTGTACCCAGGCTCGCGACAAAGGAGGGCTTGAGCGTAATGTATTGGGCGGGTTCTTTGGCCGGGGCGCTGCCCTCCTCTTCGGCCCAGGCCGATGCTGCCAGCCAAAGTGGCAACAGTAGTAATAAGGATGAGAGGTAACGCATCAATAACTCCGGTAAACAATTAACTAAGCACTGCGAGAACGAGTTCCCTTTTCCCCTATTCTATCGCTTAAGCCCCTTTGAATTATACATATATAGCCTTTAGTATGGTTCGTTAACCATTGTCCCCTGTCCTTGATTTTTTGGCGGGGCTTGCCACCAGGAGACCCCCACGCATGAGTATCCCTCCATCTCGCTCCCTCTACCTGCTGGCCGCTCTCTGTTGTGCGGCCCTTATCGGGGCAGCGCTGGTCATGGAGCACCTGCTGGGGCTAGAGCCCTGCCCCTTGTGCATCATGCAGCGCCTGGTGGTGATCAGCCTCGGGGTTCTGTTCCTTATCGTTGCCCTCCACAACCCAGGGGGCAAAGGTTATAAGCGCTACGCCCTGATCAGTCTGCTCACTTCGGCGGGGGGTATGGCGCTGGCAATCCGCCAGCTCTGGCTACAGAGCTTGCCTCCCGAGGAGGTTCCCGCCTGCGCGCCCCCGCTGGAGTATATGCTGGAAAGTTTCCCCCTGATCGAGGTGCTTGAGTTCATGCTCAGCGGGACCGGCGACTGTGCCGAGGTGCAATGGGTTTTCCTGGGGCTGAGTATTCCCGGATGGACCCTGGTCGCGTTCAGCGGGTTTGCCCTATTTTCCCTCTACGAGCTGCTACGCTCGCGGCCCCGGGATCGTCTTTTTTCCTGAAAAAAATTAAATCACCAAATCAACCCGCTGGATCAAACGATTAGACCTTTTAGCACTTGCCCCTCATCGGCCGCTCGCATAACCTAGCAGGTCAAGGGGTAGGAACCCCGCCTTTTTTTCTCACACTATCCAGGGGAAGAACCATGCTGGAACGTTGCAAGTCGGCCAAGGAACGCTGGGGCGGAGTATCCGAGATCATTGACCGCTGGCTGAATGAGCGCCAGCAACTGATCGTTCTTTACTGCGACATTAACGGAATCCACGGCTTCAGGGATGCTGATTCCACCCCGACCCCTGTGCGTATCCAGCGCTTTTGCCAAATCCTGCTCGACTATACCTCGGCCGGCCACTTCGAGGTTTACGAACAGCTGGCCGCTGAGGCCCGTGAGTTCAACGATGATGCAGGCATCCGCCTGCTTGAGCGCATCTACCCCCGTATTGAGCAGATCACCCAGATCTGCGTCGCCTTCAACGACCGCTACGACACCACCGAACACTGTGAGCAGTTGGCCTCTGACCTGCCCAACGAGCTCTCCCGCATTGGCGAGGTGCTCGAGGAGCGTTTTGCGCTTGAAGACCAGCTCATCGAAACCCTGCACGACGCCCACCGGGAACTGGTGGCCTCCTAAACCAGGCCCCCTCCATAGGAATCCCGATGCCTGCCATCCGTCGCGGAGTGCGATACCCTTTTCGACTGGCTACCACTGCCCTGTTGACCACAGCCCTTTTTACGGGAGGCTGCGGTTTTAGCTCCGAAGAGAGCCGTACCGAGCTGGCCATCCAGGGAGTCTATAGTGCGGCCCTTTCAGACAGGGGAGACCATGGTGTTATCGGCTCTATTCTTCATGGTGGCAGCTGGTGGGACCTTAACCAGGGTGAGCGCCTCTTCAACTGGAACCACAAAGCGGGTGAGGCAAGCGAGATCGTGGCCACCGACATCGCCGACGATGGTTCGGTAGCAGCCACCGCCGATGGCCAGGGAACCATCGTGCTTTGGTCCGCCACTGCAGGCGAGTCCCTGGGTTTCTGGAGCGCACCGGGTGAAATTAGGGACTTGGCGTTAACCGAGCGCGGTGATCTGGCTCTGCTTGGCCTGCGGGATAGCCGGGCAGTGCTGTTCAATATCCGCGAGGGCGGCGTGCTCTCAACGCTGCTGCACAATGATATTGTTAACAGCGTTGATATCACCCCTGATGGCAACCTCGCCCTAACCGGCTCCGACGATTACCACGCCAAACTCTGGGATACCAACACCACCCGGCTGTTGCAGGACTGGGATCTGGGGAACAAGCTGGTCACCGTCGCCCTTTCCCCCAACGGGCGTTACGCCTTCACCGCCGCCCAAAGTGGTCGCGCCGTTATCTGGGACCTCAACAGTGGCGACCGGCTTCATGAACTGAACCGGTATTACGACCTTATGCAACGGGGTAGCACCTACACCACAGCTCGCTTTACTGATCAGGACAACCAGCTGTTGCTGGGTACGGCCAGCGGTGAGGTGTTCCTGTTTGATCTGGACAGTGCAACCATTCAACAGCAATGGCAGCTGTCGAAACGTGGCTGGTGGCAACCGACCGGCGTTTCCGTCCTGGCCCTCTCTATGGATCCAACCACCAACAAGGTTCGCGCCCTGGGCTCAAACGGATTCAGCTACCTGCTGGGCTGGTAAGCGGCCAACCAGTACATCCCTTCGATCGCTTCTCGCGATCTACCTACATCCTTTCGATCGCTACCGGCATCCTTGCCTCTCGCGATCTACCTACATCCATGTAGGCATCCCTGGCCCCGTGGCATACGACTGACTGGGGCGTCAGGAGTGCCTGTTGTGCAGGAGCACAGCAATAGGCCCGCACATCCTGTACATAAAAAAAGAGGCCTAAGGCCTCTTTTTTTATCCACCGGTCATCTTATTCAAAGTCGATCAGCTCAACCTTGAATACCAGCACCTCATTGGGGCCGATCTTGCCAGGGATACCACCAGGACCATAGGCCAGCTGCGGGGGAATGTACACCTCCCAGATCGACCCCTTGGGCATCAGCTGCAGGGCTTCTGTCCAGCCGGGAATGACCTGGGTGACTCCGAACTGGGTGGTTTCACCACGCTCATAGGAGCTATCAAACACAGTGCCGTCCAGCAAGCGCCCTTCATAGTGAACGGTGACCTGGCTATCGGTACCCGGCATTTCGCCATCGCCTTTGGTCAGCACCTTATATTGCAGGCCTGTCTCAGTGGTGGTCACATCCTTATTGCTGCCATTGGACGTCAGGAACTCATTACCTGCTTCCAGGTTCTTCTGTGCCATCTCCTGCTGGAGCTGCTGGGCTCGCTCCTGTGCCTGCATCTGGGCCTGCTGAATGGAGGCAATCATCTGCTCACGGGTCAACGACATCTCGCCCCCGTTAATGGCATCCTCAATCCCCTGGGCCAGCGCTTTGACATCAATAGTGTCAAAATCAGCCTTCAGGCGCTCACCCATGATGGCACCCAGGCTATAGCTCAGTTTCTGATCATCCGTAGAGAGTTCAGCGGCCATCGCGCCGCCGGAAAACCCGGCCGTCAGGGCAATAGCTGCAGCAAAGCTTTTTAATTTCATCAGTCTCTATCCGTTGGTTAAATAAGGAAGGCTGTTCTCAAGAAGAGGTGCATCATTGACCAAATGGCCGATGAACGCAAATCTTTGTCCCCAAATACAGCACAGCATCACCCTCTATCCATCGCCCCTTTCATCCCCCATACTGGGGTCAGGGAAACGGAGAATCCCGCCGGAGATAGCGACCCTTTATGCAGAGTTACAAGCTTCATCCCCCCCTGCGCCTACTGATCGCCAACGCTAAAGGCGGCAGCGGTAAGACCACCATCGCCACCAACCTGGCCGCCTATTTTGCCCTGCAGCAGGAGTCCATCGTACTCTACGACCACGACCCACAGGGCTCCAGCCAACGGTGGCTGAAGCAGCGCCCTCCTGAGCTTCCCGCCATCCGCGGGATCGATGCCTGCCAACCCCATAGTCTCAACCAAACCCGCAGCTGGCAGCTGCGCCTGCCCGATGACTGCCGCATGGTGATCATGGACTCACCGGCGGCGATCAGGCTGGCGGAACTGCGCCCACTGGTCCGGCAGGCAGACCTCATTCTGGTACCGGTCCTGCCTTCGGCGATCGACATCCGGGCAGCGGCCGATTTCATCAAATCCCTCATGCTCACCCCCGAGCACTTGCAGCGCCCGGGCCGTATCTGCGTGGTCGGCAACCGCGTCCGCCGCAACACCCTCAGCCAGGAAAAACTGAAAGCGTTTCTCAACTGCCTGTCGATCCCCTTTTTAACCACCTTGAGGGATACCCAGAACTATCTGGCCGCCGCGGAGCAGGGAAGAGGTCTGCACGAGCTAAAGGGTCGCAAGACCCAGCGAGACCTGCAGGAGTGGCAACCCCTGATCGACTGGATCAACCACCTCGGCCACTCCCGCCAGAGGGCTGTTTAGTGGGGTACAGGGTGCCTGCCCGCGACTGGATATTGATCGCTTTGCCCGTATAATGCGCTAGCTGAGAGCCCACCCTGATTGAAACCCACCGAGGGACAAGGCCCTCAGGGTTGGAGTCCCCTCAACACCCTATTGCTCCGCCCGGGGCCCCTCTCCCTGCCCGTTAACCCTTGGAACCCAGACGATGATTCGATTGCAACAGGCCGAGCTGCTCCGAGGGGGAAAACCCCTGCTCGAATCGGCCTCACTGACCATTCATCACGGCCAGCACGTCGGCCTGGTGGGCGCCAACGGCTGCGGCAAGTCATCGCTGTTCGCGCTGTTACGCGGGGAGCTGCACCTGGATGGCGGCGAACTGCGGGTTCCTCCGGCAACGGATATCGCCCATATGGCGCAGGAGATTGAGGCCCTCGATCGCTCGGCCCTGGATTACGTGATCGACGGCGATACGCCGCTGCGCGACATTGAGCGCCAGCTGGCGGAGGCGGAGGCGAAGCACCTCAGTGACCGCATCGCCCCCCTGCACGAGCAGTTGGCGGCCATTGATGGCTACAACGCCACCACCCGTGCCAGCAAACTGCTGAGCGGCCTCGGCTTTGCCAATGAGAGCCTCGACCGCAGCGTGCGTGAGTTCTCCGGCGGCTGGCGCATGCGCCTAAATCTTGCGCGAACCCTGATGTGCCGCTCGCGCCTGTTGCTGCTAGACGAGCCCACCAACCACCTCGACCTCGATGCCATCCTGTGGCTCGAGCAGTGGCTCAAGCAGTATCCGGGTACCCTGCTGGTGATCTCCCACGACCGCGACTTCCTCGACGCGGTCACCGACCATATTGCCCATATCGAGCGCCGTACCCTCAACTTCTACCGTGGCAACTACAGCGCTTTCGAGCGCTTGCGTGGCGAGCAGCTGGCCCAGCAACAGGCCAACTTCGAGAAACAGCAGCAGCAACGGGCCCATATCGAGAGCTATATTCGCCGCTTCCGCGCCCAGGCCACCAAGGCCCGCCAGGCGCAGAGCCGGATCAAGGCCCTGGCACGCATGGAGGAGATCGCTCCGGCCCATGTCGACTCCCCCTTCAGTTTCAGCTTCCCCCCCGCCGACAAGATCTCCTCGACCCTGATCACTCTCGATCGAGCCTCGCTCGGCTACGCGGGCAAGCCGATCCTTAATAACATTAATCTCAGTATCCACCCGGGAAGCGCCATCGGCCTGCTGGGCCCCAACGGGGCGGGCAAATCCACCCTGATCAAATCCCTGGCGGGTCAGCTGCCGCTCCTCAGCGGTGAGCGCAGCGGTGGTGAACACCTGCGCATCGGCTACTTTGCCCAGCACCAGATCGACAGTCTGGATGATGAAGCCAGCCCGCTGCTGCACCTGCAGCGGATCTCACCCGATGCCCGCGAACAGGAGCTGCGGGATTTCCTCGGCGGTTTCAATTTCCGCGGCGATCAGGCCAGCGATACGATCCGGCATTTTTCAGGGGGTGAGAAAGCGCGCCTGGCGCTGGCCATCATCGCCTGGCAAAAGCCCAACCTGTTGCTTCTGGATGAGCCCACCAACCACCTCGATCTGGAGATGCGCCACGCCCTGACCCTGGCCCTGCAGGAGCATCAGGGCGCGATGGTACTGGTTTCCCACGACCGTCACCTGATTCGCAACACCACCGACGAACTGTGGCTGGTGAGTGAGGGGGTGGCCCAACCCTACGAAGAGGACCTGGACCAGTACGCCGAATGGCTGGCCCAGCAAAAGCGGGAGGAGAATCGTCCCGCCGCCGCGCCCGCCGGCCAGGCGCCTGTCGACCGCAAGGAGTTGAAGCGCCGCCAGGCCGAGCAGCGCAAACAGCTGAGCCCCCTGCGCAACCAGTTGCAGAAGCTTGAGCAACAGCTCGACACACTCCACCAGCAAGCGGCGAATCTGGAGGAGCAACTGAGTGACAGCTCAATCTACGAGGAGGGGCAGCGGGATACCCTGAAACAGGCACTGGCGCAGCAGGCCGAGAATCGCACTGCCTGCGAGACGTGCGAAGAGCAGTGGCTGGAGCTACAGGAGCGGATCGAGGAGTTGCAGGCGCAGTTCGCTAGCGAATAGCCTCCAGCAACTGCTCCGCCACGCAGCCGTAGCTGCGCGCCTCCGGGCGACGGGCACTCATCACCCGCATACCCCAGACCCCCGCCAGCAGCAGGGTGGCTCGCTCGGCGGCGGTGCGCCCCGGCCCCAGCTGGCCCGCATCCATGGCGCGCTGCACCTGCTCACGCAGAAGCAACTCGACCCGGTCGAGGTAGAGGCGGACCTGCTGGTGCACCTCAGGGTCGGCGGAGGCAAACTCCAGCAGGCTGTTCACCAGCAGGCAACCCTTCCCCTCGTCGTCATTGCGGCAATCCTGCCCCAGCTGATGCATAAAGCGCTCGATCCCCGTAAGGGCATCGGGTGCCTCGGTAAAGCGCTGTTCGATGCGTTTCAGGCTCTGCTGGGCGTAGCGCTCGAGGGTCAGCAAAAAGAGATTCTGCTTGTTTTTGAAGGCAGCATAGAGGCTACCGGGTTTGAGCCGGGTCGCAGCGACCAGATCAGCAATTGAGGTCGCCTCATAGCCACTGCGCCAGAAGCAGACCATCGCCTGCTCCAGCACCCGCTCCCGGTCAAATTCGATTGGACGCGCCATGGGCCTCTCCAGAGGGTCATCGACTATGGCGCCAGTGTATAACAAGTTTGTTGAATGTTCGATCCATAATCGATAAGGTGTAATGGAATATTCATTCAACAACCTGCGGAAATACCCTAATGACCACCCTAACTGATCAGATCGCGGCCTATGACGTCCAGAAACAACAGAAGGTACCTGCCGAACTCCTGCAGCAGATGGAGGAGGCCACCCGCGCCCTGGTGGCCACCGGCATAGAGCAGCAGGCCCTGAACAGGGGAGACTCCCTGCCCGACATCACCCTGCCTAACGCCCGCGGCGAGCAGGTCCGGCTCTACGACCTGCTGCAACAAGGCCCACTGGTGATCAATTTCTACCGCGGTGGCTGGTGCCCCTACTGCAACCTGGAGCTGGCCGCACTGCAATCCGCACTGCCCGAGATTCTGGCCAGGGGAGCCCAACTGGTGGCTATCTCCCCGCAAACACCGGACCAATCGCTATCCACTGCCGAGAAGAACGCCCTCGCTTTTGAGGTGCTCTGCGATGTTGGCAATCGGGCAGCCGAGCAGTTCGGGTTAGTGTTCGAGCTGCCCGATAGCATCCGCGCCATTTACGACAAGTTCGGTATTGATGTGGTGGCCCACAACGGGGACAGCAGTTTCAAGCTGCCGGTACCTGCCAGCTACGTCGTGAACCGTGACGGGGTGATCAGCTACGCCTTTGTGAATGCCGATTACACCCGGCGGGTCGAGCCCTCCGAGCTGGTGAACGCCCTCTAACTGGTGCGCTCCGCCATCAGGGTAGCCAGCTCATGGCGGCTGGCCACCCCGAGCTTGTGGTAGATACGATACAGGTGGTTGGAGATCGTTGAGGGGGACAACCCCAACTCCCGGGCAGACGCCTTGAAGGTTTGCCCACGGCAGATGGCATCCACCACCTGGCGTTCCCGCAGGGTTAAGCCATCCAGCGGACCGCGCGGCCAGACATCGATACAGAACAGCTCTCCAATCGGTTCCCGCTGGAGGCAGTAGCCCTGTTGAGCCAGCTCCACCTCCCCCCGGTCAATCTCAAAAGGTAAGCGACTGGCGGCCTTGCCGGGAAAGCACTGCTCCATGCAATCGAGAAAATCCTGCTGCACCTCATGGTAGATGCCGTGCCGGTCGCAAAGGGCCGTTACGCTGCCAGGGTTGGCCGGTTGGTGGCGATCGAGGTGCAGCAAACAGTTGTGGGAAGCCGCATTGAGCAGGTGGAACAGCATGCGCCGCTGCACCTGTTTATCGGCCAGGCTAAAGGGGTTCTGTCGTGAAAAACGATAGAGAGTCAACAGGGTCGTCAGGCCGCTGCGTTCATCCAGGTGCAGTGAACTCAGGATGCGTTCGATGCCCTTGGGCTTAAAACAGCGCAAATAGATCTCCGATCGATAAAAGCGCTCATCATCGACTACCTCTGCCATATCGATGGGTTCACCGGGAGAGGCCTGCAGCCGGTCCGTCAGGGGGTTGATGGCCCTTAGCGTCAACAGCTCCTCAGCCAACGCCGGTGGTACCCCCAGTAGGGTATTGGTGTGAAACCGCATGGTACTGATATGGCCACTGCTCCAGAGCGCGCCATCAAAGGCCACCACCTCCTGAAGCTGTTCCAGTGCCCAGCGCCGGTAGTGATCCAGCGCGATCCGTGAAGTTTCACGATAGAGGCGTCCAATCAGTGGGTCCAGCAGGGGGTTGTGCACAGAGGTCCTCTCGTTAGGCTATTTTTACTATCGCGGCAGCGGTTAGTCTGTCACAGAATAGCGAAAAACAATAACAGGCTACCTCCATGACCACTCGCAGTTGTCACACTCTTATTATCGGCGGCGGCATCGCCGGTATCGTTACCGCACTGGAGCTGTTGGAACTCAACCGTCCGCTGGTTCTGGTCGACCGAGACACCCCGGAACGTCTGGGGGGGTTGGCGCGCTGGGCCTTCGGCGGCATGGCGCTGGTGGATACCCCGGAACAGCGGCGCATGAAGATCGCCGACTCCCCCGAGCTGGCCCTGCAGGACTGGCACAGCTTCGCCAATTTTGACGACTGTGACCACTGGCCAAAAGCCTGGGCCCAGCACTACACCGAGCACTGCCTGGAGCGGGTCTACCACTGGTTGCGGAGCCGTGGGCTCAAGTTTTTCCCGGCGGTCAACTGGGTAGAACGAGGCCTCTACCACCCCGGCAACTCAGTGCCCCGCTACCATGTACTCTGGGGCACTGGCTGGCATCTTGCCGAGACCCTTATCCAGCAGCTCAGACAGCATCCCAACGCCGACCAACTGCAGATTCTGCACCAGCACCGCGTCTCCGAGCTGCTATGCAGTGAGCAGGAGCGCGGCTGCACGGGGATCAATGAGGCCGATGGCAGCACCTTTCGCGTACGGGCCGAGCAGGTAGTGGTGGCCACCGGCGGCATCAATGGCAGCGTCGAGCGGGTCAAGCAGAACTGGTATCGCCCCTGGGGAGAGCCCCCCGCCGAGATCCTTAACGGCGCCCATCCCTTCGCCGATGGCACACTCCACGATTGCGTTAGCGCCCTGGGTGGACGACTCACCCACCTCGACAAGATGTGGAACTACGCGGCGGGTATCCCCCACCCCCAGCCCCACTTCGCGGGGCACGGACTAAGCCTGATTCCCTGCAAGTCGGCCCTGTGGCTGGACCACCGAGGCGACCGCATCGGCCCGGAACCACTGGTCACCGGCTTTGACACCAACTACCTCTGCCAGCGTGTCAGCCAGCAGGAAAAACCCTGGACCTGGCAGCTCCTCAACTGGCGCATTGCCGCCCGCGAGTTCGCCATCTCCGGCAGCGAGCATAATGTAAAGATCCGCGACCGCAAGCTGTTCGCCTTCCTCAAGGAGACTTTGCTGGGCAATCACCGGTTGGTGCGCCAGATGCAGGAGCAGAGCGACCATTTCCTGGTCGCGGACAGCCTGCCTGAGCTGGTGACGCAGATGAACCGCCTGACTGACCAGCCCTATATCGACCCGCATCGCCTCGACGCCCTCGTTAGCCACTACGATGCCGGTATCACGCGGGGCAGCGCCCTGTTCAACGACGACCAACTACGCCGCATCGAACACGCCCGCAAATGGCGCTCGGACCGGGTGCGCACTTGCAAACCCCGGCCGCTCCGCGACCCATCCAGCGGTCCTCTGATTGCCATCAAGCTGAACCTGATCAGCCGCAAAAGCCTGGGCGGCATCCAAACCGACCTCAGCAGCCGGGTGCTCGATGGGCAGGGGGAGGCCATCCCCGGGCTCTTCGCAGTGGGCGAGGCTGCCGGCTTTGGGGGCGGGGGCGCCAGCGGCTTTCGCTCACTGGAGGGGACCTTCCTCTCCGGCTGCATCCTGACCGCCCGCAACGCCGCCCAACAAATCCTCCAGGATCCCTGAACAACTCAGGCCCGGAAACCACACCACTCCATGTCACTTAACCCATCCCTGTAACCACAAACGGACAACAACAATGAAAAAAACTGGCGCCTGGTTAGCACGTTACGCCCTCGAACAGATCGGTGTTACCCACACTTTCGGTATTCCAGGGGTGCACAACACCGAACTCTACGACGAACTCAACAAATCCGAACAGGTCACCCCGGTGCTGGTAACCCACGAGGGGGGAGCGGCCTTTATGGCGGATGCCATCAGCCGCACTTCAGACCACATCGGTACCCTGTTGATCGTACCGGCTGCCGGGGTGACCCACGCAGCCAGCGGGATCGGCGAAGCCTTCCTCGATGGCATCCCCATGCTGGTGATCGCGGGCGGTATCCGCAGCGACTCCGATTACCGCTACCAACTGCACGAAATGGATCAGCACGCCCTGCTCGCCCCCATCACCAAGGGCACCTGGAAAGTCGCCACCCACGCCGAGGTAATCCCCACCCTCTATGAGGCCTACCGGGTCGCCACCAGCGGCGAGCCGGGACCGGTGTTTGTGGAGATCCCGGTTAACATCCAGCTGGACCAGGGGACAGTGGACTCACTGCCCGCATACCAGCCTGCCGAAGAAGCGTCTCCCCGTATCGACGACGCCGAGCTGGAGCGCGCGGCACAACTGCTGCTGCAGGCACGTCGGCCCGGGCTGTTTTTGGGGTGGGGCGCACTGGGGGCCAGCGAGCACAGCATCGCCATTGCCGAGCACCTTAACGCTCCGGTATGCACCACACTGCAGGGGCTCAGCGCCTTTCCGGCCAACCACCCGCTGCACACCGGCATGAGCTTCGGTCCCCACTCGGTGCCCGCCGCCGAAAAGGCCTTTGCCGAATGCGACTGCCTGTTGGCCGTAGGTACCCGCTTCGGGGAGATCGCCACCGGCAGCTACGGCATGCCCGTGCCCTCCCAACTGATTCATATCGACATCAACCCAGCGGTGCTTAATAACAACTTCCCCGCCACCGTTGCCCTTGAAGGGGATGCCAACGAACTGCTGGGGCGCCTGCGCCAGAAGCTGGAGGCGTTGCAGCCTCGCCCCGCCGAACCCTCCCTGCGTGACGCCATCGCGGCGGACAAACGCGCCTACCTGGAAGAGTGGTTTGCCCACAACAGCGGCGAGCGGGTCAACCCGGCCCGCTTCTTCAGCACCCTGCGCCAGCAGCTGCGGGATGACGCCTGGGTGGTGGCGGACGATGGTAACCACACCTTCCTCACCGCCGAATTAATGCCCATCCATGAAGTGGGGCACTTTATCTCCCCCACCGATTTCAACTGCATGGGCTATGCGGTCCCGGCCACCACTGCCACCAAGCTGGCCAACCCCGATCAGCAGGTGGTGGGCATCATTGGCGACGGCGCCTTTATGATGACCTGCATGGAACTGGTCACCGCCAACTCGCTGGGTACCGGCGCCCTCTATGTGGTGTTCAACGACGGTGAACTGTCGCAGATCGCACAGGCGCAACAGATCCCCTACAACCGCAAGACCTGCACCTTGCTGAAGGGGCTTAATCTGGCGGGGGTCGCACTGGCGACGGGAACCGAATACCTGGCCCTGAACAGCAACGAGGATATCGACTCGGTGCTGCAACAGGCGCTCGCTCTCTGCGACCAGGGGCGTCCTGTGGTGCTGGATGTGCGCATCGACTACAGCAAACCGACCCGCTTCACCGGGGGCGCCGTCAGTACCAACCTCAAGCGCATGCCACTCAATACCAAGGTGCGCATGATCAGTAGGGCGCTGTGGCGAAAGCTCACCGGCTAAGCCCGCCCACGGGTGCAGGGATCAAGCCGCAAAGGCGATCCCTGCACGTTCCTCGTGAACCCACATCACCCGGGCCCTGCGCCGTTCGGCATGGGCCTTTAGGCTGATCACCGAGCCTTCCCGCAACGGACCCTTACAGCGAATACCGAGCCCCGACTCGGACCGGTCAAGCACCAGGCACTCGTAATTCCCCCCCTCCAGGTTGAGCTCTGCCACATCCAGGCAGGACTCGCGCTCGCCTCGCCTTCGCTCGCTGTCGGGGTAGTAACGGGGGCTGTACTGGGGTTGATAGCCATAGGCGTAGCGCACCTGGCCACTGGCCAGCGCCTCCAGCAGGTTGGCGGGGCGGTAAAAGCCCGCTTTGACACCAATAACGGTATCCACACTGGGGTGTACCGCTTCCCCCAGAATCGGCTCCTTGCCCCGTTCAGCGCGCTGGCGGCTGCCTACCGCGCGGGACTCCGCATGCCAACCGATACGCTCCAGATAACGGTAGTATTGGCTGTAGGCCCGGGTCACCTGGGGCGAGTGTCCATTTTTTACGGTCTGGGATTCACTTTGCTGCTCCTGGCGGGTGATCCGGTACCGCAACCCTTGCAACGCCTCCGGTCGCAGGGCCAAACCGGCCTCTTGCGCCTCCTCCGCCATCCACAACAGGGATCGGTCCCCCAAATAGGGATCACCGTAGCCGCACACATCGGCATGACTGCCGGCAAACCAAAGTTGCTCTACCTCGGGGTGCTGGCCAGGTTCGCTGCCCAGGCTTAGCCAGGGCGCCACCTTGAAGGGGGCTCGCAGTTCATCCAGCGCCATCGCCTGGCGGGCTACGTGGACCGTCGGCACCATGGTCTGGCGCCCCAACCGCAGGCCAATGCGAGCCGAAAGACTCATGAACCCCGGCACCGGCACCCCCTCCGCTCCCAGGGTGTCCCACACCCCGAGCATGCGCACCTCGGGCAGCGCATTGTGGCGGTAACAGCTCTCGTAGGCGCTGCGCTCAGAATCGCGCAGGCCACGTTGCTGTTCGATCCGGTAGAGCCGGTACGCAGGGTAGGCCTGATCCCGTCGTTGCATCGGCAGCAAGCCGACCCGGTCAAGGAATCCACAAAGGTGACGGGCCACCCAGGCTCCCCGGCTGGCTCCAAAGCAGTAGATATGATCGCCTCTCTGGTAGTGGGTGATCAGGTAATCATAGGCGCGCAGCACCTGGCTCCTCACCCCCACCCCCAGCAGCGTGCGCCAGTGCAACGCCGAGTGGTGGTCACTGTCGTAGTAGACCAACTGGGTCGGCTCACCTTCATCGGGAGAGGTCACCATCTCCATCAGGCGCTGCAGGTTCCCCCTGGGGGACGGCCCCGCAGTATTCACCCAGCTGCCATCCAGAAAGAGTAAAATTCGCTTTGCCATAGACCCTCCTCCCGCCCGGGAGCCCAACTAAACACCCACCACCAAATCCAGAGTGATGCACTCTAGGTATAGTGCAGGGAGTCCCAGCCTTTACGATCGAATCTGAATTAGCTCTACGATTTTGATTCAAAGGGCTATATGGCGACCAGCTATGCCAACCGCTGGAGTATGCGCTGGGCCTGGGCCCGGTAATGACCGCCAAACAGGTTGAAGTGGTTGAGGACATGATAGAGCTGGTAGAGAGGTTCGCGCTCGGTGTAATCGGGCGCCAGCGGCCACTGCTCCTGATAGGCGCGGTAGAAGGACTCAGAAAAGCCGCCAAATAGCCGGCTCATGGCCAGGTCGGTCTCGCGGTCGCCGTAATAACTGGCGGGATCGAACAGGACCGGGTGCCCCTCGCGGGTCAGGGACGCATTGCCTGACCAGAGGTCCCCATGGAGCAGGGACGCTTCGGGTTGATGGCCGGCGAGCCGGTTCTCAACCCGCTTTATCCACCCCTCCGGGTCGCCCAGGCCGGCCCCTCGCTGGTTGGCGAGCACCAGTTGCGGGCCAATACGGCAACGGGCATAAAACTCGGCCCAGTTCTGGCTCCACCGGTTCAGCTGCGGTGTCAGGCCGATAAAATTATCCTCGGGCCACCCATAGTGCTCGTGGATGGCCTGCCGATGCAGCCGAGCGAGCGCTCGCCCCAGGACCTCACCGTTGCCCGGGCGCAGCGCCAGGTACTCCAGGAGCAAGTAGTTTTCACCCTGCCAGCGCTGGCAATGGAGTACGCTCGGGACACGGACCGCCCCACAGGCGCCCAGGGCTTCAAGGCTCCCTGCTTCGGTGTCAAAGTTGCGGTTGTCCCGATCCCGGTTGGTTTTCAGGAACGCCGTTCCGGGGGTGCCCTCCAGGCGCCAGGCCTGGTTGATGTCGCCACCGTTCACTGACACCACCGAGCGGATGTGAGCCCGCTCCCCCCAGGACTGCGACAGCCACTCTTCAAGGGTTCGAAGCTGCGCTGTCGTCAGCATGGCAGGCCTCCCGCCAACCGCACAGGAGCGGGCATCAGCGCGGGGTGAGTGACGCTGCCCACAAATTCAGGCAGGATTACTTGAAAGCTTATGATCGCTTGCACGGTCCTATAACCCAAGCAGCAAATACCGCACGCACCAGAGGGGTCTTTTCGCGTTATGCAGATGATCAACGTCGTCAACTCCGATGATCTGGATAGTTGGAACTATACCGCAAACGGCGACCGCCGAGGCTACATTGAGCCCCATCGCCTCAAGGAGCTCTGGTTTCATACCGGCACCGCGTGCAACCTGTCCTGCAATTTTTGCCTGGAAGGGTCGGGGCCAGCTGACACACGCATCGAGCTGATCAAGCTGGAGGAGGTACGCCCTTATATTGACGAAGCGGTGGAGCTGGGGGTCGAGCAGTTCTCCTTTACCGGTGGCGAGCCCTTTGTCGCCCGTGAGATCATCAAGGTGCTGCAATACGCGGCGAACCATCGCCCCTGCCTGGTACTGACCAACGCCACGGACCCCCTGCACCAGCGCCGGGAACAGCTGAAACAACTGCTCGCCTGCAACCACCCGGTCTCCTTTCGTGTCAGCCTCGATTACCCGGAACCGGCCGCCCACGACGCCGGCCGGGGAGAGGGTAGCTTCCAGCAAGCTCTGCAGGGGATGAAATTGCTACAGGAGCTGGGTTTTCACCTCTCAGTCGCTCGCCAGATGAGGGCCGGTGAAGAGAGTGGCGCCGTGGAAAAGCAGTATCGACAGCTGTTTATCGAGCAGGGGCTGGATCCGGACCTGCGCCTGGTCGCCTTTCCCGACTTCCTGCCACCGGGGTCCCACGCCGATGTGCCCGACATCACCGAGCACTGTATGACCCACTACCAGAACGAAGAGAGTCGACGCCAGTTTATGTGTGCGTTCAGCAAGATGATCGTCAAGAAGCGCGGCCAGCTGGGGGTCTACGCCTGCACCCTGGTGGACGATGACGACGACTACAACCAGGGCAGAAGCCTGCGGGAGGCGTTGAGTCAGCGGGTCAGCATGAAACATCACCGCTGTTTCAGCTGCTTCTCCCTGGGATCCTCCTGCAGCGAGATCTGAGCCTACTCCTCTTTCTCGCTCCTTTCCCGCTTTCCATCGGCAGCGGGTACTCCCTCGACAAAGGGACAGCCCCGCGGGCTATTGCCCTCGATATAGCGTACCCGGTGGCGCGCCTGTCCGCGCCCGCTGGAGACCCGGTAACGACGCCCATCGCTGTGGGGGCTTTGCTCTTCTCGCTCAGAGGCCATCGATCTACCGTCCCTTCTCTCCTGATTATTCCTAAACCGCCGCAAAGGGAAACACCCAGGGCACCGCCACCATAGCCACCCCCAGTGCCAGCAACTGCAGCGGTACGCCCACCTTCACGAAATCGATAAAGCGGTAGTTCCCAGGCGCCAGCACCAGGGTGTTGACCGGCGAGGCGATAGGGGTACAAAAGGCGGTGGAGGCGGCGATCGCCACCATCATCATAAAGGGTGCCGGGCTCAGCCCCAGCCCCTGGGCCGTGGCCAATGCAATAGGGCCCACCAGTACGGTAGTAGCGGTATTGGAGATAAACTGGCTGAACAGGGAGGTCAGCAAAAACAGCACCAGACAGACCAGCAGCGGCGAACTCTCCCCCAAGTGGTTGATCAGCTGGTCGGCCAGTAGCCCCAGCGCCCCGGTTTTATCCATCGCCAGGGCCAGCGGCAGCATGCCTGCGATCAGCACCAGGCTCATGGCATTGAAGGAGCGGTAGGCTTCCGGCAAAGTGACACAGCCGCTGGCCACCATCGCTACGGCCGCCAGCAGAATAGCGCTGAGGCTGGGCAGCCAGCCAGCCACCATGGCCACCAACATTCCGACCATGATGGCCAGCGCCAGGGGGGCCTTGGCGGCGCGGGTGGGCACCTCATTCACCTCGGCGGGGGTGTCGATCACCACAAAGTCGCTATTGCTCCTCAGGGCTTCAATAAAACTCCAGCCGCCCAGCAACAGCAGGGTGTCTCCGGCCTGCAGGGTTTCGCCGTTGAACTGCGCCGTCACCGGTTCATTATTGCGCTTCATGCCGATCACACTGAGGTGGTATTGCTCGCGGAAGCGGCCCGACTTGATGGTTTTTCCCAGCAGCCGTGACTGTGGATAGACCAACACCTCAGCCACCCCAAACTCCTTGCGGGCGCGCTCGCGCTCCACTTCGGGGAACCCCATTTCGGCGCAGCGTTGCTGGTCGCAAAAGCGCAGAATATCCGCCAGTTCACCGTAGACCATCAGGTAGTCACCGTTTTCTATGCGGGTTTCCGCCAATACCGGCAACATGCTCGACAGCAGCTTCCCCCGCCGACGGATACCGTAGAGGGTGATCTCATACTGGGTGCGCACGCCCGCTTCGACCACGGTCTTGCCGATCAGCGGTGAGCCCGACAGTACCTGCAGGCGATAGAGGTGGTTCTCAATACCGTAGCGCTCGGCAAAGTCGCTCAGGCGCCGCAGGGGGGTGTGGGGGCCATCCGCCTCAGTAGCACCGGCGGGCAGCAAGCGGCGCCCCACCAACACCAGATAGGCTAATCCCACCAGCAGAATCAACAGACCAATGGGAGTGAAATCGAAGAACCCGAACCCCTCCAGACCCGCCTCCGTCATCAAGCCACTGACCACTATATTGGGCGGGGTCCCGATCAGGGTGAGCATCCCCCCAATCAGGGAGGCGAACGCCAGCGGCATCAACAGACGGGAAGGGCTCATACCGGTGCTGCGGGCAATGCTCATCACCACCGGGATAAAGAGGGCGACCGCACCGGTGGAACTCATAAAAGCGGAAAGCAGCGCCACCACAGGGATCAACAGGAGCAGGAGTCGTTGCTCGTTGCGGCCACCCACTCGCAGGATCCATTGCCCGGTGGCGGCGGCCACGCCGGTTCGGAACAGGGCTTCACCCACCACGAACAGGGCCGCGATCATCACCACAATGCTGTTACCAAATCCGGATACCGCCTGGGCAGGGGTGATGATGCCCGACAGCGCCAACACCAGCACCACGCCCAGTGCCACCAGGTCCATCCGTATGCGGTCCCAGATAAAGAGTGCTACGGTAATCGCCAGCACCCCAAAAACAAACCCTATCTCTGCGTTCACCCTAATGCCTCACCGCGCTGTTCCCTGTCGATTCACGGGTCCCTGGCGGCTGAAGTTCGGCCCCGTGTTGATCTCCCTCTAGCCGCAGAGGTAGGTGCCGGTGCCCACCGCACAGAGCTCGCCCTGGTCGTTAAAAAACTCGGCCCGGGTCACAGCAACCTTATTACCTGCCCGCAAGAGGGTGGCAGTCACATCGAAGCGCTCCCCCCGGCCCGGGCGGAGATAATCGATCCTGAGGTCAATGGTACCGATCTTGGAGAGTCGCAATACCCGCTCTTCCAACGGCAGGTGTTCCAGGTTACGGAAGGCTCCCACCAGGGACATGGCGCCACCGGCCACATCGATCATGGAGGAGATTACCCCCCCGTGCAGGATACCGGTAATAAAGTTCCCCACCAGATCGGGCCGCATCGGCAGCGTCAGGCAGACCTTATCCGGCGTGATCTCGGTCAGGGTAAAACCCACCAGCTTATTGAAAGGTACCCGGTTCATAAAATCGATTACGGCCTGCCGGATCTCCGGCAGGAACTCATCTACTTCGCTCATCCATTTTCCTCACAGCAGGGCGACGCAGACTACGCCAGCTCCAGAACCTTGTCGACCAGTTTATTGATCCCGCTGGCCGCTTCGGTGATCCTGCCAGCCAACATATACGCCGGCGTGCTGACCAGCTTGAACTGTTGGTCGACCACAATGCCATCGACACCGCACTCCCGATGGACTGCTCCCGTAGCCTCGACCGTACTGGCGGTATCGGCATCGTTGCCGATGGTGCAAGTCACTCCCTGGCCAAACAATTTGCCCGCCATCGCCGGGGCGATACAGATCAGGCCTATCGGTTTGCCGCCATCGCAAAACGCCTTCACCACGCGTTGCAACACCGGCAATACGCTTAACTGCTGCCCCTTGAAGGCAAAATCGGAGAGATTTTTCGCTGCTCCGAAGCCTCCCGGAATAATCAATGCCTCAAACAGCTCGACATCCAGCTGGTCGAGGGGCTTGATCTTTCCACGCGCCAGGCGGGCGGCTTCAACCAAGACGTTGCGCTCCTCACTCATCGGCTCACCGGTCAGGTGGTTGATCACATGGTGCTGGGGTATATCCGGTGCAAAACACTGGTAGCTGCTGCCGCTGCTGTCCAGCCGCAACAGGGTGATCACGGTCTCGTAAATCTCGGAGCCGTCAAACACCCCGCACCCCGACAACACCACCGCCACTCTTTTGCTCATGTCACACTCCTCCCTTTTTACTGTTGAAAATGGCGCGCCAGAAACTGCGCCACCCGAGCCAGGGCCTGCTCCGCCACCAGGGGGTCATAGCGGCTCTGGCTGCCCTCACCGTCAAAAACATGATCAGCCGCCGGGTAGAGCTCATACTCCAGTGCCGCACCGCCGACCTGCTGGCGATCAAACAGGCTCAGGCAAGCCTGCACATCCACCACCGAATCCTGGCCGGCCAGCAAGCCCAGCACCGGTACCGATACCTGCCAGCCGGTAGCGAAGTGCGCCGGAAACTCACAGTAAGGGTAGTAGGCAACCACCGCCTTCACACCAAGCAACCCATCCGGCTGTGGCTCAAGGGCCCCCATCGGCCGCTTGTCCCCATAGGCCAGCGCATCGAGCACCGTCCAGCCACCATGGGAATAGCCCATCAGAGCCATCCGCTGCGGGTCTACCTGGGGCCGGGTTCGCAGGTAGGCCAGCGCAGCATGCACATCATTGACCCGCTGGTTACCCCAGAGGCGATGGCCCGAGCACACCTCATCTGCCCTTAAACCTCGCCCGGAGTAACTGTCGACCAACAGAGCGACGTAACCCTGCTGATTAAGCCATGTCGCCCGCGACAGCGACAGCCCGGGCTCGGGCCCTGCACAGCCGTGAAACACCGCGACCGCTGGAAAGGGGCCCTCCCCACTGGGTGTAAACAGCTGGTAATAGGGCTCCAGCTGCTCCGCGACCTGAGCCAGGCTTTGCGGCGCCACAAACAGCGCGTGGCGGTAAGGCCAGAGGCCGACCACCGCCGCCACCAGCAGCATCGCCACCAGCAACAGTGTTCCCTTCCAGAACCCAAGCCTTCTCTTCATGTGCGTCCTCTCCCTGTGCTGTCGTTATCCGAGAGCCCCTGAGACGGCTTGTGACTACCAACCCAGGCTCTGATGACGCTAACATATCCCCCAGATCGAGTGGAAGGCTGCCTACCCGAGCGGCCTGCACAATAAAAACAGCGGTATCATGAGAGCACTATGAACAGCGACGCGCAGATGAACTACATCGTCTATGCCATCCCGGTTTTCTTCGGGCTGATTTTTATCGAGCTACTGGCGGGCTGGTGGCGCGGACGCGACTACTACCGCGTCAACGATGGCATTAACAGCCTCAGTGCCGGGATGCTCAGCATCACCACCGGGGTGCTCAGTAAAGCCGCCACTCTGGGGATCTATGTGTTTGCCTACGAGCAGTGGCGGCTTTCGAGCCTCGGCAGCGACCAACTCTGGGTATGGGCACTGGCCTTTATCCTCTACGACCTCTGCTACTACTGGGCTCACCGCCTCGGCCACGAGATAAACATCCTCTGGGCCGCGCACCTGGTGCACCACCAGAGCGAAGAGTACAACCTGACCACTGCGCTGCGACAAACCAGCACCGGGTTTATCTTTGGCTGGATCTTCTACCTGCCCCTGGCGCTGGCGGGATTTCCGCCCCTGGTTTTTGCCACCGTGGCAGCCATCAACCTGCTCTACCAGTTTTGGGTCCACACCCGCCACATTCCCAAACTTGGTCCGCTGGAGTGGATCTTCGTGACCCCCTCCAACCACCGGGTACACCACGCTCAAAATCCGCGCTATCTGGACCATAACTACGGCGGGGTCTTTATCCTGTGGGACCGCCTGCTCGGCACTTTTGCCGAAGAGCGTGAAGAGGAAACCATCATCTATGGGGTGCGCAAACCCCTGGCCAGCTGGAACCCCCTTTGGGCCAACTTACAGCACTACGCCCAGATGCTCGAGGATGCTCGCCACGCCAGCCGCTGGCAGGATCGGATGGGTATCTGGTTCCGCCGAACCGGGTGGCGCCCCGCCGATGTGGCCGAACGCTACCCGCTCACCCGGACCGACCTCGACCACTTCACCCCCTTTGATATCAAAATCCCCGCTGCCCTCAAGGCCTATGTGCTGTTCCAGTTTGCACTGATGATCGGCTTCACTACCTGGATCATGGCGATCAGCCACCTGCACCCGCTGTGGTTTACGGCACTACTGACCCTGCTACAGGGCTATAGCCTGTTCTCTATCGGTTACATGCTCGAGGGTAAGACGGGCTTTGTTCCGCACGAGAAGTGGCGCATGGCGCTGAGTGCCGCTACAGCCCTGCTGCTGGTAGCGCTGGAACAGATCCAGCTGACCACCAGCGGGTGGATGGGGCTGCTCGGCTATTTTGTCTTTTCAAGCTTCTGGCTGACCCGCCTCGAACAGGGGCTCGCTATTCGCTCAACTCCCCCCCCTCAGGCACTGGACTCGGTATCCACCAAGTAGCGATATAGCTCTTCATACTGGGCCATTAACTGGCCCCCAAACAGGGGATCGGGGCGCGCATCCAGTTCAATCCGGATCTGTTCCAGCGCCTGTGGGCTCAGGTAGCGCTCAATGGCGGGAATCAGGTAGCGATTTTCACAGGCCATATGCTCCGCAATCAGCTCATCGTAAGCCTTAAAGTCGGCCAGCAGCCGCTCAACGGGCACCGCCTGGTCATTCGCTACTGCATGGAAGTCCGCCTGCAAACGACTCGACGCCTGCTGCAGCTGCTGGTGCTGCACGCCTATCCGCTGCAACATCGTTTTAAGCTCGGCGTCCTCTATATGGGGGACCATCTGCTCATAGATCCGCTCTTCGAGCGGATGGTGAAAGGCCTCTGGATAGTTCTGGATATACTCCATCGCATCCAAAATCAGCCCCATGTTGGGTGGGTCATCGCCCCCCGAAAAGCTATACATCTCACGGCGCAGGTAACCCAGTACCCGCTCAAGATGCTTGTGGTCTGTAATCAACCGTGCAATCAGTTGCTGCATCACCTAACTCCCGACAGCTATGGCTGTCTCCCATAGGGTTCCTATAGCCTCAGTCTGGTCTCCAACTCGCGCTCCCGCCAATTTCCCCGTGGCGGATCGTTGACGACTATCAACAAAACCATGGTTTACCACCTATCGTCGCTGAATGGGGACTACGTCAACTTTCTCAGATTCAAATCGTCTACACTTTAACCACTAAACACAGCATTAAGGTGACCGCCATGACTCGCCCCCACAAACTCCAACAGATCTCCTTAAGCCTCCTGCTGGGTGCCACCTTGCTGGCAGCCCCGCTCGCTGCTCCCCTGTTTGACCTGCCCTCCAGTGCCCAGGCCTTTGCCAAGGGTGGTAATGGCGGAGGTAATGGCGGAGGTAATGGTGGGGGTAATGGCGAAGGCAACGGCGGAAGCAAGTCGGAAGGCAAAAGCAACAACGGCATGGGCAATGCCTATGGGCACACAAAGGGCGTTGACGGAAAAGACAAAGGCAGCAAAGGGCTGGGTAATAACCACGGGGCTGTGGCCAGTTCTCTGGGGCGCCTGAACGCCGCTCACGCATCGGCAACGGCACGGGCCAACGCTTCACCCAATTCAGCGGTCGGTCGAATCGCAGCCTATGAAGCGGCCGTCAATGAAGCGCTCTCGCTGAATGAGGCTTATCAGAGCCAGCAGAGCAACATTGAAGCACTGGAGACCGCGCTCAATGACCTGAAAAACGACCCCAACGCCACGCAGGAGGCGATAGACACCGCCCAGACAGCGCTGGATGAAGCGGTCGCAGAAGCCGAGACCAACGGGCTGGCCGACTCCATCGCGGCGGCTGATGAGGCGTCTATGGAAGCGTTGGCCGCCGCCGCCAACAAAGAAGTTGACGACAGCGTTGTGTCAGCGGTGAACGACCTGCTGGGTATCAATTAAGCAGCGGCTGCCAAAAATAGAGGTCTCGCAGTTGGTTCAGCGTGGCCTCATCCACCTCCCCACTTACGGCTATCCCGGCGTCGCCCTGAAACTGCATCAGGGCGGCGCCTGTTTTTGTCCCCAACAGCCCATCCACCGCCCCAGGGTTATAACCCTTTTCCGTTAACCGCTGCTGAACAAAGAGTCGAGTCGGAAGATTGTTGAGCCCCTCATTGTAGGGCAGCGACTTGCGTGCTTCAGCCTGGGCCTGGGCACGCTGGGCTGCATTCATCCCTTTGGCCAGTGACCGCCGCACCTCCGCCGCTTCGGCCAGCTTCTGGTTGTCAGCCCGGATCAACCAGCTCAACCCCCGCACCGTGTCCTGGGGCAGGCCGAGCCCCTGGCTCCAGGCGATGCCGTAGGCAAACTGCGCACGAGCGTGCCCCTGGTACGCAGCCATACCGATCCAGCGTGCTCCCCAGGCAGCATCCTTAGCGCCTCCCAGACCATCCAGATACAGCTTACCCAGTTGATATTGTGCGCGAGCGTAACCGCCCTCTGCTGCCTTCAGCAGCCAGCGCCGCGCTTCGGCGTAATCCACCTGGACACCACGGCCTGTATAGAAACTCATGCCCACCATGTAGGACCCGGGTACGGATCCGTAACGAGCCGCCTCGCGATAGTGCTTTAACGCCAATCCGTAATCCTGCTCCACACCCGCGCCCACACTGTAGCGCGCCCCCTCTTGGTAGGCTGCCTCTGCCTTGGCGGCATCGGGGGGAGGGGCGACCAGCTGACTGACCGGTGCACAGCCGGCTATCAATAGCACCAAAGGCAACAGCAGCGCCCGATAGCCTGCTCTCAACGCCGCCACCGATCGTAGGTTCGCCTGTAACCACTCCATTGATCTTTAACCTCCTGAGGTAACCGCACCCTAGCGTTAACCATTACACAGGGCGGCAGGGATCGCCACCCCCTCTATCTTAACCAGCGCGGCTCAGGGGGCCGGATAGCTATAGGGTGCCTGCAAACCCAAGGGAAAACCCAGCGCCCAGTAGGCCAACAAAAACAGTGGCCAGAACGCAAGAAAGGTCACGGAGTAGGGCAGCATCATTGACACCAGGGTTCCCACACCGGTTGATTTGACGTAGCGCTGGCAGTAAACCACCACCAGCGGGAAGTAGACCATCAGCGGGGTAATGATATTGGAAGCCGAGTCTCCAACCCGGTAGGCGGCCTGGGTCAGTTCCGGTGAGATGCCTACCGCCATCAACATGGGTACCAGCACCGGCCCGATCAGCGCCCACTTGGCGGATGCAGAGCCTACGATCAGGTTCACCAGGGCCACCAGAAAGATCAGCCCGACGACGGTCACTCCCCCTGACAGCTGCAGGGACTTGAGCAGATCGGCTCCGCTTAGGGCGATCACAGCCCCCAGATTGGAGTCCGCAAAGGCTTTGATAAAGAGGGCACAAAAGAACGCCATGACCATGTAGGAGCCCATGGTGTTCATGGTGTTGCTCATCGCCTCGATGACATCGGAGCCTCGTTTGAATTTCCCGGAACAAAAGCCATACACCACCCCCGGCAGCACAAACAGCAGGAAGATCAAGGGCACAATGGACTTCATAAGCGGCGCAGAGAAGGCCGTCAGCTCACCGGCGGGGGAGCGCAGGGGGGAGTCGTCGGGCCAAGCAGCCAGCACCAGTAGGCCGATGCCGACGACCATGGAGGCCAACGCCCAGTGGAAGGCCCGCCCTTCACGCGCGCTGTAGTGGCTCAGCGAATCGCCCTCCCGGGCCTCTTCATCGATCTCCACCCGGGCCAGTCTGGGCTCTACCACTTTCTCCGTGACATACCAGCCCAGCAGTACGATCAACAGGGAGGAGGCACCGGTAAAGAACAGATTACTAAGGGGGTTTACCTGATAGCTCGGGTCCAGGATCTGCGCCGCCGACTGGGTAAAACCCTGCAGTAAGGGATCGATCCCCGATGGGATAAAGTTGGCCGCAAAGCCCCCCGACACCCCGGCAAAGGCGGCGGCAATCCCGGCCAGGGGGTGGCGTCCCGCTGCCTGGAAAATAATGGCGCCCAAGGGGATGACCAGCACATACCCCGCATCGGCAGCCGTGTGGCTGACGATGGCGACCAAAATCAGCATGGGTGTCAGGAAGCGTGGCGAGGTCACCCCCAGCAGCTTTTTGAGCCCCGTGTTAATAAAGCCGGACTGCTCGGCAACCCCCACGCCCAGCATCGCAACCAGCACGATGCCCAGGGGGGCAAAACTGGTAAAGGTGGTCACCATTGAGGAGAGAAAGTCTGCCAGTCTCTCCCCGGTCAGCAGATTACTGACCTGGACCGCCTCGCCGGTGGCCGGGTGGATCAGCTCGAAGTTGAACTGCGAAAAGAGCGCGGAGAGGATCCACACGCAGATCATCGCCATCAGGAAGAGAATGGCAGGGTCCGGCAGTTTGTTACCCGCATATTCGATGGCATTCAGAAAGCGTTCGATACGTGGTGAGGGAGAAGCCGTAGTAGGCGCAACGGCCTGATTCAATTCGGTGGTGTTCATGGTCTCTCCAACTGAGAGGCATCGCGTATACGCTGGGGTAAGATGCCGGGCTAGGGGTCAAAACAGCTTATCCGGCGTTGCCCTCTCACCCAATCCGTAGTTGCCGAGACAGGAGTGCGTATAACGAAATCCAAGGGCAGCATGGGGGAGCCAGCAACCGTCCCCGCAACCTCTCATTCGTAGGCGTCGAGCACTTTGAGGTAGCTGACTCTTTCCCAGGCTGCTGGATCCATCACCCGCTTCTGGGAGGCGATTCCCCGGAACTGCTCAAGGGACTCAAAGCCCCTGTCGTCCATCCAGGCCAGCAACTCTCGCCTCAGGTGGCGGAGGCTGTCCGGCCCCTGCTGTAACAACAAGGAACAGAGGTGGGTGACATCGGCGCCAGCGGCGATTGCCCGTGCCACATCCTGCCAGCGGTTGATCCCTCCCGTGAGAGCCAGATCAATATCTACCTGGCCACGGATAATCGCCGCCCAGCGAATACGCTCGGCACACTCGGTAGAGGAGGAGAACTGTATCTGCGGCACCACCGACAAGGTTTCAAGATCCACCACCGGCTGGTAAAAGCGGTTGAACAACACCACCCCCTCTGCCCCCATCTCCCGGCAGCGTTTTACCATATTGACCGGTGAAGAGAGGTAGGCACTGAGCTTCACCGTAATGGGCAGGGCCACCTTTTGCTTCAGGGCACCGATGATGCCCAGATAACGGTACTCAACCTCCATCGGGCTCAGCTCGGCATCGGCAGCCACGAAGTAGATATTGATCTCCAGCGCATCTGCACCCGCTTGCTGCAACTGAGTACCGTAGTCGACCCAGGCATCAAGGGACGAGCCATTAAGGCTCGCAATAATCGGTATACCCAGCTCCCGCTTGAGCGTCATCAGCTGATTCAGGTGGCGCTCTACCAGGCGTTGACCCCGGGCTGCAGATAACGCGCTTTTAACGTCCTCTTCAAACAGCGAGTGCATGACCAAGGCCGGAGCTCCCGCCTCCACCAGCTCATGGCAGCTTTTCAGTTGCCGTGTCAGCGGTGATGCGGAAGGCACCAGCGGGCTGTCCAGTGTGAGACCCAGATAGTGGGTGGTTAATCGGCTCATGCCGCTCTCCTTGCTCAGGGAGTCGACCCTGGCGGGTAACGCCTGTAGCGCACCCTCAGACAGGGCTGCGCCCTATTACACTGCCAGGCGCTCGCTACAACAAGCGTCCGGCTCAGCTTGGCATAACGCGGGTGGAGAAGCGGGCACGACTTTGCAAATCCAGCTGCAGCTGGTCCCTGGCCTGCAATACCCCCACCCCGGCAGGAGTCCCGGTTAACACCACATCCCCCGGCAGCAGGGTAAAGCTCTCGCTTGCGTGGGCCAGTAAGGCGGCAATCGGTGTCAGCATCTGACCACTGTCTCCCGACTGCCTGGGCTCGCCATTGATCGACAGGGTAAAGTGCAACTTGTCCAGCGCGCCCAGCTCTGCAACGGGCACAAACCGGCTCAAAGGGCAGGCACCGTCGAACGCCTTGGCTCGTTCCCAGGGGTGGCCCTTGCTCTTGAGTTCCGACTGCAGGTCGCGCAGCGTAAGATCAAGCGCGAGCCCTATACCGGTGATGGCTGCCACTGCTTGCTCAGGACCGGCACCGCTGAGAGGCTCGCCCACCAGGATTGCCAGTTCGGTTTCATAGTGAACCTCGCCCCACTGCGAGGGCAGGGAAAGCGACTCTTCGAGAGGCACCAGTGCCGTCGACGGTTTGATAAACAAAATGGGGGTGTCAGGAATCGGATTGTTAAGTTCCAGGGCATGGGCCGCATAATTGCGCCCGACACAGACCACCTTCCCGACCGGCAGGTCAATCTCCCGCCCCTCGTACCACTGGTGTTGATACTTCATCCCCAACTCTCCCGTTGATATGTTGACCCTGCTGGTGCGTTTAACCAGCTGTGCATTCGGCGTATGATGATAGCAGTGAAGCCCATCGAAAAAAGGAATTATCATGCCTAAAGAGCGGTTATACGAGCAGGTCAACAACCTCCGCAAGGTGATAGAGGATGTGGAAGCGGCCGACGAGTGCACCACTGCGGAGCTGCGGCAAATCGCCGACGAGATCAATCACACCCTGGCCGACCCTGATCTGGAGGCGCCCTCGGAAACGTTGCTGAATAAGCTCGAGGAGGAGGCGATCCGCTTTGGAGAGAGTCACCCGGCGATCGCCACTGCCGCTCGCCAGGTGCTGGAGTTGCTGAAAAACATCGGCGTCTAACGCTGTATCGCCTTGATCACCGCCGTTGCGAGCCCCTCTGCGCTGGCAACGGCGCCCACCAGCCCTCCGGGCTCAAACCAGTCTCCGCAAAGGCCCATGTGGATATCACTATCGAGGTAATAGCTGTTTTCGTTGAGTCGATCAATGGCCTGGCAATGCAGCCAGTGCTGGTTATGCACGGTCGCCGCGGGCAAAGGGCGATCGAGTAGCTGTTCAAGGGCTATCAGGCTGCGTTCTGAAATCTCATCCGAGCTGACATCCTTATACTCCAGGCTTTCTCGGGCACACCAGTGCAGGGTCCAGGTATCCTTGGCAGCCTTTCGCCCGGGCTTGGCGTTATGATGGACCAGCATGTAAAGCGGGTTGAGTCCGGGGAAACCGTTAAAACGATCGCTGGCGTGGGCCACGTCAAAACCGGGGTCCAGCGGCTCCTCGAACTCCAGTACGCTGGTCCAGCAGGGGATGTATTGAACGCTGCGGGCCATGGCTTGCAGGCCCGGAAACTCCTTCAATAGCAGGGCCACCTTGGGCGCCGGCATGGCAAGTATCAAAAAATCATAGGGTCCATGGGTTTCCCCCTGATGGCAACGAAGGTACCAGCCGTCCTCTGCGGTTGCGCTTACCACCCGGGTATCTCCAACCAGGTCAACCCCCTGCAGGAGGGTGTCGGTCAACACGGACTGGCGTTCAACCCCCAAAAACAGGGTCTTCTCCTCACGGACAAAAGGCTCACCATTGGCTCGAAAATCGTAGACCGGCACCGTCCAGGGGGTCACCACTCCCTCATCTAACCAGCGCTGCTTCAAGCCGTTCAGCAGTTCCGAATCACCTGGAATGTAGGGCACGCCTATATCCACCGCCTGCCCATCGAGCAACAGGTTTTTTAATCGGCCTCCCGCGCTACGATCCTTGTCGAACAGGGTGACCTTGAATCCGGCATCGGCCAGGTGCCTGCACACCAGTGAGCCGCTGATTCCGGCGCCGACTACCGCTACGTTGTACTTGATCCGCATTTAGCACTCCCTTGAACATTGCTCAGGAGGGGTCTCGGTCAAGTGAGCGCAACACCTCTATACCCTTCTTGCGTTGTGCCTTGACCAGCTCCAGTTCCTCAGCCAGCTGCCGTTGGGCCCCGGCGTCGAACTCCTCATCCACCAACCGCTGAAGCTTATGTTGGCGTTTTTTCAGCTTACCTAAAACCTGCTGAATATCCTCACGCATCTGCACCTGGGCCCGAAAATCCGCATCCAGAAATGCCTTTACCCTGCGCAACAGCTTCCGGTACTTTACCTTGTCCGTCATACCCCCTCCCTGTCAATATTATCAGCCTGCAAGAGCTGTTCGATATCAACGCTATCGAGCGCAATCGCCTGTTCCACACTGGGCGCTCCGCTGGAGGAGGCGCTGAACAGCACCTCGGCCATTGCAAGAAGGTTTTGTGCGACCCTGAGCGCATAACTGTAGTCGTTAATCAGCGACGCTGCGTCCGACTCTGAGATCTCATCACCACGGATAAGCTGGTCGAGCACGCCACTGCTGAGAATATCGACCTTCAGCATCTCCCGCTTCAGTCGAGCCAGCGTCAACAGTGTCTCTTCGGCAGACCCCTGCCCACGCATCCGGCTCAACTCCCGCAACAAACTCCCTAGCTGGATGCGGATATTGTTGTATTGCTGCTGCATAACGGGTGTACCCTGCTGCAGCTG
Organism: Aestuariirhabdus litorea; assembly: GCF_003864255.1. Classification (NCBI taxonomy): domain Bacteria; kingdom Pseudomonadati; phylum Pseudomonadota; class Gammaproteobacteria; order Oceanospirillales; family Aestuariirhabdaceae; genus Aestuariirhabdus; species Aestuariirhabdus litorea. Next base: position 308,499 of record NZ_QWEZ01000002.1, read on the forward strand.
GACACGCATGTTTTTTTGCAGGTGTTTAACATCCTTGACCGCCTCAACGATATCCCGGCTGGCCAGTTTAAGGGCGAACAAGAGCTGCATTTGCGACTCGCTCATGCCGGTCTGGGCCCGGGCGGCAAAGGCGATCAACTCGGAGTAAATCGCGCGAACCTGCATCTTATAGAGCTTATCCACATCCACCTGGCTCTTTGGGATCCCCGCCCGCTCAACCACCTCCTGCAACGGCTTATCCGAGAGCAGATCGCTGCGATGCAGGAACAGGCCGTGGGACATTACCCCAAACGCATTGTCGAACAGGTGCCGCACCTCCCGGATAATCGCCTCGAGGGCCGTATCCGGATAGCTTAATACTGCCGCCTTCAGGTAGCGGGGCCTCTCGGGTTCGATCCGGCGGTCCTCCTGCCCTGCCACGAGTTCAGCCACCCTGCGACGATTACGTGGCAGAAGGGTGCGTTTCAACCAGCGCACCAGATGGCGAATCCAGGGCAGCATCACCAGCACCCCAACCAGGTTAAACAGGGTGTGGAAGATCGCCAGCTTCAGCATATAGTTATCGTCTGCGATACCCAGCCATTGGGCACAGCTATCGACCAGCAGTGCCATCGGCTGCAAAAGGCCGATCGCTATGGCCGCAGTCACGACATTAAAGATCAGGTGCGCAGCGGCTAACTGTTTACCCGCAATGTTGGCACTCAGTGCCCCCAATATCGCCGTAATGGTGGTGCCGATGTTGGCGCCAATCGCCAGCGCCAACGCATTCTCATAGCTGATCTGGCCGGCCGCCAACGCCGTAATTATCAGCACCAGAGTGGCATGGCTGGATTGCATGACCACGGTCGCCAGAGTGCCAATCAGGGTAAACACCAGAACCCCGAGGATACCAGGCATCGCGTAGGCGACCAGGTCAATGCTCCCCCGATAGGCCTCAAATCCCTCTTTCATGTGGTGAATACCGAGGAACAGAAAGCCGAGCCCTGAAAGGATGTAGCCCGCCCCTTTGAGCATGCGGTTGGCCTGAAACATCAGGATCACGCCAAACACCAGGATCGGCATCGCGTAGGATGAGATGTTGACCTTCATACCCAGGCCCGCTACCAGCCAGGCCCCGGTGGTGGTCCCTATATTGGCACCAAAGATGATACCAACCCCCTGAGCCAGCTCGATCAAGCCCGCACTCAGGAAGGAGATGGTCACCAGCGAGACCAGCGAGCTGGACTGCATGATAGAGGTAGTGATGAAGCCGAAGCTGAGACTCTTCCAGAGTCGGTTGGTCGCGCCCTTGAGCAGCTTTTCAAGCACCCCGCCAGTGAAGGCTTTGAACCCCTCCTCCAACGACAGCATTCCGAACAGGAAAATCGCGACACCCGCACTGATCTCCTTGAACTGCGGGCTCACCCAAAACCCATAGCCCAGAACCAAAAAAATGGCGGGTAAAAATAACTTTTTCATTGTTGTTCCATAGCAAGGAATCTATCCATAGGCCTGCGCCGCTCTATTGTATCCCTAGGCGGTACCAAACGACTGTGCCAGAATAGTGACTCAAATCAAGCAGGAACACAGAATGTACCTTATCAACGCTGTACGAGTATTTACCCGGGATTTTGATAACGCGCTCGCGTTCTATGAAGAGACCCTGGGGCTGGAGGTAAGCAGCTGCGATGAGGAGGCGGGGTTTGCCCTCTTTAACACCGGTCCTGCCAAGCTGATCCTGGAGCAGCTGGACGATGCGGACTCCGATCTGGTGGGTCGCTTTAGCGGCATCTCCCTGGCGGTCGAGGATATTCACGCCGAGTACGAGGAGCTCGATCACCTGGGGGTCGAGTTCACCGGCCCTCCCGAGCAGCAGAGCTGGGGCGGCTGGCTGGTTCACCTTCTCGACTACGACAACAACATCATTACTCTGGTGGGCGAGGACTGATGAGGCTCGACACCCCGCCGGTGCCCAGCGCCGAAAGGGTCTGTTCTGACGAGCTGATCAACCTGCTCAAGTTGCTTCAGCCCTCCATTCGATACCGTCATCATGAGCCGGTATTCACCTGCGAGCAGGCCGATCGCCACGCCGCGGGCCTGGCCGGCGTGGCGGCCAAGAACCTGTTACTCAAGGAGCGCAAGGGGCAGCGTTACTTCCTGTTGTGCACGGATCCTTCCCAGCGGGTTGACCTGAAGGGGCTGGCCGCACTGCTGGGCTGTTCACGCCTGAGCATGGCCAGTGCGGAGGAGCTCAGCCTGCTGCTGGGGACCGAGGCGGGGGCGCTGTCACTGCTTTCGCTCCTCAACGACCCTGGGCACCGGGTTGAGGCCATCGTGGAGGCCTCCCTGGAATCGGTTCCCCGGATTCAGTGCCACCCCCTCAGCAACCGTTGCACCATGGACGTTGACACCCAGGTACTCTGGCAGCTACTGGACCAGCGGGGACACATCGTGCGCTGGCTGGCACTGCCCTGACCCGGCAGCGCCTGCACTCGAAACGCTTCAGGCCAGTGGACGTATTCCCATCGCGCGACGCACGCGCTCCATAAAGGGGGTGGCTTGCTCGCGCGCCTTAACGGCCCCCTTGATCAGCTCCGCCTCAACATAGCCCGGGTCCTTCATCAGCGCCTCATAGCGCGCTCGCGGCCCCTTCAGCTCTTCATTGACCAGTTCAAACAGCTGCTTTTTGGCCTCCCCCCAGGCGATCCCGTTTTCAAATTCACGGCGCATGTAATCGATCTGGCTCTCATCCGCAAAAGCTTTCCAGATCTGGAACAGGGTGGAGTCATCCGGGTCCTTGGGCTCTCCCGGCTCCAGCAGGTTGGTCTTGATCTTGTTAATCGATTTGCGCAGCTTGTTCTCGGGCTCAAACAGCGGGATGGTGTTGTCGTAGCTTTTGCTCATCTTGCGGCCGTCCAGCCCTTGCAGCACAGCCACATTTTCTCCCACCACCGCTTCCGGCAGGGTAAAGCCCACCTTGTAGTGGTGGTTCATACGATCGGCGATATCACGCGCCATCTCCAGGTGCTGCACCTGATCGCGCCCTACCGGGACTTTATGGGCATTGAACATCAGGATATCGGCCGCCATCAGCACCGGGTAGCTGAACAGCCCCATGGTGATCGCCTGGTCGGCATCGTTGCCTTCGGCCACATTGGCATCCACCGCAGCTTTGTAGGCGTGGGCCCGGTTCATCAGCCCCTTGGCGGTCATGCAGTTGAGGACCCAGCAAAGCTCCATGATTTCGGGAATATCGGACTGTCGGTAGAAAGTGACCCTGTCGGTATCCAGCCCACAGGCCAGCCAGGTCGCCGCCACCTGCAATGAGGACTCATGCACCCGCTGCGGGTCCCGGGTTTTGATGATGGCGTGGTAGTCGGCCATGAAGTAGTAAGCGCTGATACCCGGATTCAGGCTGTCCTGAATCGCCGGTTTGATGGCGCCAACGTAGTTACCCAGGTGCGGAGTGCCCGAGGTAGTGATACCGGTGAGGGTGCGAATTGTGCTCATAGTGCCCTTGTAACGGCCGTCGGGCGGCCACTGATCAGATGGTTGGCGCACGATTATAGAAGAGTCGGGGGGCAAGGTTAAGGGCGAAGCGGGCCTGTGAGCCCACGGGGGTAGGTATTTATCCCTATCGGGGCCGTAGTATTACGAATAGGTCAATGCGGCCAAGCCCCCTACACTGTACGCAGTTAAGTGACTCGCTTGACTCCTAATTGGTACATCCTGTGCCCCGACCACTCCTCATTCTGGTCGGGGCTTTTTTTTGCCTACAGGACGTAGGTAGATCTCGTGAGTCAGGATGACGGTAGCGATCCGTGGGTAACGCCAGGTAGATCGCGTGAGTCAGGATGACGGTAGCGATCAATCGGGAAGCGCTAGCCAGATCCCGAGAGTCAGGATGACGGTAGCGATCAATCGGGAGGCGCTAGCCAGATCCCGAGAGTCAGGATGACGGCAGCGGTCCAGGGATGCCCGGTCCCATGGCCTCCACCCCTTCCCCGCTTCAGGCAGCAACGCCCGGCTTATTGATCTCCGGGCAGTGGTAAGTGGTTTTGACGACGCCGTCGTTGACCGATTCCAGGTGAATATCAAACCCCCAGAGGTTGTGCAGGTGTCGCAGCATCTCCCGGGTGCTGCCCCCCAGTGGCCGGTTGTTGTGCTGGGTATGGCGCAGGGTCAACGAGCGGTCCCCTTTGATGTTGACGTTGTACACCTGGATATTCGGCTCACGGTTGCCCAGGTTGTACTGTGCAGCCAACGCCTCCCTCACCGCCCGATAGCCGCTTTCATCATGAATCGCCGCCACCTCCAGGGTCGGTTCCGACTCATTGTCGCGAATGGCAAAGAGCTTTAGCTCACGCATAATCCGCGGCGAAAGGAACTGCAGGATAAAGCTTTCATCCTTGAAGTTTTCCATCGCAAAATGCAGCGTATCCAGCCAGTTGGCCCCCGCGATCTCGGGGAACCATTGCCTGTCCTCGGCGGTGGGTTGCTCACAGATACGCCGAATGTCCGCCATCATATTAAAACCGAGGGTATAGGGGTTTATGCCGCTGTAACGGGGGTCGTCAAACCCGGGCTGGAAGATCACATTCGAGTGCGAATGCAAGAACTCCATGATAAATCCATCCGTCACCAGCCCCTCCGAGTGCAAGTGGTGTAGTAACGTGTAGTGCCAGAAAGTGGCCCACCCCTCATTCATCACCTGGGTCTGGCGCTGGGGATAGTAGTACTGGGCCACTTTGCGAACGATGCGCACCAGTTCACGCTGCCAGGTCTCCAGCAGGGGAGCATTCTTCTCGATAAAATAAAGAATGTTCTCTTCCGGCTCGGGCGGAAAACGTGACTCACTGGACTCCGCCACCTTTTCTCCCGCTTTGGGAATCGTATTCCAGAGCTCATTGAGCTGCCGCTGCCGATACTCCTCGCGCTCGGCCTGGCGTGCTTTCTCCTGCTCGGCAGAGATCGGGGCCGGCCGGGTGTAGCGGTTGACCCCGAAGTTCATCAACGCATGGCAGGAGTCCAGAACGCTCTCTACCGCATCAATACCGTAGCGTTCCTCGCAATGGGCAATATAGCTTTTGGCAAACAGCAGGTAATCAATGATCGATTCCGCATCGGTCCAGGTTCTGAACAGGTAGTTCCCCTTAAAAAAGGAGTTATGTCCATAGCAAGCGTGGGCAATCACCAGTGCCTGCATGGGCATGGTGTTCTCTTCCATCAGGTAGGCAATACAGGGGCTGGAGTTAATGACGATTTCATAGGCCAGTCCCATTCGTCCACGCTGATAGTTTTGCTGCGTACTGAGAAACTGTTTCCCAAACGACCAGTGGCTATACATCAACGGCATTCCCGTTGACGAGTAGGCGTCCATCATCTGCTCCGAGCTGATCACCTCAATCTGGTTGGGGTAGGTATCGAGCCGATATAGCGCCGCCACCCGGGCAATCTCCTTGTCGTAGCGCTCGATCAGCTCAAAGGTCCACTCCGACCCCTCTGATATGGGCTTTCTGTCACTCATGCCTGTTTCCTCTCGAAAAGACGCCGGAACACAGGATAGATATCCGCAGCCGATTTTATCTGCTGCATGGCGAAGCTATCATGGTTGTCCTCCTGGATCGTTTCATACTCCCGCCACAGGTTTTGGTGGTTACGGTCTGTTATCTCGACATAGGCAAAATACTGAACCAGGGGCAGCAGGTGGGTGGTGAGTATCTTGCTACACACCGATGAGTCCCCCTCCCAGTTATCGCCATCGGATGCCTGCGCCACATACACATTCCAGTCGGCGGTAGGATACCGCTGCTGTATCACCTTGTAGCAGAGCTCCAGGGCGCTGGATACGATGGTGCCTCCGGTTTCCCGCGAGTAGAAAAAATCGTTTTCATCCACCTCCTTGGCCGAGGTGTGATGGCGGATAAATACCACCTCTATCTGCTTGTAGTTCCTTTGCAGAAAGAGGTAGAGGAGCAAGAAAAAGCGCTTGGCCATGTCCTTGATTTCCTGGGTCATCGACCCCGAGACATCCATAAGGCACAGCATCACTGCCTTGGTACTCGGCTGCGGAACCCGCACAAAGTTATTGAATTTGAGATCAAACTCATCAATGAATGGTAGCCGTTTTAGCTTCAGGTTGAGCGCTTTGATCTGCTCTTTTAACTCAATAATCCTGCTCTCGTTACGCTCACCGGCGGAGAGCTCGAGCTGACGAAGCTCTCTCTTTAGCGCCCGAATCTCTCTCCGCTCCTTGCCGGAGAGCGCGATTCTTCGGGCATGGGCACTTCGAAGGGAGCGAACAATATTCAGCTTTTCCGGTGATCCCTTGTTGGAAAATCCAGCCTGGCGGAGGCTGAAGGCGCTGGCATCCTTGAGCTGTTTCTTAACCAGAAAGGGCAGCTCAAGGTCTTCGAATACGAACTCGAGGAACTCCTCCTGGCTGATGTGGAAGGTAAAATCATCCAGCCCTTCGCCATCGTTGCTGGCTTCACCACTTCCTCCACCGCCCCCTGCGCCACCACCCAGCGGCCGCTTGATACGGTCACCGGACAAGAACTCCTTGTTACCCGGATGAACCGTGGTGACATCGCCACCCTGGCCGTGGTGGAAGATAGGCTCCGATATATCCTTGCGGGGGATAGTAATATCGCTACCGCTTTTGACATCCGTAATACTGCGCTGGGTAACCGCGCCAGAGACCGCCTTCTTGATGTGCTTTTTATAGCGCTCAAGGAACCTCTGCCGATTCACCGTACTTTTGTTCTTGGCATTCAACCGGCGGTCGATAATATGGCTCATGGATAATCCCCCGAATGACTACTGAGACTTCCTCACTCGAATATACCATTCGGATAACAGGCGAACCTGTTTCTCGGTATAACCCCGCTGCGTCATGCGCTTGACGAACTCCGCATGCTTGCTTTGATCATCCGCAGAGGCTTTTGCATTGAAGGAGATGACCGGCAACAGATCCTCTGTATTTGAGAACATCTTTTTCTCGATCACGGTTCGCATCTTTTCGTAGCTCAGCCAGCTGGGATTTTTGCCATTGTTGTTAGCCCGGGCCCTCAGCACAAAGTTGACGATTTCGTTACGGAAATCTTTGGGATTAGCGATGCTGGCGGGCTTTTCGATCTTCTCAAGCTCATCGTTGATAGCCGCCCGGTTAAGAATGTCACCGGTTTCAGGATCCCTGTACTCCTGGTCCTGTATCCAGAAATCGGCATAGGTGATGTAGCGGTCGAAAATGTTCTGTCCATACTCTGAGTAGGACTCGAGGTAGGCGGTCTGTATCTCTTTGCCCAGGAACTCGATGTACTTGGGTGCCAGGAACTCTTTGATGAATCGCAGGTAGCGGTCATGTACCTCCTGGGGGTATTGCTGCTGCTCTATCTGCTGTTCCAGGACGTACAGCAGGTGGACCGGGTTAGCCGCCACCTCGGCAGGATCAAAGTTGAACACCTTCGAAAGAATCTTGAAGGCAAAGCGGGTGGACAAGCCCTCCATACCCTCATCCACACCTGCCGTATCCTTGTACTCCTGCAGCGACTTGGCATTAGGATCGGTATCCTTGAGGTTTTGGCCATCGTAGACGCGCATCTTCGAGAATACGTTGGAGTTTTCCGGCTCCTTAATGCGCGACAGCACCGAGAACTGAGCCAGCATCCGCAGGGTATCCGGCGCACAGGGGGCCTTGTTCAGGGAGCTGTTTTGCAACAGCTTTTCGTAGATATGTACCTCTTCGGTCACCCTTGTGCAGTAGGGAACCTTGACGATATAGACCCGGTCGATAAAGGCCTCGTTGGTTTTGTTGTTTTTAAAACTCTGCCACTCCGACTCGTTGGAGTGCGCCAGCACAATGCCGTCAAAGGGAATGCTTCCCATCCCTTCGGTGCTGTTGTAGTTACCCTCCTGGGTGGCGGTCAGGAGCGGGTGCAGGACCTTGATGGGTGCCTTAAACATCTCTACAAACTCGAGCAATCCCTGGTTGGCGTGGCACAGTCCGCCTGAGAAGCTGTAGGCATCAGGGTCATTCTGGGAAAACTCCTCGAGCTGGCGAATGTCCACCTTACCCACCAGCGCGGAGATATCCTGATTGTTCTCGTCTCCGGGCTCGGTCTTGGCCACCGCAACCAGGTTGGCAACCGAGGGGAAGAGTTTAACCACCTTGAACTGGGAGATATCGCCACCAAACTCCTGCAAGCGCTTCACCGCCCAGGGCGACATGATCCCTTTGAGGTAGCGACGGGGAATTCCGTATTCCTCCTGCAGGATGGTGGCATCCTCGGCAGGGTTGAAGAGTCCGAGCGGGGACTCATACACCGGCGATCCCTTGATCGCATAGAAGGGCACCTTCTGAATCAGGAATTTTAATCGTTCCGCTAGTGAGGACTTACCTCCACCGACCGGCCCCAACAGGTAAAGAATCTGTTTCTTCTCCTCCAGCCCCTGGGCGGCATGACGAAAGTAGGAGACGATCTGTTCGATCGCCTCCTCCATGCCATAAAACTCTTCAAAGGAGGCGTAGCGCTTGATCAGCTTGTTGGAGAAAATCCGGCTCAGGCGAGGGTCCCGCGAAGTGTCCACCAGCTCAGGCTCACCAATCGCCATCAGCATCCTCTCCGAGGCAGAGGCATAGGTACTGGGGTCGTCTTTGCAAAGCTGGAGGTACTCCTGAAGGCTCAACTCCTCATGCTGGGTGGACTCATAACGATTTTTATAGCTATTAAAAATATCCATGCTGATCACCTGCTGCTTTGACTATTTTTTTGATCACACGATACTTCGCGCTTGCTCACCCGGTACCGAGGGCAAAAATTTAGACCACCAATACTTCCTTTTGTTGTGTAGAGGCTTGGTAAAGACTTTGACCCTTTGACTGGATGTGCCCCCCTAGGACAACCCTTAGCTTTGAGTGTAGCAGTTGATTCTTGCGCCACTTTTGTGCGCAGGCTCATTTTTTAAACGCCGCAAACCGAGCCCTGATATACTCTAGCCAAACCAAGTGATGGATCGACAATGCCCTCTGAACACAGAGCCTTGCCCCGCAAACGCCTCAAGTCGGTGGTACCGGTCACTAATGATGATACGGGTGAAGCGGTCGGACGGATCTTCGATATTACGGTCGAGGGGTTCATGCTCCTGACCCAGCAGACGCTGGCCCCGGACACCCTCTTCAACTTCAGCTTTTCCCTACCGGATGAGCGCATTGGCCCTGCCGAGATAAAGCTACAGGCGGTCTGTGTCTGGTGCCAGGGATCGAGTTTTTCCGAAGAGTTCGGTGCGGGCTTCCGGCTTGCCAACCTGAGCCCGATTTACAAGCCTGCCTTCCAACGGCTGGTGGCTGAGTTTTAGCGGCGCGGGTCCTGTATCGGGATGGCCAGGGTCTCTTTGAGCTCCTCCATCACGATATAGCTTTTTGACTCACGGACACCGGGCAGCTTCAACAGAATATCCCCCAAAAGCTCGCGGTAGGAGGCCATTTCAGAGATTCTGGCCTTCACCAGGTAGTCAAAGTCACCCGACACCAGATGGCACTCCAGCACATGGGGAAGACCGATCACCGCATGGCGGAACTCATCGAAAATATCGGCCGACTTGGAGTAGAGACTGATTTCAACAAAGACCAGCAGACCCGCTTCCAGCAATTGCGGGTTTAACTTGGCAGCGTAGCCTTCAATCACCCCTGCCCGCTCCAGCCGCTTGACCCGCTCCATGCAGGGGGTCGTGCTTAACCCCACTTTGGCGGCAAGATCCACATAGGAGATGCGCCCGTCGCGCTGCAGTTCGCGCAGGATATTACGATCGATCCGGTCCAGTTTACGCACAGTTTCTTTAAGGTTACGCATGATAATTTTCTTATAATTGATAAGAGACTTTAGGCTATTACTATCCAAGATAGCATGGCAAGTGATTTATCCGGCTATCTATCACCTAAACAGACCAAAACTCTTTGATACTTTTCATGGGCAAACATCGCCAGCGAAAGCCGCCGAATCGTTGCAAATTTTGAACACTCGTGTGATGATCAAACGATCACAACCCTGAGAGCACCATGGTCGGAACAGATTTGGATGTAGGCGGACGGCTCAAGGCGATCCGCAAGCAGCACGGCTTGTCCCAGCGAGAGCTGGCCAAGCGCGTTGGCGTCACCAACAGCACCATCTCCATGATCGAGAAAAACAGCGTCAGCCCCTCGATCAGTTCGCTGAAGAAGGTGCTCAGTGGCATCCCGATGTCACTGGTTGATTTCTTCTCCATGGACCTCGAGCCCGATCACACACAAAAAATCGTCTATCGCGCTGACGAGCTTTTGGATCTCGGCATGGACGGCATCGAGATGCTGCTGGTCGGCAAAGGTCGGAGCGAGCGCTCCATGGCCTTTATGATTGAGACCATGCCTCCCGGCACCGATACCGGCACAGAGATGCTGGCCCATGAGGGTGAGGAGGCGGGTGTGGTACTTGAGGGCAAACTGGAGCTCACCGTCGGTAGTGAAGTCTCGATCCTCGAAGCGGGAGATTGTTACTATTTCGAAAGCACACAGCCGCACCGCTTCAATAACCCCTTCGATCAGCAGTTACGTCTGGTGAGCTGTACCACACCGGCTAACTTTTAGGCCGCGCCCGTCGATGTGGATTCATCGGTGGCTATTCCCGCCCCAGGGGCGCAGCTTCCACGGCAAACGCTGGTCGATGATTCTCCTCCGAACCCTGCACCTGTTGGGGGTGGCCGGCACCGGTGCCAGCTTCCTCGTCACAGGGGGTGCACCACCCCCTGCCACCTATCTCCATATCCTGCTGTTTTCGGGCCTTCTGATGGCCCTGATCGAGATTTGGGGCCACGGCGTATGGCTGCTGCAACTTAAGGGGCTGAGCGTTCTCGTCAAGCTGGCGCTGATCGCCGCCATGCTCTATTGGCCGGCTCAGTCAGCACCGCTTTTTATCAGTATCATCCTCATCTCCGGCATTATTGCCCACGCTCCCGGCTACGTACGCTACTACTCGCCTTGGCATCGCCGGCGACTGCCCCACCCCTGACACTTGATCCGGACCCCACCGATCGAGCGCATACCCCGATCGGTGGCCGCCTCGGTCAGCGTGGGTTAGGTACCTTAAAGAACACCGCGTAAAGCACGGGAATCACCACCAGCGTTAACACGGTGGCAAAACCGAGACCAAACATCACCGTCAGCGCCATGTTCACGAAGAACACATCGGGGAGCAGCGGAATCATACCCAGAATGGTGGTACTGGCCGCCATCATCACCGGACGCATACGCGCTACGGAAGCATCCAGAATCCCCGTAAAGGGCTCTTTACCCTCACCAATCTGCAGGTCGATCTCCTCAATCAGGACGATCGCATTCTTGATCAGCAGGCCGACCAGGCTGAGCGCGCCCAGCAGGGCCATAAAGTCAAATGCGCCGTTGGAAATCAGCAGGCCCGCCGTGATGCCGATGGTGGCCAAGGGTACCGTCAGCCAGATAATCAGTGGCTGTCGGATCTTCCCGAACAGCAAAATAGTGACGATGATCATCATCAGGAAGCCGCCCGGCAACGCTCCGAACAGGGCGTCCTGGGCGTTTTTGGTATCTTCATACTCTCCGCCCCACTCCAGGAGGTAGCCCGGCGGCAACTCGATCGCTTCGACCTGAGGTTTGACCCGCTCGAACAATGGGGTTGCCAGATCACTCTTGGGGTTGGTTGAAGCAATGATGGTTGCCCGCCGATCACGGTTACGGATGATGGCGTTCTCCCACACGGTTTTCCATTCTGAAACCACCTGCCCCACAGGCACCGAGGTGTTCAGTACCGGGCTCCATACCTGCAGATCCTGCACGCTCGAAACATCTTCCCGCTCGTCGGCGGGTGGCCACAGAATCATCGGCAGCAAGCGGATACCATCGCGATAGATGCCCACCTGGGTGCCCTCGAAGCCCTGCTTGAGCGCCCTCGCCAGGTCTTGTCGGTTAATACCCAGCTGACGAGCCACACTCTCATTAAACACCGGCTTGATCAGTTTAACCGGCTGACGCCAGTCGTCGCGAATATCCTTGGCCTCAGGGTCGGCACGGAATATGGCCTGCGCTTTTTCCGACAGCTCCCTTAAAACTTCATAGTCCGGCCCACTAAAACGGGCCTCGATCTTGGAGTCACGCCCGGGGCCTATACGCAGGTTTTTCACCTTGGGCTCGGTATTGGGCAGGGTCTGCTCCATGAACGCTTCGATCTTTGTTTTCATGGCCGCAATCTGCTCGCGGGACTCCATCTCAACAATAATCTGGCCGTAGGCAGTGGTCGCAGACTCCGGGTTGTAGACCAGCGTAAAGCGGTCCGCCCCGCCGCCCACAAAGGCCGAGGTGGTAACAACCCCCTCCTGAGCACGGATGAACTCATCGATCAGCAGCAGATCATCCCGGGTATGGCGAATATCGGTCCCCTCCACCTCCCACAGATCGACAAAAAACAGGGGCGTATTGGAATCGGGGAAGAAAGCCTGGCGCACAAACCCAAACCCGGCGATAGAGCCAGCGAACAGGGCCACCACCACCGCCAGGGTCACGAAGCGCATGCGAATCGCACTGGCCAGCAGCGAGCGGTAAATGCGAAAACCGGCACCGGAGTATGCATCGGCTTGCTCTTCACTCCCGCTGTCTTTGGGGTCGGGCTTTATCAACCAGGCACAGAGCATGGGGGTGGTCGTGATCGCCGTGAACCAGCTCAGCAGCAGCGAAATCAGGATCACCCAGAACAGTGAGTTGATGAACTCTCCGGTTGAGTCCTGGGACAGGCCAATGGCTGAAAAGGCGAGTATGCCGATCACCGTCCCCCCCAACAGGGGCCAGATGGTCTGGCTAACCACCTCATTACCTGCCTTGACAGGATCCATACCCCCGCGAATGCGAACCAGCATCCCTTCAGCCACCACGATCGCATTATCCACCAGCATGCCCAGGGCGATAATCAGCGCACCCAGCGAAATGCGCTGCAGTTCGATCGCTTTCATGTCCATAAACCAGAGGGTTCCACAGACAGTGATCAATAACACCGCTCCGATGATCAGGCCTACACGGACGCCCATGAAAAAAAGCAATACCACGATCACGATCACCAACGCCTGGCCGACACTGATCACAAAGCCGTTAACTGAATTTTCCACCTCCTGGGCCTGGTCATAGATAGGGGTAAACTCCATACCCACCGGTGCCAGCTCCATCATCTCCTGACCCCGTTTTCCCAGATTGCGCCCCACCTCAACAACGTTAACCCCGGAGATCATCGAAATACCGATGGTGAGTCCTGGTTTGCCGTTGATGTAGCTCAACTTGCTTGGCACCTCCTGATAGCCCCGACGAACCGTTGCAATATCCTTGAGGTAGGTCAGGCGTCGGTCATCGCTGCTGATCAGGATATCGCCAATCTCTTTAACCGATTGCGACTCCCCCGTCGGCTCAACACGGATGTAATCATTGTTCACCCGAATACGTCCCGCATCGGCCACCACGTTCTGGCTCTCCAGCACGCCAATGATGGTTTGTGGGGAGATCCCAAGCTCGGCCATACGGTTGCGGGCCAGCTCAATGTAGACCACCTCATCGATATACCCACCGATGACCACCTTGCGAACCCCGTGCACCAGCACCAGCTCTTTTTTGAGCAGATCCGCGTAGTCCTTCAGCTCCCGATAGGTGTAGCCCTCCCCCGTAAGGCCGTAGTAAATCCCGTAGACGTCACCGAACTCGTCATAGACCAGGGAGGGCTGCGCGCCGGGCGGCAGCTTGTGCTGCATATCCCCAATTTTGCGTCTCAGCTCATCGTAAATCTGCGGAAAATCATCCTTACGGTATTTATCCTGGAACTCCACGCTGACTTCGGAAATGCCTGCCCTGGAGATGGACATTTTGATGCGCTTGAGCTGGCCCATCTGCTGCACCGCATCCTCGATGTGGTAAGTCACCTCATCGTTGACCTGCTTGGCGTTAGCACCGGGGTAGCGGGTAAAGATTTTGGCCTCTTTGATGGTGTACTCCGGATCTTCCAGCTTACCCATCTGCTCGTAGGCACCCAGGCCGCCTCCCACCAGAATCAGCACCACCAGCCAGCTCACTACTTTATTGACGATTGAATACTCAGCAATATTCATCATTCATCCCCACTTTTATCGCTTCATGTGCCATGAATATTGCCTTCAGTTGGCCGCGCCTTCGGAGCCCATCGGCTCGGCCTGCTCAATCTCCTTCATAAGGCGGACCTTTTGGCCCTCGGTTAAAAAGGCGACGCCGGCGGTCACTATCCGGTCTCCCTCCTGCAACCCTTCGACCACCTCTATGCTGTTATCGTGCATTGCGCCCACCTTCACGGGCACCCCCTTAAGGGTCATCGTGGACGCATCAACAACCCATACCTGGGGATCGAGTTTGATATCGCCATGCACGGCATCGAGCGGAATAAGGTAGCTTGCTATACCGGTCAGGTCCCCCAGAGAGGTATGCATCACCACCGAGGTGGTCATTCCCGGCAGTACCGTAAAGCTGGTCGGCGAGTCCATTGACAGGGTTACCCGGAACGTTTGGGTCTTGGTATCGGCGACGGTAGAGTACTCCTTCACCTTGAGGGCAAAATTCTGGTCCTGGGAGGGACCAAAACGAGCCACCAGCACCGGCCGCACACTGTCCTCGCGCATCCGTTTGACATCGCTTTCGGGTATATCGATCTTCACCTCCAGCGAACTGGTGTCCTGTAGCTCAACGATGGTCTGTTTGGCCTGCACCTCCTGGAAATTTTCCACCAGGCGTTTAGCCACCCGTCCTGAAAAGGGGGCCTTGAGAGTGGTGTACTCCAGGTTTTGGCGGGCTTCCGAGAGCGCGGCATCGGCACTCTTGAAGGTCGCCTCCAGGCGATCGTAATCCGCCTTGGAGATATAGCCTTGAGGCAGTAGCTGGGCGGCCCGATCAAAGTTAGCCTTTGCTTCCTGGTAACGCGCTTTTCGATCCCGCTCCACGATCTGGTAGTCAGCCGGATCCAGCTGGGCAATCACCTGACCCTCCGTTACCACCTCACCCTCGCGGACGGGAAGTGACTTCAGCTTACCCGACACCCGAAAGGCGAGCTCGACTTTCTGGTTGGCATCGATCACTCCGGGAAACACTCTCACACTGGCCGTCTCGGGAGACGACACCACCATTGTTTTAACCGGCCGTACCGCTTCCGTAGCCGTAGTCACCTCTTCCTGGCCACAACCAACCAGCATCAGGGGCAAGGACAGCGCAGCGGCCCAGAATGTTACCTGCTTGTGCATAGAGTTCTCCGTGTCATGCATCCACGCCCCTCCCTAAAGAGTGACGGTCTTTTCAAGTCAGACCATTGTGGCACAACACACCCTGAGCTGCATTAATGGAGGGAGGCGCGGGATGACTCTTGAATCTTAGTGCCGTTCATCGCTTTAATGGGTCACCCCCTGCTCAGACAGACCCGCAATTTAATGGATACCGACCTCACTCTGTATAGCTCCGCTGCCGCCCTGGCATACCTGCTGGTCAGTCTTGCCCTG
This sequence comes from Aestuariirhabdus litorea, assembly GCF_003864255.1. Classification (NCBI taxonomy): domain Bacteria; kingdom Pseudomonadati; phylum Pseudomonadota; class Gammaproteobacteria; order Oceanospirillales; family Aestuariirhabdaceae; genus Aestuariirhabdus; species Aestuariirhabdus litorea. The sequence continues at coordinate 324,033 of NZ_QWEZ01000002.1, forward strand.
GCACTTCGTATTGTGATGCGGCGCCGACCCGTTGGGGTTTCCCTTGCCTGGCTATTGCTGCTTTTTTTACTACCCGTTGTTGGTATCGCGCTCTACCTTTTGATTGGCGAGCACCGGCTAGGCTCCAAGCGCCTCAAGCGCAGCGAACACTTACTCCCAGCCTACTCCCGATGGGCTGAGCAGATGAGCGACTCTCATCAGGACCTACTACCCAGCATAGACCCCTGTTACCGTGGCGTTTATCGCCTCAGCCAAAACTCCCTGGGGATTCCGGCCCTGTGCAACAATCGCCTCGAGCTACTCAATGACTCCCTGTCGATCCTCGCCTCTATTGTTGAAGATATTCGCCATGCGCGTCACTTTTGCCACCTCCAGTTCTATATCTGGTCCGAGGGAGGAGAGGCCGACAGCATCGCCGAAGCACTGATCGAGGCCCGCACTCGCGGAGTTGAATGTCGCATATTGCTGGACTCAGTGGGCAGCGCCCCCTTCCTCAGGAGTCACTGGCCCAATCGGCTCAGAGCCCATGGCGTCGAAGTCAGGGCCACCTTGCCGGTGGGCGCCATGCGCCTGGTTCTGGAGCGGCTGGATATTCGCAACCACCGCAAGGTAGTGGTCATCGACGACTGCATCGGCTACACCGGCAGCATGAACCTGGTCGACCCCCGCCACTTTAAACAGGAGGAAGGGGTAGGGGAGTGGGTTGATGCGATGGCGCGCCTGCATGGCCCTGCGGTACACGCCCTCAATGCCGTTTTCCTATGGGACTGGCACATCGAGACCGGGCAAACTGTCGACGTTTTCCTCGAGTACAGTCACCTGCAACTGCCCGAAAAAGGGGGCGTTGACAGCGGCCTGCAGGTGGTTCCCTCGGGACCCGACGACACCCGAGAACTGATCCACCAGCTGCTGCTGGCCGCCCTCTACAGTGCGCAGGAGCAGCTGGTCATCACGACCCCCTACTTTGTGCCCGATGAGGCTCTGCTGACGGCACTCAAGTCCGCCGCCGCCCGCGGCGTGCAGGTTCAACTCATACTGCCCCGCCGGGTCGATTCCCGCCTGGTTCGCTACGCCAGCCGCTCCTACTTCTACGAACTGCTCAACGCCGGCATTGAAATCTGGGAGTTTGACGGCGGGCTGCTACACACCAAGAGTGTGCTCGTCGATCGACAGATTGCCATCTTTGGCACCGTCAACCTGGATATGCGCAGTGTATGGCTTAATTTTGAGGTCTCCCTGATCGCCTTCGACCCTCAATTTGGCGAGTCGCTGGCCTACTTACAGCAGGGGTACAGGGCACAAAGTTGCCGCATAGCGCTGGAGGAGTGGAAACGGCGTCCCTTGATCCGGCGCTTGACCGAAAACCTGGCGCAGCTGCTGAGCCCACTGCTGTAAGTCCTTAGCCACAGGAAGGGTAAGGAAAGAGCGCAGGTGTTGAAGCGGCAACCCGGGTGTCAGGGCAAGGGAATGCTGTGGATAAGTCTGTGACTAACCGTGGATAAAACCGCTGCTTGGGATTGGGGGTAGGGTCGCCGCGGCGCCCCGCCACGGCGACCGCTTGAGGGCTGTTAGATATCGCCCCAGTAGGCGTTACCAATCATGGTATCAAGGCGTTTGTTCTCGAAGTGGTCTTCGATGGCGCGGCGAACAAAGAGAGAGCGAGAAGCGTTTTTCTCCTTCGGAGATCTGGTGTTATTCCGCTTACTATTTTTTTTCATGTTTTCGTTTTGCATAGTGACACCCCTTCCTAATGGTTGATTTTTGTTGTTATAGGTAACGAGTACATGGAATAAGCTAAGAAAAAATACCTCTAATCACAAGAAAAATGTTCTCTATTTCTCCATTTAATAGCGCGCCACAGCCCTTTGCTACCAAAGGGTGCAGATTGTTCGGGCAGCGCCCCATAACGGGGTAACAGCTGTGTAGATAATACCCAACGTACTCGGGGAAAACGCACCAAAATGGTGCTTAGCGAGGATTCAAGCGCAGGCTTCGGAGGTTGCGTTTCACGGTTTTCAGGTGCTCGGCCAACTCAGGCCCCCTCGCCATGGCCACCCCCATCGCCAGAATATCGATCACAACCAGATGCACGATGCGTGATGTCAGGGGCGTGTAGACCTCCGTATCTTCCGACACATCGATCAGGATGGGATAGTCACTGAGCTCAGCAAGAGGCGTGTTGGCGGGACAGATGCCCACCACTTTGGCACCGCGCTCCTGCACCTGCCGCACACTGTGCATCAGCTCCCGGGTTCGTCCTGTTTGGGAGATCGCCACCACCACATCGCCGGGCTGCATGGTCGCCGCCGACATCGCCTGCATATGCGGATCGGAGTAGGCCGCCGTGGCGACTTGCAAACGGAAAAACTTGTGCTGGGCATCGCTCGCAACCGCACCCGAGGCGCCATAACCGTAAAACTCTACCCGCTTGGCATGTGCGAGGGGATCTATGGCATCTTCCAGCGCCTGGGGGTCCAGTTTATCCCGGGTCTGCACCAGGGTACCGATGGTGGAGTCAAAAATTTTGCGCTTGTAATCCGAGGTTTTATCGCTGGCGTCTATGTCAAACTGGGCAAAGCCACGGTTCGCAGCCAGGCTCTGCGCCAGCTGCAGTTTGAAGTCCTGGAACCCGTTGCAGCCAACCGCCCGGCAAAACCGCAGAACCGTTGGTTCACTGACACGCGATGCCGCCGCCAGCCCGGCCAGGCTCAGGTGAATGATGGTGGAGGGCTGGGCCAGAACCTGTTCCGCCACTTTAAGCTCCGACTTTCGCAGGGAGCCCAGGCACAGCTCGATATCGGTTAGCAGTTTCGTCGTCATGATGTCCAACGCTGAACAGCCCAATGGCTGCGTTTTAATCGTTGGTTGTAGTTATACTACAAGAAGGTTTCCCTGACTACAAAACCCGCCCGATAGCGCTGCACAGGGCGCCCATCACTAGAAATACTGCTTACCGGTTCCCATGGCGATCATCTTGGAGAGGTACTCCATTTTTTGCGGATCATCATCGACGAAACGAATACTGATGGCGATCAAGGCGCTGTCCATCTTCTGCTCAGCCGCTTCCAGCTTGCTGATATAACCATTGATGCGAGCTACCTCCCGCTCCTCTCCCTGCTCGAGATCCACCACCGCCTGGGAGAGCAGTTGCGGGATACGCTCACCCCGACGAATCACCGCCTTCACCTCTTTCAGGCTCAGTGCCTGGACGACACAATCGACGGTCATATCAGGAAACCGTAACTGCGCTGACGACCCTCTGGCGCCGGACTTGCCAGCGCCTTTGGGGGCCGGTGCCGGGGTCGTCGCAGCTCCGGTCAGAGCAGCCACAGAGGAGGATGCCTCGGTGGCTGCAGGGGAGGGGGGGGGAGATGGAGCGGGACGAGACTGCGTCAGCACCGAGACCGAGGCGGCATGGGTGGCGCTGCCTCCGGTCAGTACTTCGGCGCTCCCACCCGGGGTATCGGGGCGGGAGCTCCCTCTAAGGTCGCTGGCAGAATGACGGCGGGAGAGCACTTTGATGATTTTCTTCAGTAGCGCATCGCTGGAAAACGGCTTGCCGATATATTCCGATACCCCGGACTGTACCGCTGCGACCACATTGTCACGGTCGCCCCGGCTGGTAACCATAATAAAGGGGGTATCCAGTGAACGCTCGTTGCGCATCCACTGCAGCAGTTCAAGACCACTGAGTTCAGGCATCTCCCAGTCGCAAAGCACCAGGTCATAGCGCTGTTTTTCCAGCAGGGACTGGGCTTTGCGGCCATTAATCGCCTCCTCCACCAGGAAGTGAGGAAATTTAGAGCGGACCGTCTTCTTTACCAGATCCCTGATAAAAGCCGCGTCATCCACCACCAGCACTCTGATTTTTTTCATAGCCCGCCTGCGCCCTTGCCGATGCCTCTAATCATAGCGCACAAGGCTTGGGCTCAGGGCTAATCTTTCAGCTCACGTTTCATCTCTTTATAGCTCAGGTGGCGAACGTCGGTGCCCTTAACCAGATAGATCAGGTGTTCAGCGATATTGCGGGCATGGTCGCCCACCCGTTCCAGCGAGCGCAGTACCCACATGATGTTCAATACCCGCGATATACTCCGTGGATCTTCCATCATAAAGGTCACCAGCTCACGCATGGCGCTCTTGTACTCCATATCCACCGATTTATCCGCTTTGGCAACCGTCAGCGCCAGATCGGTATCAAAGCGGGCGAACGCGGTCAGGCTATCCTTGATCATCGCTCGCACCCGATCGCCGATATGGCGGGTTTCCACATAACCCCGAGGTGACTCCCCCTGCTCGCACAACTCAATCGCGTGTCGAGCCACCTTGGCGGCTTCATCACCCACCCGCTCAAGGTCACTGGCGGCTTTGGAGCAGGCGATCACTAACCGCAGATCGCTCGCGGCTGGCTGGCGGCGCGCCAGAATGCGGGTGCACTCCTCGTCGATCGCCATCTCCATATCATTGATCAGCTCATCCTTTTCGCGCACGCTGCGGGCCAACTCACTGTCGGCCTCGATCAGCGCTTCGATGGCGTCGGAGACCTGCTTTTCGACCAGCCCGCCCATCGCCAGCAAGCGGTTTTTCACCTCATTGAGCTCGGCGTTGAACTGCTGGGATATGTGTTGTGTGTGTAGATCGGTATTGATTTTCATGATCTTTTCGTTGCCTCCCGGGATTAGCCGTAGCGCCCGGTTATGTAGTCTTCGGTCTGTTTTTTGTCCGGGTTAGTGAACAGTGAGTCGGTATCGCCAAACTCGATCAGGTCCCCCATGTACATGAAAGCCGTGTAGTCCGACACACGCGCCGCCTGCTGCATGTTGTGAGTAACGATCACAATGGTATAGCGGGACTTGAGCTCATTGATCAACTCCTCAATCTTGAGGGTCGAGATGGGGTCCAGAGCCGAAGCCGGCTCATCCAGCAGCAGCACCTCAGGCTCCACCGCGATGGTACGGGCAATCACCAGTCGCTGCTGCTGACCGCCCGACATGCCGAGCGCACTCTCATGCAGGCGGTCTTTCACCTCCTCCCACAGGGCAGCGCCCCTGAGCGAACGCTCCACCACCTCATCCAGGGTCCGCTTGTTCTTTACCCCCTGGATACGCAGGCCGTAAGCGACGTTCTCGTAGATGCTCTTGGGAAAGGGGTTGGGCTTCTGGAACACCATGCCCACCCGACGGCGCAGCTCCGCTACATCGGTGCCACGCTGGTAGATATCCACCCCGTCCAGCAGGATCTTGCCTTCGATGCGGCAGCCATCCACCAGGTCATTCATGCGGTTGATACTGCGCAGCAAGGTTGACTTGCCACAACCGGAAGGTCCGATAAAGGCGGTGACACGGTTTTTGGGGATGGTCAGGTCAATATTATTGAGGGCCTGCTTCTCGCCGTAATAAAGATTCAGCCCGGAGACCTCCATGCAGGTCTCCTCCTGCTCCATGCTCAGGCTCTGACGGGTGCGACCGAGGGATGCGGTATCGATCCCGTGGGTACGCCCCCCCTCGTTGTTCTCCTGCGTTGGCCCGTGACCACTTACTCTGTTTGCTTGTGACATATTCAATACTCCAGTCGACACCGGTGGTTAGACTTCCAGCGCCTTGTATTTTTCCCGCAGGTGGTTGCGTATCGCCACCGCCGACAGGTTCAGAACTGCAATGACCACCACCAGCAGCAGAGCCGTGGCATACACCAGGGGACGGGCCGCCTCCACATTCGGACTCTGGAAGCCCACATCATAGATATGAAAGCCCAGGTGCATAAACTTCTGGTCCAGGTGCAGAAAGGGGTAGTTGCCGTCGAGGGGCAAGGAGGGGGCAAGTTTAACCACCCCCACCAGCATCAGGGGTGCCACCTCGCCTGCGGCTCGCGCCACCGCCAGGATCAGGCCAGTCATCATCGCCGGGCTCGCCATGGGCAGCACCACCCGCCACAGGGTTTCCGCCTTGGTAGCGCCCAGTGCCAGGCTCCCCTCGCGAACCGCACTGGGAATACGGGACAACCCCTCCTCGGTGGCAACAATCACCACCGGCAGCGTCAGCAGTGCCAGGGTAATGGCCGCCCACATCAGCCCCGGCGTACCAAAGGTGGGGGCCGGCAGGGCTTCAGGGAAGAACAGCTGGTCGATATTGGAGCCCAGGAAATAGACAAAGAAACCCAGGCCAAATACCCCGTACACAATCGAGGGGACTCCAGCCAGGTTGTTGACCGCAATGCGGATCGCCCGGGTGATCGGTCCCTGGCTGGCGTACTCGCGCAGGTAGACCGCGGCCACCACACCAAAGGGGGTCACAATGATCGACATCAGGATCACCATCATGACGGTACCGAAGATCGCCGGGAAGATCCCCCCTTCGGTGTTGGCCTCACGGGGGTCGTCGCTGACGAACTCCCACAACTTGGCAAAATAGAAACCTATCTTCTGCAGCAGCCCCATCGCGTTGGGACGGAAGGCCCGCACCACATTACCCAGGGAGATCCTCACCTCGGACCCATCGCTGGCCACGCCGACCATATGGTCGCGATTGAATCTCACATAGAGCTCGGACAGTTCCGCCTCCAGCACGCGATAGGCCGCATCCAGCTCGGCGCGCTCACTGGCGATCTCCGCTTCGCTCGCCGCGGTGTAGGTTCCATTGAGCTGGTAGCGCCGCTCACGCAGTCTCAACCGCTCCATTGAGGAGTTGATGGCGCCGATCTGGTGCTTTTCGATCTGGTAGATCTGGTCATGGATGTCGAGGGCTCGCTCAATCCGCTCCTGTAACACAGGCCAGGCCTGCTCCCCACTGGCCACCAGCTGTTCGTCTTCGTACACTGCCTTGAGACGACCGTAAAAATTCCCCCACTCGCGGCGCTCCACCGTCACCAGGGCGTCGGGGTAACGGCGATCTTGCAGGAAGTCATCCAGCACCCACACAAAATCGCCGCCGGTCAGATCGCGGTTGCCGATCTTGATCAGGTCTCTCTGCATGAACTCGGCCTCGACCACCGGCACTCCGGCTGACTCGAGACGCAGGGTAGGTACCTTTTCGGTCTCCACCACTTCACCCAGAATGACCCGCTCGGGTTGCCCGGGAAGCCGGTAATCGGCCTCCATCAGGCTGCCGGGCCAGAAATGGCCCAATCCACGTACGGCGATCAGCGCGATCAGGCCAATCACCATCACCAGGCTGATCGCGACCGCCCCGGCATTGAGCCACACAAAGGGGGAACCGCTTTTGTACCAGGAAGATAAAGAAACTCGCATCATAGAATCCCGTTTTTAACCGCTACAGAGAGCTGTACTTCTTGCGCAGGCGATGACGCACCATCTCTGCAAAGGTGTTCACCACAAAAGTGAACAGGAACAGCACCATGGCCGCCAGGAACAGTACCCGGTAGTGAGAGCTGCCCACCTCCGACTCCGGCATCTCCACGGCGATGTTGGCCGCCAGGGTACGCATGCCCTCGAAGATATTGGCATCCATGATCGGCGTATTACCGGTCGCCATCAGCACGATCATGGTTTCACCCACGGCGCGCCCCATCCCGATCATGACCGCCGAGAAGATACCCGGACTGGCGGTCAACAACACCACCCGGGTAAGGGTCTGCCAGGGGGTTGCTCCCAGCGCCAGGGAGCCGTAGCTCAGGTGCTTGGGCACACTGAAGATAGCGTCCTCAGTGATGGAAAAAATGGTCGGAATCACGGCAAAGCCCATCGCCAGACCTACCACCAGTGCATTGCGCTGGTCGTAATTCAGGCCCAGCTCACTACTGATCCAGTGGCGCATGTTGCCGTCGAACAGCAGCACTTCGATATGGCCACTCGCGCCCAGCGCCAGTGCGCTGGCCACAAGGATTACCGGGATCAGCAACAGCGCCTGCCAGCCTTCAGGGACCAGGGAACGGAGTCGCTCCGGCAGTTGCGCCCAGGCGAACCCGAACAGAAGGATCGCTACCGGCACCAGAATCAGCAGGGCGAAGATCCCCGGCAAAGACTCCTCCACGAAAGGGGCCAGCCAGAGCCCGGCCAGGAAGCCGAGGATTACCGTTGGCAGTGCTTCCATCAGCTCGATCACCGGCTTGACCTTGCGGCGCATGGCGGGTGCCATGAAGTAAGCGGTGTAGATGGCACCACAGATCGCCAGCGGAGTGGCCAGCAGCATGGCGTAAAAAGCGGCCTTGAGGGTACCGAAGGCGAGCGGCATCAGGCTCATCTTCGGTTCGAAGTCATTGGTCGAGGCGGAGGACTGCCACACGTACTCCGGCTCGCTGTAGTGCTCATACCAGACCTTGTCCCACAGGGCCGACCAGGAGATCTCCGGGTGCTCATTGTGCAGCGCCAGATATTCCATCTGCCCACCGCCCAGCTCCAGCAGCAGGCCATTGGCCCGAGGGGCAATGGTCATCCCCTCAATCGCTGCACTTGAGCTCTGCTCCACCAGCAGGGTGCGATGCGCTGTGGTGTTGTAGAGGCCAATCCGTCCCTCACTATCAGCCGCCATAAAGCCTTTGCGGCGATGCTCAGGCGCAATGGCTACGATAGGGCTTGAAGCCAGTTCAAAGTCCCTTACCTTTTGCAGGCTGTACTTGTTGTCGTCATCGCGCACCAGAAACCACTGGCTAATACGACCCTGGCTGTCGCCGATCAGGAGGGAGGTTCCCCCCAGCAGAAACTCGATATCGGTGATTCTGCCCCCCCCCTCGGTCACCGGCAGTACGGCGTTGACCACCGGCTCATCCCGGTCCCGAACATCCAGCACCGCCATGCGATTAGCGCCCAGCGCGACAAAAAGCCAACGCTGCTCCGGATCAATCAGCACCCGGCTCAACACACCGGGCAACGCCGGCAGTTCGAGGGTCTCCCGCTCCAGGGTTACCTCCTCGGTGAGGAAGTCGATCTCCTTGTTGTAGAGGGTGACATGGAGCCCCGCCTCGGTGCTGGCCGCCAGCATCATGGAGTTCTCATTGTCGCGCAGGGCCAGCTGGGTCAGGGGGGCACCCGCTTCATCCAGGGTTATCGGCTGCTCGCCATAGGGGAACTCGATCTGCGGTTCAATCCAGCGCACGTCATTGGGATAGCTCACCTGGTAGCTGTGCTTGAACATGATCACCTGGCCGTTGGACAGGCCCACCGCTACCTCGCGGGTATTGGGGTCGGCTTCCGCCATCGAGGTGATCTCAGCCCCCTCCGGAAGGGGAAGCTGGACGCTCTTGCGCGGCACCCCGTCCTGAGTAGAGAAAAACAGCAAGGTACCACTGCTATCGAGGCGCAACGCCAGCTCAGCCTGCTCCTCCATCGCCAGATAGAGGGTCTGTGAACCCTCCTGCCGTGCCGGTGCCGGGTAGCTGGCTACCGGCTCCATCTCCGCCCCCTTGAACAGAGGTACCACCTCGTAGAGCAGGTAGAGGAAGATCAGCAATATCGCCACGATAACGCCAATGCCGCCCACGGCAACCGACCAACGGGCCAGTCGATCCTTGAGCGAGCGCACACGCCGATGACGCCGCGCCTCATCGGAATTGAAGTCAACCAGGGGGTTGGAAAGATCGGTAATTTGGTTCATGGCGCGTACCCTACGCGTTCAATGTGACAGGAGTATGACAACACCCTAAGAAAACGCCTCAAGGGCGGCTCGCAAACCACAAACCCCGCACAGGGTACGGGGTTTGTGGCAACAGCGGTGAGGTGTTCAGCTCAAGGCTAGAGGCCCAGGGCCGCCATCTGCTTCTCGACCACCTTGGCCGGCAGTGGAATGTAGCCATCCTTCACCACCACATTCTGGCCCTGCTGCGAAAGCACCAGCTTTACGAACTCGCGCTCGATGGGTGCCAGCGGCTTGTTGGGCGCCTTATTGACGTAAACATAGAGGAAACGGGAGAGCGGGTAACTCCCATTGACCGCATTCTCGGACGTCGCATCCACAAAGGGCTGACCCGGCTTCTTGGCCAAAGGGACGGTCTTCACGCTGGAAGTCTTGTAGCCGATGCCGGAGTAGCCGATGCCGTTAATGGAGGCACTGACCGACTGCACCACGGAGGCGGAACCCGGCTGCTCATTGACGCCGCTCTTGAAGTCGCCTTTACAGAGCGCCTTGTCCTTGTAGTAGCCGTAAGTGCCTGAGACGGAGTTACGACCGTACAGCTGGAATCCACGCGCTTTCCAGGCGCCGTCCAGACCGACATCGCCCCAGCGGCTGATGTCCTTCTCGTAACCGCACTTGCGGGTGGAGGAGAAGATCGCATCCACCTGGGGAATGGTCAGACCACTGACGGGATTGTCTTTGTTTACAAACACCGCCAGCGCGTCGATGGCGACCGGAATTGCGGTCGGCTTGTAGCCAAACTTCTTCTCGAACGCCTCCAGCTCCTTGTCCTTCATCTTGCGGCTCATGGGCCCCATGTTTGAGGTGCCTTCGGTCAACGCGGGCGGCGCTGTGGATGAGCCGGCGGCCTGAATCTGAATGTTGACGTTGGGGTATTCGCGCTTGAACTCTTCCGCCCACAGGGTCATCAGGTTAGCCAGGGTGTCCGATCCCACGCTGGACAGGTTGCCGGAGACGCCACTGCTCTTGCTGTAGGTTGGGATAGAGGGGTCCACGGCGGTAGCGGCTACCGCTACCGTCACACTGCTGGCGGCCAGTACACCGACCAGTCCATTGATCATGCTGTTCATTCTCATCTCACGTCTCTCCAAGTGGTATTGCTGTATTCAGTGACCACGAGTATCCAGGGGTCGTGTTGCAACTATATTGCGGCGAGATGACAGTTTTATGACCAGCGGGATTAAATGTATCGAGTGTGGGTGCGCTCGCTTTCTCGATCGATCACTACTTCCCGCACCGGCAGTTTTGGGTATAATCCCGCGCCGACAGGGATTGTCCTTAAAATACCATTAGCCTTTGGCCGTAAACGCAAAGCAATAACAAGAGCGGAACCGATGAACGATATTGAAGATAACCCAAGGCCCAATGGCCAACTTTGCCTGCAGATCCAGGCCATGCCCCGGGATACCAACCCCGAGGGAGCCATCTACAGTGGCTGGCTGGTTTCCCAAATGGACCTGGCGGCGGCCATGCTGGCCCGGCGCGCAACCAACGGTCGCGTTGCCACTGTCTCCATGGAGAGTATGGCGTTTATGGTGCCGGTGAGCATCGGCGACTGCCTCGGGTTTTACGGTGAGGTCGTTGGGCAGGGGCGCAGCTCCCTGACCATCCGCATCGAGGTCTGGAAACCCTCTCGCGAGGATGCCAACGAGCTGTGCAAGGTGACCGACGGCTCCATCGTGCTGGTCGCCATTGATGAGCGTGGCCGCACCCGGCCGATCCCCGCTTAACGAAGGCCGCTAGGCCTCCCCCTCCCCAGGGGTGGGCTCCTGCAGCGCGCTCAGAGCGGAGAGGATTTCGGTGATGGCAGCGACCGTTGCGTGCTGCGCCTGGGCGATGGCCTGGGGGTCGCCCGCCGCTACCGCCTGGGTCATCTCCACCCGTTGGTGGGCCTCACGCTGCTTCTCCTCGTCGCTCTGCTGCACGCGGATGGCGCCCAGGCTGGCGCCCAGCAGGCGCACCAGCTGGATCAGTTGCCCCTTGCTGCGGGACTCCAGCGTCTCCTCCAACAGCTGGTTCAGCTGCTGGATTTTCTCCAGCCCAATCTCTGAGTTATCGCTCAAAATTCACCTCGGCTTGTGGTTAATGGCTGCGGCTAAAGCGCCTGCAGCTTGGCATAGGAGAGCACCAACCATTTGGTGCCCTCGGTATCAAAATTGACCTGCACCCGTGCCTGCGCGCCCTGACCTTCGTAGTTGAGGATCACCCCTTCACCAAACAGCTTGTGCAATACCCGCTGCCCGAGGGCGAAACCGCCCTCCGGTACGTCACGGGCCGCACTGGAAAAAAGTCCCTGGCTAACCGGGCGGGAGATACGGGCATTAAGCCGCACCTCCTGGATCAGCTCGCGGGGTATCTCGCCGATAAACCGTGAGGGCGCGTTCAGGGTTTCACTGCCGTGCAGGCGACGGGACTCGGCGTAGCAGAGGTAGAGGCGCTGCATGGCCCGGGTAATACCCACGTAACAGAGCCGACGCTCCTCCTCCAGGCCATTACCCGACTCCAGCGACATCTTGTGGGGGAACAGGCCCTCTTCGACGCCGCTCATAAAGACCAGCGGAAACTCGAGTCCCTTGGCCGAATGCAGGGTCATCAGCTGCACGCTCTCCTCGTAGCGATCGGCCTGGTTATCCCCCGCTTCCAGGGCGGCGTGGTCGAGAAATACCGCCAGCGGAGAGGCAGCCAACTCCTGCTCCTGGTCATGATAGGGTGACTCCTCAGGGTCGAACTGGCGGGTGGCACTGACCAGCTCCTCGAGGTTTTCCACCCGCGCCTGGCCCCGCTCCCCCTTCTCCTTGCGATGAAAGTCGATCAGGCCCGTGGCGGCAATCACATGGTCCACCAGCTCGTGCAGAGCCAGGTTGGCGCAGCGCACTTCGAGCTCATCCAGCAGCCCCATAAAATCGGCCACGGCGCCACAGGCCCTGGCAGGCAGCCGCCGCTGCTCGACCGCCAACCGACAGGCTTGCCACAGCGATACTCCCTGCTCACGCGCGCAATCCCGCAGTAACTGCACGCTGCGCTCGCCGATGCCTCGGGTGGGCACATTGATCACCCGCTCCAGCGAGGCATCATCGTCGCGTTGGTTCAACAGCCGCAGGTAAGCGAGGGCGTTTTTGATCTCGGCACGATCGAAAAAGCGCTGGCCACCGTAAATGCGGTAGGGCACCGCGGCTCGGATCAGCGCCTCCTCCAGTACCCGCGATTGCGCGTTGGAGCGGTAAAGTATGGCCACATCGCTACGGCTGTAGCCCTGTTCCAGCCACTCCTGGATACGATCCACAATAAAGCGCGCTTCATCATGCTCATTAAAACCGGCATAAAGCTGGATCGGCTCTCCCTCGTCACCCTCGGTCCAGAGCTCCTTGCCCAGGCGATCCGTATTGTGACGAATCAGCTCGTTGGCTGCCCTCAGGATGGTGGAGGTGGAGCGATAGTTCTGCTCGAGGCGAATGGTTTCGACGCCGGCAAAATCCTCGTCGAAGCGGCGGATGTTTTCGATGCGGGCCCCCCGCCAGCCATAGATTGACTGGTCGTCGTCCCCTACCGCCATGACCTGCCCATGTTCACCCGCCAGCAGGCGCAGCCAGGCGTACTGGATGGCGTTGGTATCCTGGAACTCATCCACCAGCAGGTGGGAGAAGCGGCGCTGGTAGTGCTCACGGATCGGGCGCTGGTCACGCAGCAACTCGTGGGCCCGCAGCAGCAACTCGGCAAAGTCCACCATGCCGCCCCGCTGGCAGGCCTGTTCGTAGCGTTCGTACACACGCACCATGGTCTGGGTAAAGAGGTCGCCATGGGTTTCAATGTGTTGCGGGCGTAGACCCTCATCTTTTTGCCCGTTGATAAACCATTGCACCTGCCGGGGAGGCCAGCGGGAGTCGTCCAGTTCCAGCTCTTTACAGATCCGTTTGATCAGTCGCAGCTGGTCGTCGCTATCGAGGATCTGGAAGTTGTCGGGCAGCCCGGCATCGCGCCAATGGGCACGCAGCAGCCGGTGGGCCAGGCTGTGAAAGGTACCCACCCACAGCCCCTGCAGTGCACTGCCCCAGAGGGCTTCAATACGCGCCCGCATCTCCGCCGCCGCCTTGTTGGTAAAGGTCACCGCCATGATGCTGTAGGGGGACTCCCCCTGACTCACCAGCCAGGCAACCCGATTCACCAGCACCCGGGTTTTACCGCTGCCGGCCCCTGCCAACACCAGGTAGTTGCCGGGCTTTGCGGTCACCGCACGTTGCTGGGCATCGTTAAGGGACGCCACTTGTTGAGTTACGTTCATCCGTATCCTGCTGTGCGCACGCGGCTTGCTGCGCTGTGGTTAGATGGGGTTAAATGGAGGCTGGAACCGTTCAGAAGCCCATAATAACAAAAGCCAGCGCCGCAGGCTCTTCGCCGGGCAGACTGTAACCCAACCACTCGGGACCACCATGATCGATGCGATCCGGCGACTGCTGCCACGGTTAGGCAACAACGCAACCCCGGATGACAGTAACATGCGCCAACGGACGGCCGACCAGACCCATTTCCAGCTGCAGCGACTGCACCAACTGCACCGCACCCTGCCGTGGCTGGTCACCTTTGGCTCGTTACTGGCGACGGCCTTCCTATGGCCGGTCCTGAACGCTTATCACCTACTGCTCGGTGGAGTCTGGCTGGCCTTGTTAATGCTGGGGCGCTACAACCTCGCATTGCGCTTTCGCTATCGCCGTGAGCGCGCGCTGGGCCATTGGCCCCTGATCTCCTGCCTGCCCGCGCTGCTGGGGGGAGCCACCATCGCCCTGGCGTTCGTTTCACTGCTGCCCCAGTTGAGCCTGCCGCTCACGGGGGTGTGCTACCTGCTACTGCTGGCGGCGCTGCTGAGCGCTATGCTCTTTTATGCCATATTCCCCCCCGCGTTCCTGAGCTTTGCAGGCGCTGCCGTCCTGCCGCTGTGCACAGAACTCTTGTGGCAAGGGGGTAACTACGCGCAGCTGGCAACCCTCGGGTTGTTGCTGAGCCTGGCCCTGCTCACCTACGGTAACCTCTGTGCCAATCACTACCTGCTGAGCCGCTACCAGCTTCAGCAGCGTCATGACCGTCTCCAGCTCAAACTGCAACACACCCAGCGGGAGCTGGCGCTCAGCCACCCTGAGCGTCCGGCTGCTGTCGAGCCTGCCGTGGGTTCAAGCCCCGACCCAGCCCACAACGCCCGCCTGGCACGACAGCTCAGCGACGCGCGCCAGGGCATTCAGGCCGCCGAACAGCGCCTGGCCATGGTGCTTGAGGCCAACGAACTGAGCCTGTGGGAGTGGGACCTGAGCCAGGACCGCTTTATCCAACCTCAGGCGCTGGAGATGCTGGGCCAGCGCTTCGATGGCCAGCAGGGTTTTATCGGCAGCCTCAAGCCCCTGCTCGAGGAAGCGGACCTGCTGCGCCTCAAGGAGGCGATGCAGCATTACCTTAACGGCAACAGCCTGGAGTACCGTGTCCAGTTCCGCGCCCGCCACCAAAACGGCCAGTGGCTGTGGCTGGAAGACAGGGGCCAGGCCAGCGCCTGGGATGCTCAGGGCAGAATTACCCGCATTGCCGGTACCCGCCGGGAGATCACCCTGCAGAAAAAACAGCAGGCGGAGAGCGACCTCTTCCGCCGCCTGTGTTCCCTCAGTCACCAGTCGATCTGCCTGCTCGACCACCAGCTCCGCATCCAGCTCCCCAACCCCAGTTTCTGCGAGCTGACCGGCTACTCCTACGAGGAGCTGATCGGCCGCCCCATCGACCAGATCTCCCGCCAGCAGCCCGCTCTCTTTTATCAGGAGGTCACGGACCAGCTGCAGCAGAAGGGGTTCTGGAGCGGGGAAATACTGGAGTATCGCAAGGATGGTCACCCCTACCCGGTGGCGGCCAACTTCTCCCGCGTAACTGACGCCAGCGGTCTTAACCCTTACTTCCTGGCCATCTTCAACGACCTCTCTGACCAGCAGCGGACCGAGCACCGGCTTCACTACCTGGCCAGCTTCGATAGCCTGACCGGCCTGGTCAACCGCGAACAGTTCCTGCGTCGCCTCAGCAAGGCCACCCAGGCTGGCAAAACCCTGAACCTGATACTGCTTAACCTCGACCGCTTCAAGCAGATCAATGAATCGCTCGGCCACGAGGTGGGGGATCAACTGCTGGTGCATTTTTCCCGGCGCCTGCGCACCCACGCCCGGGACGCCGAGCTGATTGCCCGTACCGGCAGCGACGAGTTTGCCCTCCTGCTACCGGGCGAGACCGGCCTCGGCAGTCTGATGCGCATCTGCGAACGCCTGCTGCGCAAAACCGGGCGCGACTACCGGGTCGCCAGCCACGACCTGACCCTGACCCTCAGCGCCGGCGTCTGCCGTTTTCCCCAGCAGGTGCGCACCGCACGCGCCCTGTTGCAGGGCGCCTCACGGGCGCTGATTGAAGCCAAGAAGTTTGCCGGCAATCATTACCACCTCTACACCGACGAGCTGGCGGACAAGGACGCCACCCAACCGCTGCTGGAGGGGGCGCTGCGCAAAGCGGTCGCCAACCGCGAGTTTGAAGTCTATTACCAGCCCAAGCTGCACCTGGCCAGCGGCACCATCCGTGGCGTCGAAGCGCTGGTACGCTGGCAACATCCACAGCTGGGACTGGTGGAGCCCGAGCGTTTTATCTATCTCGCCGAGGAGAATGGCCTGATCGGCGCTATTGGCGAGCAGGTGCTGGAGCAGGCCTGCCAGCAGGCCCGTGAGTGGCTCAATGATGGCATCGAGATTCGTGTAGCGGTCAACCTCTCTGCCCAGCAGCTTAAACAGGGGGACGGTGCAGCGGTGATCGAAAGGACCCTTAAACGCACCGGGCTGCCCCATCACCTACTGGAGCTGGAACTCACCGAAAGCATCCTGCTTGAGGAAAATAGCCGGATCAGCAGTACCATTCACCGCATTCGCGAGCTGGGGGTGGGCATCAGCATTGACGATTTCGGCACCGGCTACGCCTCCCTCAGTTACCTGCGCCGATTCCCGGTCAGCGCACTCAAGATCGACCGCAGCTTCATCAGCGGCATCCCCGACAGCGACAGTGACTGCGCCCTGGCTCGAGCGATCATCGCCATGGCACTCAGCCTCGACTTGCGGGTCGTGGCCGAAGGGGTGGAGCTGCCGCAGCAGGCGGAGTTTCTGCGTCGCTTTGCCTGCGACGAGATTCAGGGCTACCTGGTCAGCAAGCCGGTGTGTGCCCGTGAACTGACCGAGCAGCTGGGGCAACCGGTCAGCTTCTAGCTCAGGCGCTTTCCACCACTGGCACGCAGGACTGCAGCCGAAAATGACAGCTGAAGGTACTGCCTTTTCCCGGCGCGCTCCGCACAGACAGCACCCCACCATGGCGCAGCAGCACATGCTTGACGATCGCCAACCCCAGGCCGGTGCCACCGGTTGCCATGGAGCGGCTGGTATCCACCCGATAGAAGCGCTCGGTGAGGCGGGGGATATGCACCGGATCGATGCCGATGCCCTCGTCACGCACCGCCAGGTGGGCCCCCTTGCTGTCCTGCCACCAGCGAACCTCGATGGTACCGGGAGAGGGGGTGTACTTGACGGCATTGATGACGAGGTTGGAAAAGGCACTGAACAGCTCCGGCTCCTGCCCCATTAACATCGCCCCAGCTTCGCACTCCAGCACAATGCGAGAGGGGATATCGACCAGCTCCCCCGCCTCCTCCACGATTTTCTGTAGCAGCGGGTAGATCGCTACTTTACGCGGTTCCGAGCTTTCGTCACTGTTCTCAAGGCGCGACAGCAACAGCAGATCGGTCACCAGGTTGCCCATGCGCTCGGTCTGCTGTTGCATCTGTTTCAGCGCCCTCGACCAGGTAGCAGGCACCCCATCGGGGTGGGTTTGCAGAGTCTCGAGGTAGCCGCGGATCACGGTCAGGGGCGTACGCAGCTCATGGGAGACATTGGCCACCAAATCCTTGCGCATCTGCTCCAGCTGGTAGAGGCGGGACACATCGCGCACCACCAGTAGCCGCTCTCCCTGGCCAAAGCGGGTAATCAGGTATTGGAGTCGAACCCGGTCGTTAAGCGGGGAGCGCAGCTCCAGCGGCTCCCGGTAATCCCCCTGCACAAAGTAGCGCGCAAAACGGGGGTCGCGAATCAGGTTGGTCACCCGCTGCCCACGGTCACCGGGAAAGCGCAACCCCAGCAGGGACTCCGCGGCTTCATTCCACCAGTCAAGGGACTGACGGCTATCCACCATCACCACCGCATCACGCAGGGCCGCCGTCGAATCCTGAATGCGCTGGATTATCGAGCGCAGCCGCTCCTGATCCTGCTGGTCGCGGCGCTGCAGGCGGTAAAGGGCATCGAACAGGTCACCCCAGATGCCGACGCTCTCGGGCGGAGGGCTGCGTTCCTCATCAAAGACGTTCACCCAGTGCAGGATTCGCATCAGGTTGCGTAGCATCCAACCCAGATAGATCGCTGTCACCAGCAGCAGGCTCCAGCCATAGGCGCCGGTGAGCGCCCCCAGGGCCAGCCCCGCAACCACCAGCCAGGCAAGGTTCCCCATCAGACGCCTTTGCCAATTGCGCTTCATCTCAGCCCCTGACAGAGAAACGGTAGCCCGTGCCACGTACGGTTTGGACCAGCGATTCATAGCGGCTGCCCAGGGCCTTGCGCAGGCGCCGTATATGCACATCGACGGTACGCTCTTCCACATACACATTGCCGCCCCAGACCTGGTCGAGCAGCTGTCCGCGGGTATAGGCCCGTTCCTGATGGGTCATGAAAAACTTCAGCAATCGAAACTCGGTGGGGCCCATCTCCGCAGCGGCACCGTCGATGCTTACCCGGTGGCTGACGGGGTCGAGCTCAAGCCCATCCACCACAATCGCCTCTTGCGGCTCATGGAGCTGGCTGCGGCGCAATACCGCTTTCAGGCGCGCCACCAGTTCACGGGTGGAAAAGGGTTTAGTGATGTAGTCGTCGGCACCGCTCTCCAGCCCCTGGATGGTGTTGTCCTCGTCCGCCTTGGCCGTCAGCAGGATGATTGGCAGCGACTGGGTGAGCGGATCTCGCTTCAGCCGTCGCGCCAGTTCGATGCCGGTGGTTCCCGGCATCATCCAGTCGAGCAGTACCAGGTCGGGGCTGTGATCGACGATCAGCACCTGGGCCTGCTGGGCGTTCTCCGCCTCGAGGGTTTGAAAGCCAGCAATCTCCAGCGCTACCGCAATCATCTCGCGAATCGCAGCCTCGTCGTCGACAATCAATATGGTGTGTTCTGTCATGGCCGTACCTGTTCCTTGCAAGCGCCCAGGCACTATTAGAACGGGGCTTTGTTACAAAGGCATTACAGCGTGATATCAGAGGCTCCGCAAGGCGTAGTCGGCGGCCAGCCCTGCAAAAATCACCAACCCGACCCAGTGGTTATTGAGAAAGGCGCGGAAACAGGCCTCCCGCTGACGGTCCCGGGTTAACCGGTACTGGTAGGCGAACAGGGCGGCGGCCGCCCCCAGTGCCGCGTAGAAGGGGGCCCCTAACTCCAGCCGGGCAGCCACCATCACCAGCACCAGCAGACTGAAACCCTGCAGGATCAGGATCATCAGGTTATCCGCCTCCCCAAACAGAATGGCGGTCGATTTGATGCCCGCCTTGAGGTCATCGTCCCGATCCACCATCGCGTACTGGGTGTCGTAGGCCACGATCCACAGTAAGGTGGCGATGTAGATCAGGCCCGCCACCGGCGTCACCTCTCCACTCTGGGCCGCACTGGCCATGGGAATCGACCAGGCAAAGGCGGCGCCCAGCACCACCTGGGGCAGGTGGGTGTAGCGCTTCATAAAGGGATAACAGGCCGCCAGTACCAGGCCGCCGACCGATAGCAGGATGGTCAGGCGGTTGGTAAACAGCACCAGCACAAAGGCCAGCGCCACCATGATGGCAAACAGCAGCAGGGCTTCGTGGGGCTGGATGCGCCCGGTCGCCAACGGACGCTCGCGGGTGCGCTCCACCAGCCCATCAAAGTTCCGGTCGGCGTAGTCATTGATGACACAGCCCGCGCTGCGCATCAGTACCGTCCCGGTCACAAAGATCAACAGCAGGTCCAGGCGGGGCAGCCCTTCGGCCGCAACCCATAAAGCCCACAGGGTAGGCCACAGCAGCAGGTAGATGCCGATCGGTTTATTGAGTCGGGTCAGCGCAATAAAGTCGGGAAGGCGGGGAAAACGCTCCAGGATCCAAGGCATCATAACAGGGACGGTATCTGGCCAAAGGGGGTCAAGGTGATGACCGCAGTCTAGGGTCTCACCTGGCTGATTGCAACGCGGCTACTCGAACAGTGAGGGCAGGAACACCTCGCACACGGAAAGCGGTCGATGGTCAAGGAAAAACAGCGAGCGCCGCCCCCAGGCCACCTGCTCCTCATATTCGCTGGGAAGGTGAGCGTTCAGCTGGTTAACCGGTAGCGGGGCGATTTCGATCTCGCCGCGCTCCATCGCCGGATTGCTGAAAAGGTAGGCCCCCAGCGGCTTGGTGTTGAGGCGCAGCAGACAACGGTTGGGGCCTACCAGGGTGGAGTGGGGCAGCACACTGCGGGCAAACACCCGGGGCACGCCATCCCCCAGCAACAGCACCTCCCTGATGTTGGCAAACTCCCTCTGCCCGATTCCCAGGCAACGACGCTCCGAGGGTGTCGGCCGCGCCCATTGCTGGCGAATCAGTTGCACGGAAAATTTGCCGGGATAGCGACGCATCAAACGCTGGGTCAACGACCCCCTGTCCAACAACCACTCGCGCCAAGGCTCAGGCAGATCGGATTTGAGCATCTGGCTTTGTGGACGCCACTGATTGGCATAAAGAGTGGTAAGGGGCAAGGGACTACCGGGTTAAGAGAGGCCAATGGTATAGCCGTTCCCCAGGCCGGGGTCGGGCGCGCTAGGCGGCGAATTGTAACACAACCGCCCCAAACCCCCAGTAGCCGGCCCCCTTCCCTAAAAAAGACTTCACTTTTGCTGATACGACTGCTTAGATATATGACCAAACAATAACAAACAGCACTACCGATGACACCTTGGGGGACTCATGCGTAAACCAGAATTAGTAGCAGCCATTGCCGAGCAAGCGGACCTGACCAAAGAGCAGGCCGGTGAAGCTCTTACCGCCATTCTTGACCAGATCAGCGACGCCCTGAGCCGCAGCGAGAGCGTCAGCCTGGTGGGCTTTGGCACCTTTACCCAGCGCCACCGCGGTGCCCGCATGGGTAAAAACCCGCAAACCGGCGAAGCGATCCAGATCAAGGCCAGCAACACCGTTGCCTTCAAGCCCGGCAAATCCCTCCGCGACAGCATCAACGGCTGACCTTCCCTGGCCCTGGGTTGCACGCTATGCAATCCAGGGCAAAAGCCCGACATCTCGACAACAGGCGATAGACGCTCGTTTGTGACAACGCCTGCTTACTGGCTACATTAGTAGAGACTGCGCTGAAAAAACGATGAGGTCTCACTGTGCTCAAAACCATTCTGCTGGTCTCAGGTTTACTGCTTTCGCTTAACAGCCTGGCTACCAACACACCCCGCGAGCTCGCCGAACAAAGCGTACAACTCTCCGGTATGGAGCTGTTCTTGCAACAGGCACCGGTTATGCTGGGCCGTCTTCTGCAGGCCCAGCAAACCCGTACCGATGAAGAGAAGGCCCTGCTTAAAAAAGCCAGTGACCGCCTGCAGCAGCAACTGCAGCTCGACCCGCTTCGGACGCAACTGGTTAACGCACTGATGCAGGGGGATCGCCCCGACTATCTGCAGCAGATGAACTCGGCCCTGAGTTCGCCCCTGGCGAACGCCATGAACGAAAAGGAGAAGCAGGCGGGCAGTGCCGATGGTCGCCAGCGGCTCAATGAGTACCGGGAGAAGGTCAAACTCAATCCCCCCCGCGGCGTCCGCGTAGAGCTTGTCCAACGACTCGACAAAGCCTCACGCACCTCTGACATCAGTGTACTGCTGCGCACCGAGCTGATGCGTTCGATCCAGCAGGCCGCCGATCTACTCACCCAGCGGCCAGCCGGCAGCCGGGAAGAGGAGGGCGCCCGGGATCAACAGCTGCACGAGCAACTTGAGGCGCGAACCCGACAGCAGGTCGAGAGTTTTTTCCTTTACGCTTACCGGCAGGTTCCCACCCGCCAGCTTGAGCAATACGTGCAGCTGTACGAAGCAGAACCGACCCAGTGGTTTGTGGAGCAGTGCATTGCCGCCATCAAGGCGTTCTTTAAAACCCAGCGGGCCACCTTTGCAGACACCCCCTAGGCTACCTGCCCGTTAGGGCTCAGGAGGTTTTGATGGTCGTCAGGTAGTGGAGTATCTCGCAGAACTGGTCCACTGCCTCGGCACCAAAGCGCTCTTCAAACAGCTGGTTGTTGGTGCGTATCACGGGCTTCACCTGCTCCAGCGCCTTACGTCCGCTGTCACTGAGGTGAAGGGAGAAAGCACGACGGTCCTCAAGGCTCCGACGTTTCTCGATCATCGACTTTCGGCACAACCGCTCTACCATACCGGTGATGGCCGAGGTATCCAGCTGCAGACCGGCGGCCAACTCCTTCTGCTGGCAACCGTCGTTTTTTTCCAAAAACAGCAACGCCGCCACCTGGGCACCGGTAACCCCTGCAGTCTTCAGCATGGTTTTGTCGATGTACAGCTTAAGCTGGTGCTGCGCCAGGTTCAGCAGCTGGTAGACCCGTCTTTCCTGTTCCATTGCACTCTGTATGGCAGCCCTGTGAACTCCGATGATCCCCCAAAGGTCTGTGCCGTGGCAAGTTTTCAACGCGACCAGGGTCTTCAGGCTCCCCCGTCGCGCAAGCCCGCCTTAATGGCCAAACACATGGGCCATCTGCTCGATCTCCCCGCGGCGCTGTGCCAGCTCGGCGACCGTCGCGCGTGCCTGTTCAGGATCCAGGTTAAGCTCCTCAAACATCTCTGCGGGCACCTCCTCGGCTGGCCCGTCACCCAGCTCCTGCTCTCGCAGCAAGCGCAGTGTCACGTACAGCAGGCGAGCGTAGTTGGCATACTTGCCTGAGTATCGGGGCTCATTCTGAAAGCGCAACGCCACCACCACCTCTTCCGGCATCCCCCACAGCTCCATCAACCAGCCCGCCATCTGCTCCCGGCAAATGCCCAGGTGGTGACGCTCAACCTCCACATGGCTGGCGTGGGGGTTGGCCTCAAGGTGACGGCAGATCACCGAAAAGTGTGGCGGAAAGACATGAGACAACACCAGATAGCCGAAGTTATGCAACAGTCCTGACAGATAGCAGAGCCCCTTTTCCGGGCGGCTTGCCCGGGGAATCAGAGAACTCAATGCGTCAATGGCAGTGGCGCAGTAGGCCGACTGGACCCAGTAGGGGGTGTGCCCCTCGGGCATATCCTTCGGTAGCGCCAGCGACTTGCCGAGCGCCAGGCCGATCGCTAGGTTGACCACCAGGTCAAAGCCCAGCACACGGATAATCGCATCCTCAATCGACTTGATCTTGCCGGGAGCGGCGTAGTAGGGGGACGCCGCCCAGCTGACGACTTGCGCTGCCAGGCTAGGATCCTCCTCCACGACTTCGGTCAGATCCTCGATCTCGGCATCGGGATTAACCCGCAGTTTGATAATGCGCTGTGCGGTCCGCGGCAGAGGCGGTATCTCGACGGTCTCCTCCAGGCGTTGCTTGATCCGCAAGGTAGTGAAGTTTTTGACGGCTGCGGAGATCTCTGCAACGTCCTGGTCAAGGTAACTCATAACCGGTTCCTGTGGTTGTACTGAAATAGTCGCATCTAGCGGGGTCGCTTCACGCAGGATACGGCGAAACTCGTCCTGGGTCAGCTGTAGCAGATTGCTTTCAGCGCCCGATTCCATCATCAGCTCGGCCTGCTCGTAGAGCGCACTGTCGACGATGGTGGGTATGCCGGTCAGCTGGGGTAGGCCCGTCAATGCATCCAGACCATGTTCCTGGCAAATGGACCTTAACTCGGAGCAAGGGGTCGCCCTCAGGGAACGACCCAGCAATTTTTCCAGCTTGCCAAGATCGATCAGGTGGTCCGCAGGGAAGAGCACCTGCAGGCGACCAATTTCGTCCTCGAGCATCACCACCACGACATGGCTGGCCCCGCAGCGCCCCTGGCCGGCCACCAGGCGCGGCACACTGGTAACATTGTAGGCGATGGCCTGGTTATCCAGTAACTGTTTTACCTTGCTGGGTATCACTCGATTGTATCCTGTTGTCCGTTAATCAATGTTGCTAACTATAGCCAATGGCCTCAACCCTACCTTGGGCGGTGGCGTTTTTTTAACATCCCATTGCTGCATGTCACTCTATTTGTTGTCGGCCCTTTAGGCCTGTCCATACTGTTCTCGCGCCCC
This sequence comes from Aestuariirhabdus litorea, assembly GCF_003864255.1. Taxonomy (NCBI): domain Bacteria; kingdom Pseudomonadati; phylum Pseudomonadota; class Gammaproteobacteria; order Oceanospirillales; family Aestuariirhabdaceae; genus Aestuariirhabdus; species Aestuariirhabdus litorea. The sequence goes on from NZ_QWEZ01000002.1 coordinate 347,989, forward strand.
CAACCAGCGCTGGATCAACGACCCGGCATTGTTATCCAGGCCGCGCGCCTGCAGCCAGCGCGCCGCCGCCTGTACCGGCTCCAGCAGGGCCGCATCCCGTTGCAGATCGGCAATGCGATATTGCACCAACCCGGTCTGCCGAGCCCCCAGCAGTTCACCCGGTCCCCGCAGTTGCAGGTCTTTCTCCGCAATGACAAAACCGTCGCTGGACTCACGCATGATACCCAACCGCTCGCGCCCCATCTGTGAGAGCGGTGCGCGGTAAAGCAATACGCAGTAGCTGCGGGTCGCGCCCCGGCCAACCCGGCCACGCAACTGGTGCAGCTGGGCCAGTCCAAGCCGCTCCGGGTTCTCGATGATCATCAGGCTGGCATTGGGCACATCCACCCCCACCTCAATAACCGTGGTGGCCACCAGCAACTGTACGCCGCCCGCCTTGAAGGCGTCCATCACCGCGGCCTTTTCCGCCGCTTTCATACGCCCATGCACCAGCCCGACCCGGAACTCCGGCAACAGGGCGCTGAGGGTCTCAGCTGTCGCCTGGGCCGCCTGGCACTGCAACACCTCCGACTCCTCCACCAAAGTGCAGACCCAGTAGGCCTGGCGCCCCTCGCGGCAGCCCTTGCGTACCCGGTCGATCACCTCCGGGCGACGTTCCTCCGGGATCGCCACCGTTTCCACCGGCGTGCGCCCCGGGGGTAACTCATCGATCACCGAGCAATCAAGGTCAGCGTATGCACTCATCGCCAGGGTCCGGGGAATGGGGGTAGCGGTCATGATCAGCTGGTGCGGCTGATAACCGTCCTGCTCTCCCTTGGCTTTCAGCGCCAGCCGCTGGTGCACGCCAAAGCGGTGCTGTTCATCGATGATCACCAGCGCCAAGCGCTGAAACCGAACCTCCTCCTGGAACAGTGCATGGGTGCCTACCACCAGCCCCGCCTGGCCCTGCTCCGCAAGCGCCAGCTGCTCGCGCCGTTCACGCACCCCCTGTTTGCCCGCCAGCCAAGCCACCTGAATACCCAGCGGCTGCAGCCAGTCACTCAGGGTGCGGTAGTGCTGCTCCGCCAGAATCTCCGTAGGCGCCATCATGGCCACCTGCCCCCCGCAGGCCAGTGACCGCAAGGCGGCCAGGGCGGCCACCAGGGTCTTTCCGGAGCCCACATCCCCCTGCACCAGCCGCAGCATGGGGCGCGGCTGCTCGAGGTCCGCATCAATCTCCTCAAGGACTCGTCGCTGGGCCGCGGTTGGGGAGAAGGGCAGGCGGGCCAGTAACGCTTCGCGCAGAGTCTCGCCCCCCTGCAGGGGGTGAGCCTGCAACGCCTGGATACGTTGCCGGAGCTGCAACAGGCTCAGCTGGTGGGCCAACAGCTCCTCAAAGATCAGACGCCGCTGGGCGGGATGCTGCCCCTCCAGCAGCTGCTGTTGAGAGACCTCGGGGGGCGGTCGGTGCAGCAGCAACACCGCATCCTGCAGGGCCATCAGCCCATGCTCCGCCAGCAACTCGGGGGGGAGCCACTCCTGCAGCCCTCCCTCCTGCTCAAGCAACCGCAAGGCCTGCTCGACCAGCCCCCGCAAGCGGTTCTGGTGCAGCCCCTCAGTGACGGGATAGATGGGCGTCAGGTAGGCCTCAACCGGCGCCTCCATCCCCTCCTGCAAACGGCTGTACTCGGGATGAAATAGCTCCAGTCCCGAGCTGCCCCGTCGCACCTCACCGTAACAGCGTAGGCGGGTACCTACTGCCAGCCCCTGTTTCTGAGCCGCGCTGAAGTGGAAAAAACGCAGAGTGACCGTGCCGCTGCCATCCTGCAACCGACACACCAGGCTACGGCGACGCCCCATCACAATATCGGCGGCCTTTACCTCACCCTCGATCACTGCATCCTGTCCCAACTGCAAGCCACCGATCGCTGTGACCCGGGTGCGATCCTGGTAACGCAAGGGCAGGTGAAACAGCAGATCCTGCAGACTGAAGATCTGCAAGCGTGCCAGCTTCTCCGCCACCTGGGGGCCCACCCCCTTGAGTTCGCTAACCGGGCGTTGGCTCACCCCCTCACGGGCACTCACGCCGCTGGCTTTTCCATAATGCTGCAATGGCGTATGGCGTCAGCCAGCAGGTCGATCGCCTTGGGCCGGGGGAAACTGGCACGCCAGGCGATCGCCACGGTGCGGAAGGGTACCGGGGCCTCAAAGGGCCGCGTCTCCAGCATGCCGGGGGTGTAGGAGCGGTCACCGGCCGCCGACATGGGCAACACCGTCATCCCCATCCCGGAGGCCACCATGTGACGCAGGGTTTCCAGTGATCCCCCCTCCACATCGGTACGCAGCTTGTTATCGCGAGCCGTCATCGAGCTGAGCCCCGGACAAGCCTCAAGGACCTGGTCACGAAAACAGTGCCCCTCCCCCAGCAACAGCAGCTCGTTTTCGCACAACTGCGATCGGCGGATACTCTCCTGTTGACTCAGCGGGTGCTGGCAGGGCATCAGTACGGTAAAGGGCTCATCGTAAAGGGCTTTGGTGAGCACATCGGGTTCGGTAAAGGGCAGGGCGATAATGATTGCGTCCAGCTCACCATTGCGCAGCTTCTGCCGCAGAACGGCGGTAAAGTTCTCTTCGATGTAGAGCGGCATGGCCGGTGCCAGGCGCCGGATCTGGGGAATCAGGTGGGGGAAAAGGTAGGGGCCGATGGTGTAGATCGCCCCCACCCGCAGGGTAGTGCTGAGCTGATCCTTGCCAGCGCTGGCGATCTCGCGCACCGCCGCGGCCTCCTCGAGTACCTTCTGCGCCTGCTTGACTACCTGTTCCCCCAGGGGGGTGACCTGCACCGAGCTTTTGGTGCGCTCAAAGATGGAGATCCCCAGCTCTGCCTCCAGCTTCTTCACCCCCACACTGAGGGTAGGCTGGCTGACGAAACAGCGTTCGGCCGCGCGGCCAAAGTGCTGTTCACGGGCAAGGGTGACTATGTAGCGAAGTTCGGTCAGTGTCATGATTAAGAAAACTTATTAGATAACAAAAACTCTTAGCCTTATCTTAATCCACCAGCGCAGCGATAACACCCCTTCAGGAGCAAAACCATGAACCGACCCACCTCACCCCGTGTCCTAATCATCGGCTGCGGTGATGTCGGCAATGCACTGGGGCTGAAGCTGTTGCAACAGGGTGCCTCGGTCTGGGGTATGCGACGCGACTGTTCCCGCCTGGCCCCTGGCATTGTCCCGTTGGAGGGTGATTTCAATGATCCCGCCTGCTGGCACTCGCTGCCCGATTCCCTGGACTACCTGGTGTTCACCGCCGCCGCCAGCGAGCGCAGCGATCAGGGCTACAAGCACACCTATGTGGATGGGGTGGCCGCGATGGTGAGGGCCGCATCGAGCCAGCCGACTCCGCCACGCCGATTACTGTTCACCTCCAGTACAGCGGTCTACCACCAGGGGGCAGGGGAGTGGGTGGATGAAACCTCCGCCACCCAGCCGCGGGCCTTTAATGGGCAGCGGATGCTGGAGGCGGAGGCGCGGCTGGCAGCGGCGCCGATGGCCTCCACCAGCGTGCGCTTTTCCGGCATCTACGGGCCGGGGCGGGAGCGTCTGATCCAGCGAGTAAAGGCGGGGAGGGGTTGCGAGTACCAGCCCGCCCCCATCACCAACCGCATCCACCGCGACGATTGCGCGGGCGTGCTAGCGCATCTTATTGCCCTCGACTGGCAAGGGTCGGAGGTAGCCCCGCTGTATGTGGCCAGCGACTCAGAACCCTGCGCCATGGATGAGGTTCTGGACTGGTTGGCGGGGCAACTGGGGATCGAGCTGTCGTCACCTGAGCCCCAGCCCTGCAATATACCCAGCAAACGCTGCAGCAATCGGCGCCTGCTGGAGACGGGTTACCCTTTTATCTTTCCCGACTTTCGCGCCGGCTATGGCGCGCTGCTGGCAGCGCGCCCTGAAAGCTAGCCCTTAGGCCAGCTCCAGCACTCCGTCCATCTCCACCGGCACCCCTTTGGGTAGCTCGGCAACACCGATGGCGGCGCGGGCGGGATAGGGCTCCTCGAAATAGCGGGCCATCACCTCGTTGAGCTTGGCGAAGTTGCCAAGGTCGGTGAGGTAGATATTGAGCTTGACCAGATCCTTGAGGCTGCCACCCGCCGCCTCAGCCACCGCCTTGAGGTTCTCGAACACGCGCTCGGCATTGGCTTCAAAGTCGCCCTCCACCAGCTCCATGGTCTCCGGAATCAGGGGAATCTGCCCTGACAGGTAGACAGTGGTGCCTACCTTGACCGCCTGCGAGTAGGTGCCGATGGCGGCGGGTGCACGGTCGGTGGTGATGATCTGCTTGTTGCTCATAGGGTCTCCGATTGTTCGAATGGTCCCGAATTAACCGCGGGTACGGGTAATGGAATTGACGCCCTTGACGGCGCGCAGGCGCTTGATGGTTCGCGCCAGGTGCAGTCGATCGCTGACGTTGATCAGCAGCTCGACCACTGAGAAGCGGGCATCCCGCTCCTCGAGGCTAATCTTTTCGATACTGGCATCGGTGGAGGTGACCGCTGTCGCCAGGGTTGCCACCATGCCGCGCTGGTGCTCCAGCTCCACCTTCAGCTCGACGGTAAATTCGCCGCTCACCTGTTTGTCCCACTCCACCTCGAGGCAGCGCTCCGGGTTGTGGCGAATCTCCGCCACGTTGCGGCAGGCTTCGGAGTGAATCACCATACCCCGCCCTGAGCTGACGTGGCCCACGATGGGGTCACCGGGAATGGGGTAACAGCAGCGGGCGAAGGAGATCACCATCCCCTCGGTGCCACGGATGGTCAGTGGCTGCTGGGCATTGCTGTTGTCGAGCTGCTCCTTATGCTCACCGGGCGCCTGTTCGAGTAGTCGCTTGGCCACCATGTAGGCCATGCGGTTACCGAGACCGATCTCCTCCAGCAAGGCATCAAAGCTCGCCAGCTCCGCCTCCTTGAGCAGCAGGTAGATGCGTTCCTCGGGCACCTGCTCCAGGGAAGCGTTGAGGCTGCCCAGCACCCGGTTGAGCAGGCGCCGCCCCAGGGCCACCGAGTCGGAGTGGCGCTGGTGCTTGAGGTAGTGGCGGATGTTGGAGCGCGCCTTACCGGTGGTAACGAAGCTCAGCCAGGCGACGTTGGGCTTGGCACCGGGGGCGGTAATCACCTCCACCGTCTGCCCGCTCTGCAATGGCTGGCTGAGGGAAGCCAGGCGCCGGTCGATACGGCAGGCCACGCAGCTGTTGCCCACATCGGTGTGCACGGCGTAGGCGAAATCCACCGGCGTGGCCCCCTTGGGCATCTCCATGATGTTGCCCTTGGGGGTGAAGATATAGACTTCGTCGGGGAACAGGTCGATCTTGACGTTTTCGATAAACTCCAGCGGATCACCGGCGTTCTGGTGCAGCTCCAACACCCCTTTCAGCCACTGCCGGGTACGGGCGTGGCTACCCACCAGCGCCTCCTCCTCGGACTTGTAGAGCCAGTGGGCGGCAATGCCGTTATTGGCCATCTCCTCCATCTCCTGGGTACGGATCTGGATCTCGATCGGCACCCCGTGCATACCGAACAGGGTGGTGTGCAGCGACTGGTAGCCGTTGGCCTTGGGGATGGCGATGTAATCCTTGAAGCGGCCCGGGAAGGGTTTGTAGAGGTTATGCACTGCCCCCAGCGCCCGGTAGCAATCATCGACCGTGGGAACGATGATGCGGAAGGCGTACACATCCATGATCTCGGCAAAGGATTTGTGCTGGTTGCGCATCTTGCGATAGATGCTGTAGAGGTGCTTTTCGCGGCCGGTCACCGACCCCTCCAACCCATGCTCGCGCAGGCGGGTATTAATCGCATCGCGAATCACCGACACCAGCTCCTTGCGGTTGCCACGGGCCTGCTTGACCGCCCGCTGGATCAGGCTCGAGCGCATCGGGTGGATCGCCTTGAAGCAGAGCTCCTCCATCTCCACCCGCACCGAGTTCATCCCCAGGCGGTTGGCGATCGGCACATAGATCTCCATGGTCTCGCGAGCCTTGCGCCGCTTCTTCTCGGGGGGCATCACCCCCAGAGTACGCATGTTGTGCAAGCGGTCCGCCAGCTTGACCAGGATAACGCGGATATCCTTGGCCATGGCCATGGCCATCTTCTGGAAGTTCTCCGCCTCCTGCTCGGCGCGGGTCTCGAACCGCATCTGGGTCAGCTTGCTCACTCCGTCCACCAGCTCGGCCACCACCTCGCCAAACTGGGCGGCCACCGCCTGCTTGGGAATACGGGTATCTTCGATGACATCGTGGAGCATGGCCGCCATCAGGCTCTGGTGGTCCATGTGCATGCCGGCCAGGATGCGGGCAACGGCCAGGGGGTGGGTTACATAGGGCTCGCCGCTACGGCGGCGCTGACCATCGTGGGCCTGCTCAGCAAAATAGTAGGCTCGACGGACGAGATTGATCTGATCCGGGTTGAGATAGGTAGAGAGGCTCTGGGCCAGATCATCAATGGTGGGCAATCGCCGCCTCCTGCAGTCAGCCGTAACGTCCTGCGGTAAGGGGAGCGGGGCGGCGATTCAGTGTCATTGCGACGACGCCAGTTAGCCCAGGTTATCGGCTTCTACGTCCATCCCGAAACTGATCAGTTCTTCGGGCTCGGGCTTCTCGTTCAGCACCTTGTCGGTGACCAGCCCTTCAGAAATTTCACGCAGCGCCATTACGGTGGGCTTGTCTTTTTCCCACGGCAGCATCGCCTCTTTACCACCGGTCGCCAGCTGGCGTGCCCGCTTGGTGGCAACCATAACGAGTTCAAAACGGTTATCCACGTGGTCCAGGCAGTCTTCAACAGTTACACGAGCCATGGTATTACTCCGACAAAATAGGGTTAGGCATCATCATATCAGCCAGCCCGGGGGCCAGCAAAAAAAGGCTGCACATTTTACGAGCAGCCCCGGATCAAGACAAGAGCTGGGTTAGTAATTGCTGATGTTTTTCGCGCTGCACCTGCAGGCGCAGTCGCCGGGCGATGATAATTGATCGCAAGTCACCCAGTGCGGTCTCGAAACAGTCGTTGACCACCAGGTAGTCAAACTCCACATAGTGAGTCATCTCACTGACCGCTTCCGCCATGCGTCCGGCGATCACGCTGGCATCATCCTGGCCCCGCCCCTGCAATCGCTGCTCAAGGGTTTCCCGCGAGGGGGGAAGGATAAAAACGGAGACTGCATCCGGCATCAAACGGCGCACCTGGGCACCCCCCTGCCAGTCGATCTCGAGGATCACATCTTCCCCCGCCTGCAACCGCTCCTCAACCCACTGCTGGGAGGTACCGTAGCGATTGCCGAACACCTCGGCGTGCTCGAGGAAGGCACCCCGGTCAGCCATCGACTGAAACTGGTCCGCCGTCACAAAATGGTAGTCGACCCCCTCACGCTCTCCCGGCCTGGCCGCACGGGTGGTGTGGGAGACCGACACCAGAATCTGCGGACAACTGTCCACCAGCGCTTTCACCAAACTGGTTTTACCCGCACCTGATGGTGCCGCAACAATAAAGAGGGTTCCCCGGCTCATACGTTGTCCATAGCTGTGATCAATCGCCCCGTGCGGCAGCGATAAACGGGCCACCTCGGGTGTGACCGCCTAATTTACCACGAACCGCCCCTGATCGGGGAACTGACAACGCCTGCGCGACTCTATGAAGGTACAGGTCAACGTCAGGAGCCCGACCCAGCGCACAAAATCTCCTCTAAATCACCCCTTATGGGGGTTGGATTCAACCTAAGGGATGCCGCTACAATAGCGGCATCGAGCGACCGCTCGGCCCGTTGCCACAAGGACGCGCACCATTAACAACCAATTTGACCACCAACACTTTAGCGACGAGCTGCTCCGGGCCAGTGCCCGACTGCAGCAGAGGCTGTTGCAGGAGAGCCGGCAGGGAATGCCACTTCTGCAACTGGAGGAACCCCTGGGAGGGCTTGCCACTGAGGCGCTGGTTCCCTGGCTGCAGGCCAGCGACCGCTTTCCCCGTATGCTCTGGCAATCTCGCGATGGCCAGCTCACCGTTGCCGCCCTGGGTCTCGCCAGCCGTTTCAAGGCCCCCCAGGAACACCCCACCCATGCCCGCCGGATCTGGTGTGTGGCAGGCTTCGACGCCAACCAGAGCTGGAACGGCTACCCCGCCCACCTCAGCTACATCCCGGAGATCGAGCTCGAGCACAGCCCCGCCGGCTGGACCCTGCGCATCAGCCTTGGCCCCGAAACCTCTGTCGAGCAGCTGCAGCGAAGCCTGGCCACCCTGCACCGAATCAGCCCGGAGCCCGACGCTGGCCTACCCCCCGTGGTCGCCCCTGTCCGTCACCAGCCTCAGCAGCCCCAATGGTGCCAACAGGTGGGTGCGGTTCAGCGTGCAATCGCCGATGGCGAGCTGCAGAAGGTGGTACTGGCACGCCAAAGCAGCCTCCGCTTTGAAGCGGCCCCCTCCCTCTGGTCGCTTTACCGGAGCTGGAGCCAGCAGGCTCTCAACTGCTACCGTTTTGTGTTCGAGCCCGCCCCCGGGGACGGCTTTATCAGCCTCTCCCCCGAACGCCTGATGCAGCGCAGCGGGGATCAGCTGCTGACCGAAGCGCTGGCGGGCACCGCTCCGCGGCCGAGCCAGAGCGCCGAAGCCCGCGACGCCTCCCTGGAGCTGCTGGCCGACAGTAAAAACCGCCATGAACACCAGCTGGTGATCGAGGATATTCAGCACAAGCTGGCGTCCATCGGCCTCAGCTGCAGCCAGCGCTGCGAGACCTCGGTGCTGCAGCAGCGCGGCATCCAGCACCTGCACCAACTGCTGCAGGGCTACGCCAACCCCATGCCCGCCGATACCCTGATCGCCCACACCCTGCACCCGACCGCGGCCGTAGGGGGGCTGCCGGGGGAGGCGGCCAGCCGCTTCCTCTGCCACAACGAGTCCCTGGTGCGCGGATGGTACGCCGGCTACTGTGGTTACCTGGCGCCCGCGGCGGCTGAGCTGGCGGTGACCATCCGCAGTGCCCGCCTGCAGGGTAACGAACTGCAGTTGTTCGCCGGGGCCGGCATCGTCGCCCTGTCGGACCCCCTGGCCGAGTGGCAGGAGCTGGACCAGAAGATCGCCCTGCCGCTGTCGCTGTTTGTGCCGGGGGAGGAACATGTTTCCCGTCGTACATCGCTCTCCTAACGAGCTGCAGGCGGCACTGATTCTCGAGGAGCTGGTCCGCCACGGCGTCACCGACCTTTGCCTGGCGCCGGGATCACGCTCGGCACCGCTGGTGTTTGCCGCCGACGCCCACCCCCACCTGCGCCTGCACCACCATTTTGACGAGCGGGGGCTGGGTTTTCTTGCCCTCGGCCTCAGCAAGGCTCAGCAGCGGCCGGTGGCACTCCTCACCACCTCCGGCAGCGCCGTGGCCAACCTCTATCCGGCGGTGATCGAGGCGGCCCAGAGCGCCGTGCCCCTGATCCTGCTGACCGCCGACCGCCCCCCGCGGCTGCATGACTGTGGCGCCAACCAGGCGATCAACCAGATCGACATCTTTGCCGGCTACCCGACCCACAGCATCTACCTGCCGCCCCCCGATGCCGGATTCTCCCCCGCCTCTCTGCTGCATCAGCTGGCACCAGCACTGGCGGCGCAGCACGCGTTCGGCGGGGTGGTCCAGATCAACTGCATGTTCGATGAACCCCTCTACCCAAGCGGCGCCGCGCTCGACTTTTCCGCGGCGCTGACGCCGCTGGGGGGCTGGCTCAGCGAGCCGACGCCCTGGCCCGCCCCGGTCGGGCAGTCAACAACACCGCTACCCACCCGCGCCGAGTGGGAGAGCTTCTGTACCGCCCCCGGCGTGGTCGTGGCGGGCCGTCTTGACGATAACCAGCAGGCACAGGCCGTCGCCCACCTGGCTCGCGCGCTGGGCTGGCCCCTGCTCGGTGATATCCAATCCCAGCTGCGCAGCGAGCCCGACAGTTTGAAGCACAGCGACCTGTTGTTGTGCCAACACCAAGCCCAGTCGACCCTGGCGCCGCTGCGCCAGCTGCTGATGTTCGGTGATCGCCTGGTTTCCAAGCGGCTGCAGCAGTGGCTCGACAGCCACCCCTGGGAGCAGTTCTGGCTGGTCCACCCGGGCGACAGCCCCCGCGCTCCCGGGCGCAACCAACACCGTTTCTTTGCCAGCACCGCGCTGCCCTGGTGCCAGGCGCTGCCCCCGCCCAATGCACCCGCCAACGGCCTGCGGGCGACCCTGGCGGACCTCGATACCCGCATCGCCGAGGGCCTTGCACAGCACTTCCACAGCACCCTCCCGGATGCTCCGCTCAGCGAACCGTCACTGGCCCACCGACTTTGCCGGCTGCTGCCCGACGCCCACCAGCTGTTCGCCGGTAACAGCCTCAGCATCCGCCTGCTCGACCAGCTCTCGGGGCCGCTGCCTGCCGACCTTAAGGTGCTGGCCAATCGTGGTGCCAGCGGTATCGATGGACTGCTTGCCACCGCGGCCGGTGCCGCCTGCGCCCACCCCGGTGGCACCACATTGCTGATCGGCGATACCTCTCTGCTTTACGACCTCAACTCCCTGGCGCTGTTGCGCGGCGAGCTGGCGCTGGTGGTGGTGGTGCTCAACAACGATGGCGGCGCTATCTTTAATACCCTGCCGATCGAGGACAGCGCGCTGCGCGAGCGCCACTTCCGCTGTCCCCACCGGATGCAGTTTGAGCAGGCCTGCGCCCAGTTTGCGGTGGCCTACCGGCGGGTCGACCGCCTTACTCCCTTCGAGCAGGAGTACCGGGCCGCCCTGGCGCGCACCACCCCGACCCTGATCGAGATCTCCTGTGATGGGGAGGAGACCGCCGCCCAGCTGCGCCGGCTCACCACCCCCGACACCCTAACCCACTTCCAATGAGGACCCTATGAAATACGGAATGAGCGAAACGGAATTGATGGCCCCGATCGACTGGCATGACCACAGCGCCGGCTACGAGGATATCCTCTACCACAAGGGGGAGGGAATCGCCCGCATCACCATCAACCGCCCGCAGGTGCACAACGCCTTCCGCCCCCTCACCGTGCAGGAGATGGAGCGCGCGCTGGCTGATGCCCGCTACGATGCCGGCATCGGCTGTGTGATCCTCACCGGCGCCGGTGGCCAGGCGTTCTGCTCCGGCGGTGACCAGTCGATCCGCGGCCGCACCGGTTACCAGGACGATGCCGGTACCGAGCACCTCAACGTGCTCGATTTCCAACGCCAGATTCGCACCTGCCCCAAACCGGTGGTGGCCATGGTGGCCGGCTACGCCATCGGTGGCGGTCACGTCCTCCACCTGGTGTGCGACCTGACCATCGCCGCCGATAACGCCCGCTTCGGCCAGACCGGTCCGGCGGTGGGCTCCTTCGACGGCGGCTACGGCGCCAGCTATATGGCACGCATCGTGGGCCAGAAGAAGGCCCGCGAGATCTGGTTCCTGTGCCGTCAGTACGATGCCGACCAGGCACTCGAAATGGGGCTGGTCAACTGCGTGGTACCTTTGGCTGAGCTGGAGCGCGAGACGGTGCGCTGGTGCCGCGAGATGCTGCAGAACTCCCCCACCGCGCTGCGCTGCCTGAAGGCGGCCCTCAACGCCGACTGCGACGGACAGGCCGGGCTGCAGGAGCTGGCGGGTAACAGCACCCTGCTGTTCTATATGTCCGAGGAGGCGCAGGAGGGTCGTAACGCTTTTATGGAGAAGCGCCGCCCCGACTTCAACAAGTTCAAGCGCGCCCCCTAGGGCTGCCATGCTGCGCCGCGCCGCCCTCTACCGTTACCGCATCCCCCTGAGTCCGCCGCTGTCCAGCGGCGGCCGCCGCCTCAGCCACCGCGAGGGGCTGGTGGTCCGGCTTGAGCAGGGTGAACGCTGCGGAATGGGGGAGGTAGCGCCGCTGCCGGGCTTCAGCCGCGAATCCCTGTGGCAGGCGCAGCGCGAGCTGCTCCAGCAGCTGCCCCGTTGGGTGGCCGGCTTCGGTGTCCATTGCCGCCCCCCCTCCGCCGCCTTCGGCCTCTCCTGCGCCCTCGACGAACTCCGCCAGGGCGTCCCCCTGCGTCTTGTCGATCCGCTCTCCAGTGGCTATCCGCTGCTGAGCGGCGACCCCGAGCAGATTGTCGAGCGCTGGCACCACTGGCCCGAGCCCCGCCCGAGCCTGGTCAAGCTCAAACTGGGACGCCGGCCGGTTGAGGCGGAGCAGACGATGGTCGGTGAGCTGCTGTCCATCAGCCCGGGGCTGCGTTTTCGCATCGACGCCAACCGGCGCTGGAGCCCGATCGATGCCCGGCGCTGGGTCGACTGGCTGGGGCGGGAGCGTATCGACTACCTGGAAGAGCCCTGTCCGCGACTGTGGCAAAGCCTCCAGCTGGCCGATACCTGCGGGGTCGATCTGGCCCTCGACGAATCCCTGCGCGAGTCCCTGCACAATGGGCGCGGCCCACTACCGGTCCACCCGTGTTTCAAGGTGGCGGTGATCAAGCCCAGCCTCACCGGCCCCCTCGGGCAGATTGAACGCCTGATTCGCCAATGCCGGCGTCGCGGCATCACGACCCTGCTCTCCAGCAGCTACGAGTCCAGTCTGGGGATCGGGCAATTGCAGGCCCTGGCCCGGCGCCTGACCCCCGACCAGGGGCCGGGGCTCGACACCCTCGGCCCCTTCAGCCACCACCTGCTACGGCCCGCGGCCGGGGATCATGCCTGCCTCGACTGGGCGCAGCTGGAGTGCCTATGGCAGAGCTGAGCCACCCAATGGCCGAATTGACCCATCCCCTGTGGCAGGCGGCCCGGCGTCACGCCGATCGCCCCGCCCTGATCGAGGGGGAACGGGTACTGAGCTTCGCCGCCCTCTACCAGGATGCCGACGCGCTGGCCCGCCATCTGGCCGCGCAGGGGGTGCACCGCGGCGACCACCTGCTGCTGCTCGAGCCCGATCCGCTGCCGATCATACGCTGCCTGTGGGCCACCAGCCTCCTTGGGTGCGTCTGCATCCCCCTTAACCCGGCGCTGCCGGTGGCGCAGATCGAGCGCCAGCTGGCCACCGCCGACGCGCGCTGGCTAATCGGTGCCGGCAGCGGCGAAGAGGGCGAGCACATAAAGCTTCCCCCCGGCTGTCAGCAGCTCGGTTTGCCCCCCCTCAGCCTAACCGCAACCAATGCGCCGCTGGCGGCGACCCCCGAATGGCCGCCGCTGGACCCACAGACGGCGCTGACCGGAACCTTCACCTCGGGCAGCAGCGGCCATCCCAAGTTGGCGCTGCACAGCCTTGCCAACCACCGGGCCAGCGCCAAGGGGAGCGGTCAGCTTATCCCCCTCGGTGCCGGGGATGGCTGGGGGCTGACCCTGCCGCTCTACCATATCGGCGGACTGGCGATCCTGTTCCGCTGTCTGCTGGCCGGTGCCAGCCTGGTGCTGGGGGAGCGCCGCGACCTGGAGGGGTTCCTGCAGCATCCGCGGGTCACCCATCTGTCGGTGGTGGCCACCCAGCTGGTGCGCCTGCAGCGCCAGGGTCGTTCGCTGGCAGCGGGTTCCCTGCGCCACCTGCTACTGGGGGGCAGCGCCTTCCCCCGCAGCCTGCTCGACTGGCTCGCTGGCCAGCCGATCCAGTGCCATATCAGTTACGGCCTTACCGAGATGAGCTCCCAGGTGATGACCGGCCCGGCCAACCCCGACTCCCGCATCGCCCACCTTCTGCCCGGGCGCGAGCTGCGGATCGCACCGATTGCGGGGGATGAGGGCCAGCTGGAGCCTGGTGAGGAGGAGAGTGGAAACGTCGAGGGTGAGATACTGGTGCGCGGCGACTGCCTCTGGCTGGGGTATTACCAGCGCGGGCAGCTGCACCGCCCCCTCAACAAGGAGGGCTGGTTTCACACCCGCGACCGCGGGCAGCTCGATACCACGGGGGCGCTGCGCGTGATCGGGCGCCTCGACAACCAGTTTGTCAGCGGCGGCGAGAACGTGCAGCCGGAGCCCCTGGAGGCGATTATTCGTAGTTTCGCAGGAGGCTGCGAGGGAGGCGTTGATGGGGGCGAACCCATCGATGAGTGCTACCTGGTGCCGGTGAGTGATGCCGAATACGGCACCCGCGCGGTCTGCTTTGTGGAGCCCTTCCCCGCCGACGGCGGCGCCGAACTGGCCCGCTGGCTACAACCGCAGCTGGCCAGCCACCAGCGCCCCCGCGCCTTCTACCCCATCCCCCCCGAACTGAAACGCGGCCTCAAGATCAGCCGCCAGCAGCTCTGCCGCTGGGCGGAGGAGCAGAGTCAGGGCTAAGGGTTATTCGATATTCTTGATCTGAATGTTTTTTGTTCGGATCTATCCACTATATCTAGTGGCCTGCAGGTCTTTTATCGCAAAGCACGACGCCGTTTGGTTACCGATTTGTTTACCAGTCGGCCCTCTGCTAGCAACAATGGCGAGCTCGAATAGGTTAGCTTTAGTCAGCATTTCACTGTTCATTGCCAATAAAGGCGCCACTTCTAATTGGCCCTATTTTAACCCAATCGGCGCCAGTTTAGCTGGCACCGTTCCACTGCAGCGCCACACAAAGCGTCACAGCACCCGCAGAAGAAGCGCTCAACTCGAGAATATCCAGGTCACTCGCAGGTTCGCCGTATTCGAACATGGCTACCGGAATAGCCGTAAACGTCATTAATGCTATCAGAGCGATAGCTTGAGTAAAGCAAGGCAATAGAAGACCAAGCAACGATGCGACCGACTGTGTGTTGATGGTATTTACCTGACAGTCGGCCCCTGAAACAAGAGTGGTCATAGTGCCCCCAGAGGGTTATAGGACGAGTGTCTGACGCTCGACTGTAACTTCACAAGGAAACGACTATGACCACTAACGAGAAAGTAGCACAACGCAAGCTCAGTCTCCTAGAACTGGCAAGAGATCTTCAGAACGTTAGCAAGGCCTGCAAGGTGATGGGGTATTCCCGTCAACAGTTCTATGAGATCCGGCGTAACTATCAAACCTTCGGCTCTGACGGCCTGATCGACAAGCTGCCTGGACCCCGCGGCCCCCACCCCAAGCGCGTCTGCGGTGAAGTCGAACAAGCCATCCTTGCCCACAGTTTGAAGTTTCCCACCAACGAGCCGGTGCGCGTCTCTCAAGAGCTTGCCCTTGAGGGCGTTCAAGTCAGCTCTGGCGGCGTCCGTGGTGTTTGGAGTCGCCATAATCTGTTGACCCGCCACGAGCGCCTTCTGCGCCTGGAGCGCACGACTCGGGAGCAAAAGATTGAGCTGAGCGATGACCAAATCCGGCTGCTGGAGCGCTTCAGTCCCGAGTTTAGAGAGCGCTACATTGAGGTCCACCACACCGGGGATCTGATAGCGGTGGACACCTTCTTCGTGGGTACCCTAAAGGGCGTCGGAAAGGTATACCTGCAGTCGGTAATCGACTGTTATAGCCGCTATGCTTTGGGGCGGCTGTACACTAACAAGCTACCGGTCACGGCCGCACACGTCTTCAACAGCGATGACTACCGTTCTTTAAGTCTCACAAGGCGCGGATCTCCACCATCCTTAGTGATAACGGACGGGATTTCTGCGGCCGGAAAGACCACCACCCGTACGAGCTATTTCTCCAGCTGGAGGAGATCGAGCATCGGACGACTCGGGTTCGCCGACCACAAAGCAACGGCTTTATCGAACGGCTGCATCGTACACTGCTGGATGAGCACTTCCGCATCCAAGGGCGAACTAAATGGTATGAGACCGTCGATGAGATGCAGAAGGATCTGGAAGAATACCTGGTACTGTACAACACCAAGCGGCCCCACCAGGGCCGCAACATGAAGGGCCAAGTGTCCTATACGGTGTTCAAAAAAGGACTGCCAAGACCCACCAAAACGGAGGGCAAGAATGCTGCTGAAAAAGCTGCTTACATAGAATGCCCACTGGGGCATGTGTCAGGGGAATACCATCACTGTACAAACTATATACTTGTTGAGGTGAGGCGATCATCAAATATTCATCCTCCTACTTGGGCGTGTGCTAGCCTTAAAAACTGGGCTGTTCTATGTTTTCTTGTGGGTGAAATGCATCTGTTGGTCTAACTCACGATAGAAATAAACTCATACGGATATAACAAGAGGCGATTCTGGAATGACCTGCCCCATACTTATGTATCATTTTATAGGCGATCCGGAAGACCCAGCTGATTCGCCTTATTTTGTATCCTCAGAAAAATTTGATGAGCAAATGAAGCGCCTAAAAAAAAGAGGATTTAAATCTATCAGTCTGGGCCATCTATTTAATCATCTTTATAGAGATGAAGCTCTTCCTGATAAATCGGTAGTTATAACATTTGATGATGGTCACTTGTCCTTTTATGAAAAAGCCATGCCCGTTCTTGAGAAATATGACCTAACGGCAACAAATTTTATTATTACTGAAAGAGCTGGCAAGAAAAACTTTATGACCTGGGAACAAATAAATCGCGCGAAACTGAAAGGTTTTTCTATTGAGTCGCATTCTGTTACCCACAGAGTACTAACAAAAATCAACAGATCTGAAGTAGTGAATGAGGCGTTAGTGTCAAAAAAGACAATAGAAAAAAAATTAAATTCCGATGTGAGGTTTTTTTGTTATAGGGGCGGCCATTATAACGAAGAAATTAAAAGCATTGTTGAATCTTGTGGATATGATGCTTCGGTTTGTTCCCGTTATGGCGTTAACAACTCATCAACAGACAGGTATGAATTAAAGAGAGTGCCTATTCGAGGAACGGATGATTTAGGAATATTTCTTGCAAAAATACACGGCTATGACTGGCAGCGTTTACATGGGCGACTATTTGCAAAATACCTTGAGCCATTGAAAATACATAGTCTTAAATGATCTGCATATGCTGGCGCCAGCATGGGGATCTTTAAAAAACACGGTTGGAAAATAATATGCTACCTGACTTTGTTGTTATTGGCGGGATGAAGTGCGGCTCTACATCGCTACTGAGATATTTAAACTATCATCCAGATATAATACTACCTAGAAACATAAAAAACCTAGAGTTCTTTGATGAGAAAGAAAATTGGAACAAAGGGCTAAATTGGTACGAATCCTTCTTTCCAAAAGAAAAAAACAAAGGCCAAGTTTTCGGAGAAGTTTCTACAGAGTATACAAAGCATCCCGACACCAATAATGTGGCAAAAAACCTAGCCAAAACCATACCAAATGCAAAGCTAATATACGTTATTAGGCATCCGTACAAAAGACTAATATCTCACTATATACATCAAGTTGGTGCAGGTTTAGAGCAAAGAAAAATAAACACCATATTGCGTAATATTGACAATATGTACGTAAGGTATAGCCTATATGGCTATCAACTTGAGCAATATCTTGATTTCTTTTCACCATCCAAAATACTTGTCTTGACGTCAGAAGAATTGAGGCGTGACAAAGATAAAGCACTTTCTAGAATTTTTAGATTTATTGGCGTAGATGAGTCTTTTAAGGTTGGCAATAATGTTTCATTAAACACTAGCGCCGAAAGGAAAAAATGGAACTCTATAGGTAGGCTTATAAGAAGGTCGAGTAGAAATTACAACGCATATTGCTATTACAAAAACAAGTACCCAAGGTCGATGAGGATCGCAGATCTGCTTTTATGCTCCGCTGTAAATGTCGATTCTTTATCAAAAGAAAGCAAAGAAAAAATCAGCCCGCTATTTATTGAAGATATTAAAAAAATTGAAGATACATTTGGCCTTGATCTTTCTGGCTGGTCTTTTGATGAAGTTTGATTTTTGGGGCAATATACGATAGCTAATATCGCATATTTAAAATTATTGCCTTTTTTTGTCCGCATCAACTGAATTCAAAGCTTGTCAGAGGATGTCACATTAATATCATTTTTAAGGCCATCTGAGTCGCTATGAAATTTTCCATTAATAACTCTTCCGGAGACAAAGCAGCGGTTTAAAAATCCCTCCTAGGAGCTCTCTTCGGGGCGATACCAGCCAATAAGTTGCCGCACTCGAAGCTTCCGCTTTGTATATGGACTCCTCCGGCACAGCAATCAGGCGGCGTAATCTATAAAATCTCATCGAGACAGCGGTACTAACTCGGGGGAATGGTCATCAGCCGCTTGCAGGTCAAAAAAGTTTTTTGGGAATATTGATCTGCCTGAGCCAAGCCTTGGCCCAATTTCATCATTGAGCCTACGGTCTGCCTCGAGGTTGTCTTGATATTTAATAATAACTTTGCCACTAAATACCTGTTCAATATCTTCCTCGTTTTTATGATCGCGATATCGTTTTAAAAATGACCTATTTTGTAACTACTCGAGAAGTTCTGGCAGCGTAAGATTTAAGAGAACATCATAATTACTGATGTTGAACAATTTTGGTAATTGTTTGTGGAATTTATTTGCTTCACAGATAGTCCTCTTTTTATATACAAAGAATATTTAGTTTCATATCAGGTATCGATATTTATAAACGGAGAAACTACTTTCGCCACTTCGCTTAAAGCTTTGCGGCGCTCCTGTAAATAGTCATACCGGTCATAAATCCCTTCCACTCCTTTCAATTTGTGATTGAGCCAGCTCTCGGCGATGTGAGGAGGGGTACCGATACGTGCAAGAAGGGAGCGGAAGCTGCACCGAAGGTCGTGTACTGTGAAGTGTTGAATCACGTTGGCCTCTGCAAGTTTGTTTAGCGCCGCATTTAGGGTGTCAGGGCTCATGTGTGGATAACGCTTACTTGTCCTTCGGCGCGGGAAGAAATAGCTGCTACCGCACGCCCTTACCTTTAACTCTTCTAGCAAGAGATGGCTGCGGCAGATAAGGGGATCAATATGGACGTTCCCATCTTTGTGCGGTGTTCCGATAGTGGCCATAGCCCCTTATCGAGATCGAAGTCCTGCCACATCAACGCCAATGCATCGTTGCTAGGGTCGGACGCTTGCTGGCAGTGACCTTTTGAATAACAATGCGAACGTCTCTTGGAGTGACGGCGTCGACTGTGAGCCCCCCGATAACCGGCTGGATGTCGCGTTCGTACTTTCGCCGGGGGATCCTGGGATGTTTAAGCCGCTTAGAGTGCTGGCTGTACCAGTCCTCAAATAGTTCATCAGTGGTACGGATAGCCATCTGCTCTTCGCGATGGCGCTCTGCTACTGGATCAGTACTATCTTTGGCAATTTTGTCTCTTAACCGTCCTGCTTCGGTACGGGCGCTAGACAGAGATAGGCGTTCGTAGTTGCCGATGGTGAAGATCCTGCGTTTTCCGTTGGCTGTGTAGCGGAGCGCCCAGTACGCCTTGCCTGCGGCGCGAAGGCATAGGTAAAGACCATCGCCATCTGCGAAGCGCCCGGCATCCCCGGACTTGATGATCGCTGTGATGGCCTTGTCGGTGAGCTTTCCCATCTACCACCTCCCTGACCACTGGGTAAAAATTTGGTTACCGTGCCTTGGTTACCAGTTTAGTTACCATTCTGTTACCGATTTGGTTACCACCGTTATAAGTACAACAGAGTCAGCTTGAGAACACCATAAAACAAAAAGCCCCTTTTTATAGGGGCTTGTATGGGTGATTCTGGACGAGCGAGTTCAGATCAGGTCGCTATTCAATATTCTGAATCTGCTCGCGCATCTGCTCGATCAGCACCTTGAGGTTAACTGCTATCTGGGTGGTGCCGGCGTTGATCGATTTGGAGCCCAGGGTGTTGGCTTCGCGGTTGAGCTCCTGCATCAGGAAGTCGAGGCGGCGGCCGATGGCGCCGCCGCTTTTCAGCACCCGTGATACCTCGGTGATGTGCACCTGCAGACGGTCGAGCTCCTCCTCCACGTCGGAGCGCTGGGTGATCAGCACCATCTCCTGCTCCAAGCGACCGGGGTCGAGCTCGACACCGGCCTCTTCGATGCGCTGCTGCATGCGCTGGCGCTGGCGCTCGAGGATCTCGGGCATCAGGGTGCGCACCTGCTCGGCCTCATCGGCAACCCCCTTGAGGCGCTGCTCGATAAAGTCGCGCAGCTCGGCGCCCTCGCGCTCGCGCCCCTCTATCAGCTGCGCCAGGGCCTGGTTGAAGACGCCCAGGGCATCGCCGTGCACCTGCTTCATATCAAACTCCTGCTGCTGCAGCACACCTGGCCACTGTAACAGGGCCAGGGGGTCGGGCAGGGCGCAATCGTAGAAACTGGCCTGTACCTGCTTGAGCGCCTTCTGCAGCTGGTCACACATATCGCTGTTGACCACCAGCTCACCGGCCACACCGGCGGCGATCTGGTAGCGCAGGCTGCACTCCACCTTGCCGCGGGTCAGCCGCTTGCGCAGCTGCTCGCGCAGGGGAAACTCCAGCTCCCGCAGCGCCTCCGGCAGGCGAAAGCTGGGCTCCAGGTAACGGTGGTTGACCGAGCGAATCTCCCAGGCCAGCGAGCCCCATTCAAACTGTGCCTCCTGGCGAGCAAATGCCGTCATGCTACTTGTCATTCGAGTTCCCTTTTTCATCGAGTGGGCGTACCCCGAGGGTACGCGGCGTCGGGTAGTGAGCTAAAAACCCATTCTACCCCATGGCCGTTGAGGGGGAAAATGCGCGCGGCCACAGCCAAAGCGCACCGCAGAGGCTATACTAGCCCCCTTTTACCCACCCGTGGAGGAATTCATCGCTATGCGTCCCAGTAATCGTACCCCCGACCAGATGCGCCCGGTTCGTATCACCCGTCATTACACCAAACACGCCGAGGGGTCGGTGCTGATCGAGTTTGGCGATACCAAGGTGATCTGTACCGCATCGGTCGAGAACTCCGTGCCCCGCTTCCTCAAGGGCAAGGGGCAGGGCTGGATCACCGCCGAATACGGCATGCTGCCACGCTCCACCGGCAGCCGCATGGACCGCGAGGCCACCCGTGGCAAGCAGGGAGGACGTACCCTCGAGATCCAGCGCCTGATCGGCCGTTCGCTGCGCGCCGCCATCGACCTGAGGCTGCTGGGCGAATACACCATCACCCTCGACTGCGATGTGATTCAGGCCGACGGCGGTACCCGCACCGCCTCCATCACCGGCGCCTGCGTGGCACTGGTGGATGCCCTGCGCAGCCTGCAGCGCAGCAAGGCGATCAAGACCGACCCCCTCAAGCAGATGGTCGCCGCCGTGTCGGTGGGTATCTATGAGGGGCAGCCGGTGCTGGACCTCGACTACCCGGAGGATTCCCGCGCCGAGACCGATATGAATGTGGTGATGACCGCCACCGGCGGCCTGATCGAGGTGCAGGGCACCGCCGAGGGGGAGGCGTTCAGCCGCGAGCAGATGAACGCCATGCTGGCACTGGCGGAGAAGGGGATTGGTGAGCTGTTCGAGCTGCAGCGCCAGGCACTGGCGGAGTAGGGCTAACCACAGAGCCCGGACCCAGGGTCCGGGCGGGGGCATGCAACACCGAAGATGGCCGTTTCAGGCTATTGCAGAAGCTGCAGAGCCTTGTTCGCAGGCTCCCTAGATCGACAGTTCCCAGTCGTAGTCGACGATGACCGGCGCGTGGCGCCCAAAGGCCTGGCCGGTGTAGATGCCGGCGCTGAGCACCGTGTGCCGCATGCCGGGGGTGACCAGCTGGTAGTCCATGCGCGCACCGGCGCCCGCCTCACGGTCGGCCTCGGTGGCCCACCAGCTGTATTTGTCGCCTTCGCGGTCCACCTCACGGTAAGCGTCTACAAAGCCCATCGGCCCCAGCACCTCGTCGAGCCAGGCGCGCTCGGGTGCGGAAAATCCCGCTTGTTCCGTGGCCTCGCGCCAGTTGTGGATATCCAGCTTGTTGTGGGCCATCTGCCAGCCGCCGCAGATGATGAACTCCCGGCGTTTGCGATTCTGCTTGCCCAGGTAGGTCAGGTATTCGTTGAGGAACTTGTATTTGATGTTCTGGCCATTGCCGGCGTCATCGACCCCGGGCACGAGCAGGCTGGCAATGCTTACCTTGTCGAAGTCCACCTGGATGTAGCAGCCGTTCTGGTCCGCCAGCTCAAACCCCAGCCCGCGAATCACCGCTTTGGGCTGGTGGCGAGAGAAGATAGCAACGCCCCCCACACCGGGTTCCCAGGCTTCGAAAAAGTAGCGCTCATAGCCAGGGGGGCAGTATTCGGCACCATCGAGCTCATACTCGTAGGCCTGTACATTCTGCAGGCAGAGCAGGTCGATATCCTGGCCAGCGACCCAGTCGAAAAAGCCCCGCTCGGCGGCGGTCTTAATACTGTCTAGGTTGGCACTTACAACTCTCATACATAGCCCCTGAAGAACTGAGCGTGTATGATACCTGAGCTATATACTTTTTTGTAACTCATCGTTCCGCTAAAAGGCTTTTATGCAGGATTACCAGCGCGATTTCATTCGCTTCGCGATCGAGCAGCAGGTGCTCCGGTTCGGCGAATTCACCCTTAAGTCCGGTCGTGTCAGCCCCTACTTTTTTAATGCAGGCCTGTTCAACAGCGGCGCCGCACTGGCCCGTCTCGGCCGCTATTACGCCAGCGCACTGGAGCAGTCCGGCGTCGAATACGATGTGATCTTTGGTCCCGCTTACAAGGGCATTCCCCTGGCTGCCGCCACTGCCGTTGCGCTGGCCGACCAGCACGACAAGGACCTGCCCTATAGCTTCAACCGCAAGGAGGCCAAGGACCACGGCGAAGGGGGCACCCTGGTGGGGGCTGAACTCAAGGGTCGTATCCTGATTGTGGACGATGTGATTACCGCCGGTACCGCCGTGCGCGAGGTGATGCAGATCATCGCCGACCACGAGGCGACCCCGGCGGCAGTACTGATTGCTCTCGACCGACAGGAGCGGGGGCAGGGTGAGCTGTCGGCCATTCAGGAGGTGGAGCGCGATTACGGTATCCCCGTGATCAGCATCGTCAACCTGGGCCAGGTGCTCAGTTATATCCAGGACGACCCGGCACTGGCCCAATACGCGGACGCGATCGAGCGCTACCGCGAACGCTACGGTATCGACTGACAGGATCTCATAAATGGCCGCACCGGGATGGAAATCACTGCTGATCACACTTGCCCTGGTCCACACCTCCCAGGCGGTGATGGCGGCTGAGGTTCGCTACTTCCGCTATAAAAACTCGGAAGGCAATACCGTTATCTCCCCAGCCATTCCCGCTGAATACGCCGCCAAGGGCTACTCCATCATCAACAGCAAGGGACGCGTACTGGAGGAGATTCCGCCGGCGCTGACCGAGCAACAGCTATTGGAAAAACGCGAAGAGGAGATTCGCAAGCTCGCCGCCGAGGGACAGGAGGCGCAGAAGCGATCCAGCGACGCCGCCCTGCTCAAGCTCTACAGCTCGGTGGCCGATATCGAGCGCGCCCGCGATCGGGCCCTGGCGGAGATTGAGGATCGCATCAAGATCACCAATGGTAATATCAGCCGCCTGCGCACCCAGCGCGAGGAGAAGGAGCAGTTGGCTGCGGACCGCGAGCGGGCCGGGCAGCCGGTTCCCGAACGGGTTCTGCGGGATATCGCCGGTATTGATGAAGAGATCGAGGCGCAGCTGGTCGAGATCGACCGCCGGCGCCAGAACCAGCTGTTTGTGGCCGAGCGCTTCGACCGCGATACCCAGCGTCTCAAAAGGTTACTGGGCATCATCGATGAGCAAGGCCAGCTGGTGGAGCGCAAAGCGGTGGAGGCCCTGCGTCCCGAGCAGCTGGGAGGCATCTGGGAAAGCCGCGATAAGGTCGGCAACCGTTATGAGTGGATCATCAACCCCAAAGGCAGCTTCAGTTGGGTCAGCAACCAGATCGATCGCAGCAAACAGCTGATCCTGGGGTCCTGGGGGGTTGAGAAGGGGGTGCTGGTGATCACCACCGATATGCGCCAGGTCACTGCCCCGGATGGCACCACCAATACCAGCACCAGCGAAGAGCAGCGCAAGGCCACCGTTATCTCCATCGAGGAGGACCAGTTCTCGGTGTTGATGGAGTCCGGTGAGGAGCTGCGCTTCCGCCGCGGCAACTGAGGTCGCCGCGGAAGCGACCGCCTAGCCCTGCTCGATCACAAACACCGCCTGCGCCAGCTGGCTCCACTGGTCGCTCCAGTTCTCCGTGGGGCGACGCTTGAACTCACTGCGCACAAACTGGCTGATTCGCCCTTCGGCGGCCGCCAGCAACAGGTTGCACGCCATCCCCACCGGCAGGCGAGTACGCAGGCGCTCACTCACCTCCGCTTCACGGATAATCTGCTTGAGCTGGGACTCCAGTCGATCGTAAAACTGCACCACCCGGGCACGCAGGCGGTCGGTCTCCCCGGCCAGGGCATCTCCGGTAAGAATACGGGTGATGCCCGGGTTACGCTCGGTAAACGCCAGCAGCAGGGTCAGCACCTTCTCACAGCGGGCCACCGCTGAACCCTCCTCCGCCACGATCAGGCTGATGCGACTGAAGATGGTCTCCTCGATAAAGGCGATCAGCCCCTCGAACATCTTGGCCTTGCTGGGAAAGTGGCGATAGAGGGCGGCTTCCGACACCCCCACCTCCTTAGCCAGGCCCGAGGTGGTGATGCGCGCCCCCGGACTCGATTCCAGCATAGACGCCAATGCCTGCAGTATCTGCTCTTTACGGGAGCTCTTGCGGTTATCCATGGTGGTTGTCATTCCTCGTCGCTTGTCACATCGGTGATCAGGGTGCCCACGCCCTCGGTGGTGAAGATCTCCAGCAGTACGGCATGGGGTACCCGGCCATCGATAATGTGGGCACTGTTGACGCCGTTTTTAACCGCGCTCAGGGCACAGCGGATCTTGGGCAGCATACCGCCGTAGATGGTGCCGTCGGCGATCAGGCCATCGACATCCTCGGTGGTGAGGCCGGTCAGCAACTGCCCCGACTTATCCTGCAGGCCGGAAATATTGGTCAGTAGTACCAGTTTCTCGGCATTCAGCACCTCGGCGACCTTACCCGCCACCAGGTCGGCGTTGATGTTGTAGGAAGCACCTTCGCTATCGACTCCGATAGGGGCAATGACCGGAATAAACTGGTCCTTCAGCAGCATATCGAGCACACTGGCATCCACCTTATCCACCTCACCCACGTGGCCAATATCGATGATCTCCCGCGCTTTCAGTTCCGGGTCGTCACGGGTCACCTTGAGCTTATTGGCCGTAATGAAGTTACCATCCTTACCGGTCAGGCCGATGGCGCGACCGCCATTGCGGTGGATCAGGCTCACGATATCCTTGTTGACCAGCCCCCCCAAGACCATCTGCACCACATCCATGGTGGCGCTGTCGGTCACCCGCATGCCGTCCACGAAGCGGGATTCGATACCCAGCTTGGCCAGCAGTTCGCCGATCTGGGGACCGCCGCCGTGGACCACCACCGGATTGATCCCTACCGCTTTCATCAACACCACATCCCTCGCGAAGCCGTTTTTCAGCTCCTCGCTCTCCATGGCGTTACCGCCGTACTTGATCACCACAGTCTTGCCGGCGAAGCGTTGCAAATAGGGCAGCGCCTCGGTCAGTACCCGGGCAATGTCCGCCGCTTTATCTACCTGAAAGGTCATTGCGTGTTTCCTGTCACTGGACGGCTAGCGGCCGTCAAAAAGGGATATTCAGCCCGCTGTCCACTGTCAGCAGCTGTTGCTTAAACAGGGCCTGCAGCTTCTGCAGCGCCTCCTGGCTGTCGGCCTCAAAGCGCAGCACCAACACCGGGGTGGTGTTGGAGGCCCGCACCAGGCCCCAGCCCACCGGGTAATCGATCCGCAGGCCGTCGATGTCGGTGACGCTGCCCTTGCCGAATTTACCCTCACGTCCCATCTGGACCAGTTTCTCCACCAGTTCAAACTTGCTCTCTTCGGTCACCTCGATATTGATTTCGGGGGTGCTGATCCCCTCCGGGAAGGCGGCAAACAGCTCATCGGCGCTGCGCGACTCGACCCCCAGGATCTCCAGCAGGCGGGCTGCGCTGTAGAGACCATCATCAAAACCGTACCAGCGCTCCTTAAAGAAGATATGGCCACTCATTTCGCCGGCCAGCAGGGCACCGGTCTCTTTCATCTTGGCCTTGATCAGGGAGTGACCGGTTTTCCACATCACCGGGCGTCCGCCGTAGCCGCTGATCAACGAGCTCAGGCGACGGGTGCACTTCACATCAAAGATGATGTCGGCACCCGGGTTACGGGCCACCACATCCTTGGCAAACATCATCAGCAGGCGATCGGGGTAGATGATCTTGCCCTGGTCGGTCACCACTCCGACGCGGTCGCCGTCGCCGTCGAAGGCGATACCCACATCAGCCCCCTCGGCCTGCACCCGAGCAATCAGGTCCTGCAGGTTGGCGGGCTTACCGGGGTCGGGATGGTGGTTGGGGAAATTGCCGTCCACCTCGCAGAAGAGGGGCACCACATCGCAGCCTAGCTCCTCGAACAGGCGGGGGGCGATATCCCCGGCCACGCCGTTGCCGCAGTCGATTACCACCCTGAGCGGCTTGGCGATGGCGACATCGTCGCGGATCCGCTCGATGTAGTTTTCCCGCAGATCCACCTGGCTAAACTCGCCCTGGCCGTGACTGAAGTCGCCACTGACAATGCGGTGGTAGAGGGCCTGGATCTGCTCGTTCGCCAGGGTGTTGCCGCCGATAACGATCTTGAAGCCATTGTAATCGGGCGGGTTATGGCTGCCGGTGACCATCACCCCGGAGCGGCTATCGAGCTCATGGGTGGCGTAGTAGAGCACAGGCGTGGGAACCATGCCGATATTGATCACGTTACAGCCGGTCTTGAGGATGCCCTGGGCCAGGGTATCGCTGATCTCCGGGCTGGAGAGGCGGCCATCAAAACCCACCACCAGGGTCGACTCGCCCTGGGCCAGGGCTTCGCTGCCCAGCGCCATACCCAGCAGGCGCACGGTATCACTCTGCAGGGTGTCACCCACCACCCCGCGAATATCGTAGGCGCGGAAGATGGACGCGGGTACATCGTTGCCCTCACCGACACCGTAGTCATCTCCCAGCAGCAGATCCTCATCCTGGTCGATATCCTCGATATCCAGGATATCGGTGGACTGGAACAGCGGCGCCATCTCGTCGGAGGTATCGGGGAAATCGTTCTCGGCGGGTGCCTCGTCGTCGTTCACCTCCATCATCGGCGGGCTTGGGGCCTCCTCGGGCGTCTTGCTGGCCGCGGGCTTGGAGACAGGGCGGGGCTGATGGGCACTGCTCTGTTTGAAGAACTCACCGATGGTGAGCGCTATGTTATGGAACATCTCCAGGGTAAAGGCGTTGCTCTGGGCCGGCTTGCGCTCCAGCAGCTGCTGGATGAAGGTGATTAACAAAGCGGTCTCGCGGCGCACCTCGCGATCAAACATTCGGTGGGCGATAAAGCTACTCACCAGAATCAGGGCCAGCGCCACCAGCAGGGCCAGCAGCAGCGGCACCGCCGAGTTGGGGCCACCGGAGACCAGCTCGGCGGAGGGACGATATTCGATCCGCCACCACTCATTACTGGTCACCCGGCTATAGGGGGCGACACTGGCGTCCCCGTTGCCGGTGCGGGCCAGCACTCGGGCGTTGTTGGCGTCAAAGCTCTGTACCAGCGCCACCTCACCAAGGGCACCATCGAAGCCGCTGAGCAGGTCACTGGCAATTCTCGCATCCCAGGACACCAGCACCGCCCCCAACAGGGGACCCTTGCTGCCTTCGCGCACCGGTGCCACCGCCAACAGCAGCTGCTTCTCGCCGACTGTATGCACTTCGGGGTGAATGCCAGGCTGGCCGCGACTCGCCTTACTGACCATATCGCGGGCTGAAAAGTTCATGGGGGCAGGGCCGCTCTCATCGAGGCTGTTATCCCCCTTGAGCAGGACCCGCACCTGCAGCGCCTTGGGCAGGGCACTGGCAAAGCGTTGCTCCAGCCGATCGAGGGCGGCGTTATCCTGCGCCTTGGCGGCCGCCACCAGCTCGGCATCGGCGGCGATACCGGCCAGCTGCGCCTCCAGTCGGCGGAGCTGCTGGTTAACCAGCGAGGCGGCCTGGTTGAGCTGGGTCTGGGCGATCTCCTCACGGTGCTGGGCGTTCCCCGCGGCTACCAGCAGAAGGTAGATCAGCGCCAACGCCAACAGCAGCCCCAACAGAGCTCCTCCGGCGGCCACCACGCTGTACTTGAGGTTACTGCTCTTTTTATCGTGGCTTGCGCCACCCGCTGCCTGCGGTGGCGCCGCTTCAGACTCTTTCGACTTTTTGGAAAACCCTTTCACAGTCCTGTCCCCAAGATCCAATGATTCTTTGTTATCTGTCGCAGCCCCTTCTGGCCGGCCGCGTCCCAAGTTAACGCTGCTCCGATTAACGCTCGCCAGCTCCCATCTGCTGTGCAAACAGCTCGATCAGGCTACCAGCCACGATCGATTTTGAGGCCTGCGTAAAGGCCTGTTCAAGATTCTCGCCCAGTACCGTGACCGCATTCTCATCGCTGTTGAAGCCGATCCCCGTCGCAGCCACGTCATTGGCCACAACCAGGTCCAGCCCCTTGCGGCGGCGCTTGTCGTCCGCATAACTGAGCAGGTCACGGGTTTCCGCCGCGAAGCCGACCACAAAGGGCTTATCAGCCAGTGCAGCCACCGAAGCGACGATATCGGGGTTACGCACCAGGGTAATCTGCATCGAGTCCTGCTCGAGGCTGGCATCCTTTTTGATCTTATGCGGCTGTACTTCGGCAGGGCGGTAATCCGCTACCGCCGCGCAAGCGATAAAGAGGTCGCTCCCCGCCACCTCGCGGTGCACCGCCTCATACATCGACTGCGCACTGGTGACATCAACGCGGCGAACCCCCTTCGGCGACTCCAGCGCAACGGGGCCGGTGATCAACACCACCTCAGCGCCGGCGAGCCGGGCCGCCTCTGCCAGCGCGAAACCCATCTTGCCGGAACTGTGGTTGGAGAGGTAGCGCACCGGGTCCAGCGCTTCCCGCGTTGGACCGGCAGTAATCACCACCCGTTTGCCCGCCAGCAGGGGGGGGGCAAATGCGGTGCACACCCCCGCCACCAGATCCGCCACCTCCAGCATACGGCCCGGCCCCACATCGCCGCAGGCCTGTGACCCCTCCCCCGGGCCCAACAAACGGATCCCCCGCTCGCTGAGCAGGTCGCAGTTTCTCCGGGTTGCCGGGTTCCGCCACATCGCCTGGTTCATGGCCGGGGCCAGCACGATGGGGGCATCGGTCGCCAGGCAGAGGGTGGAGAGCAGGTCGCCGGCGTGGCCATGGGCCAGACGGGCAATGAAATCGGCAGTGGCCGGTGCCACCACGACCAGATCGGCCCAGCGAGCCAGCTCAATGTGCCCCATGGCCGCTTCCGCCGCCGGATCCAGCAGATCGGAGGAAACCGGGTTGCCCGACAGCGCCTGCATCGTCAGGGGGGTAATAAACTGCTGGCTACCGCGGGTCATCACCACCCGCACCTCGGCCCCTTGATCCTGGAGCCTGCGCACGAGATCGGCGCTCTTGTAAGCCGCCACCCCGCCGGTGATACCGAGAACAATCTGTTTATTCGCTAAGCACTGCATCAACAGCCCATCTAGGTAAGTAGGTGATTACAAACCAGTAAAGATACCACTCTCTGTTGGCGTTGCGTAGTCCGTCGCGGAGCCGCGACATCATTTTCAAAACTGCTATGGTGTTAGTGGTTATGTCATATAGATAAGCAACAGGGAGGTTGCATGGCAATTACCGACTGGCCCGCCACGGAGCGGCCGCGAGAGAAACTGCTCGCGCGGGGGCCCGCCAGCCTCAGCGATGCCGAGCTCCTCGCCATCTTTCTCAGAACCGGTCTCCCCGGCCGGAGCGCTGTCGACCTGGCCCGGGGGCTGTTACTCCGCTTTGGCAGCCTGCGGGCGCTACTGGAGGCCGACCGCCAGGGCTTCTGTGCAGAGGCCGGGCTGGGTCCGGCCAAGTTCTGCCAGCTGCAGGCGGTTCTGGAGATGGCCAAACGGCACCTCGACAGCGAGCTTAAGCGGGGGGACGCCCTTACCAGTAGCCAGGCCACCCGTCACTTCCTCAGTACCTGCTTGCGCCACCATCAGCGGGAGGTGTTCGCCTGTCTGTTTCTCGACAGCCAGCACCGGGTACTGGGGTTTGAGGAGCTGTTTATGGGCACCATCGACTGCGCCTCCATCCACCCCCGGGAGATTGTTAAACGCAGCCTAGCCTACAACGCTGCGGCGGTTATCCTTGCCCACAACCACCCCAGCGGTGTCGCCGAGCCCAGTGGCGCCGACCGGCAGATCACTGAGCGCCTGATAGCGGCCCTTGCGCTGGTGGATGTGCGGGTGCTTGACCACATGGTGGTGGGGGAGCGCTGCGTTACCTCCTTTGCCGAGCGGGGGCTGATGCCGGCGCCGGGCTGAGGCCGCTGCCAGGGGCCGACGGGGTTAAAATATCGCCAATTTTGTTGCACCACCCAGACCCTTCTGGTATAAAGCACTGCTCTTTAGGGGGGCCCGCGCGAAATAGCCCCCTTCGGCGATCTACTCGCTTCCCGCATTCAGATTTCATTGGTCTTGGCGGCCCCGTGCCGGCAAGTGGTTGAGAGGCTTTTTAACATGTCTAAGGTTTGTCAGGTAACTGGAAAGCGTCCAGTAACCGGAAATAACGTATCACACGCTCAAAACAAAACGCGCCGTCGTTTTTCACCCAACCTGCACTATCATCGTTTCTGGGTTGAGTCCGAGAAGCGCTTTGTGCGTCTGCGCGTTTCTGCCAAGGGCATGCGCGTAATTGATAAGCGCGGCATCGACAGCGTACTGGTCGATCTTCGCAGCCGTGGCGAGAAGGTATAAGGAGAAAATCCCATGCGTGATAAAATCAAAATGGTATCTTCCGCTGGTACCGGTCATTTTTACACCACCGACAAGAACAAGCGCACCACCCCCGATAAGCTGGTGATGAAGAAGTTCGACCCGGTTGTGCGTAAGCATGTTGAGTACAAGGAGAGCAAGATCAAGTAACTTTGATTCTGCCTCCCGGTACGAAAAGGCCCGCCTACGCGGGTTTTTTTATGACAGCAGAAAACTTTTGTCTGTTTTTTGTGCAGCACACCCCAACCTGAGACTGAACCATGAAACCTGAACTGCTCTCCCCGGCGGGAACCCTGAAAAACATGCACTATGCCTTTGCCTACGGCGCCGACGCCGTCTATGCAGGGCAGCCCCGCTACAGCCTGCGGGTCCGCAACAACGACTTCAAGCTCGACAACCTCGAGCAGGGAATCCAGATCGCCCACCAGCTCGGCAAGCAGTTTTACCTCGCCAGCAACATCGCGCCGCACAACAGCAAGGTTAAAACCTACATGGAGGATATCGCGCCCGTCATCGCCATGGGCCCGGATGCTCTGATCATGTCGGATCCCGGCCTGATCATGCTGGTCCGCGAGCGCTGGCCCGAGATGCCGATCCACCTGTCGGTACAGGCTAACGTGGTCAACTATGCCGCCGTCAAGTTCTGGTACAAGATGGGTGTCAGCCGCATTATTCTCTCCCGCGAACTCTCCCTCGACGAGATCGAGGAGATCCGCATGCAGTGCCCGGAGATGGAGCTGGAGGTCTTTGTTCACGGCTCACTCTGTATCGCCTACTCGGGCCGCTGCCTGCTGTCGGGTTACATCAACCACCGCGATCCCAATCAGGGCACCTGCACCAACGCCTGCCGCTGGAAATACGATGCCCACGAGGCCACCGAGACCGCATCCGGAGATGTAGTGCCGGTGCAAGTGATGGACCCGGCCAGGGATGCGGTTCAGCCGCAGTTAGGGGAGGGCGCTCCCACTGACCAGATCGTCCTGTTACAGGAGCAGGGCCGCCCCGATGACTATATGCCGGCGTTCGAGGATGAGCACGGCACCTATATCATGAACTCCAAAGACCTGCGCGCCATCCAGCACGTCGAGCGGCTGACCCGGATGGGGATCCACTCCCTCAAGATCGAAGGGCGCACCAAGTCTCACTACTACGTGGCCCGCACCGCGCAGGTCTACCGCCAGGCGATCGATGATGCGGCCGCCGGCAAGCGTTTTGACCGGGGCTTGATGGACACTCTGGAAAACCTGGCCAGCCGCGGTTACACCGAGGGTTTCTACCGGCGCCATGTTCACGACGAATACCAGAACTACGAGCGCGGAAACTCCGTCAGCACCACCCAGCAGTTTGTTGGTGAAGTGGTTGAGTGCGATCAGGGAATGGTGACCATTGATGTTAAAAACCGTTTCCAGCTGGGGGACCAGCTGGAGCTTATGACCCCCCAGGGCAATCACCGCTTTACCCTGACCTCACTGCTCAACCGCAAGGGGTCCGCCATCGAGGTGGCACCGGGTAACGGTCACCGTGTCCGCTTCCCGGTGGGCGACCTCGAGGTGGACCCTTACGCACTATTGGTGCGTGACCTGCCCTCAGGCGCTGGCGGCCAGTAGTTGATCTGCGCGTACGTCGAGGCACAGCACGGCCTGCTGGCCCAGGCTGCTGAAGAACCCCAGCGACAGCGTCATGCACAGGTCTCCGTCGGTGGCGCTCATGTAGGGACGCGAGAAGTGCACGCGGCCCGGTGCCGCCATTGCGCGACGAAAGTAGCTGCGCCTTGACCAGCAGGCGCCGCTGCTGTCGAGCAGGGGTGTAAACCGCTGCTCACTGCCCGCCTTAACTGCGGGTTGCAGCAGCGCCTCTCCCTGTTGCACCCCGCGCCGGTCGAGCAGATAGCAACGCAGAGCCCGATCCTCTTTCATCAGGCAATCACAGGCGCTGTGCAGGTTGTCGCTATGGCTCACATGCTGCGCTGCGCGCTGCATGCGCTCACTGAAGCGGTTTCGCCACTGAACGTAGCTGTTATCCAGCTGCTGGCTCGACCTGAGGCTGGTTTCGTGTAACCGGTGAATGGTGTTGATCACCGATTCATTGTGGGCCAGAAAGCCCGCCTCGGGGTGCGCGAGGTAGTAGCCTTGCAGCAGATCCACCTCGGTTTCCATCGCGATCATCGCCTGTTCGCGGGTTTCAACGCCTTCGATCAGGGTCAGTGCACCTGTTTCGCGGATCAGGGCGATCAGGCGCGGCAGGATGCGCCGCACCTGCGGCTTGCTCTCCGCCTGCACAATATTACTGCGATCCAGTTTGACGATGTCCGGCTCGATACGCCAGATGCGGTTGAAGTTGGACTCTCCGGCGCCGAAGTCGTCGATCGCCACCAGAAACCCGAGCTCCTTGTAGAAGGCAACAATGTCGTGCAGCAGGCTTTCATCGCGAAAGCGCTTCTCGAGAATTTCGATTACCACCTGCTGCGGTCGCAGCCCATACTCCGCCAGCAGCGACCAGAGGCGCTGGGGGGCCGCCAGGTCCCGGGTTGCGGTTTCCGGGTTGACGTTGATGAACAGCCACTGCCCCCGGGCTCGCTGAGCCGCGTAGTTTTGCAGATGGAGTGCGCGTATCCGGCTATCCAGCAGATACTCTTCATCCAGCCGGCTGGCCAGCTGAAACAGCTGTAGGGGTGGTACCGTTCGCTCGTCGGAGCTGGAGCGCACCAGGGCTTCATAGCCAACCACCCGCTGATGCGAAAGGCTCACGATCGGCTGGAAGTGACTGTACAGGCTGAGCCCACGATACTGGTCGTGAAATCCCTGGCGATTGATGGACGACAAATGCATGGATATTGTTACAACTAACCATTGTCAGTCTGCAAGTAAACCCGAAGCCCGGGTTTTGCTCAATCCCATCCGCACCCTCACGTCCTGAAAACGCATCAACCTTGATTTTGGGCAAAAAAAACCCTGGCGATCGGGGGAGAGGCCAGGGCAATGCATAATCCATAGAATGAGGAATGTCTCATCGGGGTTCATAGTAGCCGACCGGCACCCGGGCCTCTATGCGTAGATATGGCTATCCCGTTTCGGTTTATACCTATACGGGCTCCTATCTTCAGTGCGCTCCCCTCGCGGATCCACGCGCCAACCCGTGGCCAGAACGATATACTGGGCGAAACCACTACCGGAGTACCCCATGTTTCGTGTCGGCATACTGGGCTCAGCTTTCGACCCTCCCACGCGCGGCCATATCGACCTACT
This sequence comes from Aestuariirhabdus litorea, assembly GCF_003864255.1. Classification (NCBI taxonomy): domain Bacteria; kingdom Pseudomonadati; phylum Pseudomonadota; class Gammaproteobacteria; order Oceanospirillales; family Aestuariirhabdaceae; genus Aestuariirhabdus; species Aestuariirhabdus litorea. Next base: position 381,999 of record NZ_QWEZ01000002.1, read on the forward strand.
GCAGCAGGCCGCGCCCGAGTTTGATCGCATTCTGCTGGTTCCCAGCGCCCGCCACGCCTTCGGCAAGCGCTGCCAGCCCATGTCGCACCGGATCGCCATGCTGGAGGCGCTACTGGACCCCCTCTCCCTGGACTGCGAACTGGAGATCTGTACCCTAGAGCAACACATGGCCGAGCGCAGTGAGCAGCCGGTCTATACCTACGACCTGATGGAGGCGCTGGAGCAGCAGCTGATCCCGAGCCACCCCGACCTCCGACTTTGCTTTATTCGCGGCCCTGACAATGCCCACCCCAAGGTCTGGAGCAAGTTTCACCGGGCGCAGGAGATCGAGCAGCGCTGGCAACTCTTCACCGCCGAGGAGCGCACTCCGGTCCGCAGCACCTCGGTCCGCGAGCTGCTGGGTCAGGCGGGAGACCCGGACCCCCAGGCCCTGCGCGCACTGGTCCCCGATGCCATCGCTGACTATCTGCTGGCCCACCACCTCTATCGCCCCTCACTGCTGGCCCGCGAACCCGCCTATGGCGATGGGGATGTGCGCCTGATCAGGCGCGAGCGCTGCTACGACGGCTTTTTCAAGATGGACCGTTACCACCTTCAGCACCGGCGTTTCGAGGGCGGATGGACGCCCCCCCTCAGCCGCGAACTGTTCCACCGCACCAAAGCGGTTGCGATGTTACCGGTTGATCTTCATCGGCGCAGGGTGGTGCTGGTCGAGCAGTTCCGTATCGGGGCCTACGCCGCCGGTTTATCCCCCTGGATGCTGGAGATCGTGGCCGGCATTCTGGAGGAGGGGGAGAGTCCCGCGCAACTGGTCAAGCGTGAAGCCCTTGAAGAGGCTGGCCTGGAGGTAAAGACCCTCATCCCCATCTGTGAATACCTCCCCAGTCCGGGCGGCAGCTCCGAGGAGCTCGAGGTGTTCTGTGGCCTGGTGGACGCCAGTGCCGCCGGCGGCCTGCACGGACTGGAGGAGGAGGGCGAGGATATCCGGGTACACTCGATCAGCATTGACCAGGCCCTGGCACTGCTGCAGGCGGGGGAGCTCAACAACGCCGCCACCATCATTGCCCTGCAGTGGCTACAACTGAACCTCGACCGCCTGCTCAAGGAGTACCGCCCGTGAACCCTTTGCGCCTCCTGTTGCTGCTGCTGGGAGTGACCCTGCTCGGTTGCAGCCAACAGCCCAGCCCGCCGTCAACAAACGCCCGCTGGGCGCTGATGCCGCTCACCAACCATAGCCAGGATGAGGAGGCCGCGGCGCGCGCCGAGCCGCTCGTCGCCGCTCAGCTGCACGCATTGGGGATAACCCATCTGCAACAGATGCCCGCCACCGAGACCGAGGGGTCAACGCCACAACTGCACCAGGCCCACCGCCAGCAGCAAGCTCGCCAGTGGCAGGCGCAGCATCCGGTCGACCTGCTTGTAACGGGTGAGATAAACCAGTGGACCATCGACAGTCAGGGGGTTCCCCGGGTCGAGCTCGGTCTCGAGCTGATCCGCCAGACTGACCAGGCCCCGCTCTGGCAGACCGCCATTGCCGCCGCTGGCCGCCAAGGGGAGTCCCTGGAGCAGCTTGCCCAGCGTTTGATCACCCAGGCGATGGCCTCCCTGCCCCTTAGCCAGTAGCCACACACACCTGGTTGCGTCCGGCCTCCTTAGCCTGATACAGCGCCTTGTCTGCCCGTTCGAACACGCTGGCCACGCTATCGTTTTCACAGAGTTCAGTAACCCCAAACGAGGCGGTGATGGTCAGGGCGGATGATTTATAGTGCAGCGGTGTGGTTTCGATGGCGACTCGCACCTTTTCCACGACCTTGCGCCCCTCCTCCAGCGTTGTGTTGGGCATCAGGATCACAAACTCCTCGCCACCATAGCGGGCAATAAAATCCACCTCGCGCAGGTTTTTCTGCAGTTGGCGGGCAAAGATACGCAGTAACTTGTCCCCGGCCAGATGCCCAAAACGGTCGTTAACGCTCTTGAACAGATCGATATCCGCCACCGCAAACACCAGCGGCTCCCGGTAGCGCTTCCAGCGGGCATACTCGTTGTTGAACCGCGACTCATAGGCCAGCCGGTTGGGCAGGCCGGTAAGACGGTCCTGGGTCGCCCGCGCACGCTCACGGGAAAGGCTGGCTTTCAGCTGTTTGGTCTCCTGCTCCATCGATGCCATGCGACTGGTCAGCTGCTCCAGCTTACTGGAAAGATCCGCTTCGGCTACCTCCTCGCGGTGGGTCTCCACCGCCTGCAGGATGGTGTCCAGGCGCTCCCCCACATCCAGCTTCAGGAGCTCCAGGTCAGTGGCTTCACTGACCGATCGTTGCAGGCGGTCGATGTCTTCCCGCAGGCTGGCGTCGAGGCGCTCATTACTGCCCCGGGCTCGCGCCATACCATCGCGCACCAGGCCAGCCCGGGACTGGAAGTCGGCCAGGCGGTCATGCATCAGCTTGAGGTAGTTTTCAAACTCGTCCCGGCTCTGGCCCACCGTAGCCAGCACAATGCGGTTGAGGGTTTCCAGGTTCGGTACCAGCTCATACCAGGTGATACCGCTGACAATATTGCCCTTGAGCCGGTCGCTCTCCGGCACCACCCGCTCCGGCACCGGCAACTGCCCCAGCAGCTCCATCAGGGTCGATCCTACATGGTGGGAGAGCAGGGAAAAGTCCATCATTGGCGTTGGCGTCTCTTCTGCCGCCGCTGGTGGTTCTTCAGCCGTCTCCGCCTCCGCCTCAATAGGCGCCTCGCCATCGGCCAGGGCAGGTTGCTCTTTATCGGCGTCGTTATCCTGCGGCTCGCTGTCCCTGATCGCCTCCTGCGCGATTTCGGTAACGTTGCTTTCAGCCTCAGGATCCAGATCCAGATCCATCTCAGTAACAGGAGTCTCCCCCGGCTCGCTCACCTCCCTGGGCTCGTCCCGTGCGCCGCCCAGCAGTCGCCGCCAGAACGGGGTATCCTCCGATCCCTCTTCCAACTTCGCCACCTGGCTAAGAACGTCCCGCTGGTGGTCCGCCAGCTTATTCAATAGGGGAGGAAGGTCGACATAGCCCTGCAGGGTTTTACGCAGCTCCTTCTCCTCTTTTGAGAGCCGCTTCTGCAGCGCGCGGTCGATATCACAGCTTTTCAGTTGCTCCAACAACAGTGCCAGACAGCCACGCAACTGCTCCAGGTCCTTGCGGTTAAGCACAACATTGGCACGCTGTTGCACCTGATCGACCAGCTGGCCCAAGTTCAGGTTATGACTCTCTCCCCGCATCTGGTCGGCCAACTCCTTGATGCGGCTATCCAGCTCAACATCGATGCCCTGACACACCAGCATCACCACCAGCAGCGTTTTACGCAGTTGGTCGATCCGCTCCTGCATCTCCGCCTCGAGACGGTCACGCTCATCCAGACTTTTCAGATATTTACTGCGCCAACGATCAGCGCTGCCATTACTCTCATCGATCACCTGGCTTTTTCTCCCTGCTAAGTGGTATCGCCGCGCCTTAGTATGGCACTTTCAGTGGGTACTGGCCTATCCTGTTGCCCAGCCCTCTTCTGCAGCGGGCGTTGCCAGCCGCAGCTCCAGCGCAACCGGCAGATGATCCGACAGGGGAAAATCGAGGACATCCACCTTATCCACGCAGATGCCAGGGCTTACCAGAATATGATCGAGGTCCCGGGTAGGACGCCAGCTGGGAAAGGTGGGCATGCCGTTGTGGGCAGCCAGCAGACCGCACCCCTCCAGCGGGGAGCGCTCCAGCAGTCTCACCGCCGGCGCATTCATATCCCCCATCAGGACCGTGTGGGAAGCATCGCTCATCAACTCCCGAACATAGCCCAACTGCCGGTTGCGACTGCGGCGGCTGAGTGAAAGGTGCATCATCACCACCAGCAGCTGGTTGTCCCCGATACGATAGCGACTGACGATGGCTCCACGCCCTGGAATCAGGCCTGGCAGCTTATGATCCTCCAGGCTTTCAGGCTCGAGGCGGCTAAGCAGACCGTTACTGTGCTGGGCCAGGCGGCCCATATTCCGGTTCAACTGCTGGTACCAGTAGGGGAAGCCCCCCTGCTGGGCCAGGTACTCAATCTGGTTCAGGTAACCACTGCGCAAGCTCCCCCCATCCACCTCCTGCAGGGCCACCAGATCGTAGTGGCGCAGGAGACCGGCAATCTGCTGCAGTGCACCGAGTCGTTGGCTGTGGGGCAGCAAGTGCTGCCAGCAGCGGGTCAGGTAGTGCCGGTAGTGACGGGTACTGTTTCCTACCTGCACATTGAAACTCAGCAGGCGAAGGGGTTTACCCTCTCCGTAACGCTGGTGGGGCAGGGGCGGAGGCAACCGTTCGCAGTGGGCACGGCGCACACCTCCATGATATTGGACAAAGGGGTTAGCGGGCTCCACCTGATCGATCCTCCCCTCATAAAAAAGGGAGCCGCAGCTCCCTTATCCGATCGACTACTGGCGAGCTTTGAGTTCCCGCTCAACCAGGTAGGAGGTGACCTCCAGCATTTTGGCATTACTGCCAGCGGTTTGTCCGGTCACCCGGTACTTGCCGTTAACAATAATAGCGGGGACACCACGGATCTGGTATCCACGCGCCTTGGCAAAGGCCTGCTGCATCTGGTTTTTAACACCAAAGGAGTTGAACGCACTGTTGAACTGCTCGGCACTGATACCGTAAGGCTTTAGGAAAGCCGCCATCTTCTCGGGCGTGTCCAGCTGATTCCCCATCTGGTGGTAGGCATCAAAGATCGCCGCATGCACCTCCTCACCCAGTTTCAACGCATTGACCGCGTAATAGAGCTGGGCATGGGTTTTCCAGATGGCGGAAAACATGGCCGGGGTTTTTACAAAATAGGCGCCCTCGGGCAACGCTTTACTCCAGGGCACGATGGAGGGCTCCAGATTGTAGCAGTGGGGGCAACCGTACCAAAACATCTCTGTTACCTCGACCTGTGCAGGGTTCGAGGTGGGTACGGCCTGCGGCAAGCGTTCATAGTGAACCCCCTCCTGGAAGCTCTCGGCATTCGCCATCAGCGGTAAAAAGCAGAGCATCATCAGTACTCGGCGCAGCAGCTTGGTCATCAACTATCTCCTTAAGTCACAGCGAATCCACAATGGGCGACAGTGTCGCAAAAAAAAGGGCTCCAGTGAACCCGCGCCCGTTACTGGCGAGCCACAGATACCGGCATGGACACAACACTGCCAGGGTCGAGCCCCGGTGTTAAGTCAGACCCTGGCCTGGCAGTAAAGTGCCCCAGGCAACCGCCCAGTGCAGTTAAGGCTATATGTGGGGCACAAAAAAGGCGGCCTACGCCGCCTTTTTCAAACCCGTCGGGGTTTAACGCAAGCCTTCAATAAAGCTGGCGAGGGCGTCGACCTCTTTGTTGCTCAGCTTCTCGGCAATATCACGCATGATGCGAGTGTCACCGTCGTTGGTGCGCTCACCCTCACGGAAGGCGCGCAACTGCTTGGCAGTGTAGGCAGACTTCTGGCCGCTCAGAGCCGGGAAGCCGGCCTGGGCGTTACCCTTACCGGTGGGGGAGTGGCAAGCGTTGCAGGCCGGAATCCCCTTTTCAGAGTTACCACCACGGTAAATGGACTCGCCCAGCTGAACCAGCTTGGGATCGGCGGCACCGGTGGCGGCCGGCTTGCTGGCATAGTAGGCGGCGATATCTTCGAAATCCTGCTCGGAGAGGGCATTCAGCATGCCGGTCATCTCAACCACAGTGCGCTCACCGGATTTGATGTCGTTCATCTGTTTTACCAGGTAGCGCTCACCCTGAGCAGCCAGATTCGGGAAGTTGGGAGCCGCGCTCACACCGTTTGCCCCGTGGCAGGCGCCGCAAAGCGCCGCTTTTGCCTGACCAGCGGTGGCATCACCCGCGGCCTGTGCACCAGTAGAGACCCCCAAGGTCAACATCAGACTTACAATCACTTTTTTCATCGGCTTACCCAGTTATGCATTTGTAGGATTGGAAAATGTCAGCTGTCTGCAGCGGCAGCGGTCGGCTGCTTTACCGCAGATACGCGCCCCCTCGCGCCCGGCACCGCGACCAAGTTGCTGGCTGTTTGCGGTTGCCTATGGTAAAAACCGCGCCATTATATACCAACAGTACAAAAAACGTTAATCAGAGGCAGCAACCATGGCTGAGAGTCCAGAGAACAGATTACCGGCACCCGACTATCGAGCCGCCAGCTACCTCAAAAGCTCGCCAACCCTTGCCCTGTGCCCGCCGGACCAGGGTTTGGAGGTCGCCTTTGCCGGTCGCTCCAATGCTGGCAAGAGCAGCGCGCTCAATGCGCTGACCGAATCCAGCAAGCTGGCCAGAACCAGCAAAACCCCAGGCCGCACGCAAATGATCAACTTCTTTGAGCTTGATCAATATAGACGGCTGGTTGACCTGCCGGGCTATGGCTACGCCAAGGTGCCCGAAGCGATGAAGATCGAGTGGCAAAAGCACCTCGACGAGTACCTTAGCGGCCGCCAGAGCCTGTGCGGTATCGTGCTGCTGATGGATATCCGCCACCCCCTCAAAGAGTTCGACCTCACGCTGCTGAACTGGGCCCATAGCTGCCAGTTACCGGCCCATATCCTGCTGACCAAGGCGGACAAGCTTAAGTACGGCGCGGCGCAAAAGGCATTGATGGAGGTGCGCAAACACTGCAAGGCAATGCCGGCAGTTTCGGTGCAGTGCTTTTCCGCCCCCAAGGGCACCGGGATTCCCGAGTTGACGCGCCAGCTGAACCAGTGGTTCAGCGCCGATTTCGGGCTCGAGGAGACGGAGGAGGGCTGAGACTTGTTCGCAGGCTAGTGCGCCTCCTCCCAGTTGGCACCTTCTCCCACCTCCACCAGCAGCTCCACATCCAGTTCGGCGGAAGCCCCCATGATTTGGGTCAGCTGCTCCCGCACGCCCTCTACCTCCGCTTCCGCCACCTCCAGCACCAGTTCATCGTGGACCTGCATGATGATCGCGGCATCCAGCCCACTCTCCTGCAGCCAGCGGTCCACATCGATCATCGCCTTCTTGATGATATCTGCGGCCGTACCCTGCATGGGAGCATTGATGGCGGTGCGCTCCGCCGCCTGGCGGCGCATGCCGTTGCGTGAGTTGATCTCCGGCAGGTAGAGCCGGCGACCCATCAGGGTCTCGACATAGCCCTGCTCACGGGCCTGTTCACGGGTGCGCTCCATATAGGCCAGCACCCCCGGATAGCGCTCGAAGTAGAGGTCGATATACTCCTGGGCCGACTTGCGTGAAACCCCCAGCTGCTTGGCCAGGCCAAAGGCCGACATCCCGTAGATCAGGCCGAAGTTGATCGCCTTGGCGCTGCGGCGCTGCTCGTTGGTCACCGCTTCAAGGGGAATACCAAACACTTCGGCCGCGGTCGCCCGGTGCACATCGCGCCCCTCGCTGAAGGCGGTGATCAACCCCTTGTCCCCCGACAGGTGTGCCATGATGCGCAGCTCGATCTGCGAATAGTCCGCCGCCAGCAAACGGTAGCCCTTGGCCGCCACAAAGGCCTGGCGGATACGCCGGCCCTCCTCGCTGCGTACCGGGATATTTTGCAGGTTGGGGTCCGAGGAGGAGAGGCGCCCGGTGGCGGTCACCGCCTGGTGGTAGGAGGTGTGGACCCGGCCGGTGGTCGGGTCCACCTGCTGGGGCAGCTTGTCGGTGTAGGTCGATTTCAGCTTGGAGAGCCCGCGGTGCTCCATAATCACCTTCGGCAGGGGATAGTCCAGTGCCAGCTCCTGCAGGATGGGCTCGGCGGTAGAGGGCTGCCCCTTGGGTGTCTTTTTAATCACCGGCAGGCCCAGCTTTTCGAAGAAGATCTGCTGCAGCTGCTTGGGGGAGCCCAGGTTGAACTTCTCCCCGGCAAGCTCCCAGGCCTCGGTCTCCAGCTCATCCAGCCGCCGTCCGATCTCCTCGCTTTGCTGCTGCAGCAACCAGGGGTCGATCAGCGCACCGCGCCGCTCGGTGCGCGACAGCGCCGACAGCAGCGGCAGCTCGATATCCTGGTAGAGCGTCGCCAGCCTGGTCTCCGCCTCCAGTCGGGGCCAGAGCGTGCGATGGAGGCGCAGGGTGATATCGGCGTCTTCGGCCGCATAGGGTCCCGCCACATCCAGCTCAACCTCATCAAACCCCTTCTGTTTGGCCCCCTTGCCCGCCACCTCCTCATAGGTGATGGTGGTAATGCCCAGGTGGGTACTGGCGAGGGTATCCATGTCGTGGCGGTTGGCCACCGAGTCCAGCACATAGGATTGCAGCATGGTGTCGTGGGCGATGCCCCTAAGCTCGATACCCGCTCGGGCCAGCACGCTCATGTCGTACTTCAGGTTCTGTCCCACCTTGGGCCGGTCCGGATCCTCCAGCAGCGGCTTGAGCTGCGCCAGCACCCAGTCCCGATCCAGCTGCTCCGGGCACCCCAGGTAGCGGTGGGCAAGGGGGACGTAGGCCGCCTCACCGGGCTCAATGGCGAAGGAGACGCCGACAATGTCGGCCTGCATATAGTCGAGGCTGGTAGTTTCGGTATCGAACGCAAAGAGCGACGCCTGCTGGAGCCTTTTGAGCCAGGCCAGAAAGGGCTCCCGCTCGGTGACCAGCTGGTAATCCACTTCAAGCTGGGGCGCGGCGGGGGCGGGTTCGCCGCCGGCACCGCTGTTTTCCAGCTCCTCAACCCAGCCGCGGAACTCAAGCTCCCGGTAGAGCGCCAGCAACTGCTCATTATCGGGGTCGGCAACCACCAGGGCGTCGATACCCAGATCCAGATCCACATCGCACTTGATGGTCGCCAGCTGGTAGGAGAGGCGGGCCAGCTCTTCGTTCTCCGCCATTTTGGCGGGCAGGCTCTTGGCGCCCCTGAAACCCAGCTCGGGAATGCGCTCAAGATTGGCGTAGATCTGTTCCAGGCTACCCAGCCCCTGGAGCAGCGCAAGGGCGGTCTTCTGGCCCACCCCGGGTACCCCGGGAATGTTGTCGACACTGTCCCCCATCAGGGCCAGGTAGTCGATGATTAGCTCCGGCCCTATACCAAACTTCTCCCTCACCCCCTCGACGTCCATACGGGTATCGGTCATGGTATTGACCAGGCTGATGTGTTGGTTGACCAACTGCGCCATATCCTTATCGCCGGTGGAGATCACCGTATCGACGCCAGCCTCAGTGGCCTGCGCCGCGAGGGTGCCGATCACATCGTCGGCTTCAACCCCCTCGACCGCAAGCAGCGGAAGACCCAGTGCGCGGATGATCTGGTGAATCGGCTCGATCTGGACCCTCAAGTCGTCCGGCATCGGTGGGCGGTGCGCCTTATACTCGGCATAGAGTTCACTGCGAAAAGTTGGCCCCTTGGCATCAAACACCACCGCCAGGTGGCTGCCGGGGTAATCGGCCCGCAACCTCCGCAGCATACTGATGACCCCCTTGATTGCTCCCGTGGGCAACCCCTTCGAGTTATGGAGGGGGGGCAGGGCATGGAACGCCCTGAACAGGTAGGAGGAGCCATCGACCAGCACCAGGGGTGCGGGGGTAGTTTCTTTCGTCATGGGGCAACACTTTTTGTCAGGGTGGCGTTACAATGAACTCAGGGCAACCGAGTCATCGGGCTGTCTATTCTAACTGATCGTTTTCCGAGGATACTAATGAGACCTTTGTTGCTGGCATCACTGTTAACGGTTTCCACCCTGTTCACGGGTGCCCAGGCGCTTGCCGAAGAGCGCGGTGAAATCCGCCCTGATACCGAGGTGGTGATCCACGAGCAGAAGGACAAAACCATTTATGAGTACAGTAACAACGGTTTTGTCTACGCCTACAAAGTGGTCCCCAAAGGGGGTGGCACGCCCTACTACCTGATCGCGGCCGACAACGAAGGCAACTTCTTCCGCTCCGATGACGTCGGCGCGCTGACTCCCAACCGGATGGCGATCCCCTCCTGGAAAATTATTGAGTGGTAGGGCGGGTACAGTCCGCAATCCGCTCGACCAGCTGCAACTGGTGCTGAAGGTACCCTTCGGGCCCCGCAGGGACATTTCCTGCCAGCGGATCGATCTCACCCAGCCGAATATCCAGCCCCTCTGTCAGGCGCTTCACCATGGCTGACGGGAACTGCGGCTCCGTCAGCAGGCAGCTGGGGCCGGCCTGCTGCAGGCGCTGACGCAGCTGCAGCAGATGGCGGGTACCAGGCTGCATCTCAGGGCTCAGGGTAACCGCCCCCTCGATCTTCACTCCGTAAAAGGATTCCAGCCCCTGGTAGGCATCGTGAAATACAAACAAGTGGCGCTCAGCAGGCAGCGACAGTCGCAGGCGGTTGCGTTCGATCACCGCATCTAGTCGGGCTTCAAAACGCTCCAGGTTGCGCTGGTAACGTTCGGCATTGGCAGAATCCCGGGTAGCCAGTACCGCGGCCATGGTACGCGCGATCCGCCTTCCCTGATCCGGATCCAGCCACAGATGCAGGTCCGCTTCCCCGTGGTGGTGGGCCTCATCGTGGCCATGGCCATGAGCCGACGCTTCTCCCTCCCCAGCCTCGAGGAAGTGCTGCTCGATGGCACCCGCCGGCAGCTGGGAAGCCAGCTTTTGCAGATAGGGCTCCAGTGCCGGCCCAACCCAAAACAGCACTCCGGCTGTTTTCACTCGCTTGAGGTCAGAAGGGCGCAGGCTGTAGTCGTGGGGAGAGGCCCCCACCGGCACCAACAGGCCTGGCTCGTCGCCCCCCTCCATGATCGCTGCCGCCAACAACTGTAAGGGTTTGATCGAAGCCAGCACGACCGGCTCCTGCGCCGCCCGTGCGGAGCTTCCAAAGCCGATGGCCAGGGTGCAGAACACTACAGGGAGATATCGCCACATAGAGAAGCCTGTTAAGAAAATGGGGAGAGGGGTGTTTAAAAAAGAGATGTTATATAATAACAAAACCCATTTTCGTGGAACAGTACCCATGGCCATACCCGCCTCCGATGCCCCCCTGGGGTGTGCCCCCCACAACCACCAGCTCTGTATCGACGATGCCCTGCAGACCGCCCGGGAACGCTGCGCCCAGCGCGGTGCCCGCCTGACCCCTTTGCGGGAGCGGGTACTGGAGCTGGTCTGGCAAAGCCACACGCCACTCGGGGCCTACCAGATTCTCGAGAGCCTGACCCGCGAGGATGGCCGCCGCTCGGCGCCCCCCACGGTATATCGCGCCCTCGAATTCCTGCTGGAGCAAGGGCTGGTGCACCGTATTGCCTCCCTCAATGCGTTTATTGGTTGCCCTTTTCCCCATAAATCCCATCAGGGGTACTTCATGATCTGCTCCCGCTGTTCGGTTGCTATCGAGCTGGATACCAAGGCGCTGGAGCAGCAGTTGGCCTCTCTCGCCGCCAGTAACGGCTTCAGCGTCGAACAGGCGGTGGTCGAGGTCTCCGGCCTCTGCCCCCGCTGTCGCGAGAAGGAGGCAACGCCATGAGCCAGCCTCTGCTCAGGGTGCAGGAGATCAGCTTCAGCCGCCAACAAAGACGCCTGCTTGACCGCATCAGTTTTGAGATCCACCCGGGTGAGATTGTTACCCTGATCGGCCCCAACGGTGCCGGCAAAACCACCTTGGTGCGCATCGTGCTGGGTTTGATCAAAGCCGATAGCGGTCACTGCGAGCGTCAGCCCGGCCTGCGCATCGGCTATATGCCCCAGAAGCTGCATATCGAGCCCACCTTTCCCCTCACGGTGCGTGGCTTCCTGCGACTTAACGGCAAGCCCCAGCCAGCCGTGATTGATGCGGTGCTGCAGCGCGTCGGGATAGATCATTTGGCTGAACGCCGCTTGCAAAAGCTTTCGGGGGGTGAGATGCAGCGTGCCCTGCTGGCCCGCGCACTGCTGCAAAAGCCCCAGCTGCTGGTTCTGGATGAACCCGTTCAGGGGGTGGATATCAATGGCCAGCGCGAACTTTACAACCTGATCCGCTCCCTGCGCGACGAAACCCGCTGCGCCGTGCTGATGATCTCCCACGACCTGCACCTGGTAATGGCCGCCACCGATAACGTGATCTGCCTCAACCAGCACATCTGCTGCTCGGGACACCCCGACCACGTCAGCAACCATCCCGCTTACCTGGAGCTGTTTGGCGATAACCAGCAGGAGTTTGCGCTCTATACCCACCACCACGACCATGATCACAGCATCAGTGGCAAGGTGGTCCCCTGTGGAGAGGATCATGTTTGAGTTTTTGATCTACGCGCTGCTGGCCGGGTTGGGAGTGGCTATCGTTGCCGGCCCCCTGGGCTCCTTTATCGTGTGGCGGCGGATGGCCTACTTTGGCGATACCCTGGCCCACTCCGCCCTGCTGGGCGTCAGCCTGGGCTTTCTCTTCGACCTTCCGTTGAACCTCGCGGTGGTGGTCTGCTGCCTGCTGCTCGCGCTTCTATTGGTCAGCCTGCAACGGCGGCAACTGATCGCTACCGACACCCTGCTGGGGATTCTCGCCCACAGCACCCTGTCCCTGGGACTGGTGGCGGTCAGCTTTATGGACAACATCCGCATTGACCTGATGGGCTACCTGTTTGGAGACCTGCTGGCTGTCGGCCCCCAGGACCTTGTATGGATCTACCTGGGAGGTGCCGGTGTCCTGCTCACCCTATACCTGCTGTGGCGCCCCCTGCTGGCAATCACGGTGCATGAGGAACTGGCCCAGGTGGAGGGTTTACCAGTGGACTGGATCCGGCTGGCCCTGATGCTATTGATCGCCCTGGTGATCGCGGTGGCGATGAAGATCGTCGGCGTGTTGCTGATTACCTCGCTGATGATTATTCCGGCGGCGGCGGCCCAGCGCCTTTCCTCCTCACCGGAGCAGATGGCGGTGCGGGCCAGCCTGATCGGTATGGTGGCGGTCAGCCTTGGGCTTGGGTTTTCCTATCTGGCCGATACCCCCACGGGCCCTTCTGTTGTGGTTTGTGCGGCAGCTCTGTTTCTCGCTACCCTGTTGTTGCCTTGGGCCAGATCGGTGGAGTAAGTTAATCCCCTGACTTTCTTGCGATGCCTGTTCATGCCCGTTCGCCTTACCCTACTGGCCCTGATCACGCTGGGCGCTCTTATTGGCTGCGCCGGGCCCTCTACCAGGGCCCCGGACAACACGGCCGCTCCCCGGCCGCCCTCCCTAACCGAGCTGATTGAACAGGATATTTCCGCCAACCGGTTAACTACCCCCAGTGACAACAACGCCCTCGACAAGGTTGAGCGCCTGCCCAACCCCGACCAGAAGAAGCACTACCGGCAATTGATCGCCGATCGCTACGTGCAACTGGCGGAACGGGCCCTGCAGCGCAACCGCTACATCAGGGCCAGCGGTTACGCCGTCAAGGCGGGGGAGATCAGTGATAACCCCCGGGGCCTGGCCGAGGTGCGGCGACGGATCCAGCGCTACCATGAAACCACCACGGCAGAACCCATACCCGCCCAGGTGGCCCCTCCCAAACCGTCCGCTTCGCTGGCCAAAGCGCGCCTGCTCGATACCATCAGCCTGCCCCAAGCCGCTGTCAGGGAACGCCAATTCGAGCTTCGCTACCGCATCGACCTGGTGATTGAGAAGGCGGTCAAGCGTAACGCGTTGATCGAGCTGATCAGCCAAACACAGAGCGATGCCCGCTGGCTCAGCGCCCTGGTGCGCTCGCGCATTCGCCTCAGCCACCCGCAGTACGACCTGGTGCTTTTCTCCACCATCGACGACAGCCACCCCCCCCTTTTCCACCTGTTTGAGCGTACCCCTTGAGCGCCGCCGCACCATCAGCCACCAAGGGCGAAGCCGACGCTGAAAGCATCCACAACGCAGCACGTCCCTGGCTTATCCTGGGGGTAAGTGCCCTGGCCGGTGCCGGGCTCTTCTCCCTGTTGCTGGTGCTGTCGCGCACGCCGGTGATCGGTGACTGGTTCCCCTGGGCTAACTTCTTTCGCACCGCCCTGGTGGTCCACGTCAACCTCTCGGTACTGATCTGGTTCCTCGGCTTTTCCGCGCTGCTGTGGAGCCTTGATGCCCCTTCCGGCAGCCGGCTGGTGCGTGCCAGCCAGGGGCTTGCCTTCGCCGGCACCCTGACCATCGTCATTGCCCCTTTCCTGGGCGCGGGTGAACCGCTGCTCAACAACTATGTTCCTATGCTTCAACACCCGCTGTTTTACGCGGGTCTGTTGCTGTTTGGGGCGGGCATTGCCCTGCAGGCGCTGCAGCGCCTGCTGCAGCCCGCCCGCGGGGTGTTCCGTGCACTGGCCCCTTCCCTGAAACTGTCCGCCCTGGTGGTGCTCGGCTCACTGCTGGTGCTGGCCTTGAACGGCTACCAACTCAATAGCGGTAGCAGCCAGGCCTATTTTGAACTTCTGTTCTGGGCACCCGGACACCTGCTCCAGTTCAGCCATACCCTGCTGATGCTGCTGGCCTGGCTCCTGTTGGTGGCCGGCCTGCAGCCTGGCGCGCTGAAACACCCGCGCTGGCTCACACCGCTGGCCGCCCTGACCCTGGCACCGGTGTTGTTCGCCATCCCCTTGCTGCTGCTGTATACCGTCGACTCGATGGAGTCCCGCCAGGGCTTTACGGACCTGATGCGTTTTGGTGGTCTCGCCTCGCTCCCACTGGCGCTGTATATACTGTTTCAACTGCGCCGGGATACCCACCCCCTGGCTTCGCTGCGTTACACCGCCCTGGCCTGCTCCCTGACCCTGTTCGCTGCGGGCGGGGTGCTCGGTTTTCTGATCGATGGCGTCAATGTGGTGATTCCGGCCCACTACCACGGCTCCATTGTCGGGGTGACCCTCGCCTTTATGGGGCTGAGCTACGCATTGCTGCCGCTATTGGGCTTTCTGGTACCTAGCCCGGTCTGGGCACGGCGTCAGCTGCTGATCTACGCCAGCGGACAGCTGATGCACATCACCGGGCTGGCCTGGTCGGGGGGCTATGGGGTGCAACGAAAGACCGCCGGCGCTGCCCAGGGGCTGGACCAGCTGCCGGAGATTGCGGGGATGGCGTTGATGGGGACCGGGGGCCTGATCTCCATCATCGGGGGAGTGCTCTATCTGCTGTTGATGATCAGGTCGATGGGACGCTCAGCAGCACCTGAAGGTAATGGTCCAGCAGCAAGGCCGCAAAGAGCGCGCTGAGGTAGAAGATCGAGTAGCCAAAGGTTTTCATGGCCAGCTCGTCACCCGGGCTCCGGTAGAGACTCCAGGCCTGGACAATAAAGCCGCCCCCGAGGACCAGCGCCGCCGCTAAATAGAGCAGGCCACTCATCTTGATGGCAAAGGGGAGCAGGGTAACCGCCAACAGCATCAGGGTGTAGATCAGGATATTGAGCTTGGTGAAGGCCACCCCGTGGGTAACCGGCAGCATTGGCAGCCCGGCGCGGGCGTACTCGGCTCGCCGCCGAATCGCCAACGCCCAGAAGTGGGGCGGCGTCCAGGTGAAAATGATCAGGAACAGCAGGAAGGCCTCCGTGCTCACCTCGCCGGTAATGGCGACCCATCCCAGCACCGGCGGGGCTGCACCGGCAATGCCCCCGAGCACAATGTTATGGGGGGTACGACGCTTGAGGTAGACCGTGTAGATGACGGCATAGCCAATGATCGAGAGTAGGCTCAGTACCGCGGTAAGGGTGTTCACCCACAGCGTCAGCAGCAGCATTGAGGCCAGGCCCAGGCCGATAGCAAAGGTCAGGGCCTGCCAGGGAGCGATCTCTCCCTGGGGAAGGGGTCGCCCCTGGGTACGCTCCATCACGGCATCGATTCGCTGATCAAACCAGTGATTAATGGCTGCCCCGCTTGCGGCCGCCAGGGCAATGCCCAAAGACCCCATAATAAAACGATCAACAGGGATCATACCCGGCGTCGAGAGCAGCATTCCCACGACGGCGGTGAACAGGATCAGGGACACTACCTTGGGTTTGCACAACACCAGATAACGGCGCCATAGACTGGGTACCTGCCTGAGCAAAAGCGTTTCGGACATGACCACCTCTCTTCTTATAGTCGACGCTCACCGCTAGCGGCGAGTCGTCAGTTGGTAGTTCAGTTTCACCACTATCAACAATAGTAGTGCAGCGCAGCCATTGTGTGCCACCGCCAGCACTGTAGGCAGGTGCAGCAGGACGTTACTGATTCCAAGCGCCACCTGAGTCACCAGCAGCAACAACAGCCAGGCGCCACTGGTGCGCAGCTCACCGTCCACTGAGCGGCGCAGTAGCCACAGTGACAGCAAGCCCAACACCATCAAGGTAACCAGGGCTCCCAGGCGATGGGTCATATGCACCGTGACGGCCGCCTGATTCGACAGTGCCCCCCCCTCATAGTTGAGCGCAGGAGGCTCCAGAAGTGCATCCTCACGCCACAACCTGAACGCCGCCTCATAATCCGTGGGCGGCCACCAGGAGCCCTGGCACAGCGGCAGGTCCGGACAGTGCAGCGCTGCATAATTGGTACTGGTCCAGCCCCCGAGGGCGATCTGCACCGCCAGCACCAACAGCCCCAACAGTGCCCATGGGCGCAGGCGCTCACGTCTCCAGCCGCTGCTGCGGCTGAACAGCTGCTGCGTATCCCGCTGTCGCAGGTAGGCCAACCACACCAAAGCCAGGGTCGCCATGCCCATCAGCAGGTGCAGGGTGACCACCGTCGGTTTGAGTAACAGGGTAACTGTCCACATGCCCAGCAATCCCTGCAGTATTACCATCGCAACCAGGCTAAGCGGTAGAAACAGCTGCTGGCGCCCCTGGCCCCGACAACGCCAGGACTGCAAGGCGATCCACAGAATGACCAGGCCCAGGCTCGCGGCCAGGTAGCGGTGGGCCATCTCCTTCCAGGCCTTGCTGCTTTCGAGTGGGCGTTCAGGGTAGACCGCTTTGGCCTTTGCGATATCGGCCGGCGACTGGGGTACGATCACCTGCCCATAACATCCGGGCCAGTCAGGACACCCCAGCCCCGCATCCGACAGCCGCACATAGGCCCCCAATGTGATCACTGCAAACGCCAATATAACGGCAAACAGCATGAGACCTGCCGACGCCCCCCGACGCCCCTGAATACTATCCAATCGACGATACCTTCAGCAGTTTTATCAGATCCTCAACAATATCCTTGGGAGGAGTACTGGCCTTGTAGCCGAGAATGACGTCCCCCCGGGGATCGACAATAAAGAGGCTATTTTCAAGATTGGGTAAACGCTGGCGAAGTGCCGAACGCAATGGTTCCAGCTGGCCACTGGCATCCTCTGTAATCAATGCACCTCGTGTGATTTCAGGGTCGATCGCCAGGGGACGCGGTTCAGTGGCATCGTTTGCAAGAACTACCACCAGTCGCTCTATCCGCTCTCTCTCTACCCCTGTGGCCCTTCGTATCTGGCGCAACTCAAACAGCGAGTTTGCGCAGCTGTCATCACAGGAGGAGGGCACAAATGTGAGCAAAACCCACTTCCCTTGTAGCTGCTCCATTGCAATGGAGCGACCATCAGCTCCTTCGACCACCACAGGAGAGATGTGTGGCGCAGGTTCCAGCAGCACACCATGGTGTGTGGTACCGAAATCAGGTACCTCGCCAATATAAAACCACCAGTAGCTGACCAGGTAAGGAAGCCCGAAGAGAAAAAACATGGCGGGTATTACCCAGAAACGGCCGCGGCGGACTTCCTCCGTTTTCACCTCTGCATTCATCAATCCATGGGTCTCTTTTTTATTGTTAGTGACAAGTATGCTGCAACAGAAAACAGGGCAAATACAAGCCAATGCAAAAAGTATCCGTAGTGCATTCCCACCTTGGCATCAAACTGCGGCTTCTGTCGCTTAAAGCCACTCACCGCATCCGGGTCGAGCTGTAAAACCCAGGGAAACAGGGGGCGCCCCACCTGTGCCTGGAGGTAGTCCAGATCCAGATACTGCCATAGCCCATCCCTATAGATATCTGGCCGCTCAAGGTCGGCCCCCAACAAGGGTTTGGAACGGGGAGCCATCAGCGTTCCGCTCAGGAGTATGCGACCTTCCGGGGTTTCAATCCCTGGCAGGGTATCGCGTTGCATCATCGCCGGTATCCATCCCCGGTTGACCAGAATAACAGGGCCTTGCTGGTTTAGCTCAAAAGAGGTCATCACTGCGAAGCCGGTTTTGCCCTGGCTGACAATATTGTCGAGCAAAAAACTCGACGCTTTGAGATAACGCCCCTCGACCTGTATGCGCTGGTAGGCTTCTGTCTTGACCTCAAGGCTGGTGAGCTGCCGGTCAGGTGCTCCCTGCAGCTGCTCCATGCGCTGCTGAAGCTGCAGTTTTTGTTGCGCACGATCCCACTGCCAAACCGCGAGCCCCACAAAAAGACTAAACAGTAAAAGAAAGCCCACGCTTAACCACCAGGAAAATCGATAATAGTAGCGCTCAAACACCAGGCTCAATACTCCAATGGGCACAAGGCACCGGTTTCGGGTAAGCTAGCCCAACGGCGACAACAACCATTTCATAAGAGGCTGTCACCATGCTGTTCAAGAGTCTTATTGCGATCAATATCCTGCTCATTATGGTGAGTCTCGCCAGTGGCCTTTTCTTCCTCTCCCGGGATAGTAGCGAAAAAACCCGCGTTGTCCGTTCATTGACGGTGCGGGTTGTGCTCTCAATCTCATTGATTCTGTTGTTGGTCATCGGCTACTACACTGGAGCTATCACCCCAAACGCCGTCATGTAGTCTTTTTACGCCGCCTACAGCCAATAGACAAAGACGTACAGTCCAAGCCATACAAAGTCCACAAAGTGCCAATACCAGGCGACCCCCTCAAAGCCAAAGTGGTCTTTAGGGGTAAAGTGCCCCTTCATACTGCGTAGCAGAATCACTATCAGCATAATGGTCCCCATGGTTACATGGAGCCCGTGGAAACCGGTCAGCATATAGAAAGTGGACCCGTACACTCCCGCCTTGAGGGTGAGACCCAGCTCTTCATAGGCGTGAACATACTCATAGGCCTGGAACCCCAGGAACACCACCCCCAGCAAAACCGTCAGCGCAAGGCCGACCACCAGGTGCCCGCGTCGGTTCGCTTTCAGGCCCCAATGCGCCCAGGTGATGGTTGCACCGCTGGTCAGCAGGATGACGGTGTTTAGCAAGGGGATCCCCAACGGGCCCATCGCTTCCCTGGCGGGGACATAGGATTCATTGTCGGGCAGGTTTAATAGTGGCCAGGCATCCTTGAACCCTTCCCACAACAGGTGTGAAGATGCCAGGTGTCCTTCACCCGCCAACGACGGTATAGCTATGGTGCGTATATAAAATAGCGAGCCGAAAAAGGCGGCAAAGAAGAAAACCTCCGAGGCGATAAACCAGGCCATCGCCTGCCGAAACGATACGCTGACCTGGTCGTTATAACTCCCCGAGCGACCCTCACGAATAACATCACCAAACCAACCCGTAAACAAATAGACCAGTACCGCCAGACCCAACAGGGAGAGTATGGGGCCTGATGACACATCGTTAACGGTTAACACCACTCCAAACAGGGTGACAAAAATCCCAACCACCGCGATGATGGGCCAACGGCTCGGCTCGGGTACAAAGTAATGTTGGTCGCCTGTTGTCATACCGATCTCCTCCCGATTAGCTGCCTTCCGCTCTGGGCTCCAGCGCCGAAGCCTGCTTCAGTTGTGTGCGATCCGTATCCATCAAGGTATAGGATAGGGTAATCACCTTGTACTCTTGGGGTATGTTACGGTCGATGCTGAACCTTAGCCGCATGCGTTTGCTCTCACCGGCATCCAGGGGCTGTTGAGCAAAACAAAAACACTCCACTTTTTTCAGGTACTCACCGGCCTGCCAGGGTGTGACACTGGGGACCGACTGGGTAATCGCATGCTGGTCGCTTAGGTTCGTCACCAGATACTCCATCTCCATCACCTGCCCCGGAAACAGTTGAAGTTTACGGGTCAGTGGCCTGAGCTCGAAGGGGGCTCCGGCATTAACGGTGGCATCAAACTCCATGGTGACCCGGTGCGAGCTATCTACGCCCCCTCTCGTAATCGTCTCTTCGGATACCTGGTTGCTGGCGTTACCCAGGCTATTGATCCCCAGGGCACCGCAAATCAACTGGTACAGGGGAGCCAGGGCAAACCCGAAACCAAACATCCCCACTACTAGCGCTGACAGAAGGGACGCCATCCGAATACGAGGATTGCTTATTAATGAGCGCATAGCCCGTCCACTAGGGTGCCGCTTGACGCAACATAAGCATCAAGGTTGCCAGAGAGATGGAGAGCGCCAGCCCACCCAGCAGTAATGCCAGATGGCGGTTACTTCTCTGCTTGCTTGCGCTCACTTTCCTTGGCTCCATCTACTTGACCTCCGGCGGTGTTTCGAAACTGTGGAAGGGAGGAGGGGAGCTCAGTGTCCACTCTAGGCCTGCCGTGCCAACCCGGGCTCCATCCCAGGGCATGTCACCCGCTGGCTCTCCACCCCGGATAGTCTTGATGATGATATAGAGAAACAACAGGTGCGAGAGGCCAAAGACAAAGGCGCCAATACTGGAGATCATATTAAAGTCAGTAAACTGGATACTGTAGTCGATGATCCGCCTCGGCATCCCCGCCAGACCAGAGAAATGCTGTGGGAAGAAGGTCAGGTTAAAGCCTATGGTGGTCCACCAGAAAAATATCTTGCCCAGCCGTTCGTCATACCGGTGACCCGTCCACTTGGGAAGCCAGTAAAACACACCGGCATAGAGCCCAAACAGTGCTCCCGGTATGAGTGCATAGTGGAAGTGTGCCACCACGAAGTAGGTATCGTGGTACTGCATATCCGCTGGTACCACCGCCAGCATGACGCCAGTTACCCCCGCAAACGAGAACATCACGATAATCGCGATAGCAAACAGCATGGGAGTCTCAAAGGTAAGAGACCCTCGCCACATGGTAAAAATAAAGTTAAACAGCATCAGTCCCACCGGTATGGAGATCAAAATGGTGCCGATCATAAAGTAGGTGGTGACCGCCAACGACATGCCGATGGTGTACTGGTGGTGAGCCCAGACTACCAATCCCAACAGGGTAAGGATGATCATAAAGATCACCAGGGGCTTGTAACCAAACAGCGGTTTGCGGGAGAAGGTAGGGACTATCATCCCCAGCACCCCGATGGAGGGCAGCAGCAGAACATAAACCTCAGGGTGCCCGAAAAACCAGAACAGGTGCTGGAACAGAACCGGGTCCCCCCCCCCTGCGGCATCGAAAAAGCTGGTACCAAAATGGCGATCAAACAGCAGCATGGTGACACCACCGGCCAGTACCGGCATCACCAACACCAGCAGAAAGGCGGTGAGCAGCCAGGCCCAGACAAAGATGGGCATTTTCATCAGGGTCATGCCCGGCGCACGCATATTGAGGATGGTGGTGATGATATTGATCGAGGCCAGGATCGACGAAATCCCGAGAATGTGCAGGGTAAAGATGGCGAGATCCATCGACATACCCGCCTGAATCGACAGGGGAGGGTAGAGCGTCCAGCCGGTATTCACAGGTCCCCCGGTACCGAAGTAAGGCGCCAGCATCGACATGATCAACATCAAGGCCCCGGCCGGAAGCAACCAAAAACTGAGGTTGTTCAACCGGGGCAATGCCATATCAGGTGCACCTATCTGCAAGGGTATCATCCAGTTTGCCATGCCCGCCGCGGCGGGCATCACCAGACCAAATACCATGATCAGGGCGTGGTTGGTCACCAGGTTATTGTAGAGATCAGGATTGAGAATCTGCAGCCCGGGCATAAACAGTTCGGCGCGGATCATCATCGCCATGCCCCCACCGAGAAACAGCATCACCAGCGAAAATATAAGGTACATGGTACCTATATCCTTGTGGTTGGTGCTGAACAACCAGCGCTGAATGCCCGTGGGGACATGGTGGTCCTTGTGGCCTTCCTGCTCCAGTGCAACAGTGCTCATGCTCTTCTCCTCTAACGTGCGGCCTTGACATCGGCCGGCTGTACCAGGTCGCCGCTGTCATTACCCCAGGAGTTACGTTCGTAAGTGATTACCGCGGCGATCTCCAGGTCATTGAGCTGGCTGCCCCAGGCAGACATCGCTGTGCCGGGTTTACCGTTGATAACAATGTCCAGGTGAGGGGCCGGATCACCGGTCGCGATGGGGCTTCCCTGCAGTGCCGGGAAAACACCGGGGATACCGGTACCCGTAGGCTGATGACAAGCGGCACAGGCGCGGTTGTAAATACTCTCGCCACGCGCCATCAGCTCAGCCTTGCTCCACTCTTTTTCTGCGCTGGCTTCGGCCAGCTGCTGAGCCTTTTGCTGCTTTTGCTTGTCTACCCACTGGGTAAACTCCTGCTCACTCACCGCCTTTACCACTATCGGCATGTAGGCGTGACGGGTCCCGCACAGCTCAGCACACTGCCCATAATAGGTTCCCTCCTTCTCTATGATCGCCCAGGTCTCATTGATATAACCGGGTATCGCGTCCTTTTTGGGGGCAACAGAGGGAACCCACCAGTTATGCAGTACATCACTGGAAGTGTGCAAAAAACGTATCCGCTTGTGTGTTGGCAGTACGACCGGGTTATCCACCTCCCGAAGATAACCAGGACTTGATAGATCTTCATTATTGAGGTTGCTGACAAAGCTGATCTCCTGATCCAGGTAGTCGTAAGTCCATTTCCACTGTGACCCGATAATCTTGAGGGTAAGGTCGGCCTCTTCAAAGGTTTCGACATTTTTCAGGGTTTTCGCCCCAGGCCCGGCAATACTCAGATCGATTGCCAGCACCACGATCGGTACCAGCATCCATCCCCAGGTGCCGAAACGGCTGTCATTAAAGGACTGATCCGCAACCGCCCCTTTTGAGCGCCTGAATCGAAAGATGATGATCGCTACCAAGGCTATAACCACCACCATAATGATGGTCGCCACGGTAGTGGTCAGCATGTGAAGATCGAAAATTTCGGCGGTTAAGGGAGAGACCGGCTCAGGAAGATTCATCTTCAGCTCGGCTGATGCATTAAGTGCAACCCCCCCGATGCCTGCCGTCGACAGACGCCAGCGCCAAAGTGCCAGGTTGGGCATATTACCTCGCCTCTTGTTGTCTCCTGCACAATGCGGTCTGCTCTTCCCTGGACGGTGCAGGTGGTTGAGTCCTTGTCGTTATTTTTGTTGTCCACGCCCCCGTGGCAGGTGCCAGATTCCATTGGCACGCCAACTAAGTGAGAACCATTACGCTCGATCCAGTATAGGTACAGGATTTCTGGCAATGCAAAGAATTGGCTAAATTTTACCCCCTTACCCCTATTCTCCCTGTTTCATCTCATTTACAGCACGCTGCACTTCTGTACAGGCGTCGTCTTTTTCGATCCTTTTTTTAATAGTGCGCCGCCTTTTTTGACCCTCGGGTTCAACCTTTTGCCCTTCGTCAATTAAATAGCGGAATCGTCTAAACAGCTCCTTTTCCGCCCCCCCCATTCAGCTACACTCAGGGCTATAACGGCTGGCAACCATGAATTGCCAGCCACCTTGGTGGGTACTGTTGACCGGTAGTAAGACATGGGTGCACTGCGCGCAACGTGCGTACACCGGACAGCAACAGGATCCCGAACATTATTCGCACCGCGACAGCGTCGCCCGAGGGCGATTTAGCTGCCGCCTGTTAAACGGTGAACCTAACCTGGCATCCGTTCACCCTGGGGTATCTGTATGAGTGTTAATGCAATACGAGATCTCATTGCCAACGCATCAAAGCAGGAGGAAGCGAACCACTACCTACAATCCCACCTGGCTTCGCTCAAGAACGGCCTGCACCCGCTATTGGGGCTGGACCATAAAACCGCCAATGAGCACCTACTCGAGTTTTGCACCCGCTACATCAACTATGTTCCTAATTTTATTGAGGTCATGGAACAGGGTGCAAAACGATCCAGGATTGAGTCGGTTATCCTCCCCTTTGTTGATATCGCCAAGGAGTATTTCCTTAACCCATCGCCCGCCATTGCCGGTCATCAGGGGCTGATTGGCCTGATGGATGAAGCCTACCTATGCCACCGCCTGTTTGAAGAAGTTAACGATATGGTATGGAACCGGGGCGGATACCCCATGCTCCCCCTCGACACCAGTCAAGCCAATGTTATCGCGCATGCGATCGTGGGTGAGCCCTTTGCCAATGAGCTTGACGCCCTGGTGATGCAAGCGGTGTCCGGGTTGGCCAGCCGTTTTGAGACGCTGGAACAGGAGCCTCTGGCTGCCTTTTTTGAGGAGAACGCTCGCCAGTGGGAGACCGGGGGGCAGGAGTGGCCCTGCCTTGCCAGTGAGATGGGGCTGGACTTCAAATTGCGCCAGCGCTATTTGAAAGCGATCTAGCCTTTATCCTCGTCGGGTTTGGTACTGGGCACAAAGCGAAGCGGTTGCAGCTCTGCATCCGCTTCCTGTTTGGGGATAACCCGAGTGGGTATTTCGCTGGGCGTCAGGGTCTCCTGTGTGTCGCTGAATCCGCACGCGACACACTCCCTGCGCTCGGGCCGTCCCTCCTCCATAATAACCACCAGGCGATCGACCGCATTACAGGCAGGGCAGGTGGCGCCGGCAATAAAACGCTTTTTAATGGCCATCCTTTACCCCACGATTCCGCTGTGACGCAGCAGTGCATCCACGCTGGGCTCCCGACCTCGAAAGCGCTTGAACAGCTCCATCGGTTCCGCTGAGCCCCCTTGCTGCAGTATTTCCCTCAGGAACGAGCGCCCGGTTTCCGGGTTAAAAATTCCCTCCTCCTCAAAGCGGGAAAAGGCATCCGCCGACAACACTTCCGCCCACTTGTAGCTGTAGTACCCCGCCGCGTAGCCGCCGGCAAAGATATGGCTAAAGCTGTGCTGAAAGCGGTTAAAGGCCGGTGGTACGATCACTGCCACTTCGGCCCGTACCTGGTCAATCACCTGTTGCACATCCAGCCCCGGCTGGTACTGGTGGTGTATCAGGAAGTCGAACAGGGAGAACTCCAACTGGCGCACCATCATCAGCCCCTGCTGGAAGTTACGAGCTGCCAACAGCTTCTCCAGCATTTCGGCTGGCAGCGGCTGACCGGTTTCATAGTGCCCCGAGATCAGCGCCAGTCCCTCTGTTTCCCAGCACCAGTTTTCCATAAACTGACTCGGCAGCTCCACAGCATCCCAGGGTACGCCATTGATGCCCGCCACTGGGGCATAATCTATCCGGGTAAGCAGGTGGTGCAAGCCGTGGCCGAACTCATGGAACAGGGTCGTTACCTCATCATGGGTCAGTAACGCCGGCTTATCGCCAACCGGTCCGTTGAAGTTGCAAACCAAGTAGGCAACCGGGCGCTGCAACTCCCCACTTTCGAGGCGACGTCGCACGCGACACTCATCCATCCAGGCCCCGCCACGTTTATTCTCGCGGGCATAAGGATCGAGATAAAAGTGGCCCACGACTCCGCTCTCATCACTGACCTCATAGAAGCGAACATCCCCATGCCAGGTAGCCACTCCTTGCTGTTGCCTGATCTCTATCCCATAGAGGCGCTTGACCACCTCGAACATCCCCGCAATCACTTGCTCGGCGGGAAAGTAGGGTCTCAGCTCCTCCTGCGAGATCGAATAGGTATGCTGCTTCAGCTTTTCGCTGTAGTAGCTAATATCCCAGGCTTCGAGCTCCGACTGGCCGTGGTGCTCCCTGGCAAACGCCCTTAGTGCCTCCAGCTCCTGCTGCGCTACCGGCCTGGTGCGCCCCGCAAGATCCCTTAGGAAGTCGATCACCTGTTGGGGATGCTGGGCCATTTTGGTGGCCAATGAGAGCTCCGCGTAGTCCTTAAACTCAAGCAACTCTGCCAGTTCATGACGTAATGCCAAAATCTCGTTGATCAGCTCGCTATTATCCCACTGCCCGGCATGGGGGCCCTGCTCCGAGGCACGGGTCGCATAGGCGGTGTACACCTCTTTGCGCAGTTCGCGGTTATCACAATAGGTCATCACCGGCAGGTAAGAGGGGAACTCCAGGTTTAGCAGGTAACCGTCAAACCCCTTAGCCTTGGCTGCCTGGGCTGCGGCCTGCAGTGCAGATTCAGGCATGCCCGCCAGCGCCTCAGCGGAGTCAACCTGCTTGCTCCAGGCCTGGGTCGCATCCAGAACGTTCTCGGAAAACTTACTGGTCAACTCCGAGAGCCGCTTTTTCAACTCTCCGTACCGCTTCTGCTTGGCCGGTTCCAGGGCGATTCCCGACAGGCGAAAATCACGCAAGGCATTGTTGATCACCTTTTGCTGTGCGCCGTCCAATGCTCCAAAGTCCGCCCGCTGGGACAGGTTGTAGTAGGCCTCATAGAGCGCTCTGTTTTGTCCCATCTCCGTAGAGTATTCCGACAGGAGGGGTAAGCAGGCGTTATAAGCCTCCCGCAACTCAGGGGAGTTGACGACCGAGTTCATGTGGCTCACCGGAGACCAGGCCTGGCCCAGCCGATCGTCGATCGACTCCAGGGGAGCCACCAGATTGGTCCAATCGGGCTCAGGGTTGTTCTGCAGCAGGGCGTTTATCGCGCTGCGGCTCTCCTCCAGCAATTGGCGAATCGCTGGCTCAGCATGATGCGCTTCAATACGGTCAAATGGGGGCAGGGTATGCGACTGCAGCAGAGGATTGCTCATCAAAGGTTCCTGATCAGGTGAGAGGGTGCTGCCCCTGAAGGCGGCTCACTATACAATGGGTTTCCCAACCTCTCTTTTCAATGGGTACTAGCGACATGAGTTCATCCATCCGCTCCTTCCAGCAATCGACTCCACAACTCGGGGAAGCGGTCTATGTTGACCCCACCGCCGTGGTACTGGGAGATGTCACCCTGGGCGACGACTGTTCGGTATGGCCCATGGTGGTTATCCGCGGTGACATGCACCGTATCCGGGTCGGCCAACGCTGCAGCATCCAGGATGGTTCGGTACTTCACATTACCCATGCCGGCCCCTTCGATCCGGAAGGCTTCCCCCTGACTCTGGGCAATGACGTTACCGTGGGCCATCAAGCTACCCTGCACGGCTGCACCATCGGCGACGAGGTGCTGATCGGCATGGGGGCGATGGTGATGGATGGCGCCGTGGTCGAGTCCCGGGTGGTGGTCGGCGCCGGCAGCCTGGTGCCGCCGGGAAAACGACTGCAAAGCGGCTACCTCTATGTGGGCCGTCCTGCCAAAGCGGTACGGCCTCTCAGTGAGAAGGAGCTGGCCTACTTTTGTTACACCGCGGCTAACTACGTCAAGCTCAAGAATAGCTATCTGGAAGAGCTGGCACCCTAGCCAAGAGGGGACTGGCCGATGCCCTTAGGCGACCGGCCAGATGCGGCATCAGGGCATCAACACCAGGCGAGTGTCGGTGCGGGATAGCGCTTTTACTGACTTACCTTCATTACCGATACCGCGCAGGATGCGTACGCCATCGTCGACCACCGCCATCAGGCGCTGCAGGCTGTCTGCTTCCACGTAGAAGATGGTGTCCTGTGCGCCCAGCACCGTATGGGCGCAGATAATCTCAGGGTTCTTGGACAGCAGCCGCTCGCTGATATCCAGTGCGCTGGCAATATTGATATCAGCAAAGATCCAGGCGGCAGTCTTGGTCGGGTGACCGTGCTTCTCGGCCGTCAGCTGCTGCCCGTGGCACTGCAGGGAGAGGCAGGTTTGGGTGTGAGAGATGGGGTTGAACTTCGCTTCGATCAGCTCCGATGCCTTTTGGGTAATCACCTCCCGCATCGCATCAATATTGTCCGCTTCGCCGTAACAGATCAGGTCGGTGGGGCCAATCAGGCAGTGAACCAACTTGATCTCATCGATCTTCAGCAACTCTTCACGAATCTTATGGACGTCGTTGTCACCGGCATCTACCAGAATGAAAAAACCCAGTTTGGAATCCACAACCATGCTCCTGTTGTCTATGGAGAGTAAAATGGAGGGGCTTAGAGACCCCACCTGAGGAGCACCTGCCCTGTGGCCCATAATAGCAGGATGCCCCTCGAATTTATTGTCTTTTATCATGTCCTGCGCCCATCTACAGGGCACAAAACTGCCTAGGTTTGACCCATCTCTGCCCGTAGGGCGGCCAGCACCGGTTGGGTATCTGGGCGGACACCGCGCCACAGGTAGAAGGCCTCGGCCGCCTGCTCCACCAGCATACCCAGCCCATCGATGCAGTCTTTGGCCCCCTTCGATTTAGCCCACCGGTTAAAGGCGGTGGGCTCGGCACCGTACATCATGTCGTAACAGTGGGTATGGCCTGCGACGACCCCAGGCGGCAGCGGAGGCACCTCGCCCTCCAGGCTTGCGGACGTCGCATTAATAATCAGGTCAAAGGCTCCCCTGAGCGCCTCGAAGGAGGAGGCCTCCACCACACCAAAAGGGGAAAAGAGCTCCACCAGCTCCTGTGCCCTGGCCAGTGTTCGATTGGCAACCACCAATTTCGCCGGCCCCTCGGCGAGCAGGGGTTGAAGCACCCCCCGTGCCGCGCCACCGGCCCCCAGCAACAGCACCCGCTTGGCGTTGATAAGGAGCCGCTGGTTCTGCACCAGGTCGGTCACCAGGCCGCAACCATCGGTGTTATCCCCCACCAGTACGCCGCCTTCCATCCACAGCGTATTCACCGCGCCCGCCAACTGGGCACGCTCGCTTAAGCGACCGGACAGCTGCCAGGCGCGCTGTTTAAAGGGAACCGTAATATTGAGCCCCTTACCCTGCTTGAAAAAGTGCTCCAGGGCCTGCTCGAAATCCCCCTCATCCACTCGCAGGGCACGGTATTCGATCTGCTGCCCGGTCTGCTCGGCAAACTGGCGATGAATCCTGGGGGATTTGCTATGGGCAATGGGGTTGCCCATGACCGCGTACTGGTCCGGACTATCCATCATTGACCCCCAGCCAATCCCTGGGCTGGATGAAATCGGCGATCTCTGATTCCCGGCTACCGGGCTCGGGGGCCCAGTTATAGTCCCATCGTACCTGTGGCGGCATCGACATCAGTATCGATTCGGTGCGCCCGCCCGACTGCAGTCCAAACAGGGTGCCTCGATCAAATACCAGGTTGAACTCAACGTAGCGGCCCCGCCGATAACACTGGAACGCCTTTTGTTGATCGTCGAAGGCTAGCCCGCGTCGCCGTTCGACGATCGGCAGGTAAGCCGGCAAATAAGCATCTCCAACCGCTTGCATCAGGGCAAAGCTGTGGTCAAATCCCCGCTCGTTGTAGTCATCGAAGAACAGGCCTCCCACCCCGCGGTGCTCATCACGATGCCGCAGGTAGAAGTAGTCATCGCACTGCTGTTTGAAACGCGGGTAGATCTCCGAGCCAAAGGGTTCACAGGCTGCGCGCGCGGTTCGATGCCAATGCACACAGTCCTCTTCGAAAGGGTAGTAGGGGGTCAAGTCAAACCCGCCACCGAACCACCAGAGCGGCTCCATACCCGGTTTCTCGGCGATGAAAAACCGAACATTCGCATGGGAGGTGGGCACAAAAGGGTTATCAGGGTGCATCACCAGCGAGACCCCCATCGCCTGAAAGCCGGAGCCTGCCAGATCGGGGCGCAGCGCGGTTGCTGAGGGGGGAAGGCGATCGCCAAACACGTGGGAAAAATTGACCCCGCCTTTTTCAAACAGCGAGCCACCGGCAATGACCCGGGTTCGGCCTCCGCCCCCGGCTTCACGCTGCCAGCTCTCCTCAACAAAAGTGGCATCGGGTTCCAGGGCCTGCAACTGGTTGCAGATACGGTCCTGTAGCCCCATCAGGTACTGCTTTACCTGCTGAGTGTGGTCGGCTTGGCTCACCCTAATCTCCTTAGTCGTCAGGCGGGCCGCAACTCTCGCCCGCTGATTAGCTCGCGGATCCGCGAGGGTCCTCGCTGACCTCCCAGCGGCCCAGGCACCACCGCACCCAACTGATCCGCAAACTGGTAGCGCACTTGCCAGTCGTAACGCATGGGGGGGCAGCCTGCCCGATTGGCTGATGTCGACACCAGAGGCCCACCAAAGGCTTCGCAGAGCGCCGCCACTACCGGATGGGCACTGACCCGAACAGCAACACTGCTGTGCTCCCCCCGGACCCAGGCGGGCACCCACTGCTCGGGGTCTTCGATGACCCAGGTATTTGGGCCCGGCCAGCTGCTCTCGAGCTGTGCCCGTTGCTCTCGGGTCAGCGATCGCAACAGGGGTTCTATCTGCTCACAGCTGCAAGCCACCAGAATCAGCCCCTTTTGCCAGGGCCGCTGTTTCAGGCGCAGCACCCGCCCCACAGCCTGGGGGTTCCAGGGGTCACATCCGAACCCCCATACCCCTTCGGTGGGGTAGGCAATGACCTCCCCTGCCTGCAGCGCTGCCACGGCAGGCGCCCAGCGCCACCTCATTTAGGCGAGCGTTTCCTGCAGGGCCTCATTCTTTGCAAGCACCTCGTCGGCGTTGGCTTTGCGATCCCCTCGAAGGCGCTCCGCCAGATCGGGGTCCTGCAGGGCGATGATCTGCGCGGCCAGGTAACCGGCGTTCTTGGCACCCGCTTTACCAATGGCAACGGTCGCTACCGGAATTCCGCCAGGCATCTGCGCGGTCGACAGCAGCGCATCCATGCCGTTGAGGGGGCCAGCATCGATGGGAACACCAATCACCGGCTTGATGGTCAAAGAGGCAACAACCCCCGCCAGGTGAGCCGCCATGCCTGCGCACGCAATAAAGGCGGCACAACCACGCTGGTCGGCACCCTTAACGTACTCGTGGGTGGCATCGGGGGTACGGTGGGCCGAGTGCACACGCACCTCAACACCAACGTTAAGTTTTTTCAGTACATCGATTGCGGCCTGTACCTTGGGCAGATCCGAGTCGGATCCCATCAAAATAGCGACAAAGGGCTTGCTCATAGGAGGGTCTCAGTCAGGTGGAGGAAAGTGGGCGAAAATTAACCCAGACCCCGTCCAGTTGCAAGCTGGTTTAACCCCGCCGTCGTTGATAGCCGCCGGCAACCCTCTCGACCCAGCCCTCGAGCTCCAACTGCTGAAGTGAGGTCATTAACTCCGTCACTGTTCTACAGCTGCGTACCACCAGCAGGTCAAGGCAACAGGGTTCGAAGTCCAGCAACTCAATCAATGACCGCTGCTCCGGGGCCAGGGCCGCCTTCAACTGCACACCGCCCCCTGGTGCAGCCGAAGATTCTCCCTTTCGGTATTTATCCGCCAGTGGCTGCAAAAATTGCGGGGCCAATGCCGCCACCACCTCTTCGCTACTTTCAACCAAACAGGCGCCGTCCCGTATCAGGCGATGGCAGCCTGCGCTTTTACCTTGCCGAATGGACCCTGGCACTGCAAACACTTCACGCCCCTGTTCCAGGGCGAGTTGGGCCGTCAGCAATGAGCCGCTCGGCACGGCCGCCTCCACCACCAACACCCCCAGGCTAAGTCCGCTGATGATACGGTTGCGGCGGGGAAAATTCCCCGGCCGCGGTGCCATCCCCAAAGGAAATTCCGACACCAGTGCTCCTCCCCCCGCCAACACAGTCTCCCTGAGTTGGCGATTTTGGGCCGGGTAGCAGCGATCTATGCCCGTACCCAACACAGCCAGCGTTGGCTGCTGGGCACGCACAGAGCCTTCGTGGGCCTGACTATCGATTCCCCTGGCAAAACCGCTGGTCACTGTTAAGCCACTGAGCGCTAACTGATAGGCCATTTCGTACGCCATCTCTCCGCCCTGGCGGGTGCAGTGCCGGGAGCCCACGAGCGCTATCTGAGGGCTTTGCAGCAAGCTGGCATCTCCTTCCACATAAAGCAGGGGAGGCGGATCATGGAGTTCGGCGAGTAACGGGGGGTAGGCTTCATCCTCAGCACTGAGCAGATGGCATCCTGCCTGCTCGCTCCACCCCTCTATACGACACAGCTGGCGGTTGGCATAGTCCCAAAACGCCCCCCTGCCTCTATGCCACTGGCTGAGTGCAGTTTGGGTTGGCTCAGGCAGCCACCTAAGGGTTCCAATGCTGTCTGGCTTCAGGAGCGCGTCGGGGTGCTTAATTTGATCCAGCAGCTGCCGGCTCCTAATCGGACCCAGCGCCGGTAGTAGATGAAGTAAGAGCCAGGGACGCAGTTGCTCCCAGCGGGGCAGGCAAGTTTCCATTGATCATCCTTGATCGTTGGCCAGCTAATAAAAAAGGCTGCCGAAGCAGCCTTTTCAGTTTAGCCGGTATCAAGGATTTTCCAACCGGTCCCCTACCATCAGCGGCTCATTGGTTTCCAGAATAATGCCGAAGCTGACCTTTTCAAAACTGCGGTACACCATTAATAAACCTACCCTGTGCTCAGGAAGGGTCAACTGCTGTTTGCGCTTTTCGTCGACAACGGTCAGGTTGCGGTTGATGGCCAGTACATTACCAGGCTGGATACCGTCGCGCTCACCGAGGTTGACCAGCACGTTATCGTACAGCCCGATCTGGCTAATGCCTCCCGATACCGCCAGGATCTCACCCTCCACACGCTGTCCGGGAGCGCTGGGGAAGAAGGTGGAGTCAATACGACGCTCCTCGCTCTCGAGCAACCGGTCGCCAGAACGAATCTCTCTATCACTGCGCGTCACCCGCAAAGTGGCGATATCGCCCTCTATCTGCTTCACATCGACGGCACCCAAATCAACAGCCATCACCCCCAGAACCTCGCGGGTGGAAGGGTCAACAATGACATCACCCTGGCGGTATACGCCGTAGGCGGGGGCGTTAGCCTCAAAACTGCCCCGCGCATAGATCTGGTCATCCACTCCACTGATTACCTTATCCTGGGCAGCTGCCACAATGTAGGGAGCACGCTCCAGCTCTTCGAGTGAACTGACCACCCGGCTGCGCTTAAGCAGGCTGTTGATCTTGTCGAGTGGAATCGCGGGGATCACGGAATCGATCGGCGTCGAGCGTACCTTGGGGCTCAACTTAATGGTACGGCTGGCCTCTCCCCTGGAGGAGAGGGTCAAACGTGGCCGGCCATCGATATAGACTAGGCTGATCACATCACCGGGGTAGATCAGGTGAGGGTTATCGATCTGTGGGTTGGCGTGCCAGATTTCCGGCCACAACCAGGGAGTATTAAGGAAGGTGTTGGAGATATCCCAGAGGGTGTCTCCCTTGACGACGGTGTAGGTGTCTGGGTGCCCGTTTTTGATCGGACCCTCAGCGGCGATCGCAGACCAGCTCATCAGGCAGAGCAGGGCAGCCCCCAGCAGCGATTTCCTCATGGTATACCTTCCCTATATGGTGTCTTGCGTACGCACAATAATCATTTATTCAGTAGCCGACTATAGCCCAAGCGGCCTGTTTTTGCAGTTAATGGGCCGCGAATCAAGTCACAGACCTAAACATTAATCCCATATTGTTCATAATCTTAGCAGCACCTTTTACATTATTACTACAACAAACTGGTGTTTTTCTGTGCGCAGCTATTGAACCCCTCTAGCAATTGTCAAGCCGACAGCATGGGCATAAAATTGCGTACCAAGCCTCTCTCGCCGGTGCAGCCTCCCCCCACCGGTGCCCACCCAACTACTGAACCTGACGATTCTATGGCACTACTCGACATTCTTGAATTCCCGGATCCGCGCCTGCGCACCGAAGCCAAGCCGGTCACCAGCGTTGACTCCAGCATCAAAAAGCTCGCCGCCGACATGCTTGAAACCATGTACGCGGCTCCCGGCATCGGCCTCGCCGCCACCCAGGTCAACGTTCACCTGCGGGTGATCGTAGTGGATGTCAGCGAGGAGGGTAATGCCCCCCACATACTGATCAATCCGGTCATCACCCCCATCGGTGATGAGCTGGAGGAGAGCCAGGAAGGGTGCCTCTCCGTGCCCGGGTATTATGAAACGGTCCAGCGACCGGAACGGATTCGGGTCGAGGCCCTGGATGGAGAAGGTGTCCCCTTCACACTGGAGTGCGATGGCCTGATGGCGGTCTGCATCCAGCACGAAGTTGACCACCTCAACGGAAAGCTGTTTGTGGATTACATCTCTCCCCTCAAGCGCAACCGAATCCGCAAGAAGCTTGAAAAATCCCACCGTACAGCTACCCGCTAAGGCCTGCCACTCATGAGTCGATCCCCCCTCCGCATCCTGTTTGCCGGCACGCCGGACTTTGCCGCCCATCACCTGCAGGTCCTGATCGACAGCCCCCATGAGGTGGTTGGAGCTTACACCCAGCCTGACCGACCCGCCGGGCGCGGGCGCAAGCTGACCCCCAGCCCGGTCAAAGCGCTGGCCATTCAGCACGGGATTCCAGTGGAGCAGCCCCTGAGCCTGAAGTCCACAGAGGCTCAGGCCACCCTCTCCGCCTTCAATGCCGACCTGATGGTGGTGGTGGCCTATGGCCTGCTGCTTCCCCAGGCGGTGCTGGATGCTCCACGTCTCGGCTGCATCAATGTTCACGCCTCCCTGCTGCCTCGCTGGCGTGGCGCCGCTCCGATCCAGCGCGCCATCGCCGCCGGCGACCTGGAAAGCGGTGTGACTATCATGCAGATGGATGCCGGGCTCGACACCGGCGATATGCTGGTTACCGTTGCCTGTCCAATACTCCCCACCGACACTGCCAGCGACCTCCACGATCGCCTTCAGGAGATCGGGGGACCCGCCCTGCTGGAGGCGATTGATGAGCTGTCCAGTGGATCAACCCGCCCACAACCGCAAGATAGCCAGCTCGCCAATTACGCCCATAAACTCCACAAAAGCGAAGCCGAACTGGATTTCACCCAACCAGCCGAGCTGCTGGCCCGGCAGGTACGCGCCTTCAACCCCTGGCCGGTCAGCTACTGCTTGCTTGACGGGGAGCGGGTACGAATCTGGGAGGCCCAGCCCCTGGGGCTGGTCCCCTCGGCAGCCCCAGGCACGATTCTGGCGAGCAGTGCCGGTGGTATCGATGTGGCCTGTGGTGAAGGGGCACTGCGCCTTCTAACCCTTCAGTTTCCCGGAGCCAAATCGATGGCGGCCAGGGACCTGTTGAACAGCCGCGCCACCCAGCTCGCCCCCCAGCGACGATTCGGCTGATTCATGAGCCGCCCCGTCCGCGCCCAGGCCGCGCTCGCCCTGCAACAGGTCCTCACCCACGGGCGCTCCTTGAGCCAGGTACTCCCCGAGGCATTGTCCGAGGTTGACCCTGGCCAGCAGCCGCTTCTCAGCGAGCTCTGTTACGGGACCTGCCGCTGGTTTTTTACCCTCCGCTCCAGCCTCTCAATCCTCCTCGACACCCCACTGCGGGAAAAGGATTCCGATATTGAGGCGCTCCTGCTGCTGGGCCTTTACCAACTCCGCAGCCTCAAGATTCCGGCCCATGCCGTATTGAGCGAAACCGTAGCGGCCTGTACACAGCTCGACAAAGCCTGGGCCCGCAAATTGGTCAATGCGGTATTGCGACGTTACCAGCGTGAGTCAGCGATCATCGAGGAGCAGCTTACGGGCAGCGAGGTTCCCGCTACCGCTCACCCCAAATGGATGATCAAGCAGTGGCAGCGGGACTGGGCCGAGCAGTGGCGGGCTATCGCTGACGCCAATAACCAGCGCCCCCCAATGACCCTGCGGGTTAACGCCCTGCGTGGATCCTGCACTGATTACCTTAAGCAACTCGACCAGATGGGTATCGGGGCCCACAGCTGTCTCTTCAGCCCCAGCGCCATTACCCTCGATGCCCCCTGCGATCCGCTGGGACTGCCTGGTTTTACCGAGGGCGCATCGAGCGTACAGGACGAGGCGGCTCAACTATCGGGTTTTTTACTGCACCTATCCCCAGGCCATAAGGTGCTGGACGCCTGCGCGGCGCCCGGTGGCAAAAGCGGCCACCTGCTTGAAACTGAGCCGGCTATCCAGCTGACCAGTCTTGAGGTTGACCCGACTCGCGCCCAACGCATCACACAGAATCTGGAGCGCCTTCAACTCAACGCCAGGCTGATCGTGGGCGATGCAACCCGGCCCGATCAATGGTGGGATGGACAGCTTTATGATCGCATCCTGCTCGATGCCCCCTGCAGCGGAACCGGTGTTATACGCCGCCACCCGGATATCAAGGTGCTACGCCGGCGAGAGGATATCCCCCAACTGGTCGCGCTCCAGCAGCAGATCATAGAAGCGGTATGGCCGCTGCTGAAGGAGGGGGGGCTGCTGCTCTACGCGACCTGCTCCACCTTCAAGGCCGAAAACAGCGATCAGGTGGAAGGGTTCCTGCAGCGGTACAGGGAGGCTGAGGAGATCACCATCGAGGCCCCCTGGGGCATCGCCTGCCAGCGGGGGCGGCAACTGCTACCCCAGCCCGGTGGGCACGATGGTTTTTACTACGCGTTGCTGCGCAAGGGGCCAGCCCTGAGTTAGCGATTGCTTACTCTTCTTGCATACCACCAAGCAGTTGTTATGCTTGCGGCAGTGGATCGATCAGCTAGATACGGACAACAACAAGGTTACAGACGGCAGCATGAAGATCATTATTCTGGGCGCGGGTCAGGTCGGTGGTACCCTGGCGGAGAATCTGGCCAGTGAAGAGAATGACATCACAGTGGTCGACACCGACCCGGATCGCTTGCGGGAGCTACAGGATCGACTCGATATCCGCACCATCGAAGGCAAGGCCTCCTTCCCTTCGGTTTTACGCCGCGCTGGGGCGGATGATGCCGATATGCTGGTCGCAGTCACCAACAGCGATGAAGTCAACATGATCGCCTGCCAGGTGGGATTCTCGCTGTTTCGTACCCCCACCAAAATTGCCCGTATCCGCCAGCCCGACTACCTCAAACGCCCGGAGCTGTTCGAGAAGGACGCCTGTCCGGTGGATGTGATCATCAGCCCCGAGCAAGTGGTTACCCACTATGTTAAACGGCTTATCGAGCAGCCCGGGGCGCTGCAGGTTCTCGACTTTGCCGAGGGCAGGGTACAGCTGGTCGCCGTCAGGGCCTACTATGGAGGCCCACTGGTGGGTCAGGAGCTGCGCTATATTCGCGAGCACATGCCCTCGGTGGATACCCGGGTAGCGGCCATATTCCGTCGCGGCAAATCGATCACCCCTGAAGGCTCCACCGTGATTGAGGCGGACGACGAAGTTTTCTTCATCGCCGCCAGTCGGCATATTCGGGATGTAATGAGTGAACTTCGCCGCCTCGATAACGTCTACAGCCGCATCATTATCGCTGGCGGTGGCAACATCGGTGAACGTCTGGCCCGCTCCATCGAGGATCGCTACAACGTCAAGCTGATTGAACGCAATATGGAGCGTTGCCATCAACTGGCGCAAACCCTCAATAACACCCTGGTATTCCACGGCAGTGCCTCCGACAAGGAGCTGCTGGTCTCAGAAAACATTGAAGAAACCGATGTGTTCTGTGCGCTGACCAATGACGACGAAGCCAATGTCATGTCTGCCATGCTCGCCAAGCGACTCGGTGCCCGCAAGGTAATGGCGTTGATCAGTAACCCCGCTTACGTCGATCTGGTCCAGGGTGGCGAGATCGACATCGCCATCTCCCCCCAACAGGCCACCATCGGTAGCCTGTTAACCCATGTTCGCCGCGGTGATGTGGTCAATGTTCACTCCCTGCGCCGGGGGGCCGCCGAGGCCATTGAGGCGATCGCCCATGGCGACCAAAACTCCTCCAAGGTGGTTGGGCGTACGATTGGCGAGGTCAAGCTCCCCCTGGGAACCACTATAGGTGCTATTGTGCGCAACGAAGAGGTTCTCATCGCCCACGATCACATCCGCATCGAATCCGAGGATCACGTTATCCTGTTTCTGGTGGACAAAAAACGGATTCGTGAGGTCGAGCAGCTGTTCCAGGTCGGCTTGACCTTCTTCTAACGGACTTCCGCATGCATTTTTCCGTCATCCTGCGCATCCTTGGTTTACTGCTCATGCTGTTCAGTTTGAGCATGCTCCCGCCCCTGTTTATTGGCTGGATCTATAACGACAGTCACCTCGAGGCCTTCGGCTACGCCTTTGTGATTACTCTGGTCACCGGCTTCCTCATCTGGGCGCCGGTGTTTCGTGTCCGCCAGGAGCTGCGGACCCGAGACGGTTTTCTGGTGACCGTGCTCTTCTGGGCTGTACTGAGCGGGTTTGGGGCCCTGCCATTTATGCTGCACGAGCATCCGGCCATCAATGTGGTCGACGCGGTTTTCGAGTCGATGTCGGGACTCACTACCACAGGAGCCACCATCCTCACCAACATTGACGAGCTCCCCAAATCGATTCTGTTCTACCGCCAGCAGCTGCAGTGGCTGGGGGGAATGGGGATCATCGTACTGGCGGTTGCCGTGCTGCCGATGCTGGGCATTGGTGGCATGCAGCTTTACCGCGCGGAAACCCCGGGACCGGTCAAGGACGCCAAGCTCACCCCACGCATTACCGAAACCGCCAAGGCCCTCTGGTACATCTACCTCAGCCTCACCGTCACCTGTGCCCTGGCGTACTGGGCAGCAGGGATGGATCTGTTTGACGCCGTCGGCCACAGTTTTTCCACCATCGCGATCGGGGGGTTTTCTACCCATGATGACAGTATTGGTTACTTTAACAGCCCGCTGATTGACGCCATTGCCGTCGTATTTATGCTGATCGCAGGCATCAACTTCTCCCTCCACTTCTTCGCCTGGCGGCACCGCCAGCTGGGGCACTACTTCAAGGACCCCGAGGTCCAGGCTTACTTCATCATTCTCGGGGGGGTCTCCCTTATTGCCATGCTGGTGCTCAGTGTGACGGGTACCTACAGCCTGGGCAAGTCGGTTCAATATGGCGTATTCGAGGTGGTCTCCATCGCTACCACAACCGGTTTTAGCACCAGTAATTTTTCGGTCTGGCCCACCTTTCTTGCGTACCTGCTGTTCCTGACCAGTTTCGCCGGTGCCTGTGCCGGCTCCACCGGGGGAGGGATGAAGGTGATCCGGGTGCTACTGATCTACCGCCAGGCGATCCGTGAGGTGACCCGCCTGCTTCATCCCAACGCCATCATTCCGATCAAGCTGGGACGCAAAGCGGTCCCTGATCGGGTGGGTGAAGCGGTCTGGGGATTCTTCTCCGCCTACGTATTCATTTTTATCCTGCTGTTTCTTGCCCTGATCGCGACCGGGCTCGATCTGCCAACCGCCTTCTCCACAGTGGCCTCCTGTATGAACAACCTCGGCCCCGCCCTGGGCGATGCCTCACTGACCTATGCCGAGCTACCCGACAGCTCCAAATGGATCCTCAGCTTCGCCATGCTACTGGGCCGCCTTGAAATATTCACCCTTCTGGTACTATTTACCCCGATGTTCTGGCGTCGATAGGAGTGCCGCACCATGGATAAGTGGGACCAAAAATACCAGCAGGCTCAGTCGGCGGGGGAGGCCTGCGAACTGCTGGCCAACAACCTGCATCTTTTGCCGCCTCAGGGGAGCGCCCTGGACCTGGCCTGCGGCCTCGGTGCCAATGCCCTGTTACTGCATCAGCAGGGCTTGAGTGTAGAGGCCTGGGACCTTTCGGCTGTTGCCCTTGGCCGCCTCGATGAGTTTTCCGCCGGCCTTATCAGCACACGCCGGATTGACCTTGAAGTGGATACCCCACCGCTTCTCAATTTTGACGTGATAGTGGTTGCTCACTATCTATATCGGCCTGTATGCCACTGGATTCAGTCAGCCCTTAACCCCGGGGGTGTACTTTTTTTTCAAACCTGGCACCAGCATAAGCGTTCCCCCAAGGGCCCATCCAACCCGGAGTACCTGTTGGCTCCCGGTGAGTTGCTTCGCCTGTTTCCACAGCTTGAGGTCAGATTCTACCGAGAGGAGGACCGCTGTGGTGATCTCAGTCGCGGCCAGCGCGACTTCGCTCAACTGATTGCGCAGAAACCCGCCGTTTAAATCTGTCGCCTTTTACGCGTCCCTCGTTTCATCATGCAAGGGTTTCCCCGCTGGCCTTGCAACTGACGCCCATTGCTCTATGATTTTCCACTCACTTCTCCCCCAAGGACCTGTCATGGAATATATTGTTTACCTTTCTGGCGAGATTCATACCGATTGGCGCGAGCAGATTCGAGAAGGGGTCGCTGAAGCCAACCTTCCAATCACTTTCTACTCACCGGTGACTCACCACGAGTCCAGCGATGAGGTGGGCGTGGAGATTCTCGGAGAGGAGGATAAGCCCTTCTGGAAGGATCACAAATCCAGCAAAATCAACGCAATTCGCACCAATAGCATGCTGCAACAGGCCGATATCGTGGTGGTCCGCTTTGGCGACAAGTACAAGCAGTGGAACGCCGCTTTCGATGCCGGCCAGGCAGTGGCCATGGGCAAGCAGCTGATCGTTATGCACGCTCCCGAGCTGACCCACCCCCTGAAAGAGGTCGACGCCCAGGCCATGGCCGTGACCGAAACCCCACAGCAGGTGGTTGAGATACTCAAGTACATCAGCCAACCCTGAACCCCCTTGCGGGATCGCCAGCGATCCCGCTCTCCCCTGAAATGCCCACTGCGCCTGTATTTCCCCTGAGGTAACAGGGTATAATTCGCCCCATTTTTCGCCACTCTTACCCCGCTGGGTGAAGAGTTCCAAGAGCTGATTGGGGAACTACCGTGTCCAACCAAACGACACCCGATGCACGTACCTTTCAGGGGTTGATCCTGACCCTGCAAAACTACTGGGCTAAACAGGGCTGTGTTGTCCTGCAGCCCCTCGATATGGAGGTGGGTGCCGGCACCTTCCATCCTGCCACTTTCCTGCGCGCGATTGGTCCCGAGCGCTGGAGTGCCGCGTACGTTCAGCCAAGTCGTCGTCCTACGGACGGGCGCTACGGTGAAAACCCCAACCGTCTTCAGCACTACTACCAGTTCCAGGTGGTGATCAAGCCCTCTCCCGATGCGATCCAGGAGCTCTACCTCGGCTCGTTGCGAGAGCTGGGCATCGACCCGCTTGTACACGACATCCGCTTTGTCGAGGACAACTGGGAGTCTCCCACCCTTGGTGCCTGGGGGCTTGGCTGGGAGGTCTGGCTCAACGGCATGGAGGTCACCCAGTTTACCTACTTCCAGCAAGCCGGTGGCCTGGAGTGCTACCCGGTCACCGGTGAGATCACCTACGGTCTCGAGCGGATCGCGATGTACCTGCAGGGCGTAGACAGCGTCTACGACCTGGTTTGGACCGATGGCCCTCTGGGTAAGGTGACCTACGGTGATGTGTTTCACCAGAACGAGGTGGAGATGTCCACCTTCAACTTTGAGCACGCCAATACCGACGAGCTGTTCCGCCAGTTTGACTTTTTTGAGCAGCAGAGTGAAAAGCTGGTTGGTGACAACCTGCCGCTGCCCGCCTACGAATACGTGCTAAAAGCCTCTCATACCTTCAACCTCCTGGATGCCCGTCACGCCATATCCGTTACTGAACGCCAGCGCTTTATCCTGCGTGTACGTACTCTGGCACGTGCGGTGGCCCAGAGCTATTTTGAGACCCGCCACAAACTCGGTTTCCCCCTCGCCGATGAGGTGCTGCGTGATGAAGTGATGTCCAAGCTTGCCAGTGCGCAGGAGGAGAAGTAATGATGTCTGCACAGGATTTTCTGGTTGAGCTGGGTACCGAAGAGCTTCCTCCCAAGTCCCTGAAAGCGTTATCCACCGCCTTTAGCAGTGGAATTTTAGAGGGCCTAAAACAGGCCGGTCTCAGCTTTGACAGCAGCCAGAGCTACGCGGCTCCCCGTCGTCTTGCACTCCTGGTTCGCGGCCTTAGCAGCCAACAGCCAGACCAGTCGGTAGAGCGCAAGGGCCCGGCCCTGCAGGCTGCCTTTGACCAGCAGGGTAATCCTACCCCTGCTGCACAGGGTTTCGCTCGCTCCTGTGGGGTTGAGGTTACCGATCTCCAGACTCTCGAGCAGGGCAAGGGAGCCTGGCTGGTTTACCGCTCTGTCACACCCGGCCAGCAAACCCGCAACCTGTTACCCGGCATTATCGATCAATCGCTGGCTCAGCTCCCCATCCCCAAGCGCATGCGCTGGGGTAGCCGTCGTACCGAGTTTGTTCGACCTGCCCACTGGCTTGTCATGCTGTACGGTGACGAAGTGGTTGATTGCGAGTTGCTTGGGATTACCGCTGGCCGACACAGCCGGGGTCACCGTTTCCACTATAACGACTCCATCGCCATCGAGTCTCCCAGCCGTTACGCAGAGCAACTTCACACCCCAGGCTATGTCATCGCTGATTTCGAGCAGCGCCAACAGCTGGTCGCCCAGCAGGTTGAGTCCACTGCCCAACAAGTAGGGGGAGTAGCGGTCATTGGTGCCGATTTACTCGATGAGGTCACTGCGCTGGTTGAGTGGCCAGTCGCGCTGATGGGGCGCTTCGATGAAGACTTCCTCAAGGTTCCCGCTGAGTCCCTGATCTCCTCCATGAAGGAACACCAGAAATATTTCCATCTGCTTGATGCTGAGGGCAATCTTATGCCCCACTTCATTACCCTCAGCAATATTGAGAGCAAGGATCCGTCACAGGTAATCAGCGGTAACGAAAAAGTGATCCGCCCACGCCTATCCGACGCCAAGTTTTTCTACGATACCGACCTCAAGAGCAGCCTTGCCAGCAAGCGCGATCGCCTCAAGCCGGTGGTTTTCCAGGCCAAGCTTGGGAGTCTTTACGACAAAACCGTGCGTATCGGCTCTATCGCTGCCCAGATCGCGCACCTGATTGGTGCCGATGCCCACCATGCCCGTCGCGCAGGCGAACTGAGTAAAGCCGACCTCAACTCGGAGATGGTGCTGGAATTTGCGGACCTGCA
Organism: Aestuariirhabdus litorea; assembly: GCF_003864255.1. Lineage (NCBI taxonomy): Bacteria > Pseudomonadati > Pseudomonadota > Gammaproteobacteria > Oceanospirillales > Aestuariirhabdaceae > Aestuariirhabdus > Aestuariirhabdus litorea. Next base: position 424,658 of record NZ_QWEZ01000002.1, read on the forward strand.
AGGCACCATGGGTCAGTACTATGCGCGCCATGATGGCGAGCACGCCGATGTTTGCGCTGCCCAGTTTGAGCAGTACCTTCCCCGTTTCTCCGGCGACCAGTTGCCCTCCACACTCACAGGCTGCTGTGTTTCTCTGGCTGACAAGCTGGACAGTCTGGTGGGTATCTTTGGCATCGGCCAACCCCCGTCAGGTAATCGCGACCCTTTTGCACTGCGTCGTGCGACCCTCGGTGTATTGCGCATCCTCGTCGAGAAGCAACTGCCCATCGACCTGCGCCCCGTTCTCTACCACTGCGTCGAAGCGTATCAGCAAACCGGAGTCCAGCTACCGCTCGACTCCACTGTGGATAACACTGTCGATAAACTTGTGGACAGCATTCTTGAGTTTATGCTCGAGCGCTTCCGTGCCTGGTATCAGGACCAGAATATAGGGGTCGAGGTTTTTCTTGCCGTACGTGCCCTCTCACCCTCCAGCCCTTTGGAGTTCGATCAACGGGTCCAGGCGGTGAACCACTTCCGTTCACTGGATGCCGCTGAAGCTCTGGCGGCAGCCAACAAGCGGGTTTCCAACCTGTTGGCTAAGGCCGACAGCAACCACTTGCAGGCCGATGTCGACCCGGATCTGTTGGAGGAGGGGGCCGAGAGAGCACTTTACGACGCTTTGTTGGCCAAGCAGGCTGGCGTTGCTCCGCTCTTGCGTGAGAGTAATTATCAACAGGTTCTTGTCAGCTTGTCTGAACTCAAGGAGCCTGTGGACTCTTTCTTTGACGCGGTGCTGGTTAATGCCGAAGATCCTGCTGTCCGTAGCAATCGCCACAGCCTCTTGCGACAACTCCGAAACCTCTTCCTGGAGGTTGCGGATATCTCTCTCCTCTGAACACAGAGCTCCCGTCCAAGGCGTTTCCATGGCACTGATAATTCTGGATCGAGATGGCGTCATCAATGAGGATTCTGACGCCTACGTCAAATCCCTGGAGGAGTGGATTCCCATTCCCGGTAGCATTGATGCCATTGCCCGCCTCAGCCAGGCAGGTCATCAAGTCGCCATAGCCACCAATCAGTCAGGCCTCGGACGCGGGCTGTTTCCTCAATCCGCACTGGATGCGATGCACCAACGGCTTAACCAGTTAGTTACCTCTGCCGGCGGTTGCATCGCCTATATCGCCTATTGCCCCCATGCTCCTGAAGCAGGCTGCCAATGCCGCAAACCCGCAACCGGACTGATCGAACAGATCGAGGAGGTCCTCGGTGTCAGCGCCAGGGGTAGCTATCTTGTTGGGGACTCCCTGAGGGACCTCCAAGCCGGCGTTAGTAAGGGCGCACTTCCTGTCCTGGTTCGAACCGGTAAGGGGGAGAGGACTTTGGGCAAAGGGGATCCCCTGTTGGAACAGGCCCTGGTTTACGATAGCCTAGATGCTTTTACCACGGACCTGTTAGCAAAGGAGCGCCTCTGAATATGGTCGCCGTCGTACGTACCGGTCTCTTCTATCTCTTACTGGCCCTTTGGACCCTGTTTATCTCCTGCGTTGTCATCCTATTTGCCTGGATGGTTACCCGAGATAAACGTCACCATCGCTTTGTCCAGCCTTATGGACGCGGCGTAATGCGTTTGTGCTCCTGGATCTGTGGTGTCCACTACCGGGTCCGTGGTCGCGAACACATACCCGCGGTATCCGCCGTGGTGGCTGCCAATCACCAGAGTACCTGGGAGACCTTCTTCCTGCAGACCCTGCTGACCCCCCAGGCCCAGGTGGTTAAGAAGGAGCTGATGTCGATCCCTTTTTTCGGTTGGGCCTTCCACCTGCTCTGTGCGATCCCCATTGATCGTAGCAACCCCAAGAAAGCGCTGATCAAGATCATACAGGAGAGCAGCCAGTACCTGACCCAGGGCTTTTGGGTGCTGGTGTTTCCCGAAGGAACCCGTCGCCCGGTTGGCTCACCAGGTCGCTTTACACAAGGCGCTGCGGCCATGGCCACGCGAGCCAATAAGCCCATTCTGCCAATTGCCCACAATGCGGGTCGCTGCTGGCCGGGGAGGGCGTGGATTAAGCACCCGGGCATCATCGATGTTGTGATCGGTCCACTCATCTCCATCGAAGGTAAAAGCAGCAAGCAGATTACCACCGAAGCCGAACATTGGATCCATACCACCCTGGCTGAAATTGACCCCCCTTCGGTGTCCATGGTTGAACCCACCAGCGAGACGACCGCCTCTTAACTGAGTATTTACATCACATCTCTTCTAGCTAATCAGGTTAGTTGTCGCACACTTACCTCTAATACTGCGATATATAGATGTGAATAAAAAAAGAGCCGCACTCTTAACAAGAGGCGGCTCTTTTTGTTGCGGGGCTGTAATAGCCCCTGTTTACCTTGTAAATAACCAAGATAAGTGGAAAAAGTTGGCGTTGTTTTTTATCCGCTTTTCCAAAATTGATGACGAATTTATGTACAGAATTTGTCAGTAAAAATGGTTTATTCCAGACAAAATCTCAACTCTTTGGTAATTTTAAGGAAAAACATCGCTTTAGGTAGTGCTCCCCTTAAGACCCTGCGCAGGTCACGTAGCAGGTGGTACTTAAAATGGGTGCCCCTCAGTTAGTTGAAAATCTCATCAAGGTCATGGCTCTAATTTGGGGGGAAAGGTCAATAGCTGTAATCTTTTTTGATCAGGGTGAATATTGTGCAACTATTGACCTTTGTACCGCCTTTTTATCAAAATAGTGGTAGGCCAAATCAGGGATAAGACATGTACGACCAAGACAAGAGCCGAGCGATAAAAAACCTCTTACAAGAGAAAGAAGAAATTAATGCGCACATAAAAAACAACTCTCTAGAAGTACATGAACTAAAAAATGAGTTTGCGCGGCTAATCGATCTAGAGCTCAGCCTGTCTGAGCTAGGTTATAAACCTCCGCAAGGTGAACCGCTGGACTTAGATATACCAATAGATTCGATACTCAGACTGAGACCATTTCCACGCAGCTGGGAAAAGCCAGAGCACCGTGAGCTACTCCGGGCTGAGCACCCATACCCAGCTCACTTGCTTGATCTTAAAGATGTGTTGAATGAGGTTGAAGGCGAATACCCTGAAGCTAAGGCAGAGCTAGATGACCTGTATGCAGCAGCGCTTGGACACGAATCCAGGGGGAGGGAACCTTTGGAAATTGGGAAGTATCCATCATCTTGGTATAGGCCGGAGAACCGAAAGTTATTACAGAAGTTCTCTCCAAGCATGCACGACTTACTAAACCTACTCGAAGAGAGTAGGCTAACTAATGATGAATAATAAATATTTGTTCATGGCCGTGCTTTAAAACTTATATTAGTCTATTTAACTTCTTATTCAGTGCGCATAATGTTCAGATCAAGGTTACATTATATACTTACGAGACAATTATCATCACTTGTATGATATTGACGGTACCATAAGGATTTTAAAGCTAATATTATTTACTTGTCATGTCAAAAAACATATAACCAGATAAACTTAGACTAACCGCTAGGATAATAAGCACTGCTACTATCAGCTTCGTGAGTTTGGCATCGCTCCTATCTATACTCTCCTTGATCAATTCAGATTTTTCTTCTATTTGGCTTGAGATTGATGATAGGTTTGCGTTAAAACTCTCAGTAGATTTCGTGAATAAATCTACTGATCTTTCTAGATCTCTTTGAAGAGCCCCCTTCAAGGATGCCATTTGCTCCTTTGTACCATCATATGAAGACTTAACAATCTTATCTAGCTCGAGATTCTTATCTACAATTTCATAGAGGGGGCCATTAAGCTTTACAAAGGCATTTAATGCTTCTGTAAGACCATCCGCTGATTCGTGAATCTTGGTTTTTGACTCTTTCAGGTTTTCTAATATTTTATTAATATCAGACAAAGCCTTCTCGGATTCGTCATATAAGCTCATACAAACTCCTACTAACTTTTTTCAGCTTTTTATCTACGTTATTCAATAGCATAAGCGTTAATTCATCACTACCTATGGATCGAATATAAGCATCTAGCTCTTTATCTGATTTTATTTTCATAGCAATTGACTTTGAAATAAAATCCCATTTTTTTGAATTAAACAGCATTGATAGCTCTTTAAGGCATACGTAGTAATCATTGCCTGGTAACTTAATCTTTCTATAACTCTCTAAACACTCGATTAATTTTTCAGGATTACTTTCTTTATCTACATGAAATAAAAGAATTTCATTTATGAGCCTTAACCCCATATCATTAGGATAGGACTCGATATAACGTCTTAGAGAAAATATTCGTTTCTTTATCTTTTCGGATGACATCTTTAGCAAAGAGCTACCTGCGCCGGAAAGGTAACTTAGTATTGATGTGTAGTCGCTACCAGAACTTACCACATCGGAAAGTGAGTCGTTTATAGAGTCTATAGCGAAATAAGATTCCAGATTTTCTCTAAAAGCATCAGAGCTTTTTTCTTTGTATTCATTACAGGCTATTAAAAGTGTTTTAAGTGACTCAATCCTACTCCTAACACGTGTATCAAGATGGTACTCTATAACAAAATTCGCCAGCCTATATATCCCTTCAATCCAATCATCCATGGAGTTTGTATTATCAATTTCCTCTTGCGTTAAACCATAGCCATTTGGCCTTTTATCTGACGCAGTAAGTCTTCGTACAATCTCATTATGATCGGCTATTGAGTACATCTTGTAATCAACAAGATAAATACCCTTAGCAAAATCTTCTACTGTCCAGTCCTCTATGATTCCTATCTGGTATAGCCTATATAAAGCCAATTCAACTATTTCTGGCTTAGCATAAAATTTTTCAGACACGATTTCACTTTGCCCATCATCTTTATAAGCCAGATAATGAACAATCATTTTTATAACATCAGGAACACGATAGTTATCTGAAATACTGGACTTAATAAAAAAATGGTGCGTTGAAAGATCACCACCACCATGCTTTAAATTAAGTTTTGTAAAACTTTTGAAATTATCGTAATTAAAAAATCTATCATAGGCATAGTCTTCAGGTTTTTTATATAAGACATAACACTCGGAGTCAGTCCTATCCCTTCCAGCTCTTCCAGCCTCTTGATATAAAGACTCTATGGACTGTGGTAATCCTGCGTGTATTGTCGTATAGACATTTTTTTTGTTAACACCCATACCAAATGCCTTTGTCGCAACCAGCAATCCAATCTTATTATTCTTGAAGTCTCTCTGTGTCATTAATTTTTCAACTTCAAAGTTTTTTGAAACATGGTTTTTAGGCTTTTTCCCGGTAAAAATTCCTATGCTTTTGTAATAACCAGAGCCCCCAATAAAAAGTTGATACGCTCCTTTAGGGCCATCCACATAGGATGTAAACACTATACCAGCTCGATCCTCACTTATTTCCTCTCGGCTAACTTTAACGTTTAATAACTCATGCACTTTATAAAACGGATCACACTCTAACACCTTGAAGTGTAAGTTCTTCCTTTCATATCTAGACAATGTTTTAACATTATCATCATCGATTTTGAATTCATCTTGAATATCACGCAATACTTTGTTTGAAGCTGTTGCTGTCAAACAAAGTATTGGTACTTCGTTTGCTATATTATTCAGTGTGTGGGGGAGGGTTAGGTAGGATGTTCTAAAGTCATGTCCCCACTCAGACATACAGTGGACTTCATCAACTACCACCAAAGATAAAAGACCCTGAGCATGGAGAGAACTTATAGCTTCTCTAAAGTTCGATATCTGAAGCCGCTCTGGACTTACAAATAGAAACCTGACTTGACCTTTACCCACTCTTCTTAATATTTTTTCTTTCTCTTTGGTATCAGTGTCAGAGTCAATACATGCCGACCTATGGAATCCTATGAAGTTCAGCTCTTGCACCTGATCCCTCATTAGGGACTTTATCGGGCATATCACTAAAGTTAATCCAGAGTACAAAATTGCAGGCAGTTGATAACATAGAGACTTTCCACCACCAGTAGGTAGAATTCCTATTGTATCTTCTCTTTGTAAAACGTTTTCTATGATATCTATTTGTCCGCCATTGAACTGTTCATATCCAAATATCTCTTTTAACAGGCCATTCAGATTTAGCTCTTCGATTTTTATATTATCTGTAGAGCTTGAGTAGCTAGAATCAAAGTAATCTTTCCCAGTAGCACCTACTGCATTATTTTCTGGAAAATGATCAAACTGATCAGTTCTACATGTAATTACATTCTTAGGATAAAAAGTGTCATCAACTCTTTTAGAGAGCGACACATCAATCTTAAATACTGGATTTACACAATTTATGTTTAGCTTAGGAAGATTTCTGCTTTTATCTATCAGTGAAACCCAGTTCAATAGATCTTGTATAGCTATATTGCAATATCTAACATCTATTTCAGTATCAAACCACAGACTCCATTGATCGTCACTCAGTGAAATCATTTTCCTACCAAGCATCTCGATAACTATTGCTTGCACTCTGTATATTATTGAGTAAACCAGGTTAGAGTGCTTAGAATCAGAATCCTGTAGCTTTTTATAGCTTCCAACGATTTTGGTACTGGATAAATGTTGCCTAACCTCTCTTGCAATCTCTTCAATTCTATTTTTATTTTTAAGAACTGTTGTAGATATTCTAACTGTCTTTATTTGATGCTTGCTTAGCAGCCTATCCCTAGCCTTATCTTTTTGATAGTTAACTACTCCCTGATGCTGCTCCCCATCGACTTCTATTACTAAATTTCCAATTGGTAGAAAGAAATCAACACGCTCTTTATCAAAGCGATCCGCCTCGGGATCATCTACTATGTCTGTTATCAGCGTTTCGGGCTTGAATAAGGTGTGTAAAAACGAAAACTCACCTAGCATTTTACACAACCCATCTTCATAAAACTTCATGGCAGGGTTGTATCCAGTATCACTACCAAGAATAGTATTTCCCCAGTTTAGCTTCGAATTAAAATCAATATGGATGCTTGCCCTGTCTGATAGTTTCACCCCCATCTCAGCTAGCTTACTTTTCAAAAAGTTAGAAGGTGAGGTCGGACTACCTCTAAAGTGGATATTGAATAGAGTTGATGCAATTGCTGAGAACTCAGCTTTTTCGCTTAAGCCTTTTATCAAGAAGTTATAGTGGCTTCTTACATAATTTCCTGTGTGAAATACATCCATTCTGAATTACTTTTATCTATATCGAATTTCCGTAAGGGGTGAAGGCTCTGGATGTGCTCTCCTAAGGCAGGATAATATCCACCCATCCTTTTTTGGTTATATTACTTTCTATCTCTTATTCACCTAAGTATCAATCTTTTTGATGCACGTACGTACTACTTCATTCTTTACATAGACATACTGCCTTCCACCATCGATAGCTGGCCCTGATACCGGCTTAACGCCTCTCTCCTCTAGCATCCTGACAAGCTTACCGGGAGAAGTCTTATGCTCTTTGCTGAGGTCTCTTGCCCAGACATAACGCCTCTTAAAGGCTTCTAGCTCTTTTCTTCGTACCATCAGCCCAAGACGCCCCTGGTCTGTTGCTTCGATGACTCCTCGCCTTACCAAGTGATAGGCTACTTCTTGCTTTACTCGCAGCTCTTGCGCTAACTCAGGGATAGAGAGCAATCCTTTCGCCATCAGTAGGCTTCGAAGGGTGTCCACATTCACCAGGAGGTTTTCCGCCAGGCCCATCTTATCCAATGACTTCCTCCCATAGGGTAGGGCGCCCTTAATCATCATCATTAGCACTTCTACAAGCCCTGTTTGCTTTGGTAGATAGTACCTGGCTATCTCGTTCAGGTTTTTCAGCCTACCTGTATCTACCAGCCGCTTGGCGTCCACCTCCAGCCTGCACCTAAAGGCTTCCAGCTCTTCTGGCTCGATGACCCAGGGTTTACCTGGTCTTGGTGAGACTCCTTTGATGAGACCCGCCCTAAGCAGTTTCCTCACACACGCCTTTGGCAGCCCAATGATCTTTCCAGCTCTTTTAAGGTCAACGCCAGCTCTCAGACCCAGGATTTTTCCCTCTTGCCCGGCCTCTACGGTAATCTGCCTGTTTCCTGAGGGAAGCGTCCTGACACTTCCCACCAGTTTTTCCTCCCTGATCAGTCCCACCAAACGCTTCATCGATAGACCTACGCGCCTGGAGAGTTCAGTACCACTAACAAACCTTGGATTACCCTGTTGCTGTCTGTGCAGTGATGGGCTCTTTCTATCGATGATCTCTGGCCACCTTCGCGTGATTGCATGATCTAAAGCATCGATCGCGAACTTAAACTCCGGATCTTTCAGCTCTCTGTGCATTGCGAGATAGATGAAGCCCACTTGGCGCTTTATGCAGCGGTTCTTGAGACCGCTTAACCTTGCAGCAAACAACTCTTCCAGGCTAATAGGCCAGTTCTCGAAGACATAGTTAGCGCTTACTAATATTTTCGCTGCACACTCAGTCCTGGTTTTAATGGGTGATTTCCGTGGCAGGGGATTTCCTACAAACGCATGGTATGAGCCCAACAGCATGATCAGCTTTTGCAGCTGATCGGCATTCAAACTGCCTAAAAGCCATGATGTCTGGTTAGTGTTAGTTAACACCAACTTATCTGAGAGCAGCTGCTGTAGTTGTAATGCTCGCGTCTCTCTATCAAGTAGACCGGGTGTGACTCTAAAAGGTAGGCTCCCATCCAGTATTGCCTGTGGTCGAACCCCAATGTCACTCAATCGTACGTGGTGACGATCACAATATGGTAGGAGTGCATAATCCCATGCTTCCCTGTGGTACCTGGCTTCTTGTAGGCATACCGGACAATACCTGTAGTTTGATCTCAACACATATCGATCGCTACAGCGTTGCTTCAAACCTCTAAGATAATCAACGCAATGGCCTGGCAGGTTGGCGATCAACAGATCCCACACACTTAGCGCTGCATCTACCCGCCAACTCACTATCGCAACCATTTGGGCGGGCGAGAAAAACCCATTGCTTAATGAAAGCCGCCAGCAATACCCCCGAAAGCTTTCGTCCTCATGGGGTGCTGGACGGCTGTTCATACTCAGCTCAGTGTTCATGGCTGCTACGCCGCCTTTAGCTCCTGTGACAGACACTCGACAAACTGCAGGCTCTGTTCCCCCCAAAAGGGGAAATACCGCATCGGGTACCTTCTTCGCCTACTTTTGACAGCCTCAATCGACGGAGCACCTGTGCTCAGCATCATTGCCGTATCTATACAGCTGATAAGAGATGGGCCCGAGAAATTACCTCTCTCTTCCTTCGCCAGGCGGGCCTCCAACACCGCCTGCATCTTACACACCTCATCATATCCAAAAAGGTCGTACTGCCTTCGATCCCTAGTCGTTCTGCTGGCTTCTACACCTGGAGGCATGAGCTTTTCTGCCTCATAGTCGACCGGTATTAACGGGCACTGATGTTCCAGACATAACGGCAGCCAACCGATACTCCACTTCGCCAGCATATAGCCCTTCTCTTTGAAGCAAGCCGGGCAATACATTTCATGCTTATGCAAGTGATGGCTCGGAATCAGCATTGCACCATAGTGGTGTTCCCAAGAGCCCCGTGCACTTGACAGCAATCTCAGCTTTTGAAGGTGCCCCCTTCGGTATCCAATGACTTCAGCGATATCATCGTCACAAAGCTCATGCGCACTGATATTTCTGCTCTTCCACCAGATCTCTTTAAACAACCCAACGGAAGGGTACCCATTCACTTCGGCAAGCCGCCTTACATAACAGTTGATACTTTGTCCCTCATAGGGGAAAGGGTAAATGTTAATGCTCATGCCCATTAGCCCTCCTCGTAAAACGGCTCACCAAAGCGAGTGAGCGGTTCATGGTTAAAGGACGAACTGAATGGGTTTCTATCAAGGGATACCTCAGCCCATATCTTTAGCTTAAACGCTTCTTCAAAGTGTGAGACTTTAAGCCCTTTACCTCTGTCCTCAGCAGATAACCGTACGGCTTCAGCAGTAATAGTGACCATATGGGCGATGAGCCCGTTTGTGGCATAGTGCAACTGCTCCAAAAACTTTGTATCCTCAATGATCCTGCAGTCCTTCCTATACCCAGACGATTCGATCAGCGTATACAAAACAGCCTGAAACTCTTCCATACTCGCCTTACTCTCCAGGTTCCACCCACTAATACTGTGAGTTTCGGAAAATCGTCGTTTTAGTTGAGAGTTCGAATCCAGCAACCTGGTGAGGATAGGTAGGCCGACCATAACGATTGAAACTTTCGTCTCATTCATTAGCCATTTAAGCCAGTCAGCAAGCTCCCTATGCTGCTTTTGTGTTCCTCGCTCAACCATTTCCTGACTTTCATCAATAATCAGAATACGTGTTTTACAGTTTATAATTTGGATTAACAGTATCTTGCTAATATCACGCGTGGTGGCATTTCTAGGGTAGTGCGCTCCCATTGCATCAAGTATCACCATACCCGTTGAAATAATCCCGGGCCTTGGCGGAATAGAAAAAATTACTACTGGTCTTTCGACATAGGTACCTTTGTCTATGGGTTGAAAGTTTTCACCAACAGCTTCTATCATGGTTGTTTTACCGCCCCCCGAAGGCGCCTTTATCGTCATACCAAACGAATTGCTCGTCTGAGTACAAACGGTTTCATGCAATCTACAAACAGCATCATAGGCGGCTTTATAAGAACTAAAATTAAGACGTGCTCTGTGAATGACCTGAGCCATTTCATTTGATTGATTAGTTGTCATACCGCCTCCACTTTTTTAATATCTGATAACTTCTTACTCTCTATCACAGGTTTTATTTTTCCCCGATTCCGTTTTGAAATTCCAATAGGCTGCGTTCCGGTTAATTTTTCACTATCACCGGCTGCCGCTTTTTTCTTCCTGGTACCGCTCGTCTTCCTCTTTGAGCTCTTCGCCTTACGCTCCATATCCTGTAGATCCTTTTGTGCTCTTAACAGGATCTGCTCCGACAACTTCTCTTCTTGCCTTCTTTTACTCAATGCAGACTTTCTTACTTCCTGATGGCTTTTTAGATTTTTTACTTTTTCGATGTATGTTGTATAAGTGCATGGCACATCGATTGTGTTTGTTGTACCCGGAACAACAACCCGAACAAGTCTGAGGTCTTCCTCATCAACAAATACGTCAACCTGAAAAGCTAACCCTTTTTCGCGCATGATCCCCATCAGCTCTTTTGAGTTATATTTCAAGCCTTCAATCGAAATGCCATCTTTTTGAATTGTTCTTTGTTTTATTATCCACAACAGCTCATCTATCTCCGTTATGCTATTCGGCAATCTTATTATTTTCTGTGACAACTTATTTCCCTGCCAGCAAGTCAAAGGTGACTCACCAAGTGCCTTATGAACTCGAGTGTGGTATACATCTACAACCCACTTATGAATCATTACGTTCACCTGGGATAGGGTATAAATCGCTTCTTTTTTGCTTTTGTAATCGCCACACTTGCTGTAGTTGCTAAATGTGGTTCCCCGCTTACTGTGAAATAACCCTTCATTAAGACTTCTGAAAAACCTTTCCACTCTACCTTTGAGTTGCGGGCTGCCTTTTGGCAGATAAACGATCTCGCCCAGATGACCCATTACCCTCTGAACCTCTGATGCGTGTAAGTCCCGTCCGTTATCTGTAATAACCTGGTCAGGCATGCCCATACACGGCCATTCAGACTCAATGTTCACCCCTTTTAAATGTTTGACGTAGTCCTTACTTAAAACCATATTCCGATACGCTTTGACTACTGATCTTGCTGATGGAGTACTCATGGACAGAAAGAGCCCAACTACCATTCTCGACTTCTTATCAAGGAACACTGTAAGCCACGGCCTTCCTAAGACCTCTTTTGTGTCCTCATCTATCACGTTGATATCAAGCTGTGTATGATCCAATTCCACAGCCTCCATGAGATATGTTGCCTCAACCACTGGTACACCACTTGGAAAAGCTCGTTTTGCAGCTAACCAGCCCTCATGTTTAACCTTCTTGTCAAAGGCTGAGTGCGTGGATAGCCACCTGTACATTGTTGATAACGAAGGCACGCTACACCCCCTGTATCTTTCTTTGTCGGCTTTTTCTAGCGTCATAAGAACTGGGATGTGTGTTACTGGGACTTTATTTTGCTTCCAGTAGTGTTTTTCAGTGACCAGGTTGAATAGCTCCCGCGTCAGCTCATCCTGGTGATTTTTTTCTATGTTTTCAGGATTGGTTTTTGACCGGGTACGTGGACGGCGATCCAAGCTCAATACATTGTCTTTTGATGCCCTAATCCGGGCATGCCAGCGTCTGACTGAGCTTAGCGAAGGCACACCTTTTGACTCACTGAACGGATCTTCTTTTTTTGCATGCTCAGCTATTTTTTCCAACTGATTATCTATACCTTTGATCACCGATCCATCGGGATTTGAAATTGCATTTACATACCCTTTTTTCCGCAGAATATCTTTCTTGCGTTCATCGCTTAGCAGCAACATTTTACTTTCTGATAGGTCATACCCATTTTTTTCCATCACATCCAGCGCTTGCCTTTCAAATACAAGCTCGCCTTTCGCGAAGTAATGTGATAGCTCATCATAACTTAACGATACCTCTATCCCGCTTTCTGGCTGGCACACAGTAACTCGATTGGCACTCAGCAGATTTTTATCAATCACATACTTTTCCCCTTTCAGCGCTATCGGGGTATCACGCACTAATGAATTGAACATCTCGGTCACCCTCCATGTATGTTAATTCTGTTGTTTCCTTGATTTCTCTATTCCAATCAAAGCCAAGCAGTTGTGCCGCCATCATTTCCATCACAACCTCCCAGCCAAGCTTCTTCGACAGCTCGCCGAAGGTTGTTTTTTGCTTGGGTAGCAACGCACACAGCTCCTCAAGCGTTCGTCGTCTCGTTGTATGCACTAATTTCAAGCGACAGGTATTAGCCACGCCTACATTACTCAGCGGCAACTCCTCCTCCGTCAGCACGAAAAACTGATACCCTTGCTTATTCAGGTACTCACCTATGGCCTTGTGCTTCACCTTGATTTCTTCTTTCTCAGCCTCCCGCTTAGGCTTTATTTCCAGATAAACCACCGCTCCGGAGCTCAAAACAATCTGGAAGTCCGGGTAATAGGTAATGGTCTTATTCCACATAGGAACCCTGAACTTTCCTGCCTCCTCAAGGATTTCTACTACATCGCTGCACCGCCACAGGTATAACCCCCAGTGGTACTGAAGCCTGGATTCAAGGGCTGATACCCTCGGATCATTGTTTAGTTTCGTCAGCACTCGAGTTGTCAGCCTGCTTACAGACATAACCTTGCGCCCGCTGTGCTGTTCGTGTGTTTGTATTGCCACCAGTTCTTCCTCAATTGATCAGCTTCAATGACCTAAATTCGAGACAAAGGGGCCCTATGTGCGTGCCGACATTTTTTTCAGCACTCACTGTTCGATTCAAACTTGACCGGAGAAGAGGGGGGCAGGATACTTTGACTGTCGATCGAGGTAGTCCTGCTACTTCTTCATCTGGGTCAGCTGTGTTTCAGAAAAGGCCCGTTTGTCTTATGTCTTCATGATCATCTCACTCTGTTTGAATTTTGATCAGCATCTACAACATCTAGATCCTGCGTTTAAAAAAATCAACTTCTTATAAATCATTGACTTACGATTAATTTATCGCTTATTAACCACCTCCTTCTCTCTTTCTACCTACCCTCTATAACCATCGACCTACTCCAAACCGGACAAGTGTCTGAATTTTTTCTTCTTTTTTTTCCTTTCCTGATTTCATTGCCTCCCCTTAATTTTTTATATAATAATTAGCGCTTATCTGATTAATTTATAACCAAAAGCGATATACTCCGAAATACTCTAACCCTCTTACCCTCTATAACTACCGGGTGAGGTTAAACCGGACAGCCTAGGCCAATAATTTCATTGCGCCGTACGGTTTTTTGTTCTGTTTCACTTTGGGGAGGGAGGGGAGGGGGGTGTCTTCAACTGACCATAAAAAGAATAAGGATCGAGCCCTTATGCCTACAACCACTCAAGACCTTATTGATCAGCTAGCTGCTGTAGCCTCAAATCCTGCGGTTTCCACAAAAGCTATACAGCTGACCAAGAAATACCTGGGTCAGATGATCTATACCAGCGGAGAGGAGGTTCAGATCGCTGAGGATGCGCTTCAAACGGTCTTAGTTAAGGCCCTAATAGCCATCAAAAAAGGCACTTCATCTCTGCTGGACAGCGAAAACCCCAAAGACAGCGACGCCTTCCGCTCTGAGGTAGAAAAGTACATCATCAAAGGGGTTAAAAATTACCTCAAGACACGAGCTGCTCGGTGGTCTGTAGATAAGCACTCGAAATCAACATCTACGACCGACGCCAACGCTCAACCCAGCAGCACAAAAAGTGGGCTAAAGAGTGTTGCTGCTAGAGCACGCCACCCGATTCTTTCAGACAGTCCGCACGCATCTGAATTCTGGGATTCTCGTTTGAGTACCGCTTTCGATTCAGGTGATGATGACTTAGAGTCAGTTCAATCCTACCTGGAGAAGGTGGGGCTCTCATCCGATGAGATAGATGTAATCCTTGGAAAGCTCGCTGGCAAAACCTTTGTTGAGATGGCAGAAGATCTGGGTGGGTCGCAAGACAAGTATCGAAAGATCTATAGTCGTGCGCTTAAGAAGGCAGGCATCCCAGTGGATTAGTAGAGCGTTAACGCCATAACAGGGGAGGGGGGGTCAGCAAACTTGGCTGGGATAGGACTAGGACAAACTTGATAAAAGTGCAGCCAAGCGGTCAGTTAATACCGACGGCTTGGCTGCTTACCCACCCCTATCCCTAAACGCAAGGCCACGTTTCGGCTAATCAGTTGCCCTTTCGCCTAGCCCTCTATAGAGCAATGGGCTTGCACTCCGTAGTGTGTTTGATTGCGCCGTGGCAGCGAACTGGCTGGTCACGGGGCATCCCTTTCGGTATCAAACAGAGACGGTTTCCCGCCGGTATGAGCGTTTGGGTGCTCAAATCCCCATGGGGGGACTGCCTAAGCTACCAAGCAGCAGGGTATTCTTCAATACCATCCACATCAAACCCATGGTTCAGTAGTTCCTTCCGTATCAAAAATGGAAGTATAAACTGATCTACAACGTGGTCTTTCAAGCGTGTTTTTCGATACTCATCAATAAACTCAAGCAGCCCAGCCACATCAGTTTGCTCGTGAACTACCGAATACCACGAAGCACTCTCGTCACAATTTTCAAATTCAAACCTATTCCCATTTTGTTCTGTGCCTTTAATCCGACTCTGAACTACTACCCGAAAAGCGTTATTCCCTTGAAAATGAACCACGAGTTTTTGAACTGGTATTTTTTTAACCAACTGATGGTGATATCGGCGTGCTTCGCAGAAGGCGTGTGAAAACACCACCTTGCCCTCTACCCGATAAAACTGTTTGTTTTCTTCTTCACTCCACGACCAGTAGAGCTTAAAGCTATTGCGGCGGATCTTGTGCCCATAAAGCTCTAGCAATGGGCGAAGTCGCTCTTCATTCCCATTTTTAGCCCCTGAATTCCAAGCACTGACTACTGACTGTTTGGTTCGACACTTATCTGCAATCTGACTTTGCGTCCACCCATCATTTAGCGCCATACGCACTAACTGCTTAGTCTGCTTGAAGAGCTTACCCCTGGTTTTTTTCCCTGTTTCTGTTTCCATGCATGTCCCTATCGGTTGGGAGGGAAGCTCCCTCCCAACCGTTTCAGTCTACTTCTTACCACCTCGGGAATGATTTTGAGGATTCATCTGTGCTCCTCTATTCCCCTGATTTCGGTCGTAGGTCTTGTTGGTTCCAGCCGTACCTTTATTGGAGTTACGGATATCTGCATTGTGGTTGGGTTGCTTTGGCATCGTTAGGCTCCTTTTGTGCTAGATGTCAAAAGCAATCCTAGCCAAGTGGGCAAACCCTGCAATTGATCGTTTAGTGATATTTCTTGATATTCAATGATATTTTCTCCTGAACCACAAATACTCGTTTTTTGTATAGCTAACAGGGGGACACCCCCACCCAGGTCTCACCTCCTGGCTTCACCCAGCTGTTCCCTCAACCAACGCAGCATCATAGTCTGTACTTCTTTTGCCACCTCCGTACTGCCTAGGTATTTCATAGACATCTCTTGCTGCGTATCCATCCGCTCGATCACTGCCTCATCCATAGCGCGAGGGAAATCCCCGTTCATCACGGCAGCATCGGTGTTGTTATGAACCTGATCCATCACGGCCTTGTTCTCACTCATCTTTGTGGCCATGCCATTCCACCAATCAAGTCCATCCCCTTGAGTAATATCTATCCCCATTAACTCATTGATCTTGGACAGTATCTGCGACAGCAGATCTTTCTCCTGCTCCCGGGCCGTGGCGGTACCCACTCCAGTGATGCCGCTGAGGTACTCGCCATGCTCCTCCCGTAGCTTGAGATCCTGGGTGCGCTTGTACTTGAGGTTGTAGTGGCTCAGCACCACCGAGGAGAGGTCGATCTCATCCTCCTCAATCACCTCCTGATGCAGCAGGGGCAACAGGTGGCGGCAGAACACGTTCATCTGCTCCAGCGTGCTGTCGTCGAAGGGGACGATCTGGGAGATAAACTCATAGAAGCGAATAAAGCTCTGCACATCCTTCTTGAACAGGTCGAGGGAGTTACGGTTCTCTTCAGCCTCTTTCACACAGCGCTCGGCGTTGACCTTTTCTGTCTCACTACCGACCCGGGCCGCCTCCTTCATTTGCGCCCGCGCTTCCCGCAGGGTTTCGTTGGCATGGCGGTAGCGGTGAACAAAGCGATCCACCGAGGGTTTGATATAGCCGGTCAGCGCATGGGCGCCGCGCTTTGGGTCAAAGTAGGCATCGGCAAGGGCCACCACTTCGTGCCAGTTGATGATGCTGTTATCCCGCAGCTTGTGGAACAGGTCATAGACCAGGTTGGGGTCGGATACCTGATCCAGCTCGGCCACTTCATAATAGGGCTGAAACTCCCCCAGTATATCCTCGGGCTCGTTGACGAAATCCAGCACGTAGGTGCTCTCCTTGCCGGGATAGGTACGGTTGAGTCGTGACAAGGTCTGGATGCAGTCGACACCGGTCAGCTTCTTGTCGACGTACATGGCGCACAGCTTGGGCTGGTCGAAACCGGTCTGGAACTTATTGGCCACCAGCATCAACTGGTAGTCGTCGGTATCGAACGCCTTGCGCATATCCCGCCCCTTGAGGCCGGGGTTCATGTTCTTTTCGGTAAAGGGCTCGGGCCCACTCTCCTTGTCGATCACTTCTCCCGAAAACGCCACCATGGCGGCCAGTTTTTCGTAGCCCTTCTCCCGAATGTACTTATCGAACGCCAGCTTGTAGCGCACCGCCTCCTTACGGCTGGAGGTCACCACCATCGCCTTGGCTTCTCCAGCCAGCAATGGGCTGATGTTGCTGCGGAAGTGTTCAACGATCACCTGCACCTTCTGGCCGATGTTGTGGGGATGCAGCCGTATCCAGGTGTTGAGACGGGTTTTGGCTTTTTTGGAGTCAACCTCCTGGTCAGCGGCCTCGGTGGTCATCGCCAACCGGTAGGCCATCGAATAGCTGGTGTAGTTCTTTAGCACATCGAGGATAAAGCCCTCCTCGATCGCCTGACGCATGGAGTACACATGGAACGCTCGGGGCGGGTTGTCGTTGCTGGCCACCACCGTTGGGTCGTCAGGACGCCCGAACAGCTCCAGGGTCTTGGCCTTTGGGGTGGCGGTGAAAGCAAAGTAGCTGATCCGGTCGGAACCGCCCCGGGCCGCCAGGGTGGCGTTCATCACATCCTCGGCGGAGAGTTCCCGTTCGTCGTTCTGCTCTTCGGCCATCAACACCTGACGCAGCTTGCGAGCGGTACTGCCGGTCTGGCTGGAGTGGGCCTCATCGGCAATCACGGCGAAGGTTCTCTCCTTCAGGCCTGAGCTCTCCTGGATCGCTGTCAGCACATTGGGAAAGGTCTGGATCGTGACGATAATGATCGGCGTCCCGCTGGCCAGCGCCTCCGTCAGCTGGGCCGATTTACTGCCGTCACCCTCTTCACGGTTGATACGGCTCACCACGCCACTGGCATGCTCAAACTGGGAGATGGTCTCCTGCAGCTGGTTGTCCAGTACGGTGCGGTCGGTAATCACAATGACCGAGTTGAACAGCTTCTCACCTGCCGCATCGCACAGGCTGGAAGCCTGGTGCGCCAGCCAGGCGATGGAGTTGGACTTGCCCGACCCCGCCGAATGCTGGATCAGGTACTTCTTCCCGGTGCCCTCCATCTTGGCCGCGTCCAACAGCTTTTGCACCACGGCCCACTGGTGGTAGCGGGGGAAGATCATGGTTTCTTTGGTTTTGATCCGCCCCAGCTCGTCGAAGCTCTCCTTCTGCTCCAGGTGTACATAGCGGTGCAGGATCTTGAGCAGGTTGTCGCGCTGGAACAGCTCACGCCAGAGGTACTCGGTGGCATAGCCATCCTCGGGCTGGTCATTGCCTGCCCCCCCCGCCTTGGTGCCCCGGTTGAACGGCAGGAAAAAGGTGTCCTTACCCGCCAGTTTGGTGGTCATGGCCACTTCAAACTGGTTCACTGCAAAATGCACGATAGCCCCGCGCTTGAACTTCAGCAGCGGCTCGTCCTTGCCATTCGTCCTGGGCTTGCGATCGTAGCGGTACTGTTTCTTGGCGTTCTCCAGGCTCTGCTTGAAGCAGGACTTCAATTCCAGCGTTGCCACCGGCAGCCCGTTGAGAAACAGGGCCAGATCGATCCGTCCCAGATTACCCTCATGGGGGCTGTAGATCAGTTCCGGCACCACCCGCAGGCGGTTGGCGCGGTAACGCTCCGATAACTCCGGGTTCAGCTCATGGTCGGGCTTGAAGGTGGCGACCTTGAGACGCACCCCACGGTCTTCGATCTGGTTACGCAACAGCCAAAGCGTGCCCTTGCGATCGAGACCCCGTACCGCCGCATTGAGCAGATGCTTCTCCGGTTCACTGCCGTAGATCTTGCAGAACTTCTGCCAGTTATCGGGCTGAGTGGCCTGTACATAAGCGATCAGGTCTTCCGGGTAGAGCGCCCGCTCGCGGTCATAGCCGTGGGTATTGCCCACCAACCAGCCCTGCGCCTCCAGCTCGGCAATGATGTGGTTCTGGAAGGTCAACTCCAGGGCTTTGGCATCACTCATAGGACAACCCTTTACTTAAACTCGACAATTTGACGCTCTTTAAGCAGTGCTTTGTACTCCTCGACCACCGCTTCCACGGCATCCGACGAACCCAAACGTGAAATGGGCACATCATGTCGAAAAACAAAGCCTCCCTGATTGAGCATGCACTGTCCACCGCTCTTATCGGGCCAGCTATTTTTTCCGTAGAGGTTCCACCATCCATCGCTCTCCTCGTAGCTTGTAGCCGCTTTATAGGCGTACAGCTGTAATCGAGTTTCGGTGGCATCCGTTTCGTCTGGAATATCCATGACATCCCAGTTTATTTTTTTGTCGGTAAACGCCTGGGAAAGACCACTGTCAGTGACCAGCCGAACAACCAGCATCCACCCTTCGGGAACGACTGAATCTTTATCGTTCACCTGCGCGCTAAGAAAAAAGAAATTGGAGTCGACCAACGGCGAATAATCCCATGTCCAACGCGTAAACGCGTTGGACTTGCCACCTGTGGGTGTAGAGTGGAAAACAGGCCGCCAGTAGTAGTAAGCGCACTCAAGCTGGTTTGCGATACTCTCGATAATTGGCAACACCCGCTGGTGATACGCCACCAATAAACGCTGCGCTTTGCGAACATCACCCATGGCCGCATTTAATGCTTCAGACTCCATAATCTCTCCTTGTCATAACCCGTTACTGCGACTCTTCATCTTTTTAATGGCGGTAAAACTGGCATCCGCTATTGGCGAGTAGTGCTGGAGAGCGTCCCAGCCTGGGAAGTGCTCGCCTGACCGCCTTTTTTGCTCAATACCCTTTCGCCACTCTCCCCATATCGGACGTTGCAACCCTTCAAAATCATCCAAACCGGGTAGAGCTTTGAAGTCCGCACGGCTTCCCACAACGGGCTTCTTCTTATCACCCATCGAAAGCCCCCAGCCTGCCAGGCACTTGGCCTCTGCAACCCCGCGCAAACGGCTATCACAAAGGTCAGCAATCTTAAACTCGCGGTATTGAACGGCATAGAGCTCCAGTGCGGAGAGGATGTCACCCAGTACCACTGAGTCTGCCTTCGTCATCGGGCCGTCGCTTCTGAGAAGCCGGTCGATACCCTTCGCGATACTGATCCAGTCCGACGCAAATAAAGGGACTGATCGAGAAATCTTCTCATCCTCTTCCAGCCGTACCGCTAAACCGGCTATCAACTCTTGGTTATGGCTGGGGTCACCCCCTACCGCCCAGAAAATCAAGTCTCCGAGCCAGTAGTCCTCGGGCAACGCCTCCAACTCTCGGTACCACTGTTCAGCGTGCTGCAAGCCATCTCTTGGGCGCTTCACCTCGACCACCACCTTCAGGCCCTCAAAGTGAAGAATCAGGTCTGGCTCCACCTGGTTCTGGATGGTCGAGCTGAAACGTGGCCAGAATTCAACACCGGATAGGGTGCTCAAAGCAGTGGAAATATCAGGCAAAAAGGTTTCGAGCAGTAACTGCAAGGTGGGTTCGGAGAGATAGGGTAAGCGCGAAAACACCGCCGCCGTGATCATATCCTCACGCTCTTTGTAAACCTGACGCAGAGGGATCGACTCCTCCTTAACCAGGATGCGACCAGCTTTATTATTGATAATGGCGTGCAGCATGACGCTATCCCTGTTGGTAACTGCGCTCGATCAGCGGCTTGGCTTTTTCCAAATCTTCCGCAGTGCGGATCGTCAGCTCAAGATCGCCGGTACCCCAGTGGCCGATCTCACGCATGTCGCGGGAAAAGCCTTCCTCCAGATCTACATCGGTTGGAGAAAGTGCCAGCATCAGGATGATCTTCGGGTTGCTCTTAGCGTTGAGGGTGATGCAGGCGAAGTTGCGGATACGTTTGAACGCTGTGTAGAGCTTCAGCTCCTTACGCTGCACTTCATCACCCAGGCTATCGGCATAGTCACACAACTCGTCGTAGAGCGCTTTAAGCGGTGCAGGAGCGACCTCAAGGGCGGCCTTGTGAGTCCAATCCCACTTCGCACCAGGCACCGGCTCCGCGTTATGACTGGCTGCTACCACCGCCTCGTGCCCGCTGGCCGTCTGTGCATTAACCAGATCTAGCAGCAGCAGATCCTCTCCAAAGTAGCGGTAGCGCACCAGTTCGATGTTGCGGTTGATCTGCTGTACCGCGTGCTCGTCGTATTTGTTGAAGTCGCTGGCGATGCAGATCAGCCGGGTGCCGCTCCACTCGATCGCCTCGGCGGTCTCCTTACCGAACGTCTCCATCACCAGCCAGCGGAACTCGGCCTGATGATCCAGCAGCCAGTCGAGGTAGAACAGCCCCTGGTTAATCACGTTCTCGTTGCTGTGGCGCTTGTACTCGATGATCACCGGGCAGCCGTTCTCATCCAGCCCCAGACTGTCGATGCGCCCCTTATGGGTCTTGCCGGTGCTGTATTCGGTGGCGAGGAAGCGCACACCGAGGAACACCTCCATCTGCCCCTCGATCAGCGCTTGCAGCTCTTTCTCAAGTTTGGCGGTGCGGCTCGGCAGCGCCTCTGCCTGCTCGCCGTTAAAGCGATAGAGTTTGGCGTCGCTCATGTAGCTGCCTCCCTAACGGGAAGAGGCCACCGAGGTCGATTACTCCGAACAATGTCAGCTAATGATTTTAATCTTGGGGAATTCTGATCCATTTTTTCACCCTTCGAGAATCTCGTTTCTCACTTGCTTGGCGACCTCATCCAACTCCGGCGGATATATCGTATCCCTATGATAACCGTGCGCTCTCAATTCGCTCACCATCGCTGGAATCGCCCGACTATCCACTCGAACACTGTAAAGCCGGTTTTTCAGGTACTTGTTCTTTTCCAAAGGAACGAAACCTTTCGAGCTCTTTTCAACGTGCTTGAACACGGAGAAACGACCTTTCTGCGCTCTGATCCTAGGGATCGTGAACTCAGTCTCGAACAACTTCGTTCTAGTTCCTACGAAGGGGCGGGCCTTGTTGTTCTGCTCGATATAGTCCTCAGCGTCCGGACACATCATCCATATCACTGGATCAGAGTCATTGTGCTGTTCAGCTGTCTCCAGTGCGAACCACAGGGCGACCTTTGGGTTCTTCGTCCAGTCGAGAAGCCTAGTAGGAAGGCCATGGTGCTGTGCCACCACCAGCCAGTCCCAGTCGTTAGTGGGAATCAAGTGTAGAGAATCTTTTGCCTTCTCTTTAAAGCTCGAAAAGAGCTTGTCTTCTCTCTCCAGCACTCGTGAATTGTTAGACAATCGAGATAACCCAGGGAGCAGCGGCCAAGGCTTCCGTTGCCCTCTGAACAGAACGTGATCAGTCTTCCGTCGGGTGGCTTTAGCCCACGCTAGAAGCTCCTTGATACTACTAACCGTCTCTTTCCCTGAACTATGCACTAGGCCGCTCCCACTCACGTAAGTCGATCTTGCCGGTAACGGCGGCGGAGACCAGGGCGGTGCGTCGTTCTTTCATTAGCTCGATAGCTCTCACCGCGTGATCAATCAGCCTTCCGAACTGCCGGTCTTGTTCCGTACAGTACTTGATGATCGCCTCCTGCTCCTTCTCTGGTGGAACGCACACTTTCATCTGCCTGACAGAGTTGAGTGAAAGGTTGTAAATCGTGGTTCCAGTAACCTCTGTGTCAAAGTAGTGACTCACCTCATCACTGCGGAGGTAAGCCATTAGGAAACGACGGTTGAGTGGCTGTTTGCAGTTTATGTAACAAGCGCTCTTACCGAGGATGACCGGCTCTCCATTGTAGAGAGCTAGATTGCCAACTGTCCCATTGATCGACATGAGGGCAGATGAGTTGTCCAGCGGGATATGATGCTTGTGGTACTCGCTTTCTGGAACTTCCTTGCTTGTTGGGCCGAGCTTGATCGCCCCATTGGAAAGGTTATTGCCATTGACGAAGTAATAGCCGGTGCCGTCCTCATACACAGGTGTAGAATGCAACCCGTCTCCTATCCGCGAGGTTACGTACAGTAGCTTGGGCAGACCCCAATGCTCCGGCACCTCCCCCAGCCACTCGACGCCGGAGTCCTTCATCGGCGCGTCGGGGTTGAGGCCCTTGGTGACGGCGTGGGAGATCACCGCCTGCCGCTTCTCCTTGAGCAGTTCGATCAGCCGCTGCTGCCTGGCGATCAGGGCGTCGATGCGGGCGGTTTCGTAGTCGAGGAAGGCGGCTATGGTGCGTTGTTCTGTAAGCGAAGGTAGAAGTATCGAAACACCACTGAAGGTCTCAGGGTAAAGGCGTAACCGGGAGTCTATAACTCCTGTCGATAACGTCTTGAAGTGACCAGTGTACAGACTCGTCCTTAACAGGTAGTGCATGTAGTTCGGCCATGCCTTCCGGGGATCAAACCGGAAGACTGAGTAAGCCGGACTAACAATACCGTCGTAGCCGGATACTCCGAGACCTGTCTTCCACGCAAGCATGATGTTCATTACTAAGTCATCTGTTTCGCACTTCTTGTATCCCACGAGCGACTCAGCCCGAGATAGATGCTCCCCTTCGCCGATGGCCTCTTGGCGCGGCTTAACCCCGTAGTACTCAGAGACCGAGAGAAGTTGCTCTTCGCCAAGCTCTGACCGTTCGTTCACCTCTCGGAAAACATACTTTCCGCGCAACGTTTTCCAACCGTCTGGGATAGGGCCCAGCCAAGGTTTGCCAGAATCAGTGTAATCTGGATATGGTTGATACCCCCCTGTCACGAGTGCACCTCCGCCAGCAGCTCCATGATCTCCCGGCTCACCGCGTCCAGATCGGCATCGATCTCCTCCAGTGAACGTGGCGGCTGGTACTGGTAGAAGTGGCGGTTGAAGGGGATCTCGTATCCGACGATGCCTACCTGCCCGTCCTTGTCATCACGCTTGTTCTCGTCGATCCAGGCGTCCGGCACATGGGGCAGCACTTCGCGGGCGAAGTAATCGTGGATGTTCTCCCCCAGCGGGACGTTCTCGTTGTCGCGCAGATCGGGGTTGGCTTCAAGTTGGCCTTTGGTTTTGCAGATCTCTGCCTCGTCATCCTGCTCGCCCATATGCTTGCAGATCAACTTGAACGCCGGGGCGGGTAGCTTGATGCTCCCCAGCAGCGCGCCGAGCTGCTTTTTGAAGGTGGCTCGTGACAGCAGCTTGCTGTCGGCAAAGCGGCTTAGGGCGTGGAGGATTGCAGACTGTAGGGTTTGATCCAGTCTGTCCCATGTTTTGTCGGCCTGCATCGCCGCGATCCGCTCTTGGTCGTGGGGGTAGAACGCCGGTTTCAGGGGTCGCTCCACGGTGATGCGGCGGTAACCGAAGTCGGTGGTGTTGAACAGCTTGGCGATACCGCCGGCTTCCAGCTCCGCCATATCGTAACGGCTGTAAAGGCCGACGATCTTGTCCAGTGCCTCGTCGTTGAGGAACTTGCGCTTGGAGCCAAGGGACTTGCGCATCGGGCTGTGCATATCGCTGGCGTTGATCAGCAGCACCTTGCCCTTACGCTCCGTTGGCTTGTGGTTGGAGAGCACCCAGATATAGGTGGCGATGCCGGTGTTGTAGAACATATCGGTCGGCAGCGCGACTATGGCATCCAGCAGATCCTGCTCCAAAATGTAACGGCGGATCTCGCTCTCGCCACTGCCCGCACCGCCGGTAAACAGCGGCGAGCCGTTCAGGATAATGCCGATGCGTGAGCCCGGAACTTCAGGGGTACTGCCACGCATTTTTGAGATCAGGTGCATCAGGAACAGCAGGGAGCCGTCCGACACCCGTGGCAGGCCGGGCCCGAAGCGCCCCTCGAAGCCCTGGTGCTGGTGTTCGTCCTTGACGGTCTTCTCCACCTTCTTCCAGTCCACACCGAAGGGCGGGTTGGAGAGGCAGTAGTCAAAACGCTCGCCGCGCAACTGATCCTGGGACAGGGTGTTGCCCAGCTTGATGTTGGAGATCTCCTGCCCCTTGATCAGCATGTCTGCCTTACAGATGGCGTAGGACTCGGGGTTGAGCTCCTGGCCGAAGGTGGCAAGGCGCGCATGTTCGTTCAGTTCGTGCAGGTACTCCATGCCGCAGGAGAGGAAGCCGCCCGTGCCCGCCGTCGGATCGTAAATAGAGCGCACCACGCCGGGCTTGGTGAGTGCATCGTCGTCGGTGGCGAATACCAGGGAGGTGGTCAGGCGCACGATATCACGCGGGGTAAAGTGTTCCCCGGCGGTCTCGTTGGAGCTTTCCGCGAAACGGCGGATCAGGTCTTCGAACACCAGCCCCATGTGGTAGTTGTCCACCGCTTCCGGTGACAGGTCAAAGTGGGCGAACTTCTGCACCACCTTGTAGAGCAGGTCGGCATCTTCCAGCTTGGCCAGGCTGCCCTCGAAGCTGAACTGCTCGAAGATCTCCCGCGCATCGTTGGAGAAGGCTCTCACGTAGCTGTCGAGGTTATCCAGGGTATGGGTTTCACCCAGGCGGGCGAGATCCAGCCGCGAGCTGTTGTAAAACGCCTGTCCCGCCGCGTTCAGCAGCAGTTTATGGCGCGCCTCCTCCGGCATCGAACGGGTGGTCTCCACCATGGCCAGCACCTTCTCCTTATTCGGTGCCAGCACACACTCGAGACGACGCAACACGGTGAAGGGCAGTATGATGCGACCATACTGGGACTGCTTGAAATCACCGCGCAACAGATCGGCCACTGACCAGATCAGACCAGCCAGAGAAGAGGTTTGGGTATTCATCGAAGCAACAGGCTCCCTAGCCCCTGGGGGGCATTGGTTTCAATGACAGAGTGCCATGAACAGCAATCAAATAGGTTTAAGCCATCCTATAGGATAAGCGTCTGCAGTTGAATTGGTGTAAATCAAGAGGATAACCGTGAGCTGTGGGGGGGCTTACCCCATACTTCATTGGGCTAAAACCATACTTCACTGAACTAAACCGATACTTCACTGAACTAAATCCATACTTCACTGAACTAAATCCATACTTCACTGAACTTAGCCAAAAGCGGATCCTAATAAAATCAACGACTTACAAAACCAGCCATTGTCACCCATCCCACCTGAGCGGGATTATGTTCAGTGACGAACGGTTTTTGAGTGAAGTTCAGGGAAAATCTCTGACTTAAAGGTGTTTTTTTCCCAGACTGCCTGAAGCCCTTCCTTGGGCATTCCTTGGCTACCGGCCAAGGGGCAGCTCGGCATCATCGGTTGGATCTATCGTGCGGGTCTTTTGATCACAAAGAGCCTCCGGGGGAGGGCTTTCTCACCGCTGGTAATTTCCCAATCCCCTCCTCAGGTGGCGACTTTCTCACCGGTGATAATTTCCCAAGCTCCTTTCTCCGGAGGGGGCGTGTCCCACGCGTGGAATTTCATAGCCTACCCTCAATGAGCTCTTTATCGGTACCATCGCGCATTGGGGGGCGAGTACTGTTTTTAGGGGCCCAGGGGGTCTTGGAGGTGAAAAATGACCTTGAAAAACATCAAACCTGATAAACAAATGGCACTGATGCTAGCCAAGAATCAGCTCGCTGAGCTGGTACATGACGCTGTAGCCCTTGAGGGAATCCTCTTCACCCTGCCTGAAATCCAAATGCTCATGAACGGCCACACCGTGGGCGGCCACCCCTTAAGCGACCAACAGATAGCGATCAACCAGGCGAACGCGTGGGGCTATCTTTTTGATGCGATTGAAAATGGATGGTTTGACCTGTCTGCTCGGTTCGCTAAGGATCTGCATTCGATCGCAGGCAAAGAGGAGGCGCTTACCTGGGGTGACTATCGGCACGGTGGAGTGACCATTTCAGGTACCGAGTATCTGCCGCCAGAGCCCGAGGAGCTGCCAGCGCTCTTTGAGCTAATGGTCGCCGGTGCCCTGCAGATCTCCGATCCGTATGACCGCGCCATTTTTGTTTTTCTCGAGATGGCTAGAAGCCAGTTTTTCTATGATGTAAACAAACGCATGGGGCGGTTTATGATGAACGGCGTGCTGCTTGCAAATGGCTACCCTGTGATTAACGTCCCGGCCAAGCGACGAGAGGAGTTTGACGCGCTGATGCTTACCTTTTATGGCTCCGGTTATAAAGCGCCCATGGGCGCCTTTTTGCGCTCTTGCATCGACCCTCGCGCTGTGGGGGTCATGTCAGGGTGTCCGAATGGATCCTGATGTAAAGGCAACACAAAGATTGCTTTTGTAGGGAAATGCAACAAATATGATGCTTTTTAGGGAGGGAAGATGCACGGTTCACTTCTTGAGCAGATCAAAAAACGCCGAAAATCCCGTGGGTTACGGCAGGAGGATCTGGCCTTGTCGATCGGGATGAGTCGCCAGCAGTTTCAGAGGACTGAAGCGGGGGGCAACCCGCGCCTGGACACTCTCGAGCTCATCGCAGCCGGTTTGCAGTGTGAACTCCTGCTCGTCCCGAGGCCGTTGGTGGATGCAGTAGGTCAGCTGGAAAGGGGTGAGCTGATCTACGAGACGGTGGAGGATCCCTGGGGGGAGTTTTTGGCTGACTGTGAAGACGATGACGATGGCTGATCGCTGCACTTTCCCTTGGATTTTTGGCGGGTACTTTTTAAAAGGCCTGCAGCCCGGTGGTGGGGTTCGTGGAGCTCCCTCTTTTAGTGTCAAAAAAAGGGGGGGAAAGGGGGAGGCTCTGCTGGTGGGCCAAACCAAAAAGGGTAGGATTGTTTTACCAACCCGACCTTTTTTGGTTAAATATTAGCCAACAAAAACTTTCAAAATAATATAACTACCTGATT
The DNA here is from genome assembly GCF_003864255.1 of Aestuariirhabdus litorea. Taxonomy (NCBI): domain Bacteria; kingdom Pseudomonadati; phylum Pseudomonadota; class Gammaproteobacteria; order Oceanospirillales; family Aestuariirhabdaceae; genus Aestuariirhabdus; species Aestuariirhabdus litorea. The sequence goes on from NZ_QWEZ01000002.1 coordinate 452,540, forward strand.
TTATTGACTATTACTTTTCCATTTATCGTGAGAACCTACAGTAGGGGATAAACGCCAGATGGCTGAAGCTATTAATAAAATAAAGGATCGAGCGATAACAGAGTATCCTGTGTCCACCCAATTATTTTTACCAATCAGATCTCATCTGAAAACCTGCGTTTTGCATTTTCATAGTCTTCTTCGGTCTTGTAGCTTGCCCGCAGTTTTTTATCGAATTCGCTATAGTCCATATCATCAACATACATTTTTACAAACGTTTCAGCATCAACCGGCTTATTTTTTTCTTTGGTCACACCCGCATAAGTCTCTTTTGTGTTTGTTTTTTTCTTTTTCATTTTATTCCCCTCAACTCAAAACCCTACAAACCCTGTATGTTTCTCACTATAAACCACAGCAGGATGTATGCCCACCCATCGAATGCCAAATCAGCCCTATCGCTTACCTTTTAAGTACATTTGGTTTTAACCATAAAGACCATGCTCCATAACAATCCATCGACTTTTCCTACTGGATCTACTCCCCAGCTTGAACCAGGCCATTCAAGGGCAGTTCGTGAGCTGCAGGGGAGGGCATCTATTCTTTTTTACCTGCATGGCTTCTTTTACTCAGTCACAAAAAAGGGTCGGATTGTTTTACCAATCCGACCCTTTTTGGTCAAAAACCAACCACCAAAAACTTAGAAATACATCTAACTATCTGATTTTATTAGTTATTGTATTTCCATTTATCGTGAGAATTTTCCATTTATCGTGAGAACCTACAACCTCAGGTGTTATACGTCGAGGTTAGCAACCGAGAGGGCATTGGTTTCGATAAACTCTCGCCGGGGTTCCACCTGATCTCCCATCAGGGTAGTGAAGATCTGGTCTGCGGCGATCGCATCCTCGATGGTCACCCTCAGCATGCGGCGGCTTTCCGGGTCCATGGTGGTCTCCCACAGCTGTTCCGGGTTCATCTCACCCAGCCCCTTGTAGCGCTGGATGTTATGGCGCTTGGTTGAGTCATTCATCAGCCAGTTGAGACCCGACTCAAAGCTTTCGATCGGCTGCTTTCGCTCTCCTTTAATGATAAAGGCACCCTCTTCAAGCAGGCTGTTGAGTCGCTCACCCAATCCAACCATGGACTGATAATCCCTGGACTCAAAAAACTCGATTGACAGGTTATAGCTTGTATCAACGCCGTGATGCAGCTGGGTAATGGCGGGCAACCAGACGTTGTATTCCCGATTCTCTACCGCGGTGATGGTTGATGACCTTCCTGCCAACTCTACCTCGGCCACTCGAGCCGCCAGTTTTTCGCACCAGGCACTCACCTTGGCCTGATCCTTGAGATCGGCAGGCTCCAGTCGGTCCATATAAACCAACTGACCCAGTACCGTCTCTGGATAGACGCGAGAGAGGCGGGCAACGACCCCCTCAATCCGCCTGAACTCCTGTACCAACTCCTGCAAGGCAAGGCCACTGATGCCGGGGGCGTCTTCATTAACGTGCAAGGCTGCATTTTCCAGCGCAGCCTGTGTCAAGTATGCGGTCAGCGCCTCATCATCCTTCAGGTACTGCTCCTGTTTCCCTCGCTTAATTTTGTAGAGGGGAGGCTGGGCAATGTAGATGTAGCCGTTCTCGATCAGCTCAGGCATCTGGCGGAAGAAGAAGGTCAACAGCAGGGTACGGATATGGGATCCATCCACATCCGCATCAGTCATGATAATGATGTTGTGATAGCGAAGCTTTTCGATATTGAATTCACTTCGCCCGATACCGCAGCCCAATGCAGTAATCAGGGTACCGACTTCTGCGGAGGAGAGCATTTTGTCGAAGCGCGCTTTCTCTACGTTCAGGATTTTACCCTTCAGCGGCAGTATCGCCTGTGTTTTACGATTTCTACCCTGTTTTGCGGACCCCCCCGCAGAGTCACCCTCCACTATGTAGAGTTCAGAGAGGGCAGGGTCTTTCTCCTGGCAATCTGCCAGCTTTCCAGGCAAGCCAGCGATGTCCAGAGCCCCTTTTCGCCGAGTCATCTCTCGCGCTTTGCGAGCAGCCTCACGGGCCCGGGCTGCATCCAGCATTTTCCCGACTACCATCTTGGCATCCTGGGGGTTTTCCAACAGATAATCGGAGAAGCTGGTATTCATCTCCTGCTCTACCGCTGTCTTGACCTCAGAGGAGACCAGCTTGTCTTTGGTTTGGCTCGAAAACTTAGGGTCGGGGACCTTCACCGAGACGATGGCGGTTAATCCCTCACGTGCATCATCGCCGGAGGTATTTACCTTCTGTTTTTTAAGAATCCCCTCTTTTTCGATGTAGCTATTCAGGCTGCGAGTCAATGCCGCCCTAAAGCCAGCCAAGTGGGTTCCCCCATCCCGCTGGGGGATGTTATTGGTAAAGCAGTAGATGTTCTCCTGGAAGCTGTCATTCCACTGCAGCGCAACCTCAACCCCGACACCGTCTTCGCGCTGGGTGCTGAAGTGAAAGACCTCGTTGATGGAGGCTTTGTTCTTATTGAGGTATTCGACAAAGGCCCTAAGCCCACCGTCATAGTGAAATAACTCCTCTTTAGCGCTTCGCTCATCAATCAAGCGGATCGCCACACCGGAGTTCAGGAAGGAAAGTTCCCGCAGACGCTTGGCCAGAATATCAAAGCTGAAGGCGATATTGTTAAAGGTCTCTTCAGACGGGTAGAAGTGCACTTCGGTACCCGACTCATCGGTTTCACCGACTATCGCCAGTGGAGCCTGGGGAACACCGTGAGTGTAGATCTGCTGGTACACCTTTCCTTTACGCCTTACGGTTAGGCGAAGCTCTCTGGAGAGGGCGTTTACCACGGAAACCCCCACGCCATGCAAGCCGCCCGACACCTTATAGGTGTTGTCATCAAACTTACCGCCTGCGTGCAGTACAGTCATGATCACCTCAGCCGCAGACACACCCTCTTCGGCATGAATATCGACCGGAATGCCCCGGCCATTATCCTTAACGCTGACTGACTCATCGGCGTGGATGATGACCCGAATCTCGCTACAATGACCCGCCAGGGCTTCGTCGATGGAGTTATCGACTATTTCGAAAACCATATGGTGGAGTCCAGTCCCGTCATCGGTATCCCCGATGTACATTCCTGGCCGCTTCCTTACCGCATCCAATCCCTTTAGAACCTTGATATTCGATGCATCGTAGCTTTGTTCAGTCATTCAAGACTCCTAATGTGAACCCCGCCTTATGGCTGGGCTAACTCAACTATGTTTCCATGTTTCACGTGAAACATTTTTCGAACAGCATTGGTGGGCCAGGCGCCCTCCAATGTATCGGATTCAATGCAGGTGACAAACACCTGACATTCCAATGCCACTAACTCGTGACACAGTATGGTTCGATGCTCACGGTCTAGCTCTGCCGCAAGATCATCCACCAAAAAAACACTGTTCGTGGCCGGTGAATGGTCACGAAATAATCTGGCTTGTGCCAACTTAAGAGCACAAACCAGAAGCTTCTGCTGTCCCCTTGATAACCTTTCAACCGCGTTATCACGACCAATCCGGACCGATAGATCCGCTCGATGAGGACCGGTTTGGGTGAACCCAAGTTTGGAGTCACGATCGACCTGCTGATCAAGCTGGTCAATAAAGGGCGTTTTAGCATCCCAACCGCGGGTATAGGAGAGCGAAAGATGTTCTCCCTCTAGCCCTAACTCAAAACGGTCTACCAGGTCTCTTACCACCGGTGCCAGCAGTGAGAAATAGGACTGACGCATCTGATCAATATGCTCGGCATTACGAGCCAGCTCTGCGTTCCATACAAGCAGCTGAGATGGATCAATTTTACCATGTCTGAGGAGATGATTGCGCTGTTTTAATGCGGACTGGTACTGACGCCAACACCCAAGAAACTGATGTTCCACGTGAAACACACCCCAATCAATAAACTGACGACGCGGTTTTGAACCACCAGTCAACAGGGTGAAGCTATCAGGTGTAATAAGTTGAACAGGGAGGGTAGTCGCCAGAGTAGCCGCTGAGCGCTGATGGATTCCGTTGATTTTGAGCTCACCGCCGCCATCGATGGTTCGCTTTACACCAAGACGGTGGGGCATCCCTTGGGATAGAAGCTCGCCAAAAACGACACAATCGGTGGAGCCGGTCTGGATGATGGGCTTGAGTTTTGTACTTCGGAAGGAGCGTGCAGTACCAAGCAGGTGGATAGCTTCAAGAAGGGAAGTTTTGCCACTACCATTCTCACCCAGAATGATGTTGATACGGGGTGAGGGTTCTAGCTGCGCTTCCGCGAGGTTACGCAGCTGAAGAACCCGTATACGGGAGAGAGACATTATGGATAAGGGGAGGGTACGGGAGACCTTACAACCTCATCGGCATCACAACATAGAGAGAGTCACCCTCATCAGCCTCCTGAAGCAAGGCACTACTATTGGGGTCGGAAAGGGTGAACTTAACATTATCACCAGTTAAAACGGAGAGAACGTCGAGCACGTAACTGACATTAAAGCCGATCTCAAGGCTTGCTCCCTGATAGTTAACCGATACCTCCTCCTGTGCCTCCTCCTGCTCAGGGTTATTGGCGGTCAGGGTGAGGCTACCATCAGTTAGCACCAGACGTATACCGCGGTATTTCTCGTTGGAAAGAATAGCGGTACGATTAAAAGCCTGGCGCAGCATCTGACGATCTCCGACAACCTCCTTATCCCCCCCCTTGGGCAGTACACGGTCGTAGTCGGGAAACTTGCCATCGACCAGTTTGGAGGTAAAGGTAAAGGAGCCGGTATTGGCGCGAATATGGTTAGCACCCAAAGAAAGAGATACCGCCTGGGCCCCCTCGGTAAGTAGACGCGCTAACTCCATAATACCTTTACGCGGTACGATGACCTGGTGCTTGTCCTGTACTGAACTGTCAGCATCAACCGTACAAAGCGCCAGACGATGGCCATCGGTAGCAACAGCGCGCAAGCTGCCCTGGTTAATCTCAAGAAGTAACCCGTTGAGATAGTAGCGAACATCCTGCTGGGCCATGGCAAAGCCAGTCCGGTCGATGAGACGACGGAGTTTTTGCTGCTCAATGGTGAATTTGAGAGAGTCTGGACTTTCCTCAACACTAGGAAATTCTGTAGCCGGTAACGTAGACAGAGAGAAACGGCTACGACCCGACTTAAGAATGAGCTTTTGGTCATCAAGGGCCAACTCAATGAGCGCACTGTCAGGAAGCGCCTTACAGATATCCATCAATTTGCGTGCAGGTACCGTGATCTCGCCCTCATCTGCGGGGTGCTCAAGCTCTACGCGGCCTACCAACTCGACCTCAAGATCCGTCCCGGTCAAAGAGAGTTGATTGCCCTCGACAACCAGCAAGACATTGGAAAGAACCGGCAGCGTCTGGCGACGCTCAACCACCCCGGCCACCAACTGCAGGGGTCTGATAAGTGCTTCACGGCTAATGGTCAGTTTCATAGTTTTTCTCTGTTCTATCCCGGTACAAAGTAGTTTAGTGGTAAAGCCTGTTGCGCTTCAGTGAGTGGTAGTGACATTGGAGGATGCCGCTAGGTGGTCAGGGAGCGTAATAGATTCTTGTAATCTTCGCGTATCTCGCTATCAGATTCGGTAAGCTCTTTAACTTTACGGCACGCGTGCAAAACCGTCGTATGATCACGCCCCCCAAAGGCATCACCGATCTCCGGGAGGCTGTGATTGGTTACCTCCTTGGAGAGTGCCATGGCAACCTGACGAGGACGGGCAACAGAGCGGCTCCGGCGCTTTGAGAGAAGGTCCGAAATCTTGATCTTATAGTATTCTGCTACCGTCCGCTGGATGTTGTCGATACTGACCTGTTTCTCCTGAAGGGCAATCAGGTCTTTCAAACTTTCGCGAATGAGCTCAACAGAGATATCACGCCCCATAAATCTGGCGCTGGCAATGACCCGCTTGAGAGCTCCCTCCAGGTCACGAACATTGGAGCGAATACGCTGGGCTATAAAGAAAGCGGAGTCATGGGGGAGCTCGATCTGAACCTGCTCGGCTTTTTTCATCAGAATCGCGACCCGTGTTTCCAGTTCAGGGGGCTCAACGGCTACGGTCAGGCCCCAGCCGAAACGTGACTTGAGACGCTCTTCCAACCCGTTGATCTCCTTGGGGTAGCGGTCGCAGGTAAGGATCATCTGTTGGCCACCCTCGAGCAGGGCATTAAAGGTGTGAAAAAACTCTTCCTGAGAGCGCTCCTTGTTGGCAAAAAACTGAATATCATCAATCAGGAGGGCATCTACGGAGCGGTAGAAACGTTTAAAATCGTTGATGGCGTTAAGCTGAAGCGCTTTAACCATATCGGCAACGAAGCGTTCCGAAGTAACGAATATGACCTTGGCATTGGGGTTCAGGTCGACAATATGGTTACCAACGGCATGCATCAGGTGAGTCTTACCCAAGCCCACGCCACCATAAAGAAAAAGAGGGTTGTAGGCCGCACCGGGGTTTTCAGCAACCTGGCGCGCAGCCGCAAGGGCTAGCTGATTGGATTTACCCTCAACAAAGCTGTTGAAGACAAAAGAGGTGTTAAGAGAGCTGTTATGCTTTATTCCACCCTCGACTTCGACCACACGCTTCTTGGCAGGAGGGACTATCTCCGCAACGGCCACAGGACTAGGAGCTGAGGGAGGGATGGCGGCTGCGTGAGAAGATGAGGGGGAGGATGCGAGTTCGGGCGTGCCACGGGAATGGGCCTGAACACGAGTGCGATACCCTTCGGTACGCTCTCCACGATCGATCGGCACTCCACCGGTGTGCCCGCCCCTGGAGGAAAAATTGGGTGCACGATCAGCGACCCGCATCAAAACTTCCGGCGGGGTATCGGTGCCCAGTTGGGCAACCACTTCACGAATACGCCCCAGGAACTTGTCGCTAACCCATTCAAGAACAAACCGGTTAGGGGCCAACAGGGTAATAACGTTATTCTCAGCCTCGACCTTCAGGGGGCGAATCCAGGTATTAAACTGCTGGGCAGGAAGCTCGTTTTGCAAAACAGCAAGGCTTTGCTGCCATAGATTTATAGGCACAATTGATTCAGCTCCAGTGGGTGGTGGTTGGGCAGGCCAAGGCTGTTAATAATACCTCTAAAAAAGACAGTTATCCACACACAAAACGGGGGGAGGTATAGAAAACAAGGACCTTTAGTTATATTTTTCAGTATGTTAGAAACTTATAAAGCAACAAGGGGGGAATAAGCAGGGTGTGGGTAACTTTGTGAATAACTAAACGGTGGCAGAGCCGGAATAAGAGCAATAACACCTCTATATATTGGGTTATTCAGAGGTTTAGACACTAGATGTAGATAGCTTAAAAAATGCCCTGCATTAACCCTCTAAACCATTGACGCATTGGGGCAAATTCCCTAGAATTGCGCGTCCTCAAGTGGGGTCTCAGCCTCATCCGAGTTTAACCCCGTAAGTTTACAGGTAACTGAATCATGAAAAGAACCTTTCAACCCAGCGTCCTGAAGCGCGCACGTGCCCACGGTTTCCGTGCTCGTATGGCAACCAAAAACGGCCGCCTGGTTATCAAGCGCCGCAGAGCCAAGGGCCGCAAGCAGCTCACAGCTTAAGCTGAGTGTCTGCCATAACTGGCAACAGTAAAGGATTTGATCGTAGACGGCGCCTGTTAAAGGCAGCTGACTACAAGCAGGTTTTCGACGGCGCCGAGTTCAAGGTTTCGCATTCCCATATGCTGATCCTGGCTCGGCGCAGTGCTATTGATCATCCACGAGTGGGACTGGTCATCGCTAAAAAAAATATTCGGCTGGCGGTCACCCGCAACCGGGTAAAGCGCCTGATTCGAGAGTCCTTTCGACACCAGCAGGCTGATCTTGGTGGGCTGGATATCGTTGTCCTGGCCCGCAAGGGGTTAGGTGAGCAGGAAAACCGGATAATCTCGGACCTGCTTAACCGACTGTGGCAAAAGCTACAGAAAAAGAGTGTCCAAGCTCACCCTTGTGAAGCCAAAAAAAAGACGTGTTGATCACGTCTTTTTTTATGGGCCAAAGCACCATCCGCTCGTCATTCACGGCTATTTTTGGCGTGCCACTATCGTGGGGGGGTGGAAAGGCAACAATATCACGTATAATGCTGCCTTTCCGCCGCGTCTCAACGACACACAGCGGCCACTACTCACCCATTAAACGGCTAGTATTCCATGGATTTGCAAAGAACTATCCTTGTCGTCGCCTTGGCGGTTGTCGGTTACCTGCTGATACTGCAGTGGAACAACGACTATAACCAGCCCTCCAACGCACCGGCTGAATCAACCACCCTCAGCAGCCCGGCCCTGCCAGCCTCCGCGAAGCAGCCCAGTGCTAACAGCTCAGATGCCCCACAGGCAATGGATGCCGCTACCCCAGCAGCTCCAGTAGACCAGCCTAAGGCCGCGACCGGTCAGCTGGTCACGCTGACCAGCGATGTCCTGGAGATCGAAATCGATCCGCGCGGAGGCGATATTGTTAAGACCGCTCTGCTCGCCTATCCTCGGCACAAAGAGACGCCGGACCAGCCCTTTGTACTGCTCGAACGGACACAACAGCGTACCTTCGTTGCACAGAGCGGATTGACGGGGCGAGATGGTCCTGACCGAAATGGACACCCGCTCTACAGTAGCGAGAAGACCAGCTACTCACTTGAAGAGGGCCAGGACTCTCTGGTAGTTGACCTCACGTTGGTCGAGGATGGAGTCACCATCACCAAACGCTATACGCTGACTCGAGGCCAGTACGACATCGAGGTAGAACACCTGGTCGACAACGGTACGGACCGCAACTGGCAGGCAAATTTCTATGCTCAGCTAAAGCGTGACAGCTCCGGCGATCCCAGCAACCAGGGATCAGCAACAAGCTTTAGCACCTACATTGGCGCCGCAGTCAGAACCGCTGACGAGCCCTACCACAAGCTCAGCTTCGATGACTTCAGCAGCAAGCCCTTCAAGGAGACGCTGACCGGCGGCTACGCAGCCATCCTCCAGCACTACTTTGTTGCGGCCTGGGTACCGGATGCGAACAGCTCGCACACTTACCAGACCCGCACCGCATCGAGTGGTGACAACATTATCGGGCTGGTTGACGGCGCCATGGTGCTGGAACCGGGCCAGAAGGGGAGTGTAAGCGCCAAGCTTTACGCAGGTCCAAAACTGCAGGACCGACTGGAGGCCCTCTCCCCTGGTCTTGAATTGACCGTGGACTACGGGATCCTCTGGTTCATTGCCCAGCCCCTGTTCGTGATCCTGACCTTTATCCACTCCTTTGTTGGTAACTGGGGTTGGGCAATCATCCTCCTAACCGTAATGGTAAAAGCGGTCTTCTACCCACTTTCTGCAGCCAGCTACCGCTCGATGGCCAATATGCGTCGCGTCTCCCCCATGCTGGCCAAGCTCAAGGAGCAGTTTGGTGACGACCGCCAGAAGATGAGCCAGGCGATGATGGAGCTCTATCGCAAGGAGAAGATCAACCCGCTGGGGGGCTGCCTGCCGATACTGGTACAGATGCCTGTCTTCATCGCCCTCTATTGGACGCTGCTAGAGAGTGTTGAGCTGCGCCAGGCTCCCTTTATGCTGTGGATCGATGACCTGTCACAGATGGACCCCTACTTCATCCTGCCGTTGATCATGGGTGCCTCGATGTTTGTCCAGCAACAGCTGAACCCGACCCCCCCCGATCCCATTCAGGCACGGGTCATGAAGATGATGCCGGTGATCTTCACCTTCTTCTTCCTCTGGTTCCCATCCGGACTGGTCATCTACTGGGTTGTTAACAACCTGCTCTCTATTCTCCAGCAATGGATGATTACACGACAGATTGAGGCGCAGGCAGCAGCCCGCTAGGTAGTCACTGGAAAACCCAATAAAAGGCCTTAATACTTTACGTTTTAAGGCCTTTTTTTATGAATTAAGTTTGAGAAAAAAAACGGTCAAGCCATGCTTGATCATAAAGCTACAAGGTAAAAAAACGATGAACACTCACCAGCAAAAGAAAGAGACCATAACTGCGATTGCGACAGCACCTGGCAGGGGTGGGGTGGGTATCGTTCGGGTGTCAGGCCCCCTGGCAGAACAGATTGCCGAAAAGATCTGCTTGAAGAGGTTAAAGCCAAGACATGCGCACTACGAGTCCTTCCACGACAGCCGGGGGCAGGTGCTGGATCAGGGCATTGCGCTTCTTTTCAAGGGACCAAACTCCTTTACCGGAGAGGATGTAGTCGAGTTTCAGGCCCATGGAGGCCCTGTCATCCTTGACCTGCTACTGGCCACCACACTGCAGGAGGGGGCACGCCAGGCCAGGCCAGGGGAATTTTCCGAGCGCGCCTTCCTCAACGATAAGATTGACCTGACCCAGGCAGAAGCGATTGCCGACCTTATAAATAGCTCCTCGGAGCAGGCGGCACGCTCAGCGCTGCGTTCCTTGCAGGGTGATTTTTCCTCCCTTATTAACCAGCTGGTCGAACAGCTGATACAGCTCAGGATCTACGTTGAAGCCGCCATCGACTTTCCGGAGGAGGAGATCGACTTTCTGGCTGACGGCAAGGTAGCCAAAGACTTAAAGGACCTGGAGCGGGAGCTAGGATCAATTATCAAAAAGGCAGGGCAAGGAGCAATCCTGCGCGAGGGTATGACAGTAGTGATCGCAGGGCGCCCTAATGCCGGCAAATCCAGTCTCCTCAACGCCCTGTCAGGCCGTGAGAGTGCCATCGTCACTGATATCGCAGGAACCACCCGGGACCTGCTGAGGGAGCAGATTCATATCGATGGCATGCCCCTGCATATTGTGGATACTGCTGGCCTCAGGGAGAGCGACGATGCCGTTGAGCAGATAGGGGTGACCCGTGCGCTATCGGAGATAGAAAAGGCCGACCGGGTATTGCTGATGGTAGACGCCACCACTACCGGAGCCAGGACGGCACAGGAGGCCTGGCCGGAGTTTATCGATCTGCTACCCGATGCCAGCAAGCTGACCCTCATACGCAACAAAATCGATCAGAGCGGCGAAGAGCCCGGCGTTGAGGATACCCACGAGGGAACGCTGGTTCGCCTCTGTGCAACCGACCACCGGGGCATCGATGGACTACGTCAGCACCTGAAGCAGTGCATTGGCTTCGAAGGCACCACCGAAGGCAGCTTTATGGCGCGTCGGCGTCACCTCGAATCGCTGTCAAAAGCAGCGGTGGCGCTCACCAACGGGCGAATGCAACTGGAGGTGATGGGGGCAGGTGAGCTCCTGGCTGAGGACCTCAAGTCGGCTCAACAGGCGTTGGGGGAGATTACCGGGAGCTTTAGCTCCGATGATCTTTTGGGGCGGATTTTTTCCAGTTTCTGTATCGGAAAGTGACCTCTGTCGGGGCGCGGGAACCCTGTGGGTAACCCCGGTATCACTTCCCCGGGTAATCTGTGGATAAAAGCGCTTGTGAATAACCCGGCTTTTATCCACACCTTACCCCCCGTCCTCCCCCAACATACTGAGCCAAACATAACAGCCTTTGGATAGGTTTAACCATCTGAAAAATATAACATTAGTGCGCTTACCCACAGAAAACTGCCTCACCATATATAACAACATCATTAAAAAACACATATATAAAATACTTAAATATTCACTACAGATAGATCTTGGGCTGTTAATAAAAAAGATTCTTTTTTAGCCACTAGCCTTTATACTTATGCCCCCCAAAAATCTCTCAATCGATTCCTTGGCCATCGTTCGCCAAAAGGTGGAGCCCGTGGATTATCCCTCTCGCTATGGCGTAATAGTCGTTGGTGGCGGCCATGCCGGTACCGAAGCGGCCCTTGCGTCCGCCCGTATGGGCGTTAAAACCCTGCTGATTACCCATAATGTCGAAACCCTGGGACAGATGTCCTGCAACCCGGCAATCGGCGGAATCGGCAAGAGTCATCTCGTCAAGGAGATCGATGCACTCGGGGGGGGCATGGCCGTGGCTACCGACCGAGGTGGGATCCAGTTCCGGGTATTGAACTCGCGCAAGGGCCCGGCGGTCCGTGCCACACGCGCGCAGGCGGACCGTGTGCTCTACAAGGCGGCTATACGCACTCTTCTTGAGAACCAGCCCAACCTCGAGATCTTCCAGCAAGCGGTCGACGACCTCATCCTTGAGCAGGAGACCGTGGTGGGCGTTGTCACCCAGATGGGATTACGTTTTTTTGCTGACTCGGTGGTGTTAACGGCTGGTACCTTTCTGGGCGGTGTGATTCATATTGGACTGCAAAACCACAGTGGGGGACGGGCGGGTGACCCCCCCTCGACCACCCTCGCCAAACGCCTGCGGGAGCTCCCGTTCCGCGTTGAGCGGCTGAAGACAGGAACACCGCCTCGCATCGATGCGCGCTCGGTCGACTTTTCCGTGATGACCGAACAGCCCGGGGACACCCCGACACCGGTAATGTCCTTCATGGGCTCTGTCGACCAGCACCCCAGGCAGATCAGTTGCTATATCACGCACACCAATGAACAGACCCACGACATCATTCGTGCGGGACTCGACCGCTCACCCATGTATACCGGCGTGATTGAAGGGGTGGGCCCAAGGTACTGCCCGTCGATCGAGGACAAGATCAACCGTTTTGCCGATAAAAACAGCCACCAGGTGTTTGTCGAGCCTGAGGGACTGACCACCCACGAGCTTTACCCCAACGGTATCTCGACCAGCTTGCCTTTCGATGTTCAGCTCAAGCTGGTGCGCTCGATTCGTGGCTTTGAGCAGGCCCACATCGTGCGTCCCGGCTACGCGATCGAGTATGACTACTTTGACCCCAGGGATCTAAAGCCCTCGCTGGAGAGTAAGTTCCTGCAGGGTATCTTCTTTGCTGGCCAGATTAACGGTACCACCGGTTACGAGGAGGCGGGAGCCCAGGGTCTTCTGGCCGGCCTCAACGCGGCTCGCCGAAGCCAGCAGCGTGAGGCCTGGTGTCCGCGGCGGGATGAGGCGTATCTGGGGGTACTGGTCGACGACCTGATCACCAACGGCACCAGCGAACCCTACCGAATGTTTACCAGCCGGGCGGAGTATCGACTTGTGCTTCGTGAAGATAACGCAGATCTGCGGCTCACTGAAAAGGGGCGCGAGCTGGGGCTGGTGGACGATCTGCGTTGGGCGCGCTTTGAGCAGAAGCGCGAGGGGATTGCGCGAGAGCAGCAACGCCTTTCCGAGACCTGGGTACAGCCGGGTTCCGCTGCGGCTAAAGCGATTGACCCCCTGTTGGAAAAACCGATGACCCACGAGTACAGCCTGCTGGAGCTGCTGCGCCGGCCGCAGTTAAGTTACGCGCAGCTGACCGAGGCAACCGGTGTCGGGGAGGAGGATCCACAGGTGTGCGAACAGGTGGAGATCCAGACCAAGTACCAGGGCTATATTGATCGCCAGGCAGAAGAGATTGAACGTCTGCGCAACCATGAGCAGACCCTGCTACCGGCCGACCTGGACTACCGGGCGATTGATGGGCTCTCCAACGAAATCCGGCAAAAGCTGAGTGATAACCGCCCCGATACGCTGGGGCGTGCATCGCGTATCGCCGGGGTGACGCCCGCCGCAATCTCTTTGTTGCTGATCCACCTCAAAAAGCGTTCACTGATCAGGAAGCAGGCCTAATGGTTACCGACGCACTGGCCGGTGATTTTGCCCGCGGGATTGAGAAGATGGGACTTAGCCTGGATGGGGCAGCCCAGCAAAAATTACTGGAGTACCTGCGCTTGCTGGCGAAGTGGAATCGCGCCTATAACCTCACCGCTGTACGTAATATCGAGGATATGCTACCGCGCCACTTGCTGGATAGCTTGAGTGTGAGCCCTTACTTAGTGGGTGATCGTGTGCTGGATGTTGGCACCGGTCCAGGCTTGCCCGGTATCCCACTTTCGATCACTTATCCTGAACGGCAATTTACGTTGCTCGACAGTAATGGTAAAAAAACAAGGTTTCTGCATCAGGCCGTGGTTGAATTGAAGTTGACCAATATCCGTGTTTGCCAGAGCCGGATTGAGGCCTTTGTCGATGCCGAACCCTTCGATGCCATCCTCTCCAGGGCTTTTAGCACCCTGCTCGATATGGTCAAAGGCTGCTACGAACTGTGCGCAGCCGGGGGGTATTTTCTGGCGATGAAAGGGGTCTACCCCCAGCAGGAGCTGGAGGAGTTGCTGCAGCATTACCCGCAGCTTGAGGTGGAGTCTGTGCTTCCCCTCAACGTACCGGAAAGCGAAGGTGAACGGCACCTGGTGGTGTTACGAAAGCCGAGCGCGTAAAACAGGGGCATCATGGTGGGCAAGATACTAGCAGTAACCAATCAGAAGGGTGGGGTAGGCAAGACCACAACCTGTATTAACCTGGCAGCGTCACTGGTCGCGACCAAACGGCGGGTGCTGTTGGTTGATCTTGACCCCCAGGGCAATGCCACCATGGGAAGCGGGGTGGCAAAGAATGAGCTGGAGCGCTCTGTTTATGACGTACTGATCGGTGAGTGTGAAATCGAGCGTGCCATTCAGGCGACCGAGCAGGCGGGCTACGACATACTGCCTGCCAATGGAGACCTGACCGCCGCCGAAGTGGAGCTGCTCGACCTAAGCTCAAAAGAGAAGCGCCTGGCTTATGCGCTGCGCAAGGTGCAGGACAACTACGATTTTATTTTGATCGACTGCCCTCCATCGCTGAATATGCTCACCGTTAATGCGTTGGCCGCAGCCAACGGGGTGGTGATTCCGATGCAGTGCGAATACTACGCCCTCGAGGGGTTGAGTGCGCTGATCGATACCATTGGGCGTATTACTGAGGTGCTCAACCCCGGGCTGGAGATCGAGGGGCTGCTGCGGACCATGTATGATCCGCGTAACGGCCTCACCAACGACGTATCGGCTCAGCTCACCCAACACTTCGGTGACCGGGTCTACCGTACCGTGATACCGCGCAATGTTCGACTCGCCGAGGCCCCCAGTCATGGCTTGCCCGCCATGGTCTACGACAAGCAGTCGAAAGGTGCTCTGGCGTATCTGGCGCTGGCGGGGGAGTTGATCAGGAAACAGGAAAAACCCAGGCAAGCGATCTCCGCTTGATGGCACAGGACTAAGTGAGCAAATACGTATGGCGGTGAAAAAGCGAGGATTGGGGCGGGGCTTGGATGCGCTGCTGGCGGGGAGTGCCCTGCCCAAGGCAGAGGGCGAGTCGGCTACGAAAGCCTCTACGGACGGAAAGCTGGCCCAGATCCCGGTTGAGTTTATTCAACGAGGCAAGTACCAGCCACGCCGCGATATGCAGCCTGAGGCCCTGGAGGAGCTGGCCAACTCAATCAAGGCGCAAGGGGTAATGCAGCCGATCGTGATTCGCCCCATCGGCGTGGACCGCTACGAGATTATCGCCGGAGAGCGGCGTTGGCGCGCAGCCCAGAAAGCAAGCTTGGATCGAATTCCTGCGATCATCCGGGACGTGCCCGATGAGGCAGCGATCGCGATGGCGCTGATAGAGAATATCCAGCGCGAAGACCTCAACCCGGTCGAGGAGGCGTTGGCGCTGCAGAGACTGCAGGAGGAGTTCGAGCTCACCCAGCAGCAGGTGGCCGATGCGGTGGGTAAATCCCGCACCACGGTGACCAACCTGTTGCGGTTGATTGGCCTCAACCCCGAGGTAAGAACCATGTTGGAACATGGTGACCTGGAGATGGGCCATGCCAGAGCCATGCTGACCCTGAACGAAACGCAACAACTGGAAGCGGCCCGAGAAGTAGTGGCACGAGCCTTGTCGGTTCGCCAGACCGAAGCCCTGATCCGCAAGCTTCAGCAGCAAGCAAGCAGCCCGAAACCGGAACAGGCCGTGAACCCTGACATTCGGAACCTTCAGGACTCTCTGTCGGAGCGACTGGGAGCCGCGGTGCGAATCGACCACAGTGCCCGCGGCAAGGGGAAACTGGTAATCCAATACAACAACCTGGATGAGCTGGACGGTATTCTTGCTCATATCAAATAGTCTAATTGACCCCTTCGGGGGTACTTACAAAAAGCGGGAAGGGGTTGGTTGCTGAAAAAACCATCAAACTATATGTAGTGTTTAGGTGGGTAGTGTTACCCATATCTAGCTATATGTACGCTTAGTTTCGGTTTCGCAGCTTATTGTTTTTACAGTAAAAAAAGGCCTTTTCGCCACAGGCTTTTTTCTGGCAGCCCCCCCTGATGGCTATTGAATGAGGGGGGCATTCCCCCTATAATCACCGACGCTTTGAATCAGGGTAACGTGCCCGGTCTCTAAAAAAGGCGATCCAGGGGCAATGGTGAGGGTGAGCTGACGTGAAGAAATCCGTATCTCACATCACTCGATCGCCCCTGTACAGATTATTGGCGTTGCAATTGATCGTAACGCTGTCGATGGGGATGCTCTTTTCCCTGCAGAGCTTTGAAGCAGCCTATTCCGCGCTGCTGGGCGGTATGGTCTTCATGCTTCCCAATGCGCTTTTGATTTATAAGACCTTTATCTCCGTCAGGGTAGGGTCGGTACGAAAAATAACCAACTCGATGTACGTTGGTGAAGCAGTGAAGTTTGGTTTAACAGCGATACTTTTTGCGGCTGTGTTTGCGTTTATCACACCGCTCTATGCACCCTCGCTGTTTATAACCTTCTTTGTTGTGCTGATGATCAACAGTCTGTCGCCGCTATTGAGTGGGCGACTGAACGACAGTTAATAACGTTTGAGACCAAGGTATGGCAACTGAAATTACCGCATCGTCGTATATTCAACACCACCTCACCAACCTGACCTATGGCAAGCTCCCCGCGGGCTATGAACGAGCCGATGGCAGTGTGCTTTCCGATAGCCTCTGGACCATGGCCGCCTCCGGTAAGGAAGCAGCCGATATGGGATTCTGGGCGCTGAACCTGGACAGTATGGGTATCTCCATCCTCCTGGGAGCCGTTTTCTACTGGATGTTCCGCAGTGTTGCCAAAAAAGCCACCTCGGGTGTGCCAACCGGGATGCAGAACCTGGTGGAGACGGTGGTCGAGTTTGTGCAAAGTAACGTCAGCAGTATGTTCCCCTACAAGAACCCGATGGTGGCACCAATGGCTCTCACCATTCTGGTGTGGGTGTTCTTTATGAACCTGATGGACCTGATAGCGATTGACCTGATCCCCGAGATCGCAAAGATCATCGGTGTGACCGTATTTGGTGCCGATGCGCATCACGTCTACTTCAAGATTGTGCCCTCGACCGATCCCAACATTACCCTTGGGATGGCGGCCTGTGTCTTTATCCTGATCCTCTTCTACAGCTTCCGTGAGAAGGGCATTGGTGGATTTATGGGTGAGCTTTGCCTGCACCCCTTTAGCAGCAAGAACATAGCACTTCAGGCGTTTTTTGTGCCGATTAACTTTGTCCTGGAGTTCGTCAACCTGATCGCCAAGCCGGTATCACTGGGTTTGCGACTGTTTGGCAATATGTACGCTGGTGAGATGATCTTTATCCTGATCGCTCTGATGTTCAGCGGTGGCTTCCTGATGGGAGTATTCGGCGGCAGTCTCCAGCTGGTCTGGGCGCTGTTCCACATTCTGATCATCTCTCTGCAGGCGTTTATCTTTATGGTTCTCACTATCGTGTACATGAGCATGGCTTATGACACGGGTGAAGATCACTAAAGCGTTTTCTTTTTAATAACCAACCTTAGTAAATCTGGAGATAAAACAGTGACTGAAGCAACTGCTCTGTTAGTAATCGCAAGTGGCATCCTGATGGGTCTGGGCGCTGTAGGTGCGGCTATTGGTGTAGGTATCCTGGGTTCCAAGTTCCTGGAAGGTGGTGCTCGCCAACCAGAACTGATCCCCATGCTGCGTGCTCAATTCTTTATCGTTATGGGTCTTGTTGACGCTGTTCCTATGATCGGTGTCGGTCTGGGTATGTACATCCTGTTCGTACTGGCTGGCTAAGTAGAAACACCACGACATCAATTCCAATTAACGGAGAAGCGGTGTGAATTTTAATCTAACGTTTATCGGCCAGATGATTGCGTTTGGCGTATTCGTTTATCTGGTCATGAAATATGTTTGGCCACCAATCCTGGCGGCGATGGAAGAGCGTAAGAAGTCCATCGCCGAAGGGTTGAGTGCTGCCGAGCGTGCTTCACGTGATCTTGATCTGGCTAAGAAAAAAGCCAGTAAAGAGCTGCGTGATGCCAAGCAGCAAGCTGCTGAGTTGATTGACCAGGCGAACAAGCGCTCCAACCAAATCATTGATGAGGCCAAAGAACAGGCCCGTTTAGAGGGTGATCGATTGCTTGCTGCTGCTCGTTCAGAAATTGAGCAGGAGAAGAATCGACTTAAGGAAGCGCTTCGTGCAGAAGTGGCAGCCATTGCTGTTGCTGGTGCTGAGAAGATTCTGCAGTCCTCTATCGACGCGAATGCTCACAGTGAGATGCTCGATAAACTCGCTAAAGAACTTTGATAGGGGTTAATCATGGCAGAGTTAACGACAGTAGCCAGGCCCTACGCTAAGGCAGCGTTTGAGGCAGCCCAGGATTCGGGTGATCTCG
The DNA here is from genome assembly GCF_003864255.1 of Aestuariirhabdus litorea. NCBI lineage: Bacteria > Pseudomonadati > Pseudomonadota > Gammaproteobacteria > Oceanospirillales > Aestuariirhabdaceae > Aestuariirhabdus > Aestuariirhabdus litorea. The sequence continues at coordinate 471,073 of NZ_QWEZ01000002.1, forward strand.
ACCTTTGGGCCGGGATGCTCCAGCTGGGTGCTGCAGTAGCCAAAGATGACTCCATGAAATTGTTTCTGGATTATCCGGCACTGAGTCGTGAACAGAAGGCCGCCGCTTTCGTGGATGTCTGCGAAGGCAAACTGAATGAAGAAGCTAAAAACTTGTTCACGGTAATGGCCGAAAACAACCGTCTGGGTTTGTTGCCTGAGGTTTCAGCACTGTTTGAAAACTTCAAGGCTCAGCAGGAGAAGCAGATCGACGTCAAGGTCGAGACCGCTTTTGATATGAGCGATAAGCAACAATCTGCCCTGGCACAAGCATTGAGCAAAAAACTGGATCGCAAGGTAAACCTGAGCAGCGAAACCCACGCCGAACTGATTGGTGGTGTAGTGATTCGCGCGGCTGATCTGGTCATCGATGCATCTGTTCGCAGCAAAATCTCGAAACTAGCCGAGGCGATTAACTCCTAATCGAATTAGGATTTGAGGATAAAGGCATGCAGCAACTAAATCCCGCTGAAATCAGCGAAATTATCAAGAAGCGTATCGAGAAGCTCGATATCACTTCTGAGGCCCGTAACGAGGGCACCATTGTCAGCGTATCCGACGGTATCGTGCGGATCCACGGCCTGGCAGACGTAATGTACGGCGAAATGATCGAGTTCGATGGCGGCCTGTACGGTATGGCCATGAACCTTGAGCGTGACTCGGTCGGTGCCGTAATCCTGGGTGATTATGAGCCGTTGGTAGAGGGCGGAACCGCTCGTTGCACCGGTCGTATCCTCGAAGTACCGGTTGGCCCTGAGCTGCTCGGACGCGTGGTGGACACCCTGGGTAATCCTGTCGATGGAAAAGGTGCTATTGACACTGAGTTAACCTCACCGGTTGAAAAGGTTGCTCCTGGTGTAATTGCCCGTCAGTCCGTTGATGAGCCGGTACAGACGGGTCTTAAGGCGATCGACTCCATGATCCCGATCGGTCGTGGCCAGCGTGAGCTGATCATCGGTGACCGTCAGGTGGGTAAGTCCGCTGTTGCGATCGATACCATCATCAACCAGAAAGGCACCGGTATTAAGTGTGTCTACGTTGCCATCGGCCAGAAGCAGTCTTCTATCGCCAACGTGGTGCGTAAGCTGGAAGAGCACGGTGCGATGGAGCACACCATTGTGGTCAACGCGGGTGCCGCTGACACCGCTGCCCTGCAGTACCTGGCACCTTTCGCCGGTTGCTCCATGGGTGAGTACTTCCGTGACCGTGGTGAAGATGCCCTGATTATCTACGATGACCTGACCAAGCAGGCTTGGGCCTACCGTCAGATCTCCCTGCTGCTGAAGCGTCCTCCCGGACGTGAGGCCTACCCCGGTGACGTATTCTACCTCCACTCCCGTCTGCTCGAGCGTGCCGCTCGTGTCAACGCTGAGTACGTAGAGCAGTTCACCAACGGTGAAGTGAAAGGCAAAACCGGCTCGTTGACCGCCCTGCCGATCATCGAGACCCAGGCCGGTGACGTATCTGCGTTCGTACCGACCAACGTAATCTCCATCACCGACGGCCAGATCTTCCTCGAAGCAGACCTGTTCAACTCCGGTATCCGTCCTGCGATCAACCCCGGTATCTCCGTATCCCGCGTCGGTGGTGCAGCACAGACCAAGGTCATCAAGAAGCTCAGTGGTGGTATTCGTACCGCTCTGTCCCAGTACCGTGAGCTGGCGGCTTTCGCCCAGTTCGCCTCTGACCTTGATGAAGCAACCCGCTCTCAGCTGGAGCACGGTGAGCGTGTAACCGAGCTGATGAAGCAGAAGCAGTACTCTCCGATGAACATCGCCGAGATGGCTGTCAGTCTTTTTGCTGCGGAAAAGGGTTACCTGAAGGACGTTGAACTCAACAAAGTTCTGGATTTCGAATCCGCTCTGATCGCTTACGCTGACAGCGAGTACGCTGAGCTAATGGCAAAAGTGGGGCAGAGTGGTGATTACAACGACGAGATCGAGAACACCTTGAAAGAGATGCTGGAGAAATTCAAGGCAACTCAAACCTGGTAACAAGAGAAAGGCCAGTCGTACTAACGGCTGGCTTTTCCGTACTACCTCCGGGTAGTGCCAGCAACCAGATAAAGGTGAGATATGGCAGTCGGAAAAGAGATACGTACACAGATAGGTAGCATTAAAAATACGCAGAAAATCACGGGCGCCATGCAGATGGTGGCCGCGAGTAAGATGCGTAAAGCTCAAAATCGTATGGAAGCCAGCCGCCCTTACGCAAAGCGTATTCGTGAAGTGGTTGGTCATGTTGCAAACTCGTCACCCGAGTACCAGCATGCCTACATGAAAGAGCGGGAAGCCAAGCGCGTCGGATACATCATTGTATCCACCGATCGCGGCTTGTGTGGTGGCCTGAACATCAATGTGTTCAAGCACACAATCAAGTCGATGAAGAGCTGGTCCGACCAGGGTGTGGCGGTTGATATCTGTGTCATCGGTAAAAAAGCGGGAGCGTTTTTCCGCCATTACGGCGGGAACGTTGTTGCCGCGGTCAGTGATCTGGGTGACCAACCCAATATCGCGGATCTGATTGGTGCCGTTAAGGTGATGCTCGATGCCTACGATGAGGGCAAGATCGACCGTTTGTTCCTGGTGTACAGCAATTTTGTAAACACCATGACCCAGCAGCCGGTTGATGAGCAGCTGTTGCCTTTGCCAGCGGACGATGATGAGGCCCTGAAGCATCATTGGGACTATATCTATGAGCCCGATGCCAAGGAGCTGCTGGACGGTCTGTTGATCCGCTATATCGAGTCACAGGTTTACCAGGCTGTGGTGGAAAATGGCGCTTGTGAACAGTCTGCGCGTATGGTGGCGATGAAGAGCGCGACCGACAACGCCGGTGAGCTCATCGATAAACTGCAACTGGTTTATAACAAGGCTCGTCAGGCTGCGATTACCCAAGAAATTTCTGAGATTGTAAGTGGTGCGGCGGCCGTTTAAGGCGTCGATGACCAACGAGTATTTATAGAGGATCCTACTTATGAGTAGCGGACGTATTGTACAGATCATCGGTGCCGTGATCGACGTGGAGTTCCCCCGCGACAGCGTACCCAAGGTGTTTGACGCCTTGAAGGTAGAGGGGAAAGAGACCACTCTCGAGGTTCAACAGCAGTTGGGCGACGGTATCGTGCGCTCCATCGCCATGGGCTCTACTGAAGGGTTGAGCCGTGGCCTGAGCGTTTCCAGCACCAATGCACCGATCATGGTACCCGTAGGGATTGAAACCCTCGGCCGTATCATGGATGTGTTGGGTAACCCCATCGACGAGCGTGGTGACATCGGCGAGAAGGAGCGTTCCTCCATTCACCGTGCCGCGCCTACCTATGCCGAGCAGTCAGCTTCTGCTGACCTGCTGGAAACCGGCATCAAGGTAATCGACCTGGTTTGCCCCTTTGCCAAGGGGGGTAAGGTCGGACTGTTCGGTGGTGCCGGTGTAGGTAAAACCGTAAACATGATGGAGCTGATCAACAACATCGCCCTGAAGCACTCCGGTCTGTCCGTGTTTGCAGGGGTAGGTGAGCGTACTCGTGAGGGTAACGACTTCTACCACGAGATGCAGGAAGCTGGCGTTGTTAACCTTGAGAAGCCTGAAGAGTCCAAGGTAGCGATGGTTTACGGCCAGATGAACGAGCCCCCAGGAAACCGTCTGCGTGTGGCCCTGACCGGCCTGACCATGGCAGAGAAGTTCCGTGACGAGGGTAAGGACGTACTGCTGTTCGTCGATAACATCTATCGTTATACCCTGGCCGGTACCGAGGTATCTGCACTGTTGGGTCGTATGCCCTCTGCAGTAGGTTACCAGCCGACTCTGGCTGAAGAGATGGGTCGTCTGCAGGAGCGTATTACCTCCACCAAGACCGGTTCTATCACCTCTATCCAGGCGGTATACGTACCGGCGGATGACTTGACTGACCCCTCTCCTGCAACCACCTTCTCCCACCTCGATGCGACCGTGGTACTTAGCCGTGACATCGCTGCCAAGGGTATTTACCCGGCGATCGATCCGCTGGACTCCACCTCGCGTCAGCTCGACCCGCTGGTGATCGGCCAGGAGCACTACGAAGTGGCCCGTGGCGTTCAGGGTACCCTGCAGCGCTACAAGGAGTTGAAGGATATTATCGCGATCCTGGGTATGGACGAGCTGTCAGAAGAGGATAAGCTGACCGTAGCCCGTGCCCGTAAGATCGAGCGTTTCCTCTCTCAGCCATTCTTCGTAGCGGAAGTATTCACCGGCTCTCCCGGTAAGTACGTTTCCCTGAAGGACACCATCGCTGGCTTCAAGGGCTTGCTTTCCGGTGAGTACGATAACCTGCCCGAGCAGGCGTTCTACATGGTTGGCTCCATCGATGAAGCCATCGAGAAAGCCAAGAAGCTGTAAGTTGTGGATGGCGGTTACTCCGGTATCCGCCATAATGGTTAAACCGACAAGAGGCAAATAACGATGGCAATGACTGTACATTGTGACATCGTCAGCGCTGAAACGGCGATCTTCTCCGGTCTGGTGGAGACGGTTATCGCCTATGGTAGCGAAGGTGAACTGGGGGTAACTCCGGGTCACGCGCCCCTGCTGACCGGCTTGAAGCCGGGTCCTATCCGGATCATCAAGCAAAACGGCGAAGAGGAGATCTACTTCATCTCCGGTGGCTACCTGGAAGTGCAGCCGAACAACGTTAAGGTGTTGGCTGACACCGCTTTACGTGCCGACGATATGAATGAGGCCGCGGCCGAAGAGGCCAAGCGGGAAGCTGAGCAGGCGCTCGCTAACCAAAGCTCGGAGCTGGACTACTCCCGCGCTGCGGCACAGTTAGCAGAAGCCAGTGCGCAGCTGCGAACCCTCAGGCAGATCCGTGATAAAATCCGCAAATAATCGCGGGCCTGAATATGCTGTACCTAAGGGCAGTCTGCGGACTGCCCTTTTTTCATTTACAGGGCCTCATTTAAACACTTTTTGATACACAGGTTGGGTGCATGCGCGTCGACATTGTAATCCTGGCGGCCGGTCAGGGAAGCCGTATGAAATCTTCGCTGCCCAAGGTGCTGCATGGCATCGCGGGTAAACCAATGGTCCAGCATGTGATCGAGCGAGCTGAGGAGTGCGTGGCACATTTTGGCTCGGGTAGAATTCATGTAGTCGTGGGCCATGGCGGCGATCAGGTTAAGCAGCGCCTTTGTGCCCTCGATCTCTCCTGGGTAGAGCAGAGTGAGCAGAAGGGGACCGGTCACGCAGTGGCCCAGGCCCTGCCCGAGATAGCGGGTGCTGATCGGGTGCTGGTACTCTATGGCGACGTTCCCCTTACCAGCTCGTCCTCCCTTATAGAATTGGTGAGCTCGCTGGATCAGGCCCCCCTGGCCCTCTTGACCGTTGCTCTGGACAATCCGGCCGGCTATGGCCGTATTATCCGTAACCAACAAGGGGGGGTAACCGCCATTGTGGAGCACAAGGATGCATCTCCCGAGCAGCTCCTAGTCAATGAGGTCAATACGGGCATCCTGGCCACCACTGCCGCTAATCTTCAGCGCTGGCTGCCGGCCCTCAGGGCCGACAATGCACAGGGGGAGTATTACCTTACCGACACCGTTGCGATGGCGGTAGCCGAGGGTGAGCAGGTAGTGGCCTGTAACGCGCCCGTTGAGCAGGAGGTTCAAGGGGTCAACAACCGTCAGCAGCTGGCGGATCTGGAGCGCTGGTATCAGCGACGACAAGCTGAACGACTGATGGCAGAGGGGGCTACACTGATGGATCCCGCACGCATGGATGTGCGTGGTCATCTCTCGGTGGGGCAGGATGTTGTTATTGATGTGAACTGCGTCTTCGAAGGGGAGGTAACCCTGGAGGATGGTGTCATTATTGGCCCAAACTGTGTCATCAACGGCAGCCGAATTGGCAGAGGCAGCCACATCAAGGCCAACTCGGTGCTCGAGCAGGCGCTGGTAGGTGAATGCTGCGAGGTGGGTCCCTTTGCACGGCTGCGGCCAGGAACCCAACTGGCAGCCAAAGCCAAGATCGGTAACTTTGTCGAAACCAAGAAGGCGATTGTCGGTAAGGGCAGCAAAATCAACCACCTGAGCTACGTTGGCGATGCCGAACTGGGTGAGGCGGTAAATGTGGGTGCCGGCACCATTACCTGTAATTACGATGGTGTTAACAAGTTTAAAACCCAGATAAAGAGCGGCGCTTTTATCGGCTCCAACACCTCCCTGGTGGCACCGGTAACGGTAGGTGAGGGGGCAACTACAGGGGCGGGGTCCACTATCACCAAGTCGGTGGAGGATGGAGAGCTGGCCGTGGCCCGTGGCCGGCAACGAAACCTGTCGGGCTGGCAACGGCCGGTCAAACAGGAAAGCAAAACCACTGGGGAATAAAGAAGGAAACGGTTATGTGCGGAATTGTTGGGGCGGTTGCCCAGAGAGATGTGGCGGATATCCTGCTCGAGGGTCTCAAACGTCTCGAGTATCGTGGTTATGACTCTGCCGGTGTCGCTATTGTGGACGGGCAGGGTAATATGCAGCGGGTACGACGCCTTGGTAAGGTGTCGGAGTTGGCAGAGGCACTGCTGGCGCATCCCCTGAGCGGAGGAAGTGGTATTGCCCATACTCGATGGGCGACACATGGTGTACCCAGCGAAAACAACGCCCACCCTCACGTTTCCTGTGGCGATCTGGCCATTGTCCATAACGGCATCATCGAAAACCACGAAGTGCTGCGTGATGAGCTGAGCAGGGATGGCTATAAGTTTACCTCCGAAACCGATACTGAGGTAATGGCACATCTGATTCACCGCGAGCTATCAAAAAATGAGGATTTGTTGTCTTCAGTCCTCGCAGCGGTCAATCAGCTTGAAGGTGCTTATGGCACAGTAGTGATGGATCGTCGTGATCCCAGCCGGCTCGTAGCTGCCAGGTCTGGAAGCCCACTGGTGGTGGGGTTGGGGATCGGTGAAAACTTTCTTGCATCCGACCAGTTGGCGCTGCTGCCGGTCACACGCCGCTTTCTTTTTTTGGAAGAAGGCGATGTCTGTGAGATGACCCGCACTAAAGTCGATATTTACGATCGCAGCGGAACGCGGGTGGAGCGTAGGGTGATCGAAAGCGACCTGGATCACGATGCGGGAGACAAGGGGCAATATCGCCATTACATGCTCAAGGAGATCCACGAGCAGCCGAGTGCTGTCCGCAATACGCTTGAAGATCGCCTGACCGATAGGAGGGTAATTATCGAGTCCTTTGGTGAGAAGGCCGCCGACATTTTTTCTAAAGTAAAAAATGTTCAGATTATTGCCTGTGGCACCAGTTATCACGCCGGCATGGTGGCGCGCTACTGGTTCGAGTCGGTAGCGGGAGTCCAGTGTAATGTTGAGATAGCCTCGGAATTCCGATATCGGAAAAGTTTTGTGCCGGACAATAGCCTTTTTGTCACTATTTCCCAGTCCGGAGAAACTGCCGATACCCTTGCGGCCCTGCGTCTGGCCAAGGAGTCCGGTTATATGGCGTCACTGACGTTGTGCAATGTTCCCGGCTCATCCCTGGTGCGAGAGTCGGACTTGGCGTTCATGACGCGTGCTGGCGCCGAGATTGGTGTGGCCTCGACCAAAGCCTTTACCACCCAGCTGGTGTCGCTGCTGATGCTTGTTGCCGCCATCGGTCGGTACAACGATCTCAGCGAGGAGAGTGAGGCGAAACTGGTCAAGTCCCTGCGTTCACTGCCCTCGGTGATCGAAAGTGCGCTCTGCCTGAGCGACGATATCGAAACCATGGCTGAGGCTTTCTCCGACAAACATCATAGCCTGTTCCTCGGGCGCGGGAGCCAGTACCCGATCGCCATGGAGGGGGCCCTGAAACTGAAGGAGATCTCCTATATCCACGCTGAGGCCTACGCGGCTGGCGAGCTCAAGCATGGACCGCTGGCACTGATCGACAACAGCATGCCGGTAGTGGTGGTGGCCCCCAACAATGAGTTGCTGGAAAAACTCAAATCCAACATGGAAGAGGTGAGGGCGCGTGGCGGTTTGCTCTATGTGTTTGCCGACAGCGATGCCCGCCTGATGCAGGGGAATAATGTTGAGGTGCTGACCCTGAACCGGGTGGATGACTTGATCGCCCCGATCGTCTACACCATCCCGTTGCAGTTGCTCTCCTACTTTGTCGCCATCATCAAAGGCACGGATGTCGACCAGCCACGCAACCTCGCCAAGTCGGTCACGGTAGAATAGCCCCCCCACGAAAATGAGCCCGCCAGCAGGTCTGGCGGGCTTTTCAGCATGATAAAGAAACAGTGAAGAGCTCGGTGGATTGGCCAGCAGCTCACCTAAGCCACAAGTTTCGACACCTCTATCAGTATCTCTGGTACCACAATAGTGCGTATCACGGTGACGCACGCTTCAAGCCCGGCGAGGTGTAGCGTAGGGCGGAGAGCGTCTGTGGGAAAACGCAGAAATAAAATGACAGCCATAAAAAATGGCTATTGGCACTCTAGGGGGGGGGCACCGTGCCATTAATGACCACTAACCAAGGGTTCCTGCATATGATGGGTAGTCGGCGGCAGAGAGCAAGAAGCTGTTCCGTGCGAAAGGTGGTTTGGCGTAAAGGACCCTTAGCGAACTAAACGAAACGTTAGACGCCGCTGATCAACTTGCCAGCTACGCATTTCTAACTCCCGAAAGCAGACACCATGCCCCTTCAATATATATGACGCCCCTGCGACAGGGCCGACGCCACCTTAGGTAGCCTGACTCTCCATTGCGTAATTATGTTGATGTCTAAAGATTAGACTTGAAAGTATTTCCTCGTCCCGTTATTCTTAATTGAATGTTTATTTAAATTAAGAGAAACACCATGCCTAAGGTCGGAATGCCGGAGGTCCGAAAACCACAATTGATTAACGCCACCATGGAAGCGATTAACGATGTTGGGCTTCATAAGGCGAGTGTGGCTATGATAGCCCGCTATGCGGGCGTTTCGCCGGCAATTATCAACCACTATTTCGGTGGCAAGGACGAGTTGCTGGAAGAGACGATGCGTGCGGTACTGCAGGATCTGTCAATTGCGGTCCAAGAGGAGCTGAAGTCTGTTCCCTCCGATGATGTCGTTGCTCGCATCATCGCTATCGTTAATGGTAATTTCGCCTCAAATCAAATTGACGACAAAGTGGTCAAAACCTGGCTGACATTCTGGTCATTAGCCATGCATAAACCGGCCCTGCACCGGCTCCAGCACGTCAACGAAAAACGCCTGTTATCACACCTGCGGCGCGAGCTAAAAAAAGTGGTCAATGTCGATGAAGCTGCATTCATCGCCAGAGGCGTTGCCGCGCTGATCGACGGTATCTGGCTGCGCGGCGCGCTGTCGCCAGACGGCATCAACCGAACTGAGGCGCGCGCAGTCATTCTCGATTACCTGCAACGCCGCTTGCCAGCCGAGCTATGGCACTAGGCGCATAGCCTGTCCGCCTCAATCCGATTTTCAACAGCTATACGAGTTCACCTATCACTATGCTGCAACATTACATCAGCGGTGGTTATCTTAACCGCCCCGCCACCGAGACCTTTACCAGCACCAACCCTGCCACCGGAGAGACGATCACGACCGTGGCCCAGGCCGATGCGGCAGTGATTGAACTGGCGCACAAGAGCGCCGTAGAGGGCCAGCAGCGCTGGGCGTCCATGAGTGGTCCCGAACGCGCTGCAGTGATGCAGCGAGCCGCCGCCTTGTTGCGCGAACGAAACACAGAGCTTGCTTTGCTGGAGGTCAAGGACACTGGTAAGCCCTATCAGGAAGCCGTGGCCGTCGATATCCTCAGTGGTGCCGAGGTGATCGATTACTACGCAGGACTTGCGGACAAGATTCAGGGCGAATACCAGGACCTCGGGGGTAGCAATTTCTTCTACAGTCGCCGAGAGCCACTCGGGGTCTGCGCCGGCATCGGGGCGTGGAACTACCCAATTCAGATTGCCTGCTGGAAATCCGCTCCGGCACTGGCCGCCGGCAATGCGATGATCTTCAAACCATCGGAAGAAACCCCGTTGACCGCCGCCAAACTGGCTGAAATCTACACCGAAGCGGGGCTACCGGATGGGGTCTTCAACGTTGTCCAGGGCGATGCACGTACCGGCGAAATGCTGACCGGTCATCCTGGTATCGCCAAAGTCTCATTTACCGGCGAGTGCAACACCGGCAAGCGGGTGATGGCGGATTCAGCGTCGAGCCTTAAGCAGGTCACCATGGAGCTGGGCGGCAAGTCGCCGCTGGTTATCTTCGACGACTGCGAACTCGATCGCGCAGTCACTGGTGCCATGTTGGCCAACTTTTATACCCAGGGTGAAGTGTGCACCCACGGCACCCGCGTATTTGTCCATGATTCGCTCTACGACCCGTTCGTGGCCGCGCTGAAAAAGCGTACAGAGAGGCTGATTGTGGGCGACCCGACCGATCCTGCCACGCAGGTCGGTGCTCTGATCTCAGAGCAACACCTAGAAAAAGTGATGGGCTACATCAACGCTGCCAAAGCTGCGGGAGCTACCCTGCTCTGCGGCGGCGAACGCGCCAGTGGTAACGGCCTTGAAAAAGGCGCTTTCGTCATGCCGACCGTATTTGTCGACTGTGATGACAGCATGCCGCAGGTAACCGACGAAGTATTCGGTCCGGTCATGTCGGTGCTGCGTTTCAGCGATGAAGCGGAGGTAATCGCACGCGCTAACGCCACAGACTACGGCCTGGCCGCGGGCGTTTTTACCCGCGATATCAGTCGCGCCCATCGCGTAATCAATCAACTTCAGGCCGGTATCTGCTGGATTAACACCTGGGGGGCGTCACCTGCGCAGATGCCGGTGGGCGGCTACAAGGCCTCTGGCATTGGCCGCGAAAACGGCATCGAAAGCCTTTACCAGTATACCCAGACCAAGAGCGTTTACGTTGAGCTGGGCGAACTGGAATCGCCCTATTAACGGCGCTGGATAAAGGGACGCAATCAATGAATCAGTGTTACGACTATGTCATCGTTGGTGCAGGATCAGCCGGTTGTGTGCTGGCCGACCGCCTGACAGAGGATGGACAAAACAGTGTGTTGCTGCTGGAAAACGGCGGCAGCGACCGCAGCATCTTTGTGCAGATGCCTACGGCGCTATCTTATCCGATGAACACGGAACGCCTGTGCTGGCAGTTCCATAGCGAACAGGAACCTGGGCTTGAGGGTCGCTCGCTGCACACCCCTCGCGGTCGCACGCTGGGCGGATCCTCGTCCATCAACGGTATGGTTTATGTGCGCGGACACGCCTGCGATTTCGACCAATGGCAGCAAGCCGGTGCCGAAGGCTGGGACTATCAGCACTGCTTACCCTACTTCAAGCGCGCCGAGACCTGGGAAGGCGGCGCCGATGACTACCGCGGAGGCGAAGGTCCAGTCGGCACCTGCAACGGCAACGGTATGCGCCTGAACCCGCTTTACCAGGCGTTTATCAACGCCGGTAAGGACGCCGGGTATCCGGAAACCAAGGACTACAACGGTTATCAACAAGAGGGGTTCAGCCCCATGCACATGACCGTTAAAGATGGCGTGCGCAGCTCCACCGCCAATGCCTACCTGCGGCGAGCGATGCGGCGGCCAAACCTGACCCTGGTCACCGGGGTGCTGGTACGAAAAGTCACTACCCGCGGCAGCGGCGATCAGATCACCGCCACCGGCGTCGAGTTTGAAAAGCGCGGTACCATCCAGCAGGTCAAAGCCAACCAGGAAGTGGTGCTATCGGCAGGTTCGGTTGGGTCACCGCAATTGCTTCAGCTGTCGGGTATCGGTCCGCGTCCGGTGCTTGAAGCCGCAGGGGTACCCGTGGTTAAAGAGTTGCCCGGCGTGGGGGAAAACCTGCAAGACCACCTCGAGGTCTACTTCCAGTACCAGTGCACTCAGCCGGTAAGCCTCAACAGCAAACTCGGTTTGATCAGCAAAGGGCTGATCGGTGCGCGCTGGCTGCTGTTCAAAGATGGCCTGGGTGCGACCAACCACTTTGAGTCCTGTGCCTTTATCCGCTCACGCGAAGGGATGAAGTGGCCGGACATTCAGTTCCATTTCCTGCCAGCAGCGATGCGTTACGATGGCCGCGCTGCCTTTGCCGGGCACGGTTTCCAGGTCCATGTCGGCCCCAACAAGCCCAGTAGCCGCGGCAGGATTCAGATTTCAAGCGCCGACCCGTCGGTCCACCCCAGGATTCAGTTCAACTACCTGACGGATCAGCAGGATGTGGAAGACTGGCGCCGCTGTATCCGCCTGACTCGCGAGATTCTCAACCAGCCCTCGCTTGAGCCCTATCGCGGCGATGAAATCCAGCCCGGGACCGACGTACAAAGCGATGATGAGATTGATGCTTGGGTGCGCCAGAACGTAGAAAGCGCCTATCACCCGTCTTGCAGCTGCAAGATGGGTGCGGACGACGACCCCCTGGCTGTGTTAGATCCGAGTTGTAAGGTGCGTGGCGTCAACAGCTTGCGCGTGGTCGATTCCTCGGTCTTCCCAACCATCACCAATGGCAACCTCAATGCCCCCACCATTATGGTGGCGGAAAAAGTTGCCGATCTGATACGCGGCCGCAAACCGCTACCAGCCGCCGATGTTCCGGTCTGGATCCACCCGGATTACCAGCATCAGCAGCGCTAGGTGCAGATACTCTAACCACAACAAAGGACTCAATATGCGATCGATTAAACACACCGCCATCCGTCACCTGGCCACTGCCAGCTTCGCCTTCGGCGCAATCCTTAGCAGCGTCGCACAAGCAGCGGACTGCAGCACTGTTCGTTTCGCTGACGTTGGCTGGACCGATATCACCGCCACCACCGCGGTTGCATCCCAGCTTCTCGAAGGACTGGGCTACACACCGAAGACCCAGCTGCTGTCGGTGCCGGTCACCTACAATTCGTTGGCTGCCGGCGAACTGGATGTGTTTCTAGGTAACTGGATGCCGACCATGGAGGGTGATATCGCCAAGTACCGTGAAGCGGGCACTGTCGAAATCCTCGATGCCAACCTCGAAGGGGCCAAATATACCTTGGCCGTTAACCAGGCAGCCTACGATGGAGGAGTTAAATCCTTTGCTGACCTCGAGCGCTTCAAGAGCAAGTTCCGTGGGCGCATCTATGGCATCGAGCCTGGTAACGATGGTAACCGCCTGATCCAATCGATGATTGATAAAAACGCCTTCGGCCTGGGAGATTTCCGCCTGGTGGAGTCCTCCGAAGCCGGGATGTTGTCTGAAGTTCAGCGCGCCGAACGCCGCAACCAGTGGGTGGTTTTTCTCGGCTGGGCTCCGCATCCGATGAACAGCAACTTCAAAATAGCCTACCTCGACGGGGGGGATGACTGGTTTGGCCCAAACTACGGTGGTGCCACGGTTTACACCAACACTCGCCAGAACTACCGCAGCGAGTGCCCCAATGTCGGCCAATTGCTCGGCAACCTAAAGTTTTCACTGCCCATGGAAAATGAAGTGATGGCCGCCATCCTTGATGATGGTCAACGGCCAGCCGAAGCGGCCAAAGCATGGCTACGCAATAACCCCGAAGCCCTCGCGCCTTGGCTAGAGCGGGTCAAAACGCTGGATGGCAAGCCAGGCCTTGCTGCCGTTCGGGCTCACCTGGCGCTGTAATCAGGTCATTTTGCAGACAGTTTTACCGGGCGCGGGGCTAACTCCTCGCGCCCCCTATCCCACGAGAATGCGACGATGAACTGGATTACCGAACACAAAATCCCGCTTGGCCAGTGGATGGAGCAACTGGTTGACTGGCTGATCGGCAACGCTGCAGCGCTGTTTGATGCCATCGCCATCTCCCTCGAATGGCTGATTCTGGGCCTAACCGACCTGTTACTAAACTGTCCTCCGCTGGCACTGGTCGGTGCTGTCGGTGCCCTCGCCTGGTGGCTACATCGCTCACTGGCTCAAGTGCTCTTCGTGGTGCTAGGGCTGCTGCTGATCGCTAATTTGGGCTACTGGACTGAGATGATCGAAACCCTGGTTCTGGTGCTTATGGCCACCTTCCTGTGTGTGTTGTTCGGCATCCCCATCGGTATTCTGGCAGCCCACTACCCACGCTTTCACGTGGCGATTAGACCGCTGCTGGACCTGATGCAGACCATCCCCACCTTCGTTTACCTGATCCCCACGCTGATTCTGTTCGGCCTGGGCGTGGTTCCGGGTCTGATCTCGACCATTATCTTCGCCATCGCCGCGCCCATCCGCCTCACCGCGCTCGGCGTCAGCAGCGTGCCCGCAGAGCTGCTGGAGGCGGGCCGAGCCTTCGGGGCTACCCGATGGAAGCTGCTGTTGAAGGTCGAACTGCCAGCCGCCATGCCCAGCATCATGGCCGGGATCACCCAGTGCATCATGTTGTCGCTGTCGATGGTGGTGATTTCCGCGCTGGTGGGCGCAGACGGCCTTGGCAAGCCGGTCGTGAGGGCCCTTAACACCGTCAATATATCTCAGGGGTTCGAGGCCGGCCTGGCCATCGTTCTGGTCGCCATCATTCTCGACCGCCTCTGTAAACAACGTGACACCAAGGAGAGCACAGGATGAACATGATCGACATTAGCCACCTTGACGTGGTGTTTGGCGACCAGCAGACCGAAGCCCTTGCGCTATTGGATCAGGGACTCACCCGCCAGGAGGTGATCGACCAAAGCGGTGCCGTTGTCGGCGTACAGAACGCCAATCTGCAGGTACGCGAAGGAGAAATCTGCGTCTTGATGGGCCTGTCAGGCTCTGGCAAATCGAGCCTGTTGCGCACCGTTAACGGCTTGAACAGGATCAGCCGCGGCAGCCTTAAACTCCGCGACGGCGAGCAGCAGATTGAAATGGCCAACTGCGATGCCCGCACGCTGCGACAACTGCGCACCCACCGGATCTCCATGGTATTTCAGAAGTTTGCCCTTATGCCCTGGCTCTCGGTGCTCGATAACGTTGCGTTTGGGCTGGAAATGAAAGGAATGAATAAAAAAGATCGCCACCGCCAGGCAATGGAGAAACTGGAGATGGTCAGCCTCGACCAGTGGGCGCACCATCGTCCGCATGAGCTGTCCGGAGGCATGCAGCAGCGTGTCGGTCTCGCTCGCGCGTTCGCCATGGATAGCGATATCCTACTGATGGACGAACCGTTCTCAGCCCTCGACCCGCTGATTCGCGCCCAGCTGCAAGATGAGCTCATTGAGTTACAACGCAACCTTAACAAGACCATTCTCTTTGTGAGCCACGATTTGGATGAGGCCCTCAAGATCGGTTCGCACATTGCCATCATGGAATCAGCCAAAATAATCCAGCATGGCAAGCCCGAAGAGATCGTGCTCAACCCGGAAAACAGCTACGTCGAGGACTTCGTCGCCCACACTAATCCGCTCAATGTGCTAGGCGGCAAAACCCTAATGACGCCAGCTGAAAAACTGGAAAAACAGGGTGACCGTCTGCTGCTTAATAGTGAACGATACTGGGTCGAACTAGAGCAAGGTCGCATCGCGCGGTGCGGCCGTGCTGACAGCATCATACAGTCAGCTCGTAACAACAGCGGCGCCCAAGGAACGTCGCGTGGCCAGTTCTCTATAGCCTCATCGAATATCTCGATGCGAGAAGCAATTCAACTACGTTATGACAGCCGGCTGCCGGTGCTTCTGGAAGATGAAGGCCAGTTTGTCGGTGTCCTTAACGACGCCAATTTCTACTACGGGCTGCTCGGCAAGCATTTCGTTGCTGACTGAGAGGCGCTCCCGGCAATCACAAGCAACAAGTTGTCGAATATAGCCGTGAAGGATTGGTACCCGTGATGGGCATAGGCTCTGCTGAAAAGTGTGCGCTTTGGGGTTTCTGACTGGCTAACCCTCCTCTTAATATCAGCGGTCTCTAACAGGTCGAAATGGGCACGAAGGGGACCGTCAGGTGAACACCATCACCACGCAACAGGGCGATGGGGCAAAGGTATCGCATGGCGGATCGCGCTGATGCTGCCGAAAGTAAAAGCGCTGCTCAAGCATCGCTGGATCACCAAGCATGAGTTGGACTACTACCAGTCGCAGCCTGCGATCAGCGGTCGAGCATGCTATTGGTTACCAACTCTATTATTAGACTACAACCCGGCCAGCCGGCCGGTCGATCAAGACGAATTTGAGGGACCGCTTAGTGCACATCAGGGGGTTGTTCTTCCGTTGTCGGCCCTGTGAACCCAGTGCCTCGAGCATAGAAGGCGTCAATGGTTAGTAAAGCATGTGACAGCCTCTATACTCGAAGGGGAGGGTCTCGCGGGCCGCACAGGCTTACTGCGTAGAATAAACGCCTCAGGACCAGGGTAAGGACCTACAACGCAATGGATCAGCCATACATCAAGCCCGAAACCAGGGTACAGATCGACCTTCGACACGCGCTGCTGATGCTGGCAAGGGCACTGGACTACGTTGGAATTGATGATATTAACCATGGTCACCGAGTCGGCTATATGGCCTACGAGTGCGCGAAGCGACTGGGCTGGCCGGAGCAGAAGCAGGAGTTTACCTACTTCGCGGGCCTGATTCACGACTGCGGGGTGTCGACCACCAAGGAGCATCTTGACCTGCTGGAGTGCCTGGAGCCGGAAAGCAGTGAAGCACACTGCATCCGCGGTTATGAGGCGCTGATCGGCTGCTCGGTTTTGGCCGATTTTGCCGAGGTGGTGCGGTATCACCACACCCCCTGGGTTAGGCTCAGGGAGCTGGATCTGGACCCTGATACCCGGGATATCGCCGCCCTGATCTTCCTGGCCGATCGCCTCGACTTTTTAAGAGCACGTTACCTCAACGGCCAGCATCCGGACATTGTGACCATCTATGAATCAGCGATCGGCGAAAACATATTGTCGAATGCCGGTGAGATCTTTCATCCCGAGCTGGCCAACAGCATGGTGGAGCTGATCAACCTCGATGGCTTCTGGTACACCATGGAGGCCAATGCCATCGAACAGATAGGAACGGGCTTTAGCTACGGCAGCCACTACGACCGCCAGCTCGTCATGGATGAGGTGATCGAGCTGGCGCGCTTTCTGGCCCACATAGTGGATGCCAAAAGTCCTCTGACCTACCAGCACTCGGAAAAGGTAGCGATATTGGCGAAGGCGATTGCTGAAGAGGCGGGGGTAGAGGCCCAGCGTTTGGAACAGGTCTACATAGCTGGGTTGCTCCACGACATCGGCAAGCTCAGGACGCCCGATCAGATTTTGCACAAGAAGGGCAGCCTGGATGCGCGTGAGTACTCGCAGATAAAACGCCACACCGTGGATACACGAGAAACCCTCAGAAGTTTCTTCCCCGATTCAAAAATCGGCGAATGGGCGGCCAACCACCACGAGCGGATCGACGGCTCCGGCTACCCCTTCCGGTTAAAGGGGGAGCAGATCGATCTGGAGTCGCGCATCATCGCCATTGCGGATATCTTCCAGGCGTTGGCACAAAAGCGACCCTACAAGGGACGTCTGTCGGTGGAGGAGATCCTGGCAATCCTGCAGCCATTGGCCGACGAGGGTAAGGTCGACGCCGACATTGTCGACCTGCTTCGGGGTAAGGCCGCTGACTACTACCGGATTGCTATTGAGGACTTGCATACCACACGCAACCCCATCGCCTAGTGCCGTAGTTTACCGGTAAGGCCAGCACCAGGGCGGCACTAGAAATGGCTTATCCAGCTTAAGGTGGCGGTTTCTGAGCCAGGGTTTTCCTCCCCCAGGTCCGCGTTCGAGATGTGGCCAAACTCGGCGCGAACCGCCTGCCGTGAGGAGAGTTGGTAGCTGATGCTTATACGTGAGTAAAACTCAATATCATAGCCAAGCTCGTTGCGTTCGGCCCCCTGGTGGTAATAACCGAGCCCGGTCGCTACCCCCCAATGCCATTTTTGCGCGAGGCTAAACTCCTTGTGCCCTCCTATGCCGAGGTAATAACCACTTCGCTCAAGGGCAAAACCCACCAGGGCAGGGCGTATCGACCAGATCGACTGAACAGCAGGCCCCTCGAGCATGACAGAAAGCATACCGGTGGTACCCGACCCGAGTGGATCAAAGACACCCGCGCCCACTGCCAGTCGATAATCTTCCGCGCTAGCAGAGGGAGCGGGCACCGATAGCAATAGAGCACCTAACGTGGAAGCGGTTCTGACAAATCCCATGGAGAAGACCCGGAGTGAGCAACGGTGTTTTTGAAATACCTTACAAGAGTTAAGCGGCAAGAACAACGCAGCCAAACACGAGGGCAGTGCATCTTATAGGGTGAGCGCGCATAATAACGGCAACCATCAGCTCGAGGAGGTTGAAGTGAGTCATTCCGCGCCAGATAACGGGGGGCGTCCCAGTTTTGCCGATGTCTACATGGGCTTTGCCTATCAAATTGCCGAGCGCTCCACCTGTCATCGACTGAATGTAGGGACGGTCATTACCAGTACCGATTACCGTAAGGTGTTTGCGGTAGGCTATAACGGTAACGCGTCGGGGTTGCACAACCACTGTGACAGCGATACCCCCGGCTCCTGCGGCTGTCTCCACTCGGAGGAGAACGGGGTTATCAACTGCGATGCCCCGCGCCACTATGAAAAGTTTGTCTTTGTCACCCACCTGCCTTGTCGTATGTGCGCCAAGCGGCTGATCAATCTTGGTGGCGTAAAGCGGGTCTACTACGCCGAAGACTACCGCCTGCGGGATTCCATCGAGCTCTTTGCCGAAGTGGGGATCGCGGTGGAGCACTTGCCTCTGAAGCGCAACCCAGCGGAGCAGGCACTGTTTCGACTGGCTGAGATTGCCTACCAGCACGAGGTGGTGGCGGGCGAGGGCAACCCGCTAGGGGAGCCAACCCAAAGCGACCCCGAATGGGTGTCCAGACGGGTAAGCCAGTGGTTGGCCGAAACCAGGTAGTCTGTTGATAAGTGTGTGATTAACCTCTGGATAGAATGTTCGGCGGTGGCGTGCCCCCTTACCCTGAGGCGACAGCGCCATCCGCTGTAGGCATGGTTTTTGGCTGCCTGAAGCGAGTCGCCTCGGACCAATCACCAGTGGTAAGGATTGTGAATAAGTCTGTGGGCGGGTTGTGAATAGCCTGTGCGATAGCGGTGGGCAATAGCCCCGGCATCCTGGCTAGCGGGGGCGGCGTGCCCCCTTGCCGGCCCCTTTTCCTGCTCCCCTGCGGGGCCCCTTGGAGGCGTTGGTGCCTGCGCCCCGCTTCGCGGCCGGAGCGCCCTGGGGGGGCAGGCCGGTGTGCTGGGTTAGAGCACGCTGGGTGCGAGGCTCGCTTCGGCGCAGGCTCTTATGGCGCTCCCGGGAGGGCATCTCGGCAGGGACCAGATGGGTCTTACCGCGACCGATCAGGTGCGCCTTGCCCATATTGCGCAGCGCCTCGCGCAGCAGCGGCCAGTTATCCGGATCGTGGTAGCGCAGCAACGCCTTGTGCAGCCGGCGCTGGTTTTTGCTGCGCGCGCTGTAAACCCCCTCGCTCTTGTAGCCCACCTTTTTCAGCGGGTTACGCTCGCTGTGGTACATGGCGGTCGCATAGGCCATGGGCGAGGGGTAGAAATTTTGTACCTGGTCGACGCGGAACTTGTTCTCCTTCAGCCATAGCGCAAGGTTGAGCATATCCTCATCGGTGCAGCCCGGGTGGGCGGCGATAAAGTAGGGGATCAGGTACTGCTCCTTACCCGCTTCCTTGGAGAAGTGGTCGAACATCTCCTTGAAGCGGTAGTAGGTGCCCATCCCCGGCTTCATCATCTTCGACAGAGTGCCGGTCTCGGTGTGTTCGGGGGCAATCTTGAGATAGCCGCCGACATGGTGCTGGACCAGCTCCTTCACGTACTCCGGATCCTCCACCGCCAGGTCGTAGCGCAGACCCGAACTGATGGCAATGCGCTTGATACCCGGCAAGGCACGGGCTTTCCGATAGAGCTGGGTGGTCGGGCTATGGTCGGTAATCAGGTTTTTGCAAATGCCTGGATAAACACAGGAAGGGCGACGACAGCTGTCGCGGATCTCGTCGCTCTTGCAGTTAAGTTGGTACATATTGGCCGTCGGCCCGCCAAGATCGGAGATGGTGCCGGTAAAGCCGGGAGCCACGTCTCGGATCTTCTCAATCTCACCCAGAATCGAGGCCTCGGAACGGCTCTGGATGATGCGGCCCTCGTGTTCGGTGATGGAGCAGAAGGTGCAACCCCCAAAGCAGCCGCGCATGATATTGACCGAAAAACGGATCATCTCATAGGCGGGGATGCGGGCATCGCCGTAGCTGGGGTGCGGTACCCGCTGGTAGGGCAGGTCAAACACGCCGTCGAGCTCGTCGGTTTCGAGGGGGATGGGGGGCGGGTTGATCCACAGGTACTGCTGGCCGTGCATCTGCAGCAGCGGGCGCGCATTACCGGGATTGGTCTCGCGGTGAAACACCCGTGAGCTGTGGGCGTAGAGGACCGGATCGTTGCGCACCTTTTCGAAGGAGGGCAGGCGGATATAGGAGCGCTCAGGGTCGGTGTTGTGGGCTCCGGGGTCGATGAGGTGAATCACCTGGGGTTCAGGCTCGGTTGTTCCCTCGCAGCTGCCCTCGGGGTCACTGTCGTTACCGTAGTGGTAAGGGTGGGGGTGGGCGTCGATAGGCCCCGGTTGGTCGATGCGGGTGGAGTCAAGCTCGAGCCAGCCTTCGGGCAGCGCCTTGCGCTTATAGGCGGTACCGCGGATGTTGGTGATCTGGTCGATGGTTTCGCCATTGGCGAGACGGTGGGCCACTTCGGCGATGGCGCGCTCGGCGTTTCCGTACAGCAGCAGGTCGGCGGTGGAGTCGATCAGTACAGAGCGGCGAACGCTGTCGGACCAGTAATCGTAATGGGCCAGGCGGCGCAGGCTGGCCTCGATACCGCCGATCACCACCGGTACCTGCTTGTAGGCCTCCTTGCAGCGCTGGGAGTAGACGGTGACCGCACGGTCGGGCCGCTTGCCGCCTTCATCGCCCGGAGTATAGGCGTCATCGTGGCGCAGCCGGCGGTCGGCGGTGTAGCGGTTGATCATGGAGTCCATGTTGCCGGCGGTGACGCCGAAAAAGAGGTTGGGCTCCCCCAGCGCCATAAAGGGCTCCTTGGAGCGCCAGTCGGGCTGGGCAATAATACCAACCCGAAACCCCTGGGATTCCAGGTAGCGGCCGATCACCGCCATGCCGAAGCTGGGGTGGTCGACGTAGGCGTCACCCGTGACGATGATGATGTCGCAACTGTCCCACCCCAGCTGCTCCATCTCGGCGCGGGACATGGGTAGGAAGGGGGCAGTGCCAAAGCACTCCGCCCAATATTTACGGTAGGAGAAGAGGGGAGTAACGGCAGTCATGGTCAGGTTCCGGCAAGCAAGCCGGGCATTGTACCATTTTTAGCCAATCTGTAACCGGGTTAGCCACCCGGCCAGGGAAACTTCACCACCCCCCTCAGGGGGCGGGGAGAGCAGAAGCCGGCGAAAGCCGGCTTTAACGAGAGATCAGATCGCGATCCAGGTGGCCTTGAGCTCTGTGTACTTGTCGAAAGCGTGGATCGACTTGTCGCGACCGTTGCCGGACTGCTTGAAGCCCCCGAAGGGTGCCGTCATGTCGCCGCCGTCGTACTGGTTAACCCATACGGAGCCGGCACGGAGCGCTTTTGCGGCCCGGTGGGCCTTGCTCAGGTTACTGGTCCAGACCGCCGCTGCCAGACCGTAGTCGGTGTCATTGGCGATCTCGATCGCCTGCTCCAGGCTGTCAAAGCCGATACAAGAGAGAACGGGTCCGAAGATCTCCTCGCGGGCGATGCGCATGCTGTTGGTGACACCATTGAATATGGTGGGGGCAACATAGAAGCCGCCGCTCTCCTTGTGCAGTTGTGCACCACCACCACAGACCTGGGCTCCGTCCTCTTTACCCGCCTCGATGTAGCTGAGCACGGTGTTGAGCTGGGTCTGGTCCACCACTGCACCAATATTGGTATTGGGGTCCAGTGGGTTGCCGGGTTGCCAGGCTTTCATCTCCTCGGCCACCATGGCAACAAACTCTTCGCGAATGCTCTCCTCGACTAGCAGGCGGGAGCCGGCGGTGCACACCTCACCCTGATTGAAGCAGATGGCAGAGGCGGCGGCCCTTGCCGCTTCGCGCAGGTCGGGGGCGTCGGCGAATACGATGTTGGGACTCTTGCCACCGGCCTCCAGCCATACCCGCTTCATGTTGGATTCGCCGGCGTAGATCATCAGCTGCTTGGCGGTGCGGGTGGAGCCGGTGAAGACCATGCAATCCACATCCATATGCAGCGCCAGTGCTTTGCCCACGGTGTGGCCGAAGCCGGGCAACACGTTGAGAACCCCTTTCGGAATGCCGGCCTCTACCGCCAGCTGGGCCACGCGAATGGCCGTCAGCGGTGACTTCTCGGAGGGCTTGAGCACAATGCTGTTGCCGGTGGCAAGGGCGGGCCCCAGCTTCCAGCAGGCCATCAGCAAGGGGAAGTTCCAGGGCACGATAGCGCCGACCACGCCGATCGCCTCACGGGTCACCATACCGATCTGGTCCTCAGCGGTGGGGGCCAGTTCGTCGTAGACCTTGTCGATCGCTTCACCATTCCAGCGAATGCTGTTGGCGGCAGCGGCGATATCGATGCTCAGGGAGTCGGAGATCGGCTTACCCATATCCAGGGTTTCGAGCAGCGCCAGCTCGTGCTGGTGCTCAAGAATCAGGTCGGCAAAGCGGATCAGCACCTGCTTGCGCCTGGCGGGTGCCAAGCGCGACCAAACGCCGCTGTTGAAGGTGGCGCGAGCGTTGGCTACGGCGATATCAGCATCGGCGCTGTCGCAGGAGGCGATCTTGCCCAGCAGGCGGCCGTCGATGGGGCTGATGCAGTCAAAGGTTTCGCCGGAGCGGGCATCCCGGTACTCACCATCTATATAGGCGCGTCCTTCGATGGAGACGGTGGTGGCCAGCTGCTGCCAATAGGCGAGGGTTCTCTGTTGGGTCATGGGGGGCTCCTTGGGTGCGCCAAGCCTGAATCCACTGCACAGTGGCGATCGCAGGCACAGTCGATGTGTCAATTATTTTGTAAGGGGTGAGGTTATCGCCCAAAATTTGAAAAACCATACCACTGATGACAGGTATTTCAAAATATTTAACAATAAAGAGGAATAAACCCCCTAAAAATCCATTGGTTTGCTTCAATGTTTGATTTATTTGACATATGATGTGGAAAATTTCACCACGGACCGGCGTTGTACAGCACCACCGTGGGCACTGAAAACATCGACAGGAAGCTGCCAAACATGAACGATAAAACCAACAGTCTCGACGCATTCTGGATGCCCTTTACTGCTAATCGCCAGTTTAAGGCGGCCCCACGCATTCTCACAGAAGCCAAGGGGATGTATTACAAGGCCGATGATGGACGTGAAATTCTTGATGGCACCGCCGGGCTCTGGTGCTGCAACGCCGGCCATAGCCGCGAGCAGATTACCGAGGCGGTTTCCCGCCAGATCGCCAAGCTGGATTATGCCCCCCCCTTCCAGATGGGACACCCTCTGCCGTTTGAGCTGGCCGAGCGCCTGACGCAGCACAGCCCTGAGGGACTTAACCGGGTCTTCTTTACCAACTCCGGCTCCGAGTCGGTGGATACAGCATTAAAAATCGCGATCGCCTACCACCGCCTGCGTGGGCAGGGTACCCGCCAGCGCCTGGTGGGTCGTGAAAAGGGCTACCACGGTGTTGGCTTTGGAGGCATATCCGTTGGTGGGCTGGTGAACAACCGTAAGTTCTTTGGCTCCCTTCTGAACGGTGTGGACCATCTCCCCCACACTCTCAATATCAAGGCTAACGCGTTCACTAAAGGGTTGCCTGAAAACGGAGCCGAGCTGGCCAACGAGCTGGAGAACATTGTTGCCCTGCACGATGCCTCCTGCATCGCTGCCGTGATTGTTGAGCCCTTCGCAGGCTCCGCCGGGGTGGTGCTGCCGCCCGAAGGCTACCTCAAGCGGTTGCGTGAGATCTGTACCAAGCACGGCATCCTGCTGATTTTCGACGAGGTGATCAGTGGCTATGGCCGTATCGGCGACGCTTTCGCGGCCAACCGCTTCGGGGTCAAGCCTGACATCATCACCACTGCCAAGGGGCTCACCAACGGTGCCATCCCGATGGGAGCGGTCTTTGTCAGCGACGACATCTACAACACCTTTATGGACGGTCCCGAGGGGATTGAGCTGTTCCACGGCTATACCTACTCTGGCCATCCGGTGGCCGCCGCCGCAGGCCTGGCAACGCTTGATATCTACGAGCAGGAGGGTCTGTTCTCCCGTGCACTGGAGCTGGAGTCCTACTGGCAGGAGGCGGTACATAGCCTGAAAGGCGAGCCCAACATCATCGATATCCGCAATATTGGGCTGGTGGCCGGTATCGAGTTTGCTCCCTCCGAGGCGGGGGTTGGCAAGCGTGGATACGAGGTGTTCCTGAACTGCTTCGAGCAGGGTTGCTTGGTGCGAGCCACCGGTGACATCATCGCCATGTCACCCCCGCTGATTATCGAGAAGCCACAGATTGATCGCCTGGTGGAGAGCATCGCCAAGGCGGCTCGAGCCGTAAGCTAACGCACTATTGGCTAATTACCCTAAAGCCACTGCACCTTCGGGGCAGTGGCTTTCTTATACCGCGCTATTCATTTTCAGCCCGGTAGCCGATACGGAAACACCCCCAGTGGCGTCCCTTCAGTTGGATAGGGACCGACAGGTCGTGCATCACCTCCCCGGTGTCGCGCTTGTAAGTTTGCAGCAGGCAGGGGGTGGTGTTCTTGGCGCATCGCTGGCCGGTGCGGTCACCAAAAATGCGCTTGGTGCGGTTGTTCAGCAGGTCTTTTTCATAATCACCACTCAGCGGCTGTGTGTAGCGCTTGTTGTGGGTGCCGAAATAACCCTGATTGTCAGTGGCACCGGCGTAGGCCAGCTCCTCCATCCGCTCCAGGATCGGCTCCTGTATGGGCGGTAGCACCCGATCTGTGTAATCGTCGAAGCGGGTGGTGAACTTCTGTGGGTTGGTGCCCTGAACTGGCTGGTAGTTTCGGTCAAAGAGGTCGTCCAGGTTGACCAGCCCCTTGTCCATATCGCTCTCGAAGCGGGTGACGATGGCCTGGGCCGCCAACTCTGCTTCGGACCGTACCTGACTGTGCAATGACTGAACCCCCAACTCCATCAGGTTGGCATGAAGCTGCTCGGCGACATCGGATAACTCCAGTGCCCGCCCGGATACCTGGTCGACACTGCCTTCGGTGTGGTGCAGGTGGCTGCGAACCGACTCGATAGCGCTGCCAATGCCATCGACTTCGGTCTTATTGGCGGTGGCACCCTCGGAGATAGAGATGGACTGCTCCTGCATGCGCTCCACCATGGAGTGTATATTATGGAGCTGGTCGGCGACGGCCTGGTTTTTGGTTTCCGATTGGCCGATGGCGCTGCCCAGGTTTCCCATGGTTTCGACCGCTTGGTGAATATCCTGGCTGATGCTGGTGATCATCACACCGATCTCGTTGGTGGCCGCCGACGTTTTCTGGGCCAGGTTGCGTACCTCATCAGCCACCACCGCAAAACCTCGCCCCTGCTCGCCGGCGCGGGCCGCCTCAATGGCAGCGTTGAGAGCAAGCAGGTTAGTCTGCTCAGCAATACCACTGATGACAGTGGTGATCTGCTGGATCTGGTTGGACTTGGTTTCCAGGCTGGAGACAAAACGGGCGGTCTCCTGAGCCTTGGCGCTGGTTTCGCGCATCTGTTGCATCGCCTGGTCAATCGCCTCCTGCCCCGCTGCACTGGAGCCAAGGGTTTCATGGCCAAGTTGTGCCGCCTCGTCAGCGGAAAGCTTGACCTGGTTGGCGTTGTCCTGAATGCGGCTGGCCGCCTCGGCGATCCCCTCAATATCCCCCACTTCAGCATGGATCTTGGTAGTGATGGTGTCGGACTGGTGGGAGACCTCGGCGGCGGCGATGGCGATCTGGCTGCTGCGGGACTCCAGACTTTGAAGACGACTCTTGAGTGTTTCAAGAGCAACCAGAATGGGCGAGCTATCGTCGTTGGCAGGAGCGGGCGGAGATTTTCCTTGCAACGTGGCGAGCGTATAGTCGAGCACGATTTTGGATGATTGTGATGTCACTCGACTGAGTATGGTGAGGGTAATCACGGCAGCGCCAGCGACGGCCACCAATAATGAGGCGGTATCGGGTAGAACGGTATTACTGGCCAATCCAAGTAGTAATCCGCTCGTGGTGCCGATGACTACTGAAGCCAGTTTGGGCAAATAAACAGGTGGGGTCGTCACAGAATTTACCTTTTATCAATGTAGGGTGGTTGAGCTGTTTGGCTGCCAGAATAGATTTGTCGGCTTGGTTTAAATAATATTTAGAATTAAGCAATATATAATTGATGTGTCAACTTAAGGGTGGGTGAGCCCCTTGCACAACGCCCTGTCACCAGTGTTTAATAGCGGCGAGCTTCAGTACGCGGGTGTAGTTCAATGGTAGAACGGCAGCTTCCCAAGCTGCATACGAGGGTTCGATTCCCTTCACCCGCTCCATTTTCCCTGCCTTGATCCCGATACCATCCAGCACCATAGCCGGAATGCGCAACTTTCGGGTGGCTAGAGGGTGCAGGAGGCTTCACACTGCCCTCTGTGCCTCTCAACCGGATCACTCCGATGACTCCCGCCAGCCTTCTCACCTTGTTCTGCTTGCCGCCATCTGGGGAGGCTCCTTCCTGTTTATGCGCATGGCCGCCCCGGTGGTGGTGGCCGTATGGCTGATCGAGTCACGGGAGGGGTTGGCGGCGCTTTTTGTATTGCAGGTGGCCTTGTTGAGCCGCCACCGGTTGCAGTGGCGGTGCCACTGGCGTCATTACCTGAAGTGAGGATAACTTTTTCCGCGGTGGAGCCGGGACTATGAATAAGGTCGATGAGGTAGGCAGCCGACAGCATTACCGAGTGGTGGCACGAGCGATCGATTATCTTCAGGCCCACGCCGACCAGCCGCCTTCGCTGGAGGCCCTGGCGCAGGCGGTGCACATGAGTCCCCACCACCTGCAACGGGTCTTTACCCGCTGGGCGGGAATCTCCCCAAAACGATTTATGCAGTATCTCAGCAAGGAGCGCGCCATCCGGGCGTTACGAGAGACCGATGATCTGCTCAGCGCCAGCGAGGCGGCAGGGCTCTCGAGCCCGGGCCGCCTGCACGACCTGATGGTCAGCTGCGAGGCGATGACCCCCGCCGAAGTTCGCGCGGCGGGCGCCGGGGTGGAGTTGAGTTACGGGCTGGCCCCTACCCCCTTTGGCGAGGCGCTGCTGGGGTGGACAGCGAGGGGGGTCTGCTACCTGGCCTTTGTGGATGAGGATCGCTCCAGTCGCCTGCAGGAGCTGGCCACACTCTGGAGGGGTGCGCAGCGGAGCGAGGACGGAGCCGGTGCCCTCGAACTGGTAGGGCGTATCTTCCCCACGCAAGGGCAGCCGGAACCTTTGCGCCTGCTTCTGCGTGGTACCAATTTCCAGATCAAGGTATGGGAGGCGCTACTGCGTTGCGACAGCTCGCATCCGATCAGCTATGGCCAGCTGGCCACACGTATCGGTTCCCCGCGCGCGCAGCGCGCCGTAGGTAGCGCGCTGGCGGCCAACACCATAGGCTACCTGATCCCCTGCCATCGTGTGATCCGTGAATCCGGCGAGCTGGGGAGCTACCGCTGGGGGGTGACCCGAAAACGGGCAATGCTGATGCGCGAAGCGCTGGAGCGGGACTTCAGCGGCTAGGAGAGGCTGCATAAAGAGTCTGCACATAGCCTTTCGAAGCTGGCTTTATCAACGGCTTTGGCGAAGAGGTACCCCTGGCCGTATTGGCAACCGGCCTTGCTCAGGTAGCTGAGTTGCTCCTCATTCTCAATCCCTTCAGCCACCACCTTAAGGTCAAGGGTGTGGGCCAGGAGCAGAATAACCTCGACGATGGAGCCGTCCTCCTCGCTCTGGTGCATATGCCGGATAAATTCGCGGTCTATTTTGAGAGTATCGACCGGTAAGCGCTTTAGGTAGCTGAGGGAGGAGTAACCGGTGCCGAAGTCATCCATGGCCAACTGGCACCCCAGCGCTTTGAGTGCATTGAGGTTGGCCACAGAGCCCTCCAGGTCGCCAATCACTGCGCTTTCGGTAATCTCTAGTTGCAGCTTGCGTGGGTCGATGGGGTGCTGTAACAGCAGTGCCTTGATGTGATCCACCAGGCTGGCATCGTGGAGTTGGCGACCGGAGAGGTTAATCGACAGCTCCAGATCCGGGTGGGTCGTGCTCCACTGCTCCAGGGTAATCACGGCCTGCTCCACAACCCAGCGATCGATCTGCTGAATCAGGTTGGACTCTTCGGCCAGGGGAATAAACTCGTCGGGTGGGATCAGGGTACCATCCCCGGCAAACCAGCGGATCAGCCCTTCGGCGCCATAAATGCGTAGGCTCTCCAGGTCCACCTTGGGCTGAAAGTAGAGCTGGAACTCATGGTTACGAACGGCGAGTTGAATGCGCGTTTTCATCAGTTGCCGCTGCTGCAGTTGGTGGTCCAGTTCCCGGGAGTAGAAGGAATAGCAGCGGCGCCCCAATGACTTGGCCTGGTACATCGCGGTATCCGCGTG
The DNA here is from genome assembly GCF_003864255.1 of Aestuariirhabdus litorea. Lineage (NCBI taxonomy): Bacteria > Pseudomonadati > Pseudomonadota > Gammaproteobacteria > Oceanospirillales > Aestuariirhabdaceae > Aestuariirhabdus > Aestuariirhabdus litorea. Next base: position 499,739 of record NZ_QWEZ01000002.1, read on the forward strand.
CTTGACGAGCTCCGAGACGCTTTCTCCGTCATCAGGGTAGCGTGCGATGCCGATGCTGGCCCCCACTTCGAACTCCTGGTTACTGAGGATCACGGGTTGCTGGGCCAGCTCAATCAGCTCCACGGCCAGCTGGGCGAGACCCTCATCACTGGCGCCGCAGGCAATGACCGTAAACTCATCTCCGCCAAGGCGGGCGAGGGTGTCGGTGTCGCGGATACGGCTGGAAAAACGCTGCGCAACCTCCTTGAGCAGTTGATCACCGGCCGCGTGACCCAGCGTGTCATTGACGACCTTGAACTCATCCAGATCGATAAACAGCAGACCGAATGAGCGCATTTCCCGGCGCGCCGATTTGAGCTCGAACTCGATTCGATCCTCAAAAAAACGTCGGTTACTCAGACCTGTGAGGGTATCGAAATGGGCCAGCTTTTGCAGTTGGCGCTCGGCTTGTTTTTTGCTGGAGATGTCCTGGAAAACGTACACAATGCATTCGTTGCCAGGCTCCAATCCGCTCACCGAGGTAATCGTCAACCAGGCTGGGAAGTCGGCCTTCTGGCGGTGGCGGATGTAGACCTCTCCGCTCCAGCTGTTGCCTTCGGCGGTAAGGCGTTTGATCTCGCTGATCGAAAGGGCAAAGATGCCGCCTGAAATAAGGGCATGGTAGGGGGTCCCGATCACCTCTTGCCGACTTAAACCGGTGATTTCGGTGAAGGCGGGGTTGATGTCAAAAATAATACCCTCGCCATCAACGTGGGTGATCGCCTCATCCATGCTTTCGAAGGTACGCCGGGCAATCTCCAGTGACGCCAGGGGCCTGAGCAGTGCCCTGCCGAGGATGAAGTAAAGGAGCAGGATGAAGAGGAGCGAGATAGCGGCCATCTGAGCAATCTCAACCAGCAGGACCTCCTGCAACTGCTGACGGTGAAGCCGGGTGTCGAAAAACAGCTCCACTTTACCAATGGTCATACTGCCGTTGCGGATAGGCGCGGTGAGTTTACGGTCAGCTGCGAGCTGGAGAGAGCGGCGCTGATCGCTTTGATAGGCCAGGATCCCCTGCTCGGGGAGGTTGGTTTTACCCATGTAAATATGACCAAACCGCCCGTAGACGATGATGCCGATCAGGTAGGGGTCGGTCAGTTCAGAATCCAGCACAGAGGCTGCGTACTCCTCGGAATAGGCGCGCTCGCTGGAGCGACGGTAGATCTCCCATACCGATGGGTTTACCGCGGAGGCGATACGCTGGGAAATACGGGTAAAGCGTCCCATCAGGTCGCGCTCGAAGGACTGGTGGGCATAGTACAGTCGAGCGGCGCCAAACAGCGACATGACCAGCACCGTGATGATCACCAGAATCAGGGCTAACCGCCCCGACAGGCGGCCGCTGGCGTTATGGGGCGGTTTTATCATAGGGCCCAAACACCTGGTAGTAATCGTCGTAGGTCGCCTTGAACGCACGCTTACTGTCAATCAGGCGGGCGCTGAACTCATCGCGATTCCGGTATCGCTCAAGCACGGTGTTGGAGGCGGTACGCCAGCGCTCGATATCTTCGGGGCTCCATTGGGTGAGGCGGGTGCCGTTGTTGCGAAATAGGCCCAGGGCTTCGATGTCCTTCACTTTTGAATGCAGGGTGGTGGTCAGGGTGTAGGCCTGGATTGCCGTTTCAAGAATGGTCTGTAGATCAGGCGGGAGCTGGTTATAAGCCTGCTGGTTAATCAAAAAATCCGATAGCACCGATGGTTGCCAGATAGCGGGCACAATCGCGAAGGGGCTGAGGTGGCCCAGTTGCAGATCCCAGGCGCCTCCGGTCGTGGTCCATTCAACGGCATCCAGCTCACCTTTGCTGAGTGCCGGGCGGATCTCTTCCGGTACCAGGGGGATAGCAAAGCTGCCGGAGGCTTCGGCCAATACCTCACTGGGTAACCCGGGGCCGATTCTCACCCGCTTACCTTTCATATCAGCGAGCCCGCGTATGGGCTCTCGAGACAGCAAACCAAACTCCATCCCCGGCCACCAGGCGGGCCTCCACAGGATGCCCTTGCTGTTGGACAGCTCGTTGGCCAGCTTGGTCCCCTCGCCGGAAAAGAAGAACATCATGGAGGCGTCGATGTTCATAAAGTCGAAGGGGCCTGCATTCATGACAGCCCAGGCGGGGTGCTGGGCCGACCACCAGTTGGGCCACCCGTTGCCCATTTCAATATCGCCTTCTGCCACCGCAGTGAAGATGTCGGGCCCACTGGCAAGGGCACCGGGTCCGCCGGGGTGGGGGGTGATCTGCAGGCGCCCATTGCTCATTTTGGCCACCCGCTCGGTGAACAGCAGCAACTCCTGGTAATCGAGGGTGGTTTCGAGGGCGTGGGACTGCAGCCGCCACTGGTATTGATCCGGCTGCCGCTGCTGATCACAACCAATGATGGCAAACAAAAAAAACATCAACACAAGCCGTCGAAGCATTTTCGAGGGGGTCCACTCCATAACAAACTCCTTATACTCCACCCGAGTATAGGGGGTGATCGACAGAGGAGGCTACATCCTGGCAGACGGCTGCTAAAAGGTGGTCCTTTGCCACCTGGAGTTCAAGCCCACCTCGATCTGTCGAGCAGATGAGCTAAGGGGCTGCAGGAAGTCAAGAGTCCGGACAAGCACGGGCTCAATGCTTGGGGTAGTAACAAGGGGTGGAACAGTGAGGGGGTCAGTCATCGGGTGTTCGGCTTCTTAATTGCGACAGCCCTGCCGCGATAAGGAGTACGGCCAGCAGGATAAGGCTGATAGCAAACTGGTGTTCCATGGCTGCTTCGCCAAAATGCGCCAGCAGAAAGCTGGCTGGGAGGATGCCGATGGCGGTGGCGAGCAGAAAACGAGGGTAGCTCAGCGCGGTGATTCCAGCTGCGTAACTGACCAGATCGAAGGAGACAAAAGGGACCAACCGGGAGGCCATAACCAGCCACATCAGACGGCGCTGGTCCCCTAGTTTCCACTGGGGGAAACGCTGCTCAATCCATTGCTGAGCGGCCTGATAGCCCAAAACCCGAGCGATAGTAAAGGCTATCGATGCGCCCACAAGGGAGCCGATAAAAATATAGAGGGTGCCCGCTAAATGGCCATAGAGCGCCCCGGACACCATCGCGATGGGGGCACTGGGGAGTGGGCTGAAGACAATAGCAATAGCCATTGTGGCGACGATGATGAGGGGGCCGGTGGGTCCGGCATCGCGTACCAGCTGAAGTATTCTGCCGCTGTGGTACCAACTGCTAGCGCTGCCAAAGTGATCGAGCCATCCCCAGATGGCAAAGGCCAGAATCACCAACAGCAGCATTGTGAGGCGCAGTGGTCTGGACCAGCCGTTGGTTACTGCCATGATTGTCTCCTGGGGAGTAGGGCGCTGGACGGTTGAGGGGGGAGGCCAGGACATCGCACCGCCTTAGCGGTTATGGGTGCGTTGCCAGGCCTGGTAGCCCTCGTCGGGCCATAGGCTCTGAAACCAGGCGATAATTGATTCCACCTGCTCCTCGTCTAGGGTTTGACGCCAGGCGGGCATACGACCGTTGGTGCCGTTAAGGATCATCTCCTTGAGTATCGGCAGTGGGTGGTGCCAGGCGTGGGCACTGCCATTGAGTGGGGGGGGAGGATAGAAGCCCTGGGCGTCGGGGCGGGTCCAGGCGGGGGTGGCTTCGGCCCGCACTCCGTGACAGCTGGCGCAGTGGCGGGCATAAAGTACAGCCCCTTCGTCCACCTGCTGTTGGCTGTACCAGCGACCGGTACGGCTGTCCTCATGCAGTGGGTCAAACTCGAGAACAGTGGCGAGGATCAGGCTGCCCGCCATTAACCCCAGCAGCACCAGCCAGAGGCGATTGGTACGGAAGCCGGGTTGGGCGGACATCTACTGAATACCCGCGCGGTGCTGGTGTTTGCGTACGTAGGCAACGATGTGCGCCGCGTCTTTTGGCGTGACCTCTGGCACGGGCTCCATGTCGCCAAACTGCCAGTGGTGAGCCTGGGTGCCAAATTTAATCGCGCGGTAGAACGCAAGATCGCTGTGGTGTCCCGGTTTGTAGTAGTCATGCAGCAAGGGGGGGCCTTTGAGGTCGACACCCTGCAACTGCCTGCCGTGGCACTGAGAGCAGTATTGCTGGTAGAGCCCGCGGCCACTGTCAGCTGAGGCGACAAAATCGGTGGGTGGAAGTCCCTGCCCTGCCAGTCGCTCCTCTTCGTTGGGAAAGCTGCAGCCCCCCAGAATCAGGACGGTGATGAGTAGCCATACGGGCTTCATTGAAAAACTCCTGTATCTGGAATCGCTCATGGCGAGGTTATTTTAGATGCCACAACAAGCCGGTCGATGCGCCATCAGTGGTGACCATCATGGGCATCACCCTGCATGGTATGTGGGGCGGAGAAACTGCCATGAAACGCTTGATGAATATAGGTCAGAACGCTCCATCGCTCCGCTTCGCTGAGCACTTCTTTGAAGGAGGGCATGGCTGAGTCAGCGGATGCAAAGGGCTCCACCAGGCCGCCTTCGGAGACGCGCCAGAACAGGTACTGGTCACCCTCACCGGGTGCGGTATGAAAATGGTTGGTGAGGTCGGCAGGCGGATGTTTAAGGCTTTTTGCGAGGGGGCCGTTCCCCTTGCCGTCGAAGCCGTGGCACGACAGGCAATTATCGCGGTAGAGCACCATGCCCTGTTTCGCGATCGCAAAGCTACTCCACTGGCTGAACACTTTGTCACTGTATGCTGTCGGAGGCTCGACCCAGAAATCATGCATATGACCGCCCGCACCATGATCCATAGCTTCCATCGACATGGAGGATGAATCGACGTTGTCCAGCTTCATGCCATCCATGCTCATATCGTCCATGCTCAAGCCCTCCATCGAGAGTTCAGAAGAGACTTTATCGTCACCGTGACCACCGTGGTGATTACCGCTGGCTAAAGAGCCTGTGGAGGCCAGCAACAGAGTTGCCGCCAGCATTGTTAGAGAGTTAGAAATCATTTTTCCTCCTGCTAGGAGGCCACGGATTGTGGTCCGTGGCCGGTTGATGGGTCGGTGGGTTACTGGTAGTTGACGCCGCCGAAGTGCTTTTTGCCGTCGGCAGTCATAAACAGCACCATCAACTGGTGCTTACTACCGGGCTTGAGGTCATAGCCGGTGACGTACCAGTCACCCACTTTCTGTAGGGGTTTGCTCTGGTCCTTGCCATCCGGGAACACCACCTTGGAGTTGGCGCGAATGTTTCCCAGCGATTTACCCTGGGATTCGACCTTGATCATCAGGTTGTGGCTGCCGCCATACTGCATTCCCTGGTTAGCGGCCATCACGTGGAAGCTGACGCTGTAGCCATCGATATCTCGTTTCTCCAGGAACATCTTGCTGGCACTGCTGCCATGGCCCATAGCGGCGTGGCCGTTGTCCTGCGCGGCATTTGCATAAATTGGGCTGGTCAGTGCCAGGGTAGTCAGGCTGGTAGCCAGGAACAGTTGGGTGAGTTTCATTTTGATCTCCTTGGGAGTAAGAGGGAGTAAGCCTCCCGTCTGTTTAGCGAGTTGGAAAGTACGTTTCATGGCGTTGTGTCGGTGTGGCCTTCAGCCGCCTCCTGAATGGGGTCGTGGGCCTTACGGCGGCGCTCTTTCAGTTGCAGCACCAGTCCATAGATCACCGGTAGTACGACCAGGCAGAGCAGGGTGACGCTGATCATGCCGCCGATCATGGGGGCAGCGATGCGCTGCATCACGCCTGAGCCTGAGCCTGAGCTCCACATAATGGGCAGCAAGCCGGCGATTACGGTGACGGAGGTCATGGCGATGGGGCGTACCCGCTCCGACGTGCCCTCCAGCACAGCACGGCGCAGCTCGCCGCTGGTAAGGCGGGCACCTGTAGCGCCCTTGCTACGACGCTTCGCTGCCACAGCCTGGTCAATAAAGGTGAGTACCAGCACGCCAATTTCCGCGGCTACCCCTGCCAGGGCAATAAAGCCGACTGCGACAGCGACCGACAGGTTGAAACCGAGCCAGTGCACCAGCCAGATTCCCCCCACCAGGCCGAAGGGGATCGACAGCATTACCACCAGAGGTGCACTGATATTGCGGAAGTTGAGGTAGAGCAGCAGGAAGATAATCATCAGGGTGGCCGGGATGACGATCTTGAGACGCTCGGCGGCTCGCTCCATATATTCATACTGGCCCGACCAGCTGATGGTATAACCGGGCGGCACGGTCACCTGCTCGGATACCGCTTTTTTGGCCTCACGTACATAGCCGCCAATGTCAGAGACGTAGATATCCACATAGATCCAAGAGGAGAGACGAGCATCCTCGCTCTTGATGCCAGGCGGCCCCCGGCGTAGCTCCAGCTCGGCCAGCTGCGTCAATGGAATCTGGGCACCACCTGGGGTGGGGACCAGCACCCGTTTGAGCGAGTCAATATCGTCACGTAACTCACGCGGGTAGCGGATATTAACCGGATAGCGCTCGAGCCCTTCCACCGTACGCGTCACATTCATGCCACCGATGGCGGTCTGAATCACCTCCTGTACCTCCCCGGTGGTGAGTCCATAACGCGCCGCTTCTGTACGGTTTATGGTGAAGTCCAGGTAATAGCCACCCACGGCACGGTCGCCAAAGGCGGTCAGGGTGCCAGATACCCCACGAACCACCTGTTCGATCTCCAGTACCATCTCCTCCAGTTTGGCGAGGCTGGGGCCGCTGACCTTGATCCCCACTGGGGTTTTGATACCGGTCGAGAGCATATCGATACGGGTTTTGATGGGCATGGTCCAGGCGTTGGCAAGCCCCGGGAACTTGATGGCCTGGTCCATCTCGTTCATCAGCTCCTGGGTCGTCTTGTCGGGGTCAGGCCACAGCTCCTTGGGTTTGAGCTTGATGGTGGTTTCCAGCATGCTCAGTGGCGCGGGGTCCGTGGCGGTATCGGCTCTACCCGCTTTGCCGAAGACCCGTTCCACCTCAGGGAAGCTGGCGAGGATCTTGTCGGTTTGTTGGAGCAGCTCCTTGACCTTGGTGATGGAGACCCCGGGGTAGGTGGTGGGCATATACAAGATATCCCCCTCATCCAGTGGAGGCATAAATTCGGTACCCAGTTTGCTGATGGGATAAGCGGTAACCACAACCACCAGGCTCGCCAACACGATCGTGATCCAGCGCCAGCGGATGGCGGCACCCAGCAGGGGAGCATGCAGCCAGTGCAAAACACGGTTTACCGGATTGCGGGATTCGGGCAGGATTTTTCCGCGGATCAGGTATCCCATCAAAACAGGAATCAGGGTGACCGATAGAATAGCAGCCGCGGCCATGGCGTAGGTTTTGGTGAATGCCAGCGGGCCGAACATCCGGCCCTCCTGTGCCTGCAGGGTAAACACCGGCAGGAAGGAGACGGTAATGATCAGCAATGAGAAGAACAGGGCGGGCCCTACCTCCCGGGCCGAATCGGCAATGGTCATCCAGCGCTCGTTGTCGGTGAGCTCTCGCTGCAAGCGATCATGGGCCTGTTCGAGGTGCTTGTGGGCATTCTCGATCATGACGATGGCCCCATCGACCATGGCCCCTATGGCGATCGCGATTCCCCCTAACGACATGATGTTGGCGTTGATCCCCTGCCACTGCATCACCATAAACGCCATCAGGATACCGATGGGCAAGGTGATGATAGCCACCAGTGCCGAACGCACATGCAGCAGGAAGAGGATGCAGACGATGGAGACCACGATGGACTCTTCAATCAACTTGAAGCTGAGGTTATCGACGGCGCGCTGGATCAGGTCACCGCGATCGTAGACCGGAATGATCTCGACCCCTTCGGGGAGACCGGGCTTGAGTTGCTCGAGTTTCTCCTTGACCGCTTTGATGGTGGCCTGTGCATTTTCGCCGTAGCGCATGACGATGATGCCGCCAACGGTTTCTCCCTCGCCATCCAGTTCAGCAACGCCTCGCCGTAGCTCGGGTCCCAGTTGCACATGGGCAATATCTTTCAGCCGCAGGGGTGTTCCCTCCGGCGTACTGCCAAGCGGAATCTCTTCCAAGTCGGAGAGGGTACGAATATAGCCCAGGCCACGCACCATGTACTCGGTTTCGGCCATCTCCACCAGGCGCCCACCGACGTCGTTGTTGGAGCGCTTGATGGCGGCTTTTACCCGCGATAGCGGGACTTTATAACGCGCCATCAGGTGCGGGTCGACCTCCACCTGATACTGCTTTATGTGGCCTCCAATGCTGGCCACCTCCGATACACCGGGCACGGTTTGCAACTGGTAACGCAGGTACCAGTCCTGAATCGAGCGCAGCTCAGACAGGTCGTGACGGCCACTGCGATCGACCAGCGCGTACTCGTAGACCCAGCCGACGCCAGTGGCGTCCGGTCCGAGCACGGGCTGGACGGTGTCGGGCAGGCGGCTGGCAGCGTAGTTGAGCTGCTCAAGCACCCGCGAGCGGGCCCAGTACATGTCGGTACCGTCTTCGAAGATGATGTACACAAAGGAGTAACCAAAAAAGGAGTAACCCCGTACCACTTTGGCATAGGGAACCCCTAGCATGGCTGTGGTAAGGGGGTAGGTGACCTGGTCCTCCACCACCTGTGGTGCCTGCCCCGGGAACTCAGTAAATACGATAACCTGCACATCCGAAAGATCTGGGATGGCGTCGAGGGGGGTCTTCTTGACCGCCCAGATCCCGGCGGCGATCAGCAGCGCAGTGGCGATCAACACCAGAAAGCGGTTGCGCAGTGAGCCGTTGATAACACCATTAATCATGTTGCATCACTCCGGCATCTTTCGTTGCATCAGGCTCCATGCTCATGCCTTCCATGCTCATGTCGTCGGTACTCATGCCTTCCATGCTCATGTCGTCGGTACTCATGCCTTCCGTGCTCATACCGTCCATGCTCATGTCGTCGGTACTCATGCCTTCCATGCTCATACCGTCCATGCTCATGTCGTCCATCGACAGCCCACCCATGGAGAGTTCATCCGAGGAGGTGGCCTCCTCCGGAGTCGATGCACCCACATTTTTCGAAGCCTCCATCATCTTGGCCGTTGCTTCGCGCAGTTTGGACTCGGAATCGATCAGGAACAGCGCGGAGCTGACCACGGTCTCACCGGCTTTAAGCCCGGAGGTGATCTCAACCCAGCCATCGCTGCTGTAGCCCAGCTCAACCTGACGGGGTTCGAACTTGCCTTCGCCGCGCACTACAAATACCTGCTCCCGGGAGCCGGAGCGGACAATGGCATTACTCGGCACGACCAGGGCTTGCTTACGGGTGCTGGCGCCAATCGTGACACTGGCAAACATATCGGGCTTGAGCAGCCCCTGGGGGTTATCGAACTCCAGCCGTACCTTTACGGTTCGAGTCGATGCTTCAGCGTAGGGGTAGATATAGGCGACGGTACCGGTGAAGCTATGATTGCCCAAGCCGGTGATCTCCATGGATCCTGAATCCCCGACCGAAATCCAGGGCAGTTCATACTCGTACACATCGGCCAGTAGCCACACCTTGCTCAGGTCGGCGAGCATATACATTTCTGTGCTGGGTTTGATGTACTGGCCTTCCCGGGCACCGATGTCCAGAACCACTCCATCGAACGGAGATTCGATCGCTACTGCACGCTGTACCTGACGGCTCTGGCGCAGTTTGGCAATCTCATGGGGTGGCATATCCAGCAAGCGAAGGCGCTGTTCGGAGCTCGAGACCATCTCTTCGGCACCGCGGCGGATATCCTCAAAGGGGCTGTCCGCCAGAGCGTTCAGGTTATCCAGTGCCAGCAGGTACTCCTGTTGGCTAGTGACCAACTGGGGAGAGTATAGGCTAAGTAGGTCATCACCTTTGCGAACGGCGTTTCCGATGCGGGAGACCCACTGTTTCTCGACCCAGCCTTCGGTGCGTGGGTGCAGCCGCGACATGCGACTCTCATCGACGGTGATGCGACCACTGGCGCGGACGCTGCGCACCAGATCTCTCTGCTCTACTTTAACGGTGCGAACGCCGATATTCTGTACCATGACCGGGTCGATCTTGACGGTGCCGGTGGGCTCATCGTTACCCCCCTCTTCATCGGCAAAAACCGGGATGTAATCCATGCCCATCTCATCCTGCGCCGGAACCGGTGAGGTAATGGCCGGGTTCATTGGATTACGATAAAAAAGCGGTTTTCTGTCGGCGGCGGGCTTTTCCGGATACACCGGGATGTAGTCCATGCCCATCTCATCCTTGGCGGGAACCGGGGAGGTAATGGCCGGATTCATTGGGTTGCGATAGAACAGCGGGCGCGGGCTATTGTCCGCGCTATCGTGCCCAGCCGTACCGGTCGCCGGTGGCACCAGCAGGTGCTGAAACTGGGCAGCCCCAATGCCGATACCCACGCCAATCGCGAGCGCTATGCTTGCACCAAAAAGAGCCTTATTCATGGGGGCGTTCTCCGTTTTCGGGGATTAGTTGAGAGGCTCCGCCGGTGGCGGCATAGAGAGTTGCCAGCGCCTGCTGGCCTTCGCTAAGGGTTTTCCAATACTGCACCTGCACACGGTTTGCCATCAGTTGGGCCTGAATCAGGGCAGAGAAATCCACCTTGTTCACCTGATATCCGGAGAGCATCGAGGCCACCGTTTGCTGGGACTGGGGGATGATCCCTCTGAGCAGCAGTAGCTGCTGCTCCTGCGCCCGCTGGTAGTCGGACGCGGCTTGAACTACCTCGGAACGGGTGTTGAGCTGGGTGACATAGAGCGCTTCCTGCCGGCTGATCAGCTCCTGGCCTCGCTGGCTGATCGCCTTGTGCTGTTTGGAGCCGGCGTAGATCGGTAGCTTGATACCGATGTTAAAGGATAAAAAATCGGCCCGGTCAGCCCCGTTGGGGGCGTCCTGTCGATAACCGTAGGCACCCCCCAGGCTGATATCGGGTCTTAAAGCGACTTCGGCTTGGGCCCGACGATCAGCAGCGGCCTCAACCAGCTTTTGCTGTTGGCGAATGGCCGGACGTTGCTCAAGAGCCGTCTCAATGAGCTGAGAGAGGGGAGGGAGGGCGACCGTGACCGGCTGTTGGTCAAGATCCACGCCAATGGTGGCTTCCGCAGCCTGGGCAAGCAGGGCATTCAGTTGAGCCGAGAGGATTCGTCGCTGGTTTTGCAGTGACAGTTGCAGGGAGAGCTGGTTGGAGAGCTCCAGTTGCGCTTGCAAGGTGTCCTGTTGCAGCCCCTGCCCAACCCGGTAACGGCTCTGGGCAATACGGTTGAACTCGCGCAACCGCAGCAAGTTTTCATCGGTGACCGCGAGTGAGCGCTCAACAAAATAAAGTCCCCACCAGGTGCGGCTAACGTCGCGCCGCAGCATGTTTCGAGCCTCGTCGAGCTCTGCAGCCGTTGCTCTCGCTTGGTGCTGGGCTGCGGACGAAGCGAGCTCACGGGCTTTCAGCCAGGGGAGCGCCTGGCTAAAAGAGACCTGCATCTGCGTCATGGGCTCCTGGTCGAGGTCAAAGGTATCGGTCGGGACATTCAGCATACCCAGCGTGAGGGTGGGGTCTGGCAGTGCGCCAACCTGGTCGGGCACCTCAAGCGCGGCCCGATAGCGGGCCTCTATCTCGCTCAGTCTGGGGCTCATTTCCAGTGCGCGTTGTAGCGCCTGATCGAGGGTCAAGTCCTGGGCGTAGGCTGGGGAGAGGGAGGATCCCAAAAGCCCTAGCGCCAGCACCAGGCGGGGTAATACTCGCATTGATACACTCCGTTATGGGCAGAGAGATTCTTAGCTGGGGTGTAGGCGCAGCATCGCATCTGCCGGGGTCAACATTCAGTTGTTGAGAAAGGCCAGGGTTACCAGCGAAACAGCTGGTGGCACTGGGAACCTATAAGCGCAGGACGCAGAGGGTGTAGAACAGGGGGGGAGGAGAAAAATCGGCGCTGGCGGGGAGCGGCTGGTTAATGCAGCTGGAGGACCCTATTTTTGCAGCCGGGTTGATAGCGGCCACATAAAGAGGGGAGTCGCCGTCATCGAACTTGGTGAGTTTATTAAGCTTTGTGTTGCTGGCGGAGAGGCTGTTGGGGCAGTGGTTGTCCCAGCACTGCTCTTCAATTCCTGAATCCGGGCTAGCTTCCTTTAACTGCAGGCAATGCCCCTGGTGGGACTCATCCGGCAGAGCCACGGTGGTGGTTATCGCTATCTGGCTTTCGCTATTCTGGGCATGGGGCAGCGCCATGGCTGCCGAGCAGTTGCCAACAAACACAAGCAACGCCAACATCAGGCCGAGCAGGCGGCGGCCTTGAGCTGATGTTTTCATCACTGTGTGCAGATAAAACATAAAATGTAATCATTCCTTGAGTACGGCGATTCTATACGCAGTCTGACGCGGCTATCAACAACCTAATGAGTCAGCATGAAAGTATATTGGTGGTTGGACCCTTCCGGTACCGCAGGGTTCAGTTTCTCAAGCGCAGTATTTTGGGCGCCATAATGGTAGTCTGAGATCTTATTGTTCCTCAGACAGCTAGCCGCTTATGACCCACTCCCCCCTTGACCACTACCGCAAAGCCTGGGTGTTCCGCCACCGCGAGATGCCTGTGCAGGAAGCGGAGCTGCAGCAGATAACCCCCTTGGGGGAGGCCCGCAGCCTGCAGCTGTGGCAACAGCATGTGAGCCGCCAGAGCCAGCACCCGGAGCAGTTTGGTGGCGACGACTGGGCCGCTGCTGCCCAGACCTGGCAAGAGGAGGGGCAGTGGCAGGAGCGTTGGGAAAGCGATCAGGCTGATTTGCCAGAGGAGCTGCTGGAGGCCCTCGACTGGGCAGACAATACGGTGGTCTATTTCTGCTACCACAGCCGTGATGTGATCGAGACCAACTGGGGGGTCTTCAGGCGCCACTGGAAAAACTTCCTCTTCTTCGACGAGGGACCGCTGCTGCTGGGCAAGCGCCGAGCGCAGGTAGTGCAGTTTCACGAGGATGGCCGTTACAGCCTGGGAGTGCGGCCGCAGTAGCCTTTGCCTGCCCATCTGGGGCACCATGGGTTGATCGATATGCTGACGAGGGAACCCTGTGCTAAGCCATCAACCGCAAGCGGATTATGAACAGCTGTGGAGAGACTTTCGCTGGCCCTCATCGACCGCCTACAACATCGGCGTGGATGTGTGCGATCGCTGGGCCAACAGCGATCCCGAACGCATTGCCCTGATCCATAAACTCCCCGGCGGAGGGTTGGAGGAGGTCAGCTTTGGGCAATTGAAGGAGCGCTCAAATCGACTCGCCAACCTGCTGACCCGGCTTGGGATCGGGGAGGGGGACCGGGTGGCGGTACTGCTGGGGCAGTGTCCGGAAACCGCCTTTAGCCACATCGCGATCTATAAGATGGCGGCTATCGCCGTCCCTCTGTTTTCGCTGTTTGAACGGGATGCCCTGCTCTATCGCCTTAACGACTCAGGCTGCCGTGCGGTGGTGACCGACCGCATCGGGGCCGCCAAGCTGGCTGCGATCCGCGAACAGTTGCCGGCCCTGGAGCAGGTACTGGTGGTTGATGAAGTAGTAACCGATGAGCTTGACCTGCGTCAGGCGATGGCCCTGGAGTCCGATCAGTTCGAGCCGGTGGTCACCGGCGGGGAGACCCCGGCATTGATCATCTACACCTCGGGTACCACCGGTCAGCCTAAAGGGGCGCTGCATGGACATCAGGTGTTGCTGGGCCACCTGCCCGGGGTGGAATTGTCCCACAACTTTTTCCCGCAGCCGGGTGATCGGATCTGGACCCCTGCCGACTGGGCCTGGATCGGGGGTCTCTACGATGTCCTGCTGCCTGCCCTGCACCACGGGGTCACCGTGGTCGCGCACCGTATGCCGAAGTTTGACCCCGAGGGTGCGCTGCAGCTGATCGCCGACTTCGAGATACGCAATCTCTTTATGCCGCCCACGGCCCTCAAGCTGCTGCGCACTCTGGGAGAGATCAGGGGGCGCTGGGCGCTGTCGCTGCGCACCATCGCCAGCGGCGGTGAACCGCTGGGAGAGGAGCTGTTGCAGTGGGCCGAACAGCAGCTGGGGGTGAGAATCAACGAGTTTTACGGGCAGACCGAGTGCAACATGATCGTCTCCAACTGTGAGGCGCTGATGCCGATCCGGGCCGGCTCGATGGGACGCCCCGCGCCGGGGCACCGGCTGGCGGTGGTGGATCCCGAGGGCCAGCCGCTGGGGGTGGGTGAGGTGGGGGTCGTGGCCGTCAAGCGACCGGACCCGGTGATGTTCCTCGGCTACTGGAACAACGAGCCGGCGACCCGGGCCAGGTTTGTCGGTGATTGGATGTTGACCGGGGACCTGGCTTACCAGGATGCCCAGGGCTACCTCTATTTCCAGGCCCGCGACGATGACCTGATCACCAGCGCGGGCTATCGCTTTGGGCCGGGTGAAATTGAAAACTGCCTGTTGTCCCACCCGGCGGTGCGCATGGTGGCGGTGGTGGGTAAGGCGGACCCCCTGCGAACCCAGATCGTAAAGGCGTTTGTGGTGCTGAATCGGGGGTATAGCGGCGATACCGAGCTGGTATCGGCACTGCAGGCCCATGTAAAAACGCGACTGGCGCCCCACGAATACCCCCGTGAAGTGGCCTTTGTGGAGAGCCTGCCGATGACGGTGACCGGCAAGATCATCCGTCGAGCACTGCGGGAGTGACCCCTGAAATCAAGAGCCGAGTGCTAGTGAGCACTTACCCAGGGATTTGAATCCCCCTGCCGGGCGGCGACCCGCTGGTTGCGGGTGCGCTCCCAGTCGCTCACCGGGTAGCGACGATGCCACTCCTCCAGCAGTCGGCGCTGGGCGGGGCTCATGCTGAGTCCATACTTCTGGTGCATATAGAGGCTGATGCGGGCGATCTCACCCCGCACCGCCTCCGGAGGCTCTACCTTGCGCGCCTTGAAATCCACCTTGAAATCGCAGCGCCCATAACGCTGCGGGGAGGGTCCCAGCAGGGAAAAGCGGAAGTTGGAGCGGTCGCCGTTGATCTCGCCGATCGCCGGCACCAGGTTGTGCAGGTCGGCCTCCATGCGATTGAACACCGGATCCTGGCGACAGCCTTTGCGCCCCCCCTCCTGCCAGCACTGGCGTTGGTGGCCCAGTGTCCAGGCGGGCACCACATGTTCCCACTCGATCCGTTCGGCACGCCGGGGCTGTTTGCGCACCTGGTAGCCGCAAGAGGCGAGGTCCGGAACCAGCTTCTTACCCTGGGTCTGGTAGCGGCAGTTGCAGTAGAAGCTGCTGGGATTGTCGGCATAGATTTCGCGGGCCTCGCGCTTGGCGGCGCTGAAGGTGTCCGCGGCGAGCAGCAGGCTGGGGGAGAACAGGAACAGACACAACAGGGTGCGCAAAGGGGGCATCGGCAGACTCAACACAGCACAGGGGAAAGAACGCACGGAGCGACGCAGTGGGGTGATTATCCGCTGTGCCAGCGGCGCTGTAAATTGGCTCGGGGCCGTTGAGTGAAAACCAGACTGGGAAGGGGAGCGTGACGTAGTCGTTGTCGTCGCCGGGCACCGTGGAGTAGGCCAGGGATAAAAAGAGAGTGAACAGTGGAAAAGCCGCAATGGCGGATTCCATCCCAGGATCGGGTCGGCTTTTTAGGGTGAAAATACTGGCGTGGTTACGCGCCTCTGTTATTCGGGCACCGCATAGGGCGGGCGCGCTTACACCCACCCTGAATGCCAACCGGGACAGAGGACGGTATGATGGACTCCCCGAGCAGGAGAGAGCAGATGACCCAGTGTTGCAAAAAACCAGCGCCGCAACGCGCATCAATACGCTGCAGTGCTTGCGGTGGTGCGTTACAGGCGGTGGAGGCAAGGACCCTGCTGCATCTGTTGCGGGCCCCCTTCAACCAGGCGCTGGTTGAACAGGGCTACTATTTTTGTGCCAACGCCGACTGCGACCGGGTATACCAGGGGGAGGATGGTTGCGGCTATTCGCGAGAGCAGCTGCGGCTTGAGGTGGGGCAAAAGTCGAGAGACCCCAAGCGTATGCTTTGCTACTGCTTTGATATTAATCTGGAGCGAGTGATGGCCGAGCGCGCGCAGTGCGGGGAAAGCGCCAGCCGGGCTTTTGTGGTGGAGCAGACCGGACAGGGGCGCTGCGCCTGCGAGATTCGTAACCCCTCCGGGCGTTGCTGCCTCAAGGAGTTTCCGCGATAAGGGGCTTAGGGCAGGGCGGTATGGTGACCGGCGACCCGGTAGGCTTTGCCGGAGCGCTCAAGCCGCAGGGTCAGGCAGCGCTCCTCGTTACTGGGGTCCTCCGCATCCTGATACAGCAGGGTCAGTTTGCCCGCCGATTCGTCCCAGAAGGCTCGCTCGAATGTCCAGCGGATGCCACTGCTTTGTTGGTGGGAGCTGGCCAATTCGGCACACTGTCCGGGCTTGAGTCCCGCCTGGGTAAGCTCCTTCTCGTTTTGCAGCAGCACCAGCTGCCGGGAAAGTCGAATCACGCTGCGCTCCTGGGTTGGGTGGGTCAGTGTAAAAAAAAATCACGGCGAAAGATACGCAGCAGGGCGGCGCGGGGAAGCATCGCGCTCGGGCGCGCATGGTCGCCAGCCAGAGTCAGGTTTTCGCCGCGTAGCATGGACTCGGGGCGTGGCGAAGGGTAGTATTTCGCCGGAATTTTGAGCAATAACCCCTTGTTACAGGACCGCGCCATGAGCCTCGCCAACAAAGTACTGGCAGTGAATAATGATCTGCCCATCCGCACCAACAGCCCTGTCCACAGCGGCAAAGTACGCTCCGTCTACTGGCTGACCGATGCCGATAGCCAACGCCTGATCCGCGAGCGTGGATACGATGTCGCCAGTGACGCACCGCTGGCGATCATGGTGATCAGCGATCGTATCTCCGCCTTTGACTGCATCTGGCACGGTGAGGGCGGGATGAACGGTGTACCGGGCAAGGGGGCCGCGCTTAACGCGATCTCCAACCACTGGTTCAAACTGTTCCGCGAACAGGGCTTGGCCGACAGCCATATCCTGGAGATTCCCCACCCCTTCGTATGGATTGTACAGAAGGCGCGTCCGGTGATGATTGAGGCGATCTGTCGCCAGTACATTACCGGCTCCATGTGGCGTGCTTACTCCAAGGGCGAGCGCGAGTTCTGCGGCATCCGTATTGCCGAGGGGCTGGATAAGGACCAGCGCCTGCCGGAATTGCTGATTACCCCCTCCACCAAGGGCATTCTCAAGGGTATCCCCGGGGTGCCCGAGGCGGACGACGTCAACATCACCCGCCAGAATATCGAGGATAACTTCGAGGCGTTCAATTTCAGCCGCAAGGAGGATATCGATTACTACGAGCGACTGCTGAAGGAGGGCTTCGATGTGATCAGTGCCGAGCTGGAGAAGCTTGACCAGATCTTCGTTGATACCAAGTTCGAGTTCGGTTACGTCACCGATGCCAGTGGTCAGGAGAAACTGATCTACATGGACGAGGTGGGAACCCCTGACTCCTCCCGCATCTGGGACGGCGCCAGCTACCGCGAAGGCAAGGTGGTGGAGAACTCCAAGGAGGGCTTCCGTCAGCTGCTGCTGAACCATTTCCCCGATCCGGACATCCTGCTTAACAAGGATCGCATGGCCGAGCGCCAGGCGTTGGCACAGGACAACGCGCTTCCGGAGTCGGTGTTGATGGCGGTCTCCAAGACCTACGTGGATATTGCGGAGAAGATTACCGGCCAGACGTTGGTGATGTCGGACAACCCCAAGGCGGAGATTATCGAGATTCTTCGGGACCAGTTTGGTCTTATTGACTAGATAGCGACCGCCTTGCGGTCATCGCGGGGGAGCTCTCCCCCGCGTTCTTGCTGACCGGGCTGCACCTAAACGGTGCGCAGATACCATTTGTACTCCAGGTCGGAGATCGACTTTTCGAACTCCACCATTTCGTGCTCCTTACAGATGCAGTAGGTGTCCAGGAAGTGCTTGCCGAGATAGCTGATCAGCGGCTCCGACTCCTCCAGCAAGCGTAGTGCGTCACGCAGGTTGTCCGCCAGGCTCGGCTCGAGCTGCTTGTAGGCGTTGCCGCGCAGCACCGGGGGGCACTCCATGCGGTTGACCACCCCATGGTGGATGCCGGCCAGGATCGAGGCCATCACCAGGTAGGGGTTGGCGTCGGCGCCGGAGACCCTGTGCTCAATGCGAGTGGCGGCGCGGTCGCCGGCCGGAATCCGCAGCGCGGTGGTCCGGTTATCCACTCCCCAGCTGGGGGTGTTGGGGGTGTAGAAGTCGGGCGAAAAGCGGCGGTAGCTGTTGACGTTGGGGCAGAACAGCGCCATCGAGGCTGGCATCAGCTCCAGCAGTCCCGCCAGGGCATGCATCATCAACGGCGTAAAGCTACCGTCGGCGTTGGCAAAGGCGTTCTCACCCAGGGCATCGAGTACGCTGACATGGATGTGCATACCGTTACCGGCAAGGTCTGGATAGGGCTTGGCCATAAAGGTGGCTTCGAAACCGTGCTTGGTAGCGATGCTCTTGATCACCCGCTTGAGCAGGATACCGTGGTCGCAGGCGGCCATGGGGTCGTCCACGTGGTGCAGGTTGACCTCGAATTGCCCCGGGGCGTATTCGGCAATGATGGTGTCGGCAGGAATGCCCTGTTGTTGCGCGCTGTGGATCACATCTTCGAGGAAGTCTGCATAGTCATCCAGGTCATCCATCGAGTAGACTTGGGTGTTGTTCTCTCGCTTTCCCGACACCGGGGAGAGCGGTGGTTGCGGGGTGAGCTCGGGTGAGAATTCCTTGTCCAGCAGATAGAACTCCATCTCGACGGCGACCACCGGCTTGACCCCCAGCTCCTTGAAGCGCTCTACCACTCCGGCCAGTACCTGGCGGGGGTTGATCAAAATAGGGGTGCGGTCTGCTTCGTGCATGGTCATCAGCACTTGGGCGGTCGGGCGTCGCTGCCAGGGCACCAACGCCAACGTCCCGGGAACGGGGTAGCAATACTTGTCGGCGTCACCGGTGTCCAGGCCAACACCGGTTTCCTCAACGGTGTTACCGCGGATATCGAGGGAGAAGAGCGACTCTGGAAGGCAGATCCCTTTGCTATAGGCCTTGGCCAGCACGGAGGGGTCGACGCGCTTACCGCGGATGACGCCGTTCATGTCAGGGATCAACAGATCAATGGTGGTGAGTTCGGGGTGCTGTGCTAAAAAATCCGCCCCCTCTTCCTTATAGTCCGCAGAGTGCATTCGGGTTACCTGTTTGTAAAATATATTTATCAATGTATGTTTGAAATTCAGTGAATCCTAAGGCGCTATCAAAGTCAAGCGAGGGGCGCTTAGGTCAAGGGCTGGATCGCTATTTTATGCACCAAACTGGCAACCATAAACCCTTTTTATGCACAAAATGGAAGCGCGGGTCGATTTTTTCAAGAGGCTCGACCTTGGCGCAGAAAGAATCTTTGTGTTGCATTTTTTTTAATGATATCGTGTGAAAAATCGAACAATAACTATGCAAGCCAGGGTAGATGTATGTCCAGCAACAACGCAGTAAGCCACGGTAAACCTATGGTGGGTATCTCTGCCTGCACTCGCCAGCTGGGCATTCACCCTTTTCATGTGGCGGGCCACAAGTACATTGCGGGCGTGGTGCAGGGTTCCGACGTTCTGCCGGTGATCATCCCGTCGCTGGGAGAGGGGCTGGATGTCAAAGCTACTCTGGCAAGGCTCGACGGTCTGCTGCTGACGGGATCTTACTCCATGGTTCAGCCCCATCTTTACGGTGCGAACAGCAGTGTTGACCCCTCCGAATACGACCTTGGACGGGATGCCACCACCTTGCCCCTGATTCGCGAAGCGATCGCCAGCGGCGTACCGATCCTGGCGATCTGTCGTGGCTTTCAGGAGATGAATGTTGCCTTTGGTGGCACTTTGCATCAACGCTTGCACGAGGTAGGCGGCTACCAGGAGCACCGCGAAGATAAAGAGCAGACCATCGACCAGCAGTATGCGGTTGCGCATCCGGTGGCCATTCAACCGGGTGGCGTGCTCGCCTCTCTGGTGGACGGAGAGTCGGCGATGGTGAACTCATTGCATACACAGGGGGTGGACCGTCTTGGCGACGGTCTGCGGGTAGAGGCGTGCGCAGAAGATGGATTGGTGGAAGCCTTTTCTGTCGAAGGTGCTCCTGCATTCAGCTTGGCTGTGCAGTGGCACCCGGAATGGAAAGTGGCCGAGCATCCCTTTTATCACGCCATATTTACTGCCTTTGGTGACGCCTGTCGCCGGAGGGCCCAAGAGAACAATCGAGGTTAATCATGGAAGCCATAGAGAACTGGCTTAAAGAAAACGGCATCACGGAAGTGGAGTGCCTGGTTGCAGACTTTACCGGTATTGCCCGCGGAAAGATCATGCCAGCCAACAAGTTTATGCGCGAGCGCGGCATTCGCCTGCCGGAGTCGGTCGCCCTGCAGAGTGTCACCGGTGACTATGTTGCCGATGATCTCTATTACAAGCTGATCGATCCTGCCGAGATCGATATGCGCCTGCACCCCGACGAGAACGCGATGTTCCTGGTGCCCTGGGCGCTGGAACCGACCGCTCAGATCATTCACGACACCTACGACAAGCAGGGCAACCCGATTGAGTTGTGCCCGCGCAATGTCTTGAAAAAGGTGATGGCTCTATACGAAGCCAAGGGCTGGAGCCCGGTGGTGGCGCCGGAGTTGGAGTTTTACCTGACCAAGCCCTGCAACGACCCTGACCTGCCGTTGGAACCACCTGTTGGGCGCTCGGGGCGCCAGGAGAGTGGTCGCCAGTCCTTCAGCATCGATGCGGCCAACGAATACGATCCCCTGTTTGAGGATGTGTACGACTACGCCGAGGCGATGGGACTGGATGTGGATACCCTGATCCATGAAGAGGGAACCGCGCAGATGGAGATCAACTTCCTGCACGGAGACCCGGTTAACCTGGCGGATCAGGTGTTCCTGTTTAAGCGTGTGGTGCGTGAAGCCGCACTGAAGCATGATGTGCGGGCCACCTTTATGGCGAAACCGGTGGAGGACGAGCCGGGCAGTTCCATGCACGTGCACCAGAGCCTGATGGACACCAAGACCGGCAAAAACCTGTTCAGCAATGCCGACGGTACCCGCTCTGAACTCTTTATGAACTACATTGCCGGCCTGCAGAAATATATTCCATTCACCATGCCGCTGTTTGCCCCCAACGTGAACTCTTACCGCCGCCTGCTGCCGGATACCTCGGCGCCGGTGAACGTGGAGTGGGGAGAGGATAACCGTACTGTCGCCCTGCGCGTACCGGACTCTGGCCCCGAGGCGCTGCGGATCGAAAACCGCATTGCCGGTGCCGACGCTAACCCCTATTTGGCGCTGGCCGCCACGCTGCTCTGCGGATACATGGGCATTATGGAGGGGTTGCAGCCGAGCAAGCCTGCCTCCGGTAGTGCCTACAAGATCCGCGACCGAAACATGCCGGTTCACCTTGAGCATGCGTTGGAGAAAATGGAAAGCAGCGAGGAGATTAAAGCCATGCTGGGTGAAAAGTTCATCCGGGCTTATGTCGCTGTAAAGCGCGCGGAGTATGAAAACTTCAAACGGGTCATCAGCTCCTGGGAGCGAGAATACCTGCTGTTGACCGTATAACGAGACGGCGTGATGAAGCGCCCAATGAACACTTTAGGTGAACTATGACAATTGATATGAAAGCATTGGATACCGCACAACTGCAGGCCCTGGATCGCGAGCATCACTTGCATCCTTTTACCGACTTCAAACAGTTGGGTGAAGAGGGGACACGCGTGATTGAGCGTGCAGAGGGAATCTACCTGTGGGATAGCAACGGCAACAAGATGCTGGATGCCATGGCTGGCCTTTGGTGCGTCAATATCGGTTATGGGCGCAAGGAGCTGGCAGAGGTTGCCTATGAGCAGATGCAACAGCTGCCATTTTACAATGCCTTTTTCAAAACCACCCATCCGCCCGCTATCGACCTGGCCAAACTGATCTCAGAAGTGACACCGGCTCATATGAATCATGTGTTCTTCTGTGGCTCGGGTTCTGAGGCGAACGATACCGTGTTCCGCATGGTGCGCCGCTACTGGGACCTCAAAGGTAAACCCAACAAGAAAACCTTTATCAGCCGCATCAATGCGTACCACGGCTCAACTGTGGCGGGTGCCAGTCTGGGCGGCATGGGTTATATGCATGAGCAGGGTGACCTGCCGATTCCCGGCATTGTCCATATTGCCCAGCCTTACTGGTTCAAGGAGGGGGGAGACCTCTCTCCCGAAGAGTTTGGTATCAAGGCGGCGCAGGCGCTGGAGGAGAAGATTCTCGAGCTGGGTGAAGATTCGGTCGCGGCCTTTATCGCCGAGCCGATCCAGGGTGCTGGTGGCGTGATCGTTCCACCGGAAACCTACTGGCCCGAGATCAAGCGCATTCTCGACAAGTACGATATCCTGCTGGTGGTCGACGAGGTCATCTGCGGCTTCGGACGTACCGGGCATTGGTTCGGTAGTGACTACTACGGACTCAAGCCCGACCTGATGCCGATCGCCAAGGGGCTCTCTTCCGGCTACCTGCCGATTGGCGGCGTGGTGGTTGGAGAGCGGGTTGCCGAAACCCTGATCGAAGAGGGCGGTGACTTCAACCATGGCTACACCTATTCCGGCCACCCGGTGTCTGCAGCGGTAGCCGCGGCCAACATTCGCATCCTGCGGGATGAGGGTATCGTCGACCGCGTTCGTGAGGAGACCGGCCCCTACCTGCAGAAGCGCTGGCGCGAGCTGGCGGACCACCCGCTGGTGGGCGAAGTGCGTGGTGTAGGCCTGGTGGGCGCCCTTGAGCTGACCAACGACAAGGCGGCGCGCACCCGTTTTGATGACAAGGGTTCAACCGGTACCCTGTGCCGGGACTTCTGCTTTAACAACGGTCTGGTGATGCGGGCAACCGGCGATACCATGATCATCTCTCCTCCGCTGGTGATTACCAAGGAGGAGATCGATGAGCTGGTAGAGAAAGCGAGATACTGTCTCGATCTGACTGCCAAAGAGCTGGGTGTCATCTGATCCGTTATGGGTCGGATCGTCGATCAAAAAGGGGGTAGCCTGCTACCCCCATCCATGAAAACGGGGGAGGTATTTTTAACCATACAACCGACTGAACCGATGAATAATAAAGACTGGATTGAGCTATTGACTGAGTTGAGTAGTGTTAGCAATAGTTAGCCTTCGCATAAATATAACCAGCAACAGGAATAGTCTATGAAGAATATGATTAAAAACGGCGTAATCAGTCTCACCACTGCCTGCGCATTGGCCGCAGGCAGCCAGGCGATCGCTGCCGAGCGAGTACTCCACGTTTACAACTGGTCCGATTACATTGCAGAGGACACCATTGCCAACTTCGAGCAAAAAACCGGTATCAAGGTGACCTACGACGTATTCGACTCCAACGAGGTGCTGGAGGCCAAGCTTCTCTCCGGTGGTTCAGGTTTTGATGTGGTTGTACCCTCTGCTTCCTTCCTTGCACGCCAGGCGCAGGCCGGTGCCTTCCAGCCGCTGGACCGTGCCAAGCTGAGCAACTGGGGCAACCTGGATGCTGATATGATGAAGAACCTGGAGGTATACGATCCAGGTAACAAGTACTCCATCCCCTACCTGTGGGGAACCACCGGTATCGGATACAATCCGGACAAGGTGAAGGCTGCACTGGGCGATGCTGCCCCGGTCGATAGCTGGGACCTGTTGTTCAAGCCGGAAAACGTCAAGCAGTTGGCCTCCTGTGGTGTCGCCGTACTGGACGCTCCCACCGAGATGCTGCCTGCCGCGCTTAAGTACCTGGGCAAGGATCCCAACAGCACCAACCAGGCTGACTACGATGCCGCGACTGAGCTGCTGCTCTCCGTGCGTCCCTATATCACCTATTTCCACTCCTCCAAGTACATCTCTGACCTGGCCAATGGCGACATCTGTGTAGCCGTGGGTTGGTCTGGAGACGTCCTGCAGGCTGCTGATCGTGCCTCCGAAGCGGATAACGGAGTGACCGTTGAGTACGTGATTCCTAAAGAGGGCGCTGGCATGTGGTTCGATATGCTGGCCATTCCAACCGATGCCAAGAACGCAGACGAGGCGTACGAGTTCCTGAACTACCTGCTGGAGCCTGAAGTGATGGCGGGTATCTCCAACTACGTGGCCTATGCCAACGGCAATCGTGAAGCGACCAAGCTGGTTGACGAGGAAGTCACCTCCAACCCTGGTATCTACCCGACTCCAGCGGCGGCCAAGAACCTTTATCCCTTCAAGGTTCTGCCCAAGAAGATCGATCGTATCGTGACTCGTGCCTGGACCAAGGTGAAATCCGGCCAGTAACCGGACCGGCCACAGCGAGCGAATCCTCGCTGTGGCTTTTTAATCTTTAATTGTTATCTAATGTCGGAGATCCCGAATCATGGCAGTTTCATCGGAGTTAAACTCTTCCGGACAATCTTCTGAAGCGAGTAATAGCATTCAGGACACACAACAAAAAGAAAAACCAACGCTGTTATCGATTGAGAAGATCACCAAGCAGTTTGACGAGACGAAAGCCGTTGATGATGTCTCTTTGACGATCAAAGAAGGTGAAATTTTTGCACTTTTGGGGGGCTCTGGCTCAGGCAAATCAACGCTGTTGAGAATGCTGGCTGGTTTTGAAAAGCCTACCGCGGGTCGAGTTTTCTTGGACGGGGAGGATATTACCGACCTTCCGCCTTACGAGCGCCCGATCAACATGATGTTTCAGTCCTACGCCCTGTTTCCCCACATGAGTGTGGCCGACAACATTGCCTTTGGCCTCAAGCAGGATCGAATTCCTAAAGCTCAGATCAAGCAGCGGGTTGATGAGCTACTGGCCCTGGTTCATATGTCCGAGTACGCGCGTCGCAAGCCTCACCAGTTATCCGGTGGTCAGCGTCAGCGAGTGGCACTGGCCCGCAGCCTGGCGAAGCGACCCAAGCTCCTGCTGCTGGATGAACCCATGGGTGCCCTGGACAAAAAACTCAGAACCCGGATGCAGCTGGAGGTAGTCGAGATCCTGGAAGAGGTGGGTGTGACCTGTGTGATGGTAACCCACGACCAGGAAGAGGCCATGACCATGGCCGACCGCATCGGGATCATGGACCTGGGGGAGATCGTACAGGTGGGATCACCGGTCGATATTTATGAAACCCCCAACTCACGCATGACCGCCGAATTTATCGGATCGGTCAATATTTTCGATGGCAATATCCTCGAGGATGAGGCGGGATACGTCACCGTCCAGCCCGACGATATGCCACAACAGATCTACATTAACCACGGTATCACCACCCCTGAAGATAACCTCCGAGTCTATGTGGCCATTCGCCCGGAAAAGATCGAGATCACCCGCGAGCAGCCCGAGCATGAGACCAACTGGAGCGAGGGCGTGGTCAATGATATCGCCTACCTGGGTGGCCACTCGGTTTATTACATCAAGCTGGCCTCTGGAAAAGTTGTGCAGTCCACCTTCTCCAACGTAGAGCGCAAGATGGGACGGCCAACCTGGAACGACAAGGTGTTTATCAGCTGGGGACCTGAAAGCTGCGTGGTGCTGACCTCATGAGAATCAAGAAATACATACCCGGCGGGCGCACGCTGGTTATTGGCATACCCTATACCTGGCTGGCGCTGTTTTTCATGGTGCCCTTTGCACTGGTTGCCAAGATCAGCTTCTCGGAAGCGCAGATCGCCATTCCGCCCTATAGCGATGTTTTCCGCTATGTGGATGAAACCCTGACCGTTGTCCTTAATCTGGGCAATTACCTGTTCCTGACCGGCGATGATCTCTATATCGCCGCTTACTGGGGCTCGGTGCAGATCGCCTTCATCTCCACCCTGTTATGCCTGCTGCTGGGGTACCCCATGGCCTACGCCATGGCCCGTGCGGACGACAAGTTGAAGACCGTACTGCTGTTGCTGGTGTTGCTCCCCTCCTGGACCAGCTTCCTGATCCGTATCTACGCCTGGATCGGTATCCTCAAAAATAACGGCCTGATCAACAACCTGCTGATGGGGTTGGGAGTCATTGATGATCCGATCATCATGCTCAATACCAACTTTGCGGTTTACGTGGGTATTGTGTACGCCTACCTGCCCTTTATGGTGCTGCCGCTGTACGCCAACCTGGTGAAACTGGATGGCAGCCTGCTCGAGGCCTCCTCCGATCTGGGTGCGCGCCCCTGGAAGACCTTCCTGACCATCACCCTGCCCCTCTCCAAGGCGGGTATTATCGCCGGCTCCATGCTGGTGTTTATCCCGGTGGTGGGTGAGTTTGTTATCCCTGAGTTGTTGGGCGGCCCGGAAACCCTGATGATCGGAAAGGTGCTCTGGCAGGAGTTCTTCAACAACCGCGACTGGCCGATTGCCGCTGCCCTGGCGATTGTGATGCTGGCGCTGCTGAGTGTGCCGATCGCCTGGTTCCATCACTACCAGTCTAAAGAGATGGAGGGTGCCGCATGAGAAAGTTATCCTTCTCCAGTGTGATGCTCTGGTGTGGGCTGGTCTTCCTTTACCTGCCGATGCTGATCCTGGTGATCTACTCCTTTAATGAGTCGCGCCTGGTGACGGTATGGGCCGGTTTCAGCACCAAGTGGTATGGCGAGCTGTTCGAGGATCCGCAGCTGATGTCGGCGGTCTGGATGAGCTTGCGTATCGCCTTTGGCTCCGCCTGCATGGCGGTGATACTGGGTACCATCGCCGCCTTTGTGATGGTGCGCTTTCGCCGCTTCCCGGGTAAAACCGCCTTCTCCAGCATGATGACCGCGCCGCTGGTTATGCCCGATGTCATTACCGGTCTCTCCCTGTTGCTGCTGTTTGTGGCCATGGCGCAGATGATCGGGTGGCCGGCAGACCGGGGGTTCCTCACCATCTGGATTGCCCACACCACCTTCTGCATGGCCTATGTGGCGGTGGTGGTCTCCTCCCGATTGCGGGAGATGGATATTTCGGTGGAGGAGGCGGCCATGGATCTGGGGGCCACCCCGCTGAAAACCTTTTTCCTGATCACTATCCCCATCATCGCGCCGGCTCTTGTGGCAGGTTGGCTGCTGGCCTTTACCCTATCACTGGATGACCTGGTGATCGCCAGCTTTGTCTCCGGTCCGGGCTCGACCACCTTGCCGATGGTGGTGTTCTCCTCGGTGCGGCTAGGGGTAACGCCCAAGATCAACGCGTTGGCCACCTTGATTATCCTGACGGTATCCATCGTTGCCTTTATCGCCTGGTATATGGCTCACCGCAGCGAGAAACGCCA
This sequence comes from Aestuariirhabdus litorea, assembly GCF_003864255.1. NCBI lineage: Bacteria > Pseudomonadati > Pseudomonadota > Gammaproteobacteria > Oceanospirillales > Aestuariirhabdaceae > Aestuariirhabdus > Aestuariirhabdus litorea. Next base: position 526,994 of record NZ_QWEZ01000002.1, read on the forward strand.
GCGGACCATGGCCAGCAACGCCGGGGAATAGCCGGCAGGCCCCTAAAAAAACACCGGCCATGAGCCGGTGTTTTTTTTTATCCCTGAGGGGTGCTAGATCACCTTGCCAGGGTTAAGCAGGTTTTTGGGGTCCAGGGCCTGCTTGAGGGTTTTCATCAGCGCTATCTCCACATCGCTGCGGGAGCAGGGTAGGAATTGGCGTTTTTCGAGGCCTATGCCATGCTCCGCCGATACGGAGCCGGCGAGGGGCACCAGCTTTTCGTAGACCAGGGTTTCCACCGCGTGGCGGTTGGCGTCGGTGTCGGCACCGGTGGTGATGATCAGGTGCAGGTTTCCATCGCCCATGTGCCCGAACACCAGCAGGCGCGCCTCGGGCCAGCGTGAGAGAAGTGTGGTCTCAACCTCTTGCACGTACTGCTCCATGGCTTTGATGGGCAGGCTGACATCGAAGGCGATCAAGGGGCTCATCGCCTGAACAAGGGTTTCGATGTCATCGCGCATGGCCCAGAGATTATCGGCCTGGGTTTCGGACTGGGCGATAACGGCGTCAAGTAGGGTGCCTGACTCCAGCGCCTCACCAAGGATCTGTTCGAAGCGCTGTGCGTCTTCATCGGCACTGTTACCTGTGGCTTCGATCAATACGTAGTAGGGGAGGTCGGTAGGCATGATCACCGGGTGCTTACCGGTCTGCTCGGTCATCAGGCGGTAGAAGTTACCCCACATCACCTCGAAGGAGCTGAGCTGGCCACTGAGGCTGGCACTGAGCTCGCGCAGCAGGATCGAGAGCTGGGCAAAGCTTTCGACGCCTACAAAGGCCGTGTTGCGCGAGCGGGGAAGGGGGTGCAGCCTTAACACGGCACGGGTGACGATGCCCAGGGTTCCCTCGGTACCAATGAACAGATGTTTGAGGTCATAGCCGGCGTTATTTTTCAGCATTTGGTTCATGGAGGAGAGCAGGGTACCGTCCGCCAGTACCGCCTCCAGGCCAAGCACCTGTTGGCGCATCATGCCGTAGCGAAGCACGCTGTTGCCCCCGGCATTGGTGGCGATATTGCCGCCAATGGTGGCGGTGCCGCGGGCACCCAGATCCAGGGCAAAGAGCCACCCCTTGTCGGCCGCGGCCTCCTGCACTTTTTGCATGGGGGCGCCGGCCTGAACAACGAGGATACCGGCCTGCTCGTCGAACTCCTCAATAGCGGTCATGCGCTCGAGGGAGATGGCAATCTCGTGGGGTTGGGCCGTGGCACCGTTGACCAGGCCGGTGAGGCCTCCCCAGGGCACGACGGGCTGGTCGTTGCGGTGGCACAGCGCCATCACCTGCGACAACTCTTCGGGGGTGGCGGGACGGACAATCGCCCGGGCTTCGCAGCTTCCCTTACCCAGGGACATGGCAGGTCGTTGGGCAACGTCTGCACCGAGCAGTAAGCCCGCGTCGCCGACGATGGCATGAAGATCCTGAAGAATGGTTTCCATAGGCGCCCTTTTTGTTATTGATCGGTGGAAGGATCTCAGCTCCGGCTCAAAACTGAGCGATAACTGTAGCCTACAGGGTAGGGGGTTAGCGCCGGAAAGTCTGCCATGTAGATGACAGTGTGGCGCAGGCCAACGGCTTTGGTGAGTTACTCCGGTTCATCCTGTTGGGCGAGCATATGCAACTGGTGCGGATCAATGATGCGGATATGTCCGTAGTGATAGTCGAGCACGCCGTCGTCTGACCACTCCTTAAGCAGTTTGTTGACCGCCTGGCGGGTGGCGCAGACCGAGGAGGCCAGCATCTCCTGGGTCAGGTCGAGTTCAATGTAGCCCTCCTTTGAGGGACGCCCCGCGAAGGATTGCAGGAAAAGGATCTGGTGCGCCAGCCGGCGCCGAAGGCGGAAGAAGGCACCGGATTCATACAGGCTGATCATCTCCCGGGTGCGTTGACACAGATGCTCACAGAGTACGCGATCGATCAGGGGATAGAGGGTACGTAGCGCCTCGAAGTCGGCGTAATCAAGCCGGTGGAGCTCGACGGTGCCAACGGCAATGGCGTCATGGGGGCGAGGCCCCCTATCGAGTACGGAGAGAAAGCCAAAGCAGTCCTCGGGTCCATAGATGACGTAGGTGGCCTCTTTGCCGCGCTCAGAGACGGCCCGCAGGCGTACCGAGCCGCTGATGATCTGGTACTGGTTATCCCCCACCTCACCGCGTCGGTAAATGTAGTCGCCGTCATTGAAGGTTTTGCGGCTCATGCGCTCGTGGATGACGTGGCGAAGGGAGGGAGGGAGGCGCTGGATCCAGTTGGCTGAGAATGGAGTGGTCATGGCAGGATTAGGGGCAGTGGTTCAGAGGCCGGGGAACCGGTGGCTGTACGCACCGATAAGGAACGCAAAAGCAGCCGCGGGTGACCATCCATGCTAGCGTGGGTGGCAAGGGGCTAGCAAGGCCACGGCCCATGAGGAGAGGTTCCTGGGCGCCGGATTGGCGCCCTTTGGCTCTGGTTAGCGCGGTTTTTTGGCTTTAGGCTTGGCGGCTTTGGCCGGCCGCTTTGCAGGGGCCGCTGAGCTAGTCTCGGTGCTGGCTCCCAGGCGACGGATGTTGAGCTTCTGCTGGCAGACCCAAGTACGGCGCAGCGCCTCAAAGGTCTCTTTAGGCATACCCTCCGGCAGGTCGACCGTGCTGAAGTCGTCGAAGATCTCGATATGGCCAATAAACTGACTGTCGATCTCGGCCTCGTTGGCGATGGCACCCACCAGGTTGCCGGGCTTTACGCCATGCTCGTAGCCCACATCCACCTTGAAACGCTCCATCACTACCTCGGGGTGGTCCTTGAGGGGCAGCGGCCGGTCAGAGGTGGACTTGGGTTTCTTGCGCTCGTCGTTCCGTTTGGCCCGTTCCGGGCGCTTTGCAGGGGCGGCATCAACCACTCTCACCGACTCTTTGCGGGGTTTTGGCTCGTTCTCATTAAGCAGGAAGGGCTTGCCCTTCTGGGTGAGGCTGGCGAGGGCTGCAGCGATCGCCAGGGGGTCGATCTCCTGGTCCTCGCTGAGTTCTGCCACCATGCGGTGATAGAGATCGATGTTTTGGTTCTCGAGGGTATCGAGTATCTGCTGCTTAAAGCGGCTGATGCGGTGCTGGTTGATATCAACCGCCGAGGGGATCTCCATCGGGGCGATGGGCTGGCGGGTGACCCGCTCAATGGTTTTCAGCATACGGCGTTCGCGGGGGGCAACAAACAGCAGCGCCTCACCCTTGCGACCGGCGCGACCGGTTCGACCGATGCGGTGCACATAGGACTCGACATCGTAGGGGATGTCGAAGTTCACCACGTGACTGATGCGCTCGACATCGAGCCCGCGTGCCACTACATCGGTGGCGATAAGGATATCGAGTGCCCCCTTTTTGAGGCGGTCAACGGTACGCTCACGCTGGTTTTGCGGGATGTCGCCGTTGAGCGCCTCGCAAGCATAGCCGCGAGCCGAGAGCTTTTCGGCCAGATCAACGGTGGAGGTTTTGGTGCGCACAAAAACCAGCACCGCCTCAAAGGGCTCCACCTCCAGGATACGGGTGAGGGCATCCAGCTTGTGCAGCCCGCTCACCTGCCAGTAGCGCTGGCGGATGGTTTTTGCGGTAGTGGTGGCCTCCTGGATACTAACTTCCTTGGGGTCGCGCAGGTGACGCTGGGCGACCCGCTTAATCTGGGCCGGCATGGTGGCGGAGAAAAGCGCGGTTTGCCGGCTGGAGGGGGTGTGCTCAAGAATCCACTCGATATCATCGATAAAGCCCATGCGCAGCATCTCGTCGGCTTCATCCAGTACCAGCGACGTGAGACCGTCGAGTTTCAGGGTGCCGCGGCGGATATGGTCCATGACACGACCGGGGGTACCCACCACCACCTGTACACCGCGCTTGAGGTGCTTAAGCTGTTGGTCGTAGGCCTGGCCGCCATAGATGGGCAGGACATGGAAGTTAGGCAGAAAGCGGGCATAGGTCTGGAAGGCCTCGGCCACCTGAATCGCCAGTTCGCGGGTAGGCGCCAGAACCAACAACTGAGGGCTCTGCAGGTTCACATCAATGCGTGAAAGAAGCGGTAGGGCAAAGGCTGCGGTTTTACCGGTACCGGTCTGGGCCTGGCCCAGCAGGTCGTGACCCTCGAGCAGAAAGGGGATGCTTTGGGCCTGAATGGGGGAGGGCGTTTCATAGCCTACCTTTTGCACGGCTTGCAAGACGGCGGGGGCAAGCCCGAAAGAGGCAAAATCGGTGGCGTGGTCAGCAGACATAGATGGGGAACTCGCGTGGTGGCAGAGCGGTACAGGAGGCGGGCCGCTTGGCCTGAGTGAAAAAGGGGCGCAATTATAGCAAGATAAGTGCCAGAAATCTTCTGCTAACTGATGGCGCGATCAAACCCAGTATAGACGCAGAGCCGGTTTGCCCGGCAGATTTTAATGGGAGGAAGAGCGGGGGAGGGGGGGCTGATGGAGGTGCAGGCCTGCTCGATCATACGTTGGGTGATCGGAAGCTCGTTTCCCTGATCGCCGATCAGCGCCATGTAAGTGACATTCTGGGGAAGGGACAGAGGCGTGATGGCAAACGCAGGGGTCGGTTTAGCCTGTGTCATAGCGAGCTCCTGGTGGGTTTGAAATCCATCTTAGGTGAGAGAGATGAAGGTTTTGTTAAGCGCGCCGGATTTCTGAGAGGCTGTTAATGGCGGTCGAAATAAGTGCCCGCTATGATGGGGTGAGACAAACAGAAAGGTGAGTATGATGCGTTCTTTAGGGGTAGTAATGGTCACGATAATGCCTGTATTGGCAGGTTGCATGGGGCCCACGGTGACAGAGGATATGCTGACATGCCCCGAGGACCGGTCCGTATTCCAGATCTGCACCATGGACTACAACCCGGTCTGCGGGCTGCGCAAGGATGGTACCGAAAAGAGCTACAGCAACTCCTGTGGGGCGTGCAGCGACACCCAGGTGCTGGCTTACCAACTGGGGGAGTGCCAATAGGTTCATAGCGGAAGGAGGGGCTCCTATAGGCTTTGTGAATGAGGGGTTATTTTCCTAACCCCATGCCCCCGCCCGTAGACAGCCGGTACAATTTGCTCATCACTGATGACCTGTGCCGGAGGGCGATATGTATTTCAAATTTAACGAGCAGACCGAGCAGTTAAAAGCCCGCTTGCAGAACTTTATGGATGACCACGTTGTGCCCCGGATTGGCCAGTGGCACGAAGAGGTTGAGCAGCAGGGTATCTATCCGCCCAGTTTTATGGAGGATCTCAAGGCGCTGGCTCGTAGCGAGGGGTTGTGGAATCTGTTTCTGCCCGGGCTGCGGGAGGATGAGCCAGGGACTCGGTTGAGCAACCTGGAGTACGCCCCCCTGGCTGAGATTATGGGGCGTGTCCCCTGGTCTTCCGAAGTGTTCAACTGTAATGCTCCCGACACCGGCAACATGGAGCTGCTCCATATGTTTGCCAATGAGGAGCAGCGGGAGTCCTGGTTGAAGCCCCTGATGGAGGGGAGTATCCGTTCCGCGTTTGCCATGACCGAGCCGGATGTAGCCTCCTCGGACGCGACCAATATCCAGACCCTGATCCAGCGCGATGGCGACCATTATGTGATTAACGGTCGCAAGTGGTTTATCACCGGTGCGGCACACCCCAACTGCAAACTGCTGATCGTCATGGGGCAGACTAACCCCGAGGCAGAGGTGCACCAGCGCCAGAGCATGGTGCTGGTGCCGATCGATACCGACGGCGTCGAGATTGAACGTAACATCACGGTGATGAATCACCACTCGCCTGAGGGGCATTGTGAAATCCTGTTCCGCAATGTGCGGGTGCCGGTAAGCAACTTGCTGGGTAGTGAGGGGAGCGGTTTTGCCCTTGCCCAGGCTCGCCTCGGCCCTGGCCGCATTCATCACTGCATGCGCACCATCGGCATGGCAGAGTTGGCCCTGGAGCTGATGAGCGATCGGGTGCAAGAGCGCAAGGCCTTTGGTCGCTACCTGCACGAGCACGGAACGGTGGCCGAGTGGATTGCGCTCTCGCGTATGGAGATCGACCAGACTCGCCTGCTTGTGTTGCGTGCTGCCTGGATGATGGATGAGGTGGGGGCCAAGGCGGCTCGCAAGGAGATCGGTATGATCAAGGTGGCGGCGGGGCGCATGCTGACACAGGTCGCCAATCGGGCGATACAGGCCTTCGGGGCTATGGGGTTGAGCCCGGACACGCCTCTGGCCAATATCTGGTCGGGCGGTCGTATGTTGCAGTTTGCGGATGGTCCCGATGAGGTTCACCTGCGCAGCCTGGCGCGCATGGAGCTGAAGGATCGGGCGGCCCGTCGGGGTGACTCAGCACGCTACATGACGCTGCCTGAGCGGCGCTAAGCGCTGGTGACTCCGGCCCTGGATTTGGTACGCTGGGGCCATTACACAGGAGTCGCCGGATGCCCGAATTACCCGAAGTTGAAACCACCCGTCGCGGCATTGCCCCCTATCTGGAGGGGGCAGAGGTGGAGGCGTTCGAGGTGCGTGAGCCACGCCTTCGCTGGCCGGTAGAGGCGGCCATTGCTGGTCGCATCCAGGGGCAAAGGGTAGAGCGGGTGGAGCGTCGGGGCAAATACCTGCTGGTCCAGTTTGCCGAGGGGACCCTGCTGATCCACCTGGGGATGTCGGGTAGCCTGCGGGTATTGATGCGGGATACACCCCCCGGTAAGCACGACCACGTGGATATCTGCCTGAAAGACGGCCACCGCATCCGTTTTTGTGACCCTCGCCGTTTCGGCGCCATGGTGTGGACTGAGTCGCCAGCCAGTCAACACCGGTTACTGGCCTCCCTTGGGCCGGAGCCCCTGGGGTCGGAGTTCGATGGGGACTACCTCTACAGACGCAGCCGCGGTCGGCGCAGCCCCATAAAAAGCTGGCTGATGGATAGCCACGTGGTGGTCGGCGTAGGCAATATTTACGCTAACGAGGCGCTGTTTCAGGCGGGTATCGACCCCCGACGAGCAGCCGGCCGGGTCTCCCGCCAGCGCATGCGGTTACTGGCTACCGCGGTAAGGGAGGTGTTGGCGTCGGCGATCGAGCAGGGGGGTACCACCCTCAGGGATTTCGTTGGCGGGGATGGCAAGCCAGGCTATTTCAGCCAGCAACTCCATGTTTACGGGCGCGGGGGGCAACCCTGTACCCGCTGTGGTGAGGCGCTGGTGGGTGTTCAGCTGGCCCAGCGCAGCACCGTATACTGTCGGTACTGCCAACGTTAGTGCGGCAGCACCCCTAACAACAATAAACCCTAATAAAGGGGGCCCAGGAGCCCCGTGACGATTCAGGTAACAGTCGATGAGCAGTAACTATTACCCCCGCAGCCCCTTCGCCGAGTGGGCTGGCAATACCGTCCTTAAAACCCTCGGTTGGCGAATTGACGGCGAACTTCCAACCCTGCCCAAATACGTGGCGGTGGTGGGCTACCACACCTCCAACTGGGACTTTGTGATTCTGATCGCTGCCAAGCTGGTAATGCGCCTGCGGGCTCGCTGGTTTGGCAAGCACAGCCTGTTTAAATGGCCTTTGATGGGTCGCCTGTTCAGGGCCTGGGGAGGGATTGCCATCAAACGCCATCGATCCCACGGGGTGGTAGAGCAGGCGGTGGAGGCGTTCGATCGGCATTCCCACTTTGTGCTGGGACTATCCCCGGAAGGGACGCGCTCCTTGACTCGGGGGTGGAAGGCGGGTTTTTACCACATTGCCCGTGGGGCCCAGGTTCCTATTCTGCCAGTAGCGCTGGATTTTGAGCGCAAACGCATTGTGGTGGGCGAGGCGAGGATGCCGGCACAGACCTATAGGCAGGAGCTGGAGCGGCAGCTGCGTTTTTATAACCAGTTTCCCCCACGCTACCCGGAGCGGGCCTGGCGGGGGGAGGAGGAAGCACCCACCAGCTCACAAAAGCGAACGCTGACCGGGTGTTAACGAGCATTGTTGTAGAACTTTGTTATAGTTAGTACTCGACCGGGCAACCCCGGTAAGACGGACAGCTGGAGGGAACGGAGATGCGAGGTTTAAGATCAAAGGCAGTGGCGTGGATGACCGTCCTGCTGACCACCACCGTACTGGCAATGCCTGCCAGGGCTGCGGTTGATGACCGGGCCGCGAATGAAAAAGACTTGAAAGCCTATCGAATGGCCGCTGAAGTGGTGGTACGTCCGGTGTCGTTTGGCCTGCTGGTGCTGGGCTCAGCCGCCTTTGTGCTGACCCTGCCGTTCTCGGCGCTCGGAGGCAATGTGGGTGAAGCGGCCGACAGTCTGGTGGTGGGCCCCTTCGATGCCACTTTCAGGCGCTGCCTGGGATGCACCGAACGGGAGTTTTGAGGGTCCTGTGCGATGGGGTGAAGTGATGGCTTCACCTCCACCGCAACCCGCTCAAGCGCTGGTGATGATGTTGTATTTCTCCTGCAGTTCCTCCTGGGTCTCCTCGTGGTCGGGATCTTTGGGGATGCAGTCTACCGGGCATACCAGTACACACTGGGGCTCGTCGTAGTGACCCACGCACTCGGTGCAGAGGTTGGGGTCGATCTCGTAGATCTCCTCCCCGGGAGAGATTGCACTGTTGGGGCATTCGGGCTCGCACACATCGCAGTTGATGCATTCGTCGGTAATCATCAGGGCCATAAAAGCTTCTCTTCGTTTTTCCTGCGCCTTATCGGCGACTTTATAAATAGTTAGGCAGTGGCGCCATGAAAGCGTTCCTTGAGGGCGGTTTCCACGACCGGGTGAACAAACTTGGATACGTCTCCGCCAAGGGAAGCGATCTCCCGTACCAGTGTTGAGGAGATATAGGAAAACTTTTCGGAGGGGGTCAGAAACAGGCTCTCCACCGAAGGGGCCAGTACCCGGTTCATATTGGCCAGCTGGAACTCGTACTCGAAGTCGGATACCGCCCGCAGCCCCCGCAGGATGACGTTGGCGTTGCGCTGGGTGACGAATTCGGCCAGCAGGTTATTGAAGCCGATCACTTCTACATTGCTCAGGTGTGAGGTCACCGATTCTGCGAGCTGGATGCGAGTCTCCAGATCAAACAGGGGCTTTTTCTTGGGATTGTCTGCTACCGCGATTACCACCTTATCAAACAGGCGAGCAGCGCGGTTAACCAGATCGCCGTGGCCGTAGGTGATCGGATCGAAGGTACCGGGATAAATGACGGTATTCATCGTATCAGCAGGTTCCGTATAGGGTTAGCCCGAATAGGGTTCAAAGGATGGGGATGGTAGCCCAAACACCGCTCCGGTACAAACTCCATACCCCTTGAACTCGCCGGGGCTCAGCCCGGCGGGCGGTCGCCCAGCTGTTTGGCCAGGGCGGTGGCCTGTTTGCAAGCCAGCCCGTAGATGGAGAGCTGAGGGTTGGCACCGATGCTGGTGGGGAAGGCAGAGCCATCAAAAACACTGAGGTTTTCCAGTTGGTGGTGACGCCCCAGTGAGTCGATAACGGAGTTATTGGGATCCCGCCCCATCATGCAGCCCCCCATCACATGGGCACTACCCACCATCATGCGATAGGCCTGCATGGGCAGGCGGTCAATCTGCTCGCGTACCTTGCTGAGTGAGTCGAAGTACTGGCTGTCCTGATGACTGGGGCGCACCCGCTGGGCGCCGGCGGCAAACTGGATCTCCGCCATGCTGTGGAGTGAGCGCCTGAGGCCGTCCCACAGGTAGTCGGTGAGGGGGTAGTCGAGCACCGGTGTGCCATCGTTGCGCAACTGCACGTTACCCCCCTGGCTGAGAGGGTGAAAGCCGTCCCGCATCAGTGCCAGCATTACATGGGTATTGGGCAGGGCCTCCATCACCTGGTGCAGCGAGTCGCCGGTGGTTTTGAACAGGGCCGCGGTTAGTGCCGGTTGCAGGGGAGGCACTTCGAGCTTGTAGGAGAGGGGGCCGGTGACGCCTTGATCCCACTGGAAGTGGTCCGAATAGACCGATTGGGGAGCGCCGTAATAGCCCTCCACCGGGTCGGGCATCTGCGCATAGCTGAAGGAGACCGGGTGCAGGAAGGTGCGCCTGCCGAGCAGGCTACTGGGATTGGGAACATTGGAGCGGATCAGTAACGCGGGGCTGCCGATGGCGCCGGCGGCGAGCAGGAAGTGGCGGGCCCGAATGCGCAGGGTGACGCCAGTGGGCTTGGCGCAGCGACTGTCCATCGCCGAGCAGACCAGCTCGGTGACCCGCTCTCCCTCCCAGCGCAGGTATTGTGCCCGTGCCAGGTAAAGCAGTTCCGCTCCCTGCTCAAGGGCCGCGGGTATGGTGGTTACCAGCATCGACTGCTTGGCGTTGGTGGGACAGCCGGTACCACAATAGCCGAGATTCCAGCAGCCACGCACATTACGCGGGATGATCGCGCTGCTGTAATTCAGTGCTTCGCAGCCTCGGCGCAGCAGGTCGTTGTTCTCATTGGGCGGCATCGCCCACTGCTCGATACCCAGCCGCTGCTCCATGCGCTCGAACCAGGGGGCCATGGCCTCCGGCTCGAAGCCGTCGATACCGTAGTGGTCGCGCCAGTGCTCCAGGGTCGGGGCTGGAGTACGAAAACTGGAGGTCCAGTTGACGACGGTGGTGCCGCCCACCGCTCGCCCCTGCAGGATGGTGATGCCGCCATCCTTGGTGGTTCTTGCACTGCCTTCCTGGTACAGGTCGGCGTAGGCGGTCTGCTCATCCATGTTGAAATCGTTGGAGGAGCGCAGCAGCCCCTCCTCCACGATCAGCACCCGCAGCCCGGCCCTGGCCAGAATCTCGGCGCTGGTCCCGCCTCCGGCTCCGCTGCCGATGATCACCACATCGGTTTCAAAGCTGTGGTCCTGCTCAAAAAGGGCACCCTTGTGCACCTTCCAGCCCGACTCGATACCGCGGCGGATAGGGTCATCAATCGCCATGGTCGATCTCCCGTAAATAGTGGTTGTGCGTATGGTAGTTCGGTTAGTAGTGGTTCGGTGAGGTGATCAGCTGGTCCTGGTAGGGTGGGCCGGGGTAGCCCACGGCGGGCCAACTGTCGGGCACCAGATACCAGGCCATCACCATCAGCTGCATCAACTGGCTGTAGCCCATGCGCAAGGTGGCCAGTGAGCTGTCCCGCCAGCGCAGCAGGAAGGCGTTAAGCTGTTCATCACTGGCCGACGACCAGCCCCCCCAGACGCCGGTCAGCAGGCCCCGAGTGGCACTGCTGTGCAGAAGGTCCAGCAGTTGCGTCAGCTGTTCCTGCAGCGCCGGTGAAATATGGGCAATAAAGCGGTCCAGCGAGGTGATTGCCTCCGCCAGCTGGCGGTCGCGCCGGGCGGATTCCGGGGCGAGGCTGCTGCCCAGCACCACTGGGTAGAGTGCCGCAAAAAAAGCCTGGTCCTCGGCCCTCAATCGTTGCAACCCTGTGGCGGCCGGAGGTTGTCGGGAGCAGCCCCCGAGACTGGCCAGGGTGCCCGATCCGGCCAGCAGCAGGGTACCGAGCAGACCGCTGCGCAAAAGCCGGCGGCGACTCGGGTCGGTGGCTTGCCCATCGCGCATAAAGGGGGTCATGGAGTACCCTCCCTATCGAATAAAGAGCTTATAAAGCAGTCGGTTAATCGGCTTGTTGTAGGGGGGGAAGATCATGCGCGCGGCGTTGAACTTCTGCTTGATAAACACCCCCTTGGCCTTGGAAAGGGTCTGGAAACCCTCTTTGCCATGGTAGTGACCCATGCCGGAGGGGCCGATACCGCCGAAAGGCATATCATCCACCGCCACATGGAACAGGGTCTCATTGATGCAGGCACCGCCGGAGTGGGTGTTTTCCATCACAAACTGTTGGCTCTGCTTGTCATAGCTGAAGTAATAGAGGGCCAGGGGGCGGGGGCGATCCTTCACATAATCCAGCGCCTGCTCAAGGGTGTCGTAAGGGACAATGGGCAGAATGGGGCCGAAGATCTCATCCTGCATCAGGGTCATTTCGTCGGTGGCTGCCTGCACAATCTGCAGTGGCATGCAGCGGCTGGCTTCATCGCCGTCGTCTCCCAGGGAGGTGACCCGCGCCCCCTTCTCGACCGCATCCTGCAGCCAGGCGTTAAGACGGGAGTGCTGGCGCTGGTTGATCACATGGGTGTAGTCGGGATTGCCCTTGAGACTGGGGAACATGCGAGTGAAGGCGGTACGATAGGCTTCAACGAAGGCCTCCTCCTTCTCCTTCGGCACCAGTACATAGTCAGGGGCGACGCAGGTCTGGCCTGCGTTGAAGGATTTGCCGAAGCAGATGCGCTCGGCAGCATCGGCCAGAGGGACATCCGGACCCACGATAGCGGGGGATTTACCGCCCAGCTCGAGGGTCACGGGAGTGAGGTTGTCGGCGGCGGCGCGCATGACGTGGCGGCCGACGCTGGTGGAGCCGGTAAACAGCAGATGGTCGAAGGGCAGCTCGCTGAAGCGGGCTCCTACCTCGGCTTCGCCATTGATCACTGCCACCTCCTCTTCGCTGAAGGCCGCCTCCACCAGCCGGGCGAACAGCTGCGCGGTGGCAGGGGTGTACTCGGACATTTTAACCATGGCGCGATTACCCGCTGCCAGGGCCGTGGTCAGGGGGCCGACCGCCAGGAACAGGGGGTAGTTCCAGGGCACTACAATGCCCACCACCCCCAGAGGCTGGTAGACCACCTGGGCCTTGGCCGGCGCCAGGTGGGCACCGACGTGGCGCTTACTGGGTTTCATCCAGCGCTTGAGGTGTTTGATGGCGTAATTGACGCCCTGAATGCTGGGCATGATCTCCGCCAGCAGGGATTCGTCGCTGGAGCGGCCGCCAAAATCCTCGTTGATGGCTTCAATCAGCGTCTGCTGGTGGTCGAGGATCATCTGCTTCAGCTTTTTCAGGTCCGCGATGCGCTTATCCGCGGAGGGCATGGGAGCCTCACGGAACGCCTGCTGCTGACGTTTGAACAGCGCTTGCATGCGCTCCATCTGTTGCTGTTGTTCGCCGATCTGTTTTAATTCGGTGGCCATGGGGTGTCTCCGCGATCTGGGTCAGGTTGGAAGCGGTGTGACCGCTCCTCGGTGTTATGGTTGGTCAGATATTAGTCTGGTCAATCTAGAGTAATTGCTCTAAAGTGTCAAACAGAACCTAACAGGTGAACTGCCGGTGGCCAAGCTAAAAACCCGTGATCGTATCCTCCATGCCAGCCTGGAACTCTTTAACGAGGTAGGGGAGCGTAACGTAACCACCAACCATATCGCGGCGGACCTGGGCATCTCGCCGGGTAACCTCTATTACCATTTTCGTAACAAGCAGCAGATCATCTACGAGCTGTACCTCGGTTACGAGGCTGAGATCAAGCAGATCCTGAAGTTACCCGAGGGCCGTCCCCTGACCCTGGAGGATAAGCGGGGCTACCTGGAAAACATCTTTGAGGGGATCTGGCGCTTCCGCTTTTTCCACCGCGACCTCGAACACCTTCTCGATTGCGATCCGCAGCTACGTGCAGGCTACCGGGCGCTGGCCCAGCACTGCCTGGTGCAGGGCAGGGCGATCTATCAGGGGCTGGTGGAGGCCGGATATCTCAAGGCCTCCCCCGAGGAGGTGGAGGCGCTGGCCTACAACAGCTGGATTATCATGACCTCCTGGGTGGGCTTTTTGCGAACCGTGGTACAGGAGGAGGGGGATCCGACCCTCACCTCCGACATGATCCGGCGGGGCATCTACCAGATCATGGCGCTGGAGAGGGTGTTTTTGACGGAGTTTGCCCGTGAGCAGTTTCGCCCTATGGAGGAGGAGTTTTTCGCCCCGATAGGGGGGGAGCTCTAGGGCTGTCGCTGGAACAGGCGGTAGCTCACCTGGCCGGCACTCTTTTCACGGTAGAGGGTCCAGTTGGAGGGCAGGGACTCCAGGCTCAGCTCTTTTTCGCACTCTACATAGATGCGGGCCTCCTCCGCCAGCCATCCGTTGGCTTCCAGCAGCTCGCAGCAGCGGGCCAGCATCTGGCGTCGAAAGGGGGGGTCGAGGAAAACCAGGTCGAACCGCTCGGGGGCCGGCTGCGCCAGCTGCAGCAAGGCATCTCCCTGGATCACCCGGCCACGCTGGTCATTGAGGGTGGCCAGGTTGCAGCGCAACTGCTGGGCGACCCCCTGGTCGAACTCCAGCAGGCAGGCCTGCGCTGCCCCCCGCGATAGCGCCTCCAGGGCCAGGGCCCCGGTGCCGCTAAAACAGTCGAGGCAGCGACTGCCTGGCACCCAGGGCGCCAGCCAGTTAAAGAGGGTTTCCCGCACCCGGTCAGGGGTGGGGCGCAGCCCCTCGCGATCGGCCACCGGCAGTTTTCGGCCCCGCCAGAGCCCGGCGATGAGGCGCACCTGGGAGGGGCGCCCTGGGGGTGCGGCCTTGCGCGGTGAGGGTTTCGGCTTTGCCATTAGTCTGCCTGTTCAGGCGCGGCCTGACCCACGGTGAGGGTGATCAGCTTTTGCGGGTCGAGGTGGCGCGCAAACGCCGCTCGAATCTGCTCAAGTGATACCGACTCGATCTCGCTCAGGAACTGCTCTAGCTGGTCCAAAGGCAAGTCGTAAAAGCCGATGGAGCCGAGCTGGCCAACGATGCTGCTGTTGCTGGCGGTGGTCTGGGGGAAGCTGCCAAGGATATTCTGCTTGGCGGTCTTCAGCTCCTGCTCCGTGGGCCCCTCGGCCAGGAAGCCGGAGAGGGTCTCGTTAACCACCTGCAACGCCAGCTCCGTCTGGTCAGCACGGGTTTTGAGGCTGACCAGGAAGGGGCCGCGTTCACGCATGGGGGCAAAGTGGCTGTATACGCCGTAGGTGAGCCCCCGTTTCTCGCGCACCTCTTCCATCAGCCGGGAGCCGAATCCGCCGCCGCCGAGGATCTCGTTGCCCACGTAGAGGGCCGCATAGTCCGGGTCGCCTTTGGCGACGCCAAGTCCACCAATAAGGATCTGGGTCTGCTGGCTGTTGTGGTCAATATGGGTCTGGATAGGGCCTTCGAGGGACGGAGGCTCCGGCAGTGCGGGAGCGGGTTCACCGCTGGCCAGGCTCAAGCTCACCTGCTCGACGATCGCCTCAGCCGCGCGGCGATCGAGGTCGCCGACCAGCGAGATCACCAGGTTGCGGGCCACGTAATAGCGCTGGAAAAACCCCTGTAAGTCAGCTTGTGTCATCGCCTCCAGGCTCTCTTGGGTTCCCCGGCTGGGGGTGGCGTAGGGGTGGTCCCCGTAGAGGTCACTGAAAAAACGCAGGTTGGCCAGTTCCCCGGCACGCTGTTGTTGGTACTCCAGGGAGGCGATCGCCTGGTTTTTGGTGCGCGCAAGCGCGTCTTCGGGGAAGTTGGGCTCGCTCACCACCTGGGTAAACAGTGCCAGAGCCGGTTGCAGTTGGGCGCTGGCGCTCAGGCTGCGCAGGGAGACGATGCCCATATCGCGGTAGGCGCTGGCACCGAACTCAGCCCCCAGCCCTTCAAAGCCTTCGGAGATCTGACCGGCATCGAGCTGGCGGGTGCCTTCGCCGATCAGGCCGCTGGTCATCATGGCCAGCCCCGCCTGGTCGCCATCCCGGGCCGAGCCGGCATCGAATACCAGGCGCAGGTCCACCATCGGTAATTCGGGAGCGGCGACAAAGTAGACCCGGGCGCCATTGGAGGTATTCCAGTGCTGGATCTCCAGTGGCCGGCGTTTAACCGTGGGGTTGGCCTCGATCGCAGCCAGGGACTCGAACCGTTCAACAGCTGGCGCAAGCAAGACGGGGGTCGGGCTCGGCTCGGCGGCAGGGGTCGGCTGCACGTCACTTACGGCGGAGCGGTTCAGCAGGACAATGGCCAGCGGCAGGGTGGCCACCAGCGTCCACAGGAAGAGACGATTAATGCGGGGTTTTTGCGCTTTCATGGGTGCGGTGCTCATCTACTGGCTGGCGGTGGCTTTAGGGCTGAGGGTGGCAACGGTGACCCGTTCCCGGGTCAGGTATTTCTGCGCCACCTGCTGGATCTGTTCGGGTGTGATGGCGTTGAGGCGGTCAAGCTCCTGGTCGGCTACCCGCCAGCTCTGGCCAATACTCTCTAGAATGCCGATCTGCTGGGCCTGGCTGGAGATGGAGTCCTGCTCGTAGACCAGTGAGGAGATCACCTGTGCCTTGATGCGGTCCAGCTCCTGCTGGGACGGCGGGGTCTGCTTCAGCTGCTCGATCTGTTCCCAAAAGGCGCTCTCCAACTCCTCCAGATCGTGGCCTTTCTGGGTGTTGGGCACGCCACTGAAGGTGAACAGGCTGTCGCCCCGGCTGAAGGCACTGTAGCCAACCCCGGCGCTGGAGGCGACTTCGCTGCCCCGTACCAGTCGGGTTTCGATGCGAGCGCTGTAGCCGCCATCGAGCACCCCCGACAGCATGCGCAGGGCGTAGGTTTCCCACTCCTGCTCCGCGGTGTTGAGCACCGGCACATTAAAGCCCATGTACAGCGACGGGAGGCGGGCCGTCTCCAGCTCCATCTCGATGCGGCGGGCTCCGGGGGTATTGATCTCCACCAGGGGTTTGACCTGCGGATGGGGGCGCGCCGGTATAGGGCCGAAGTAGCGGGTCGCCAGCTGCAGTACCTCTTCGGGGTCTACATCGCCAACCACCACAACGATGGCGTTATTGGGGCTGTACCAGTTTTGGTACCAGCGGCGCAGGTCGTCGGCTTGCATCGACTCGAGATCCTGCTGCCAACCGATCACCGGGTTGCCATAGGGGCTGGCCTGGTGAGCGGTGGCCTGGAAACGTTCGTAAGTGATCCCCTCGGGGCGATCTTCCACTCGTTGCCGCCGCTCCTCCAGCACCACCTGCCGCTCGCGGGTGAACTCCTCATCGGAGATCACCAGGTTCTGCATTCGCTCCGCTTCCAGTTCAAAGCTCAGGGGCAGGCGGTTGGCCGCCAGGACTTGGTAATAGGCCGTGGCATCGCGGCTGGTAAAGGCATTTTCACTGGCGCCGACACGGGCCATGATGCGTGAAAACTCACCGGTTTCGAGGCGCTTGCTGTCCTTGAACATCATGTGCTCAAGCAGGTGGGAGAGGCCGGTATGACCGACCGACTCGTAACTGGAGCCGATACGGTACCACACCTGGGAGACCACCACTGGCGCCCGGTGGTCCTCGCGAACGATCAGTTTAAGGCCATTGGGTAAAACGTATTCGTGGGTACTGCTGGCGGCGGCGAAGCCCTGGCTGCTGATAAAGAGCAGCCCAAGCAGGGAGGCGAGACGCCCCGAAAGCCAGAAAAAGCGCATGGTGGGATCGGTCCTGTATGAACGTTTACGAATGTCGAAGCGGGCTGACTAGTGATAGGATACCCATTATTCTGAGCACCGGCTATCGAACTGCCAGGGTTCCCGTTGCCACTGATTTTTGTAGATAGCCCGTTACACGATTGGTTCCATAGTTTGGGCGCATAGCCCGGGATAGGTTCATGTCCGAGAAAAAACGCTGGTTCTGGCAGCGCGGCGATAGCGCCACCCCTGAAAATGAAAACAGCACTGCCGATCACCCTGAGGTTGAGCAGCCTGAGGCTAGCGCCGCCGAGCCCGTGGCAGAGGTGGCCAGCGTCACCACCCGCCAGGAGCCCCAACCGCAAGAGAGTTCCCAGGAGGGTCTCTTTGGCCGCATGAAGCGGGGCCTCGCCAAGACCCGGTCGGGGCTGGTTGCCGGGGTGACCACCCTCTTCATTGGTAAAAAGGAGATCGATGATGACCTGCTGGAGGAGCTGGAAACCCAGCTGCTGGTGGCGGATGTGGGGATGGCCGCCACGCGGGAGATCATCGATGGCCTGATCCAGCGGGTCAAGTACAAGGAGCTTGATGATGCCGACGCCCTGTTGGGGGCCCTCAAGTCCGAGCTGCGGACTCTGCTGGAGCCTGCCAACCGGCAGCTGGCTATCGATGACAGTAAAACCCCCTTTGTCATTCTGGTGGTAGGGGTCAACGGGGTGGGTAAAACCACCACCATTGGCAAACTGGCCAAGCGGCTTCAGGTCGAGGGCAAGCGGGTGATGCTGGCGGCCGGTGATACCTTCCGGGCGGCTGCGGTTGAGCAGCTGCAGGTGTGGGGAGAGCGTAACGAGATCCCGGTGATCGCCCAGCATACCGGGGCGGATAGCGCCTCGGTGATCTTTGATGCCGTGGAGGCGGCGAGGGCACGCAATATCGATGTGCTGATCGCCGATACCGCCGGTCGCCTGCACAACAAGGATAACCTCATGGAGGAGCTGAAAAAGGTCAAGCGGGTGATGGGCAAGCTCGATGACAGTGCCCCCCACGAAGTGCTGTTGGTGGTCGATGCCAGCACCGGCCAGAACGCCCTTAACCAGGCCCGCGAGTTCAATAAGGCGGTCTCCCTCAGCGGTATGGCGCTGACCAAGCTCGATGGTACCGCCAAGGGGGGCATCGTGTTCGCCATGGCCCAGGAGATGAAGTTGCCGATCCGCTTCCTTGGGGTTGGTGAACAGATCGATGACCTGCGCCCCTTCGTGGCCGACGAGTTTGTTGATGCCCTCTTTGATATGGACCGCCTCTAGGGCTTGGGAGCGGTTGTCCAGTGATCCAGTTTGATCAGGTGAGTAAGCGCTACCCTACCGGCCAGGTAGGGCTGGAAGGGGTTAGCTTTCACATTAACGCGGGGGAGATGGCCTTTCTGACCGGCCACTCCGGGGCCGGCAAAAGCACCCTGCTGAAGTTGGTGATGCTGATGGAGCGGGCCACCCACGGCCAGGTTCGCATCGCCGGTCGAAACCTGCGCTCCATGGGGCGGGGCGAGATCCCGGCGCACCGGCGGGAGATCGGCGTGGTGTTCCAGAATCACCAGCTGCTGTTCGACCGTTCGGTTTTTGAAAATGTCGCCTTGCCCCTGCAGATCTCCGGCTATTCCCGGGTGGATATCGGCAAGCGGGTGCGGGCCGCGCTGGATCAGGTGGGCCTGCTGGATAAGGAAAAGCTGCCCCCTATTAGCCTGTCGGGTGGCGAGCAGCAGCGGGTGGGTATTGCCCGCGCGGTGGTCCACAAGCCCAAGCTGCTGCTGGCCGATGAGCCCACCGGCAACCTGGACCCCGGGCTGTCGGCCGAGATCATGACCCTGTTCGAACGCTTCAACCAGGTGGGGGTGACGGTACTGATCGCCTCCCACGACATGGCGCTGATCGAGCGCATGCGCCACCGTGTACTGACCCTGAACCAGGGGAGGCTGGTGGCCGATGGCTGATTATCCACGGGGCGCCAGCCGCAGTGGGCGGGGGGCAACCCCTGCCGCCCGACCGAAGGCTGCAGATCCGAAGCGCAGTGCCGAGTCCGGCGCACGACGCAAACGGCCCGCCGTGCAGCGTAAGGCGCGTCCCCACAGCGGTGACCGACTGGGGGGCGCCTTGCACCACCACCGGCAGATGGGGGTGCAGAGTCTGCAAAAACTCCTGCAGGCGCCAGCGGCGACGCTGATGACCTGTCTGGTGATGGCGGTGGCACTGGTCCTGCCGAGCGTGATGCTGGTGGCGGTGGCTAACCTCAAGCAGCTCAGTGCGGGCTGGGACGGTTCCCCCCAGCTGACCCTCTACCTGCGCGAAGGGGCCCAACACAGCCCCCTGATGCAGAAGCTGGGGGCCGACCCCCGCATCGAGTCCCTGGTGTACCTCTCTGCCGAGCAGGCCCTGGCGGAGTTTGAGCAGTATTCCGGGCTGGCCGATGTGACGGCCCAGCTGGAGGACAACCCCTTACCGGCGGTGTTGATTCTGCGTCCGCAGTTGGAGGCCCTGCAGGGCGAGCTGGGGCGCCAGCTGGTGGATGAGATGCAGCAGCTGGCGGATGTTGAGCTGGCCAGTCTCGATCTTCAGTGGGTGGAGCGGTTGCGGCAGATCCTGCAGCTGGGTGAGCGCAGTAGCCTGCTGCTGGCGATGCTGCTGGCGGTGGCCGTGCTGCTGGTGATCGGTAACACCATCCGCCTGGCGATCGAAAACCGGCGCAACGAGATTCTGGTGGTCAAGCTGGTAGGGGGTAGTGACGCCTACGTGCGACGCCCCTTCCTCTACACCGGCGCCTGGTACGGCGTTGGGGCGGGCCTTCTGGCGGCGGTGCTGGTGCAACTGTTGGTGTTACTGGTCGAGGGGCCGGCGGCGCGCCTGGCGGCTCTCTACCAGAGCCAGTTTCAACTGCAGGGGCTGGGATTCAGCGCTTCCCTGGCGCTGGTGCTGTTGGGGGCCGCGCTTGGCTGGTGCGGTGCCTGGCTGGCGGCGGTACGCCACCTGCGGGAGATAGAGCCCCGCTGACAGGAGAGGTCCAGGGGCGGGCCGTTCAGGTGTCGCTAAGGGGTTGATATTCTTATGCATAATTTGTCTAAGTTGGAACTTTCAACCCTATTCGCACTCTTACAGGCAGGATGCTAGAATTCACGGTCCATCAACCTATGGAGCTTTTTAATTAATGGGCAAAGAACTGCAACGAGTCGAGATGCTGGTACCGGGGCGTGACCTCGATGCTTACATTCGTGCGGCAAGTAGTGTGGCCATTCTCTCCGCCGAGCAGGAGCGGGAGCTGGCTGAGCGCCTGTTTTTTGAGAACGACCTGGAAGCCGCCCGGCAGATGGTTTTGGCGCACCTGCGCTTTGTGGTGCATATCGCCCGCAGCTACTCAGGCTATGGCCTGTCGCAAGCTGACCTGATTCAGGAGGGTAATGTGGGCCTGATGAAGGCGGTACGTCGCTTTAACCCCGAAAAGGGGGTTCGACTGGTCTCCTTTGCGGTGCACTGGATTCGCGCCGAGATTCACGAATTTATCCTGCGAAACTGGCGTATTGTGAAGATCGCCACCACCAAATCGCAGCGCAAGCTGTTCTTCAATCTGCGCAGCAACAAGAAGCGCCTGGCCTGGTTTACCAACGAAGAGGTCAGCAGCCTTGCCCGGGATCTCGGGGTCGATGAGAAAACAGTGCGTGAGATGGAGGGCCGCATGGCCAGCCAGGATACCTCTTTCGACAGCCCGCTGGGCGACGATGAGGACGCCGCCTACCTGGCACCGGCCTACTACCTTGAGGACAAACGCTTTGATCCGGCGACCCAGCTGGAGGAGGCGGACTGGAACCAGCAGTCGATCGACAGCCTGGAGAACGCCATGTCCCAGCTGGATGAGCGTAGCCGCGATATTTTACAGCAGCGCTGGTTAGCGGAGGAGAAATCCACCCTGCACGAGCTGGCCGCCCAGTACGGGGTATCGGCCGAGCGTATTCGCCAGCTGGAAAAGAATGCGATGAAAAAGCTCAAGGGCTCCATGCTGGCCTGAGGCTAGCGCACATTGCACGTCAAAAGGCTCCCGCGGGAGCCTTTTTTAATGGGGTCAATATGCCCGCTTAAGCCAGCTTGAACTGGCCGACCAACCCCTTCAGGTTTTCCGAGAGCTGTGCCAACTCCTCGGTGGCAACCGCTACCTGCTGGGCTCCGGATGAGGCCTCATGCTGGCTTTCATTGATCATGCTGACGGAACGGTTGACCTGCTCGGCGACCGCGCTCTGCTGCTCAGCGGCACTGGCTATCTGGGTGTTCATCTGGGCAATCCGGTCCACCGACTGGTTGATTTCAACCAGGGCTGAGGCCGCCTGCTCGGACAGCTCAACGGCCTGGTTGGCCTTCGCGTAGCCGCTGTTCATTGCCTCGACGGATTGTTTGGCCTCGCTCTTGAGGCTGCCGATCATGGTCTGGATGGTACTGATCGAATCCTGGGTACGTGAAGCCAGGGTTCGCACCTCATCGGCAACCACCGCGAACCCCCGCCCCTGTTCGCCGGCACGGGCCGCCTCGATGGCGGCGTTGAGCGCCAGCAGGTTGGTCTGCTCGGCGATGGAGGTGATCACCTCGAGAATCGAATCGACGTTTTCCGTTTCGTTGCTGAGGCGGGTGATGGCCTCGCTGGTGTGCTCTATATCAAGTGCCAGTTCATGGATCGAGTGGTTAACCTGCTCGACGGTCTGCTCCCCCTTGCGCGCCTCGGCCTCTGCGGTGGCGGTTGAGTCCGCTGCGTCGGAGGCATTGTGGGCGACATCGCGCACCGTGGCGGACATTTCGTTCATGGCAACCGAGGTCTGGCTCAGTTGCTCGGTTTGTAGCTCGATGTTCTTGGCGGTGCGGGTGGTGATGGTGGCCACCTCATTGGTGGCACCACTGAGCTGCTCGGTGGCTGCCGCAATCTGGGAGACCATATCCTGCAGTTTCAGGCTCATCCGCTGCATGGCGCTGAGCAGCTGGCCGGTTTCATCGGTGGAACGGGCCTCAATCTGCACCGTCAGGTCGCCGTTAGCCAGCCGCTGGGTGGCATCGACCGCTTGCGCCAGAGGGCGGGTGATCGCCCGCGTAATAAGGGTTCCCAGCAGCATGCCTAACAACACTGACAGCACAGTAAGAACGGACATGCCGGTAAACGCGGAGGCCTCATCGGCGTGAACGGTCTCAAGGGCATGCTCGGTCATCGTTTCGATGCCCTTGAGAATGGTCGCAAGGTGCTCGTTGATGGCGGCCTGGGAACTCTCCAGTGCCAGCACGGAGGCTTCCGTCACGGTCTGACCCTGATCCAGTTGTGCCAACAGCTGTTCAACCTGTGCTTCAAAGGCCTGGTGTTCATGCTCTGTCTCTTTCAGGGCGCGGCTCAGGGTCTCCAGTTCGGCGGCTAATTGAGGGCTGAGAGCATGGCTCTGGGCCTGGACCAGTATGGTCTCCCCCTGTTTGATCTCTGCATTGATCTCGGCGGACAGCGCAGTGACCTCTTCGTGCAGGAGGGCGATCGTTTGGTTGCTGCTGGTCATACCCGCCAGGCGCATGGCGCGCTCGATACGGATGGCGGTTTCCAGCTGTTTGATGGTGATATCGGAGACCACTTCGATCAGCGGCATATCCTCGGACTGTACCGTTTGCAGTTCGTTGCCGATGGCGTTCATTTTGAACAGGCCGAAGGCGGATGTGATGACGAGCAATGTCGTCAGGAGGAGGATGATAAAGCCGATCTTTTTGCCGATACTAAGGTCGTGAAAAAGTTGCATGGGAACGCCTCACTCAATAGGTGCAGCACCCAAAGTCAGCGCTCCAGTGGCCAGCAACCCCTGCCAGGACGAGCTATGAACCTGAGCGATGGGTGCGCAGTATGATTTGCATACAGACCAAGTCTAGAAGCATATTCCGGCGACGGTTGATAAATGTCAACAACCGGGGTGACGACCAGCGCTATGAAGGGCTCTAGTCGAGCGAGTTGGGCGGCGGAGTTGGCGCGAGCCTGACGGCACAGTACTTGAATTCCGGAATCTTGCCAAAGGGGTCCAGTTTGGGGTTGGTGAGCAGGTTGGCTGCCCCCTCGGCGAAGCAGAAGGGGATAAAGAGCGAGCCGGGTGGCACGGCTTCGTCGGCTCGCAATAAGGCCTTCATGGCGCCGCGGCGGCTCTCAACACGAACCGCTTCCCCGGCTTGCAGCTTCCACTCCCGCAGGGTCAGTGGGTGGGCACAGACTATGGCCCCTGGCTCCAGCGTATCCAGTACCCTGCTGCGTCGGGTCATGGCGCCGGTGTGCCAGTGCTCCAGCAGGCGGCCGGTGGAGAGAATCAGCGGATACTGGCTATCGCAGGTCTCGTCCGGGGGCAGCAGGGTGGCGGCAACCAGCCGCGCCTTGCCACTGGCGGTCGGGAAGCGATCAGCAAACAGCACATCGGTCCCCTCCCCGTCCGGGGTAGGGCAAGGGTAGGTGACCGAGTTCTCTCGCTCCAGGCGCTCCCGGTCGATATGGGTGAGCGAGGGCATCGCTTGTTGCATCTCCCGGTAGATCGCCTCGGGTCCTGGGTAGGCCCAGTCGAGCCCCATCCCCTGTGCAATGGCCTGGATAATCCACCAGTCCTGGCGGCATTGACCGGGCAGGGAGACGGCGGGGCGCCCGAGTTGAACCTGGCGGTTGGTGTTGGTCACGGTACCCGACTTTTCCGGCCAGGCGGAGGCGGGCAGAATGACATCGGCGTAGGCCGCGGTTTCGGTGATAAAGAGATCCTGGACCACCAGGTGTTCGAGGCGAGCGAGGGCCTGCCGGCTGTGGTTAAGGTCGGGATCCGACATAGCCGGGTTTTCCCCCATGATGTACATGCCGCGAATCTGGTCGTGGTGGATGGCGTCGATCATCTCCACCACGGTAAGCCCGGGCTGGGCCGCCAGCGGGGACTGCCACAGTTGCTCGAAACGGGCGCGGGCCTCGGCATTATCCACCCGCTGGTAGTCTGGCAGCATCATCGGGATCAGGCCCGCGTCGGAAGCACCCTGCACATTGTTCTGTCCCCGCAGCGGGTGCAGGCCGGTCCCGGGTCGCCCGACCTGCCCACACAACAGGGCCAGGGCGATCAGGCAGCGGACGTTATCGGTGCCGTGGGTGTGCTGGCTGATGCCCATGCCCCAGAAGATCATGGCCCGCTCCGCACGGGCAAAGAGGCGAGCCACCTCGCGAATGCGTTCAGCGTCGATGCCGCACAGCGGCGCCATCGCCTCGGGAGAGTAGTCGTCCAGGTGCGCCTGCAGGGCATCGAATCCCTCCAGTCGCTCGGCCACGAAACGGTGATCGTAAAGGGATTCGCGGATAATCACATGCAGCATGGCGTTGAGCAGGGCCACGTCGGAGCCGGGAGTGAGCTGCAGCAGATGGCTGGCGTGTTCGCGCAGGCTGTGCCCGCGGCTGTCGATCACCACCAGCTGTGTGCCGTTGCGGGCCGCCTGTTTGAAGAGGTTGGCCGCCACCGGGTGGTTGGACTCCGGGTTGCACCCGATCACGATGGCCACTTCGGCATTGACCACCTGCATAAAGGAGGCGGTCACGGCGCCACTGCCAATCCCCTCCAGCAGGGCCGCTACGGAGGAGGCGTGACAGAGACGGGTACAGTGGTCGACGTTATTGCTGCCGAAGCCGGTGCGCACCAGTTTCTGGAACAGGTAGGCCTCTTCGTTGCTGCCTTTGGCGGATCCCAGCCCGGCCAGAGCACTGGCGCCATGCTGGTGCTTGAGCCGAACCAGCCCTTCGCAGGCTCGCTCCAGCGCCTCCTCCCAGCTGGCCTCGCGGAAATAGCGGTCGCGCTCGGCCGGGTCGAAGGGGGCGCCTTTGGGGGGCGCATCCTCGCGGCGGACCAGGGGCACCCTGAGTCGGTCAGCGTGGTTGATGTAGTCGAAGCCAAAGCGGCCTTTGACGCACAGGCGTCCCTCGTTGGAGGGGCCGCTACGCCCGTCAACCGCAATGATGCGGTCGTTGCTGACCTGGTATTCGAGCTGGCAGCCAACGCCACAGTAGGGGCAGATGCTGTGCACCCGCTGCTCTACCGGTTGCCGGCTCAGGGGGGCCGCGGGGAGCAGGGCGCCGGTGGGACAGGCCTGGACACACTCGCCGCAGGCAACGCAGGTGGAATCACCTAGAGGGTCATCCAGGTCAAAGCCGATGCGAGCCTCAGTCCCCCGGCCGCTGAGGCCAATGACACGGTTAACCTGAAGATCCTGGCAGGCCTGGCGACAGAGCTGGCAGTTGATGCAGGCACTGTGGTTAACCCGAATGGCGCTGTGACTCAGGTCATCAAACTGGGCATCGCCGCCCGGGAAGCGGCTGTGGCTTACCCCCAGGGCACCCGCCCAGTGGTGCAGTTGCTGGTGCTCCTCGCTGGAGCGGCCATTGGGCAGGTCGCTGACCAGAAGCTCCAGCAATCGAGCCCGGTTGCGCTGTACCCGCTCGGAGCCGGCGCTATTGACACGCATCCCTTCGCTGACCTCGCGGCGACAGCTGGGGGCCAATGCCCGCTCTCCCTCGATCTCGACCACGCAGGCGCGGCAGTTGCCATCGGATTTGAAACCGGGGCGATCGGAACAGCAGAGGTGGGGGATCGCCTGGTGGGGTTGGGCGGCCTGCAGGATGGTTTGTCCCGGCTGCGCGCTGCAGGGCTCGCCATCGAGGAAAAAGGTGATGCGGTTGTCGCTCATTGGGCGCCCCCCTGGGTGGCAAGCAGCTCGGGGAAATAACGGATGAGGCTTAGAGCGGGGTTGCAGGCCGCCTGGCCCAGACCGCAGATGGAGCTGTCGAGCATCAGCTCACCGAGTTCCTCGATCAGGGCGCTGTCCCAGCGCGACTGCGCCACTAATCGCAGCAGGCGGTCGGTGCCGAGACGGCAGGGGGAGCACTGGCCGCAGCTCTCCTCGCGGAAAAAGTGGGCGAGATTGCACACCAGCGCCCGCAGGTCATCCTGGTCTGAGAGCACCAGCACAGCCGCGGAGCCGATAAAGCATCCGTGGGCCTGCAGGGTGCCGAAGCCCAGCGGGAGGTCCGCCAGCCGTGCCGGCAGGATGCCTCCGGAGGCGCCCCCCGGCAGGTAAGCCAGCAGCCGGTGACCAGGAAGCATGCCGCCGCAATGCTCCTCGACCAGTTCATTGAGGGTGATGCCGGCCGGCGCCTGTTTGACGCCGGGGCTCTGCACCCGACCGCTGACGCTGAAGCTGAGCAGTCCCTGCTGGCCGCGGCGGCCGAGGTCGCTGAACCACTGGCCGCCGTGTTCAAGAATCTCGCGCACCCGATAGAGGGTTTCCACGTTGTTGACCAGGGTAGGCCGGTTAAAGAGGCCTCGTTCGGCGACGAAGGGGGGACGCTGGCGGGGAAACCCACGCTTACCCTCCAACGACTCGATCAGGGCCGACTCCTCTCCACAGATGTAGGCGCCAGCGCCCCGGCGTAGTTCGATATAGCCGGGGGCGATCAGCTCGGCCTGCTCAAGGGCAGAGATCTCCTGCTGGAGCAGCAGGCGGATCGCCGGATACTCATCACGCAGGTAAAGGTAGCAGCGCTCGGCGTCGATCACCCAGGCAGCGATCAGCGCCCCCTCCAGCATGCGGTGAGGATCGCTCTCCAGGTAATGGCGATCCTTACAAGTGCCCGGTTCTCCCTCGTCGGCATTGATCACCAGATAGCGGGGCGAGGGCTGCTGGCGCACCGTCTGCCACTTGCGGGCGGCGGGAAACCCCGCCCCCCCCAGCCCCCGCAGGCCCGCACGTTCGAGCTCATCCATCACCTGCTGGGCACTCATCTCCCGATTCCGGCAACGCTCGAGCAGGCGATAGCCGCCACTGGCCCGGTACCCTTCGAGGTACAGTGCGGGAGGGAGGCGGGCGTGGTCATCCCGGGCGTCGATGGCGGCCTGAACGGAGTCGACTCGTGCTGAGGGCAGGCTATGGTGTCCCACCTGCACCGCCGGGGCCGTGGTACAGAGCCCCATGCAGGGGCTGCGCTCAAACTGCACACCGGGCTGGGGCCGGTCGCCCAGGGCTTTCCACAGGGACTCAGCGCCGGCCAGGGCGCAGCTGGGGTTGGTGCAGACGCGGACCTTGAGAGGCTTCTGCTCAGGGAGGTGACGATCCTCCACCAGATCGAAATGGGCGTAGAAGCTGGCCACGTCCCACACTTCGGCCTGGCTGATGCCGAGGCGCGAAGCGAGGGTGTAAAGCTGGGACTTGCTGATCGCCCCGAATCGGTCCTGGATGGCATGCAGGTATTCCAGCAGCCGGTCCCGTTGCAGGGGGGCTTCCCCCAACAGTAGGTTCAGGGTGGCCTGTGCCTGGGGGTCGCTGTGACGGCCTCGGGGCCGATGGCGGGGGACCGGGCGGGCAGGCTTATGATCTGAGACGGACATGATACTTTCCCTGAGACGAGTGCCTTAATCATAGAAGTCGGAGTTGTTGCTGTGCAACGGCTGGGGTGGCTGGGTAATCTCCGATATAATGCGCCCCCAATAGTAAGTCGGCGCGATGGAGTTCAAAAGCGAAATGCGCTTGATTAAGTGGATGATGGGCCTCGGTGCCCTGGGGGGTGGCTCGGCGGTGGCTCTGGGGGCCTACGGCGCCCATGGGCTGGAGGGGATGCCTGCGCCCTTGCAGCTGGCCTACCAGAGTGCGGTCCAGTACCAGTTTTACCACAGCCTGGCCCTGTTGCTGGTGGCGCTGTTCCTGCGCTTTGGGTTCAGTCGCTGGCTGCGGGTGGCGGGACTGGCTTTTGTGGCCGGCTTGCTACTGTTCAGTGGCTCGATCTACCTGCGCCTGCTGCTGGGCGTCGAGCTACCGCGGCTGTTGACCCCCGCCGGTGGAGTGGCGTTTATGGTGGGGTGGGCCGCCGTGGCCCTTGCCGCCTGGTGCCAAAGTGCGACTAAGGAGACAGAATGCAGATCCAGTTAAACGGAGAAGCGTATCAGCTGGAAGAGGGTAGCACCCTGGCGACCCTGATCACTGGTTTGGAGATGACAGGACGTATTGCGGTCGAGCTCAATCTTGAGATCGTGCCGCGCAGCGAACACGCAGAAAAAGTGTTACAGCCCGGTGATCGGGTCGAAATTGTGCGCGCCATTGGCGGCGGCTGATGACGGTGCGCTACAGAGCCCTTATTACAGAGGACAGGACAATCAATGCAACAGGATAAACCTTTTGAGATAGCCGGGGTCCAGTACGGCTCCCGCCTGCTGGTAGGAACCGGTAAGTACCGGGACCTGGATGAAACCGCAGCGGCCATCGAGGCGAGCGGCGCTGAGATCGTCACCGTAGCGATTCGTCGTACCAACATCGGCCAGAACGCCGACGAGCCCAACCTGCTGGACCGTATCTCCCCCGAGCGCTACACCATTTTGCCCAACACCGCCGGCTGTTACACCGCCGAGGATGCGGTCCGCACCTGTCGCCTGGCGCGGGAGCTGCTGGATGGTCATGACCTGGTCAAGCTGGAGGTGCTGGCGGACCAGAAAACCCTTTTTCCCCACGTCACCGAAACCCTGAAAGCAGCCGAACAGCTGGTGGCCGACGGCTTCAAGGTGATGGTCTACACCAGTGACGATCCGGTGGTGGCCCGTGAGCTGCAGGAGATCGGTTGTGTAGCGGTGATGCCGCTGGCGGGCCTGATCGGCACCGGTCTGGGCATCTGCAACCCCTACAACCTGCGCATCATCCTCGAAGAGGCTCGTGTGCCGGTGCTGGTGGACGCCGGGGTAGGTACTGCCTCCGACGCCACCATTGCCATGGAGCTGGGGTGCGACGCGGTACTGATGAACACCGCCATTGCCCACGCCGGGAACCCGGTGCTGATGGCCTCCGCCATGCGCAAGGCGATCGAAGCGGGTCGCGAAGCCTATCTGGCGGGTCGCATGCCCAAGCGCCAGTATGCATCCGCCTCCTCCCCCCTGGATGGTACCTTTTTCTGATGAGCGACAGTCCCGATAACCCAAGCCCTGACAACGTAGAACACCCCCGCCGTATTCGCAGTTTCGTGCTGCGGGCCGGGCGTATGACGACCGCCCAGCAGCGGGGGTGGGATGAGGGACGGCCCCGCTTCGGCCTCACTCTGGAGCAGGGGGCCCTCGACCCGCAGCAGGTATTCGGTCGCGATGCGCCGAGGGTGCTGGAGATCGGCTTCGGCATGGGGACCTCGTTGCTGGAGATGGCGAAAAATGATCCCGCGCGGGATTTTATCGGCATAGAGGTGCACCGCCCCGGAGTGGGTAGCCTGCTCAACGAGGCGATGAAAGCCGGTATCGAGAACCTCAGGGTCTACTGCGACGATGCCGTGGAGGTGCTCAACCGCTGCATCCCCGACGGCTCCCTGGCTCGGGTGCAGCTCTATTTCCCGGACCCCTGGCACAAGAAACGTCACCACAAACGGCGTCTGGTGCAGCCCGGATTTGTGCAGCAGATTCGGCACAAGCTGGCGGTCGGGGGGGAATTCCACATGGCCACCGACTGGGAGAACTACGCTGAGCAGATGCTCGAGGTGATGGAGGCGGCCGAGGGCTACCGCAACAGCGCGGGCAGCGGCCAGTTTACCCCGCGCCCCGACTACCGGCCGCTTACCAAGTTCGAAAAGCGCGGTGAGCGCCTTGGCCACGGGGTCTGGGACCTGGTGTTCGAGCGCATCGACTAAGGGTCGCCGCAAGCCTGTTTCGCGCCCGTTCGGGAAGGGGCTGGCGGGGAGCCATCGATCCTTGGTTGCGACACTCTGAAGGCGCTGAATGGATGGAGGTGGTCAGATTATTACCTAAACCCCGAGGCGTTTGCGCTCGGGGCTTAGCTCGAGGGGATATGCCTATCCTTGAACGCGCTTTATGGTAAGGTTTGAGCCCTATGGCGGGAGCCTTTGGGGCCGGAGCAGGGAGCAGAAGGGGCAGTGACCAGAACGTTAAGAGCGGAGGACGTGTACAGCCGCCTGTTGCGGGGCCTGGCGATGGTCGCGCTGCTGCTGTGCCTGCCCGTGCGGGCGGAACCGGTGCTGGTGGCGGCGGCTTCCAGCCTCAAGTTTGCCCTTGAGGAGGTGCTGCAAGGTTACCAGGCCGAGGGCAAGGGAGAGATACAGCTGGTGTTTGGCTCCTCCGGTAACTTCTATCGCCAGATCCGCCAGTCGGCGCCCTACCAGCTCTATCTGTCGGCTGATGAGTCCTATGTGCAGCAGCTGCAGCGGGCGGGCTTGACCGAAGGGGAAGGGGTGGTTTACTGCGTGGGTCGGTTGGCCTATTTCGCACCCACGGGCTCTCGGTTGCAGCCGGAGCAGGGCGTGGAAGATCTGCGTCGGGCGCTTGAAGAAAAGCGGCTGACCCGGTTTGCGATCGCCAATCCTGCCCACGCCCCCTATGGGCGCGCCGCCCGGGAGGTGTTGCAGCGGCTGCAGTTGATGGAGTCGATCGGCCCCTACCTGGTGATGGGAGAAAACGTTTCCCAGGCCACCCAGTTTGCGACCAGCGGCGCCACCGACGGTGGGCTGATCGCATACTCCCTCGCAGTATCACCGCCGATAGCCGCCCGCGGGCGCTATTCGCTGGTGCCCGATCATCTCTATCAACCCCTCCTGCATCGGGCGGTACTGATCAAGGGGGCCGGAGCCGGGGCGCGAAGCTTGTACACTTACCTACAGTCGGAAGCGGCGAAACGGGTATTCGCGCGCCACGGATTTGGCCTTTGAGGAGTCTCTAGCATGGATTGGAGCGCCTTTTCTCTCTCCCTCAAGCTGGCGCTGTGGACACTGCTGCTGTTGATGCCGATCGGCTTGCTGGTGGGGCGCTACCTGGCCACTACCAAAATGCGCGGCAAGCATTGGCTGGAGGCGGCCCTGACTTTGCCGTTGGTACTGCCGCCGACGGTCTTGGGTTACTACCTGCTGGTCTCCATGGGGGGGCAATCCTGGTTGGGCGGGGCCTGGCAGTGGCTGTTTTCGCGCCCACTGGCCTTCAGCTTCGAAGCCATATTGCTGGCCTCCCTACTGGTCAACCTTCCCTTTGCGATCCAGCCGGTGCAGCGCGCTTTCGAGCGTCTCGATCCTGCGTTGCTGGATGCCGCGGCCTGCTGCGGCCTGAGTCGCTGGCGCATGTTCTGGCGTATCGAGTTACCGCTGGTATGGCCCGGACTGGTCACTGCCGCGGTAATGACCTTCGCCCACACCCTGGGCGAATTTGGGGTAGTTCTGATGGTGGGCGGTAGTATTCCGGGCCAGACCCAGACCTTGTCGATAGCGATCTACGACCGTATGCAAACCTTTGACGCCGAGGGGGCGGGGGTAATGTCAGCGACCCTGGTGGGGGTTGCCCTGGTCGCCGTGACCATCAGCCTGTTCAGTATGCACCGACGACGAGGTGGCCATGGACGATAGGGCATTAAGGCTCTCGATCCAGCAGCAACGGCCGGTGTTGCTGGAGGCCGATCTGAGTTGTGAGGCTGGCGAGATGCTGGCCATCGTGGGACCCTCGGGTAGCGGCAAGTCGACCCTGCTGCGAGCGATTGCGGGACTGGGAGCGCCGGTGCGGGGGGTGATTCGCTGCGGCGGTCAGCTGTGGCGCGATTCCTCTGCGGGGGTTCGCCTGCCCACGCGTGAGCGGGGGGTGGGCATGGTGTTCCAGCAGTACGCCCTTTTTCCTCACCTCAGTGCATTGGAAAACGTGATGGAGGCGGTAACCAGCCTGCCGAGGGCCGAGCGAGCCGAGCAGGCCCAGCGCTGGCTGGCGCGGGTGAATATGTCCGGCCTTGAGCAACGCCGGCCGGAACAGCTGTCCGGCGGACAGCAGCAGCGGGTGGCCCTGGCCCGAGCGCTGGCGGGCAACCCCCGGCTGTTGCTGCTGGATGAGCCCTTCGCCGCAGTGGATCGGGTGACCCGGGAGAAGCTCTACCGTGAGTTGGCAACTTTGCGCCGTAGTCTGTCGGTACCGGCGTTGCTGGTGACCCACGATGTGGAGGAGGCGCTGATGCTGGCTGACCGCCTCTGTATCTTCGCCCAGGGGCGGGTGCTGCAAAGTGCGAGTGCGGCGGAGCTGATTGCACGGCCGGCGGACGGGCAGGTGGCTAGGTTGGTGGGACATCGCAATATATTCCGGGCCGATGTGATTCGACATGACCACTCCAGTCAGCAAACGGTGATCGAGTGGCGCGGGATCCGCCTGGTGGCAGGGTTGCAGGAGCGATTCCCGGTTGGCAGCCGGGTGAGCTGGGTGATCCCCCGTTCCCGGGTGCTGCTCTATACCCCGCGCGATGGGCTGGAGCAGCGTGAAAATACAGTGGTTGGCCAGGTTCATGAGTTAGTGCCCCTGGGCGATATGGTGGCGGTCACCGCTGCGGTGGCTGAGGGGGGGCGACCGCCGATTCACCTGATGTTGCCCGCACATGTGGTTAGCCGCCGCCGTATTGAGGTTGGCAAGGCGCTGCACATGACGCTGGAGGCGGAGGGGATCTGGCTGATGCCAGGGGATCGCTATCACATTGAGGACGATGCGCAGCCGGTAACCTCTCAGGTCGGTGCGCCACGGTAATAGTGCCAGAGGAAAAGAGAAGCGGTGCTGCGCCAGGGGCTCCAGGCAGCGGTCATCTCCCGCGCCTGCCTGGGGGTGGGTTTTTGCGGCAGCCCCTTGAGTCGACCCAGGGCCACCAGCAGGGCGAGGTCATCGGCGGGAAAGATATCGGGGCGCTGGAGGGAAAACATCAGGTAGATCTCCGCGCTCCAGCGACCAAAACCGCGCAGGGATGAGATCACCTCAATTGCCGCCTGGTCTTCCAGCCGGGCCAGCCCGTCGATATCGAGGCGCCCGCTGGTCACCGCCTCGGCCAACCCCCTGGCGTACTCAATCTTGCGGAAGGAGAGCCCGGCGGCTCTAAGCGTTGCGGCTTCCAGCTCCAAAAGGGCGCTGGCCGTGACACGAGGCATCAGTGCCTTGACCCGTCCCATGATCGCCTGAGACGCCTGGGTGGAGATCTGTTGGCTGACGATCGTGGCGAGCAGGGTCTCAAAGCCGGGCGGCCGCATACGGGGAGGCGGCGGCCCTATCCGGGCGAGTGCCTGGGCCAGTTGGGGGTCGCTTGCGGCCAGAGACTGCATCGCCCTGGTAATCTGTGCGCTATCCATCGGTGGGTGCCTCCAAACCACTCCATCCAGTTTAGTGTTCGAGCTGCCTTGGGGTAAGCCCTCCTGAATCTTTGGCGCGGAGATCGGTGACAAAGGGCGTTTGCCGATAAAATGCCACCAATCATCAAAAAAGGGTTTTAGAAATTGGCGCTTGCTGGTATTTTGATCAGCCTAAATGGCCGTTTAATACGTACGATGGTGCCATTTATCGGCGTGATCGGGGCAAAGGGTGGACCTGTCCCAGCAGAAAACAATAATCAAACCGGCGGAGCAGCAACCCCTCGCTGCCAAAAGCCGGATGCGGAGAGCTTGTATGAATCGGTATGTAGTGGCACTGGGCAGTTGCCTGGTAATGGGCGTCGCTGTGGCGGCAGTACCTGAGGATCAGGCGCAGCGCCTGGGAAAGGACCTGACGCCCCTGGGGGCTGAAAAAGGGGGCAACTCAGCGGGCACCATCCCCCCCTGGGCGGGTGGCATCCTGCAACCGCCTGCCAGTTATGTCGAGGGTAAGCAGCACACGGACCCCTTTGCCCAAGAACAGCCCCTGTATGAGATCAGTGCCGAAAACCTGGACACCTACAGCGAATTGTTAAGCCAGGGGCATCAGTACCTGCTGGCCAACTACCCGGGCTATAAGATAAAAGTGTTTCCGAGTCACCGAACCGCCTCGTCGCCCGACTATATCTATCAACGAACCCGTGAAAATGCGACCCGGGCCGAACTGATCTCTCGCGGCAACGGCGTCACTGGCGCAGCCGCCGGAGTCCCCTTCCCGATACCGGGAGATGGCCTGGAAGTGATCTGGAATCATATTCTGCGCTATCGAGGTAACAGCATCCGGTTTACGACTAATCAGGCGGCTGTTCATCGTGGTGGCAACTATACCCTTGTGCGCCAGGCCAAGGAGATTCTGTTTGAGTACGGGCAGCCGGAGATGACGCCGGAAGAGCTGGGCAACAAGATCTTTTATTACAAATATGATGTAACCTCACCTGCCAAGCTGGCGGGAAATGCACTGCTGGTGCACGAAACCCTTGACCAGATTCTCTCGCTTCGTAGTGCCTGGCGCTATACCGCCGGACAGCGTAGGGTCCGCCGACTGCCGGTGCTGGCCTATGATGACATCAGCCCCGACACCGACGGTATGCTAACAACCGATAGTGTGGATATGTACAACGGTGCGCCTAACCTCTACGAGTGGAACCTCCTGGGCAAGAGAGAAATGCTGGTTCCCTACAACAGCTACGCGCTGCACAGTGACCAGCTGGAGTATGAGCAGATACTGCAGCCCAAAATGGTCAATCCTGAATATGGTCGTTACGAGCTGCACCGGGTATGGGTGGTGGAAGGTAGTCTGCGAGACGGGCTAAGTCATCGTTACACCAAGCGTCGCTTCTATGTGGACGAGGACAGCTGGCAGATCCTGATGGTCGACCTCTACAACGAGGAGGGTGAGCTGCAGTATTTCCAGGAGGGGCACCCCATCAACTACTACGAAGTACCGGTCGTGGCATCGACACTGGAGGTGCTCTACAACTTCGACAGTGAGCGCTATTTTGTCGATGGCCTGGATAATCAGGAGTCGCCCTACGATTTCAGCTTTAAGACCCGCTCGCGCAACTTCTCATCCAGCGCTATGCGCCGCAAGGGCACCAAATAGAGACCGTTTGAGCTGGCCCCGGTGTGAACCGGGGCTAGTTGTTTCGGTCCGCGGCAAATCCGATCAGGATAAAGACCAGCAGTAGCACCGGTGAAAGCATCTCGTTATTGAGCTGGCCCAGTGCCCTCGCCAGAAGCGGGCTTAGTAGAACCAGTGAGGCACCGTAGCCGATGGCGCAGACCAGGATAAAGATCGCGGTGCGCAGCAGGAAGTTGAGCTGGCTGATGTTGCGTTTGATGGCGCGGTTGAGGCTGGAGCCATAGATCACCATCAGTGTAGCGATGATGGCGAGGGCTATCTCGGACAGGTAGCCGCGCAGCCAGTGGGAGAGGTTAATAAAGAGATCGGCAATCGGTTCCATAGCGGTCAGGGTAAAAAGAGTTCCAATAGGTTGTTGAGAAACAGGCGCCCCTGCGCGGTCGGTTGCAGGCGCTCGCCAGCGTGGATCAGCCCCTTTTCAATCGCCTGTTGCAGCGGGCGATGGATGAGATCGAGGGGCAACCCTGTGCGTTCGCTGAACAGGTTGAGTTCTACCCCGTCGTTGAGACGCAGGGCATTCATCATAAACTCGAGCGGTAACTCGCCGGCCTCAAGCACCCGCTGGCCGGCGTTAAAGTCCTTGTCGCGTGCGAGGTATTGGCTCGGCATCCGGGTTTTCCAGTTGCGGGTGATTACCCCCTCAGGGGAGCTGAACTTGCCATGGGCACCGGCGCCTATGCCGATGAAGTCACCGAAGCGCCAATAATTGAGGTTGTGCCGGCTGGGTTGGTCGGGACGGGCGTAGGCAGAGGTTTCGTACTGTTGGAGACCGGCCTCGGCCAGCAACGCTTGACCCTGTTGTTGCATCGCCCACAGAGGCTCCTCCGCCGGTAGTTGAGGAGGGCGTGAATAAAACTCTGTATTGGGCTCGATGGTGAGCTGGTACCAGGAGAGGTGGTCGGGGTTGAGGGCGATGGCCTGCTTGAGATCGGCGAGGGCCTCTGCAGGGCTTTGCCCAGGCAGGCCAAACATCAGGTCCAGGTTGATGCGCTCGAAGCCTGCAGCGCGAGCCTCTGCAAAAGCCTGCTGGGCCTGGTGGGCACTGTGGATACGCCCGAGCAGTTGCAGCTTGAGGTCGTCGAAGCTCTGAACCCCGATCGAAAGCCGATTGATGCCGATCTCCCGATAGGCACTGAAACGGCCGTGTTCGGTGGTGCCGGGGTTGGCCTCCAGGGTGATCTCGATGTCGTCACTGAAGCGAGACTGTTGCTGCAGCCCCTGAAGAAGCCTCCCCAGTGCAGCCGGGCTGAACAGGCTGGGGGTGCCTCCGCCAATAAAGAGGCTGCTGATGGGGCGATCGCGCAGGTGGGACGACTCGCTGGCAAAATCCCGTAGCAGGGCCTCGACATAGGCCTCCTCGGGTAGATGGTCACCGGCGGCGTGGGAGTTGAAGTCGCAGTAGGGACACTTGCGCACGCACCAAGGGATATGGACATAGAGTCCGAGAGGAGGTAATTGCATCGGCGACAATCAGGCGAGCCGAAGCTGCTCGACCAGCGCCTGCATCGCCTGACCGCGATGGCTAAGCCGGTTTTTGATCTCCGGTGGGAGCTCGGCACTGGCGCAGTGCTCGCTGGGCACAAAGAATAGCGGGTCGTAACCGAACCCCTGGTCGCCGCGAGGGGCTTCCAGTATGAAACCTTCCCAGGTTCCCTGGCAGATCAGCGGGGTGGGATCCTTGGCGTGACGCATATAGACCAGCAGGCAGCGGAATCGAGCGGTGCGTTGCTCCGTCGGTAGGCCGAGCAGCTCGTCCAGCAGCTTCTGGTTGTTGTCGGCATCGGTCGCTTCAAACCCGGCGAAGCGAGCCGAATAGATACCCGGAGCGCCATTGAGCGCGTCCACTTCGAGCCCGGAGTCGTCGGCAATGGCGGGTAACCCGGAAACCAGGCAGGCGTGGCGAGCTTTGAGAATGGCGTTCTCGACAAAGCTGAGGCCGTTTTCCTCTACCGATTCGATGGAGAACTGGCTTTGGGGCAACAGCTTGATGCCAAGGCCGCCCAGGCGATGCTGCAGCTCATTCAATTTGCCTCGATTATTGCTGGCCAGGACCACTTGCTGGATCTCGGTCGACATGGTGCCGGTTACTCCTGGTAGAGTGTGTGGGTGAATTTAAGGGTCAGCCGGGTGCCGTCGGCGGTCTCAATATCAACGTTGTAGTGCAGCACCTCTTCGTTGATGAAACGAAAGCTGGCTAGGTAGTAGATCGCGCTGCCCTCCTCAATGGGGAGAAACTCGAGGCTCTCCTGCTGCTGGATCAGGTTGGCGGTTTTTCCGACCAGCTGGGCCTTGACTGCCTTGTTGCCGGAGGCGGTTTTCTGGTGCACCGCGATGTTGAGGATGCCGATGTCCTGCCCCCGCTTGAGACCATAACTGCGGGCTACATCGGGTTTCAGGAAGGTGCTGTTAAAGACGCTGTAGTGGACGCTGTAGCCATCGAACTCCTTGACGCTTTGCAGCTCGTTGGCGGCCGCTGCAAGGGGCAGGGCGACCAGCAGCAGGGTGAACAGGCGAGAAAGTTGGCGAATCATGGTAAGTGCCTCCCGGTCGGGTAAGGGTGGATTAGCGCGTCAGGTGGTAGATGGCAATCTCACCAAAGAGATTGGGGGATAGCTTGCTGAGCCAATGACCCTGATGGGTTTGGTCCACCACTAATCGATCCAGAATGTGCAGGTTTTTCTGGAAGCAGAGCGCTTCAAAATCCTTGAAGGTACAAAAATGGATGTTGGGGGTGTTGTACCAAGTATAGGGCATAAATTTTGAGACCGGCATGCGCCCGCGCCAGCCCAGATAGGCCCTGCAACGCCAGTGGCCGAAGTTGGGGAAGGTGACGATACACTCGCGCCCGACCCTTAGCATCTCGTCCAGAATGAGGTCCGGGTAGTGGACCGCTTGCAGGGCCTGGGTCATGACCACAGTGTCGAAACTGCGGTCGCTGAAATTGTTCAATCCCTTGTCAAGATCCTGCTCAACCACGTTAACACCGCGCTCGACGCATTGGGCGATGTTATGGGGGTTGATCTCCAGCCCATAGCCCTGAACCGAACGGGTCTGGCTGAGGTATTCCAGCAGGGTGCCATCGCCACAGCCAAGATCCAGTACCCGGGAGTTGGGCTTGATCCAGCGTTGTATGCATTCAAAATCACTGCGCATCCGTGGACACCTCATTAGCAACGCGCGACAAATAGGCCGCCAGGGCTTCCATATAGCGGGGAATGGGCATCAGGAAGGCATCGTGGCCCTGGGGGGCGTCCACCTCGAGATAGCTGACATCTTTACGGGCCTCCAGCAATGCGGTCACGATCTCCCGCGAGCGCTCCGGTGCGAAGCGCCAGTCGGTGGTAAAGGAGATGAGCAGGAATTTGCAGAGCGCGGGCTTGAGTGCAGCCGCCAGGTCGTCGCCCTGTTCGCGGGCAGGATCAAAGTAATCCAGCGCCTTGGTCATCAGCAGGTAACTGTTGGCGTCGAAGGCTTCCGAAAAAGTCTGCCCCTGGTAACGTAGGTAACTCTCAACTTCAAAGTCGACCTCGTAGCCGAATTTAAGCTTGCCACTGCGCAGCTCGCGGCCAAACTTTTCACGCATGGAGTCATCGGACAGATAGGTAATATGGCCAATCATCCGAGCCAGCTTAAGCCCTCGTCGAGGCAGCGTATTGTGCTTCTGGTAACGCCCCTGATGGAACTCCTCGTCGCTCATGATCGCCTGGCGAGCCACTTCATTGAAGGCGATGTTCTGGGCTGAAAGTCGGGGGGCAGAGGCGATCACCAGCGCATAGCGAAGCCGCTCAGGGTAGGCGATTGACCACTGCAAGGCTTGCATCCCTCCCAGGCTTCCCCCCACCACGGCGGCCCACTGGCTGATGTTGAGGTGGTCTGCGAGCAGGGCCTGGCTATTCACCCAGTCGTGCACCGTTACCATGGGGAAATCGGGTCCGTAGTGGTGGCCGCTGGCGGGGTCAATAGAAGTGGGACCACTGGAGCCGTGACAGCCGCCCAGGTTGTTGAGGGACACTACAAAAAAGCGGTTGGTGTCGATCGGTTTTCCCGGGCCGATGGCGCTGTCCCACCAGCCCGGTTTCTTGTCCTCTATGCTGTGGTAGCCAGCAGCATGGTGATGACCGCTGAGGGCATGACAGATCAGGATTGCGTTACTGCGCGCGGCATTGAGCTCACCGTAGGTTTCATAGACCAGGGTAAACTCCGGCAGGGAGCGTCCGCTGAGTAATTTGAGGGGTTGCTGGAAGTGAGCAACCTGAGGCTCTACAAGGCCGACGGAGTCTGCGGGAATCGATACGGGCATAGGGCTGCGTGGGTCCGGAAGAGGAGTCAGGCAAGTCTAATGAGAGTGTCGCTGCGGCGCAACAAGGGGGGCGCTTTTGGACACCCCCCTTGTTGCGCAATCCCGGGTGCTTTGGGTTCAGGCCACCGATTGGCCGTGCAGATTAACTACCTTGCGACTGCGCAGGAAAGGAGGGGGCTTGCGGAACTCCTTAAGGACAGTCTCCAGTACCTGCAGCTGCATCTCCTGGGTGTGGATCATCGTGGTGAGCCGATCCATCTGCTGTTGGTGGTTCCGGTTCTCCTGGGTAAGGGACTTGAGGCGAATCATCTGTTGTTCAAGCAGTTGTTTCTGTTCGAGCATATTTTGCATTAGAGGGAGTAGGACGTCGCTTGCCCAGTGTTCCACCTGCCCGTGTAGCCGCTCAAACAGCTTGTTGATCTCGCTCACCAGGGTGGCGAAATAGCGGCTGACGACAACGCTCTGTTCAGTAAGCAGGGTTTTGAGCTGTGAACGAAAGCGGTCCGATTTGCGCTGTATAACACGAAGTTCTCTCGTGTATTGGTCCACATCCAGGGAAGGGGGCTCCATAAATGTGCCGGGATGCTCGCGACAGTAGCGACTGTAGATGGAATCGACCATCTTGTCGGCCAGTTTGGACTCTATCTGCAGGTTGTTGAGGTCGAGATAGAGGTTACGAAACAGCAGCTCCACAGATTGGTTCATCCCCAGGGTGGTCCAGCTACCGCTCATCTCGCGATGCAACGCACTGATGTGGTCATTGAACTGGTTGCTGTTACAGGCGGATTTAAGCATCTGCTGTTGGCGCATCAGCAAGCGGCGGTTGGCCCGCATGGCGATCAGGCGCTTCTGGTGCTGGTCGTATTTTTGATGGGCCTCCTCTTGCAACTCATAGATCATATGGTTGTTGTCGGACTTATTCCCCTGCAACTGCTGCTGGCGCTCGCGGGTCTGTATCAGCTGTTGGCTAAGGGCGTTGCGGCTGTTCTGGATCAGCTGCAGCATCTGCTTGACCACAGTGGTCTCCACCAACTGCTCTTTTTTCAGGATCAGGCGTTCGCAAAGCAGGGTCTCAAGCTGTTGAATCTGGCTGCGCGCCAGCAGTTTGTCATCATTTTTCACTTTCGCCAGCAGCGCCTGCTTGGCGGACAGGGTCATTACATCCTGGCTGTCGATGCGAAGCTGTCGTGCGCTGGCTTCCCTGACCTGGTCAATGGAGCGCTGGGTAAACTCCGGTCCCTGCAGGTCATCCCAAAGGATATCGATCTTGTTGAGGACTGCGTAGAGTGATCCCTGGGTATCTTCATCGAGCTGGCGAACATGGTGCTCCCACACCTGCATATCACTGGCGGTAACGCCGGTGTCCGCACTGAGCAGATAGATGATCGCCTGGGCATTGGGCAGCATACTGAGGGTGAGCTCAGGTTCGCTACCCAGAGCGTTGAGGCCGGGGGTATCCAGTATACGGATGCCCTGGCTGAGCAGCGGGTGGTCGTAGTTGATCATGGCGTGACGCCAGGCAGGAATCACCACCTGGCTGCGGTCTTTGTCACAGTGATCCAGGGAGGCGGGATCGAAGCCGAGCTGCCGAGCCTTCTCTACCGTGACCGTTTTGGTGCGTGCAACCTCGGTAAACGCCTGGGTCATCGCCTGGGGGTCACGGCTGTCGAAAAAGATGGTAACCCAGTGTTCGGGGATGCGTTTGAAACCCGTGATACTGGTGCTCGCCATGCGGGTTTCGATCGGCAGCAAACGGATGAAGCAGCGCTCGCTCTTGCGGTCGTAAAACATCTCCGTCGGGCACATGGTGGTGCGCCCGGCCTGGGAGGGCAGCATTCGCTGGCCGTACTGGGAGAAAAAAAGTGCATTGATCAGCTCGGTCTTGCCGCGGGAAAACTCCCCTACAAACGCGAGCGTAATCTCATCCTGCCGCAATACCTTGGCGGCGCGTTCCAGTTTTCCCTCAATCTCGGGGTTACTGACTTTGTTACTGCGCATCCAGGCGCGGTAGATGGACAGCTGCTTGATCAGGTGGTGCTTCCACTTGATGTAGGCATCAACCTGCTGGGTCAGCTTACCTGTACTCATAATCTCTGTCCTATGTCCCGCCGCTGTCCAGCCACTCAGTCAGGGCCAGTGGGCAGGCCATTGAGTTGATCCCGCGGATAGGTGCGGGGACAGCGTGAAACAGTATCGGTGTTGGTCTGGGTTTTACCTTAGTAAACAGGCATATAAATACAATAATTAATTCACTTTATACTTGATAAAGTGACACTGTTAGCGATTTCTGCCGATTATCCGAGCAGAGCCTGGAAGACGGCGGGCAAGATCTTCTGCAAGGAGATGATGATCAGCACGATGGCCATCAGCGACAGGTCCAGGCCACCTATCGGTGGAATCACCCGCCGTACCCGGCTACTCAGTGGCTCGGTAATCTGGTGCAGTAGCATGAGCGCCGGATGGTAGCTACCCGGAGCAACCCAGCTGGCAATGGCGATGATGATCAGGCTCCAGAGATAGAGGTTAAGGACGGTATTGATCAGCTCATAAAGACTGTTGACCAGGGCAAATCCCAAAGGGGGCGTCATGCCCTTAAGGGCAAACAGCAGATACACCAGGGCCAGCTGTAGCAGCAGCGCCAAAGCCAGAGAGGCGATATCCACCCCCCCTACACCCGGAATGAGCCTGCGCAGGGGAATCAGCAGCGGGTTCGTCGCCTTGACCACAAACTGCGACAGGGGGTTATAGAAGTCGGCGCGAACCAGCTGCAGGATAAAACGAATCAGGACCACCATGATGTAGAGGCCGCCAATGGTATGGATCAGGAAGCTGAGCGTGTCTTGCAGGGCTGCTGACATAAGCAGGGGTTCTCCGGTTGTTTATCGTCAGACTACTATGATTGGGTCCACTTCTTAAGTAAGCAAGTTATTTGGTGAGCTCGGCGGCCATCTCGGCGGCACGGGCGTGACAGCGACCCATCGCGGATTCCACCAACTGGGGCAGGCCTCCCTGTTCAAACGTTCGAATGGCCTGCTCGGTGGTTCCTCCCGGGGACATCACCCGGCGCTTGAGCTCGCCGGCATCCACATCGCTTTCCTGGGCCATTCGGGCGGCCCCGAGTGCGGTTTGCAGGGTCAGCTCGGTGGCGCTTTCGCGGCTCAGGCCAAGCTTTTCACCGGCGGCGATCATCGCTTCCATCATCATGAAGTAGTAAGCCGGGCCACTGCCCGAGACGGCGATGACCGCATCGATCAGCGCCTCACGGTCGACCCAGCTGAGAATGCCGACGGCTGCGAACAGGCTGCTGGCAATCTCCCGTTGCTCAGCGGTGACCACCGCATTGGCAAACAGGCCGCAGGCGCCGGTGCCGACCAGAGAGGGGGTGTTGGGCATGCTGCGAATGATGGGCAGCCCACCGCCACTCCAGCGGTCCAGTGCCTCCACGGTGATCCCGGCGGCCACCGAGATGATGAGTGGGCGGCGTTGCTGCAGCGTCTCCGAGAGCTCCTTCAGCAGGGCCTGCATGCCCTGGGGCTTGACGCCGAGGATGACCACGTCGGCCTGGCGCACCAGCTCGGTATTGTCGGTGCTGGTTTGGATGCCGTAGCGGGCCTTCAGTTGCTCCAGCTTTTCCGGTGTACGCGTACTTCCCCAGATGCGAGCGGCATCGTAGCCCTGTTGAATGAGTCCGCCAAAGATCGCCTGGCTCATGTTGCCGGCACCAATAAAGGCAAGGGTGGGTTGGGTCATGGGGAGGTCCTTGAGGTGGTGTTGCGGCTGCCGAACAGGGCGGTGCCGATGCGTACAAAAGTGGCGCCCTGGGCAATGGCCGCTTCCAGGTCATTGCTCATGCCCATGGAGAGGGTATCCAGGGGTTGGTCGGGCAGCTGCTCGCGCAGTTGAGCCAGCGCCTGACTGAGGCGGGCAAAGGGTTGTTGCTGGGCGTCAAAGTCATCACTGGCGGCGGGTATGGCCATGAGGCCCCGCAGGGCGAGGTTGGGGCAGCTGGCCACCTCCGCGGCCAGCGCCGGCAGCGCCTCGAGAGGAACCCCGGCCTTGCTCGGTTCATTGCTGATATTCACCTGCAGGCAGACATTAAGGGGCGGGCGCTCCGCTCCACGGGCTTCGCTCAGGCGCCGGGCAATTTTGGCGCGCTCGACGCAGTGGATCCAGTCGAACTGTTGGGCCATTAGAGTGGTCTTGTTGGACTGGATGGCGCCAATAAAGTGCCAGACGATATCCCGCCCCTTAAGCGCCTCGATCTTGTCGAGGGCCTCCTGCAGGTAGTTCTCCCCGAAGTGGCGCTGGCCGGAGAGCCAGGCGGCCTCGATATCGGCCACTGGCTTGGTCTTGCTGACGGCCAGCAGCTCAACCGGGTCGGTGCGCTGGAAGCGGTTGCAGGCGGCATCAATGCGCTGGCGCACGAGCTCAAGGTTGGCGGCGATTTGTGACATAGGTAGACTGGTTAACCTGTTAACGCTTTAACGCTCAGGGATACTAAACTATATCCCTTAAAATCAAAATGTTAAGCTGGGCTGACGATAGGGGTGCGGGCACAGGCCGCGACCGTTAAGACTGGTATCACTGGGGATCTTTATGGACATTACGGAACTGCTGGCGTTCTCTTCCAAGCAGGGAGCATCGGATCTGCACCTGTCGGCGGGTTTGCCACCGATGATTCGTGTGGATGGTGATGTGCGGCGTATCAACCTGCCTGCGCTGGAGCACAAGCAGGTTCATGCGCTGATCTACGACATCATGAACGACAAGCAGCGCAAGGATTTTGAGGAGTTCTGGGAAACCGACTTCTCCTTCGAGGTGCCCGGGGTGGCGCGTTTCCGGGTCAATGCGTTTAACCAGAACCGGGGTGCCGGTGCAGTGTTCCGGACCATCCCCTCCAAGGTGCTGACCATGGAGGACCTGGGAATGGGGCAGGTGTTCAAGGATGTCTCCATGGTTCCCCGGGGGCTGGTGCTGGTGACCGGGCCCACGGGTTCCGGAAAGAGTACCACCCTTGCGGCAATGATCGATTACATCAATGACAACAAGTACGAGCACGTACTCACCATTGAGGATCCCATCGAGTTTGTGCACGAGTCCAAGAAGTGCCTGGTGAACCAGCGGGAAGTGCACCGGGATACCCTCGGTTTCAACGAGGCGCTGCGCTCCGCCCTGCGGGAAGACCCTGATATTATCCTGGTGGGTGAGCTGCGGGACCTGGAA
This sequence comes from Aestuariirhabdus litorea, assembly GCF_003864255.1. NCBI lineage: Bacteria > Pseudomonadati > Pseudomonadota > Gammaproteobacteria > Oceanospirillales > Aestuariirhabdaceae > Aestuariirhabdus > Aestuariirhabdus litorea. Next base: position 571,576 of record NZ_QWEZ01000002.1, read on the forward strand.
ACCATTCGTCTGGCGCTTACAGCGGCCGAAACCGGTCACCTGGTGTTCGGCACCCTGCACACCACCTCCGCGGCCAAGACCATTGACCGGGTGATCGACGTATTCCCTGCCGAGGAGAAGTCGATGGTGCGCTCGATGTTGTCGGAGTCGCTGCAGGCGGTTATCTCCCAGACGCTGTTGAAACGCATTGGCGGCGGCCGGGTAGCGGCCCACGAGATCATGATCGGTACCCCTGCGATTCGTAACCTGATTCGGGAGGACAAGGTGGCGCAGATGTACTCAGCCATCCAGACTGGCGGCTCGCTGGGCATGGTGACCCTCGACCAGTGTCTTAAGGACCTCTTGTCGAAAGGACTCATTAGCCGTGAAGGCGCCCGCGAGAAGGCAAAGATTCCGGATAATTTTTAAGCCGATAGTTTAAGCTAGCCAGAGTAGTTAATCTCCGCTGTGCGCTACTGCGAGCGGAGAGCCGGGCTCTCCGGTGATACGCTCGGAAAGCAACATAACCCCAAGACCGAAGGGAAGGATGGAGTTCACCGATGGACTTTAACAAGCTGCTCAAACTGATGGTGGAGAAGGGCGCCTCGGACCTGTTTATTACCGCGGGCGTCGCCCCCAGCATGAAGGTGAATGGGCGGGTGGTTCCCGTCACCAAGACCGCCATGAGCCCGGAGGTGACCCGCGAAACGGTGCTGGGGGTAATGAACGAAAACCAGCGTCGTGAGTTTGCCGAAACCCACGAATGCCAGTTTGCCCTGAGCGCGCGAGGCATCGGTCGATTCCGGGTGAGCGCCTTTTACCAGCGCAACCTGGTGGGTATGGTGTTGCGACGTATTGAAACCTCGATTCCCAAGATTGATGGCCTGGGACTACCTCCCATTATCCGCGACCTGGCGATGACCAAGCGTGGGCTGATCATCTTCGTGGGGGGGACCGGTACCGGTAAGTCGACCTCGCTGGCGTCCATGATCGGCCACCGTAACGCCAACTCCACCGGTCATATCATCAGTATCGAGGACCCCATCGAGTACATTCACCAACACAATGGGTGCATCATCACCCAGCGTGAGGTGGGTATCGATACCGACAGTTTCGAGGTGGCCCTCAAGAACACCCTGCGTCAGGCGCCGGATGTGATCATGATTGGTGAGGTACGGACCCGGGAGACCATGGAGTACGCCGTGGCATTCGCCGAAACGGGTCACCTCTGCCTGGCCACCCTTCACGCCAATAACGCCAACCAGGCTTTGGACCGGATCATTCACTTCTTCCCCCCCGATCGCCACGGCCAGACCTGGATGGATCTGTCGCTGAACCTCAAGGCGATTGTCGCCCAGCAGTTGATTCCGACACCGGATGGCAAGGGCCGGCGCGCGGTTATCGAGGTACTGCTCAATACCCCCCTGGCGTCCGATATTATTCGTAAAGGGGCGGTACACGAGCTCAAGCCGTTGATGATCAAGTCCACCGAGCAGGGGATGCAGACCTTCGACCAGGCGCTCTTCCAGCTCTACAACCGGGGGGAGATCACCTACGAAGACGCCCTGGCTTACGCAGACTCGCCGAACGATTTGCGTTTGATGATCAAGCTGGGTTCGGAGTCCGATGCGGAGCACCTGACCGGTATTGCCGGCTCGTTGTCGTTGCAGGATACCGACGACGACAAAGGGGGCAGAAGCTTCCGTTAGGTGGTGCTATCGCCCTGGTGGGTCTCCAGCCAGCTGGTCAGGATCAGTTGCGCTGCGAGACCGTCCACCGGGCGCTCATTGTAATCCCCGCGGTGGCCCAGCTCGCGGGCACGCTCCTTGGCCTCGCGGCTACTAAGGCGCTCGTCCACGGCGATCCAGGGTTTCTGGAAGCGGCCGTTCAGGCGGTTGCCAAATTTTCTGGCGCGGACACTCATCTCGCTATCGCTGCCATCCATATTCAGGGGAATGCCTACGATCAGCGCATCGGGCTCCCACTCGCGGATCAGCTTTGCCACCTCGTCCCAGTTGGGCACGCCATCACGGGCCCTGAGGGGAGGCAGTGGTGAACTGGTGCCGGTCAGGGTCTGTCCTACGGCGACTCCGATGTTCCGTAGGCCGTAATCAAACGCCATGACCTGGCGTGGTGGGCGGGCCATCAAGCGTGACCGCTGTCGGGTGCGAGGCGCTGAAGGTCAACGCCGATGGACGCGGCCGCCGCCTGACGCCGAAGGTGGATGGGGGTATTGAACAGGAGTTCGGGGGACGCCTCACAGGTCAGCCAGGCGTTTTCCTTGATTTCGGCTTCCAGTTGCCCGGCGCCCCAGCCGGCATAACCCAAGGCAATAATGATCTGCTGGGGGCCTCGCCCCTCAGCGACCGCCTGCAGAATATCCCGTGAGGTGGTCAGGTTGATGCCGGGTGCCACCTGCAGGGTGGATTCCCAGACCTGCTGGGAGTCGTGCAGTACGAAGCCTCGCTCCAGTTGCACGGGGCCGCCGGCACAGATCACCTCCTCCTGGTGGGCGGCCTGCTCGAGATCCTCAATGCCAATCTGCCGATAGATCTCGCCGAGGGTGAGGTTGGTCGGGCGATTAATGACGATGCCCATGGCACCCTGGTCGTTGTGCTCGCAGATATAGGTAACGGAATCCGCGAAATTGGGATCCGCCATATGGGGCATGGCAATCAGGAACTGATTGCGCAGGCTGTTCGCTGTTTCGCTGCTCATAAACCTAGTATTGGGGCGCCCCTGTGCTTAGGCAAGGGGTTAGTTGCTTGAGAGTATATTGCTCTTCTCGAATTTCCAGGTGCGGATGATCTCGAGGATATCAACATCTTTGAGGTCGGGGGTGAAGGGGGCAAAAGGGGCGGCTAGCTTGACGATGCGAATGGCGGCATCATCCAGCACTGCTTGACCGGAGCTTTTGAGGATTTTGACCTCATGCAGTCGGCCGTCGGGCCGCAGGGCGACAAGCACCGTCAGCTGGCCATAAATTTTTTGCCGCCGAGCCTCCTCCGGATAGTTCAGGTTACCCACGCGCTCGATCTTTCGACGCCAGGTCTCCTTGTAGTAGGCCCCCTTGTCCTGCATGGTGGAGGCGGCCGTGATGCGATGGATGCGAGGGCGCTTGGCGTACTGCTGGCGCTTCTGCAGGAATTGCGCCTCAAGGCTGGCGATTTCGGCGCTCAGGTCGATCTTCTGGCGCGCTTTTTGTGCCTGCTCCACGGCGGGGTCTGTCTTGTTCTGGCGCAGTTGAGGCGCCTGCTCTGGCGATTTATTCAGGGTCGCCAGCGGCTTCTTCTGGGCCTTTTCAACCTGCCGTGGTTCAGCGGCCGTCTGCGGTGGAGGGGCGATGGATTTGATCTGGTTTTCCTGGATAGGGGATACCTGGTCGGTGCTGGGAAGCGCCTTCTCCTCCAGACTGCCGCTGCCCTTCTGGTTCGCCTGTGCGAGGTAGTCGGCCTCTTTAACCTCCTCCAGGGTTTTGAAGCTGGCCAGGGTGATTTCCAGCGTCTTCGAGAGGTTGGGGGGGTCGAACAGGTCGAAGCTGATTCCCAGCACGATGGCAGCATGCAGAGCGGTTGCCAGGAACAGCATAAAGGCGAGACGGTCGTTGGCACTCGCTGTGGATTGAGGGTTGGCCATAGTCAGCGAAGGGCTTCCTGCCTGAGTTGAAGTGCCCAACTGTTTATCATGTGCGACGACCCTTGGGAATCAGGGTGGCGATGGTGTCCATCAGTTGCCCGCCAATGTCGAGGCCAAACTGATCGTCCAGCTCGCGGATACAGGTGGGGCTGGTGACGTTGATTTCGGTAAGGTAATCGCCGATCACATCAATGCCGACAAACAGCAGCCCTTTCTCTCGCAGGGTGGGGCCGACCCTGCGGGCAATCTCCCAGTCCCGTTCGCTGAGGGGGCGGCCCACGCCGCGGCCGCCTGCGGCTAGGTTGCCGCGGGTCTCACCGCTGGCAGGAATACGGGCCAGGCAGTAGGGGATGGGCTCACCGTTGATCAGCAGGATGCGCTTGTCACCATCGAGGATTTCGGGAATATAGCGCTGCGCCATGATCTGGCTGCGACCGTGTTGGGTGAGGGTCTCGAGAATCACACTGAGGTTCGGGTCACCCTTGGTGACCCGAAAGACCGAGCTGCCGCCCATGCCATCGAGCGGCTTGTAGATCACATCCTCGTGGGTGGCGGCGAAGGCTTTCAAAAGGTCCGCTCGACGAGCCACCAGGGTCGGTGGTGTGCAGTCAGGGAACAGGGTGGCGAACAGCTTTTCGTTGCAGTCACGCAGGCTTTGGGGGCGGTTGACCACCAGGGTTCCCTGCTGCTCCGCCTGTTCCAGCAGGTAGGTGCTGTAGATGAACTCGTTATCGAAAGGGGGGTCTTTACGCATCAGGATCACATCCAGCTCTGCCAGGGGGCGAGGCTGGGCGTCACCGAGGCTGAACCAGTTGTGGGGATCGGCGGCAACCGATAGCGGGCGCATCATGCCACAGGCCTCGCCGGCCTGCTGGAAAAGATCCTTCTGTTCCATGTAGTGCAGGGTCCAGCCACGCTGCTGGGCGGCGAGTAGCATGGCGAGAGAGCTGTCTTTTTTGAAATGGATCTGATCGATCGGGTCCATCACAATGCCCAGTTGCACACTCATGGCGGAGATTCCTGTTGCTGAATTTAAGGCCCGAAGTGTAACCAATCAGCCCGCTAAAGGGGAGCGATTGCCGCGCCCATCGTCAACCTTCAAGAGGGGAAGTTGACAGAAAAGTTATCGATCTCTCACAACGTGATAAAAACCCCTAGGAATTGGCCGTAACTACCTGTGGTTTTATAGATTGCATGTGCGATGTATGTTAAAACAAGTCGTTGGAAAGGATATGAATTACACTCCTTGAGGTTGGGTGCGGCGCGGCATCCAGACGCCAACGTGGATTTCACGACCGAATGATGACGGGGTCAGAAGAGAATGGAAGATAATTTCGAGAGCTTGAAGGTGATGGTGATCGATGACAGTAAAACCATCCGCCGCACAGCTGAAACTCTGCTCAAAAAGGTTGGTTGCACGGTTATTACGGCGATCGATGGTTTTGATGCCTTGGCCAAGATAGCGGACACCCGCCCGAATATCATTTTTGTTGACATCATGATGCCGCGGCTCGATGGCTACCAGACCTGTGCCCTGATCAAGAACAACAGTGCTTTTAAATCCACTCCGGTGATCATGCTCTCCAGTAAGGATGGCCTGTTTGACAAGGCCAAGGGGCGAATTGTGGGGTCGGACCAGTACCTGACCAAACCGTTTAGCAAGGAAGAGCTGCTCGGGGCTATTCGCGCACACGTGCCGGCTGAATAGCACTAACTAATCGAAAACGGCCGTACCGGCCGCTATTGAACGCGAAGTAGATGGGGGAGCAATGGCTCGAGTATTGATCGTTGACGATTCGCCAACGGAAACGTTGAAGCTGCAAGGTATGCTGGAAAAGAATGGCCATGAGGTACTCAAGGCTGATAACGGTGCGGACGGTGTTGCGCTCGCCAAGGACCAGAAGCCGGATGCGGTGTTGATGGATATTGTGATGCCGGGCCTGAACGGCTTCCAGGCAACTCGCCAGCTCAGTAAGGATCCGGCGACCTCCCATATCCCTGTGATCATCGTCACCACCAAGGATCAGGAAACTGACAAGGTGTGGGGGCGTCGCCAGGGAGCCAAGGATTACCTCACCAAGCCGATCGACGAATCCGTGCTAATGAAGACGTTGCAAAGCGTTCTCTCCTGACCGGAGCTACGGGTAGCGGCATGACATATACGCAAGGGGAAGACCCGACTCCGTTTGAACGACTCAAGGAGATGGCGGCTCTAAGCCACCGGCATGCCCGTGGTTTGCCTCTTCAGGTTGAGTTGAAAACCTACTGGAGCGGTATCGGCTTTCGCTTGGGGGGGCAGCGCTACGTGGCTCCTCTGGGGGAGGTGGCTGAAATTCTGACGGTGCCCGGTTATACCCGCCTTCCTGGCGTAAAAAACTGGGTAAAGGGTATTGCCAATGTCCGAGGCCGACTGTTGCCGGTGATGGATCTGGGGGACTTTCTGGGGCAGCCCCTCAGTGCCCGGCGAACCCACCGGCGTATCTTGGTGGTGGACCACGAAGAGGTGTTCAGTGGGCTGGTGGTGGACGAAGTGATGGGGATGCAGCACTTCGTTTCAGACAGCTTCGACCCCGATCTGCCCGAAGACCTCTCGCCTGCGATCAAGCCCTTTATCAACGGTGTCTACGAGCGCGAGTATCAATGGCAGGTGTTCAGTTTATTTGCCCTGGCACAGCACCCTGATTTTATGCAGGTGGCTGTCTAGGTAGTTTTTTTCAGCCCTTAGGGCAACGTGATAAAAAGGCCATAGTGGAGGCCCGATAACAATGAAGGCGACTAATTCAGGTGTTCAAACCAACCGGCTCTCAGCGATCATGTTCGTTGTCCTGGTCCTCTCCCTGGTGGGGATGATTGGCAACTTCTGGTACGTCAACCAGCAGGCGGACTACGACAAGGAGTTTATCGCGCACGCGGGGGAGATGCGGGTACTTTCCCAGCAGATCGCCAAAAACGCCCTGGAGGCGGCCGGTGGTAACAAGGAAGCGTTTGAGCTGCTGCATGAAGCGCGGGACAAGTTTCAAACCCACTATGACATGATGCAAATGGGCGCCACCAGCATGCACGAGGCTGATGAACACGGGGGCGAGGGCGACCAACACGGCAGCACGGAGAACATGGCGAAGGTCGCCAAGGCGGCCAGCCATCTGATGGCCGAGATGAACCACCCCATGCTGGCCGAGATGGGCTCTGCCCGTGCCGATGAGCAGCTGGCTGAGCTGACCAAAACCTGGAATCGCACCAAGAAGGGGGCCGATGCCATTCTCGCCAGTGAGGAGACGGTGCTCTCTCTCCATGAGGTAGCGGCCGCGCTGGCGGAAACCATCCCCCAACTGCAGGTGGAATACGATGAGGTGGTGGAGATCCTGCTGGAAAACGGTGCCCCGGCTGACCAGGTCGCCATTGCCCAACGCCAGTCCTGGCTGGCGGAGCGGATTGTGGGGAGTGTCAACCGAGTGCTCGAGGGTACCGAGGACTCGGTAATGGCCGCGGACAGCTTTGGGCGTGATGCCGGTCTGTTTGGGCGAGTGCTGAACGGTATGATCGAGGGTAACCTGGCCATGCGTATCAGCCAGGTCAGCGATAGCGAGGCGCTCGACCGCCTGAACGAGATCGCCGAGCTGTTTGAGTTTGTAAACGGAAGCGTGGATGAGATCCTGGAGACCTCTCCCGAGCTGTTCCAGGTGCGTGAAGCCTCAGACCAGATCTTCGAGTTGACTCAGCAGTTGCTGCTGGAGACCTCCACCCTGGCCGAAATTTTTGAAACCATGGAGGATGAGCGCTTCTGGTCCTCCGAGACCGCGGTACTCTTCGGTTTGATCGCGGTGGCGGCCATTGTCCTGATCGGTGTCAGCATGGTGGGCAATACGCGTAAGCGTCTGGAAGAGACAGCCAGCCAGAACGAGTCCAACCAGGCGGCGATCATGCGACTGCTTGACGAGCTGGCCGACCTGGCGGATGGTGACCTGACCGTGTCGGCGACCGTAACCGAGGACTTCACCGGTGCGATTGCAGACTCCATCAACTACTCCATCGAGCAGCTGCGTGCACTGGTAACCACCATCAACGAAACGGCGGTACAGGTGGCCTCGGCTGCCCAGGAGACCCAGGCAACTGCGATGCACCTGGCGGAAGCCTCCGAGCACCAGGCGCAGGAAATTGCCGGTGCTTCTGCCGCAGTAAACGAGATGGCGGTCTCCATCGACCAGGTATCGGCAAACGCCTCCGAGTCCGCATCGGTAGCGGAGCGGTCGGTATCCATTGCAAACAAGGGCAACGAGGTGGTGCAAAACACCATCCTCGGTATGGACACCATCCGTGAGCAGATCCAGGACACCTCCAAGCGGATCAAGCGACTGGGTGAGTCTTCCCAGGAGATCGGGGATATCGTATCGCTGATCAACGACATCGCCGACCAGACCAACATTCTGGCATTGAACGCCGCGATTCAGGCGTCCATGGCCGGTGACGCGGGTCGAGGCTTCGCGGTAGTAGCGGACGAGGTACAGCGATTGGCGGAGCGTTCCTCTGCGGCAACCAAGCAGATCGAGGCGCTGGTTAAGACGATCCAGGCGGATACCAACGAGGCGGTTATCTCCATGGAGCACACCACCTCTGAGGTGGTCAAGGGTGCGCACCTTGCACAGGATGCGGGTGTGGCCCTGGAGGAGATCGAGAAGGTATCCCAGAACCTTGCGGAACTGATCCAGAACATCTCCAACGCTGCACGCCAGCAGGCCTCCTCCGCCGGCCATATCTCCAACACCATGAACGTTATCCAGGAGATTACCTCCCAGACCTCTGCCGGTACCACCGCGACTGCGAACTCGATCGGTAACCTGGCTGAGATGGCGTCTGAAATGCACCAGTCCGTCGCAGGCTTTAAGCTCCCAGAAACCGAGTCGATAGGATAAGTCGCTGAGCGATGACGTTGGCGGCAGGCCAGGACGCAGGTCCCAGGACGATGATGACGAACAAGTGGTCGATGCAACCACTGCCGGAGATGGACGAGAGCCAGTTCGAGCAGTGGCAAGCTCTGCTCGAAAGCCGCACTGGCATGCGGGTTACCGAGCAGCGTAAAACGTTTCTGCAGACCAGTGTGGGTATGCGGATGCGTGAGCTGGGGTTGAGTGACTACCAGAACTATTACAACCGGGTGAGCCAGCATCCCCCGGGAGGCATGGAGTGGACCCTGCTGGTGGATCGCCTGACGGTGCAGGAAACCAGCTTTTTCCGCCACCAGGCTTCCTTCGACCGGGTACAGCGCTTTCTGGCAGAGCGTTCAGACAAGGGCGGTACCATCGAGATCTGGTCGGTGGGTTGCTCCACTGGAGAGGAGCCCTACTCCCTCGCGATGCTGGCCCAGGAGACTCTGCAGGACAGTGGTTGCTATTTTGGGATCAGTGCCACCGACATCAGTGCCCCCGCGCTGGCCAAGGCCCGGCAAGGGATCTATTCAGACCGTAAGGTTGAGGCGCTGCCGAGGGAGCGGGCAGAACAATTTTTTACTCCGCTTGAGAAGGGACGTTATCAGGTGGTGAGCCAGTTGCGGGATCGCGTCTGCTTCTCGCAGGTGAATGTCCTCGAACTGAGCAAAACCCCGATGCATGGCATGGACCTGATCTACTGCCAGAATCTGCTGATCTACTTCCGTCGCTGGCGACGCAAGGAGATTCTGAACCGGCTTGCTGAACGCCTGGCACCGGGGGGGCTTCTGGTGGTAGGGCTGGGCGAGGTGGTGGATTGGAGCCATCCCGACCTGGAGCGTGATCGAGACCCGGCAACGTTGGCGTTTCGCAAACGTGTCAGTGGGTAAGTGAGAGGACTCAGGAGTAACTATGGCTGATCACCACGACTACGTAGCCCTCGACTGGGTTAAGGGTGAGATTCAGGAGACCCTGACGCAGGCGCGTCAGGCACTCGAGTCCTATGTTGAGAACCCCGAGGACAGCACCCGGATCCGCTTCTGCCTTAACTACATCCATCAGGTGCATGGCACCCTGCAGATGGTTGAGTTTTATGGCGCCGCCCTGCTGGCGGAGGAGATGGAGGTCCTGGCCCAGGCCATCATGAATGGCCAGGTCAGTAATCCCGACGAAGCCTACCAGGTACTGATGCAGGCGATACTGCAGCTGCCCGCCTATCTGGAGCGGGTGCAGGCCGGGCGCCGTGACCTGCCGGTCATCCTCATGCCGGTATTGAATGACATGCGCGCGGCCCGCGGTGGAAGCCTGCTGTCGGAAACCTCACTGTTCAAACCCAACCTGAGCCACCGGAACCCAAAACTTCCAATTGGTGCCCTTAAGCGTTTCAGCGGCGACAATTTCACCGCCTTCATCGGCAAGCTACGCCAGATGTACCAGTTTGCCCTGGTGGGGTTGCTACGGGACCAGAACACAGCCGAGCACCTCGGCTACATGACCAAGGTCTTTGGCCGTCTCGAGCAGCTGTTGCTGAAAACGCCGGTAGGCCAGCTGTGGTGGGTCTGTGTGGGCATTATTGATGGACTCGCCAGCGGCGCGATCCCCATGAGCACCAGTATCCGTCACCTGCTGCGCCAGGTCGACGGGGAGCTGCGCCGCATCATGAAGGGGGGCGCGGAGGCGCTTAACCAGCCGGCCCCCGATGAACTGCTGAAAAACCTCCTCTACTATGTCGCCAAGGCAGAGGATGAGAGCCTGCGCATTCGCGAGATCAAGGACAAGTTTGACCTCGACGACGCCCTCCCCGACGAGGCCACCGTGGATGAGCAGCGCCAGTTGATGGCAGGCCCCGATAAGGAGGCGATCGGCTCGGTCGTAGCAGCGCTCACCGAAGAGCTGGTGTCGGTGAAAGACGCACTCGACCTCTTTGTCCGTACTGAAAATCGTGACCTGGGAGAGCTCTCCCAGCAATTACCATTGTTGAAACAGATCTCCGACACCATGGCGGTCATGGGGCTGGGGGCGCCGCGCAAGGTGTTGCAGGAGCAGCTGGAAAGCCTGCAAGAGATCGTGGAAGGCGATCGTCATCTGGATGATGCGGTGCTGATGGATATCGCCGGATCATTGCTCTTTGTTGAAGCCACCCTGTCGGGAATGGCCGGGGATAGTGCTAATGCCCAAGGGGGAAGTAGCGGGGATATGCCCCCTACCGAGCTCAGCGATGTACACCGGGTGGTGGTGCGTGAGGCGCGTAATGGGCTGGAGCAGGCCAAGGACTCCATCGTCCAGTTCATCGGCTCGAAGTGGGACCACAGTGAGCTGGAGGATGTCCCGCAGATTCTGGATACCGTCCGCGGCGGACTGGCAATGATTCCGCTGGAGCGTGCGGCGAAGCAGCTGGGCGCCTGTGCCGGATTTATTCGGGACTCGCTGATCGCGACCAAAGAGGTTCCCGAGTGGCGAGTGCTGGATACGCTGGCCGATGTGATTGCCAGTATCGAATACTACCTTGAGCGCTTGTCCGAAGATCAGGCCGAGCAGGCGGATCTGCTGCTTGATGTGGCTGACGAGAGCCTGGCAATACTGGGCTGCGAGGTGGCGCGCCCGCCGCTTGATGAGACGGCTATCGCCGATCAGGCGTTGGAGGTAACTTCGCCGCCCCTGGAGGCAGTTGAAGAGGATTCAGAACCTGTCGAAGATACGCTGGCGCCGGAGCCAGCCGGCGTAACTGAAGCCCCTTCGGCAGGGCACGAGGTGACACCGGTTGAAGCCGACCAGGCCGAGCAGCCTGATCCGGCAGCGGCGGAAACAGTGGCAGCTGACCGGGATACGCCCGATGCCACCGAAGAGCCGACTCCTCCGCTGGCCAGCGTCGATGAAGAGGAGGACATGATCGATGACGAGGTCATCGAGATCTTCATTGAGGAGGCCGAAGAGGTTCACGAAACCATTTCAGAATTCTTCCCCAAGTGGCGTAGCAATCCGGCTGACTCCGGATCACTGACGGAGGTAAGGCGAGCCTTCCATACCCTGAAGGGCAGTGGGCGCATGGTGGGGGCCAATGTGGTAGGTGAGCTGGCCTGGTCGATTGAAAACATGTTGAACCGGGTGATCGACCATACGATCACCACCAGCGAGCCGCTGTTTGAGCTGATTGAGGGCGTGCGCCAGCTGATTCCCCAGCTGATGAAGGATTTTGAGCAAAAGTCGCAGCAGGAGACCGACCAGGTACGCCGGCTTATGGCGCAGGCCGAGGCCTACTCCAAAGGCCAGCCCTGGGAGCCGGCGCCACAGCAGGCAGAGCATGAAGAGGTGTTCGAGGTGGTTACCGATGAGGTGATCAAGCCTTTGGACCTGGAAGGTAGCGAAGCCGAAGAGGCCGAGGTGGTCGAGGTAGAGCCCGCTACCAGCCTTGAGGATGACGATTCCGATGCCGCCTTGTTGGAGATCTTTAGCGGGGAAGCCAACGCTCACCTGCAGGAGGCCGATGCCTTTGTTGCCTTGTACAACAGCAAACAACACCCCCTGACCATCAGTGAGGAGCTGCAGCGGGCACTGCATACCCTCAAGGGGAGCGCCCATATGGCGGGTATCACCCCGGTGGCGGAGGTAGTAACCCCCCTTGAGAAATTGATCAAGGAGTTGCGTGGAAACCTGATCAAGGCGGACCGCGAGGTGGTCGATCTGTTGGCCAGGGGCTCGGCCATTGTCCATGAAGCACTGACTCGCCTGCGGGTAGATGAAACCCTGGAGATTCCCCAGGCGGAGGAGTATTGCGCGGCCTTGCTGGAACTGCATGATCGCTATCTCGCGGCCAAGCGGGAAGCCGATGCAGCGAGCGGGCGCGATACCCAGATGTTGACCGTCTTCCTGGCCGAAGGGATGCAACTGCTGCTCGATGTAGAGGCCTGGCTGCCGGGGTGGATGGAGCATTGCCGGCCCGACAATCAGTACGAAGCCCTGTGCAAGGAGTTGGATACCCTGGCTCGCGGCTCATTGATGGCGGACCTGGCCCCTATATCGGATCTGGCTGAGGGGCTCAAGGCCACCTACAGCGGACTGGTGGGGCGGCACTTGATGGCGGGTGAGGAAGCCCGTACGTTGCTGGTGGAGGCTCACGAAGCCCTGCTCTTCATGCTCGACAGCATGGCTGCCCAGCAGGAGGTCGCACCACGCCAGGACCTGATTCAGCGGTTACGCGCTTTGCCAGAGACGTTATTGCTGGAGACAGAGGCGCCAACTTCCGTCGTTGAAGTCGATGACGAAGCGCTTGAGGGGCTGGATCAGGAGGAGACGGAAGAGATCCTGCTGGACAGTATTGCGCCGCTCGAAGCCCTCCAGCAACAGTATGTCGGTGAGCTGCCGGAAGCCGCGGCGGAGGAAGCGGCGGAGCTGCCACTAGCGGAAATCGACGAGGAGGCACTTGACAGCCCCCTGCCGGAGATTACGCTGGAAGCCGAAGCCGAAGCCGAAGCCGAAGCCGAAGCCGAAGCCGAAGCCGAAGCCGAAGCCGAAGCCGAAGCCGAAGCCGAAGCCGAAGCCGAAGCCGAAGCCGAAGCCGAAGCCGAAGCCGAAGCCGAAGCCGAGCAGTGGCAGGCGGTGGACGTCGATCCTGAAATGGTCGAAATCTTCCTCGAAGAAGCGGTCGACATCATGGATCGAGCGGCGGGCTCACTGCAGAACTGGCTGGAAGGCAGCACCCGCAAGGATGAGCTGGACCAGCTGCAACGGGACCTCCATACCCTCAAAGGGGGCGCCCGGATGGCAGGCATAGCCGCCATCGGAGATCTTAGCCATGAGCTGGAGTTCCTTTACGAAGGCTTGGGCAACGGTCGTTATGAACCCTCCACGGAGCTGGGTGAGCTGATCCAGGCGTGCCATGATCGCCTTGCGGTGCAGATTGAGGACGTTGGCAGTAGTGGCGGCTGTGTGCCGGCCCAGGCCTTGATCGGAGCGATCAGCCGCTACCGGGCCAACCCCGATGCGGGGGTGCAGATGGAGGCAGTGGGCAAGCCAGCGTCCCCCGGCACCCCCGCACCAACCGAACCGGAGCCCAGTCAGGTGGCTGCCGTTCCGGCCGTCGAGGAAGCCGAAGAGCTGGAATTCGATCGGCTGGACCTGAGCGAGATCGATCCCGATATTCTGGAGATTTTCCTTGAAGAGGCGGGTGACCTGCAGGAGGGGATTGAACAGAGCTGCGAAGCCTGGAGCAAGGCCCCCCAGGACGCCGAAGCCGCTGCCGAGTTGATGCGCCAGCTGCACACCCTCAAGGGGGGCGCGCGCATGGCCTCCATTACCCACCTGGGTAACTATACCCACGATTTTGAGATGCTGGTGACCCGTGCCCAGCAGGACCTCGCCAACCTGCCAGCGGATCTCTTTGATGAAGTGGAGGTGCGCCAGGATAAGCTATTCAAACACCTCGAAAATATCCGTCGCCAGGTGCAGGGCGGTGCAGCTGAGCCCGCTCCCGGCCCAGCAGCACCCGAAAGCGGCGGCGCGTCGGACAGCACCGAGAAGAGCGCAGAAGTTGTCCCTTTTGCGCCGCGCGAAACCGACAGTAGCAGTGAAGTGGCCCCCGCTGTGGTGGGGGCTGCCGAGGCGCTAAAACAGCCACGACGGATGCCGCAGGAGATGGTGAAAATCTCTGCGGATGTGCTGGAGGAGCTGGTCAACCTGGCGGGTGAAACCAGTATCTCCCGGGGCCGTGTTGAGCAGCAGGTTAATGATTTCATCTACTCGCTTGATGACATGCACGCCACCATCAACCGGGTCCGCGAGCAGCTACGCCGTCTCGATATCGAAACCCAGACCCAGATTATCTCCCGCCACGAGGCAGAGTCGGGGGTGCGAGAGCTGGAGTTTGACCCGCTGGAGATGGACCAGTACTCCGAGCTGGCCCAGCTGTCGCGCTCGCTGGTGGAGTCGGCCACTGACTTGATGGACCTCAAGGATGGCCTGACCGACAAGGCTCGGGATGCGGAAACCCTGCTGTTGCAGCAGGCACGGATCAACACCGAGCTGCAAGAGGGGCTCATGCACACCCGCATGGTGCCCTTTAACCGCATGATGCCTCGACTGCGCCGGATTGTACGCCAGGTATCGGGTGAGTTGGGCAAGCGCGTCGACTTGCAGGTGGTCAACGCAGACGGCGAGATGGACCGTACCGTGATGGAGCGGATGGTGGCACCGCTGGAACATATGCTGCGCAACGCCATCGATCACGGCATAGAAGCCGACCCCGCTGACCGAAAGGCGGCGGGAAAGGATGTAAAAGGGACCATCAAGATCGCCTTCTCCCGCGAAGGGGGCGATGTCGTCTTGCGAGTCAGCGACGACGGTCGGGGGGTCAACCTGGAGGCGGTGCGTAACAAGGCCATCGAACGCGGCCTGATGGACCGCAACTCCAGCCTGACCGACCACGAAGTGATGCAGTTTATCCTGCAGGCAGGCTTCTCCACGGCCAAGCAGGTAACCCAGATCTCCGGAAGGGGCGTGGGCATGGATGTGGTGCACTCCGAGATCAAGCAGCTCGGCGGCAATGTCACCATCCATTCGGCCCAGGGTAAAGGCTCCACCTTTGTGGTGCGCTTGCCCTTTACCGTATCGGTCAACCGCGCCCTGATGGTGTACATGGGGGATGATCTCTACGCCATCCCGCTCAATACCATTGAGGGGGTGTTGCGAATCAGCCCTTACGAGTTGGAAGCCTATTACCAGGATCCCAGTCTCGAGTTTGAATACGCGGGCCAGGGCTATCAGGTGAAGTATCTGGGTGAGGTGATGCAGCAGCGTCCCCAGCCCTCCATGGAGGGGGTCACGACTCCGCTGCCGGTGTTGCTGACCCGCGGAGCGGAGCACTCGGTGGCGCTGCAGGTGGACTCCCTCGCCGGTAGCCGTGAAATCGTGGTTAAGTCGATTGGTCCCCAGTTTGCCGGCGTTGACGGCGTGTCGGGGGCCACCATCCTGGGGGATGGCCGGGTAGTGATCATCCTCGATCTGGTAGCGATGATCCGTTCCAGCTTTGCCCACGACGCATTGCCGGTGGGAGTGACCATCGACATCGAGGCGGACAGCGAAGCCGAACAGGCCGCGGCCGAAGAGGAGGCTCGACAGCCACAGGTGATGGTGGTCGATGACTCCGTGACCGTGCGTAAGGTTACCTCTCGCCTGCTGGAGCGACAGGGCTTTGATGTGATCCTGGCCAAGGATGGGGTGGACGCCGTCTCCCAGCTGCAGGACAAGAAGCCTGACATCATACTGCTGGATATCGAGATGCCGCGGATGGACGGCTTCGAAGTGGCCAGTACCATTAAAAATGACAGCCGCTTGAAGAGTATTCCCATCATAATGATCACCTCCCGTACCGGTGAGAAGCACCGCGAGCGCGCCTTCGCCATCGGTGTCGAGGAGTATCTGGGTAAGCCCTTCCAGGAGGCCTTGCTGCTGGAAACCATTAATCAACTGTTGAATGCGGATGAGCGACAGCAACACTAAAGCGGTCGTAGGCATCATTGCAGACACGGTCCTTCAGCAACACCTGGTGGGTACCCTGCTGGCGGATGAGGAGATACTGGTGCCGGTGAACACCTCCCCGGCCCAGTTCACTACTGAAGCCTTCAACACCCCGGTTGATCTTTGGTACGTGGACCTGACCCTGGATGAAGGCTTTGATGACTTCCTTGACCTCATTCTGGAAGCGGTCGACGTACCGGTCCTGATCGGTGATGGCCAGGCACCTACCCGTAACAGCGATGAGTATCCTCGCTGGCGCCGCAGCTTTCTCGGTAAGCTAAACCAGCAGCTTGCCCTGGCTCGGGCATCGACAGCGGGTGAAGCACCCCTGTCGGTGGGACGACCCAAACTGCCACCCTTGCCGTTACCGGCGGTGCTCTCCCAGCTGGAGAATACCCCCGTACCTCAATCCGTCTGGGTGATTGGTGCCTCTTTGGGGGGACCCGGGGTGGTAAAGGAGTTCCTGGATGCCCTGCCACGGGGGCTACCGGTTGCCTTTGTATACGCCCAGCATATTGATGCGAGCTTCCAACAGGTTCTTGCCGATACCCTGGGGCGGCACAGTGCCTTTGATGTGGTCACCGCCGCTGAGGGTGCCCCGCTCGGTTATGGCAAGGTGATTCTGGCGCCGGTTGAGCAGGAGGTTCGTATCAGTGCACAGGGGCGAATCGAAGCCACCGGCAAACACTGGAGTGGGCCCTACCAGCCCAATATCGGCGAGGTGATGATGGGGGTGCTGCGACGCTTCAAGGAGCATTGTGGCGCCATCATATTTAGCGGCATGGGCGAGGATGGGGTGCAGGCCAGCCTGGAATACCAGCGCTGTGGTGCCCAGGTGTGGGCGCAGGACGCTGCCAGCTGCGCAAGCAGTACCATGCCCGATGCCATCGCCCACGACGGGTACTGCAGCTACCGGGGCACTCCCCGTGAGCTGGCCCAGCGATTGGTGGAACGATTAGCACAGGAGGTCAGCCCCAAGCTTGGCTGACCCGGCAGGGGAGCAGAAAGAGATGAGTGAAAAAACGGAAGAGGCGATCTCCGGACTGATGATTCCGTTGCGTGAGGCCCAGCTGCTGGTGCCGAACGTGACGGTGGCGGAGCTGGTGGGCTATGAGCCGCCCCAGCAGGTGGAAGATAGGCCCGAATGGTATCTGGGGCATATCATCTGGCGGGATCAGAATATTCCCCTCGTCAGCTTTGAAGGGGCCAATGGCGACCCCTTCGACCCCAGCCAGCCCTCCCAGAGGACGGTGGTCCTGAACGGTGTCAGCGGTCAGGAGGCGCTGCCTTTTTATGCGGTCGTGGTGGAGGGGATTCCCCACGCGGTGCGGGTAGGGCCCGAGGAGGCGGTACCCCAGGATCGTGAGCTGGGCGCCTGTGGCGCAGTGATGGTGCACCTCAGTGGTGAAGAGGCGCTGATTCCCGATCTCGTCAAGTTGGAAACCATGATTCTGGCTGCCCGTCAGGGCTAGGCCGGACGCTATCAGCCGATATCGCCCCACAGGTACTGGGCCAGTGCCAGGGCGGCCACCGGGGCGGTCTCTGTTCGCAGGACACGAGGGCCGAGGGCGGTAGGCCGGAAGCCAAGTTTCAGCGACTGCTCGATCTCAAGGGGGCTAAGCCCTCCCTCGGGACCGATCAGCAGTGACAGGGTGCGGGGGGCCGATAAGCTGGAGAGGGACTGCTCGGTGCGATGATGCAGCACCAGCTTGAGGTCGCTGTTTTGCTCGCTCGCCCATTGGGTGAGTGGTCGCGGTGGGTGCACCCTGGGGACCCGGTTGCGCCCACACTGCTCGCAGGCGCTGATCGCCACCTGCTGCCAGTGCTGCTGGCGCTTATCCGCTCGGTCCGAACTGAGTTTGACTTCGCAGCGCTCGCTCAGTAGCGGGGTGATTTCAGTCACCCCCATCTCGGTCGCTTTCTGGATCGCCCAATCCATGCGATCCCCCCGCGACATCACCTGCCCCAGATGAATACTCAACGGGGACTCGGTGGCCGACTCCAGAACGCTTTCGATCACCACCTGTACCCGGCGTTTCTCGACCTGGTCCACTCGCGCCTGAAAGCCATTACCCTCCCCGTCAAACAGCACCAGTGGGTCGCCCGCCTTCATGCGCAGGACGCGGGCAACGTGATTGGCTGCGGTTTCATTGAGCTCGACCCGAGCGTCGGCTTGCATCGGCTGGGGGAGGTGAATACGGGGATTTCGCATGGTGTGGCCCTGGCTCACAAAGGCTGTGAGCATAGCATGGAGGAGAGGGGCTCAGGGAGTCGTGAATACAAGGTTAAGGCTAGCTGGCAGGGCAGCCAGGCTGCTTCTGGACACGCTGGGTTGAAGCCGGGTTATTGGCCATGTGTTGTGGGGGATGAATCGGCCGCGTAACCAGGTTTCCACTGCAGTTGGAGCGCAGTTCCAGCGTTCTTGATCTCCATAATGGGGTCTCCGGTTGCTAGCGTATCCAGACGAGCCGGATGGCTAGCAACCTGAAACGCTGTCACCTAATCGAACTCCGGCTGGCTTAGGGCAGCAACGACCAGATATTGATGCCGAGCCAGACCAGGCCAGCGGCCAGCAGCAGGGTCACAGCGGCCAGCCACAGCGGGGCGGTGACGGCTGCCTCGCCATCAGGCACCTGTGAGGGCTCCTTGACCCCGGTGATCATCGGCCGAACAAGGTTGTCTTTGGCCAACCACAGGTGGGCCAAAACCGCTGCGACGTGCAGCCCTGCGACCCCCAGGATGATGTAAAAACCGCGCTGGTGCCAGCCACCCAGCCACCCCTGCCAATCGGAACTGACCTGGGAGGCCAGAGGGCCCTCCACCAGAATCTCATCGGTGGTAAAGAGGCCGAAGCAGCCCTGCAGGCCCACCAGTGCCAGTAGCAGGATTACCCCCAGGGCGCCCGCGGGGTTATGGCCAAGGTAATGGGGGGGGGAGCCCCGGCGAATGGCGCTGAGGTAACGAAACAGAGTGCGTGGGCCGCGGACAAACTGGGTAAAGCGGGCGGTGCTGCTGCCCCAGATCCCCCACAGCAGTCGAAACAGCACCAGGGTGAGCAGGGTATAGCCGTTCCACATATGCCACTGCATCTCGATATCGGCGAACTTCCAGGAGAGCCAGGCATTGGCAATCAGTAGTACCAGCAGCCAGTGAAAGAGTCGGGTGGGTAGGTCCCAGGTGGGGATGGGTCGAGGCATAGTCACTTATGAATCCGCCCGCGGCAGTGCTGCAGGCGGATGAAAGTTAAAGAAGGTTAATCTTTCTTACGGAAATCGTCGTGGCAGGATTTGCAGGCTTTACCCACTTTTTTAAAGGCATCCAGTGCTGCGCCTTTGTCGTTGGCGGAGGCGTTTAGCGCTTCGAGGGCCATACGCAGATCCTTGCCGCGCTGTTTAAAGGTATCCATATCTTCCCAGATCTCTTTACGCGCTTTGGTTTCGCCTTTATCGGAGCCCGGGGGGAAGGAGTTTCCCATATGGGAAAGGGCATCCATCATCCCCTGGGCGTGGTAGCTGACATCCTGCGGGGCATCGAAGCCCAGCACCAGAATCGACTTAAGCGCGCCCATGTGACCGCCTACGATCTTCATAATGCCCTGACGGTGGACGATGTTGGGGTTATTTTCAGCGGCCTGCAGGGCAACGGGGCTCATCAGCAGGGTGGAGGCACAGAGGCCAAGGACCAGTGGGCGTAGTTTCATAAGCGTTCACTCCAGATGGGTCGTGGATAGGGGCATAGTCTGCTCAAGGGCGCAGGGCCCGACCTGAAAAGTATAGCGCTTTACTGGGAGATACAATGTGACAAAATCACATCATTTACATCTGCGCGATGGATGTGAAGGGGTAGGGCACCGGCTCCCGGGAGGAGCCGGTGGGGAGCTTAACGACGCTCGCTGAGTTTGAGGTTGTCCCAGATTTTAAGGCTGGGCGCGGCCTGGTTCAGGGTGTAGAAGTGCAATCCCGGCGCACCGCCCTCCAGCAGGCGTTCGCACATTTGGGTCACCACCTCTTCGCCAAAGCGCTGGATGGAGACGATATCATCGCCATAGGCTTCAAGCTGCTTGCGGATCCAACGGGGAATTTCGGCGCCGCAGGCATCGGAAAAACGCGCCAGCTTGGAGTAGTTGGTGATCGGCATGATGCCGGGCATGATCGGGATGTCGATGCCAACGGACTCGCAACGATCCACAAAGTGGAAGTAGCTGTCGGCGTTGAAAAAATACTGGGTGATGGCCGCATCGGCGCCCGCTTCTACCTTGCGCTTGAAGTTGAGCAGATCCCGTTCGGCGTTGGGCGCCTGGGGATGGACCTCCGGGTAGGCCGCCACCTCGATCTCAAAATGGTCTCCGCTGTGTTCGCGAATCAGGCTCACCAGCTCGTTGGCGTAACGCACCTCGCTGCTGGCCAATCCCATCCCTGAGGGCAGGTCACCCCGCAGGGCGACGATACGCTGGATATCGTTAGCGCGGTAGTGGTCCAGCAGGTCGAGGATCTCCTGCTTGCTGTCGCCAACGCAGGAAAGGTGGGGTGCGGTAGGGACACCGGTGCTCTGCTGGGCGCCCAGTACGGTACTGACGGTGCGGTCGCGGGTGGAGCCGCCGGCACCATAAGTGACCGAGAAAAAATCGGGTTGGTAACTGGCCAGCTGTTGGGCGGTAGCCAACAGGTTGGCAGCGCCAGCGTCGGTCTTGGTGGGGAAAAACTCGAAGCTGTAGCGCTTAAGGAATCGGTTTTGTGTGTTCATGGCCTTGTCTTTATGGTGAGGGGGGCAACCACCCTGTCGCCCCCCGGTGGACCTGTACGGCTATCAGTACTTGTAGTCGTCGCTTTTGTAGGGGCCTTCCACATCGACCTTGATGTAGTTTGCCTGGGCATCGGTGAGACGGGTGATCACCCCTCCAAAACCTTCGACCATATGGCGGGCCACCTCTTCATCGAGCTTCTTGGGCAGTACCTTGACGTAGACGTTGGCAGCGCGTTCGGCTTCGGGCAGGTCGGCAAATTTCTTCTCCCACAGGTAGATCTGGGCCAGCACCTGATCGGCAAAGGAGCCGTCCATCACCCGGGAGGGATGACCGGTGGCGTTGCCCAGGTTGACCAGGCGCCCCTCGGACAGCAGGATCAGGTAGTCCTTGGCGGCGCGATCCCGGTAGACCTTGTGGACCTGCGGCTTGACCTCGTCCCACTCCCAGTGCTCGCGCATAAAGGCGGTGTCGATCTCGTTGTCAAAGTGGCCGATGTTGCACACCACCGCTCCGGTCTTCAGTGCTTGCAGCATATTTTTGTCGCACACATTGGTGTTACCGGTGGTGGTGACGATCAGGTCAGTGTTGCTGAGCAGTGCGCGGTTAACACAGTCAAGCTCGCCGGTATTGATGCCGTCGATGTAGGGGGACACCACCTCGAAGCCATCCATGCAGGCCTGCATGGCACAGATCGGGTCAATCTCGGTGACCCGCACGATCATACCCTCCTGGCGCAGGGAGGCAGCGGAGCCCTTACCGACGTCGCCGTAACCCACTACCAGCGCCTTTTTGCCGGACAGCAGGTGATCGGTACCGCGCTTGATGGCGTCATTGAGGCTGTGGCGGCAGCCGTACTTGTTGTCGTTCTTGCTCTTGGTGATGGAGTCATTGACGTTGATGGCCGGTACCTTGAGGCTGCCTTCGTCCAGCATCTCCAGCAGGCGGTGAACGCCAGTGGTGGTCTCCTCGGAGATGCCGTGGCAGTTGGCCAGCACGGCCGGGTATTTTTCGTGCAGAATCTGGGTCAGGTCGCCGCCGTCATCGAGGATCATGTTGGCACCCCAATCAGCGCCTGCCTTCTGGATGGTCTGCTCGATGCACCACCAGAACTCCTCCTCGGTCTCACCCTTCCAGGCGAACACGGGGATACCGGCGGCGGCGATGGCGGCAGCGGCATGATCCTGTGTCGAGAAGATGTTGCAGGAGGACCAGCGCACCTCGGCACCGAGGGCGATCAGGGTTTCGATCAGCACTGCGGTCTGGATGGTCATGTGGATACAACCCATGATGCGGGCACCCGCCAGGGGCTTGCTGTCGGCGTACTTGGCGCGCAGCGCCATCAGGGCCGGCATCTCGGTTTCTGCAATGTCAATCTCTTTGCGTCCCCAGCTGGCCAGGGAGAGGTCGGCGACCTTGTAATCGGTAAACGTGCTCATTGGAAAACTCCTGTGTCGAGCGGGCGACCGCCGCCAGTGCGGTCGCCGGGATAAGGGGGGGGGTTAGAGCGCCTTGGCCAGCTCGGCAGCCTTGTCGGTCTTTTCCCAGGTAAAGTTGTCGCCTTCGCGGCCGAAGTGGCCGTAGGCCGCGGTGGGACGGTAGATCGGGCGACGCAGGTCAAGCATGTCGATCAGTCCCTGGGGGCGCAGGTCGAAGTGCTCGCGCACCAGGGTACTGATCGCCTCGTCGCTGAGCTTGCCGGTGCCGAAAGTGTTGACGGCGATAGAGGTGGGCTCCGCTACGCCGATGGCGTAGGAGACCTGGATTTCGCAGCGGTCCGCGAGGCCCGCGGCCACGATGTTTTTGGCAACGTAGCGTCCGGCGTAGGCGGCTGAGCGGTCAACCTTGGAGGGGTCCTTGCCGGAGAAAGCTCCACCTCCGTGGCGTGCGGCACCGCCGTAGGTGTCGACGATGATCTTGCGCCCGGTCAGGCCGCAGTCACCCACGGGTCCGCCGATGATGAACTGGCCGGTGGGG
Organism: Aestuariirhabdus litorea; assembly: GCF_003864255.1. NCBI lineage: Bacteria > Pseudomonadati > Pseudomonadota > Gammaproteobacteria > Oceanospirillales > Aestuariirhabdaceae > Aestuariirhabdus > Aestuariirhabdus litorea. Next base: position 594,343 of record NZ_QWEZ01000002.1, read on the forward strand.
TTGATGTGGAAGCGGGTGCCCGCGTGCAGCCACTCGGCGGGCAGGACAGGCTTGATGATCTCCTCCAGTACGGCTTCACGCAGGTCGGCCTGCTTGATGTTGGCATCGTGCTGGGTGGAAAGTACCACCGCCTCGATGGCCACCGGCTGGCCGTTTTCGTAGCGCAGGGTAACCTGGCTCTTGGCGTCGGGGCGCAACCAGGGCAATACATTTTTCTTGCGTAGCTGGGCCTGGCGTTCCACCAGCCGGTGCGAGTAGAAGATCGGGGCGGGCATCAGCACCTCGGTCTCATTGGTGGCGTAGCCGAACATCAGCCCCTGGTCGCCGGCGCCCAGGTCCTTGTTGTCACCCTCGTCAACACCCATGGCAATGTCGTGGGACTGCTTGCCGATGGCGTTCAGTACGGCGCAGGAAGCGCCGTCAAAACCCACCTCGGAGCTGTTGTAGCCGATGTCGAGAATCACGTCCCGGACCACATCCTCCAGATCGACGTAGGTGGAGGTGCGGACCTCGCCGGCGATTACCGCCATACCGGTCTTGACCAGGGTCTCAACGGCGACGCGCGCGTGGGGGTCGTCAGAGATGATGGCGTCGAGGATGGCATCGGAGATCTGGTCCGCCATCTTGTCGGGATGTCCCTCGGACACCGACTCGGAGGTAAAAATCGCATATTCGCTCATGGCGTCTTCCTGTAGCTAAGCAGAGTGCTGTTCATGAAAAGGGAGTGCCGGTTTGTCGAAGCGACGCACCTGCACCTGGAAACCGTTACGTTGCCCCAGAAAGAGGCTGTTTCCCGCGACCAACCCGGCGCGCTGCGCCCAGTCGGAAAATTCGTCGGGCTCGAAGCCCAGCCAGAGATCCCCGCAGGCATCGCGAACCCAGCTCTGGTCGTGGGAGCAGAGGTCGGTGATCACCAGTCGACCGCCGGGATTCAGCAGGCTGGCGGCCTGCTCAATCATCTCTTCCGGCGAGGGCACATGGTGCAGCACCATGTTGATGACGATGGCATCAGCCCTGAGTTCGCGGGCCAGGCCGTCGGCAGTGGTGCCCTGGATAAAATGGACATTGTCGAGCTGCTGCTGCCGGGCAAAGGCGCGGGACTTCTCCAGCATGGGGTGGGCGTTGTCGATGGCGTAGACCGCGTCAAAGTGGGGTGCCAGCTCCGCCAGGAAGGCCCCCTCACCGGGACCAATCTCAATGGCCAGCTGGTGGCGGTCCAGGTTGCCGCCCAGCAGCAGCTCCCGGGCCCCCTCGGCGTACTGGCCGTAATCGGCAATCAGTTCCTGTTGCTGGCGAAACTTGTCGGCATGGCGGGCAAAAAACTCGCGGGAGCTTTGGGCGCGCTGCTGCTGGATGGCGTCCACCCGTGCCTGAATGCTGGGCGCCAGCTCGGTGCGGTCCAGGCTGTTGAAGAGGCTGGACTGCAGTTCGGCGCCAAGGTCGCAAGGCTCGGCCAGGGCGCGGCGGTAGAAGATGGAGTTGCCTTCGCGACGGGTGTCGACCAGGCCGGCGGTGGACAGCACCTTGAGGTGGTGACTCATGCCCGATTGCTTCACATCAAAGATGGTGCACAGCTCCAGGACCCCGAAGGAGTTGCTCTTGAGTACCCGCAGCACTTGCAGGCGCAGAGGGTCCGCACTGGCCTTGCAAAGGCGGGTGAGCAGGTCAAAGGCATCCGGGGAGGCCTGGGGGGGGCAGGGGTTGGAGGCTAACATGGAGCGAAGTCTAGCAGCGGGGTGTGGGGTCCGCAAGATCTATATTGAAATATTTTGATATAGGTTCTGTGGTGGTGTAAATCGGGGGCGGGCAGCAGAAAGCCGGGTAAAAACTGTGATTTTTTTGAGCAATTCATTGCCGCTGGCAGCAATAAAGGAGAAAATACCGCCCCAATTTTTACCCTACGGTGCTACCGTAATCCCCCCTACAGGAGCCTCCCCTATGTCTTCCCGTCGCCTGCGAGCCAATGCCATCCGCGCCCTGAGTATGGATGCCGTGCAAAAAGCCAAAAGTGGACACCCCGGAGCCCCGATGGGCATGGCCGATATCGCGGAGGTGCTCTGGCGCGATTACCTGCAGCACAACCCGGCTAACCCCAACTGGGCCAACCGTGACCGTTTTGTGCTCTCCAACGGTCATGGCTCCATGCTGATCTACTCCCTGTTGCACCTGACCGGTTATGACCTCGGTATCGAGGATCTGAAAAACTTCCGCCAGTTGCACTCCAGGACCGCAGGCCACCCCGAGTATGGCTACGCGCCCGGAGTGGAAACCACCACTGGCCCCCTGGGGCAGGGAATCGCCAACGCGGTGGGTATGGCGGTGGCTGAGAAAGCGCTGGCGGCGCAGTTCAATCGCGATGGCCACTCGATCGTCGACCACAACACCTATGTATTCCTGGGCGACGGCTGCCTGATGGAGGGGATCTCCCACGAGGTGTGCTCGCTGGCCGGTACCCTGGGCCTCGGCAAACTGATCGCTTTCTATGACGATAACGGCATCTCCATCGATGGTGAGGTCGAGGGCTGGTTTACCGATGACACCCCCAAGCGCTTTGAGGCCTATGGCTGGCAGGTGATTCCCGCAGTTGACGGCCACGACCCCGAGGCGATCACCGCCGCGGTGGAGCAGGCCCGCGCTAACACTGAGCAGCCCACCCTGATCTGCTGCAAGACCATTATCGGATTCGGCTCCCCCAACAAAGAGGGGAAAGAGGATTGTCACGGTGCTCCCCTGGGTGACGATGAGATCGCGCTCACCCGCCAGCGCCTGGGTTGGGAGTATGGCCCCTTCGAAGTGCCCGCCGAGCTCTATGCCGAGTGGGACGCCAAAGCCGCAGGGGAGGCCCGCGAAGCCAGCTGGAATGAGGCCTTCGCCGCTTACCAAAAGGCCTACCCGGAGCTGGCCGCCGAGTTCCTGCGCCGTAGCCGTGGTGAACTGCCCGCCGACTTCTCTGCCAAGGCCCAGGCCTATATCGAGCAGTGCCAGCAGGAGGGTGCCACCATCGCCAGCCGTAAGGCATCGCAGAACACCCTTAACGCCTTCGGCCCCCTGCTGCCCGAGCTGCTGGGCGGCTCCGCCGACCTGGCCGGTTCCAACCTGACCCTGTGGAGCGGGTGCAAGGGGATCAGCAAGCAGGATGCCAGTGGCAACTACCTCTACTATGGGGTCCGCGAGTTTGGCATGAGCGCCATCATGAACGGTATCGCCCTGCACGGTGGCTTTGTTCCCTACGGCGCCACCTTCCTGATCTTCATGGAGTACGCCCGCAACGCCGTACGTATGGCGGCGCTGATGAAGCAACGCAGTATCTTTGTCTTCACCCATGACTCCATTGGCCTGGGTGAGGATGGACCGACCCACCAGCCGGTCGAGCAGCTCACCAGCCTGCGCACCACCCCCAACATGAACACCTGGCGCCCCTGTGACACCGTCGAGTCGGCGGTGGCCTGGAAGAGTGCCCTTGAGCGGACCGATGGCCCCTCTGCACTGATCTTCTCGCGCCAGAACCTGCCCCACCAGCCCCGGGACGCCGAGCAGTTGGCTAACGTGGCCCGCGGTGGCTACATCCTTAGCGATTGCGAGGGCACCCCCGAGCTGATCCTGATCGCCACCGGCTCCGAGATTGAATTGGCGCTGGCCGGCGCCGAGCAGCTGCGCGCCAAAGGAGCCCGCGTGCGGGTGGTCTCCATGCCGTGCACCGAGCGCTTTGAGGAGCAGGAGGTAGAGTACAAGTTGTCGGTTCTGCCGCTGGAGGTTTCTGCCCGGGTAGCGATCGAAGCCAGCCACGCCGACTATTGGTACAAGTACGTCGGCTTTGACGGCCGGGTACTGGGTATGACCAGCTTTGGCGAGTCCGCCCCCGCCGCAGACCTGTTCCGGGAGTTCGGATTTACCGTCGAGAACCTGGTCAGTATCGCCGAGGAGCTGCTGTAGTCGACCGATGAGCTACCGTATCGCGATCAACGGTTACGGCCGCATCGGCCAGTGCATCCTGCGTGCACTGTACGAGTGCGGCTACCGCGACCGTTTGCAGCCGGTGGCGATCAACGAACTCTCGGATCTGGCGACCATCGCCTACCTGACCCGCTACGACACCACCCACGGACGTTTTCCATTGCCGGTGGAGCAGAGTGATGATGGCCTGTTGATCGGCAGCGACCTGATTCGGGTGTTCAACGAAGAGAACCCTGCGCGCTTGCCCTGGCGAGAGCTGGGGGTGGATCTTGTGCTGGAGTGTACCGGCACCTGCCCGGATCGTCTCCACGGCCAGCGCCACCTTGACAGTGGTGCCGGCCGTCTTTTGATCTCACGGCCGACCGCCGGAGCGGTGGATGCCACCGTGGTGTTTGGCTTTAACGAAGCGGTACTGGGCGCCGAGCAGCGGGTGGTCTCCAACGCCTCCTGCACCACCAACGGTATCGTGCCGGTACTGCGCCTGTTGCACGAGCAGTTGGGTATTGAACAGGGCATGATCACCACCATCCACTCGGCGATGAATGACCAGCCCGTAATCGACTCGCGCCACCACAGCGACCTGCGCCTGGCGCGCAGTGCAATGCAGTCCATCGTCCCCGTCGATACCGGCCTGGCCCTCGGAATCGGGCGTCTGTTGCCGGAGCTGGCGGATCGCTTCCAGGCCCTGCACATGCGGGTGCCCACCAGCAACGTATCGCTGATGGATGTGACCCTTAACCTGTCGCGCGCTATCGATACCACCGCACTGAACCGACTGCTGCAGGATGCCAGCCGGGGCTCCCTCCGGGGTCTGCTCGGCTTCAGCGACGAACCGCTGGCGTCGGTAGATTTCAACCACGATCGCCACTCGGCCACCATCGACGCCACCCAGACCCGGGTGTGTGGCGATCGCATGGTCAAGCTGGTGGCCTGGTTTGATAATGAGTGGGGCTACAGCAACCGTATGCTGGACGTGACAGCCCATTGGCTGACCGCGGCCCTAGGCGAAATACCTCCCACCTCTTGAATGGCCCCAGGGGCCCGACCAATAAAGGAACTGAGTGATGTCCGTAATTAAGATGAGTGAACTGGATCTGGCGGGTAAGCGAGTACTGATCCGTGAAGATCTCAACGTTCCGGTAAAAGATGGCAAGGTCACTTCGGACGCCCGTATTCGCGCCGCCCTGCCGACCATCCGCCACGCCCTTGATGCAGGGGCCCGCGTGATGCTGATGTCCCATCTGGGCCGGCCGGTCGAGGGCGAGCCCGCTGCTGAGTTCTCCCTTACGCCGGTCGCGGACCACCTGTCCACCCTGCTGGGCTGCCCTGTTCGCCTGGAGAGTAACTATCTATCGGGTGTCGAGATCGCCGACGGCGAGCTGGTACTGCTGGAAAACGTGCGCTTTAACAACGGTGAAAAGAGCGATGACGAGACTCTCTCCCGCGCCTATGCCGCCCTCTGCGACATCTTTGTGATGGATGCCTTCGGCACCGCTCACCGTGCCCAGGCCTCTACCCACGGGGTGGCAAAATTTGCGCCGGTGGCCTGCGCCGGACCGCTGTTGTCCGCTGAACTCGAGGCTCTGGGCAAGGCACTGGATAACCCCCAACGTCCACTGGTAGCGATAGTCGGCGGTTCCAAGGTCTCTACCAAGCTGACGGTGCTGGAAAGTCTCTCCACCGTGGTGGATCAGCTGATCGTGGGCGGCGGCATCGCCAATACCTTCCTGGCGGCGGCGGGTAAGCCGGTGGGTAAGTCCCTGTGCGAACAGGATTTGATTCCCCAGGCCAAATCGTTACTGGAGAAGGTCGATGTACCCATGCCGGTGGATGTGGTGACCGGTAAGGCGTTTTCCGAAACCGCGGCCGCTGAGCAGAAGTCCGTAGAGGCGGTGGCCGAAGATGATATGATCTTTGATGTCGGCCCAGCGACCGCCGAGCTCTTCGCCGAGGCGCTCAAAAAAGCGCGCACCATCATCTGGAATGGCCCGGTCGGGGTGTTTGAATTTGATCAGTTTGGTGAGGGAACCCGGGCGATGTCGATGGCGATTGCTGATAGCAGCGCCTTCTCGATCGCTGGCGGCGGAGACACCCTGGCCGCGGTCGACAAGTACGGGATCGCCGACAAGGTCTCCTACATCTCCACCGGAGGTGGCGCCTTCCTCGAGTTCGTCGAGGGCAAAACCCTGCCGGCTGTGGCTATACTTGAGGAGCGTGCGCGGGGTTAACGCGCCTTCCGTTCTGGATTATCGCCGCAGGCAGAGCGCCTGCGGCTCTCTTTTTTCGACAGTTTGAGGAATCATCATGGCTTTAGTAAGCATGCGCCAATTGCTGGACCACGCCGCCGAGTACGGTTACGGCGTACCGGCGTTCAACGTCAATAACCTGGAACAGATGCGCGCGATCATGGAAGCGGCCGACCGTACCGACAGCCCGGTGATTGTGCAGGCCTCCGCCGGCGCGCGTAAATACGCAGGCGCCCCCTTCCTGCGCCACCTGATCCTGGCTGCGATTGAGGAGTTTCCCCATATCCCGGTTTGCATGCACCAGGACCACGGCACCTCACCCACCGTCTGCCAGCGCTCGATCCAGCTGGGCTTCTCTTCGGTGATGATGGATGGTTCGTTGATGGACGACGGTAAGACACCCTCCAGCTACGAGTACAACGTCGACGTAACCCGCCGTACCGTGGAGATGGCCCACGCCTGTGGGGTCTCTGTCGAGGGTGAGCTGGGTTGCCTAGGCTCGCTGGAAACCGGGCAGGCCGGAGAAGAGGATGGGGTCGGTGCCGTGGGTACCCTCAGCCACGACCAGCTCCTGACCGATCCCGATGAGGCGGCAGATTTCGTCAAGCAGACCGGCGTCGATGCCCTGGCCATCGCCTGTGGTACCAGCCACGGCGCCTACAAGTTCACCCGCCCGCCCACCGGCGATATCCTGGCGATCGATCGCATCAAGGCGATCCATGAGCGTATTCCTGGCACCCACCTGGTGATGCATGGCTCCAGCTCTGTGCCCCAGGAGTGGCTCAAGGTGATCAATGAGTTTGGTGGAGAGATCCCGGAGACTTACGGGGTGCCGGTTGAGCAGATCTGCGAAGGGATCAAGCACGGGGTTCGCAAGGTGAATATCGATACCGACCTGCGCCTGGCCTCTACCGGGGCGGTGCGTCGCTTCCTGGCCCAGAACACCTCTGAATTTGACCCCCGCAAGTACCTCAAAGAGACCACCAAGGCGATGACCGAGATCTGCCTGGCGCGCTATGAGGCCTTTGGCACCGCCGGTAACGCTTCCAAAATCAAGGTCGATAGCCTTGATCGCATGTTTGAGCGTTACCAGAGCGGCGAGCTGGATCCGCGTATCGCCTGACGGCGGTCGGGAAACAGCAGTAAAAGGCGGCCCTGGCCGCCTTTTTTGTGGGCGCCTGTTTTTGGGGCGACGCTCTGTTGGCTTTGTGTATCTGAGAGCAAGGGTCGGTTGATGCGAATTCTCAATAGGGGTACAACAACCTGATAACAATCAAAAGATCACGTGATATCAACAGGGATAGTGGGGGAATCATGAAGCGTTTGGCTTGGGCTCTTTGGGGGACGCTCTGGGTAGCGGTAACGGCGGTTGCTGAGGTTCCGCCGAATTACACGCTTTCACTCCAGACCGAAAACTTCCCGCCTTACAATTTTGCTGTCAACGGCAGTAACTACGCCAAAGAGAGTGACATCGATGGCATTTCGGTGCGTATCGTGCAGGAGTTATTCAAACGCGCCAATGTGGGCCATAAGATGACCCTGCGCTTTCCCTGGGAGCGGATCTACAAGAAGGCATTGGAAAATGAAGGCTTTGGGGTCTTCTCCATGGTGCGCAGCGATGAGCGAAGTCCGCTGTTCAAATGGGTCGGCCCGCTGGCCCCCGATGAATGGGTATTCTTTGCTCGGGATGGCAGCGACATCCAACTCAACTCCTTTGAAGATGCCAAAGGCTACAAGGTGGGGGGGTACAAGGGGGATGCGCTGACCGACTATCTGCTGGAGCAGGGGTTCAAGGTGGAACAGGCGGTGGCCGACCACCTCAATGCCAATAAGCTGGCCAGCGGCAAAATTGATCTCTGGGCGGCCAACAGCTATTCCGGGCGCTATCTTGCCCGTCAGGAGAAGGTCATCGGGATCAAGCCACTACTGACTTTCGACCAGGTGGATCTCTACCTGGGGTTGAATCGGGAGACGCCGGATGGGGTGGTTGAGGCACTCCAGTCAGCGCTGGACTCGATGCGCCAGGATGGCACCCTCGATAGCATCATCAACGACTATCTGGAGAAATAGCCGCTCCGGCCCAGGGCTTTCGCCACAGGCTCCACAGCGCACGCCCAAAGACCAGGGCGAGCAGGGCGGAAGCGACCAGATTGATAGCGACCGGTACCGGGGGGGCGGCCTCAAACGCTGTGGTGACCGTTAGCAGGCGGTGATCCAGCAGGGCATCCAACCCCAGGCCGCACAGCACGGCCGTTCCTATGACGCCCCCCAGGTAGGCCGCCAGCGCACGCCCCCCCAGTTCCCTGCGAACCAGGGCAATGGTTGAAATGTTGGTGGCTGGGCCGGCCAGCATAAAGACCAGCACGGTGCCGGGCGAAATCCCCGCCACCATCAGCCCCGCCGCGATGGGCGTGGAGGCGGTAGCGCAGACGTACATGGGAATGCTGATCAGGATCATCAAGGCCATCGCCGGCAGGCCGCTGCCCCACTGGCTCATGGTGTCGGGTGGGACCCAGGTGACCACTGCCGCGGCGAACACCAGTCCCGCCAGCATCCAGCCCGCAATCTCCTCGGCTATCTCGACAAAGCCGAAGTGCAGCCCCTGCAGCAGTCGCCGACCCAGCGGCGCATCCGTTGCGGGACCCTGGCAATCGCCCTTGCTGCAACAGCTGGAGCTGGCAACGGGGGCAGAGCTGGGCTCTTCAGGGCCGGCCAGGAGGCCGGCGGTGATGGCGCTGGCCAGGGCGGCAATGGGGCGCACGACGGCCATCAGGGGCCCCAGCAGGGCGTAGGTGACCGCAATGGAATCGACGCCGGTTTCGGGAGTCGAGATCAGGAAAGAGACGGTCGCTCCCCGCGATGCGCCTGCTCGTCGTATGCCCATGGCAGCAGGCACAACACCGCAGGAGCACAGTGGCAGCGGTGCCCCTAACAGGGCCGCCTTGACCACCGAGCGGCCACCCTCCCGGGCCAGGTGCCGCTGCAGCCAGTGGGCTGGCATCCACACCTTGAGGGCACCGGCAAACAGGAGCCCCAGCAGCAACCAGAGCGCCGCGTCGGCAAACAGGGTGGAAAAATTCTCGGCAAACAGCATCATGAAGTGGGCTCCCTCCGGGGTTGGCGAACTGGCAGCCAGATCCTGATTATGAGTTTACACCGGCGGCGAGCCATTCAGGTAGAGAGAGGCGCCCTTGCGGGCTGCTGCCAGGGGCGAAGCGGGGTGCCTGTAGCCCATATGAGACCGCTTGACGCGGGTCATGGTGGTGGGTAGTGCCGGGAGGTTATGATGGCGCCATGTTCGTCGGACTAGGAAGGCCGAAGGCTGGGAGTGTTGAAGGAGGATGTCCATGCCTGGAAAGAGGGTGCAAGGGGGTAAACAAGCGAGGGGGCGCGCAGGGTTGTGTCAGGCGTTGCTTTCTCTGTTGCTGTTCACCCTGTTGCTGCTCTGTGTGCCGGTGCGGGCTGAGCCGGTTCTGACCATGGGCTATGTGGAGTTTCCCCCCTTTTTTTTCACAGATGCCCGGGGGCAGGCCCAGGGCACCATCATAGAGATGGCACGGAAGGTCACCCAACGCGCCGGCTATCAGCTGAACCCTGTCTATTTTCCGCCCAGGCGAATGGAGAAAAGCCTGGCCGAAGGGCGCATCGACCTCTGGATCGGGCTGGATACCTTCGAACTCATGGCACACAACACCCTCTCCAGCAAAACGGTGGTCTCCACGATTGAGCTGCGCGCCTACCATAAGCCCGGTAAACCCCCAATCAGTCACCTGGACCAGTTAGCCGGCTCGCAGGTCGGGGTCTATTTCGGCTACAGCTATGGCGGCTGGATGAAGAGGATTCAGGATCCGGCCAGTGGCATCGAACCGGTTTTTGTTCGCATTCGCTCCCAGGCAGCCAGGATGTTAACCAGTGATCGTATCGACTACCTGCTCGATTACCGGGGCCCCTTTGAAAGCCAGGTTGACTCGAACATAACGGGCTACCTGGAGTATGAGACGCTGGCCACCTACAACCTTTATTTTGTGTTATCGAGGAAGCGCCCCGACACCTACCAGCTGATGAGCCAGCTGGAGAATGCCTGGCGTCAATTGAAACGTGAAGGGGAGATTTGAAACGGCCCCGTCCGTTGCCTGTTCGTTTGAACTATTCATCCGAGTGATAGTGGTTGTCTGCTGTAGTCGGCCGTAGCAGCATGCGGGGGATCAACCATTTACGAGGAGACTAGGCATGCTACAACAGGTGTCGGCGGCACAGCTGCCAGAATACATTGGAAAGGCGTTGGGAAGCTCCGACTGGTTTTGTATCGACCAGGCCCGAATCAACGCCTTTGCCGAGGCGACCCTGGATCATCAGTTTATCCATGTGGATGAGGCACGGGCGGCGACTACCCCCTTCGGAAGCACCATTGCCCATGGCTTTCTGACCCTCTCGTTGATTCCGCACCTGAGCGAATCGGTGGGGATCGTGCCGGAGAATCTCGTCATGGGGATCAACTATGGTTGTGACAAGCTGCGTTTCCTGCAGCCGGTCACGGTCGGCAGCGAGGTCAGGCTGCACTCCCGCTTGCTGGAGGTAACCGAGAAGAACCCCGGCCAGTTCCTGTTTAAAAACGAGATCACAATCGAGATCAAGGGGCAATCCAAGCCCGCCTTGATCGCCGAGTGGCTCACCATGATGATCACCTCAAACGACAACTAATTGCGGGGAGAACAACAAGATGAGTATTCGATTTGATGGCCGGGTGGCTATTGTAACCGGTGCCGGTAATGGCCTGGGACGTACCCATGCGCTGGCCTTGGCAGGGCGTGGAGCCAAGGTGGTCGTGAACGATTTGGGTGGGGCGCGCGATGGCAGTGGCCGCTCATCGGCGGCCGCCGAAGAGGTGGTGGCACTGATCCGGGAGCAGGGGGGAGAAGCGATCGCCAATGGCGCGAATGTGGCCTCCCCGGAGGAGGTTAGCGCCATGGTAGCCGAGGCGATGGATGCCTGGGGGCGCGTGGATATTCTGGTCAACAATGCCGGTATCCTGCGCGACAAGAGCTTTGCCAAGATGGAGCTGGAGGACTTCAGGGCCGTGATGGAGGTCCATGTGATGGGGGCGGTTCACTGCTGTAAGGCAGTGTGGGAGATTATGCGCCAGCAGCAATATGGCCGGATCGTGATGACCTCCTCCTCCAGTGGACTCTACGGTAACTTTGGCCAGGCGAACTACGGAGCTGCCAAGATGGCTCTGGTCGGTTTGATGAACACCCTGCATCTGGAGGGGGCCAAGTATGGCATTCATACCAATACCCTGGCACCGACGGCCGCCACCCGGATGACCGAGGATATCATCCCTGATCCGCGTGTGCTGGACCTGATGACGCCGGAGTCGGTGACCGCGGGCTTACTGGTGCTCTGTTGCGAGCAGGCGCGCTCCCGTCAAATTCTCTGCGCCGGGGCTGGGGGCTATGCCCAGGCTCGTATCTACGAGACCGACGGAATCTACCTGGCGCCAGAGCAGCAGACACCGGAAAACGTCCTGGCCGGCTGGGAAGAACTCTCCAGCAGCCAGGGTCAGAAGGAGTTGCTGGTCGGGGGAGAGCAGACCATGAAGTTTGTGGCCAAGGCCGCCGCCGCCCTCGGTATCTCCCTGGGCTAGCCGCGGATCTCGCCGGCGGCCCGTTCCGGGGCCGCCAACCCCCTTCAAGACCCGGTTCACTGGGCGGATACCCACCTCTATTGCGTTGGCGCACATTAAGTTTTGGCCGGCGCGGCCGATAGACTCATTTCAATAGCCTGGCTGAGCGGTTGGGTTATGATAGGAGTATGAATGAATCATGAGCCCGGGACATCGGGCAGTGCCCTGGCCCACCCCTGAAGGAGACAGCAATGCCATTTGTATCGAAACGCCGTTTGGAAGAGGCGTCGAGCACCATCGAGCAGCAGCGTCGCGAGATTGATCAGCTGCGTGAGCAATTGACGGCTGCCCAGGCGACGCAGATGGAGGTCGAGCAGTCGATGGTCTCGTCGGAGTCCACCATCTCGGAGCAGCGGGAGATGAACCAGCTCTGGCTAAGCTCCTCCGACCTGGTTAACGAGGTGCGAATGGAGGTGGCGGACTCGGCAACGGACCTGAGAACACACCGGGATCAGTTCCAGCAGTCGGTACAGCTGTTCGATAAGGTGATGGAGTCTTTGGTGATCACCGATGAGTCGATGGCGGTGATCCACAAGAACGCACTGTCTACGATTGAGTCAACTAACAAACTCAAGCAGGCGGCATCGGGCATCAATAGCTTCCTGGCAATGATCCGAGGTATTTCGGAACAGACAAACCTGTTGGCACTGAACGCCGCCATTGAAGCGGCGCGGGCGGGAGAACAGGGTAGAGGTTTTGCGGTGGTGGCCGATGAGGTGCGCACCCTGGCTCAACGTTCAGCCGAGGCAACCAATGAGATCTCGGCGCTGGTGGAGCAGGTCAACCAGGAGATGGATGAAGTGGCCTCGGGCATAAGCCACATCGGTGAACAGAGTCAGGCGGTGAGTGAGCGCACCACTGAAACCCATCAGATCAGTAGCCAGATTGTCGATCTGTCCCAGCAGATGTACCGGGTCATTACCCAGCATACCGACACCTCATTCCTGCTGACGGTAAAACTGGACCATATTGTCTGGAAACTGGAGGTTTACCAGGTGATGCTGGGGATGTCCAACAAGAGCATCGACCAGTTTGCGGACCACACCCTGTGCCGGCTCGGCAAATGGTATTACGAGGGGGAAGGAAGCACTAAATTCCGCCACCTGAACGCATTCCGCGCCCTCGAGAAGCCTCACGCCGCCGTCCACCAGAATGGACTTTCGGCGCTCGATGCCCACCAGACCGGCACGGGTCAGGACTGCATCGGATATTTGTCTAAAATGGAGCAGGCCAGCCGCGATGTGCTGCGCCTGCTGACCGATCTCGAACGCGAGGTCGAGCGGGCCAGTGCCTGAGGTGGCGTTCAGGAAAGGGTAACCAGAGGAGAGCATGATGAAGATGGGAATAAAAGGCTGGGCAGTGCTGGGGATGGCCATCTCCCTGTTGACCGCTCCTGCGATCGCTAAAGAGGAGAAAAAGTCGAAAGGCTATCAGCAGGGCTATGAGGAGCGTGATCGTCAAGAGGCCGAGGAACGCTATCGCAAGAAGGGTGAGAAAGATCGTACGCGTAAGGATTATGACGATGATGACCGCGACGATAAAAAAGACAAGCGCAAACGTTACGACGATGATGAGGATCGCGACGATAAAAAGGACAAGCGCAAACGTTACGACGACGATGATGATCGCGACGATAAAAAGGACAAACGCAAGCGTTACGACGACGATGAGTCAAGTAGCCGGGGTAAGAGCAGCCACAGCCAGCTGCCTCCCGGATTACAGAAAAAAGTGGCTCGGGGCGAGCCGTTGCCTCCTGGCTGGCAAAAGAAACTCAATGTGGGGGGAACCCTGCCGGCGGATCTTTACGAGCGAGGAACCGTGATCAAGCGTGATGAGGACAAGGGGGTTTCGTCGGTCGAGATCGAAAACACCGTGGTGGACGTCCTCGACACAACCCGAGAGATTATCGGTATCCTTAATCCCCAGAAATAGACCCGGTAGCAGGCACCGGCCCTCCTTCCGGTGGGGCGGTGCTACCGGTCTGGTGTGGATGAGGTTGACTTAATCCCTGGGCTGGTTGCTGGCAAACTCGGCCAGCTGCTCAGCACTGGCTTCGCGTTGGTGCTTCTCTTTCCACTGCGCGTAGGGTTCGCCATAGATCCGTTCGCGTGCCTGTTCATAATCGAGCGCTACCCCGCGCTCCTGGGCGGCGGCTACCATCCACTTTGAGAGGCAGTTGCGGCAAAAGCCAGCGAGATTCATCAGGTCGATATTCTGGACATCCTTGCGTTCGTCCAGGTGTTGGATAAGTCGGCGCAAGACCGCCGCTTCGATTTCGGTTTGTTGGTCCATGGGTCAGGTTTCTCCAGCGTGTTAAAGCTTCCTGTGTAACAGCATTGACCCCGATGATGCAACCTTAGGGGGTACCCCCGTCCCCGGGATAGGCTGAAATCACGGAGGCAACCGTCAAACCGACTTTACAGTTGCCTGAAAAAGGTCTGTAGTAAGGAAGCCGAAACGATCAAACGGGAGTGTGTAATGGCCAGCGGAACCCCTCAAATAAAGGATGACCCCCTCTACCAGCTTCTGCGCGATGAGAAGATCGAGGCGTTTAACCAGCAACGCAGCCAGGGCGTCAGTGGTGACTTGAGCGGTGCCGACCTGCGGGGGCTGGACCTGCGAGGCATGGTAGCGGCAGGGCTGGATATGTCGGGATGCTATTTTCGCAACAGCGACCTTAGGGGAATCGACTTCACCAGTACCAACCTCAACGGGGCCAGTTTCAAAGGGGCCAAAGTATCAGGCTGCTTTTTTCCTTTGGAGATACACGTCGAGGAGATACTGGCTTCCATGGAGCACGGCCTTCGCGTGCGTTACCAGCGCCCCTGACCGGTGCCGAAGAGACCCTGGCACGCAGTGCCCCTGAGAGGGGAGCGGACGCCGGGTTTGCGCTGGACTAATGGGGACAAAAACCGGTTCTGTCTAGGGCAGTCTCTTACTATAGTGGGCCCCTGATTGTTCCGCCGGAGACGTTGATGCCCCCTCAGAATAAGTTGGTACTGGCCATCGTACTGTTGGTCGTGGGTAATTTTGTGGCGGCTTTTTCGGATGCGGCCATCAAGGTTCTGGATGCCGATGTTCCCGCTTTTCAGTTTATGCTGCTGCGCCAGGTGATCGGTGTACTGCTGTTGCTGCCCCTGATGCTCGTCCTCACTCCATCACACAGGTGTACCCTGGCCATGCCACTGCACTTCTGGCGTGGTCTCTCCATGGCGCTGGGAGGAGGCTGTATGGTCTATGCGCTGGTCAACCTTCCCCTGGCGACGGCGGCCTCCCTGTTTTACACCGCCCCCCTGATGGTGCTGCCATTGGCGGCGATCTGGCTGGGAGAGCGGTTGACCGGTTTGCGGGTCGGAGCCGCCCTGTTGGGCATTGTGGGCGTGCTGGTGTTGCTACGCCCTACCCAGATTAACTGGGCCGCGCTTGCGGGGCTGGGCTGTGCCCTGAGTATTGCCTTTGGCCTGGTCACGCTCAAGCGACTGCCGGCACAGGAGACGGTGGTCACCGCACTCTTCTGGACCACAGTGTGGTCGATAGTTCCCCTGTTGCTGCTGGCCAGCCTGGAGTGGCAGCCGGTAAGCCTCCAGCTGTTGTGGGTTGCACTGCTGAGTAACCTGCTGATCATGGCTTACAATGGCTTGGCGTTACTGGCATTTCGTCTGGCCGATGCCAGCGCCATTTCACCGGTGGAGTACAGCGGCTTGCTGTTTGCTGCATTGATCGGGGTGCTGGGGTTTGGTGAGGTGCCTGACCTATACAGCCTGCTGGGCATGCTGATCATCATGGCACCCCTTTGGCTACTGGGACTGGATGGGAAACGAGCCCGCCGGCTGGCTCTGTCGCAAGAGAGCGCCTGAGCCTGGCCAATAAGAGGCGGGTTAATAGAGAGGCGAAGGAGGTCGCATGGAAGCAAACCGGGACTATCAGGAACGAGCCAGGCAGCTGCAGCAAATGCGAGAGCAGCTGCGCCCCCTCGACCTGCAAACCTGGTTGGTGCCCTCGCCGTTGGAGCAGGCCTGCCTGCAGTTCTACGGCATCCTGTTTACAGATGAGCGGGTCCAGCAGTCGGTCGGCTATCTTGACCACCAGGGCCAGAGGATCGCCCTCTACCGCTTTCGCCCCCAGCGAGTGAGCGCCAGCTGCTTTCTTCTCCACGGTTACTACGATCACGTTGGACTCTATGGCCACCTGATTCGCTTTCTGCTGGAAAATGGGGTCGAGGTGGTGGCTTTTGACCTGCCGGGTCACGGCCTGTCCGATGGTGAGCGTGCCTCCATTGACGAGTTTGGGCACTACCGGTCGGTACTGAAAACCTTGATCAGCAGCGCCGAGCGCGCCGCCCTGCCAAAGCCCTGGCTGGGTATGGGGCAGAGCACCGGCGGAGCCATCCTGGCCGATTGGGCGCTGGGGGAGGGCCGCGATTGCTTTGACCAGCTGTTGCTGCTGGCTCCACTGCTGAGGCCCCACCGCTGGCCGCTGGCGCGGGTGGCCCATTACCTGCTTCGCCCCTTTGTCAAAGCGATACCCCGCAGTTATTCAGACAACAGCAGTGACCATGCTTTCCTGCAGTTTGTCCGTCACCAGGACCCACTGCAGCCCCGCACCCTGCCGGTGGCCTGGGTGGGGGCTTTGGCCAGATGGATTCCCCATATGCTGGCGGCTAGCCCTTCACCGCTAGCGGTGCTGGTCGTGCAGGGGGACGAGGACCACACGGTCGATTGGCGCTTTAACCTCAGTGCCTACCAGCGCCTGTTTCCAGCGGCCCGGGTGTTGACGCTTGCCGGAGCGGGACACCACCTGGCCAACGAATCAATTCCCTTGCGAAAGCGTTACCTGCAATGGCTATCACAAAACCTGATCCTGGAGAGGGGTGGTGGAGTCGAGGTCAACGGTTATACTAGGGGCAGTATTGCAGAGTGAACACAGTGGAGTCGTTTGATGCAGAATGATCGTACACGGGCTGAGGGTAGCCGTCAGGAGCTGTTGCTGTTCCAACTCAATGGACGCCAGCCGTTCGGCATCAACGTGCTGAAAATTCGCGAAATCATCCCCTATGAGCCGCTTAACCAGATCCCCTACTCCCACCACGCGGTGATCGGGATCGCCAAACTCAGGGGGGTGCCGCTGACGGTCATCGACCTCTCGGCGGCGGTGGGTAAGGCACCGCTCAAGGATGCGGTCGAGGAGTCTGCATCGATCGTGATCACCGAGTTCAACCGCTCGATACAGGGTTTTTTGGTGCGCAAGGTCGATCGCATTGCCAGCTGCGACTGGAAAGATATCCTGCCGCCACCCGCTGCCAGTGGTCGCAGCAGCTACATCACAGGGGTAACCCGAATCGGTGAAGAGCTGGTGGAGATCATCGATGTTGAACGGGTGCTCAATGAGGTGACGCCTCCGGAGGATATTGCCGGAGGCTATGTCCGCCAGCTGGATGAGGCGCACCTTAAGGCCTTGCAGCAGAAGTGTATTCTGGTGGTGGATGACTCGGCCATGGCCCGTAAGCAGATATCCCGTACCCTGGATACCATCGGCGTACCCTATTACCTGGCCCGTGACGGCAAGGAGGCGCTGGAGAAATTGCGTAGCCTGAGCCAAACCGAGGGTAAGCATGTGGATATGATTATCTCCGATATTGAAATGCCGGAGATGGACGGCTACACCCTGACCAAGGAGATTCGTAAGGACGCGGACCTCTCGTCCAGCTACATTCTCCTCCACACCTCGTTGGCGGGTGAGATCAGCTCACAGAATGCAAGCCGCAGTGGCGCTGACGCCTCCCTCACCAAGTTTGTGACCGACGAGTTGACCGAGGCGGTGATCGAAGGGCTCAGCGTTTCCTGATACCCGCCGCTAACGCACAAAAAAGCCGGCATGCGAGCCGGCTTTTTTGTGGTTGCGCGGAGCGCTTAGTAAAGCACCCGGCAGCGGATGGTGCCTTCGATCTGCTGAAGTTTTTCCTGCGCGATCTGGCTCTGGTCCGCATCAACGTCGATTACCACGTAGCCCACCTTCTCGTTGGTTTGCAGGTACTGGCTACAGATGTTGATGTTGTTGTCCGAAAAAACCCGGTTGATGGAGGCCATGACGCCGGGAATATTGCGGTGAATGTGCAGGATACGGTGCTGGCCGGCATGGGTCGGCAGCGCCACCTCGGGGAAGTTGACCGATGAGGTGGAGGTACCGTTGTCACTGTATTTGGCCAGCTTCTCCGCTACCTCGACACCGATGTTGGCCTGGGCTTCCATGGTGCTGCCGCCCACGTGGGGTGTCAGGATCACGTTGTTGAGGCCGCGCAGCGGGGAGACAAACTCCTCGTCGTTGGAGCGGGGCTCCACCGGGAATACGTCGATCGCGGCGCCCAGCAGCTTGCCCTCTTTAAGGGCTGCAGCCAGCGCGTCGATATCCACCACGGTACCGCGGGAGGCGTTGATAAGAATGCCGCCATCCTTCATCGCTGCGATCTGTTCGGCGCCGATCATGTCCTGGGTGGCAGGGGTTTCGGGAACGTGCAGGGTAACGATATCGCTGGTCGCCAGCAGCTCATTGAGGCTGTTGATCTGGCTGGCGTTGCCCAACGGAAGCTTGGTGATGACGTCGTAAAAGCAGACCTCCATCCCCAGCCCCTCGGCGAGCACGCTGAGCTGACTACCGATGCTGCCGTAGCCGATGATGCCCAGTCGCTTGCCGCGAATCTCGTAGGAGTTCTTGGCGCTCTTGAGCCACACCCCCTGGTGGGCCAGCGCGCTCTTCTCGGGCACGCCGCGCAGCAGCAGGATCGCCTGGGCCAGCACCAGCTCAGCAACGGAGCGGGTGTTGGAATAGGGGGCATTGAAGACGGCGATACCGCGCTCGCGTGCCGCGTTCAGGTCGACCTGGTTGGTACCGATGCAGAAGCAGCCCACAGCGACCAGCTTCTTCGCAGCGTCGAAGATCTCTTCGGTGAGCTGGGTGCGCGAGCGGATGCCGATAAAGTGGGCATCGGCGATGCGCGCCTTGAGCTCCTCATCGGGGAGCGAGGTGGTGAGGTAATCGATATTGGTGTAACCGGCTGCCTTGAGATTATCTACGGCGCTCTGGTGCACCCCCTCAAGCAGCAGGAATTTGATCTTGCTTTTTTCTAGAGACGTAGTGGCCATGTTGGCTCGATCCTCGTGCGTTCCGGCAGGCTCAATCCGGCCGACGCTTGTTGACTGCGAAGTGATGAACAGCGGGGTGTTCCCTTTCCTTGAAGCCGGGGAAGCCGCTCTTGGAAGCGACCGGTTTAGGTGCCCGGGTCCGAGGGGCGCCTATCATAGCACAGCCTTTGCGGATTGCTGACTGGCGGCGGTTGAATTCTATTCAGGCTCTTATGAGCAAAGTGCAGCTACTGCCCCGAGGAAGAAAAATGCCCCGCTGCAGGAGGGATCGAGACGCTGGAACAGCGGCGGAACGTTTTGCTACACTCAGCCTCCAGTGCCGGTATAGCTCAGTTGGTAGAGCAACGCATTCGTAATGCGCAGGTCGGAGGTTCGACTCCTCTTACCGGCACCATCTTCTCTCTATGACTCCCTTTTACGTGATGCTCCGCCTACTCCTTTTGCTGTTTGTCTCCATGTGGTTGGCTGGCTGTGGTGGCCCGGACAACCCGCCGCTGGCTGCCGATGCGGTGGTGCTGGCCTTCGGTGATAGCCTGACCGAGGGGGTAGGGGCCGGTGGCGAGCGCCAGGCCTATCCTGCCCAGCTGCAACGCCTGACCGGTCGCCGGGTGGTCAATGGCGGGGTTTCCGGGGAAGAGACCTCGCAGGGGCGGGAGCGACTCGTTGCGCTGCTCGACGAGGTGCAGCCGGAGTTGTTGATTCTGTTGCAGGGGGGCAACGATATCCTGCGCAGCCGTCCGGTGTCGCAGATCCGCGACAACCTGGCGGCCATGATCGAAGCGGCCCAGGCCCGGGGTATCTCAGTACTGCTGGTGGGGGTACCACAAAAGAGCCTGTTCTCTGACAGCGCCCCCCTCTACGCGGAGCTGGCGCAGCAGTACGGAGTGCTCTTCGAGGAGGAGCTGGTGGCGGATCTGCTGCGCACCCCCTCCCTCAAGTCTGACCCGATTCACCTCAACGCCGAGGGCTACCGGCGCCTCGCCGAGGGGATCAGGGAGCGGTTGCACGACTCGGGGCTGCTTTAGTCCTGCCTGGTCGCGCTTCGGAACCGTTCCAGCGCCCGCTCCCGGGACTGGCGGTAATCGATGATGGGTGCCGGGTAGCCGAGTTGCTGCCGAACGGGCGCCGGGGGGTTGTGGATCTGGCGCCCATCCAGGCTGGCCAGTTCGGGCACCAGCTTACGAATAAAGTGCCCCTCGGGGTCAAAGCGCTCCGACTGGCGGGTGGGGTTGAAGATCCGGAACCAGGGCGAGGCATCGCAGCCGGTGGAGGCGCTCCACTGCCAGCCGCCGTTATTGGAGGGGAAATCGCCGTCCAGCAGCTGCTCCATAAAGAAACGCTCCCCAACCCGCCAATCGACCAGCAGCAGTTTGCAGAGGAAGCTGGCGGTCAACATCCGCAGTCGATTGTGCATCCAACCGGTCTGCTTCAGTTGGCGCATCCCTGCGTCCACCAGCGGGAAGCCGGTTTGTCCCTGCTGCCAGGCGAGCACCCCGGTCTCGTCCTCCTCCCACTGCAGCTTTCCGGTAGCGAGCAGGAAGGGCTGGTTACGGCTGAGGCGGGGAAAACCGATCATCAGGTAACGATAAAACTCGCGCCAGGCCAGCTCGCGCAGCCAGGGGTCTTCGCGCCACTCACCGCCATCGACCGCTGAGTGCTGCTGGATCAGCTGCAGGCAACGGCGCGGGCTCAGCAATCCACTGGCGAGATAGGGGGAGAGGCGACTGGTGCCGTTGACCGAGGGGATGTCCCGCATTTCACCGTAGCGGCCGCGTCGGTCCTGCAGGAAATGATGCAGTTCGGCCAGCGCCTGTGTCTCGCTGGCTGGCCAGAGATCACTGCGGTAGGGGCCAGTGCCGGGTAACCTGAGGGGGGAAGGCACCGGTAGCGGCGGGGCAACCGGAGGGGGCTCAGGCAGGGTGCACTGGCCCAGGGTTTCGACTCCCCTGAGCCAGGTTCGGTACCAGGGGGTGAACACTTTGAAGAAGTTGCCCTGCTGGTTCAGTACCGGCTTCGGCAAGATCAGGTCCGCGGGCTGTTCATGGCAAGCGATACCGAGTGCGCGCAGGGCGGCGGTCACCTGTTGGTCCCGCAGGCGCTCGTCGACAGGAACCTCGCCGTTGAACCAGAGGGCGGTAACCCCCTGCGCCTGGCAGTAGTCGGCGATGCGATGGGGCAGCGCGTCGAAGCGGTCAGCCTCAAGGCTGTCCAGCGCGATTCCCCGTTCGGCGAGCCGCTCCCCCAGGTGGTTGAGCGCGTCCTGACGAAAGGCCAGCTTGGCCGCTGATTCTTGGTGCTCCTGCCACTGCTTTGGCGTGATGCAGTAGAGGACCCGCACCGGCCCTCCCTGTTGGCAGGCATGGTAGAGGGCTGGGTGATCGTCGAGCCGCAGGTCGTTGCGAATCCAGACCAGGTTCATAAACGGTTGCTGAGACCCAGGTCTTCCGGATAGGGCTCGAGGTAGCGCTGGGCGCGCAGGTACTCGTTGCTCTCGCGGTCGATGTAGTGGCGCAGCAGGGTCAAGGGGGTGATCAGCGGGATCTTGCCCTCGCGATAACGGTCAATCACCTCCGCAATCTGCTGGCGTGCCTCGCCCTCAACGCTGCGCTTGAGGTAGCCCAGCAGGTGTTGCAGCACGTTGGTGTGCCCCTTGCGGCGTGCGGGGGTGGAGAGGGCTTCCATCAGCTGGCTGAAATAGCGTTCCAGTACCTCATCCAGTGGCTCCCGGTGGGCTTCGGCCAGCTCCCGTCCGAGCTGTTTGTAGAACACCTGGGAGTGGGCCATGAGCACATACTTGTAGCTGCTGTGGAACTGCAGCAGCCGGTGGTAACTGGGGTTGGCCAGCACCTCATGGCGGTAGTGGTAGTGGGCATAGACCCGCAGGATGAAGTTTTCCCGCAGGTGGGGGTCGTTCAGGCGACCCTCCTCCTCGACCGGTAGCCGCGGGTAGCGGTCGATCAGCGCCGCCGCGAACAGGCCGCGCCCGCGGTTGATATGGGGGTGGCCGTTGGGCTGGTACACCTTGATGCGCTCAAGCCCACAGCTGGGGGAGTTCTTCATCAGGATATAGCCATCCAGTTGGTGGTACTGATCGAGCTGGTTGGCATACCCCTGCTGCAGTTGTTGGGTGAGGTCCTGCTCGGGATGGTCGGTGTAGACCAGCTTCGGCTGGTCGGGGTCGCCGACCAGGCGTAACACCGGTCTCGGGGTTCCCAGCCCGGCGGCCATTTCGGGGCAGAAGGGGGTGAAACTGAAGTAGTGGCTGAGGGTGTTGAGGCACAGCCGTGACTGGCTGTGGCCACCGTTGTAGCGTACCTCGTGCCCCAGCAGGCAGGAGCTGATACCCACCCTGATGGGGGGCGCGGGAGGGGATGGTTGAGTCTCGGTCATGCGGCGCATCCAGAGTGAGATGGGTTCAGTATAGAGCGTGTCAGCGACTGTGCACTCAGCAGGGCGGCTTCGACACCGTCGATATGTGGGTCATCCACCAGCCAGTCACCACACAGGGCCAGCTGTAGCTGGTGGTTAAACAGGTGGCCTGCTGCCACGCCCGGCCCCCGGTGCCTTGCCAGCAGCCAGCGATGGCTGCTCAGGAGCTGGAGGTTACCGCGGGGGGAGAGGAGCTGTTGGAACCGCTCCAGCAGCTGTTGGCCGGCCTCCTCCGGCTGCAGTTGCAGGTGAGACGCACTCCATCCACTCTGGCCATGCAGCATCCACAGCTCGGAATCCTTGCTGTCCCGGCCCGGCTTGCTGCTGTCGCGAATCGCCTCAGCCAATAGGGGGTCCGATCCTGAATATCGGTCTGCCAGTTGGGGGTTGGTGCGGTCGGTAAGCAGGGCACATACCCACTGTGAGAGGGTCCGCTCACTGGCCATACGGATCAGGGCCAACCACTCATTATCCCAGGGGTAGAGCGAAAGCGCCTGGCGGGCCGGTGTGGTGACCACCACAGAGGAGGCCTGAACCGGGGCGCAGCCCTCCGCATCCAGCAATAGCCAGTGCCCCTCCCGGCGCGCCAGCTTCTCGACCTTAACCCCGGTGATCACCCGAGCCTGGGTGCACAGCTTACGGTGCCAGCTGTTCATGGAAGGGACTCCACACCACTGGGTGTCGCGCCTGAGCGCCTCGGGTGACTCAAGGGTCGCTGCGCTGTGGTGCCAGGGGCGTAATACTCCCTGCTGTTGCCAGCGCTGCAGGTCAGGGGTCAGTAGACCGGAGTTGTGCCTGAAGCTGAATGCCCCAAGGTCCACGCTCTGCTCGTCTGGCAGCCCGCGACGGCTACAGCGGCCGCCCACTCCTCGGCTCTTCTCAACCAGCGCAACCCGGTAGCCCTGCTGGCTGAGCTGCTCGGCCAGGAAACAGCCGGCGGTGCCCGCCCCCACAATAGCCAGATCACAGTAAATCATTCGGTGTTACTCCAATGGACAATGGTATGAAAGAGACTCTGGTTTCACTGTTACAGAGGTTGGTTTCATTGTGATGACTTCCCGGATTAAACCGGTCGGGTCTTTAACCGTTTTACGTGGCAGGATAACAATAGGATCACCCCGTTAATGGGGCCGTACTTTGTGTTGGATGAGTCGGCTGCAGGGAGTGCTATAGTTGGGGGGCTGGCGAGGGACTACGGTGGTCGCCTGGAGCCCGATTGTTAGTACTGGAGAGAGGCTTGAAAGCAGCGAATATTCCTAAGGATGAGCCACAGCGCATAGCGGCACTTAACCGCTTGGGCGTGCTGGATACCCCCCCGGAGCAGCGCTTTGACCGCATCACCCGGATGGCGAAGCGGATCTTTGGTGTACCGGTCGCGTTGGTCAGCCTGGTGGACAGCGAACGCCAGTGGTTCAAGTCAAAGGTGGGGCTGGAGGTGGACGAAACGCCTCGGAATGTCTCCTTCTGTGCGCACGCCATCCTCAGTAATGAGCTGTTTATGGTACCCGATGCCACCCACGACCAGCGTTTCATTGATAACCCGCTGGTGGTGGGGGAGCCCCATATTCGTTTTTACGCGGCCTGTCCATTGAAGGCCATCGACGGTAGCCGGGTGGGTACTCTCTGCCTGATCGACAAGGAGCCCCGCAACCTGGATGCGGAGCAGCAGGAGACTCTGGCGGACCTGGCCGCGATGGTCGAGCGGGAGCTGGCGGCGGTGGAGTTGGCCACCATGGATGAACTGACCGGTATCTCCAACCGGCGGGGGTTTATGCAGCTGGGGCAGCATACCCTTAATCTGTGTTTGCGCCAGCAGGTCCCGGCGACCCTGGTTTTCCTCGACATCGACCACTTCAAGCCGATTAATGACCGCTTTGGTCATG
The DNA here is from genome assembly GCF_003864255.1 of Aestuariirhabdus litorea. Taxonomy (NCBI): domain Bacteria; kingdom Pseudomonadati; phylum Pseudomonadota; class Gammaproteobacteria; order Oceanospirillales; family Aestuariirhabdaceae; genus Aestuariirhabdus; species Aestuariirhabdus litorea. Next base: position 618,677 of record NZ_QWEZ01000002.1, read on the forward strand.
CGGAGGGGGATCGGGTACTCAGTGAATTTGCCGAACAGCTCCGGCGCAGCTTCCGGGTGACGGATCTGTTTGCCCGCCTGGGCGGGGATGAGTTTGTGGTGTTGTTGATCAACGCCGATGAGGCGCTGGCCCATGGGGTGGTGGCTAAACTGAGGACCGCTGTGAGCGAGAGGTTTGATGACGCAGGGCGTGGTTATAAGGTGACCTTTTCCCATGGCGTTGTGGGGTTCGATGTGGCCCGGCATGAGGGGATAGCTGAGCTGATGAATGACGCCGACCAGCTGATGTACCAGTGCAAGCAGCAGAGACGATAATACGGCTCCAGGCGTTTTCTGATCCATCCATCCAGGTCACATGAATAAGCCCCGGGATGTGGCATAATCGCTGTTTGTTGCCGCCCACCTGGAGCCCTGACCGTGCCAACTCACTCCCAACACTCGCGCTGGTTTATCGCCTTCCTGCTGTTCACCGCCATCCTCTGTGGTGCACTGATCATGGTGGTCGAGGTGTTGGGGTCACGGGTCATAGGTCCTTTCTTTGGGGTCAGCCTGTTTATCTGGACCTCCCTGATCGCGGTGACCATGATTTCGCTGGCCCTCGGTTATGCCGTGGGGGGCTGGCTCTCGGACCGCTATGGCGAGGCCCATAATCTGTACGCCATCATCCTGTTGGCGGGGCTCGCAGTACTCTGGATCCCGATTTTAAAAGCCCCGGTATTGCAGTTTTGCGTCCCCCTCGGGTTGCGGCTGGGCTCCTTTGTCAGCACCACCCTGCTGTTTGGCCCTTCCCTGTTTTTGCTGGGGTTTGTCTCCCCCTACCTGGTCCGCATCGCCGCCCGTGAGCTCAACAGCCTTGGGCGCACGGTGGGGAGCTTTTACGCCATCTCCACCCTGGGATCGGTGGCGGGCACGGCTCTGACCGGCTTTGTGCTGATTGCCTGGATGGGGGTTGATCGCATCTTTCAGGTGGTGGGGTTGTTGCTGGTGTTGCTGGGGGCCGGCTACCTGCTGGCGACGCGTCACTATCGCGGGTTGTGGCCCCTGCTGCTGCTGCCTCTGCTGCTGTGGATGCAGCCCAGGCAGGAGTTGCCTCGGGTGACCATGGCCAACGGCACTCAGGCTGAACTGGTGGCCAGCGTCGATAGCCACTACGGCAGTGTCAAAGTGGTGGACTACAGCTTTGGTGCCAAGCGTGTGCGGGAGCTGTTGATTGATGGCCTTGTGCAGGGCGGAGTGGACGCCAGCAATGGCGAGTCGGTTTATGAGTACCCCTATTTTTTACAGCTGTTGCCCTGGGCGATGAACCCGAAGATGGAGACTGCGCTGGTGATCGGCATGGGAGCGGGTGTGATTCCCCGCTGGTTCGATCAGCAAGGGGTGGTGACCGATGTGGTGGATATCGATCCGGTCATCTACCGTATGGCCCGGGAGTATTTTGGTGCCACGCCGCGGGGTGAATGGTATGTGGAGGACGCCCGCTACTTCCTGACCCAAAGCCCTAAACAGTACGACCTGGTGGTCATGGATGTGTTCACCGGTGATACCACCCCGGCCCACCTGCTCAGTGTCGAGGCATTGGGGTTGATCGAGAAGCGTCTGGGCGAGCGGGGCATGCTGGCGATCAACCTGGCCGGAGAGCTCCACCGGGATACCTATATGAGCGCGTCGGTGATCAAGACCCTGCGTCAGGTGTTCGAGCAGGTGGAGATCTACCCTACCTTCTCACCCGGTCCCGAATTAAGCTTTGGGAATCTCGCCGTGATCGCCTACCAGGGACCGCCCCGCCCCCTTGATAAGGAACGGCTGAACCGTTTTTCCGTCCATCCCATGGCCCGTGAGGGGGTGCAGGCCAATCTGGGCCGGCGCTTCGAATTCCCATCGGGCACCCCGGCCATTGTGCTGACGGACGACTACAACCCGATCGACTTTTTCGACTCTGAAACGCGCGAGGGGGTGCGTGAGATCATCATCAATTCTACCCCCTGGGAGATCCTTATCTACTCGGGTTGATCCTGGGCACGGCAGACAGCCCGGCGGGAATAGGATAGCCTGTACCCCGCCCGGGGAGGCGTGCGTTTAAAAATTACAGAACAGCAAAACAACAGAATAACAAATAACTAAAGAAGGAGCGGAACCATGATAGAGCAGACCCTGAAACAGTGGCACGAACTGTTGGTGAGCAAAGACCCTGCCGGTTTGCAGCAGCTGTTGGCCGAGGAGGTGGTGTTCCATTCGCCGGTCGTGCACAGCCCCCAGCAGGGAAAGCCGATCACCAGCCTCTACCTCGGTGCGGCGATGCAAGTACTCGCCAACCCCAGTTTTCGCTATCTGCGGGAGGTGGCCAGTGGAGATAACGCCGTTCTGGAATTCGAGACCGAGATCAACGGCATTCACATCAATGGGGTGGACATGATCCGCTGTAATGAAGCGGGCCAGATCGTCGACTTCAAGGTGATGCTGCGACCGCTGCAGGCGGTTAACCTGGTGCACCAGATGATGGGCCAGCGGTTGTCTAAGGCCTAACCCCAGTCAAGGGTGTGGCGCTGTAGCCTTTCCGCGAGAGAGTACGCGAACGAGGTCAGACCAAGGAGTATGTGATGGAGATGGATCAATCCCTCAATGTCTATGGTGAGGCGCTGCAGCCCTGCAGTGAACGCCCCAGGACCGGTTTTTTCCGTGATGGCTGCTGCAACACGGGCGCCCAGGATGTAGGCTCCCACACGGTGTGTGTCGAGGTCACCGATGATTTCCTGGCCTTCTCGAAGGCGCGTGGGAACGACCTGACTACCCCGGTTCCCGAGTTCGGTTTTCCGGGCCTCAAGGCGGGCGATCGCTGGTGTTTGTGCGCGGCCCGGTGGCTGGAGTCCCAGCAGGCCGACCAGGCCCCCAGGGTGCATATGACCCGAACCCACCTGCGCGCCCTCGAGGTGATCCCGCTGGAGTTATTGCGGCGTTACGCCGCTGACCTGAATTGACCCAAAGCCCACCGCCGGCGAGGGCTGACCGGGTACAGCCGGGGCCGCCCCAGGTGGCGTTTTGATCAAGAAGTGTTAGCGTGAAAGCGGCAAACTGGGTACTATCCAATGCGGCGCCCAAGACACGGAGAAGGGTGCCACAGTGCTCCATCTCCTGAACCGGGACCGCCATGTTAGAAACACTCCTACAACTACCAGATGATCCGATTTTGGGGCTTATGGCCGCCTATCGGAAAGACCCCAACCCCCTCAAAATCGACCTGGGCGTCGGTGTCTACAAAGATGAGACCGGTAATACACCCGTCCTCGAGGCCGTAAAACAGGCCCAGCTGCACCATATCCAGACGGAAACCACCAAAACCTACATCGGCCCGCCGGGATCCCCGGGCTTTGGCACATTGATCGAAGCCCTGATTCTGGGTGCCGATCACCCAGTGATTACGGCGGGGCGTACCAACACCCTGCAGACACCGGGTGGGTGCGGCGCCCTGCGGGCGGGGGCAGAACTGATCAAGCGCTGCAATGCCGGCGCGACCGTCTGGGTCAGCAATCCGACCTGGGCCAACCACATCCCGCTGATGGGCGATACCGGGCTGCAGATCAAGGAGTATCCCTACTACGATCGTGCCACCGCCAGCATCCAGTTCGAAGCGATGATCGCCACCCTGGAGCAGTTGGGGCCAAACGATGTGGTGTTGTTGCACGGCTGCTGCCATAACCCCTGTGGAGCGGACCTGAACCTGGAGCAGTGGCAGCAGGTGGCTGAGCTGGCTAAAGCCCGTGGGTTCCTGCCGCTGGTGGACCTGGCGTACCAGGGGCTGGGAGATGGCCTGGAGGAGGACGCAGCGGGACTTCGCATTCTGGCGGCCGCGGTACCCGAGATGCTGATTACCGCCTCCTGCTCTAAAAACTTCGGCCTCTACCGTGAACGCACCGGTGCGATCATCGCTATCTCCAGCAGCCCGGTGGCGCGTGATATTACCCACAGCCAGCTCTGCAACGTGGTGCGGGCGATCTACTCGATGCCCCCGGCCCATGGTGCGGCGCTGGTGGAGATCATTCTCTCGAGCCAGGAGCTGACCGCCCTTTGGAACAGTGAACTGACGGCGATGCGTAACCGCATCAATGACCTGCGCCGGCTGCTGGTGGAAAAGATCGAAGCCCGTGGAATCCAGCAGGACTTCAGCTTTATCACCCGCCAGAAGGGGATGTTCTCCTTCCTGGGCGTAAGCCCGGAGCAGGTGCGCCAGCTGAAGGCCGATAACTCCATCTACTTCGTTGAATCCAGTCGCATCAACGTGGCGGGCATCAACGCGGGCAACATCGACTACCTGGTCGACTCCCTCGCCAAGGTGCTCTAGTTCGCGACTGCCCCCCGTGGTCGAAAGGCTGTGCTAAGCTCTACGACCACGGGGGAAAACCCAAGGAGCAGAACATCCCATGAGATCAACATCCTTTTCTGTAATGGCGGCCGGCTGTCTGTTGTCGCTGATGTCGGCCAGTTCAGTCATGGCGGACCAGACCTACGTCTGCACCCAGGCGGGCATGGAGCGGATCATCAGTGTGGTCTACCAGAGCCCCGAGGAGTCGGTGCCCTGCGAAGTGGTTTACCAGAAAGATGGTGAGGTTCAAAAGCTTTGGAATGCCGACAGCGAGCAGGGCTATTGTGAGCGCAATGCCGAAGCCTTCGTCGATCGTCAGCGGGGCTGGGGCTGGGAGTGCAATTTGACCGGTAGCGGCTCCTAGATACCGGCTTTTCATCGGCCGCTGCCTGTTGGGCAGCACGCTGATGGTCGCCCCCTCCTCGGGGAGGCAAGATCTTCCCGGCTACGTCGAGTGCAGGAGATCCCATGCTGGAGCTTCGCTGGTTATCCGCAATCGAACAGATCAGCGCCGAGCAGTGGAACGGCGTTCTTAACGGCGACAACCCCTTTATGCAGCACGCTTTCCTGCTGGCGCTGGAGGCCAGTGGGGCAGTCTGTCGCGAAACCGGCTGGCAGCCCCGGCATGCGCTGTTTTACCGCCACCAGCAGCTGGTAGGCCTACTGCCTGCATACCGGAAATGGCACAGCTACGGCGAATACGTGTTCGACTTCAGCTGGGCCGAGGCCTACCACCGCCACGGACTCGATTATTATCCCAAACTGATCAGCGCGGTCCCTTTTACCCCCTCCAGCGGCCCCCGCCTCTGTACCCTGCCGGGTGAGGACCCTATAGCGCTGATCCAGCTGCTGTGTACCCGCCTGGAGCAGGAACAGGAGCAGCAAGAGGAGCGCTGCTCCTCCTGGCACCTGCTGTTTCCCGAGCCAACCCTTGCCCGGCGCCTGCCATCCCCCCTGCTCGCCCGCCAGGGGATCCAGTTCCACTGGATGAATCGGGGCTACCGCGACTTCGAGGGGTTTCTCACCGCGCTGCGCTCTCGTCACCGCAAGGCGATTCGGAAGGAACGGCGAACGGTTGAGGAGCAGGGCATTGAGTTGGAACGGTTGGGCGGGAAGGCGATCGATGCGGCCCTGTGGCGAGAGTTTCACCACTTCTATCAACTCACCTACCTCAAGCGCAGTGGCCACCGGGGCTATCTCCCGCTGGCGTTTTTTGAACAGTTGGGTCGCACTATGCCCGACCAGCTGCTGTTGGTGGTGGCGCGCCAGCAGGGGCGTCTGGTGGCAGCGGCGCTTAACCTCTGCGACAGTCAAACCCTCTTTGGACGCTACTGGGGTTGCCGACAGGAGTTCGATTTCCTCCACTTCGAGACCTGCTATTACCAGGGGATCGAATACTGCATCGAACGGGGGCTGAGCCGGTTCGATGCCGGCGCCCAGGGGCAACACAAGATCAAGCGCGGTTTTGAACCGGTGTTGACCGCCTCCAGTCACTGGATCCGCGATCCGGAGTTTCGCCAGGCGATTGCCCACTTTTTGCAGCGCGAGCAGCTCTATCTTGACCATGAGTTCACAGAAGCCCGGCGCTTACTGCCCTATAGCCAGGCGAGCGAGTGAGATCGCATTAGCGCCCTGGGTTTATACTCCCCTGTCCAGCCCGGGAAGCCGTAGCCAGGACCAGATTTTTCGCCACCCGGATGCTGGCGCCGGTGACGGCGCCGGCTCGGGCTGATCAAGGGATTGGCTGCGGTTGAGCAGGTTCACCATGCGCTCGATCATGGACTGGTCGAAAGCGAAAGGGTCAAAGCGGCCATGGCAGTACTGCCTGAGCTGCGCTTTTACCGCCGGGTCAGCCGGGATATATTTCATCGACCAGTCACCAAACACGCGGTCCTTGATCATCGCATGGCTGAGCACCGTAGAGTTACAGTGTCTGGGATCTTGGCGAATGCTGTCATAGAGACTTTGCACGGCCGAGCGCGGACCCTCCAACACCTGGAAAAAATGGCCATCACCGTAATAGAGAACCCCACCGATACCGAGCCGGGGGTTGTTGCGCCGGGACTGGCCCAGAATTCTTCCCACCTCCAGGTCAATGCCGGATTTTGGGTCGCTGGAGGCGAAGGTGGATTGGCTGGCATAGACCAGCTGGCAGAGGGGTGACTCCATAACAAGCTCCATCAAGGGGGTACCTGTTGTACGCAGGGGGGGCGCTAACGGATCACTGCCAGTAGCCTTAGGGTAACCGGGGCGTTGAGTGGGTCACAGGGGAGGGGGCGGCTGGACTTGTTGGGCGTCGCTGAGCAAAGGCGGCGTCTAACCGTTAGCAGCCAAGGGCTGGATCGTCCTGCCCGCCTGGGGTTGTCGTGCCCGGGCCCCCTCGCAGGGGGGAGGCCCGGAAAGCGGTTACAGCTCTGCGTTGTGGTAGACGTTCTGCACGTCGTCCAGGTCGTTGAGCATATCCAGGAAACGCTCGAACTGGGCGCGATCCTCCTCCGGAATCGGGGCGGTGTTCTGGGGCACAAACTGGATCTCGTCCACTTCGAAATCGATCTCCCCAAAGGCGTCGGCCAGCGCCTGTTTGGCCTTGAAGTAGTCGGTGTGGGGGGCAAAGATGGTGATCAGACCCTCCTCGTTCTCGATATCGCTGACATCCACTTCGGCCATCATCAGGGCTTCGAGGGCGGTCTCCTCGTCGTCGCCCTTGAACGCCAGGATGGCGCTGTGGTCAAACATATGGCTGACGCTGCCCTGGGTGCCGATCTTGCACTTGGTTTTGGTGAAGCAGTGACGCACATCGCCGAAGGTGCGGTTGGGGTTGTCGGTCAGGCAGTCGACAATCACCATGCAGCCGCCGGGGCCAAAGCCTTCGTAGCGGGCGGTAGCGAAATCTTCGCCGCCGCCGCCCTTGGCCTTCTCGATCGCCTTCTCGATGACGTGGCTCGGTACCTGATCTTTCTTGGCGCGGTCGATCATGCTGCGCAGTGCCAGGTTGCCGTCCGGGTCAATCCCTCCGGCTTTGGCGCAGACATAGATTTCGCGTCCGTATTTGCTGTACACCTTGGCCTTGTGATCAGAGGTCTTGGCCATGGATTCTTTGCGGTTCTGGTAGGCTCGGCCCATGGAACGGTCTCGTGTGCTGGTAAAAGGGGCGATTTTAACGCTAAGTCGGGTGATTAAAAACCGTTAACCGCGCTATATTGATCCCCTGCGTAGGGGTGCCCTGCACCGGCGCATCATTTGAGGAGGTTCCCATGGGTGAAAAGCTGCGCCGCAGTGCGCGAGGCAAGGGCAAGGCTAGCGAGGCTCAAAAGCCGGCACCGAGCCCGCAACAGATCGTTGCCCGGGCACGTCAGGATCGGGAGGCGCGGGAGGCGGGCTACCGCGCCCAGGCCTTGAAGCTTTACCCCTGGGTGTGTGGTCGCTGCGCGCGGGAGTTTGATCGCACCAACCTGCGGGAGCTCACGGTTCACCACCGCGACCACAATCACGACAACAACCCCGGCGATGGCAGTAACTGGGAGCTGCTCTGTGTCTACTGTCATGATAATGAGCACTCGCGCTACATAGACTCCGATTACGGCAGCGCAGAGAGCCACTCCCAGGCGGGAGCTGCAACCCACAGCCCCTTTGCCGGACTGGCCGATCTGCTCAAGGGGAGTGACTGACCGGCGGACGGACGGGACCACCCGCCGGGGTTGGATACGGCAGGAGCTACTGGTAGGCGCCGGATGCGTAGTGCAGCTCGTAGCTGTGGCTGTAGATCTCGAGGATATTTCCGAAGGGGTCCTCCATGTAGATCATGCGGTAGGGCTTCTCCCCCGGGTAGTAATAGCGTGGCTTGGCCATGCGCTTCTTGCCGCCGGCAGCGACGATCCGTTCCGCCAGCCCCTCGACATCGGGATCCTGCACACAGAAGTGGAAGATACCGGTTTTCCAGTACTCGAAGTTGTCCTCCGGGTTTTGCTGATTGGCAAACTGGAACAGCTCCACCCCGATGCGGTCACCGGTAGAGAGGTGGGCAATGCGGAATGAGCCCCAGCCCGCACCGAAAACATCGGTGCACATCTCGCCGATGGCGCTGTCGTCCTCGACGATCTCGGTGGGCTCCATGATCAGGTACCAGCCCAGTACCTCGGTGTAGAAACGCACGGCGGCTTCCAGATCGGGCACGGAGATGCCGATGTGGGAGAAGGTACGGGGGTAGGGGGTGTTGGCTTGGGGCAGGGAGGGGGTGGTCATGTTTAAGCTCCAGAATGGGTAACTGATGGACTGTAGTCTAGGTGTTGTTTGTGCTAATTTGAAATTATCGTTTTTCATTATTTTGATAATTTTAAATTATGATAAACCCCCTCTATCTGCGTACCTTTATGAAGTTGGCGAGTACCCACCACTTCACCCGCACCGCTGAGCTGCTGCACATGACCCAGCCCGGGGTGAGCCAGCATATCCGTAAACTGGAGGCTCAGCTCGGGAAACCCTTGTTGGCGCGCTATGGCAAATCCTTCGAGCTCACCCCGGCCGGTGAAACCCTCTATCGTTTTGGCCTGGAGCAGGTAGAGGCGGAAGCCGAACTGATGGCTCGGCTGGCTGAAGATGAGAGCAATCGGGGTGAATGTCGTCTCGCCTGCTCCGGCTCCATGGCGATGCAGCTCTACCCGCGCCTGCTGGCGTTGCAGGGCCAGTACCCGGGTTTGAGGTTTGCGCTGGAGGCGGCGCCAAACGCGGTGATTGTTGAGCGCGTAAAGCTGAATCAAACGGATATCGGGCTGGTGACCCAACCGGTGAAAGACCCCAAGCTACTGCAGCAGCCCCTGGGTGAGGACAGCCTCTGCCTGGTGGTGCCCAGGGGGGGGGGCTGGGGGTGGGAGGCTTTGATGGAGTTGGGCTTTATCAACCATCCCGATGGGCACCATTACGCAAGCGAGCTGCTTGAGCTGAATTATCCGGACCACTTCAACGGCATGGAGAAGATCCCTCACAGCGGCTACATCAACCAGCTGGGGCAGATCCTGCTACCGGTCGCCCGCGGCCTCGGCTTTACGGTCCTCCCGCAGTCGACGGTGGAAGCCTTTGCCGATACCGGCGCCATTCACTCGGTGGCGCTGCCGCGACCGGTTAGGGAGCGGGTTTACTGCCTGACCAAAAAACACCGTCGGTTGCCAGTGCGCTACCAGCTGATCACCCGGCTGCTCGAGCAGCAGTGGCCGCCGGGGGATCAGTAAACCCAGGGGAAGGCGTTCTCCTGTCCCGCCGCGCCTGGTCATCCATGACCCCGCGGTATACGACCTACAAGGACGTAGGGCGTGTCGATTGCGCAGGAGCGCAGCTATCGGCCCGACCATCCCCATGATCGCTCTTGCCATCCATGGCTCCCGCGGCATACGTCCGGCAGGGTTGCTGGGAGTGCCGATTGCGCAGGAGCGCAGCTATCGGCCCGACCATCCCCGTGATCGCTCTCGCCATCCATGGCTCCCGCGATCTACCGCCCGTCCTGCCTGCCGCTCCAGGTCATCCCTGACCCCGCGGCATACCGTACATCCTGTACATAAAAAAGGCGGCCCGAGGGCCGCCAAGTACGCGGAGAGCAGAAGCTAGGCAGCGTTGGCCGCCGAATAGAGGTGCGGGGTCGGTCGCCCCGCTTCATCGATGGAGACAAACACGATGCGGTCCACCTGGATAATCTCGGTCTGGGTGGCTTTGTTGCGCACCACACACTTGACGGTAAGGGAGCTGGTGCCGACCTCGGCAACCTCCATCCCGAACTCCACCACATCCCCGTTGCGGGCGGAGCTGAGGAAGTTGATCTCGGAGATGTATTTGGTCACCAGGTGTTGGCTCTTCATCTGGCAGCCGGCAAAGATCGCGGCTTCCTCGTCGATCCAGGCCAGCAGGGTGCCGCCAAACAGGCGATGGGCCGGGTTGAGGTCGCCGGGTTTGATGACGCGTCGGCTGAAATACTTCATGGAAGACTCCGGTGGGGGACAGATCCCCGGGTTAAACGGGCTTTCTGAATGTGTAGATGCAGAGACTGTGCCAGCTGCAGGGTGCTTAAAAACGGCTAAGGGCCCTCAATCCTGCACCAGCGCGGAGCAAAACCGGGCCGCAGTGCTCCCGTTTGAGGCTTGGAGGCGCAGATGGCACACTGTAGCCCTCTTTTCCTTCGCAGCGATCACGCCCGTGAGCAAGTCATCGGATAAACCCCTCTCCACCACCGCCCTGGCAAAATCCGTCAACAAGGAGCCCCGCGAACTTTTTATCCTGCTGGCTGACAGCGGCTGGATTGAAAAACAGGGTGAGCGCTGGCGGCTGACCCCCAAAGGCGAGTTCGAGGGGGGACGCTACGCCCAGAGTGAGAAGTACGGAGAGTACATCGTCTGGCCAGTCGCACTCACCCAGCACGCGCTCTTCAAACGACTCCCTGCGGCTCCCCTGAGCGCCTCCCAGTTGGGTGCCAAACTGGGGATCGGTGGTCGACTCTGCAATCTGTTGCTGGCGGAGCTGGGCTGGATTCGCAGCTACCGAAAGGGGTGGCAGCTGACCGAGGCCGGGGCACTGTTGGGCGGCCAGCAACGGGAAAACGAGCGCAGCGGTATCCCCTACGCCAGTTGGCCGGAGGCCATTGAGGAGAATTCGGTGCTGCAGCGGCGTACCCAGCAGCTGCTGGGGGAGGGGGAAGCGCTCTCGGTCGATGGCCGGTGGCGGGCGCTCGATGGTCACCTGCTGTCCTCGAAGGAGGAGCTGCTGATCGACAACTGGCTCTATCTCAACGGGGTGGTCCACAGCACCGGACATCCTCTGCCCTTCGATGGTGATGGCCTGGCCGACTTTTACCTGCCCGCCGGGCAGCTTTATCTCGAATACTGGGGTTTCGACAAGACCGCCGCCTATCTCAAGCGCAAGCTGGCCCGCCAGGCGCTCTACCGGGAACATCAGCTGCCGCTGGTTGAAGTGACCCCGGAGGCGCTGGACAACCTCGATGAGGTGTTACCCCGCGCCCTGCTGAAGCAGGGATTGGTGCTCTAGGCGGTGGAGTCTATCGATCCACTGGACAACCCGCTGCGGCTGGCGGTGTTGGATCTGCTGCGTCAACAGGCCGCACCGGTCAGCGAGCACCAGCTGATGAGTGCCCTGACCGAGGAGCTGGATGCCCTGCTGGGACCGGATACCGGGGATGACCTTAACCTGCGGCTGTTCCGCAAACACTTCCTGCTGATGAACGCCCTCTACCAGCTGCAGTGCTCACTTGCTGAGGAGGGGGTCTGGCTGGCTATCTCTGCCCTGTCGATCTCGCTGGGGCCCCGTCCTCCCGCCAGGGCCAGCGAGGAGGGAGCGCTGACCCGTGCCGGGGACGAGAGCCTGCGGCAGTACTATCTGGACTGGCATCACTTCCAACAAGCCGACGCCGAGTCGGTGGCCGAGCTTCTGGCCAGCTTCTGGCTGCGCTACCGTGGACAGGATCGCCAACAGCAGGCGCTTGAGTGGTTGCAGCTGGAAGCGTTGCCCAGTGCTGAGGAGCTGACGGCTGCCTATCGCCGGCTGGCAGCGCGCCACCACCCCGACCGGGGCGGGGATGCGGCGCGTTTTGTCGAAATTCGCGAGGCCTACGAGTTGCTGCGTCATGTCGTTTGAGCAGCGGGTGGCCCAGTTGCTGGTGGAGGTTACCGAGCAGGTGCTGTGGCGGGAGATTCAGCCCTGGCTGCGGGATCGCGGCCACCGTATTCAGCTTCATTGCCGGGTCGGTAGCGGTCGCGCTACCCACCACCGCCAGCAGGGGGCCCGGCACAGCATTACCTACGGTCGCAAGATGGTGGCCAGCAAGCGCTGCCCGCTGCAGGCCGAGTTGTGGACCACGGCGCGGGAGATCCGCGCGCGCGGTTACTTCAGGGGGCAATGGGGGTTGGCAGAGCTGCTGGCCCACACCTGCTGCCACGAGTTTGCCCACCTGGTCCAGTCACTGAACGGTTGGTACGGACGCGGGTCGATCCATAATGCGGGCTTTTACCAAATACTCGACCGCATCCATCGCAGCGGTAGCGCCCAGCGGGTGCTCGAGGCGCTACTGCGCGCCGCGCAGGACGCGCAACTGGAATTGGGGTTTCTCCCCCCTGGGGCCGCTGCGCGGGATACCGCACCGGTGCCAGCACCGGTACGGGGTCAACGGGTGCGTTTTCAGTATCGTGGGAAGCTGGTGAGCGGGGTGGTGACGCGCATCCATCGGCAAACGGTGCGCGTTGAGAATCATGGCATTGCCGGGGTGGGTTATTTCCGCGTGCCCCCGGCACAGCTGCAGCTGGACTAGTCCTGGGGCTTGCGTGCCGTGACCCGTAGCTCGATGGGAAACTCCTGGCGACGGGCAACCTGGGTGACAAAGAGGCGGATGGCATCCGCCATGCTCATGCCGATCTGCTCCAATACCTGCTCCGCATCGGCCTTAATCTCGGGTTCGATACGGGCGCGAACAATCTCGGTCTTCATGGTACTCATGTTGGGGGGACTCCTCCAGGCTGGAAAGGGATAGGTACTGTGCCCTATTGGGTAGTGGCACGTATGTAATAACGGTCACCATCATAGCGGTTGAAACAGTCCCCCAGGCGGGGGTGCTGAATCTGCTGATGGTCGTCGCAGGGAGCCAGGTTGCGCTCGGCCACGTAAGTGGTGCGGTCGGTTCCGTCTACCAGGACGTGGTACCAGGGGCGGTCTTTGGGAGGGCGTGAGGTGGCCATGGTTTCGTACCACTGATCATCGAGGGAGAAGCAGGGATCAACCCCGAAGATCACACCCCGGTAATGGAAACGGCGATGGCTTACAATCTGCCCAAGATCAAAGCGGGCAAGGTTCATACTCATAAAGGCGCCCTCGGTCAGGTTTGGCTGCCTTAACTATAGAGGATCAAATCCGCTATAGGTTCCCTGAGACCGGGAAAGATCCGGGGTTAGAGCACTGGGGGGCAGAGGTTGATCTTTGGCAGGCCGCTTGAAACACTAGGGGCCCATTTATCCTCGCCCCCAGGGCGCCACCCTGCTACTGACGGAGTTTCTCCATGTCCCTCGTTCTGCCCCGCGTATCCCTTGGCCACGGCCCCACCCCGCTGGAAAAACTGCCCAACCTCGGTGCTGAGCTGGGCATTGAGTTGTACATCAAGCGCGACGACTGTACCGGGCTGGCGCTGGGGGGGAACAAGACCCGAAAGCTGGAGTACCTGGTGGCGGCGGCGCTGGAGGAGGGGGCCGATACCCTGGTCACCCTCGGTGGTATCCAGTCAAACCATGCACGCCAAACGGCCGCTGCTGCCGCGCGCTTCGGGCTGGGCTGTGAGCTGCTGCTGGAGGATGTGCCGGGTACCCCCAAGCTGGATTATTACCGCAACGGCAATCTGTTACTGGACCATCTGTGCGGTGCCCGAGTGCGGGTGGTGGATGAGGGCAGTGACCTGACCCTGTGCGCCGAGCAACTGATGCGTCAGCTGCGCGAAGCGGGCAAGCGCCCTTACCTGATTCCGGTGGGAGGCTCCAACGAGGTGGGGTCGCTGGGCTATATGCGTTGCACCGAGGAGATCATCCAGCAAGCCGCTGAGCAGGGGATCGCTTTCGACCACTGGCTGGTGGCGACCGGCAGCGGCGGAACCCAGGCCGGATTGCTGGCCGGTCAGCTCAGCGCCGGGGATGACACGCCCCTGCTGGGCTTCTGTGTCAGCCGCAGCGCTGAGCTGCAGGAGGCGTTGGTGGGGGAACTGCTGGAGCGTACCCTCAAGCGCCTGGGCATTCCGTTGCGGGACGGGGCCAGCCGGGTACGGGCGAACGGCGATTACGTCGGGGCCGGTTACGGCATTCCCGGCGAGGATACCCTTGAGGCGGTGCGACTCGCAGCGAGCCGAGAAGCGATCCTGCTGGATCCGGTCTACACTGGCAAGGCGATGGCAGGCCTGATTGACCACTGTCGCCGCGGCCTTATCGCCCCGGGCTCCCGTGTCCTTTTTATCCATACCGGTGGTGCCGCCGGGTTGTTCGCCTACAGCGACAGTTTCCAGCCCGGCTGAGGTCGCAGGGCCGCCCCTCTAATCGGCAGTCCTCCAGTGCCTTTGGCTAGCGAAGCCGGGGGTAAACCATCCATCGGCTCCTACGCGGGAGGCTGAAATGATCAGTGCGCGTAATGTCCGGCCAGTGCATTTGCGTGTCGCGGGGCTGGGGTGCGCCCTGTTGCTCTCGGGCTGCCTCCACAGTGTCTACGAAAAGCCCCTCTTTGCCGGCGGTGAAGGGGTTGAGGTGGTGCTCATGGAGCAGCCTTGCAATCGCCTCGATGGGGTTGATGAAGGGGTGGACGCAGCGCAGCTGGTGCTGTCGCGGGTCGATGGGCTGGGGCGACTGGTGGCGACCGATAAGGCCTGGGAGCAGCGGGCGCGCCAGCTCGCCGTGGAGATGGATGCCCAGCGGGCGTTGGTGAAGCCCTGTGAGGGAGAGGGGCTGGTGGGCTTCGAGTTTGCGCAGATAGAGCTCTGGCGAACCGGAGTGGAGCGGCCAGCGGTTGTGGATGAGCCGCCCGCCCCCGAGGGAACCCTGCAACCACCACCCCACACCCGCTATGGTGAACGCTTGGGTATTCTGCTCGACTGCCTCACCCAGCCCGGTGGCGACACGGCGCCGTTCTCCGCGACGGAGCGGGCACGCCTCGATGGGCTCGAGGCGAGGGCCTACTTTTCATCCGATCCTCACTTTACGGGGTACGCCAAGCTGGACCCCTATTTTCGCCCTGCCCAGGAGAGCGGGCTTAGCCTGTCGATGATTGTCTCCGCCCGCGACCGGGCCGACCGGGAGGCGGCGCGATACCGCGCGGGTTCAACCGCGCAGCGAACCCGTTACGCCGAGCAGTACCTGCTTTGCCTGATGGAGCGTGGTTATGCGCGCTAAATCGTCCTTGCCGGGCACCGTGGTGGCACGTTCGCTGGTGCTCGGGTTGCTGTGCCTGTTGACGGCCTGCGCCTCGGTGACCCGCCTGGAAAAAGGGGCGCTGGTCGCCCACGGGGAGCCGCTGGACGGGGCCGCGGAGCCACTGTACTACATTCTCGCCCTCGACCTCCGGCAACTCGGGGAGGTTGAGCGCCAGCGACTGGTAGTAAAACTGGCCGCCGAGGCCGAGCTGTTGACCCTCTCAGCACTGACCCCGGAGCGGGTCTCGGGCTACCTGCCCAGGGCGCAGCCGCCGGTGATAAGGAGAGACGCCCCGGCAGGGGAAGCCTACTCGGGGGGTGGGTTTTACCTCCGATTTGAAGCCGGTCGGCTTCAATTCCTGGGGCTCTGCTCCCACTGTGCCGGCGGTCGCCAGTCGCCACTGATCGGTCGGGTCGGAGGTGAGCTGCTGGGTTTACCCCTGACCGGGACGCAGCTGGAAGCGCTGTTTGGCGCACCGGACCGGGTCTACCGGGTCAACGAAGTAAGGTATTGAAGCAGCTGGATTGGGGCCATAAAAAAACGCCCCGGAGGGCGTTTTTTTTGTGCAGGTTTTGGCGACTAGTGTCCCAGGATCTGGCTCAGGAACAGCTGGGTACGCTCGTGCTGCGGGTTATCAAAAAACGAATGCGGCTCGTTTTGCTCAATGATTTCGCCGCCATCCATGAAGATCACCCGGTCGGCCACGGTCTTGGCAAAGCCCATCTCGTGGGTGACGCAGAGCATGGTCATCCCTTCGCCGGCCAGTTCGATCATGACGTCCAGCACCTCCTTGATCATCTCCGGGTCGAGGGCGGAGGTGGGTTCATCGAAGAGCATGATCTTGGGGGCCATACACAGTGAGCGGGCGATCGCCACCCGCTGCTGCTGGCCACCGGACAGCTGGCCCGGGTACTTGCTGGCCTGGTCCGGGATCTTGACCCGCTCAAGGTACTGCATGGCGGTGGCTTCCGCTTCTGCAAGGGGGATTTTGCGCACCAGTTGCGGGGCCAGGGTCAGGTTCTCCAGCACCGTCAGGTGGGGGAAGAGGTTGAAGTGCTGGAACACCATGCCCACCTCGCGGCGTACCGACTCGATGTTTTTGATGTCCTCGTTGAGGTGGATGCCATCGACGATGATCTCGCCCTTCTGGTACACCTCGAGGCGGTTGAGGCAGCGTATCAGGGTGGATTTACCGGAGCCCGAGGGGCCGCAGATCACGATCTTTTCACCACGCTTCACATCCAGGTCGATATCCTTGAGAACGTGAAAGTCGCCGTACCATTTGTTGGCTTTTTTGATCTGGATGACGATCTCATCCTGTGGGGTCTGGGTAGTCATACTAGTGCGAATAGCCTTTCTTGAGGTCTTTCTCCAGGTACTGGCTGTAGCGGGCCATGGAGTAACAGAAGATGAAAAAGAGAGCAGCAGTGAAGACGTAGCCTTCCACGTAGAAGGCGCGCCACTGCGGATCCTTGATAGCCCCCTTGGTGGTGGCCAGCAGGTCGAACAGGCCGATGATGATCACCAGCGAGGTATCCTTGAACATGGAGATAAAGCTGTTGACGGTGGGCGGAATCACCAGCCGCAGGGCCTGGGGCAGGATGATCTTGCGCATCGACTGCCAGTAGCTCAGGGCAAGCCCCTCAGCGGCCTCGTACTGTCCCTTGGGGATCGCCTGCAGCCCGCCGCGGAACACCTCCGCCAGGTAGGCGGCGGTAAACAGGATGATCCCCACCTGGGCCCGCAACAACTTGTCGATCGTGACCCCCTCCGGCAGGAACAGCGGGAACATCACCGACGCCATAAAGAGCACGCTGATCAGCGGCACACCCCTCACCAGTTCGATAAAGCCGATGCAGATGACCCGGACCATCGGCATATGGGAGCGGCGCCCAAGGGCGAGGAAGATCCCCAGCGGGAAGGCGCAGATGGTGCCGATCACCGCCAGCAGCAGAGTCAGGGGCAGGCCACCCCAGAGGCTGTTCTCCACGTAGGTGAGGCCAAATACCCCGCCCCACATCAGGCTACCCAACAGGCCCAAGGAGACGATCCACAGAGGCAGCAGCCAGATTTTCCAGCAGCTCTTGTGCAGGCTGGCACAGATCAGGGCGATAAAACCCAGCATGGCCACCAGGGGGCGCCACTGCTCATCGTAGGGATAGGTGCCAAACAGGATGTAGCGGTGCTTTTCGGCAATAAAGCCCCAGCAGGCTCCCGCACCCGCCTTACAGGCCTGGGGATCCGCAATCCAGGTCGCCTCCAGCAACACCCAGTTGAGGGCAGCGCCCCCCACCTTGTAGAGCAGATAAAGGCAGACCAGGGTAATGAGGGAGTTCAGTGGTGAACTGAACAGGTTTTGTTTTAGCCAGCGCTGGCTGCGACTTGCCAGGGTACGCTGGGTTGCTCCGGAATCACTCATGCTATCGTTCCACCAGTGCCATGCGGTTGTTATACCAGTTCATAAACAGCGAGATACCAAGGCTGAGGCTAAGATAGATCGTCATAAAGATCGCGATCGCCTCAATCGCCTGGCCGGTCTGGTTCATGGTGGTGTTGGAGATGGAAACCAGATCGGGGTATCCCACCGCCACCGCCAGTGAGCTGTTCTTGGTGAGGTTGAGGAACTGGTTGGTCAGCGGAGGGATAATCACCCGCAACGCCTGGGGAAGAATGATCTCCCGCAGTATCTGGCCGGGCCTGAGCCCCAGCGCGTTGGAGGCTTCCCACTGTCCCTTGGGCACTGACTCGATACCGCTGCGTACGATCTCAGCGATGTAGGTGGAGGTGTAGATGGTCAGGCCCAGCAGCAGCGCGGTGAACTCGGTTGAGATATTCCATCCGCCCTTGAAGTTGAAGCCCTGCAATACCGGCGCATCCATGGCGGAGGGAGCTCCAGCCAGCAGATAGGCCGCGATCACCGCCAACAGGGTCAGGCAAAACCCCGCAATGCCGTGGTGGAAGGGTTGTCCGGTCGCCTGTTGACGGCGAATGGCCCAGCGGCGCAGCAACCACCAGCCCAACATCCCCAGCAGGGCGGCGGCGAGCATCCACCAGTAAGCGACGTGATATTCAGGAATGGCGGTGTAGATCCCCCGGTTGGTGATGAAGGTATCACCAAAGGGGTTCAGGGCCTGCCGTGGCTTGGGCAGGCTGGTGTTGATCAGGGCGTACCAGAAAAACAGTTGCAGCAGCAGGGGTACGTTTCTGAAGGTGTTGATATAGGCCCCGGAGAACTGGCGCAGCAGCCAGTTGGGGGAGAGTCGGGCGATCCCCACCAGGGTACCGATCAGGGTCGCCAGCAGGATACCCACTATAGAGACCTTGATGGTGTTGAGTATGCCCACCATCAGCGCACGACCGTAAGTATCGGCGGGGGAGTAGGCGATCATGCTTTCGCTGATGCCGAAGGAGGCTTCCAGCGACAGGAATCCGTAACCGGTCGCAATATTCTGTCGCGCCAGGTTATCCAGGGTATTGCTGACCAGGTACCAGCCCAGCAGGATCAGGGCGCCGGTGACCAAAATCTGGTAGATGATGGCTCGGGTTTTCTCTTCGTAGAACAGCTGCAAAAACCAGGGTCGTTTATTCGCATCGCTACGGGGTAGAGGGGGAGTTAATCTGGACATGTACTCGATTTTTAAAATAAAACGGGGGGCCTGACGACTTCAGGCCCCCCGTGGATTAGCAATTAGCGGATCGGGTTGGGGTACATCAATCCACCCTTGTTCCACAGCGCGTTGATGCCGCGATCGAGACCCAGTTTCTTGGTCACGTTGCGCTCATAGCTTTCGCCGTAGTTACCCACCTGCTTGATGATGTTGTAGGCCCAGGCTTCATCCAGCCCCAGAGCCTCACCCATGCCAGCGGTTACGCCCAGCAGGCGCTGTACGCCCGGGTCGCTGCTCGCTTTCAGGGAGTCGACGTTGGCGGAGGTGATGCCCTTCTCTTCTGCTTCCAGGGATGCGGTCAGGGACCAGGCTACGATATCCAGCCACTCGTCATCGCCGTGGCGAACCGCAGGGCCCAGGGGCTCCTTGGAGATGATTTCTGGCAGGATTACATAGTCATCAGGGTTGGGCGCGCTGGTCTGGCGGTAGGAGGCCAGGCCCGAGGCGTCGGTGGTGTAGACGTCGCAACGACCGGCAAAGAAGGCCTGGATCGCTTCGTTGGCATCTTCGATAACAACCGGCTCAAACTCCATGTTGTTGGCACGGAAGTAGTCCGCCAGGTTCAGCTCGGTGGTGGTGCCGGGCTCAACGCAGACGGTAGCGCCGCTCAGTTCGGTGGCACTCTTGATGCCCATGTTCTTGGCAACCATGAAACCCTGGCCGTCGTAGTAGTTAACGCCAGCGAAGTTAAGGCCCAGCTTGGTGTCGCGGGTCAGGGTCCAGGTGGTGTTACGGGTCAGTACGTCGATCTCACCGGACTGCAGGGCGGTAAAGCGCTGAGCGGCGGTGAGGGGGGTGAACTTGGTCTTGGAGGCATCGCCCAGCACCGCTGCGGCGATGGAGCGGCACAGGTCCACATCGAGACCTTCCCACTGGCCCTGGCTGTCAGGGGCCGAGAAGCCGGGCAAGCTGGTGTTTACGCCACACTGGACGAAGCCCTTTGCTTTGACGGCGTCAACGGTAGGGCCCGCAACGGCGGCGCCGCTGAAGGTTGCGGCAACAAGCGCACCACCTACCAGAGTCTTAAGTGCTTTCATTCATTCACTCCTGGTTATTTTTTAGTTATCGGTCCTGCCCAAGCCTATCGACGGCAGGTTCCCCCATGCCGTGAAGGACGATCCCGGGGCAGAACGTGGGCAAGGTATAGCACGATCGTTTACTTACTGGCAAACCCGCCATCACGGCTCGTACGGTTTTTGATCAAACATTCGCTAATGGTGCCTGAAAGGTGTTCAAACGGGCGCTGGCGAGCTCGTTTCCCTGTGCCAGGAGACGGCAGGAAAAGAGCGCCATGCCCTCGCTGAAATACTCCTGCTCCACCTCAATCTCCAGCTCACAGCCGGGTTCCAGGTGTGAGCGGTGGCTGCGGTAATGGCGCGAGCCGAGCAGGTAGCCGACCCGAACCGGCTCTCCCCGGCGCAGGCAGTGGTAGCCGGCAAAGAGGGCGACTCCCTGTGCCATCAGCTCTATGCCAAGGTAGCCGGGCAGGGTTCCCTGCCTCCCTATAAAGGGGTTGTCGGCGCGCAGGGTGAGGGCGCAGCGAGCGCGGGTTTCGTCAATCGACAGCAGGCGCTCAACCATACGCAGGGGGGGCTGGTGGAGCAGGCAGTCGGTGAGCGGGAAACGATCAGGGTTCAGGGCGGGCCTCCGGGGCGCTGAGGTTAAGCTGTAGGGTGGTAATGAACAGCTGGTAATGACGCTGCTGGTGGCTAAAGTGCAGGTTACCGGCCCAGTGATGGGGCGCTTCACCCTCGATACGGATCAGTAGTTGATCTCCCTGGTAGATGGCGCGCTCCCGGGGGGATTGCTGGAGTCGCAGCCCGGCCTCCGCCAGTACCGGTTGGAGCTGTGGGGCGCTCCAGTAACACAGCATCAGGTCGAGGAGCAGGTTCTCGGCGGCAAAGGGGAGGTCGATCAGGCTGGAATGTTCGCTTGAAAGCCGGTGACCGTCGTAGCTGAGGTTGAGCAGTGGCACACCCAAAGGGCTGAGCAGGACCAGCGACAGTCTCTGGGGGCTGAGCTCGAGAGCGACCAGCAGGCTGTGCTCATCGCCGTCGGCGCGGATCTCGAGGAGCTGGGTCAGGCGAGCGGTGGGCAGGGCAGGGTCGAGGCCCGGAAGCCGGACCTCCACCCCCCGGCTGAGTGAGGCCGAAGGCGGTGAGGGGGGGGGCGGAGTGCTGGCGCAGCCGCTAACCAGCAGCAGAAGCAGCAGGCCTATGCCGCGGTTAAGGGCCGCGCTCATGACGGTCTGCCCGTTGAGGACGCCAGGGGGGCCAGCAGATAGGCGGCCAGCAGGCCCACCAACAGGGTCTGGCCAAAGGCGCTGATCGCCGGGGTTGCGCTCAGGCTGAGCAGGCCGAAGGAGAGCAGGGTGGTGATGGCGGCCAGGGTAACGCCCAGCAGGGTGGTCTGCCAGTTATCGCCCCGCTCGGCAAAAAACAGGGCGTAATCGATGCTGATACCCAATAACAGAAGCAGAGCCAACAGGTGGAACAGGTTGACCGCCTGGCCGCTCCAGCCATTAACTCCCAGAGCCAGGCCCGCAGCCAGCAGGGGGACGGCAATAATCTTTAGCGCCCTAACAGGACCATAGCGCAGGCACAGCATCAGCCCGATGACCAGGTAGGCGGCGGCCAGCATCCAGGCGATACGGTGGCGGTAGCGGGCCAGGATGTCGGAGGTGTCGTCCGCCTGGCTGATAAAATATACCCCTTCCCGGTTTGCACCCAGGGCTTTGATCTGTGCATGACGTTCAGGGGCGAACAGCATAACGCTGGCTACGCCATAGGGTGAGTTATCCAGCCATTGGTTGGAGAGGTGTTTTTGCAGGCCAGAGGATTCAAGTTCGCTTATGGTTAAAAAGTTATCAGTAGTCACATCTGAGTTTTGTGAGTACGTGTCTTCTAATAAATCTCTGGTTATTTCGGGTAAGTTTATAAGCTCCAAATCGTATAGTTTTTTTGTAAGAGAAAAATTCTCGTTTTGTTTTTTTAGGCTTGGAATAATTGCTGAAGTCGATTTTGTATCGGAAGCAAATGATCCGTCATTCTCAATCATAGACTGTAAAAAACGCTCTTCCGCTTGCAGAAGCTGTTCATTGCTGCCTGCTATAAAAAGTATAAAGCTGTTATCAAAATGACTACTAGTCACCTTTCTGATCGCTTCATCCTCCGCCTGAATAGCGCTGTTCAGTGACTGCAACTGGCGCACATCGTCATCGGTTTGCAAGCGGAGAATACCTGCCAGGGCGATTACCCCGAGCAGCAGCAACAGACCCCACTGTTGCCTGGCCGTTGTGCCCTGCCAAAAGGTGATCAACGGACGGTAGAGGGGTAGCAGGGCGTTGGGCGCCTGACGGACACAGGGTTGCAGCAGGCTCGGGTAGACCAGCACCACAGTGAGCCAGGCGACCAGCAAACCGCTGCAGGAAAACAGCGCCAGTTGTTGCAGACCGGGGAAGGGGGTGGCCAGCAGGCCGCTGTAGCCCAACAGGCTACTGGCCAGCCCCAGGGTCAGGGCGGCCAGTATTCGTCCCAGCCCCTGCAGGGGTTGCCACTGTGTCCCCCCTTCGTGCTGCTCGGCAAAATAATGGAAGGCATAGTCGATCGATACCCCGATCAGGCAGGCCCCCATCACCAGGGTAAACAGGTGGATCTGGCCAAACAGCAGCAGGGTGCAGACCAGCCCGGTGAGGACGCCGCTGCCGATCGAAAGCAGGGCGATAAACAGGGGGGTGAAGGAGCGAAATACCCAGAGAACCAGTAACAGCACCCCGCACAGCGAGCCCAGGCCAATGGTGGAGATCTCTTCGCGCGCGCTGTCGGCCCCGGCGGCGGCATAAAAGAGGGCGCCGCTTCGTAGCAGGGTTACCCGCTCGGGTTGGGTGGCCAGAAACTGCTGCAGTCGGTCCAGCAGCTGGCGCTGGGTATTGAGGTCGAAGGGGTCGCTGTTCAGGGTGGCGCGTAATAGCACCTCGTAGCGATCGTCGCCCTGGTGAACCAGCATCCCCTCGTCGATCTCAAGCGGCCCGCCAGCGGGCAGGATCGATTGCAGGAAACGGCGAAAGAGGCCGAAAGGGTCCTGCGCAAACTGCGCGCCGGTGACCCCGGAGAAGGGGTTGTAGAGTGCTTGCAGCGCCTGTTCGCGCAGCTGGACGGACCCCCCGGCCAGTAACTGGCGGCGATCATCCGGGCTCAGCAGACCGTGACGGTGATCGAAATAGAGGCTAGCCAACGCTTGCTGATGGCTCGGGTCCAGCTCCAGCTGGAGCTCGCTGAGCAACCCGCTTGATGCCAGCTCGGCGGCGAGGGCACGTGCGCTCTGGCGTCCCTGCTCGCGCCCCTCGGCTCGAACCAGCAACAGCAGTTGCCTCGACAGGTGTTGGGAAAAGCGCTCCAGCGCCTGTTGCACCGCCGGCTGCTGCTCGCTACGGGGGAGCAGCTCGAGCAGGCTGGTGCGCGGCTGCACCCCCTGTCCAAACAGCAGCGTGGCCTGCCACAGTAGGAGCAGCATCAGCAGGGCCCAAAACGCCAGTCGGGCCGGTTGCCAGTGGGGGGTTAACAGAAGGGAGCGGAGAGGCCTCATCATCTCAAGGGGCGGAACAGCCGCTGCTCCTCCGCGGTGAGGGGTGAGGTGTCGCCACGCAGGTCACGGAACTCGATCTCGACGCCGCCC
Organism: Aestuariirhabdus litorea; assembly: GCF_003864255.1. NCBI lineage: Bacteria > Pseudomonadati > Pseudomonadota > Gammaproteobacteria > Oceanospirillales > Aestuariirhabdaceae > Aestuariirhabdus > Aestuariirhabdus litorea. Next base: position 642,303 of record NZ_QWEZ01000002.1, read on the forward strand.
CCCCTCTTCTCCACCAGCGTCAGCCGTTCAAGCTGCGCCTGGCCCTCAATGCGCACCTCGCTGATGGCATTGCGCAGCTGGCGCTGGATGGGCCGCAACAGCAGCCCCTGTTCGGTGCGGCTGACCTGGAAATCCCGTTGCAGACTGCGCCAGTCGCCGCTGAGGAGGGCGCGAAAGAGGGTGGCGAAATAGAAAGGCACCGGGTCCTTTTCGCGGGTGAGAACAGTGGGCAGTTTGTCGCCGACCTGCTGGATCATCAGCTGGTCGGAAAACACCAGGCGGGTGGTGAATGGGCTCTGCTGCAGCCACAGCAGGCCCTGCTCGCGGGAGAGCACAAAGCGTCCCTCGGACAGCAGGGGACTACTCAGGCTGGGCAGGGTGCGGCTCTGGGTAAACTGGCCGCGCAGGGTGCGGGCCTCCTGCAGGGAGCGCAACAGGGGGGAGCTCTGCAGGCCGCGAGGGTCCCCGGCGCCGTAGCCGCCTCCACCAATGAGGCTGTCCCCCTGGGTTGAAACACAGATCAATAGCAGCAGGCTGGCCAGGGTTCGAAAACAGGTGGTCACAGGGCGCTCCTTACGCGTTGCAGCAGAATCTCCGGTGAGTGCAGGCACAGCCCTCCGCTGCCATCGACCGCCACCTGGATGCTGTGCCCTCGGGTCAGCACCTGGTTACCCGCCTGGTTGTGGATCAGGTAATTGATTCGAAGGCGGTTTTCGTACTCTGCGAGTTGGGCGCTTACCCGGATGCGGTCACCAAAACGGCAGGGCTTGACGTACTTAAGCCGCAGGTCGACCACCGGCCAGCTAAAGCCGCTGGCCGCCATCTCGCGGTAGCCGAAGTCGATCTTTTTCAGCAGCTCGCAACGGGCCAGCTCGAAGTATTTTACGTAGTGTCCGTGCCAGGTAACCCCCATGGGGTCGGTATCGAAGAAGGGGATCTCGAGCTCCAGGCCGGTCCCCGGCAGCGGTCGGCCGCTGGCGCTATCGATGACCGGTGGCAGCGGGTGTCGGCTCATGAGGGAGTCTCCCTGTCTCGTTGTCGGCCCAGAAATCGAAAAAGTTGAACCACTGCAGGGGGCGCTGCAGGCAGTGGTGTTCCAGTCGCGCGGCGTAATCGCCCACCGCCTCCGCCAGGGCAGCATCCCGCTGGCGGCGGGGCAGCTCGAGGCGCTCGCGGAAGGGTTCGAAGATGATATCGAATCCCACCGGGTTACGCAGGCAGAATAGCAACATCACCGGGCAACGCATCAGCGCCGCAAGGATAAAGGGGCCCTGGGGAAAGGGGGCGGCCTCGCCCAGGAAGGGTACCCGCACCACACGCTCGCGGGCGGTGGCGGAGGTGCGATCGCCGACAATGACCACCAGCTCCCCCTGGTCGATCTTCTGCTTGAGGGTCACCGCCAGGGCGGGATCGAAGCGACTCACCTGAATCAGGTTAAGCCGGGCGTCGGGGTTGAGGCTCTCGATCACCTCGTTGAACCGCTGCGCATGTTCGGTAAAGACGATGGCGTTGACCACCAGCCCCGGTACCCGCGTGCCGAGGGCGCGACACACCTCCAGGTTGCCGAGATGGGAACCCAGCAGCAGGGCGCCCCGTCCCTGGGCAAGGGCGTCGGTCAGCAGGGACTCATTATGGAGCTGGATGGGGGTCTTGTCGTGGTCGCCCAGCCACACCGACAGTTTGTCCAGAATCGCCTGGCCAAAGCAGTAAAAATGGGCAAAGCGGGTAGCAATGCCGGGGCTGGGGGCGGGTAACCCCCGCTGCTGAGCCCTTTGTCGAACCCGCTGGAGGTAGGCGCCGGAGGCGCGGCGGGCGCTACCGGCGCAGAGGAAGTAGTAGAGCATCACCGGCAGCAGCAGGACATTGAAGACCCTGCGACCGCACCACTGGTAACTGCGCAGCATAAAGCGGATACCGATACGGCTGCCCCGCTCTCGCCGTTCCGACCAGTGGCGCTCCGAGCCTGGCGTGGGAAGGTGGCGCTGCAGCAGGCGCGGGATACGGCGCAGCATCCCAAACACCAGTCGGGTGTGCAGGCGGGTGATCAGCCAGTTGTCCTGCCAGGCGCGAAAATGGGAGACACCATCGCTGGGGTAGGTGACGCGGGTGGGAAATTGGAGCACCGCCAGCCCCTCCCAGTAGAGGCGCACCAGCACCTCGATGTCGAAATCCATCCGCCGACCCAGCGCCTGCCGGTCCAGCAGCTGTATGCAGGCCTCGAGGGGGTAGGCACGAAAGCCGCACATGGAGTCGCGAATGCTCAGCGACAGAGTCTCTACCCAGACCCAAAAATGGGTCAGGTAGCGGCTGTAGAGGCGGGCGCGGGGCACGGAGTCGTCGTAGCGGGGCTGGCCACTGATCACCGCCTGCGGGTGCTGCCGGCACAGTTCCAGCAGGTGCTGGATATCCGCGACGTCGTGCTGGCCGTCGGCATCGACCTGGATCGCGTGGCTGAACCCCTGTCGCCAGGCCAGGCGCATGCCCGCCATCACCGCCCCCCCTTTGCCCTGGTTTTGGCTGAGCCGGGTCAGCTGCACCGGCTGCAGGGTCTTTTCAAGGCGTCGCAGCTCAGTGGAGGTGGGCTCGTCGCTACCATCATCGACCAGGATGATCGGCAGTCCATAGGGCAGGATCGATGCCACCGTCGGCGCGATGCTGTGGGGATGGTTGTAGACCGGGATCAGGATGCAGGGGCGCAGGGCGGTCACGGGGCAGGCCCCAGGTCGATCCGGCCGCTGGCGACGCTGCCCTCATCATTGCGGTAATGGAACAGTAGCTGGCCGGCATCGGCGAGGTGTTCCAGCTGCAGGTGCAAGCGGCTGCCGGGAAGCACGAGCTGTTGGAACTTGACCCGCTCCAGGGCAAGGAATTGACCCGCCACCCCCAGCCCGCTGGTGGCAAAATGCAGCGCCCAGTGGATCTGCACCACCCCCGGCAGTACCGGGTGGCCGGGGAAGTGGCCCTCGAACCAGAGCAGTTCCGGCGGTAACTCCAGCTCAAGCTCGGCTTGGTGGCTCTGGTAATGGCTGCGGATAACCCGGGGTAGTTTCATTGGTGGGACCCCAGTCGACGGCGCCGGTAAAGCCACTCCGCACCGGCCAGAGTGCCGATCAGCAGGTAGGCGATGAGGCCATTGTAGAGAGTCCAGAGCTCGAGGCTGGCCCACAGCGAGGTGTAGAGCGCCAGACTGCCATTGAGGAGAAAAAACAGGCACCAGCACAGGGTCACCTGGCGGCAATAGCGAACGCCCTCGGCGGGGAGGTCGGGTTGGGTCAGGCGGGCGATGCGCTCCGCCACCGAGGGCCCCCGCCAGAGACTGTAACCAAACAGTGCCAGCAGCGTGGCGTTGACCACCACCGGATAGACCCGCAGGGGCAGATCAGTGTTGAGTACCAGCGCGACCAGCATCAGCCCCACCCCGGCCGCGGCCACCCAGGAGCTGGTGTGCTGCGGGCCAGGGCTACTACGGCCCAATATCCAGCGCAGGCTGAACAGGGCCAGCAGCACCGGCACCACCGCCTGTGCCGACCAGTAGCTGAGGCCCAGGTAGACCGCCAGCGGGTAGAGTGCCGCCAGCAGCCCCAATAGCAGGGTGAGTGGGCGCATCGGGGTCAGCGGAGCAGGGCCTCGACGGCGTCCACCACGTCGCCGACGGTGCGCACCGCCTTGAACTCTTCGGGCTGGATCTTTTTGCCGGTGAGGTTCTGCAGTCGAACCACCAGGTCGACAGCGTCGATGCTGTCCAGGTCAAGATCCTGATAGAGCAGAGCCTGCTCGGTGACCTGTTCGGCCTCGAGCTCGAACAGCTCGACCATGGCGGTTTGCACCTCTTTAAAAATGGCCGCGCGGGTTTGCATGAATCATCCTCAGTGGGTTAGGGGCTGTTGGGGGGCTATTGTACGGATAAGCCGTGGGCTTGCCCACGTTGCTCGGCCTCCCGCTGAAGGGGGCGATTGAGCTGCTGCTGGAGTTCGCGGGTGAGCGTACGGGCTGCCACCGCCAGCGAGGGGCTTTGGTCGATCAGGGGCTGTGGGTCGATGAGGGCGCCCACCTCGATGCGAAAGCGCGGCTGCTGCGCCGGGATCCGGTACCAGGGGGTGTTGCGGGTAAAGACCGGCGGTTGGCAGTGGATGTGCACCAGGCGGATGGGACGGCCGGTCCGTACAGCGATATTGGCGGCGCCCCGGTTGAGTGTGACCGCTTGACCCGGCTCGGTACGGGTGCCCTCGGGGAAAACGATCAGACGCTCACCCGCCGCCAGGCGCTGGCGGCAACGCTCGATCATGGCCGGCCCGGTGGAGTTGGGGAGGTAATCGGCCGCGCTCACCACCCCCTTGAGGAAGGGGTTGCTCCAGAGCGCCTGCTTGACGATGCAGTCGCAGTCGGGCACTTGGGAACCGAGCAGCACAAAGTCCACCAGCGAGGGGTGGTTGGCGATGATCAGGCAGCCTCGATCTGAGCGCAGCCGGTCCGTGCCGGCAAACTCCACCCGAAATACCCCCAGCAGGGTTACGATGCGGGTGAAGGTACGGAAGGTCAGGTTGATCAGCCGCTTCACCCGCCGTTTGCGCACGCCTGAATCTCGGCTCAAGAGGTTAATCAGGGGAAAACAGAGCAGGGCCAGCAGCAGCGCCCCCAGCCCGAAGAGACTAAAACCCATGGCCGTGGCGATGAGGCGCCAGAGCCAGTCTATCGCCGGCAGCCACCGCATCACCGGTACACGCCCCTGGGGTACAGAGGGGTTGAAAGGGAGGTGTGGTAAGGCACGTTCATGGTCGAACGGTTAACCCGGCGCGGTAGAAAAGGGGGGGCATTATAGCCCCCCGGCGCAGGCTTGCGAAGAAAATCCCCACGCGCAAGGGGGGCTTTGCTGGTGCCCTTCCGGGGCCGTTGTTAGAATCGTCCTTTTTTACTGGGAGGGCCAGGCCCCCCCGGTTGTTAGCAGGAGAGTCAGCCCATGGGGCGCAGAGTATTGGTAACGGGGGCCAGCAAGGGGATCGGCAGGGCGATAGCGCTGCGCCTCGGGGCCGACGGATTTCACATCAGTGTGCACTATCACAGTGATCGCCGTGGTGCCGAGGAGACCCTGGCGGAGATTGTCCGCGCCGGTGGCAGCGGAGAGGTTCTGTCCTTCGATGTGGCCGACCGCGTTGCCTGCCGAGAGGTGCTCGAGGCGCAGATCGAGGCGCAGGGAGCCTGGTATGGGGTGGTCTGTAATGCCGGTATCTGTGCCGACACCGCGTTCCCGGCGATGACCGATGCGCAGTGGGACGGGGTCATGCAGACCAACCTTGATGGATTCTATAACGTCCTCCACCCCTGCGTGATGCCGATGGTGCGCGCGCGCGCGGGCGGTCGCATCATCACCCTCTCCTCGGTGTCCGGGTTGGTGGGTAACCGGGGGCAGGTCAACTACAGCGCAGCCAAGGCCGGTATCATCGGCGCCAGCAAGGCACTGGCGCTGGAGCTGGCCAAGCGCAGGATCACCGTCAACTGCATCGCCCCCGGGCTGATCGACACCGCCATGGTATCGGAGGTAGAAACGGCAGAGGCACTCAAGCTGATCCCGGCGCGGCGCCTGGGATCGGCCGAGGAGGTGGCGGGGCTGGCGGGCTACCTGATGTCGGACCTGGCGGGCTACGTCACCCGACAGGTGATCGCCATCAACGGCGGGATGGTGTGATGAAGCGGGTCGTTGTAACCGGGATGTCCGGGGTGACTGCACTGGGAAGCCAGTGGGGTCAGGTTGAACAGGGGTTGCGAGGACTTACTAACAGGGTACAGGTGCTGCCCGAATGGGCCCGCTACAGCGGCCTTAATACCCGCCTGGGTGCCCCCATCGAGGGCTTCGAGGTACCGGCCCACTATCCCCGCAAGAAGCTGCGTAGCATGGGGCGGGTGTCGCGCCTGGCGACGGTGGCCACCGAAGCCGCGCTGGCCGATGCCGGCCTGCTCGACCATCCGGTCCTGACCGGCGGCCGCACCGGCGTGGCCTACGGCTCCTCCACCGGCAGTACCGAGCCCTTCAAGGCGTTTGGCACCATGCTCAACGAGTACAGCACCCGCGGAGTGACCGCCAACTCCTATATCCAGATGATGTCCCACACCGCCGCAGTTAACCTGGCCCTCTTTTTTGGCGCGACGGGGCGGGTGATCACCACCAGCAGCGCCTGTACCTCGGGCAGCCAGGGGATCGGCTACGCCTGGGAGGCGATTCGCCACGGCTACCAGACGGTGATGATCGCCGGCGGTGCCGAGGAGCTGTGTCCCACCGAAGTGGCGGTATTCGACACCCTCTACGCCACCAGTGTGCGCAACGAGGAGCCCGAGGCAACGCCGCGCCCGTTCGACGCCGCGCGTGACGGGCTGGTGATTGGCGAGGGAGCGGGCACCCTGATCCTCGAGGAGCTGGAGCACGCGCAGGCGCGGGGGGCGACCATTCACGCCGAGCTGGTCGGTTTTGGCACCAACAACGATGCTCAGCACGTGACCCAGCCCACCGATGCCACCATGCGGGTGGCGATGGAGCTGGCGCTGGAATCGGCAGCCCTTGGTGGTGATGCGATCGGCTACGTCTGCGCCCACGGCACCGCCACCGAGCGGGGTGATATCGCCGAGTCGCAGGCCACCGCGGCGCTGTTTGGCAACCGGGTGCCGGTGAGCTCGCTGAAGAGCTACCTGGGCCATACCCTGGGAGCCTGTGGGGCGCTGGAATCCTGGATGGGCATCGAGATGATGAAGCGGGGCTGGTTTGCCCCCACCATCAACCTGGAGCGGGTGGACCCCGCCTGCGCGGAGCTGGACTACGTGCAGGGCGCGGGCCGTGATATCCAGTGCGAGTACTTTATGAACAACAACTTTGCCTTCGGCGGCATCAACACCTCGCTGATCTTCAAGCGTTGGGGTTAGGGGCCACAGGCAGGTCAAACAAGAAACCGGTATCCATGAAACAAGTACCCATGGAATAGGTACAAAAAAGGGGTCCCTATGGCCCAATGCTGTCACGTAAGAGGAGCAGTATTGCGATCTAGCGGATCTTCACCGTTCGAGGCGTTGCTCGCCTCGAACGTCTTTGCGAAAACAAACCTCCGATCCCCGATCTTAGCACCGCTGTCTCGATGAGATTTTACAGCTCCCGCCCCAAGCCATATGAAGGCTGATGTAAATAGGAAACCCTGCCGGCAGGAAAGCTCACAAGCCGATTAGGAGCCGTGTCAGTAACCTACCCTCATATCACCCAGAAATTTTCGAATACGCTCGCTGGAAAGGCCGGCGCTGATCAGCACCTTTTGACCCAAGATGCTGTTGGCTCAGCCCACGCTATAAGCGTGCACAAGCCAGAGCATCTCGGTGCAGATGATTTTTGACGTCTTGGTGAGACATTGGGTCGAGCCCATCCAGGATTTGATCGTGCCAGACGGGCGCCTGGCCATCAATTTGCGGGTCAGTAGCATCTCTGGCTTTCGCTAAAAAAACCCTTACACCGCTTCTAGTATTGCCTCGGTGACCTAAGTCACAAAGGCGATTGCTTGTCAAGAGGGTGATCCAGATCAATATAAAATGGGTGGTTTTGGCTATAGTGCAGAAAGTTTAAAACGGATGTTTGAATCACCTTTCCAGGGAGGATAGGGATCATGAAACACACTTCAAAGCTACTTAAGCTCTCTGGCTGGCTAGCTCTGCCGCTATTAAGTCTGGCCGCTCGCAACAGGCGCCGGCGTGGCAATGCGGAATTGAGGACGTAGGCAGTTGCCGAGAAAGGGCGCTCCGGGCTGCGTGATAGGTGTGAGTTGTTGTGAAAATGGATTTTATCCTTCCTATACCCACTTGAGACTGTTCTTAAATTCGTACAGCCGGATTAGAAGAATCCAGTCCACCAGCTACTTCTCACACAGCATCGAATAGCAACGCCCCAAATCCGGCTATGCAAACTCAACTCATGGCGAGATCTGATCACGCACATATATCAATCGATGATGGTTAATCGCTTCATTACATGACACTACGTCTTAAGAATTAGGAGTAGTTATGGAAATAGGAATTTCACGTAGGCGCTTTTTAAAGAATAGCGTCGCACTTTCGGTGGTTGGTGGAGTTACCCTATCTGGACCTCAAGTTATTGCACTGAGTAAGAGTGCCAATATCGATAAACCGGCTAAGTATAGTGTCCCAACCCTTTGTGAGATGTGCGTAAACAAGTGTGCTCTCATTGCCGATGTTCAAGATGGGATCGTTAAAAAGCTAAACCCCAACCCTCTTTTCCCTAAATCAAGAAGTATGCTTTGCGCCCGGGGAGCCGCAGGTATTCATGCCCTTTATGATCCAGATCGGTTAAAAACCCCATTGATCCGAGTAGGTGAACGCGGTGATGGTAAATATAAAGAAGCGACCTGGGATGAAGCCTTTGAATATATAAAAACCAAGCTTGTTAAGATTGTTGATGAAGAAAAAGATAATCGCTCCTGCATCGGATATTGTGCGGGCGAAGGTATGGCTGAACATACTTTTAAAAGTTTTATGGCGAATAAATTCGGCAGCACGAACTTTCTCAATCACGCAACCCTCTGTTTGCAAACTACAATTGCCGGCTATAGCACTACGATAGGCGGATATGGGCAGGCCGATCTTGAGAATGCCAAATATATCATTATGGCAGGTGCTAATCGGGCTGAGGCGATTGTTACTCCTGATACCATGGATATATTTAAACGCACCCGTGGTAGAGGTGCGAAGCTCATTACGGTAGATCCAAGGTATACCAACACAGCAATGCATGCCGACCTTCATGTACCCATTAAGCCAGGCACTGATCTGGCGTTCGTGCTTGCACTGACCTATGTGGTGATATCCAAAGAGCTCTATAACAAGGAATATGTAAAAAATAATTTCAATGACTTTGATAAATACCAAAAACATATTCTAGAAAGCGAATATAAACCCGAGTGGGCGGAACAAATTACCGGAGTGCCAGCAGGTACTATTCGCACCATAGCTCACGACTTTATGGCCGCAGCGCCACAAGCGGTTTATTACCAGGGACGACGCTCTACCTGGACTAAGAATGATTTTCAGCTTCGACGTGCAATGGCGCTATTCAGTGCTTTAGGTGGCGGAGTAGACGTAAAAGGTGGCATTGTTTTTGGCAGCAAACTGCCATTAGCTGCTCACGAAATTAATACGCCACTGTATTTTAATGCTGAGCCCAGAATTGAAGGAGATGCTGCAGCCATTATCGGCTCAAGCGGTTCTTGGGTTGAATGGCGAAATATGGTGGAGGCGGATAAAGCGCCTTACCCCATAAGAGGCATGTTCGTTTACAAACAAAACCCGATGCTTTCAGTGCCAGACACTGCTAGGACCCGCAAAGTATTTGAGAAGATGGATTTGGTAGTGGTTATCGATACGATGCCAAGTGACACCGCATTGATGGCAGATGTAATTTTGCCAGAGTGCTCTTATCTTGAACGTGAAGATCCAATACGAAGTTTTGCTGGTATCGAGCCAGCCATTGGCCTACGCCAAAAAGTTATTGAGCCAATGTACGACAGCAAACCGGTAATTGAAATTATGCGTGGCCTGAGTGCAAAACTCAGCAAGCCGCTTTGGGAAATTACTAAAAAACATGATGAAGATGTTCAGGATGAGCTTGAGGGTGAAGACGAGCTAGCCTATTACCAGGAAAACGGTTTTGATCTCACCGAGCCATATTTGCATTCCCAAGAAGAGCTGAATAAACATGCTTTTGTTGAGAAGTATGGTGAGGAAGCATGGAAAACGATCCGTAAAACAGGGGTCTATTACCCGGGAATGGAAGCGTCATTCAAGAAGATTAATAATAATAGTTATCAATATTATCCTGAAGATAAAAAAGTTTACTCTGTTCTTCCTGTTGAGGAAAAAACAGATGCTAGCCCTGCTGATATAGCGCCCTGGAAGCGTACCTTCAACACCCCAAGTAAAAAAATCGAGTGTTATCTGGGTAATTTTGCCAAAAAAGGTATCGACCCTATGCCTACCTGGCGACAGGAACAACATGTTGATGTTCCCGCCGGCAAATTTAAATTTATTACCGGCCGTCATGCACTACAAACTCAAAACTCTACCCAAAACAATGTGATGTTGTTAGAGCTGATGCGGGAAAACTTTGCCTGGATAAACGATGCTGAAGCAAGAAAGCTGGGCATTGAGCATGGCGATACTATTGAGATCGAAAGTAGTGTTGGCGCTGTTCAAATCAAAGCTTATCCCACTCCTAAAATCGTCCCAGAAACCATTTTTTACGTTCACGGATTTGGTGCGAAATCTGATGGCCTAACGTTCGCTTATCGCAACGGTGCGAGTGACAACGAAATCATAGAAGCTGGCAGTGAACCTGTTTATGGCTCAGCCATCATGCACGAAACTCTAGTGACTGTTAAGAAGGTGTAATTATGAACTATGCAATGGCGCTGGATTATCAAAACTGCATAAATTGTCGAGCCTGTGAAGTTGCTTGTAAAGAGGAAAACGGCGTTCAGCTAGGTGCTGACAAACAGCGGATTTGGGTGGGCATAGTCGAAGGTTCCTCTAATGGAAAACCTTTTGTAAATCTGTACCCTTCACAATGTAATCACTGTATCGACGCTCCCTGCGTCTCGGTTTGTCCAACAAATGCAAGCCATTATATTAAAGGTGGGATTGTAAAGGTTGAGCCGGACAAATGTATTCTTTGTAAAGCGTGCATGGAATCCTGTCCATACGATGCAAGATTTATCGATGACACCAAAGTTTCTGTAGATAAATGTACCTTTTGCGAACATCAAATTGAAGAGACTGGGACGACAGCTTGTCAGGCCACTTGCCCTACCAAGGTGCGCACATTTGGCGACCTCGATGATCCCGGCAGTGATATTGTAAAACTGCTTAAAACCAGAAAATTCTTCTTTCAAAAGGAAGAAATTGGCACCCTGCCAAAGCTTTTCTATCTGGTTCCTGAAGATGAAACCTACGCTCAACAAAGTATTGGCCCCAACACCAAAATACACACTTGGGAAGAGATTCAGCCGCTTTATGAGCGAGCAGCTATAACAAGGAGTCAATCATGGAAACAATAGCTTTTGCTGGTTTAGACATTAATAAAGTGTCTATCAAGAAAATGTTTTTTAATAAAGCGATGTTATTGGCTTACTTCCTGTTGTTTGTTGCGGTGATAGGACTGTACCAGGTTTTTGATCTTCGATACTTCGGTGCAACGTTGAATTCGCATAGCGCAGGGATGGATCCAACCAGTCCAGAGCTAAAAGAGGCAATGCGCCAGGCTATTTTTGGTTCCGTCGGAGAAATAAACAGGAATCTACCATGGACTGCTTTAATTTCCAACTACATGTTCATGCTTTACACAGGCAGTGGAATTATATTTCTTGTTGCCCTGGCAGAGCTGATGAAAGTTAAGGCTGTTGAGAAGGTTGCTGTTGGTTATATGGTCGTCGGTGTCTCTATGGTCTTCGCAGGACTATTTACCATTACAACTGACTTGCATGTATTGAATGGTCAGTGGTTGTTCCTTACACCAAATACAGAGTCAGCCATATGGATGATGATGCCACTTTATCTGGTGTATATCCCCTTTGTTTTATTTGAAATATACCTGTTGCTGACAAATAAAAGGGCGTTAGCAAGAAGGCTAGCCCTTGTTATTGTTCTCATGAGCATAGGTATTGATTTTATAGAATATTATATTCAGGCAAGCCTCTTTGCCATGAACACAGCAAGGCATTTATGGACTGAATTTCCAGCCCTGACTTTCTATTTCATTGTTTCCTCATTTGTTGCTGCTCTTGGCGTTATGGGTGTTTATACCTTCCTGGTGCACAGGAGCAAATCTGAGTATCAGCCACTGATGGATCTTGTGCGTCATGCCCTGTTTGTAGCCATCATTTTATTAGGCGTTTTTGAATTTATTGCTTATATGAGCGTTGATGAGGATTGGACTAACTTGATTCTGTTTGGTCCATTCAGTTCTCTTTATTTTGTCGGCTATGTTCTTTTCACGTTCGTACTTTCATTGCTTTTTATCGTGAAGCCGGGGAAGCCTATGCTCACTGTCGTTGCGTCCATATTTGTCATTCTTGGCGGCTATATCGGGAGAATTATCTTTGTTTACGGTGGTAACGCCGTTCCAATGTCCAATCGATTTGGTACAGGCTTTGAAAAAAAGGATATGTATGGCGTAACAGAATCATTCATCTATTCATCTCCTCATCTTGGAGAGGTGCTTATTGTTTTAGGTTCTGTCGGTGTTGCACTGATAACTTACAAATTATTTGATGGGCTTTTTTCAGTCGGTATATCAAGAGATCATTCTTAAAATATAAAACCTGAAAATACAGGTATCACTTAACAAAACTGCGGGAAATAGCATCATGAAAAAACTCATAATTTTATCCATGTCGTTAATATTATCAACACCAACAATGGCTGATGCCGACAAAGGACAAAAATACTACTTGAAGTACTTACGACCTTACTTTGACTATAACGGCCAAGTTTTTGCTACACAAAAAACTCAAAATGAATGGAAAGAAGACTTCAAAGAAGACGCGAAGATATTTATCAAGGAGTTTAGTAAAAAGCACCCCAATGCCGAGGAGTTTTTAAATGGTGCTAAATTCCAAAAAATGGCGCCACACATTGGTGACTTTGCTATCAAGTACGCATCAGATAGCGGTCAATTACCCAATTGTAACTAATGGATTTAAAAGACACCGTTTTTACTCTCTGTCTGTCAGATCAAGGAATACGATCATGAAAACTCTATATCCTCTCACCACAGCCCTGGCATTGGGTATTTCCATGCCCGCTTTTGCCGATCTCAACGAAGATGTCGAAATGCTCAAAGAGCAGGTTCGCGCACTGCAAACCAAGCAGGGCGGCAACAACCTGAAATTCAACGTCGACTATCGGGTATCGCTCGATAGCATCAAGTACAAAACCGCCGGTGGGGAGACTTATAAAAATAACGATCTGCTGTCCAACCGCCTGATTTTGAATATGGGTTATGCCTACAATGAGAACCTGGTGTTCCGTGGAGCGCTGTCCTACAACAAGGCCTACGGCGAGCAACCTAATCAGCCAGGCCCTTACGCTGGCTTTGACTGGGTCGTAAATGAAAACTTCGACAATGACAGCAACCACGTTAAGGTGAAAGAGGCCTACTTCCTTTACCTAGGTGATGCGTTCCTGGGCAACGAGATGTTGCCCTGGACCTTTAGCCTAGGTCGCCGTCCATCGACCACCGGCTTTTTGGCCAACAACCGCGAAGGCTTTGAAGAGGCCAAGTCACCACTGGCCCATTCGATCAACGTAGAGTTCGATGGCCTGAGCCTGAACGTCAAAACTGAGAAGGTGATCGGTCTGACAGGTAGCGCAATTAAACTGTGCGCCGGCCGTGGTATGTCTAACGCCCGTGCTCGTTTCGACTCTACTGGCTATGACTACAGCAAGGATAAAGCGGATCTAGACAATATCGATTTTATTGGCTTCATCATTACCCCGTATAACGATGGCCAATACAATCTGCAAACTCAGATCTACTACGCCAACCACCTTATCGGGATGGATGCAGCGGCAATCATGGCGGCTCCTATGGACCCTAATAGCTACGCGCTTAAGGAGTTCGGCGACCTGAGTAACATGACCTTATCTTTCGAAATCAACGGCATTGGCGAGTTTATCAACGAATTCCTCGATGATACTCGTGTATTTGCCTCCTACTCGATGTCTAAGACCCACCCTAAGGGTGACATGGCGATGCTGGGCTCCCCCGACAGCGAGACCGGCTCCTCCTACTGGGTTGGTGTCAATGTCCCAGGCTTCATTGAGGGCGACTCCTTCGGCGTGGAGTACAACCACGGCGACAAGTACTGGCGCAGCTTCACCTACGGTGAAGATACCCTGATCGGCTCCAAAGTAGCCGCTCGCGGTGATGCAATCGAGGCGTACTATAACCTGCCGGTCATCGACGAGGCGCTGACCGCTCAGATCCGCTACACCAAGATCGACTACGACTACACCGGCAGCAACGGTTTCTTCGGTAGCTATACCGGGGCTCCCCTTGATATGAGCAACCCTATGGCCGCCAATGCCGTCAAAGAAGCCGAAGATCTTCGCCTGATCGTCCGTTATAAGTTCTAAGCCAACCTGCCCTTCACTGAGCCCGGCCTTGCGTCGGGCTTAATGAGCGGGTTCCCCTCGCTCCAGAGCCTGGGAAAACCGCGAACAAGTCGTCCCAATTAATTTTAATAACCCTAAATCAATTGGTTACAGATGGTTGAATCGTAAATTAGGACTTGTTCGCACCTTGTATAGCCCCCCCCTCTTTGGCCGCTCCAATCAGTGCCGACAGATAGGCCTCACAGGTTGTTGGTATCGGCCTCTTACTGTGCCGTTTTATCGGCCCGGGTCCTGATGGAGAGCCGGTTACGGCTAAAACCTCCCCGCCTTTTTTATGGCGGTAACCTTTACTCGTAAGTGCAGAGGTAGGCGGTATCGCGGGCGACCTTGAGCTGGAAGCTCTGGTTGGCCTCCACCACAAAGGAGCGGCCGCTCGGGTAGCTGTCCCAGGCCTCGCTGCCGGGTAGCTTGACGGTCAGCTCGCCGCTGACCACGGTCATGGTCTCTTTCTGGCTGGTGCCGAATTCGTACTCGCCGGGTGCCATCACGCCGACGGTGGCGGGAAGTGACTCTCCCTCAAAGGCGATTGAGATAACCTTGCCATCGAAGTATTGGTTGGTCTTGAACATGCCGAATCCTGTAAGTGGAGTTGCTGGAAGGCGCATGGTAGCGGATTCCCGGCCCGCTCCAAAGCGATTTGTCGCCGGCGAAATTTCATCAAAAGGGCCAACAAAACGTCATCTCCAACCGTGACACTGGTTCGGGAGGCTGGTGATTGCCTGAGTGGGCGCATCAACGGCCATTTCCGGTCACGAACATGGAGAGCGCGTTATGAAGAAGGCCATTGTCCACCAACCCGTGGGTGAAAAAGCACGTCAGGCCGCCCTGTTACGGCAGCATGGGCAGCGGATTCTGACCCGGGGAGGACCGGTCGAGGTGATCGAGCCGGCGCCGCTGGTGGATCGGCTCCACCGGCGCTACCCGATCGGCCTCGGCGCGGAGTGGATTTAGCGGCATCAACCGGGGAGGATCTGTTCCCCCCCGGTCGGGGTCGGGATCAGGTCTTGAAACGGCCGAGGGCGGCGGCCACCGCGCTGGCCAGGGTACGGATCTCGTTGGACTCCTGCTGCGCCTGCTCGGCGCCGCTGTGGGTGTCGTTGGCGATCTCGCTGATGCCCATAATGTGACGGTTGATCTCTTCGGAGACGGAGGATTGCTCCTCGGCGGCGCTGGCGATCTGGGTCGCCATATTGGCGATCTCCGTCATATTACGGACCACTTTGGCCAGCTCATTCTTGGCCAGGTCTGCCTGGCCGGTAGCCTCATCGGCGATCTGTTTGGACTTGTCCATAATGCCAACGGCGCGCTGGGAATCACCCTGCAGCTTTTCGATGATGGTGCGGATTTCGTTGGTGGCTTCCTGGGTTCGGGAGGCCAGGCTACGGACTTCGTCGGCCACCACCGCGAAACCGCGCCCGGCTTCACCGGCCCGGGCCGCCTCAATGGAGGCGTTGAGGGCCAGCAGGTTGGTCTGGTCCGAGATGCTGCTGATCACCGAGATCACCTCGTTGATGTTTTCGCTCTGGTCCCTCAGCTGGTGGATGATCTGGGTGGCGTCGGTCATCTGCAGGTTGAGGGTGTCCATCACCGCCTTGGTGCGCTCTACCTCGGCTTCGCCAGTATGGGCCGATTCGTTAGCTTGCTCAGAGAAGTTGGCGGTTTCGGCGATGTTCTTCGCCACATCCTGGGCAGTGGCGCTCATCTCGTTCATCGCCGTTACCAGGCTGTCGATGGCGCTCACCTGCCGTTGTGATCCCTGGGCGGCACTGTCGGCAAGGGCGGCAGACTTGTCGGCCGAAAGGTGCAGCTCCTGCATCGGTTTAAGGATGTCCTGCACCAGGTTACGCAGGCTATCGATAAAGCGGTTGTAGGCGTCGGTTAGCTCCCCCAGCTCATCCTGGCTGGCCGCCTTGAGCTTGCGGGTCAGGTCGCCTTCACCCTCGGCGATCTCCTTGATCGCATCAACGATGCGATTGACCGGTTTCATCTGCAGGTGCACATAGCTGAACACCAGGGCCACCATCACCCCGATGGCCGCGACCAGAAACGTCAAACCGAGGTTGCGCATCCGGTTGAGGGGGGCATAGATCACCTTTTCCGGCACCAGCATGATCAGGCTCCAGCCGGTGTCGCCTACCGGGGAGTGGGTGACAAGGTAGGGGCTGTCGAGGTAATCGATATGCACGGTTTGGGTATCAGCCAGCCCGGCATGCACAGTGGAGATCGGTTTCAGGTAGAGCTCGCGGTTTTCCGCCGCCATGACCTGCCTCTCCTGGTTCACCAGATAGGCTTCACCCCCGCCGGGGACCTCAAGGGCGTTGACGATCTCGTTCAGGCGCACCAGGGTCATGTCACCGGCAGCCACCCCGGCAAACCGGCCGTTAAGGACGATGGGCGCGGTAATGGTCAGCACCAGGTCGCCGGTGTTGGCGTCGGTATAGGGCTCGGTGACGGTCAGTTTGCCTTGTTGCTTGGACTCCTGATACCAGCCCCGTTCGCGCACCGGGTAGCTGTTTTCCGCCTTGAAGCGGGCTTCGGTCTCTTCATCGGTGAAATAGAAATCGCCATCCTCAAAGCCAAGGTACACATCCAGGAAGTCCTGCCCGGTGGTGGATCCCCGCAGCAGGGCGCGGAACTGTTCCGGGTTCTGGCCCACTCGCTCTACCTGCTGTTTGACGGCAATGATGGTATCGAATTTGCGCTGGAACCAGCCGGAGAGCTGACCGGATACCGAACTGCTGCGGTAGTCGAGGTCGTTATCGATAAGGTCATTGATGGCGCTGCTGGAGATGCTGCTGATCAGTAGGTAGAGGGCCAGCAGCAATACGGCGCTGATGCTGCCGGCGCCGAGGGCGAACTTGTGCTTAAGGCTCATCGATTTCATGGCAGAGTCCTGTCAGTGTGAAGTGCTGATAAGTTATAGGTATAGCAGCGGCCATGGGTTTTTACCTCAGCCGTGACCCGATATTCCTTGGGGGCGCGCAGTGTAAGGGTGCCCCGGTCTTTTGAACTATCCGTAGAATCCCCTATGCTGCACTCCATGGATCTAGCGTCAGGATGGCGAATGTAATGAACAGGTGGGTACTGTGGATGTTCAGCCTGGGCGTCTCCCTCCAGGCCCTGGCCGATGACCCGAGTGCCCGTGACCTGGTGCGATCGGCACTGGATCATTGGCGCGGAGTCAGCTCCTACGCTGAGATGACCATGACCATTGAGCGCAGTGACTGGACACGCACCCTCGGCATGCGGGCCTGGACCCGGGGTGACAAACTCTCGCTGGTACGGGTCATCGACCCGCCGCGGGATGCGGGCAACGGCACCCTGCTGCGGGGACATGAGATGTGGACCTTCTCGCCCAAGGTGAACCGCATTATCAAGATTCCCTCGGCGATGATGAACCAGAGCTGGATGGGGTCGGATCTCTCCAACAAGGACATTGCCCGTTCCAGTGATATCGTCGACCAGTACCGCCACCGCCTGCTCTCCCGGGAGGCGGTCGATGGGCACCAGCTCTACTGGGTGGAGTCGATTCCGCTGGAGTCGGCGGCGGTGGTGTGGGGGAGGGAGCGGCTGGCCATCCGTGACGACTATGTACTGATGGAGCATCAGTTCTGGGACCAGGACGATGAGCTGGTCAAGACCCTCACCACCCTCAAGGTGGAGACCTTCGATGGCCGCGAGGTGGCCAGCCTGCAGCGCATGGTGAACACCGAGAGCCCCGATGAATGGACCGAGATCCGGGTGCTGCGCGCCCGCTATGATGTGCCATTGGAGGCCTATCTGTTCACCCACTCCAACCTGCGCAACCCCCGCGAGCAGCCGCTGCCATGATGCTGCGGCTGGCCTGGCGTAACCTGTGGCGTCATCCCCGCCGCACCTGGCTCACCTGCGGCGCGATGATCTTCTCCAACCTGCTGCTGGTGTTCCTCATCTCGCTGCAGTTTTCCATGTACCGCCTGATGATCGACAACAGCCTGCGGGCGGGCAGTGGCCACCTGCAACTGCAGGCTGAGGGTTACCTGGAGCGGGCCACCTTGCGCAACACCCTGGCCGATATTGGTGCGCTGGCGACACGGCTGCGTGACGACTTTCCAGAGCTGGAGGCCGGAGCCCGCGCCGAGGCGTTCGCTCTGGCCTCCAGCGAGCAGCGCTCCTACGGCGTGCAGGTGCTGGGGGTGGAGCCCGGGCAGGAGCCGCGTGTGTCGAGCCTGCCCGGGCTGGTGGTGGCCGGGCGCTACCTGGCGCCGGCGGATACCGATGCGGCGGTGCTCGGCTCCTTGCTGGCGCGCAACCTGAAGGTGACCGTTGGCGATGAGCTGACCCTGATCGGTAGCGCCCGTGACGGCTCCTTTGCCGCATTGGTGGTGGAGGTGGTTGGGGTGTTTGAATCGGGCATCGCCGAGATCGACCGTGCGCTGATCCAACTGCCCCTGACCCGTTTTGACAGCGCCTTCGTGATGCAGGGGGGCGGCCATCGGGTGGTTATCCAGCTGCCCTCCCTGGAGCAGACCGCACAGTGGCAGCAGCGGCTGCAAACCTGGCTGGCCGCCGGCTTGGAAGCCGAGGCGCAAGGGGGCGCGGTGATCGACTGGGACCAGCTACAGCCCGGCCTGCAGCAGGCGATCAAGGCCGATATGGCCAGTGCCTGGTTTATGTATGGGGTACTGGTGTTGCTGGTGGCCTGCGGGGTACTCAATACCCAGCTGATGTCGGTATTGGAGCGTACCCGTGAGTTTGGCCTGGTGCTGGCGCTGGGGATGCGGCCCGGGCGCCTCGCTCGCCTGGTGATGCTGGAGTCGCTGCTGATGGCACTGCTGGGGCTTGGGCTCGGGATGCTGGCGGGAGCGGCCCTCACCCTCTGGCTGGGGGTCAACGGTTTCAGCTATCCCGGCATGGATGAGATGGCCGCCCGCTTCAACCTGCCGTCACGGGTCTACCCCAGCCTCTCCAGCCTGAGCCTGGCGCTGGGGCCGGCCGTGGTCTTTGTCGCCAGCCTGCTGGCGGCGCTCTACCCCTCCCTGCGCCTGCTGCGGTTGCGGCCGGTCAGCGCCATGAGGGCGGTCTGATGGCGCTACTGCTGACCCTCGCCTGGCGCAACCTGTGGCGCAACTACCGCCGTACCCTGATCATGCTGGTTGCCATTGTGCTGGGGGTGTGGGCGATGATCTTTATGACCGCACTTCTGCGGGGAATGGTGGCGCAGATGCTGGAGAGTGGCATCGAGACCCTGGTGGATCATGTACAGGTGCAGGATCGCCAGTTCTCCGATGACCCCAGTATCGAACATCGCATCGAGGCCCCTGCGGGCCCGCTGCTGGAACGCCTTGGGCAGGCGGATGTGCGCGCCTGGACGACGCGGGTGCGGGTGCCGGCGGTGGTGAGCAGCGAGCGCGAATCCCGCGGCGTGACGCTGGTGGGAGTAGACCCCATGGCGGAGGCGAAGCTCAGTTTCGCGGCCGGCAGCATGATCGAGGGGCGTTGGTTGGAGCGGCCCGACGAATCGGGGGTGGTGATGGGGGAGGAGCTGGCGCGCCAGCTGCAAACCCGGCTCGGCAAGCGGGTAGTGGTGATGAGCCAGAACCCGGATAACGAGATTGCCGACCGCGGGGTGCGGGTGGTCGGCATCTACCGCGCCACCTTGCAGGGGGTTGAGCAGCGTTACCTGTTTATGGGGCGCGAGACAGCCCAGCACCTGCTGGGTATCGAGGGATCGGTGTCCGAGATCGCCCTGCAGTTGCAGGACCCCGCCGGGGCCGAGGCGGTGCGGGACCAGCTGCAGGCACTGCTACCCCCGGCGCAGCTGGCCCGCAGCTGGCAGGCCCTCGACCCCTACTTGGCCACCATGCTCGGTGTCATGGATGGCTTCGTGCTGATCTGGATGCTGGTGGTGTTCCTGGCCCTCTCTTTCGGGCTGGTCAACACCCTGGTGATGGCGCTGTTTGAACGAACCCGAGAACTGGGGCTGATGATGGCGCTGGGGCTCAGGCCGCACCGGGTTTTACTGCAGGTGCTGCTGGAGGCCATACTGCTGCTGGTGTTGGGGTTGCTATTGGGTAACCTGCTGGCGCTGGCCAGCATCCGGCCGCTGGAGGCGGGGATCGATATCTCCGCCGTGGCCCGGGGAATGGAGATGATGGGGGCGGGCAGTATGCTGTATCCGCGCCTGCAGTTGAACGATCTGGTGACCGCCAACCTGGTGGTCGTGGTGCTGGGCGTACTGGCCAGCCTGCTACCGGCCTGGCGGGCTTCGCGGCTGCGCCCGCTGAAGGCGCTGGCCAGCCACTAACAGGAGAGAGACCCTTGCAAGGCAGCAGTGATCAGCATTCCGGCGCCGGACCCTCGGCCTCCCCCAGCGCTTCCTCCAGTGAAGCGCGGCCTGCGGTGCGCTGCCAGGGGGTGAGCAAAGCCTTTTACCAGGGCGGGCAGCGGATCGTGGGGCTGGACCGGGTGGACCTGAGGGTCGATAGTGGCGAGCTGCTCTGCCTCAGTGGCCCCTCGGGGTCGGGGAAAACCACCCTGCTCAATGCGGTCGGAGGGCTCGACGGCATCGACGCCGGGCGTATTGAGGTAGCGGGCTGTGAGTTGACGCAGATGAGCGCAGGCGCTTTGGCAGACATGAGGCTGCATCATATCGGCTTTGTGTTTCAATCCTACAACCTGATCCCGGTGCTGTCGGCGCGGGAGAATGTGGAGTTCATCCTGCAGCTGCAGGGGATGTCGGCACCGGAGCGCGCTAAAATAGCCCTTGAGGTGTTAGCGGAGGTGGGGCTGGAAGCGGCCGCCGAACGGCGCCCCAGCCAGCTCTCCGGTGGCCAGCAGCAGCGGGTGGCTGTCGCGCGGGCGATCGCCTCGCGTCCCCAGTTGGTGCTGGCCGATGAGCCCACCGCCAACCTCGACTCCCACACCGCCGAGCAGTTGATGGAGCTGTTCGTGGCCCTCAACCGCGATCACGGCACCACCTTTATCATCGCCACCCACGACCAGCGGGTGATGGCCTACGCCAAGCGCCAGCTGGTGCTGTGCGATGGCCAGATCCTCTCCGATCGCCGTGTCTAGCCGGGTGCCTACAGGGCGACTGCTCGCGTTATGGCTGCTGTTGGGGACGGTGACGCCACTGCCAGCGGCGGAGCTGGGGGGGCACCTCAAGGGACGCATCGGCGTCGAGCAGTACCCGGCCCACAGCCTGTTCCGTGACGTGCTGGGTGATAGTGCACGTGACCAGGGTGCAGACCTCAGGCTGCGCTTTGGTGAGCGGGCTGGGCGCTGGTCCTTCGAGGCCCACTACCAGCTGCAGGCGCGCCAGGGGGATGGGGTGGAACTGCAGAACCGGCTGCCCCTCTCCGGCCTGTTGCCCGACAGTGCCCCCAACGATGAACGGCGCCTGATGCGGCTCACCCATGTGATCAGCGAGGGCCGTCGTGATCTGCGCCTGCATCGTCTCGATCGCCTCAGTATCGGTTGGCAGAACCCCCGCTGGGTGGCGAGGGTGGGACGGCAGGCGATCAGCTGGGGAAATGGCCTCTTCTATGCCCCCATGGACATCTTCAACCCCTTTGATCCGGCAGCGATCGACAAGGAGTACAAAAGCGGCGACGACCTGTTCTACGGCCAGTGGCTCAGCGACGGCGGTGCCGACCTGCAGCTGGTGTGGGTGGTGCGTCGTGATCCCCTGAGCCAGAGTGTGGATCCCGAGCAGGCTTCGCAGGCGCTCAAGTACCACGGCTTCTTCTCCCTCGGTCGTGACGAGGATGAGGGGGAGTTCGACCTGCTGCTGGCGCGCCACTACGATGATCCGCTGCTGGGTTTGGGGTTGTTGCACAATCTGGGGGAGGGGATCTGGCGCGGTGATTTCACCCTCACCCGCAGCGACCATCGCACGGTGGCCAGCCTGGTCAGCAGCCTGAGCTGGTCCTGGGTCGGCTGGAATAAAAACATGAGCGGTGCTCTTGAATACTATTACAACGGTTTTGGCGAGCGCGCGGGTACCCCCGGTCTCGAGGCGGTGGTGGATAACCGCGAGCTGTTGGAGCGTCTGGTCCGCGGCGAGCTGTACGCCCTTGGGCGTCACTACCTGGCCGCCTCCCTCACCCTCGAAGCGACGCCGTTGCTGCGGCTGACCCCCACCCTTTTCACCGGCCTGCAGGGCCCCTCGGCCCTGGCCCAGCTGCGGCTGGAGTATGATATGACCCAGTCGATGCGTGTGCTGGCAGCACTGGAGCAGCCGATCGGTCCCAGGGGTACCGAGTTCTCCGGCATCGAGGCGAGCGCCCTGGCTCCTTTACCGCGTCGTTACCTGAGCCGGCAGAGTCGCCTGACCCTGCAGTTGGGCTGGTATTTCTGATGGACTATACTGCAAGCGGTTTGATTGTTATGAAGTGCGCCTTAAGGAGGCAACATGAAGCGGGTAAACGGGTTGGTTGGAGTTTTTTGTGCCCTGGTGCTGGTGGGTTGTGCATCCACACCCTCCTGGGAGGGTTTGAGCGAAAGCGATATCGCGGCCTGGAAATCCGCCGGGTTTACCGTGGAGAGTGCCGATCTGTGGCGCGACTATAACTTCAGCGCGGTCGAGGCCCAGAGCTGGAGCCAGCAGGGGTTTGATCCCGAAGAGGCCGCCGAGTGGAGTAAGGAATCCTTCAGCGCCGATGAGGCGAGCCGCTGGAAAGGGGCAGAGTTTGATCTCGATACGGCCATTGAGGAACGTGCCAAGGGGTTGGCCCCTATCGAATCCCAATAGGGGGGCAGCGCTCCCCCACAACCTAAAAACCCGCCACGGCGGGTTTTTTAATGGGCGCCCTCCGGCAGGCTAGGGCAGGAGGGCGCTGGTCCGGTTGTTAGAGATCCTCCAGGTAGGTGTAGCCCACCAGCCCCTGCTCCAGCTCCGCCAGGATGGAGGCCTGGTCCTCGGCCGGCACCCGGGCCGCCACCAGTTCGGCGTAGGTCTGGCGAAACTCCCTGGGGTCCAGGTGCACGTACTCGAGCATCTGCTCGACGGTGTCCCCCAGGTTGATGCTGCCGATCGTGGTTTGCCCCTGGTCGTCCATGGTTACCACCACGCTGTGGGTGTCGCCGAACAGGTTGTGCATATCCCCCAGAATCTCCTGGTAGGCGCCCACCAGGAAGAAACCGATCAGGTAGGGGGTGTTCTGCGACCAGGCCGGTACCGGCAGGGTCGATTCGATGCCCTGCCCATCCACGTAGCTGTCCACCGCGCCATCGGAGTCGCAGGTGATGTCGAGCATCACGGCGCGACGTTCGCTGCTGCGGTTGAGGCCCGACAGCGGCAGTACCGGGAACACCTGGTCGATACCCCAGGCATCGGGCAGCGACTGGAACAGGGAAAAGTTGACGAAGAACTTGTCCGCCAGGCGCGCATTGAGCTCGTCGATCAGCGGGCGATGGAAGCGGTTTTTCGGGTCGAGTTGCTGGTGCAGTTCGTGGCTGATGCGCAGCGCGGCCTGCTCAGCCCAGGCACGCTGGGTCAGGTTGAGCACGCCGGTGGCGAACTGGCCATGGACCTCACTCAGGTCGCTCTGGATGTCGTTGTAGATCTCGATCAACGCGCGGTCGTCGATGCGTTCACTGAGCTGCTGCCAGGCATCCCACATATTGCTGAGCACCACCGGGGCGTCCGCGCCGGGATGTTCAATGGCTTCAGGCTCGTAACTCTCGGTGCCGATGACGTTGGAGATCAGCACCGCGTGGTGGGCGGTCAGGGATCGCCCCGACTCCGACACCAGCATCGGCATCGGCTGCTCGTACTGACGGCAGATATCCCCCACCGTATGCACAATGTTACGGGCATACTCGGCCAGGCTGTAGTTCATGGAGTTGCTGGACTGGCTGCGGGTGCCCTCGTAATCGATGGCCAGCCCGCCCCCCACGTCCATGGTGTGCAGGTTGTTCATCCCCAACGCCCGCAGCTCACAATAGAAGCGCGCCGCTTCGCTGACGCCGGAGCGCACATCGCGGATATTGGCCATCTGCGAGCCCAGGTGGAAATGCACCAGCTGCAGGGCATCCACCTGCCCCTCCTGTTTGAGCACCTCGATCACCTGCAGCACCTGGGAGGCGGAGAGGCCGAACTTGGATTTCTCGCCGCCGCTCGACTGCCACTTGCCCTTACCCTGGGAAGCCAGTCGCACGCGCAGGCCGAGGCGCGGGGTGACCCCCATCTCGCGGGCTTCGGCGAGCACCATCGCCAGCTCGGAAAACTTCTCCAGCACGATATGCACCTTGTGGCCGAGGCGTTCGCCGATCAGCGCCAGGCGAATGTACTCACGATCCTTGTAGCCGTTGCAGACAATAATGGAGCTGGCCTTCTGGGCCAGGGCGAGCACCGCCAGCAACTCCGCCTTGCTGCCCGCCTCCAGGCCAAGCTGCTTCCTGGAGATCTCCGCCTGGCTGGCAAGGATCTCGTCCACTACCTCGCGCTGCTGGTTGACCTTGATCGGATAGACCAGCAGGTAGTTGGACTCGTAGCCGTAGCCCTCGATCGCTTCGTTAAAGGCGTTGCACAGGCTGTGTACCCGGTGGTGCAGGATTTGCGGAAAACGCACCAGGATCGGCAGGGTTAGACCCTGCTTCTGGATACCTTCACAGATACTGGCCAGCGGCACCTGCAGCTGTGGTGATTTGGGGTGCGGCGATACGGTCACATCGCCATTATCGTCGATGCCAAAGAAGCCCTGGCTCCAGTGGCGAACGTTGTATTTAGCGCGGGCACGCTCGAGGGATAGTTGAGATTCCATTGCGACACTCTAGGAAAAGTGCAGTTGTAACCCGGAGGACTCCGGAGTTCCGTCAGGAGAAGGGTGGCTGGTGGGCTGGGATCGCCCTGACGGCTGCAGTTGAAGATAAAAGGTTAAAACTGTCAAACAGAAAATTGTTACCTTGTTGCACAGGGATAGTTACACCAGCATAGCGCAGCCCTGGCGTTCCTGCCGGTGGCTCGGCTCGCCCCAACGTTGCAGGCTCGCACAATAAAAAGGGCGGACCCCAAGGCCCGCCCCGGATACTGCCTGAGTCCCACTAGGAGGACTGAATGTCGATCTTGCGGCAGGTGCTGTCGGATTCGCCCCGTTTGGCGATGGTGAGGGTCAGCACCCCCTTGTCGACCTTGGCGTTGAGCTGCGCCGGATCCGCGTTGGCGGGCAGCGTGAGAACCCGCCGGAACGCGCCGTAGCTGCGCTCAATACAATGCATATTGTCTTTTTCTTCATTTTTCTCCTGCTTCTTCTCTCCGGTGATGGTGAGCAGGTTGCCATCGAGAGCGATATTCAGGTCATCCTTGTCGACGCCAGCCACCTCAACGGTGATGGTGTAGGTCTCCGGGGATTCGCTGATATCCAGTTTGGGCTTGAGCATAACCTCCTTCATTTCGGGAAAATCGCGTGCGCCGAAAGGCCTCAGGCCAAAACCGCTAAAAGCACCTTCGAACAGGCGATCCATTTCGTTATGCAGTTGGGTCAACGGATGCTGTGAATACTGGCGTTCGACAGGAACCGATTGGGGTTGTTCGTTGCTGAACCAGTTCCACGGCAGTGCTTTTTGCCATTCCATGATTGCCTCCTCTAATCGTGTTAATGAATCGAGACTGCATTGTTTACTATGTGATCAATGACGCTAAATTCAAGGTTTCTGGGCAGAAAAAACAGGCTTTGATGACCACCGTCAACGCTTCACTAGTGAACAAATCAGGTGGTCATGAGGGGCGGTTTTTTATAAAGGAGAGCGCTTAAAAAGAGAAATAGGGGCAAGATGAATCTTGCCCCTGAAAGGGGGATAGAATGGAGAGACCACTGCTGGGAACGGGGGGCAAAACTGATAGAGTAAACCTTGCTTTTTTCACAATCGGGCTGCTTTGCAGCGCACACCTACCGGTGCCCTCTCGATGATGCACACCAGACTCCCCATCCTCTATAGCTTCCGGCGCTGCCCCTATGCCATGCGGGCGCGGTTGGCGCTGGCCGCCAGCGGCCAGGCGGTGGAGCTGCGGGAGGTGGTGTTAAGGGACAAGCCCGAGGCGCTGAGGGTGATCTCCCCCAAGGCGACGGTGCCGGTCCTGCAGCTGGCGGATGGCCGCGTGCTGGAGGAGAGCCTCGATATCATGCGCTGGGCCCTGGGGTGCAGCGACCCCGAGGGCTGGCTTCCGGAGCCGATGCGGGCCAGCGAAGTAGATGGGCTGATCGCCCGTAACGACAGGGAGTTCAAGCCCTGGCTGGACCGCTACAAATACGCCGACCGCTACCCCGAGCGCAGCGCCTCCGATTACCGGGCCGAGGGCGAGCGTTTCCTCACCGGGCTGGAGCAGCGGCTGTCGGCCCGGGCGGCGCTGGCAGGCGCCGGTTGGGGGCTGGCGGATGCGGCGATCCTCCCCTTTGTGCGCCAGTTTGCCCTGGTCGACCGCCCCTGGTTCGACCAGGCCCCCTATCCCGCCCTCAGGCACTGGCTGGATCAGGGGATCGCCTCCCGCCGATTCCAGTCCATCATGACCAAGTATCCCCCCTGGCGAGAGGGTGACGCCCCGACCCTGTTTGCCCCAGTGCACAAGGGCTAACAGGGGAATCGCAAAGCACTGGACGAGACCCAAGCGGATCAGTATCATAGCCCGCCTGTTGCGCACCCTTAGCTCAGCTGGATAGAGCGCTGCCCTCCGGAGGCAGAGGTCAGAGGTTCGAATCCTCTAGGGTGCGCCATATAAATCAACGGCTTAGCGAATTTCGCTGGGCCGTTTTTTTTTGCCTGTGCCCAAGTTGTGCCCACTCTGTGCCCGGATTTCGATGCCACAGGGAGAGGCGGTTTTGAAATGACCATTGCCCCGTATTTGGCCTTTGCAGGGCATGGGCACAGAGCCATTAAAGCCTACTGAACCCGTTCAAGCAGTTCACCCACCTCACAATCGAACAGATCGCACAGCTTTTCTATCGCCTCCAGGTCGATACGCTGGGCCGTTTCCTTGTAAAGCAGGGTCACGGTATTGCGGTTGAGTCCGGTCTCGCGTGCGACATACACAATCTTCATTTTTCGTTCGCCCATCAGTCGGGCCGGGTGGCAGTTGATCACGCCGCAAATTCTCCAAAATGAAAAACATCCTCATAAAGCAGGTAGACCTGTTAGAGGACCTTAGCCGCTATCCCCAGCACATAGCCGATGGAAGCGGCGAACACCGCCAACGAAAGAAAAAGGAGCAAAACCAGCAGGGCCAGTTTGCGTGCGCAGGCAGCGGTCGCGGGTTGGCGAAGCGCGCCATACCAGCGTGCCAGCCCGTCGGCCGCCAGCATCAAAATGCCGCAAACAGTGAAGACCATCAGGATGCCGCTAAATAGGAGTAGGGATGAAAGGGTGGAAAAGCTCATGGTAATGCCTCGTGAGTGAAGGGTCGATCTCAGGAGTGTAAGGCGGTTTTGTCGTGAGAGAAGGGCAGTAGGGTGGTCAGGAAAATGAGTGCCCCTCAGTACGATGAATCGGTTCATCAGCGATTGGTGCTGATGCTGGGTAAGGTCGACAGCAAGCGCGCGTTATGGCCTTATCATAAGCAAGATCTAGGCAACAGGACTTAAGGCATGGCTTGCACAGTTTTTATCGATATGGACGATACGCTATGTGATTATCGGGGAGCATTTGAGCGTGACTCTAAAGCCAATCCAGAGATTGAATACCCACAATCTCAATTTGGTTTTTTCGAATCCCTGCACCCGATCGACAACGCACTGCCTGTCGTCCAGTGGCTCCAGGATGATCCCCGCTTTGAGCCTTATATCCTCACTGCCCCTTCGATTCGAAACCCCTGGTGTTACACGGGCAAACGGATTTGGGTCGAAAATCACCTGGGTCTTGATTTTTGTAACCGACTAATCATCTGCGCGCATAAAAACCTGTTGATCGGAGACTATCTGATCGATGATTACGATACAGGCAAAGGCCAGGAGTTATTTCGTGGAGAACTCGCTCACTTTGGCAGTAGTCGCTTTCCGTCTTGGGACGCAGTCAAAAGCTATCTAAACCAATCCGTTTAACTACGGAAAAAGTAGACCGGTCTCGCTCGGCAATGCTTTTTCTGTGGAGGGAGTTTGTTGAGTTTCCGCAGATGCCTGCGCAGCACTAGCTTTAGCGCCAACCTCGGGTCCGTCGGTGCCCCGATCTGGTGACGCATCATGGGCTAGCTGGAGGGAGAGTAGGCTGGCCAGGGCCTGTTTTGAAAACGAAGGTAACTGCTGGCCGCCAGCTGGCCTGTGGTGAACTGGATGGTTTTGCGCACCTCGTCAAGATAGTCGTCCATTAAGGTGTTGCGACGCGCCGGGCGCCGGTAAGCCACTGAGATTAGGCACAACAACCGTCGAATTTTATGAAAACTCTTAAATTGAGTGCGAAAGTAGGCTGGGCCCACCACTGTTTGATGGAGGCTCAAAACCAGCACTCAGCCAAATAACAACGGTCTTTTTAGGCGGTGTACAGCCGGAGGTGTATCTAGGCCATTTGTCACTAGCTGAGCCTCCCCCCGCACTGGGCGCTTGCGGAAAGGGCCTCCTGCTGTCCTCACTCTTTCTCACTCCCAGCCCATCTGCGTCCTCAGTTCATCAATCACTTGATGCATCAGTCGCAACACCTCGCGACTACTACGGCTTAGCGGTCGGTGGGTGGTACTGGTGAGAATCGCCTGTCGGGTTAACACGGGGTTAATGATCTGGCTAGCCGAGACCAGCCCCGCCTGACGTTCATGGAATACCGCACGGGCGCTGAGCACCGAGTAACAGCCGCACTGCTGGATGACATCCTTTTGGGTGCTCAACGAGTCGGCTTCCAGAATTACATTCAGCTTAATGTCCAGGCGGTTGGCGGTTTCATCCACTAGCAATCGCAGCCCATTGGGGCTAACGGGCAAGACCAGCGGCAAGCCGACCAATTTATGGAAATCGATCTGCTCGGGGACCGGCTTTTCGGAGGGGGGACCCACCAGCATCAGCCCTGAATTAAGCAGCACCTCCTCCTGCTGAGGGCGGGTAGCCCGATAACGGCTCAAGATCCCAATATCGATGAAACCAGAAGCCAGCCATTCATCGATTTTGTCGCTGAATCCCTCGTAGATTCGCAGACGCACCCCGGGGTATTGGGCTCTGACGACCTCGAACAAGCGCGCGGCAAGGTGTTGCGTCATGGACGGCAACACACCCAGCACAACGGTTCCGGTCGGTGATTTCCCTTGCTCACGGATGTCGGTCACCATCTCATCCGCATGGGCAACCAGGTTTCTCGCCAGGGGCAGTACGGTTTTGCCAAAGTCCGTCACCTCGACGCCCCTGCCCGTTCGGTAGAACAGAGAACCGCCAAACTCATCCTCCAGACTGCCGATGGCCCGGCTCAAGGTCGGCTGGGTAACCCCCAGCGCTATAGCCGCCTTGGTCAGGCTCCCCATCTCACATACCCGCAAGAAAATTTTAAGCGACTTAAGGTCCATGGCTTCCGGTATTCGCTATACGCATATTTGCTATTTAACTTATGCAGTTCACAAATATCAATAGGGGCTGCATAGTCGCTGAAGGCTGATCGGTATCCGCCTTTCTTATAACAACAAGCGCCAACGCTAACAGGATCTACCCATGCAACCATCGATTGCGATCGAAAAACAGTCCGGCATTGCCATCCTTACTCTATGCCGACCTGATGTGATGAATGCAGTCAACAGCACTATGCGTGACGAGCTGATCCGCTCGTTCCACCAGCTTGATCAGGACGAAGACGTTAGGGCGATCGTGGTGACCGGCGCAGGGGAGCGAGCCTTCTGCGCCGGGCAGGATCTGGACGAGGCCCTGGCTTTTCGCACCCATGAGGTTAAGGGGTGGATGCAGCACCAGTGCTCAATGCTGTCCGCTATTCGCGACTGCGATAAACCGGTTGTGACCGCCTTTAACGGCGTCGCCACCGGGGTGGGCTTCCAGATTGGCCTGGTATCCGACTACCGCATTACCAGCCCAGACACCCGTCTGGGACAGCCTGAAGTCCGCGTTGGCTTAGCCAGCATACTCGGATCCTATCTCATGAGTCAGTTTCTCGGCCATGGCCACAACCAGGCGCTGTCATTGGGCGGAGCACTGATCGACGGGCAGCGTGCCTACGAGCTGGGGCTGGTTAGCCGATTGGTTGCAAGGGATGAGGTCGTGGCAGCGGCCATCGAAACAGCGCAGGAGTATGCAGCCCTCCCCGCCAATGCCATTCGTCTTACCAAACAGCGGTTTCGCGTCCTCAGCCAGGCCAGCTTTGAGGATGCATGCAGGGCCGTCGCGGAGTACCAGACAGCGTGCTATGAAGGCGGCGAGCCCCAGGCCAGGATGGGCGCGTTTGTCGCCAAACGCACGGGGACAAAATCAGTAGCAAAGGGGTAGCTGTCTCAGCAACGCCACGACGTACCGAGGTCGCAGCCAACCCAAAGCGTCCGGTTAAAAATAACAACGAGACCATTTATGTCCAGCCATTTCAGTTTACAGGGCTTTTTTCACCCCGCATCGGTGGCAATCATCGGCGCAAAAGATGATCCCAACAGTGTTGGGGGCAGGCCCATCTTCTACATGCGCCGGTACGGCTATACCGGACGTATCTATCCGGTCAACCCGAAACGGGTGCACGTTCAACAGTTGACGTGTTTTCCCAACCTGAACAGCCTGCCCGAGCAACCCGATCTGGTCATCATTGCTGTGTCCGCCGAGCGCGCACTGACCGCGGTTGAAGATGCCGTTCGGGCGGGCGCTAAATCCATCATCATGATGTCGTCAGGCTTTGGGGAAACTGGTGAGGCCGGTCGTGCTCTCGAACAGAAGATTATCCGCATGGCTCAGGCGGCAGGGGTTCCCTTGATCGGACCCAATGCTCAGGGGATTGCTAACTTCAGCAACGGGGCCATTGCCAACTTCTCCACCATGTTTATGGAGATAGAGCCCGAGGATGGCCCTATCGCCATTGTCAGCCAAAGCGGTGCAGCGAGTGTGATGCCCTACGCCCTACTCCGCCAGAGAGGTATCGGCGCCCGTTACCTGGCCGCCACCGGCAATGATGCCGATATCACCAGCAGTGAGCTTTTGCTCGCGGTGCTTGAAGACCCGGAGATCAAACTGGTGCTCCTCTATCTGGAGTCCATTAGAGAGACAACTGCGCTTGCCAGCGCCGCCGAAAAGGCCCGCCGCAAAGGCGTTGCTATAGTCGCGCTCAAATCCGGCACCAGCTCCCGCGGTATATCGGCGGCCAGTAGCCATACCGGCGCCCTCGCCACCGAAGATGCCGTTGTCGATGCCTATTTCCGCCGTCACGGCATATACCGGGTTAGTGACATCAGCGAACTGGCCGCCGCAGCGGAGCTTTACCTCAGTGGACGGTCTCCGGGGAAGGGCCGAGTTCTTACTATGAGCCATAGCGGTGCGGTGGGGGTTGTTTGTGCCGATGCAGCCGAACAGATGGGGATGGATTTCGCCGACCTGTCCGACGACACCGTTTGCGGGTTGCGCGACATCATGCCCGCCTTCGGCGCCATTCATAACCCGCTGGATCTCACCGCAGGCCTGCTCAGCGATGGGTCCCTGTTTGGACGCGCATTGGAACTACTCTGCGATGATAGCAACATTGATGTCATCCATATCGGAATGCCCGTCGCGGGTCCCGGTTATGATGTTAATGGCTTTGCACAAGCTGCTCGAGCAGCCAGCGATCGTAGCGGAAAACTGATCCTGGTATCCGGCCCCCAGCTGTCGGTGCTGGACCATTTTAAGACGCAAGGCATTCCCACTTACCAGGGCGATGTCGAAGCATTGGGTCTGCTGCACCAGTACATTCAGCACCACCGACTCCTTCAGCAACAAATACCGCAGGCGGTTACGGTCACCGAGCTGGCGATGCCTGCCACCACACTGCCCTGCCTTAGCGAGGCAGACAGCCTGAAGTTGATGACCGACCTGGGTATTCCAGTAGTACAACATGCCCGCTGCCATGACCTTGACCGCGCCTTGACAGCCTTTAGCCAGATCGAAGGAAAGGTGGTTCTCAAGGCTTGCTCTCCAGAGATACCCCACAAATCCGAGTACAACCTGGTCTGGCTCGGCATCGAATCGCAAGAGGCTCTGGTGGAGGCATTCAACGCGTGCCACATCAAACTACGGCAGTTGGGTTTCCCGGCCGACGTGATTGTGGCCCGTCAGGAGTCGGGCCGTCGCGAAATCGTTCTGGGGGCCAGGCGAGATCCAGTTTTTGGACCCGTAGTACTGATTGGCGATGGCGGGAAATATCTCGAAGTCCTCAAAGATTACCTACTGCTGACACCCCCCTTTACCGCTGTCGAAGTGCTGGACGCCCTTCAGCAACTGCGCATCTGGCCAATATTGCAAGGGGTACGGGGAGACCAGCCGGCTAACCTTCAGCGCCTTTGCGAGGCAGCGGTGCAACTGGGTAACTCACTGATCGCAACACCGGCTATTGAGTCCGTGGACCTCAATCCCGTATTGATCCGCCACGACGGTGAGCTCGTTGTTCTGGACGCCCTGGTTACACGGGCCCCCGAACCCACCAATAGCGATAACTGATAAAAGGAAACAGTCATGGCGAGTGAATTGACACTGAACATTGAAAACCGGATTGCGACCATCTCCCTCAACCGGCCAGAGAAGTTGAACGCGCTGACCACCGATGGTTTCTTGGAGTTCTCCTCCTCCCTGGAAGCCCTTTCCTATGACCCGGACGTCAGCGTAGTGGTGGTCACCGGCCAGGGGCGAGCCTTCTGCGCCGGTGGCGATGTAGCTGCCATGGCAACGGGTGAGGAGTTCACCGAAGCCACCCTCGAGGGGCGGGCACAGACACTGCGACGGGCAATGGAGTGCGCCCGCTTGCTTCACGAAATGCCCAAGCCAACCATCGCAATGCTCCGGGGAGCCACTGCGGGCGCAGGCTTATCGATTGCGCTTTCGGCAGACCTGCGGATCGCATCTACTAACTGCCGCCTATTGACGGCTTTTAAGGATGTTGCTTACTCCGGCGACTTTGGCGGCAGTTATTTCATGACGCAACTGCTGGGCCCTGCCAAGGCTCGCGAACTGTACTTTCTTTCACCGCGCCTCGACGCTAATGAGGCGTTACAGCTTGGCCTTGTCAACCGCGTAGTCGAAGATGAAGCGCTCGAGTTGGCGACTCAAGCACTAGCCGCTGAACTCTCGAGTGGACCGACCATGGCCTTCCGCTACATGAAGCGCAACCTGAATGCAGCGGAAACCTGCACGTTGGCTGAGGTTATGGAGCTTGAAGCCTGGAACCACACTCGAACGGGAATGACGGAAGACCACCTTGAGGGCGCTCGGGCCTTCGTCGAAAAGCGCACACCCACCTTTAAGGGCATCTGATCACCCACTGACGCACTGAGTTGGTTAACAAGCCCTGGAGATTAAAAGATATGTTGCAATACAACACCTTATACATAGACGGCGCCTGGGTCCCGTCCCACGGAGCCTCGGTTATCAACGTTGAGTCGCCCTCAACGGAAGCCATCATCGGGAGCATCCCGGAAGGAAACTCGAGTGATGTGGATCAGGCCGTTCTTGCTGCACGGGCAGCCTTCGAGAGCTGGTCCAGCATGGCAACGGAGCGGCGTGCTGAGTACTTGCAGAAAATCCATGAGGGGCTCAACGCACGTAAGGATGAGATCGCCCGTACTATCAGCAATGAAATGGGTATGCCGCTGAAACTGGCGGGGTTGATCCAAGCCAGTTTGCCCATCGCAACCTTTGGCATGTATGCCCAAAAAGTACGAGAGTTCTCGTTCAGCGAAAATATCGGTCACTCGCTTGTAAGCCGGGAGGCGGTCGGGGTCGTCGGTTGTATCACCCCCTGGAACTACCCGCTGCATCAGATTGCAGCCAAGGTTGCAGCCGCCCTTGCGGCCGGTTGCACTGTTATTCTTAAGCCTTCTGAAGTGGCTCCGCTGAACGCTTTCATTCTGGCCGAGATCATTGATGCAGCACAGCTTCCGGCAGGGGTATTTAATCTGGTGACCGGATACGGCCCCGTGGTAGGTGAAGCGCTCGTTACCCACCCCGAGATTGATATGCTCTCCTTCACTGGATCCACCGCCGCTGGTAAGCGAATTGCGGCCCTGGCGGCAAGTGATGTAAAAAGGGTGGCGCTAGAGTTAGGAGGGAAGTCCGCCTCGGTGCTTCTCGAGGATGCCGACTTTCCCAAAGCAGTAAAGGCAACAATCAATAACTGCTTCCTCAACTCAGGTCAGAACTGCAATGCCTTCAGCCGCATGCTGGTACCGGAGGGTCGCTACGCAGAAGTAGCCGCTCTCGCCCGGGAGATAGCTGCAACATTCACCGTCGGAGACCCCTTGGGAGACAGCGCTAAGCTGGGCCCGGTGGTGACGGCAAACCAGCGAGAGAAGATACAAGAGTACGTAGGCGCCGCAATCGAAGAGGGGGCTGAGTTGCTCGCCGGAGGTGATGGCCAGCCGGAAGGGCTACCTACAGGTTACTATGTCCGGCCCACCATTTTCGGCCGGGTCGACCCCGATTCAGCGCTGGCGCAGGATGAAATTTTTGGCCCGGTGCTGGCGATCTTGACTTACCAGGACGAAGCCGAGGCTGTACGCATCGCCAACAATAGCCGCTACGGCTTGGCGGGTGGTGTATGGTCCCAAAGTGAATCCAGGGCGATGGAGGTTGCACGGCAACTGCGCGCCGGCCAAGTCGATATTAATGGTGCCCGTTTTAATCCCGAGGCGCCCTTTGGCGGCTTCAAGCAGTCTGGCTACGGCCGAGAACTGGGCCGCTTCGGAATGGAAGAGTTTTTGGAGTACAAATCGATTCAGCATTGATGGCCTATAACGCCAAACCATGAAGCACTAAGAGCTGGAGTCTTGCGCCGAGGCTTTTACTGCCCCTGAATAACCACAATAAAAACCAGGAGTATCGCCATGAAGCACTTGCTGCTCAGGCTGGTAGCTGGAACCAGTGATGAAAGTCGGTCTCAAAACATGGCCCCCAAAGAGATGTGGGGGATTGCCATTACCATGACAGCCATTGCGATGGGTCTATTCCATCTCTACTACAACAGCTATGGCTACCTGCTTTCCATACAGCTTCGCGCCGCTCACCTAGCCTTTATTCTCGCTTTAGTGTTCCTCATCTATCCGCGCCGACGGGGGAGCCCAAAGGCAGCGCCCTCCTTGCTTGACCTGGGTATGATAGCCGTCGGGGCGGGGGCCTCCCTGTATATGTTCTTCATGTACAACGAGTTTGCCACCACCGGCCGCCTGCCAGACCAGTTCGACCTTGCGATCGCCCTGTGCGGCATCATGGTTTTGTTTGAGGCCTGTCGTCGCACCATAGGCTGGCCGCTGGTCATACTGTGCGCGTTATTTCTGCTCTACGCGGCCTATGGTAATCATGCTCCAGGCCCCTTCCAGATAGTGCCCTTCTCATGGGAGCGAATCATCTACCAGATGTTTTATACCGAAACAGGAATCTTCGGTATCGTGCTTGGCGTGTCTGCAACCTTTATCTTTATCTTTATCCTGTTCGGCGCATTTTTGGGCGAAACAAAGTCATCTGAGTTTTTTAACGATGCCTCCCTGGCGATGGCCGGCCACCGACCCGGGGGGCCGGCCAAAGTGGCCGTACTCGGTAGTACCATCATGGGCACCATCAGTGGAAGTGCGGTCGCCAATGTGGCGACAACCGGCACCATCACTATTCCATTGATGAAGCGTGTCGGTTACCCGAAGCACTTTGCCGCCGCTGTCGAGGCGGTTGCATCCAGTGGCGGTTCGATCACTCCCCCCATCATGGCCTCCTCCGCATTTATCATGGCGGAGATTCTGGGTATCTCTTACGCCAACGTTATCAAGGCCGCCCTGATCCCTGCCATTCTTTACTACCTGAGCCTCTGGGTCATGCTCGATCTGCGTGCTCGAAAAGCCAATCTCAGGGGGCTGCCCAAGGACGAGCTACCCATTCTAAAAGAGATCTTGCTTGAGAAAGGGCACCTGCTCATCCCTGTGGCTGCCGTTATCTGGATGTTGGTCAGCGGTCGTACCCCGCTCTTTGCAGGCATTTGGGGCATAGGGTTAACGGTTGCGGTCAGCTATCTACGTAAAAGCACTCGAATGACCGCAGGAAAAATCGTCAATGCACTGCGTGACGGTGCCATAACCGCTCTCGGCCCAGCCGTAGCCTGTGCCATTGTCGGCATTATCGTTGGCGTCTCTTCAATGACCGGCCTCGGGCCGATGATGGCGGGCAACATTATTGATATATCCGGTGGCCTTCTGATCCCGGCCATGGTGATGACGATAGTGGCCTCTATCATCCTGGGCATGGGTTTGCCAACCGCCGCCTGCTATATCACGGCAGCTACGATCGCGGCCCCCACCCTCATTGAGTTGGGGGTACCGGATATAGCCGCCCACCTCTTTGTGCTCTATTACGCGGTTCTTTCCGGCATCACTCCGCCGGTGGCTCTGGCCGCTTTTACTGCGGCCGGTATTGCCGACGCTTCAACCAATAAAGTTGCGCTCACCAGCTTGAAGTTAGGTGCTGCCGGTTTCCTTGTGCCCATCGCCTTTGTGATGTCACCAGAGCTGCTGTTGATCGATACAGGGCATGGTCTGTTCCACCTCACACTCACAGTGTTGACAGCGCTGATCGGAGTTATTGCTGTTGGTGCGTCCCTGGAGGGTTATTTGCTCTGCGTGCTCAGCCCGCTTGAGCGGTGTTTGATGGCGGCCAGTGGGTTGATGCTGATCCTGGGCGGCAGCCTTAGTGACACCGCGGGAGCTGTCTGCTTGGCGATAGTTCTGTTGATACAGCTTACAAAGTGCCGCCAGCTCAAGCGTTACCAATCCAGCGAGGCCGGTTGAACCCCATGGCCAACCGCTGCTTTCAACCCCGTTCCAGTCACCACACAGGAGAAACATCCGAACCCTGAAATGCATCAGTGCTGAATATTAGGCACACTCATATCCATTAATAGTTTTGTCGTGATTAAGGAGATTACAATGATAAAAATTAAAAATACGATCACTCAGCTGTTTATATCCGCTGCCGTTCTCGCTGTTCTGTCGACACCCTCTGTTGGTAACGCGAAGGAGTTTGTAAAGATTGCAACGGGTAATGTCGGGGGAACTTACTATCCAGTGGGCGTAGCTATGGGTAAGCTGTTTAGTGACAAACTCCCGAACGTACTGTCTTCGGCCATGTCCACAGGAGGTTCAGTAGATAATATTGGCCTGCTGAGATCACAAGAGGCCCAGATTGCTATTCTTTCAGCTAAAGTAACCCACGATGCCTACAACGGCGCTGATCAGTTCGAGTCCAAGCCATTCAATAAGCTGCGCGCAATCACCGGAATGTGGCCTAGTTTGCAACATGTGGTCGTCTCGAGGTCAATCAAAAGCTTTGATGACCTTAAGGGGAAAAAATTTGTGGTGGGTGCGGCACGCAGTGGTACCGAGGTAGATGCCCATGCAGTGTTAACCGCTGCCAATCTTTTTTACCGCAAAGAGGATGGAGCCCAGCTCAATATTGAGCCGGTATACGTCAACTATGGAGAAGCCGTCGACCTGATGAAAAACGAACAGGTAGCTGGCGGTCTCTTTGATGCAGCGCCTCCTGGCGCAGCCATCTCCGAGCTCCTGGCCTCAGGTGATTTCCATATCCTTCAGCCAAGCGCTGAGCACTCCTCAAAGCTCATTGAGGCTAACCCGCTGTATAGCAACTATGTCGTTAAGGCTGGCACCTACCCGAATCAGGAAAACGACCTGACTTTGTCCGGATATCCTGCGGTGCTGGTCACCTCGACAGATGTCAGTGAGGAACTTGCCTACGCTTTAACAAAGACTCTGTTTACGAGTCTGCCCAGGATGCACAAAGCCCATAAAGCAACCCAGTTTATTCATCCCGACACGGCAATGAAGGGTATAAGCATCGAGTTCCATCCTGGCGTTGTTAAATATTTTAATGAGCAAAAAACTGCAAGCCAGTAAGCTATTGCCTAGAGATAAACCCTGACTCCATTTGTCCCGACATGGGTTAGTCCAAGTCGGGATTTTTTATTTATCGTCGGAAAAAAATTGTGTTCAAAAGGCTAATTGATTGAGAGGCCCCAAAAATTTAATACCAGACTGAACGTGAATTTAGGCATAGTTTGCATAGTTTTTATCGATATGGACGATACGCTATGTGATTATCGAGGAGCATTTGAGCGTGACTGTTGATTTGCATCCGAAACTGACCCACTAACACCCGATATTTGCATCGAATTTTGACCCACGTTAAACCCCTCCCTGCAATCAATGATGCAAGGTTGCCGGAATAGGGCAGAATAAATAACCGAAACAAAGACCAAAATCAGGCCATCAGGGTGGGTCAAATTTAGATACAAACCCTGGGTCAGTTTTAAGTGCAAATCAACACTGTGATACCCGCCTCAATTCAGACCGAGTCGCCCTGTTACTGGATGACTATTTTGAAGGGGGCTGTGCGTCAAATCGTGACGTGTAGAGTGGGCGCAGTGAATTTCTTGCTAGAGCTATCTGCCCACTGTACCTGGACTGCGGACGGTGTTGCAGTGGTTGTGTACTGCAACGAGGGGAGCGGCCATGAAGGGGCAAGATATTGTAGTGCTGCTCGAGCTGGAATGCCTGAAGCAGCAGCAAAGCGATCCACCATGCGGTGAATAGTGTCAACATTCACCGCATAATGTGCGGCGATTGACTTGCGCAAGCGGAGATTGCGCCCCATAATCTCCGCATGAATAGCGGTGATTGCAACTACATCTGGCAGACCAGCGACTGGCCGGCCTGGCACTTCGACCTGGCGGCGCTGGCTGAGCCAATGGCTCAGGTCAGTCGTGCCCAGGGTCTATTGATGGGACGCCTGGCCGACGTGGGCATGGCCCTGCGCGCTCAGGCAAGCCTGGCAGCGCTGACCGATGACGTGGTCAAGACCAGCGAGATCGAGGGGGAGCAGCTCAATGTCGAGTCCGTGCGCTCCTCCATCGCCCGCAGGTTGGGCGTCGATATCGGCGCGCTCGCTCCGGTCGATCGCCACGTCGAGGGCGTGGTCGAGATGGTGCTGGATGCCACGGCCAACTGCCAGTCACCGGTAACGCGGGAGCGTCTGTTCGGCTGGCATGCCGCACTGTTTCCTACCGGCTACTCCGGGCTCTCCAGGATCAAGGTCGGCGGCTGGCGCGACGATGCCACCGGCCCGATGCAGGTGGTGTCCGGCCCTATCGGCCGCCAGCGGGTGCATTTCGAAGCACCGCCGGCCGATCGCCTCGAGGCCGAAACCAGCCGTTTCCTCGATTGGCTGAATGGCACAAAGAACGAACCGCCGCTGCTGAAGGCCGGCCTCGGCCATTTGTGGTTCGTCACCCTGCATCCGTTTGACGACGGCAATGGCCGTATCGCCCGTGCAATTGGCGACCTGTTGTTGGCGCGCGCTGACGGCAGTCCGCAGCGCTTCTACAGTTTGTCGGCGCAGATCCAGCGCGAACGCAAGGCTTACTACGACATCCTGGAGAGGACGCAAAAGCGGTCGCTGGACGTCACCGAGTGGCTCGCGTGGTTCCTCGACACGCTTCATCGCGCGGTTGACCAGGCCCAGCACAGGCTGGACGGCGTCCTGACGAAAGCGCGGTTTTGGCAGCGCTGGGCGACCACGCCCTTGAACGAGCGGCAGCTGAAGTTGCTGAATCGACTGCTTGATGGCTTCGAAGGCAAGCTCACCAGTAGCAAGTGGGCATCTATCGCCAAGTGCTCGCCGGACACGGCACTGCGTGACATCAACGACCTGCTCACTCGGGGTGTGCTGCGCAAATCGGATGCGGGTGGGCGCAGCACCAGCTACGAGCTGAATGATCTGTCCGAGTAGCGGCGCTTCCTGGAATTGCCTTGGCTAGCGGGCGGAACAGCGCCTTCATGGACTCCTGCCAACTCATTCGGAAGGAGACCAAGATGGACGTCGCTCACCTCAACCAAAAACAACTCGCTGCCCGCTGGAGTATCAGTGAGGCCGCCCTGGAGCGCTGGCGCAGCGGCGGTGACCTTTCCCCCAAGTAGCTGAAGTTTTGCGGGCGGGTGCTCTACCGGCAAGCTGGCATCAAGGCCTACGAGGAGTCGTGGGCAAAGCAGTACAAAGCCATCTATCGTCTCTTTCGTAACGCTTAGGAGTGTCTGTCAGATGGCGACTACCAGATCGTAGCCGGCTGACCAAAGAGCACGATGGCTAGGCCATTATCTGCGGTTGGTGAAGACCGGTCCTGTTGGTTAAAAATGATAAAATATCATCTCTGCATGGTGCGGTGCCTGGGACCGATAGCGATCGAGATATTCTTGGCTTCAGTCAGTATTGATCAACCTTATCAGGCAGGGGCTAGAGAACAGACAATTAAATGCAAATAGGGCAGTGATCAAAACCATTTACAAATTTGCATTTCAGGAATTCCGGTTTGAGACAAGATAGTGAGGCGGATCGGTGTTAATTGGAGCGGCGAAAAAAGCGGTGTTTGCCCGTAACCTATTGAATTTTAGTGATTATGTCGATTTAAACCGCTTCAGATCTTATGCCGGCCTGCTATCCGGAGGAGCTAGACAGGTTGCTAGCCTCGCGATCTGTCCCTACTGTTTAGTAATCTTTCATTGCAAGGAAAAGTACGTTGGCCAGGTACGCATTTATCGAAGAGCCCAAAGGCGGTGTCGGCATGGAGATCATAGCCGAGGATGAGGAGTCTATTTGTAACGCCGCTTTTGCCGCGCTTTGTTTGTATTGCTGGGAGCCGGAAAGCGTTGATGAACATGATAGCGTCGAGATTGCCTGGTATGGGTTCGACCTGCGAACCGCTATCGTTGGCCTACTGTCCGAGGCCCTGTTCCGGATGGAGAACGATCAGATCGTGTTCAGGCGTTTCGAAACGCTGGCTATCGAAGAAGTCGATGATCTGGACGACCGGCATCGTCGCAAGCAGATCCGCATCAGTGGACGCGCTTATGGTGAACCTTACGATCCCGGCAAGCATCGGCGGCGCTTTCCCGTCTCTGCAGTGGTGCTGACTCACCTGCGTCTAAAGCCCTGTAACGATGGGTTGCGTTTCTATTGTGTTCTGGACGCTT
Organism: Aestuariirhabdus litorea; assembly: GCF_003864255.1. NCBI lineage: Bacteria > Pseudomonadati > Pseudomonadota > Gammaproteobacteria > Oceanospirillales > Aestuariirhabdaceae > Aestuariirhabdus > Aestuariirhabdus litorea. The sequence continues at coordinate 683,650 of NZ_QWEZ01000002.1, forward strand.
GATCCGCGAAGTTTACGCAGCATATCGCTCAGCTGCGTTACCAGACGGTAACCGTACAAAAACTACGTGTTACCTACAGGTAACTTTGCGAGGTGCGGGAAAGTCATTTGTTGTGATTTTTTTTCTATATAAAACAAAAAGTTAAGTAAAAACCTTTTGGTTGGCATGGAAATAGCTGAAACCCTATTCAGTATCAGGCTATTCCGTAACAACAACCAAGAGGGTCTTACTTCATGGCTATCGGTTTGCAAACAGAGCCGTCCCTCGGGGTGCCAGGCAAGAAGCGCTGGGCTATGGTCATCGACCTGCGCCGCTGCATCGGTTGCATGGCATGCGTGTGTGCCGACAAGGCAGAATACGATGTTCCCCTGGGCGTTTGGCGCACCATCGTCAAAGTCAAAGATACTGGTGCCTATCCCAATACCCGCCGCCACTTTATGCCGCGGTTGTGCAACCACTGCGACAACCCACCCTGTGTGCGTAACTGTCCGACGGAAGCCACCTACAAGCATGAGGATGGTTTTGTCCTGCAACGCTATGAGCGATGCATCGCCTGCCGGACTTGTATCGCTGCCTGCCCCTATAACGCTCGTCACGTGCTGCCCACCAGTCGCACCAACGTCAAGGTTGGCGGCGTAGTTGACAAGTGCACTTTCTGTAATCACCGGGTGGAGAAGGGGTTGGTGCCGGCTTGTGTGCAAACCTGTCTCGGTCGCTCGCGCATCTTCGGTGACCTTAACGATCCGAACAGTGAGGTAGCGCGCCTGGTGGGTCGTCACAAGACGGTCACCCTCAAGCCAGAAAAGGGCACCGCACCACAGGTTTATTACATCAAGCCGGATCGTGGCATCACCGAGCAGTTGTTTGCTGCTCCCGAGTCCTACGCTGCCCGCTCTGATGCCGAGGCATTCTTCAAACATAACCGCGGCAGCCGATTCTTTGCCGGCGTTCTATAGGGAGCACTCATCATGTTTGAGTACATGCAATACAACATCTCCCCATGGGGATGGGAACTGTCGCTTTATTTCTTCCTGATCGGCATGACGGCGATGAGCTTTGTTTTAGTTGCGGCGCCGGCCTACGTATCCGGGTTGGGCGGGACAAGCAGCGACAACCTGCGCCGCCCGGTGGCGCTGTTGACGCTGGTGTTGCTGGCGGTCTGCGGCGCTCTGTTGATTATGGACCTGGGGCAACCCAGTCGTTTCCTCTATCCGCTGATCTATTTCCATGCCAGTTCGCCATTAAGCTGGGGGGCGTTGTTCTTTGTGGTTTTTGGGGTCTCCGTGATGGGCTATCTCTATGCCGCGTCCTTGGGAAAAACAGGCCTCCTCAAGCCCTTCGCCATCCTGGGATCGGTTTTCGGAGTCTTGCTGCCGCTCTATACCGGTTGGGACTTGATGGCGCAGCAGGCGCGTGAACTCTGGCATTCCCCCGGTATTCCGTTGCTATTCGTGGCGTTGTCTGTGACTTCCGGTGCGGGTTTGACGGCGTTGGTGGCCATGGTGACTGGAAATTTGGATGAGCGCTTTGTCATTGTACTGCGCTATGTGCTGATTGGGGGGTTGCTGGTCACACTGATGGCGTTCGCGGCCGAATCGCTGCGCATGGCCTACGGCTCCGCAGAGGAGCAGCAAGCATTGGCGATCATCAACGGCGAACTCTCTACCCGGTACTGGATACTCGGGTTTGCGGTGGGAATTGTTGCACCGCTGGCGGTCGTACTCTTTGCCGGACGCACACCGATGATGATCATGCTGGCGGGTGTGCTAAGCACGGTCGGTGCCTGGGCACTGCGCGACGTGATTTTAGTGGCAGGCCAACTGCCCATGAGCTTTTATTGATTGGGAGTCGAAACCATGATGGATTCAGCCAAACTGAACCGGCGCAACTTTCTTAAGCTAGGCAGTGCTGCTGCCGGTGCCTCGACCCTGTCCAGCAGTCGCCTAGTGGCAATGGAACAGGAACAGGGTGGCAAGGACTACTCCGCCGTCTCCGGAGCCGAGCGCGAAGCTGTCCCTTATACCTGTATGACCTGCAATATTGAAGACGGTGGTGTGGCTTACGTCGAGAACGGCCGGGTGGTTAAACTGGAGGGGAACATGGATCACCCCAACACCCGTGGCAAACTCTGCGCTAAGGGCAACTCCGGTTTTCTGCATATCTATGATCCGGATCGGATCATGACTCCGCTGCTGCGTACCGGTAAGCGCGGAGAGGGCAAATGGAAGCGGATCTCCTATGATGAAGCCACCACGCTGCTGGCCGAGAAGCTGCGAGTGGTGATCGATCGTGCCAAGGCCGAACATAAGCCTGAGGTCCTCAACGAGATGGTATTCAAGTGGGGGCGGGATCGGACCGGTGGTGCGGTGAAGCGTTTTATGCACGCGCTCGGCTCCAACGCCATGCTCAATCACACCAATATCTGCGAGTCCTCCAAGAAGGTGGGTCTAGAGCCGACCTGGGGGCCGGATATCGAATCCTGCGACTGGGCCAACACCAAGTATATCCTCAACTTCGGTTCCAATATTTTGGAGACCGCCTACTTTATGAACCCCAACGCACAACGTTGTGTGGATGGCGTGGTGGGCAACAAGGCCAAGATCGTCACCTTCGACGTGCGGATGTCCAATTCTGCGGGTTGGTCGGATGAGTGGTTTGCTCCCTTCCCGGGCACCGATGTGGCAATCGCCCTGGCGATGGCGCATGTGATCATGAACGAGGGGCTAGCCGACGAGCAGTTTATCGCCGACTGGACCAATGTGGAGGTGCAGCAACTCAAGGACCATCTCAAGCCCTACACTCCGGAGTTCGCGGAGCAGGAGTCCGGGATGAAGGCGAGCGATATTCGCCGAATCGCGCGGGAATTCGCGACCACCAAGCCAGCCACCACTTTCTCCTACCGCGGCCCCTGCAAGCATGTTTACGGTGCCTATCAGGAGGCGGCCATCAATATGCTTAACGTCATCACCGGCAACATTGAGGTAAAGGGGGGGTACTGCCTGCCGCGGGGGATGGGCTGGCCGCAGCCGGAGCCGGTTCCGCCTGCCGGTGCAACCGCCAGCGAGATCGCCGCTCCACCGGAATATCCGCTGGCTTCACATGCAGTCTCCACCCACGCACCTTACATGATCCGCAAAGGGCGGGCGAAGGTAGCTGTGTGGATGCATTACTACGACAACCCGGTGTATACCTATCCTTCCAGCCATGTCTGGGAGGATCTGCTCAAGGATGAGCAGGCGGTACCGTTCCTGGTCTCCTTCAGCCCCTACATGTCGGAGACCACCGAGCTGTCGGACCTGATCATTCCTGATGTGACCTATCTCGAGCGCCACGATCCGGAGTCCATGCCGAGCGGATTGTATCCCTGCCTGTCGATTCGCCAGCCGGTAATCAAGCCGCTGGGCGGCACCCAGGAGTTCCGCCAGACCCTGATCGACGTGATTCGCAAGGTGGATCCGGATGGTTCCTTGGGGATCAAACAGTATTTCGCCTTCAAGGACTCTGAGGCGTGGATGCGGGCGCACCTCGACAACATCCCCGGCCTCAAGGAAGCCGGAGGTTGGGACTACATGAAAAAGAAAGGTGTGTGGCCCATTTACGGCAAAGTGGACCCGGTTACCGCCAAGATCGTCGACAAGAACGGCAACGAAGTTGATCCTGGCTACGGGCTATATAAAGGGGAGTTATCGGCCGCGGAGATGGCCAGCGCGGTGGTCGGCGATGATAACCTGATCCGCAAGGACGGACACGCCATCGGTGTGCATGTGCGCGGAAAGAACTACAAGGGATTCGGTGGCGAGACTCCGAAGATCAACCTCTACAAGGAGAGCTACAAGAAGTACGGTTTCAATCCGCTGCCGGTTTACAAGCGCCTGCACGCAAGGGATAAGAAAGCCAACGAACTGGTGCTCACCACCTACAAGGTCAATGTGCATACCCAGAGCCGTACCGCATCGGTTAAGTACCTGGCTGAGCTCTACCACAAGAACCCAGCCTGGATGAACCCTAAGACGGCAGGGGCACGCGGCATCAAGGATGGCGATCTGATTCGGGTTAGTTCCAGCCTGGGGTACATCGTTACTCGCGCCCACGTGACTGAGGGGATTCACCCCGACGTTGTCGCGATCTCCACCGCTTGTGGCCACTCTGCCTATGGACGGCTGGCTCAGCTTAAGCAACAAGAGGCTGACGCCGACTGGATGCTCGGTGGAGACCCCGATATCAGCAACAACGTCTGGTGGAACGACAAGGGCGTTCATCCCAATCCGATTATCAAGCTGGCGGTAGATCCGATAGGCGGATCACAAGGCTGGTACGACACAGTAGTCACGGTAGAAAAGGCCCAGCCCGGTGATAAGTACGGTGATGTTAAGGCCAGTGTTGAGGAATCCATGAAGGATTACGAAGAGACGCTGCGCTATGCCTATGTAGGCGACCTTCATCGCGCTAACCACAAGGAGGTGGATATCGACTGGGATAGCCTGCCCAAGCCTACCGTACATGGCGGTGGACACTAGGAGGTAGCCAATGCTCGGAATACAACAACAAGATCAATCCGAACAAAGAGACGGTGCGCAAGCTGCCCCTGTCATCGACGAGCGCCTGATGGAGCTGGAAGCGCAGGCAGGGCTGTACCGCCTGTTCGGCCGGCTACTGGAAGGCGAGGTAGACTTCGAGCTACTCGCCCTGTTGCGGGGGCCACTGCGTCAACCGCTGGCTGACGCCGGCGTGGTGGTTTCTCCCGCCTTTTTTGAGGCGCCGGCTGAAGCACTGCTTGAAGCGTTGGCTGAGGAGTACACCGGGCTGATGGTGGCTCCGGGGGCGATGATGCCTTACGCCTCGGTTTTTGAGACCGGACGGATGTTCCAGGAGCCTGCGGACAGGGCGCTCGCAGCCTATCATGAGGCGGGTTGGGGCTTTCGTAACCGCCTCAGCGGTGAGTTTCCTGACCATGTTGGCGTTATGCTCTCCTTCTACGCCCTGCAGCTGCAGGCGGAGCAGGACGCCTTAGCCAGTGGCGCAGAGGAGGAAGCCGAAGCGATGCGAACCCGCGCCGACCGCTTTATGGTCGAACAGCTTGGTCGCTGGGCACCGGGTTGGTGTCGGCTCGCGGCCACAGCAGCGCTACACCCCTTCTACCAGCAGCTACTGACCCTGATCGGTCAGTTGTTGTGGGAGGATGTGTGCCTGCGCGTTTCCCACCGTGAACGGCTCAAGGAGCTGGCCGAACTAAACAACCGCGAACCGCCTCGGCTCGACTATGATGCCGACTTCCGCAAAGCTTCGGGTCTTTAACGGGAGGTCTGGATGCGGATTCTGCTGGTAGAGGGAACCGGGAACGGATTTCTGTCCCATTACGCTCACGCCTTGGCACTTGGCCTTAGCGATGCCGGGGCGCAGGTGCGTCTGCTCTCCAGCCAGAAGGCTGAGTTGGCGGATCAGCCACTGCCGTTGGAGGTGGCATATCGACTGCCGACGGGGCGGTTCGCCTGGCGGCAACTGCGCCGCGAAGTCATCCTCTATCAACCGGAGATCGTGCACTTGCAGTGGGTGGGTCACCCACTGGCAGCGTTGCGTTTTGTTCTTTTCTGTCAGCGTCGTAAGGTACGAGTGGTCTACACCCCGCACAACCTGCTGCCGCACCGTAACCGCTGGCTGAGCCAGCCGCTCTATCGTTGGCTCTATCATCGGGTCGATAAGGTAATTGCCCGAGATGCCCATATCGCCTGGGGTCTGCAGGAACTGCTGGATATGACCAGCGAACGGTGTGCACTGGTTCCTGGGAGCCCCAATCTAATTTCCAATCCGCAACTGCCACGCAGACTTCCGCTAGCGGTTGCGGCGCTGCCAGCTGCGTCTCTGCGACTGCTGCAGTTTGGTTACGGCGGGCTCAAAAAGGGCACATCGGCATTCATCGAAAGCTTGCTGGCGCAGCCGTGTCTCGATGGCGTGCAGCTGGTGCTGGCAGGTGAACGCGCGCTGGCGGGGGTTGATCCGCAGCTACTGGAGAAACTGCGTGCCAGTATCCCTGTGGTGGTGATTGATCGCTATATCAATACCAGCGAAGCCGCCGCTATCTTCGACCATGCTGATCTGTTGCTGATGCCTTACCAGATGCAGTGTCACAGCCCGGTGCTGGATCTCGCCCGTGCTCTTGATCGCCCGGTACTGCGCAGCCACCTGGCAACCCATCCCGATTTTGTCGATGGCCTCCACGGATGGAGTTACCCGGCTGATCAGCAGGGCGCGCTGACCGCTGAGCTGGCCCGTTTGATTGCCAACCCTGGGCATGTGAAGGTGTTGCACCGTGGGCAGGGGGCCCAGGAGGAGTCGAGGCTGCTGGCGCGGTTGGTGCGTCAGCATCTAGGCATCTACACAGAATTAGTTCGTGCTCCCGTTGGCGCAGTGCGTCCAGAGGTGGCCTCTGTGGCGGGGGGACTATGAACAGCGCACAGACGATCATATTGATCGCCCATGAAGCCAAAACCCAGGAGCTGATCAAACTGATTCAGAAACGTTTGCCGGTGTTTGAACACTACCGACTGCTGGCGACCCAGGAGACCTCTGAAGCGATCAGGCAGGCGACTGAGCTGGAGGTGACCGGTATGTTCTCCGGTCGCAAGGGCGGCGAGATTCAGCTCTGCGGGCTGATCTGCAGCAACTGCATTCGCGCCGTGTTCTTTATCCGCGATCCGGTCAACCCAGGCTTTGATGAGCCAGACATCAACCCCTTTTACCGCGCCTGCGACCTCAACAATGTGCCCATGGCCACCAACATGGTTGGTGCCGTGGCGCTGTGCCACTGGCTTGGCCGGCGTTTGGATGAGGAAAAGCCCCAGCTGCGTAAGGTGAATGCATGAACGCAAAGAGCGGCTTTGATCAGGCGCGTATGACCCTGGACGGTAACAGTCTGCAGGTGGATGTTGAATTTTGCATCAACCTTCGTTCCCGTTTTGAGCTGTGTAGCCGCTGCGTTGATGTCTGCCCCTCCGATGCGATTCAGGTCAGCATCGACGCGGTCGAGGTGGATCGCGAGAGTTGCCAGAACTGCGGCGCCTGCAATGCCCTGTGCCCAACTGCAGCACTTACGCTGAGCGGTTTTGATCCGCAGCGGTTTGCGGAGTCGGTCAGCGGACTGGAGGAGGTGCATCTTCACTGCCGGGAAAGCCGTGATGGCGGGGGGGGGGTGATTATTCCTTGCCATCACCTGCTGGATGCGGAACTGATAGTCGGAGCTGGCGCGGAGCGGGTCAAAAGCTGGGCACTGCATGGCCTTGATCAGTGTGAACGCTGCCTGCGTGGAGATGCCCGCGAGCACTGTGCAGCGCTCGGTGAGCAGTTGCAGAACTGGTTGGGGCCGGCCATGGCATCCAGGTGGCAACTGCAGCCGCAAGAGAAAGCCGACGGCGAGCGCCTGCGCGAAGATCAGCAGCGGCTTAGCCGGCGCGGTTTCCTCGGCTTTGCCAGTGCGCGGGGTATCGAGGAGGCGATCCGCTGGGTAGTGCCGGAATCGAGTACCCCTGCATCGCTGGACACGTTGCCCTTCTATCAGCAGAACACGCATCCACAGGCGCCGCGTCCTTATCGTGAACTACTTAATCGTGAGCGTGGGCATCTCAGCTGGAAAGAGGGGGCTGAAACACCTTGGCGTCAACGACATATCAGCGAAAGCTGCACACTCTGCGGTAGTTGTGGCTCTCGTTGCCCGACCGGTGCTCTTTTGCATTTAGAGCGCAACGGTATGGTGGCACTGGGCTACCAGAGCGACCTCTGCACCGATTGCGGGCTCTGCGAACAAGTCTGTCCGGTAGATGCGATCCGCGTGTCGGAAAAAAACACACCTGCGGCAGTGGTAAGCGATCAGCGGCAGTTGCTGATTCGGCGTAAACAAACAACCTGTAGCAACTGCGGTCACCCTTATCTGCCGGCCCTGGATCGGGCGGTTAGCGAGACCGAGCTATGCCCAAGTTGTGCCAACGAAAAGGCGCTGGACGATGACTGGATGGCGATGCTGGGGGAGTAGTGCGCGCAGTGGTTGTTATTACGCTCATGCTCGCCGGAGGAGGGTATTGGTGCTGGCGTCAACCTCAAACGCCGGCAGGGCTGTTTGAAGTGCGCTGTAGCAGTTGCCATGCGCTGCCTGTCGCAGAATTGTGTCGTTTTCCGGAACGCTTGCGCCCAGGGATTGTGGATGTAATGCGTCAGAACCAGGGAGCCGATGCAGAGATCAGTCCGAAAGAGGCCGCGCAGTTGCGTATCTATCTGAAGGAGGCGTTTAGATGTCCATGAATGCTCAACATGGTTACTCCGCTCTCGAGCAACAAGCGCTGGAGCAGTTGGCGGCAATGGCGCTGAGTCCGAGTGGCGACAGCCTGCTCGCAGGCAGGCAGGTGTATGACGTGGTGGAGACCGACGGTGTACTGCGCGTTTTTATCGACACCGAGCGCACCAGCGAACCGGAGCAGGAGATGCTTGCCGAAGTCCTTGCCCCTGCACTGAAAGCGATTCAAGGGGTGCAGCGGGTAATCGTCAAGCCGCGTCCCATGTCGGTCAGCAACGGCAAGCGTATTTCCGGCGTATCGCGAGTGGTCGCCGTGCACAGCGGCAAGGGTGGTGTGGGAAAATCCACCCTCACGGCGGAATTGGCGCTGTTGCTGGCGCGCCAGGGCATGCGTGTTGGTGTACTGGATGCAGACATCTACGGCCCCTCCGCTCCCATCCTGTTTGGTACCCACGGCGCAATCCATGAAACTGCCGGCAAAATGACACCGCTTGAGGCGCATGGGGTGAAGCTGATGTCACTTGGCTTTCTGCTACCCGACGATCAGGCGCTCATATGGCGGGGTTCACTGGTGGATTCTGGCCTGCCACAGTTCTTCAGTGATGTGGCGTGGGGCGAGCTGGATATTCTGCTGGTAGACCTGCCCCCCGGCACGTCCGACGTGCATCTGGCCGCGCTGCAGGCGTGCGAATTCGATGGCGTCATCACCATCACCGCCCCCGGACAGGTGTCGCTGGATGACGTGCGCCGAGGTATGGAGATGTTCGCCGATCTTGCCGTTCCCTGCCTCGGGCTGGTGGAGAACCAGTCCAGCGTGTTGTGCGTCCACTGCGGCACCCTGAGTCCGCTTTTTGGTAGCGAGGGAGGGGGGCTGCTGGCGGAGAAGATCGGCCTGCCGCTGCTGGCGCGGCTGCCCTTTGATCCAGCGTTGGCGGAAGCCGCCGATGAGGGGCAGCTGGCTGAAGTCCTGCGGGACGACCACCCTCTCGTGACTGCTCTGCAACCCTTGCTGGAGCGCCTGAAAGGGTTGCTGCAACGTAAGGCCCAGACGAATGCGGAGGTGCTGCAATGAGCTGTTCCGACCAACCCGCTAGCTGCATCCCGCTGACCGACGTCACCGACAGCGGTATCGACACCAGTGCGGTCGCCCCGGTGCCCAATATCGACGATATCGTGCTGGTCGCCAGTGGCAAGGGTGGGGTAGGTAAATCGACCGTCACCGTCAATCTGGCGGCCAGCCTGAGCCAGCAAGGTCTGAAGGTTGGCATTCTCGACGCCGATCTCTACGGTCCCTCCATCGCGCGGATGCTGGGCATCGGTGATGGCTTGGCTAGCGATGAGTCGGGGTTGGCAGTGCCCGCCCAACACCATGGCATTGCCGCGCTTTCGGTCGCATCCGTGATGCCGCCGGAGGCAGCACTGGTGTGGAAAGGGCCTCTGGTGAGCCAGACTCTGACACAGATGTTCCGCGACGTGGCCTGGCCGGAACTGGATATTCTATTGGTGGATCTGCCGCCCGGTACCGGCGATGTGCAGCTGACTATTCTGGAGCAGATTCCCATCACCGGCGCCGTGGTGGTTACCACACCACAGAAGCTGGCGGTGACTGATGCACGACGGGCGGTGAGCCTTTTCCACGAGCTGGATATCCCCGTATTTGGCCTAGTGGAGAACATGACCGGCTATGTCTGCCCCTGCTGCGGCGAAACTCAGCGTCTCTATCCGGGCGGCGCGGCCAAAAAGCTGGCTGCGGAGCGCTCCATCTCTCATCTGGGCAGTCTGCCCCTTGATCCGGTTGCACAGGCGCTGGCCGATAGCGGCACGCCGCTGGTGCTGGGTGCGCCGGAGAGCGCGACAGCAACCGCTTTTGCCGATCTGGCCGCGAAGGTTCGGGACGCGATTTCCAAGGAGAGGGCCTACCGCGCCTATATGGCTCGTGAGGGTCAGGCGGCGAATGGTCAGGCGGTACAGCTATGGGAAAAACTATTGGATGAGTGAGCAGAGGTTGGTATGAATCGGCACCCCGTTTATCTGTTTGTCCGTGATGAATTGGCGGAACACCCGGAATTGAATGCACTGAGTGGCTGTAGCGGCTGGATCGGCGATCCCCCCCTGAATTCCAAATTGGCTGAGCAGGCCGCATTGGCCGCTTGTTGCGGGGAGATTGAGCCGGATTTCAAGGGGTATCGGGTTGTTGATGCAGATTGTGGCCTGCCCGCCCGCAGTGAAATCCAGCCGCTGATCGTCCGGGTGGAGATCCGTCGCCCTGCGCCCAACTTCAGCCTGAACCGTTCCCAACACGGTAGCGGATTTCTATTCTATGCACCCGATCCGGCATCTCTGACCGGTTATCGTATCAATGGTCTGGAGGTTGGCCTGCGCCAGTGGTTGAGCGAGCTGGACTGCGAGCGTGTCGCCGGCGTGTGGCTCGATTGCCCAGAAGCCGAGGCAGAAAAGCGCGGTCTGGAGCTCGATGCTCTGGTGCTCGCCAGAGAGGTATTTGACGGTCTGTTGTGGCTTTCCGGTGGTGCCTGGGAAACGCGCCATATCGACAACTTGCTGCGTGAGGGTAACTGTGATGCGCTGGTGCTGGAAGCGGATCGCTTTCTGGCCTTGGGCGGCGTTGAGCTGGTGCGTAAGCTCAATCCCCCCGAACAGATACCGCTGGCAGTGGTGGATGACACCGTTGCTGGGTCTTGTCAGCGTGAAGCGGGTTAGTCGCTCTTGGAGTTGGCTGCTGGTCAGCGTTACAGCGCTGTCGGTAAATCTGCTTTGGGCTGAAACCCAGCCGACGTTTATTACCCCTGAGGAGTTGGCGTCGCGCCTACATGAGCCAGGACTTAGGGTGCTGGATCTGCGATCAGACACAGGGCAGGAGTCAGGCATGCTGTCTCATGCACTTGCCGTTAGCAACGATCCCAGTGTGCTTGCATTGCCATCGAGCGTTTCCGTGTTGGTGCTGGTGAGCGATCCCTTGGATGAGAATCGTGAAGCGTTACGTCAGCGCTGGATTGAGTGGGCCACTGTCCAGAATATGCGACTACTGTGGCTGTTGGGTAGGGTGCAAGACTGGAAGCGCTCGGGACTTGGGGTTGAGCCGGGCGACTATTCAGACAACCTTTCACCGTTACCATCGACGTTTATTATTCCCCGCGGCCTGTGCGAACTGGGAGAACCGGCGATGGTGATTGAGCGTCCCTGATGCGGTGCCTGTGGCTAGCCGGGTTAATGCTCCTACCCTGTGAGGTTGCGGCACAGTGCCGCCAGTGTCATCCGGATGCTGTCGCAAGTTATGCTGCCAGTGCGATGGCTCATGCGGCACAGTCAAGGGCGTTCAAGGAAGAATGGAAAGCGGCGGAGGACCCTCGCTGCCTCAACTGTCATGCACCCAAGGCTGCACGGGGAGTGGTTTGCCTCGATTGCCACCTAGATTCGTTGCATCAAACAAAACAGGCTGGCTGGGCCGAGCCGGTTTGCGCTCGTTGCCATGATGCGCCGCTGGAAAACACCCTTCGCCACTGGCGTCGACTGGAGGCAGCGCCTGACTGTCCACGCTGCCACCTGCCACGGATTCAGCAAGGGGATCACCGCTTCCTCGGTGTTGCGGACCATGCACTGCAGTCCAGCGCACTACAGGCCCGCTGGTTGACCAATCAGGCGGAAACGCAGCTTCAGCTTGTGTTAGCTAACCGGGCGGCCCATGCGTTGCCAGGCGGTAGCAGCGGTCGGGCGCTATGGCTGATGTTCGAAGGGGGCGGTATGAGCTTTGTGTTGCAGCGCTACGGTTGGTTTCAGGACCATCAGGGGCAATGGCATGACCGCTCCCTTCCGCCCGGCACAACGCGACTCAACGCTCCCATTCCTGAGCGTACCGGGGTCAAATGTTGGCGCATTGTTGCGTGGTTACAAACCCGTGCGGGTGACCTGGACAGGCGGCAGGATGCCGGCTTTGTGATACCTTTGGGCATTGACCCTACACTTGCTACGGTCAACAATGGCTGTATCGCTTCAATAACAAAAACAATACAGCAACAGGATAATAATGATGCCATTCAAAAGGTTACTTTTGATGCTGTGGCTACTGGGATGGAGCTGCTCGGCTTTGGCGGACAGCGCGCCGATTCGTATCGGACTGACCCCGGTCTTTCTCGATGAACAGCTCTCCTTTCTAAACGATTGGAAACGCTATCTGGAAGCCAAAGTGGGCGGTCCGGTGGAGTTCATTCAACGGCAAAGTTATCGCGAGGTAACCGAACTGCTGCTTGCCGGTGAGCTAGACGCTGCATGGCTCTGTGGTTATCCCTATAGTCAACACCAGAAGCGCCTGCGCCTACTGGCCACACCACTTTACCAGGGCAAACCACTGTATCAGGCGTATCTGGTTGTTCCCAGCGACGATACTCAAACTCAGTCACTGGATAATCTACGCGGTAAAACCTTTGCCTTTTCGGATCCGGACTCCAATTCAGGCTACCTGGTGGTACAGTCGTCATTGCGTGAGCAGGGGCGGGACGCACGCAGCTTCTTTCGGCGCAGTTTCTACACCTGGTCGCACCGCAACGTGGTCCAGGCGGTGGCCGATGGATTGGCCGATGGCGGTAGCGTTGATGGTTATGTCTGGGAGTTGTTGGCCCAAAGCAATCCTGATCTGGCCAGCAAAACACGGGTGGTATCCCGTTCAGCCCACTATGGCTTCCCCCCTTTTGTGTCTCTGCGCGAGGCAAACCCTGCCAGTCAACGCCTTCAAACCGCACTGTTCGAAATGAGCCTTGACGCGCGCGGGCAGGTACTGCTGCAGAGATTAGCGCTGGATGGTTTTGAGCGTTCACGCCCGGACCTCTATCACTCGATTGCTGAAATGGCAGAGCGCCTCTGATGCTATCGCTATTGAGCGATCTCAGCTACCGGGTCAAGGTGCCAATCAGCCTTGCGCTGGCGATTTTAATCTCGGGGCTGGTGATTACGGTAGTTTTGATTGGCCAGGGTGAGCGAGACTTGCGAGACGACCTTTTCGAGAGTGCGCGTGATGTCGGCGGCGTGCTTTCCAACACCCTGACCCCCCTCATGCGGCACGATGACCTGTGGCAGGCCTATCGGATGTTGCATCATGCAACGGAAGAATCCGGGCTGGCAAGCCAGCGGCTGCTACTGGTGGTGGATAATCAGCAGCAGGTTTACGTGTCCAACCAGCCTCGTCGTTTTCCAGTCAAAGCAGATCCAGGACAAGGGAATCCGGAGGTTGGCCAGTTGCTAAAGCGCCTGCAGCAGGATGCGTTGATCACCGACCAGCTCTATAGTCAGCGCAGCGACCAGAATCTTTACGTGGTGTTGTCATTGGTGGATGACCGGGTGCGCATCGGTTGGTTGATCATGGGTTATCCCAAATCACTCCTCACATCACGCCTCTATGACCTTTACTGGCGGGTGACTTTCAGCGCCTTCGCGGTCATCGTACTGCTGATTCCAGTGGGATGGTGGATCGGTAAGCAGATGGTCAAGCCTCTTAGCCTTCTACATCAGAGCATGGCGCAGGTAGGACAGACCCCTCTGAGTGAGATCGCGTATCAACCGCCTAGACGTAAGGATGAAATCGGCAAGCTGGGTGAGCAGTTTGGGCAGATGCTTGACTCACTGGCAGAGAAGGAGCGACTGGAGTATCAGATGGTGGCATCGGAGCGGCTAACGGCGATCGGGCGCGTAGCGGCCGGCGTTGCTCATGAAATCAACAATCCCTTGGGGGGTATGCTCAATGCGCTCAATACCTTCAAGCGCTTCAGCCAGGCGGATCCGGTGGCGGCTAAAACCGCATCGCTGATCGAGCGAGGCTTAATACAGATCAAAGATACTGTCTCGGTGCTGCTGGTCCAGGCCCGGGCCCAAAGCCACCCTTTCACACCTAAGGATATATACGATGTGATCGCGTTACTGGCGGCGGACGCGCGTAAGATGGGAGTGCAGCTGGATTTTCAAACCGAAGGTGATAAGCCGACGGAGCTGCCCTCAACGCCGATCCGGCAGATCCTGATCAATCTGACTCTGAATGCGATCCATGCTAGCTCGGAGCGCAGTACTGTCAAAGGGATGATCCGATTTGCGCCGGAAGGGATATTGATCAGCGTCGAGAACAGTGGGCCGACCATCCCGACTGAGAAGCTAGGGCGATTGTTTGAGCCTTTCGTGACAGACAACCCGAGGGCGCATGGGCATGGGCTGGGGCTTTGGGTGACCTATCAGTTGGTTCAGCAGCTCAAAGGCGAGGTAGTGGTGGTGTCTGAAGATGGACTGACCCGGTTTTATGTTCATCTGCCCGAGATAGAGCGATCAGAGGAGGTGAAGTGATGGTGAGCGTGTGTCTGGTAGAGGACGACCCGATCATGGGCGAATCACTCAAGCAGCGCTTTGAGCTGGAGGGAGTTGAGTGCGACTGGTTCGAAAGCGCCGAAGAGGCACTGCCCAGTCTGCTCAAGGGGCGCTACGGCGTGCTATTCAGTGATATTCGCCTGCCGGATATGAGCGGTGAATCTCTTTTCGACCAACTGCTGGAACAAGGGCAAGGGGTTCTTCCAACCCTGTTTATGACCGGGCACGGAACAGTGAACCAGGCAGTGGGGCTGCTCAAGCGGGGCGCTGCAGACTACATCACCAAACCCTTCGATCTGGATGAATTGCTCGCAAAATTGAAACAGATCTGCCCGGAGCTGTTTATGGTGGTAACCGAAGCTGTACCGGTACTGGGCATCTCCGAGTCGATGCGACAGATCGAGCAACAACTTCGACGAGCAACGCGATTCAATGTGCCGGTATTGATCACCGGACCGTCGGGTGCAGGTAAGGAGCACGCGGCCCAATTCTTCCGCGATCAACTGGCCGCGGGTAAACCCATGCCGTTTGTATCGATCAACTGCGCCGCGGTGCAGGACTCTCTGTTGGAAGCAGAGCTGTTTGGTCACGAGAAAGGCGCCTTCACCGGAGCAGACCGGCTGCGACCGGGGTTGTTCGAGCAGGCCGATGGCGGCGTGTTGTTTCTCGATGAGCTGGGGGAGATGTCGATGGCGATGCAGGCCAAACTGCTGCGTTCCCTGCAAACCAGCACTATACGCCGTGTAGGAGGGCGGGAAGATCTGCCAGTGAGCGTCCATCTGGTGTGTGCCACCAACCGAGACCTGCAGTCGAAGATCCGAGATGGCAGTTTCCGCGAAGACCTCTATTACCGAATCAATGTCGTTCATGTTGATATTCCGCCGCTCAGCGAGCGACCGGAAGATATACGCTGGTATGCAAATCGCCTTTTGGCTGGCTGTCCGCGACCCGACAACAGCGCTCCCTATCAATTTAGCGCGGCGGTTGAGGGGTGGCTGGCTCGTCAGCCTTGGCCGGGCAATATCCGGCAGATGAAAAACCTGATTGAGCGTGCCTGCATCAACAGCGACTCCTCTCAATTGGAGCTGAGTCTCTTCGACCGGCCCCGGCTTCAAACTGAACCCGGCGACTCCGATCTAAAGGGCTATATGGAGCAGTGCGAGCGTGAACGGATCAGCGCTGAACTCGAGCGTTGTGCTCACCAGATCAATGATACCGCCGGGGCGCTCGGCATCAGTCGCAAAAACCTATGGGAGAAGATGCGTAAATATGGCTTGTAATACGCATTTTATCTGCCTGCTGATGACCATTTAGGGAGCATGCGAACAAGTTTTTGACTATGAGCCAATAGTGCGACCTTATCCTCGACTTTGTACTCAGAAATATGATCCGCAAATTGACCTCTGGTGGCGATTCAAGGAATTCGTGAACAGACAATTAAATGCAAATAGGGCAGTGATCAAAAGTATTTACAATTTTGCATTTCAGTAATTCCGGGTTGCGGCCAGGGAGTGAGGCGGATCGGTGTTAATCGGAGCTGGTCAAAATCCTGTTTTTGCGCGTAACCTATTGAATTTTATTGGTTATGACGATTTAAACCGCTTCAGATCCTATGCCGGTCTGCTCTCCGGAGGCTGTCGCCTCAGGCGACATGAGGGTTTATACAGTCTGTTTGGACGCCGCAGGCCTCGCTATGCTGGCCCTGAACACACCATCAATCTCACTCACTACCGTTCCGGCCGCCGCGGGTCGAAGGAGTCTACGCCATGTCCAGCGAACCCATCCAACCCCTGCGGGTCGAGTACCGCGAACCGTTGCTGGCCGTTGCCGAGCCAGTTCTGGAAGGCGAGGGGGGCAGCATTACCAAAGGGGTGACCCGGGCGGGGGAACCCTGTGTGGTGGTGAATGAGAGCGCCCTGATGGACCTGCTGGATGAGGAGGATCAGATGGATGCCATCAAGTGCTACCTGTTTGCCAGCGAAGCGGAGCGGGATCAGTACATTCAGCAGCGTTGGAGTCTGGCCATCCAGTGGTACCGGGAGCGGCTGTCACGCGGGTAACCGCAGGGTTCTGCCCGGTTGTACGCCGCCATCCGCTTTATTGATCTGGCCGGTAGGCCCTTCAGCCGTTGGCGGGTACTGTTGTCCACTGTCCTCGACGCGTACTATCGTGTCAGGTTTTAGGCCGCTACCTTTTTAGGTGCAAACCCTGAGTCAGTTTTAAGTGCACATCAACACCATTCAAGCCTACTGAACCCGTTCAAGCAGTTCACCCACTTCACAATCAAACAAATCGCACAGCTTTTCTATCGTCTCCAGGTCGATGCGCTGGGCTGTTTCCTTGTAAAGCAGGGTCACGGTATTGCGGTTGAGCCGGGTCTCGCGTGCGACATCCACAATCTTCATTGTTCGTTCGCCCATCAGTCGGGCCAGATTGCATTTAATCACGCCGCAAAGTCTCCAAAATGAAAAACATCCTCATAAAGCGGGTAGACCTGTTAGAGGACCTTAGCCGCTATACCCAGCACATAGCCGATGGACGCGGCGAACACCGTCAACGAAAGAAACAGCAGCAAAACCAGCAGGGCCAGTTTGCGTGCGCCGGCAGCGGTCGTGGGTTGGCGAAGCGCGCCATACCAGCGGGCCAGCCCGTCGGCCGCCAGCATCAAAATGCCGCAAACACTAATGACCATCAGGATGCCGCTAAAAAGCAGTAGGGATGAAAGGATAGGGTTGCCCATGGTGATATCTCCTGGGTGATGGATCGATTCTCAGGAGTGTAAGGCGGTTTTTTTGTGAGAGAAGAGTATAAGGGTGGCCAAGGAAATGAAGCCTCTCAGGCCCCTGCTCAGTCACATAGCAGGTGGTACTAAAATGGGTGCCCCTCAGGCTTCAGATAGAAGTACGAATGATTGACCTCGGCGAAAAACCCTTATATACGAATAAGCATATATACTCATTACAGAAGCTGAGATGACGCTTAAAGCTAGGGTGTTGTTCCTCTGAGCCGAGAACCCGGCGAGTTTGCAAATGGCGATGGGGATGATGGGTTCAAAAAGATGGCGCAAGAGATCGCCGAGCGTATCAATATGTTCGCGCCCGTAATCCTCAATAAAGGTTGATTGGTATGCAGTCTATTCCCGCTTCGGTTTTTAAATGTTTGAGTGACGAAACCCGCTTGCGGACGTTGCTGCTCGTTCAGGCGGAAGGCGAACTGTGCGTGTGTGAAATCGCGGCTGCGCTGGATCTGTCACAGCCCAAGGTGTCGAGACATTTGGCGCAATTGCGCAACTGTAACCTGCTGCAGGACACCCGGCATGGCCAGTGGGTCTACTACCAGCGCCATCCTGACCTGTCCGCTTGGGTGGTTGACGTGTTGGGGCTGGCCGCGGGTGCCTGTCGCGCTCAATTGGATTCCGATCAACAACGCCTGCAACAGATGGGCGATCGGCCCGCACGCCAGGCAGCATGCTGCTGAGATTTTGTTAAGGAGAACAACGATGGGCTTATTTGAACGTTACCTTTCGGTCTGGGTCGGGCTTTGCATCCTGATTGGCGTATCCGTCGGCAATACCTTTCCGGCGATTTTTTCACTGATTGCCCAATTGGAGTACGCCCACGTCAATCTGGTGGTGGCGTTGTGCATCTGGGTCATGATCTACCCGATGATGATCCAGGTGGACTTCGCGGCCATTAAGGATGTGGGCAAGCGCCCTAAAGGGCTGGTGATGACACTGGTGATCAACTGGCTGATCAAGCCCTTCACCATGGCCGCGCTGGGTTGGCTGTTCTTTCGTGTTATTTTTGCCGACTGGGTCGACCCGCAGTCGGCCAGCGAATACATCGCCGGGATGATCTTGCTCGGCGTGGCGCCCTGTACCGCGATGGTATTTGTCTGGAGCCAGCTTACCAAGGGGGATCCCAACTATACCCTGGTACAGGTGTCGGTGAACGACCTGATCATGGTGTTTGCTTTTGCTCCGATCGCCGCTTTTCTGCTCGGTATCAGCGATGTCGAGGTGCCCTGGCAGACGCTGCTGCTCTCGACCGTGCTGTACGTGGTGCTGCCGCTGATTGCAGGCATTATTACCCGGCGCAAGCTGCTCACCTCCGGTGGCGAGCAGAGCCTGAACCATTTCGTACACCTGTTGAAGCCGTGGTCGGTGATTGGCCTGCTGTTTACGGTCGTGCTGCTGTTCGGTTTTCAAGCCGAGACGATCCTGACCCATCCGCATACGATTCTGCTGATCGCCATCCCCTTGTTGCTACAGACCTATGGGATCTTTGCACTGGCCTATTTCTGGGCCAGGAAGTGGCGTCTGCCGCATAACATTGCGGCCCCCGCTTGCCTCATTGGCACCTCCAATTTTTTTGAGCTAGCCGTAGCGGTAGCCATCTCGCTATTTGGGCTTCACTCGGGTGCAGCGCTGGCTACCGTTGTCGGCGTTTTGGTGGAGGTTCCGGTGATGCTGTCGCTGGTGGCCTTTGTGAATCGGACCCAGCACTGGTTTGAGCCTCGAAGGGAGCCGTTGACGGCACCCGAGTCTTCGAACGCATAGCATTCTAAGTTAGCCCCTGAATTGGAGGGGATAGCACACCCACTGGATACAAAGAGGCGCTTGGGATAAAGCAGAGGGGCTCAGCCCCCCGGCGTCTCCTCCAGCAGCACACGTATATCCGCCAGCAGCTGGGCGGGCAGCTCCACCCCATCGGCAGCGGTCTGGCGGCGCGCGGCAAAGCGGCGTTCGGAGGGCAGGCGGGCGCCCTGGGCCTGAATCGATTGGAACAGGGTCTCGGCGCGTTCGAGGTGACGCGGTGCCTCCTCTCCGAGAAAGCGTGCGGGGTCGAGGGCCAGGATCAGCTCGCCGTGGTAGGGCAGGGCATCCACACCCCCGTCCCAGGCTTTGGATTCGGCGCTGGTCAAATCGCCAATCAGGGGGCCTGCAATCAGCTCGATCATCGCCGCCAGCGCCGATCCCTTGTGCCCGCCGAAGGCCAGCATGGCGCCTTTAAGGGCCTCGCTGGCATCGGTGGTGGGGTGGCCGTCGCTGTCGATCGCCCAACCCTCGGGGATCGGTTCGCCGCTGCGGCGGTGCAGCTCAATGTCGCCCCGTGCAATGGCGCTGGTGGCAAAGTCGAACACAAAGGGATCCCTGTCCGGGCGCGGCCAGCCGAAGGCGAAGGGGTTGGTGCCAAAGGCGGGGCGCCTGCCTCCTGCCGGGGCTACCCAGGCGTGACTCGGGTTGCAGGCGAGGCCGACCAGCCCGGCCGCGGTGATGGCCTCAATCTCGACCCACAGCGCTGAAAAATGGACGCAGTGGTTAATCGCCATCGCCGCAATCCCGCAATCCCTGGCCTTATCGATCAGCAGCGGCAAGCCCCGCTTGAAGGCGAGGGGCGAGAAGGCCTGGCGGGCATCGACGCGGACAATCGCCGGCGCCTGGTCATGGACCTCGGGTTCGGCGTCGGGGCTGACCTTGCCCGCCTTCAGCGAGCGAATCAGCCCCAGCAGGCGGTAGACACCATGGGAGGCGCAGTTGTCCGCCTGGCCGGCCATCAGGGTGGCGGTCAGCTGTTCTACGTGGGGGGCGGAAAAACCGTGGTAGCTCAGCACCTGCTGGCACAGCTCACGGAGCTCCTGCAGTGAAATTCTGGCGGTAGTGTGCGGGGCCATACGGGGTCCTTGCTACGGGAGGCCGACGTTAAACGGCCAGTGGATAAAGGCACTGATTGGGCATTATCCCTGCCAGGGGCGGTACAGCCTTGCGGCTGGGCCATGATCGTGACGATATTGGCATAGTGCGCGGCGGCTGAAGTTTCTGCAAGCCGGGTTGTGGAGGGGGGTAAGCCTTCAGGCCTAACCTGGCCTCAATGGTAAAAGGCGGGCAACGGTGACCCCTGGGGCGGGCTGACAGAGGACGTGTAGCCTCTCCATCGGCGCTTTAAACCCTGTTCAGGCAGTGATAGGATCAGCCTCTTTTCGCTGCGCATTTAAGGTTTTTCATGAAATATCGACTGCTTTTGTGGCTCATTTCCCTGGCTTACCGGAGAGCGGTGCGGCGCAACGCCGCGATGCGCGAGTACCTCGACGGGGTGCAGAAAACCATCCAGTTCACCAGCGACCAGCCGGTGGTCAGTCGTTACCTGCGCTTCGAGAGCCAGGCCCTGGCCAGTGCCGCCGGCCTTACCGAGGCGGATATGACGATCCGCTTTGTCACCCCCGCTGAGGGGTTCTCCATCCTCTGGGCGATGGCCCGCGGCCGCGATAAGAACGCCTTTATGCGCGCCATCCAGGAGCAGACCGTGCGGGTGGAGGGCGACCCCATGCTGCTGCTCTGGTTCCAGAAGTCGATGAAATACCTGTAACCCGACAGGGTGGAAGTTCCCGGGGCAGGGAATCTATTTTTGTACGTGAGTCACAAATAGCGGCGCAAATTCAGCCGGGGTATCCGCTTTGGTATAGCTTCTGGTGATACCGTTTTCACCGGGTTACTCGTACAGAGACTAAGGACATCCATGCACCCCATCTGGCGTAGCCTGCCGCTGATCCTGCTGCTGATGCTGCTGACGCGATCAGGCGCTCTCTATGCCGAGCAGACCCAGATCATCGCCCATCCCGGTGTGCCGGTGTCCTACCTTTCGTTTCAACAGTTGAAAGCGATCTTTACCAGCAAGCAGAGTGTGTGGCCAACGGGCGAGCGCATCAGCCTGTTTGTGTTGCCGGCTTCCCACCCCCTGCAAAAAGCGTTTTGTGCCGAACAGATGCGGCTTTACTGTTACCAGCTGGAACGCAGCTGGCAACGGTTGCTCTACTCCGGCTTCGGTACGCCGCCGCAGCAGGTGGAGGATGAGCGGCAGCTGGTCCAAAAGGTGGCGTCGACTCCCGGCGCCATCGGTTTTGCGAGAAAGGATTATGTGGACACGCAGATCAAGATCATTCGCGTTCGCTAGCACCCTGGTGGCCGGGATGGCTGCGATGGGTGGGCGATCCGGCACGGTGCTGGCGGAGGAGCTGGTGGTGCACGGCTTTGTCTCCCAGGGGCTGGTCTACACCGACCATAACGGCTACATCGATGACGATGCCGGCTGGAGCGGTAAGCTTTCCAGTGCCGCCCTCAATGGCTCCGTCCAGTTAGGGGAACGGTGGCGTCTGGCGGGGCAGGGGATGTACCTCAATGGCGGTAACCGTTACCGCGAAGGGGGACGCCTCGACTACCTGCTGTTGGACTACAGCCTGCTCCACTACCTGGAGGGGGAGGTCCATTTGATGCTGGGGCGCTACAAAAACGCCCACGGCCTTTACCGCGACACCCGCGATGTGCCCTCGGCCCAGCCCGGTATTATCCCGCCGCAGTCGGTCTATTGGGATATCTACCGCGACATTACCCTCAATACCGACGGCGCCAGCCTGCTGGGCGTCCACTTCAGCGAGGCGGGCACTTTCGAGTGGCAACTTAGTGGCGGCAGCACCGACATCGACAACGACACCCTCAACTGGGTGCTCGGCCCCCGGGCGCGGGGCGATCTTGAAGAGGACTATGTGGCCCAGGGAAGCCTCTATTTCACCGAAGCCAGTGAGCGTTGGAAGCTGGGGGTCAGCAGTCTCTACTCCAAGTTGCGCTATGACAGCAGTGACCCCTCAACGGCGTTGTCGGGTAAATCACGGGTGTGGGAGAGCATCCTCTCGGCGCAGTACCGAAGCGAGCGCTGGGAGTGGACCTTCGAGTACATCTACGACCGCTTCGAGTTCAGGGGGCTGTTCAGCCCGCTGTTCAATGAGCGGGTCAACAGCGATGGCTACTACCTGCAGGCGCTCTACGACCTGAGCCCAGGGCTGCGCCTGATGATGCGCTACGACGCCCGCTACCTGGATACTTCGGACCGCGATGGCCACAAGCGCGAGCGGGTCACCGGCCAGCCCGAGTACTTCGCCTACGCCAAGGACCTGACGGCGGGTATCAGCTGGCAGGGCGGCGATCAGTGGGTGCTGCGGGGCGAGTATCATTACATCGACGGCACTGCCTGGATCGCGCCGCAGCTGTTTTCCGATGTGCAAACGAACGACTCCCGCTACTGGAGCCTGTTCGCTCTGCAACTCTCCTACTGGTTTTGAGCGGGGCCCCCATGCGGTTTATGAGCCTGCGCTGGAAGTCCCTGGTGCTCTACACGCTGCTGTTGCTGACCCTGCTGGGCAGCCTGACGGCACTCACCCTGGTCTGGTTTGATGAGTACCAGCGTAGCGACCAGCAGGCCCGTGTCGAGGAGCAGCGCAGCAACATCGAGCGCGTCCTGCGCCTTAACAGCCAGATGGTGATCCGCTCCCTGGAGTCCTTCCTGGACCAGGGGCGGGACCTGCTGCTTGAGGGGGGCTCGGTGAGCATGGCGGCGGCCTTCAGCGGCTTTTGGGAGAGCAACGCGCTGCGTAACGATTATGAGCATGCCTGGCTGTTCGATACCCAGGGTGCGGTGTTGGCTGAGTGGGGAGCACCTCACCCCTTTCGCTGGCAGCAGGGGGTCTCGGACGTACTCCGCAACCTGGCGCCAGTGGAGGCGATCCGCTGTAAGCAGCTATGCCTGCATTACACCGCGTTGCCTGCCCACTGGAGCGGAAGCGAGGAGCGGGTTCTGGTGATCGCCTCTTCGCTGATCCAGCCGGTGATCTCCCTGCGGGAGGTGCACCGGGTCGACATCGCCCTGCTGATCACCGATTCCGGCAGCCGATTTGGTGACTGGCCTGTGCGCATCCAGTCCCTCTCCAACCGGCCGCTGCTGGAGCCGGTACTGCGTGAAGCCAGTGCCCGCTATGGGTTGAGCGAACTGGTGGCGGGGAGCCGGCGGATTGCGGTGAACGACCACTATTACCTGCTCTGGTCACAGCCGTTGGGAAGCGAACCGGAATCGGGACAACTGCTTTTTATCGAGGATGTGACCCAGCAGGAGGAGGCACTTAACCACTACCTGTGGCAGGTTTCGCTGCTGGCGCTGGCGATCCTGCTGGTGGGGCAGGGGATTGGCACCCTCGCCTACAGCGCCCCCATCCGGCGCCTCAATCTCCAGGCCCGGGCACTGCCGCTGCTGGCCTACCAGCGCTTCGATGAAGCCCGCGCACTGCTGCGCCATGAGCCCGCTTACGTGGCAGACGAGCTCGACCAGCTGGAGGCGGCCGGCGTCCAGCTGGCGGACCAACTTGAGGCGCTGACCCGGGAGGTGCAGCAGCGCACGGAGCAGCTGGAAAAGATGGCGCTGTTCGATCCCCTCACCGGCTTGCCGAACCGGAACTGGCTGCTGCAGTTTCTCAGTCGTTCGTTGCAAACCCTGAATTCCGACCAGCAGCTGCTGGCGGTACTGCTGCTCGACCTGGACGATTTCAGGCGCATCAACAACACCCTGGGGCACGCCATTGGCGATAACCTGCTGGTGGCGCTCTCGCAGCGGCTGGCCAATCGGCTGCAGGGGCGTGAGATGGTGGGGCGCTTTGGTGGCGATGTGTTTGTGGTGATACTGCCCCAGGCCCAATCCCGCGAGCGGGTACTGGCCACTATCGACTCGCTGATGGAGGAGATCCGCCAGCCCCTGCAGCTGCTCGACCAAACCTTTGTGATCGCCGCCAGCCTCGGGGTCACCTTTGCCAGCCCCCAGCACCAGGGCGGGGCGGAGGAGCTGATCAAGCAGGCGGACACCGCCATGCATGAAGCCAAGGCACGGGGCAAGAACATGTTCTGTATCTTCGACAAGCAGATGACCCGCAGTGTCGAAACCCGGGTAGCGATGGAGCAGGAGCTGCGCCAGGCGGTGGAGCAGCGCCAGTTCTGCCTCCACCTGCAACCCCAGGTATCGCTGGCCAGTGGCCACCTGACCGGCTTTGAAGCCCTGATCCGCTGGCGACATCCCCAGCAGGGGCTGCTGGCTCCCGCCGCCTTCCTGATCGACCTGGAAAACAGTGAGCACAATATCCCGGTGGGGTTCTGGGTCATCGAGCACGGCCTTGAGATCCTGGCGAGCCTTTGCCGCCACACCGGGCTTAAACTCAAGCTGGCGATCAACATGAACCCCGAGCTGTTTCTCGACAAGCGGCTTACCGCTCTGGTGCAGCAGCAGCTGGCCAGGCAGGGGCTCGCTCCCAGCCAACTGGAGCTGGAGCTGACCGAGAGCTTGCTGGTGGAGGATATGGGGGCGGTAGCGGCGCAGATGGCAGCGCTAGCGCGGATGGGGGTGACCATCGCCATCGACGACTTCGGCACCGGTTATTCGTCGCTGGCCTACCTGCGCCAGTTACCGGTGGATGTGCTCAAGATCGATCGTTCCTTTGTCGCCAACGTGCCCGGCAACCAGAAAGATGCGTTGCTGGTCTGCAGTATCCTGTCGATGGCCAAGCAGCTGCAGCTGCAGGTGGTCGCCGAAGGCATCGAGAACCCGCAGCAGGCGGAGTTCCTGCGGCAGCAGGGATGCCCCCTGGGCCAGGGGTTCGGCATCGCCCGCCCGATCGACGAAACCGAGCTGCTGGCGGTGCTCGACGCGCGCCTGCAGCAGGGTCGCTGGCTGGACGTCGACTGAGCCTTGTGGCATAAGCGGCGGGACAGGCTCGGATAATAAGGAAAAGCACTTGGACGTTTTTATCGCGTATTCAGTACTGGGGGCGATCGGTGGTGTGCTGGCGGGCATGCTGGGCATCGGTGGAGGGGTGGTGATTGTGCCCGCGTTGATCTTTCTGCTCGGCTGGCAGGGGTTTCCGCCGGAGCTGATTGTGATCACGGCGGTGGCCAGTTCCCTGGGCACCATTATTTTTACCTCGATCTCTGCAACCCGCGCGCAGATCAAGCGCGGGGCGGTCGACTGGGTGATTTTTCGGCGCTGGGTGCTGCTGGTGATCGGCGGCAGTTTCCTCAGTGGTTTCGTCGCCCAGCAGCTGCCGCCCCAGGTGATGAAGGTGGCGATAGCGATCTTCCTGCTGCTGGTGGCGCTGATCATGCTCAGTAAATGGATTCCCAACCCCTCGCGGCAGATGCCGGGGCGGGCAGGGACCTCCCTGTTGGGGTTGCTGTCGGGGCTGGTGTCGGGGCTGGCGGGGATCGGTGGGGGCAATGTCATGGTGCCCCTGATGGTGCTCTTCAATACCCCCATGCAGCGGGCCACGGCCACCTCCAGCGCGCTGGGCTTTCCGCTCGCCAGCGTGGGGGCCTTGGGCTATGTGGTGGCGGGTTGGGGACAGGGCACCCCGGAGGGGTCGCTGGGCTACATCTACCTGCCCGCCACCCTTACCATCGCCGCCTTTACCGTACTGACCGCCCCCCTCGGGGTAGCCCTGGCGCACCGCATTTCCGCTCCCCTGCTCAAGCGCTGCTTCGGCGGCCTGCTGCTGCTGGTGGCGCTGCGCATGCTGTTCGCCAGTCTCGTCTAGGAGGCCGGCACCAGGGCGCAGCACCTATTTGAGGTGGTCGTAGGAGAAGAGGAACTCCTGGTCGGAGAGCGGGTTATGGCAGGCCCGGCAGGCGGTTATGTCCTTGTCGAGGCGCTGGCCGTCGGGGCTGAAGACAGCAAACTCCCAGTCCCCCACCTTAAGGGCCTCGGGATAGTCGGCATCAAAGCCGGCGCCCCGCTCCATCACCACCAGCACCTCGAGGGTGTTGGCGATGCGCCGCCCCAATGAGCTTTTCAGGGGTTGGCCGCTGGCATCCAGTTTGGCCGAATAGAGCTCGCCCACCAGTACCGATCCATAGGGGAGCTTGCCCTCTTTTTTGGCCCCCTCAAGGGCAATATCGTTGGCGTAGACGCGGATGATCTGCGTGTTGTTGGCGGTGCGGTCACCGCTGTAGTAGTGGGTGAAGTTGGCCCGGTAGTCGCCGGGGGATTTGACGTTTTCAGGGCCGGCCTGGGCGTTGCCGATAAGGAGGCTGAGGGCGGCGGCCACGAGGGGGACGAGGCGTTTCATAGGCGTGTCCTTTTGAGAGAGCGCAAGGGGGGGAGAGAGAACTCCCCTGGCAAGCGTAGCTGCCCGTTTGCCCGCCATCGACCCCGATTCCTGACGCTGGGGGGTGTCTCGAATAGAGGGGGGCGTTTTTCAGCATGTTTGCCGCTATGACCCCGAGAGCTTATGACCGGATCTGCTGACAAGCCCGTTTTGTGGGGTCTGTTATCCAGCTTCGTACTAACCATAACCGGTTAATCGCAAGAAAATCTGTACAGAACGGTGGCTATACTCATCAAGTGTGCTTGTCACTTCGCGGAGGGTTCCACTATGTTGCTTCGTTGTGCGCTGTCGCTGCTGCTGGCGTTGGGAGGTGTGACCCCGGTCATAGCGGGCGAGGCCGGCAGTGCATCGGTTCAACGGCCGTCGGTTGAGTATGAGCAGGGGGTGGAGGCGATTACGCTCGCCAATTACGAGAAGGCGATACGGCTATTTGATCGGGTGGTAGACGCCGAGCCGGATAATGCCGATGCCTGGAACTACATCGGCTTCAGCCAGCGCAAACTGTTCCGTTTCGAGGAGGCGTTGGAGGCCTTCCAGGTGGCACTCAGGATCGACCCCGACCACCGTGGGGCCAACGAGTACCTGGGCGAGCTCTACCTGCAGACCGACCAGCTGGACAAGGCGCGGGAGCGGCTCAGTCGGCTCGATAGGGTCTGCTTTTTCGGTTGTGAGGAGTACGACCAGTTGAAGTCCGCCATCGAGCTTTATGAGAAGCGCTAAGGGACGCTGAGTCGCAGTTTTTCTTCTGCCAATACAGCCCGATGGGCAATCGATATGGCGCGAGGCGGGTGCCTGGCCGCATGAGCGGCCAGAAAACGAAAACGGCCGGGAACGCCAACCGATAGCTGAACGCGGGGGTACCGCCTATTAGCCCCAGTGCTTATTCCGCGGAATGGATCACCTTGCTGTTTTCCAAAGCCACCACTTCCTCTTCTGTGTAGCCATGTTTGATTAGCTGCTCCCGGGTATGGGCGCCAACTGCCGCCGAGGGTGTGTAGTCGGGCTTTCCCTCTTTACGAAATTGAATCGGTGGGGTGGGAAGGTAGAACGTGTTGCCTGAGGGATAGGTGATCGGGCGCAGGAAGTCATTAACCAGTGCCTGCTCATCATGCGCGACGTCGTCCATGTGGCGCAGGTGCTCAAAAGGAATATCCGCCTGGTGCCACTTTTCGGCCCAATCCTTCAGCGGCCTGGATGCGATCAGGGGGGCAAGAATTTCCACCATGGCGCTCTGGTTCTGCTTGTTGCTCACCCTGGAGTTGAAACGTGAGTCTTCAATCAGGTCCTGCCTGTCCAGTGACTCGCAGAGGGGCTTCCAATAGCGATCGAAGTCAAACAGCATGAAGATGACCCACTCACCGTCGAGGGTTTTGTAGGGGTGGCCCATCACCGGCAACAAGACCGGTTGCTTGTAGGGCTGTGGGTAACGATGGCCGACCTGAACAGCCGCTTGCATGGTGGCTGAGGTCCAGATACCGGTGTGATATAGAGAGACCGATACCTTGTCTCCCTGCCCGCTCTTAAGCTGACGGTAGAGTGCCGCAGAGACACCCTGAGCCAGCGCTATACCCGTGGGGTGATCACCCATGCCGCCCAGATTGACCAGGGGATAACTTTCGGATGTGCCGGTATCGAGCCCCATCCCGGTCCTGCCGAAATAGGCGATAATGTCATAACCCGGCTTTTGGGCTTCCTTTCCTTTTTCACCGTACGCGTTGATGTGGCCATAGACCAGGCCAGGAAACTCGCTGGACAAATCCTCATAGGTGAGCCCCAATCGCTTAAGGGCATCTTCCCGATAATTGGTTATGAGAACGTTGGCATCTTTCAGCAACGTACGGATGATCCGTTGCCCCTCCGGCCGTTTCAGGTCGAGTGCGATAAACTTCTTGTTGGCATTTTCCAGGTCGAATACCGGGTTTTCGTCATGGGTGGCGGGTACACCTAATATAGGGCCCTGCACACGGTGCAGATCCCCTCCGAGCGATTCAACCTTAATGACTTCGGCTCCCTGGTCCGCCAGAATCCGGGCAGCGCTGGCCGCCGCAATCACGGTTGAAAGATCGATAACTTTTACGCCTGCAAATGGTTTCAAGAGGTGTTCTCCAACGTTTATACGGCAGCTTATCAAGCCGAAGGCCAGCCATTATACCTCAGGAGATCAGTGCGGCCAGCCGGGGTTCCAGTTCGGACATGCGCTGGGACCCTTCGGGGTTGGCCTTGACCGTCTCCCGCCAGTCATCAAACAGCGACTGCAACTCACTGATGGTCTGGCAGGCTTCCACCTTCTGGATCAGGGGTTCACCGGTGTAACCGATAAAGGTGCGGGTGGTGTTGACCATAAAGTTACGGGCCAGCTCAATGCGCTCGTTGTCGTCCTTGGGCTTGGGGCCTTCGTCGGGTACCGCCCGCCGGAGGGAAAAACCAAGGCCGGCTTTGGGGGGATCGCTCTTGAGGGGGGTGATGTAGCCATCGGCCAGCAGCTGGTCGAGGGCCTCTTTCATGCGGTCTCCGGGGAGCATGGCGGTGAGTGCTTCCAGGTCGCGTTTACCATCGACCAACAGCAGCATCTGCCGTGCCCGAGCGGGCAATCCCTGGTTGCGTTGACCAACGGCTTCAATGCCCTTGGGGGTTTTTACGTAAAGGGTGCCCGTGTCGCTCAAGCTGCCACTCCTGTTAACCATTTTATTGTTGTTTGTCGGTTGTGGGCCCCGGACTGCCTGTCAGGGCCGGGCTTCACGCCATAACGGCGGCAAGCCTTATTGAGGATAAAATCCCACCCGCCAAATGTCTATGGCCTGCAGCGGCGGGGTGGCAAGGCGAAGCGGGCGGTTGGTCACAGTTGGGGCCGGAATCCTGCCCCGGGCGGTCAGTCTCATCGGCAGGGTTCAGAGGAGATGAATCGGGGCGCTGTGGGCCGAGGCGGGCTCAATCCGGCCGATTATCGCCGCCTGGGGATAACCCGCCCGCTGCAAGGCGTCGAGGCAGGCGCTGGCCTGCGCCTGCGGGACGCCCGCCAGCAGGCCCCCGGCGGTCTGGGGGTCGAACAGCAACGCAAAGGCGTGCTGGTGGCGCTGGGCGTCGTTCGCCTGCAGGGCACGTCTCAGGCGCAGGTTTTGGGGCTGCAGCGAGGAGAGGATACCAGCCGCCACCGTATCGAGGGCACCCTCGAGCAGGGGCAGGGCATCC
The DNA here is from genome assembly GCF_003864255.1 of Aestuariirhabdus litorea. Classification (NCBI taxonomy): domain Bacteria; kingdom Pseudomonadati; phylum Pseudomonadota; class Gammaproteobacteria; order Oceanospirillales; family Aestuariirhabdaceae; genus Aestuariirhabdus; species Aestuariirhabdus litorea. The sequence continues at coordinate 713,447 of NZ_QWEZ01000002.1, forward strand.
AGTTCCAGCGCGGCGTCGACTCCCGAGGCGCGGGTCATCTCCAGCAAGTGGCCGGCAAGGCCGAAGCCGGTCAGGTCAGTGCAGGCGGTGGCACCGAAGCGCTGCAGGCACTCGGCGGCCTGCTGGTTGGAGAGCCGCATCGACTGCAGGGCGGCGTCCACCCAGCGTCCCTTGGCTTGACCGCGCATGTCGGCGGCGAACAGGGTGCCGGTGCCGATCGGCTTGGTGAGAATCAGGGCATCGCCGGGCTGCAGGCCGCTCTTGCGCCAGACCCGCTGGGGATCCACCAGGCCGTTGACCGTCAGCCCGAAAGCCAGCTCGGCCCCTTCGCTGGAGTGCCCTCCGGCCAATACCGCTCCGGTGGGCTTGAGGGTCTCCAGCGCCCCCGCCAGCAGTTCGTAGAGGGTCTCCTCCACTACCCGCTCGCGGCCGTAAGGCACCGTGGCGATAGCGAGCACCGACTGCGGCTCGGCCCCCATGGCAAAAAGGTCACCCAGGGCGTGGTTGGCGGCGATGGCCCCAAAGGTATAGGGATCGTCGATAAAGGCGCGAAAGTAATCGACGCTCTGAACCATCAGCTTACCCTCGGGCACTGCCAGCAGGGCGCAATCATCGGCACCGCTGCGGCCGATCAGTACATCGGCACGCTGTTCGTCCGGCAGGCGCTGCATCACCCGCTCGAGGACCGTAGCCCCCACCTTGGCGCCACAGCCGCCGCAGCGCATTGCCAGGCTCGATAGCTCCTTGATCGCCTGCCGGTCGGCCAGGCCGGAGGCCAGGCTCGGGGTCGCTTCGCTGGCCATGGTCGGTAGCTGGTTGAAACGGCGCATAAAGCGGCGGTCGATCCAGTCCTTGAGGGTCCATAGCGCAGCCGACTCCAGCGAGAGGGGGCCCTGGGAGGCGATGGCGTAGGGGTTGCCGGTACTGATCAGGCCGAGGAAATGTTTCTGCGGGCGGTAGGCCCGTAATGGCTTGCCACGCAGGGCTGCGCACAGGTTATGAGCCAGTATGGGTCCCTCACGTACCGCGAAGACCCCCGACTTGGGACGTGGGTCGGGCAGCGCGGCGATATCTCCGGCGGCGAAGACCGCCGGATGGGAGATCGACTGCAGCTGCTCATTGACCCGCACAAACCCGCGGGTGTCGACCGTCAGGCCGGCCTCGGCCAGCCAGTCCGGGGCGGATGCGGTGGTGACCCATATCACCGCATCGGCGGGGCGCTGGCTACCGTCGTCGAGCCATACCCGCTCCGCTTCCACCGCCACCACCCGACGCTGGGGAATAAGGGCGATGCGGCGCTCGGCGAAGATCCTTTGCAGGCGCTGTCGGACTCCCGGGTTATGGGTCGGCATGATGCCATCGCTGTGAGTGACCAGTTCGAACCGCAGGCGGTCGGGATCGTCTCCGGCCTCGCGCAGTCGCTGTTGCAGGCGGTACTGGATGCTCAGGGCCAGCTCTACGCCACCGGCGCCACCGCCCACCACCAGTACCCGAAACGCCCCCTGGCTGGCCGCCACCCGTTCCACCAACTGTTGCCAGCGGCTCAGGAAACGGTCGATCGGCTTGGCCGCCAGGGCAAACTGCTCTACCCCGGGGATATCGAGGCTGTGAGGGCGCGAGCCGGTGTTGATGGAGAGCAGGTCGTAGCTGATGGGGGGACGGTTGGCAGCCAGCACCCGCTGGTTGGCCAGGTCGAGCCCCTCCACCGGTGCGTGGTAGAGACGGGCACCGGCGAAGCGGGCCAGGGGACCCAGGTCGATGTGACAGTCGTCGTAGTCGTAATGGCCCGCCACATAACCGGGTAGCATGCCGGAGTAGGGGGTGTGGATATCCCGTGTGACCAGGGTGATGCGCAACCCTGCCACCGGCTTCATCCCCAGCCGCTTGAGCACCTGTACGTGGGCGTGTCCGCCACCAACCAGCACCAGATCTTTCACTACCGGGGTTTGGGGGCTCATCATGATGGGGGGTAACTCCTCGTAACCTGTCCGGGGGGCGCGTCGGCGGAGGTGCTGGCTACCCGGAGCAGGTGGACGCTGAACAGCTTCGCGGGGTCACTCCAGAGCGCCTGGCCATGAAATCCCGCCTTGCCGGCCAGAGTAGCAAACTCCTCGCCACTGTACTTATAGGAGTTTTCGGTATGGATCGTCTCCCCCTCCTTAAAGTGGAAGGGGTGCCCCTCGACCACCACCTGCTGTGGCCTGAGGCTCAGCAGGTGCATCTCGATGCGGCCCGGCCCGGGGTTATAAAACGCCCGGTGCCGCCACTGCGGTAGATTGAAATTCGCCTCCAGCTCGCGGTTGATACGGGTCAGCAGGTTGAGGTTGAACGCTGCGGTGACCCCGGCGGCATCGTCGTAGGCCGCCTCCAGAATGGCGGACTCCTTTTTGAGGTCGACCCCGATCAGCAGGTAGCCCCCGGGCCCTACCAGCTCGGCGATCGCTCGTAGGAAACGGACCGCCTCCGGCGGGTCAAAGTTGCCGATGCTGGAACCGGGGAAGAAGGCGAGGGTGGTGCCTGTGGGGGTGCTCGCCGGTAATTGCATGAGCCGGCTGTAGTCGGTGCAGGTGGCGTGGATCTCCAGCCAGGGGAAGTCCTCGGCCAGCGCGGCGGCCGACAGGCGCAGGTGGTCGCGGGAGATGTCCATAGGCACATAGGCCAGGGGTCGCAACCCCTCAAGCAGGATGCGTACCTTTGCAAGGCTGCCACCGCCCGGCTCCACCAGCAGGCTGGTGCTCCCCACTTCGCGAGCGATGTCAGCGGCATTGTCGCGGAGAATGCCGATCTCGGTGCGGGTGGGGTAGTACTCCGGCAGCTCGGTGATGGCCTCAAACAGGGCGGAACCGCGCTCGTCGTAAAAATATTTGGGGGCCAGGGTGGCGGGGCGCTGGCTGAGCCCGGCGATTACATCCTCGGCAAAGCGATCGATCTGGGAGTGGAGGTCGTGAAAATGAATGCTGCTCATATGAAATGGTCTCGTGTCTACAGGGCGCAGGTGCGGAAACCGGCAAATACATCGTTGCGCTCCGGTCCGTAGTAGGTGCGCCAGCTGTTGCGGATCATGGGAGCGTGGGTTGCCCAGCCTCCACCGCGCAGTACCCGGGTGTGGCCAAACAGAGGCTGTGAGTAATCGGCATACATATCCGGAGTAAAGCCGGGATAGGGGCCAAACCGATCGGCGGTCCACTCCCACGTGTTGCCAATCATCTGGCGGCAGCCGAAGGCGCTGTCGCCGCCCGGGCAGGCATTCACATCCACCGTTCCCAGCGCCGTACCGCCGAGGTTGGCCTGCCCAGGGGCGGGTGCAGAGTCTCCCCAGGGGAAGCGGCGCTTATGGGGAGAAAGCCCCAGACCCCCGGGGCCGGGCTCAGCGGCGGCGGCCATCTCCCACTCTACCTCGCTAGGCAGGCGCCGTTCGGCCCAGCGGCAGTAAGCCTGAGCCTCGTACCAGCAGACGTGGATCAGGCCATGGTCCGGCAGCAGTGGCTGCCAGCGGTCAAAATGGCGCTGTTGCCAGTCGCCGCCCTGTTGCCGCCAGTAGAGCGGGTGTTCGAGACCCGTGCGCTTTCGCCAGTCCCACCCTTCATTCGACCAGTAACGGCGCTGCCGGTAGCCGCCCGCCTCCACAAAGGCGAGGTAATCGCCGTTGCTGACCGCGGTGCGGGCGATGGCGAAGGGGGCGACCTCGACCGGGTGGGCCCATTTTTCGTTGTCGAACACGAATCCGTCCCTGGGGCTGGCCCCCAGCATAAAGAGGCCGCCGGGGATCAGTGCATCGCCCGTCGCGGCTGTACCAGGCTCGAACAGGGGGGCGGGGCCCAGGTCGGGCGTGGGGTACGCGAGGGTCTGGCGGCTGTAGGTGTAGGCTTCGTTGTGCATCGCCTGGTGGAAGAGGGCGTATTGGGCCAGGTAGTCCCGCCTGGGGTCCTCCTCCTCCGTCAGGCAGGCCAGCACCCGTTCCTGCACCTGCTCGAGGTAGTGCAAGGTGTCGGGCAGCGAGGGTAACGGCAGATCCCAGCGCTGGTCATGGGCGATGCGGATCGAGTCGTAGAGTTGGTCGGCATCGGCGCGCAGCGGCGGCTGCCCGAGGTGGTGGCGCAATAGCCAGTATTCGTAGAAATAGGCGGCGTGGCCGATCTCCCAACGCAGGGGATTCACAATCGGCAGGCGGGGGCCCATCATCTGTTCGGAGTTGAGCCCGGCAATCAGTTGCAGGGTACGCTGGTGAGCCTGCTGGATGAGCAGTGCGATGGTGGCGGACGTGAGTGAACTCATGGATGATCCTCGGCGCTAACCTATAAGAGCGTAGCCTAACCCGGGACCGGCGCGTGGCAGGAAACGGGAGCGGCCGGGTAGGTCGGTCGCAACATTTTGATCCATACTCAGCTACTCACCGGCCGTGAACAGAATCCTGGACCCATGCGCATTATCCTGATCACCCCCGCCCCGCTGCGCTCCAGGGCGGGCAACCGCACAACAGCGGCCCGCTGGGCCCATCTATTGCGGTCCCTGGGCCACCGGGTAGAGGTGGCCACCCGCTATGAGGGGCAGGCGGCCGAGCTGATGATCGCCCTGCACGCCTGGCGCAGCGCCGACTCGGTGGTGGCGTTTCGGGCGCGTTATCCCGACCGGCCCCTGGTGGTTGCGATTACCGGTACCGATGCCTATCGCTTTATCCACAGCGATCCCGAAGTCACCCTGCGCAGCCTGGCGCTGGCCGACCGGCTGGTGGGGTTGCACGACCGCATCGCCGAGGCCTTGCCGGCGGATGTCCGCCACAAGCTGCAGGTGATCTACCAGTCGGCCGAGCCGGTCAGCCGGCGCCAGCCCTACACTCGCTATTTTCACGTGGCGGTGATGGGGCACCTGCGCGAGGAGAAGGACCCCCTGCGACCGGCGCTGGCCGCGCGCCTGCTGCCGGCCAGTAGCCATATCCAGATCCACCAGTACGGCAAGGCCCACAGTCCGGAGTGGGCGGACCAGGCGCGAGCGGAGATGGCCATCAACCCGCGCTACCACTGGCATGGTGAGTGCCCCCACTACCAGGTGCGCAGGGTCTATCAGCGCACCCACTTGCTGCTGCTGCCCTCGCGCATGGAGGGGGGCGCCAACGTGATCTCGGAGGCGGTGGTGGCCGGGGTGCCGGTGATTGCCTCGGATATCGAAGGCTCGAAGGGGCTGCTGGGGGAGTCATATCCCGGTTATTACCCGGTGGGGGACGAGAAGGCTTTGTCTACACTGCTGCTGAGGGTAGAATCCGACCCCACTTTTTACCGCTCGCTGCAGCGCGCCGGCCAGGCCATCCGCGGGCGTTTTACCCAGGCCGGTGAAGCCCGCGCCTGGCAACGCTTGCTGGGGCAGTTGGACGCTGGGGCGTAAGCACTTGATAACCACCATGAGGAAGAGAGCATGAAAAACGGTAAAGGGCGTGTATTGGCGGTGCTGCTGTTCTCGCTGTCGCTGCTGGGCTTCGCGGGCCCGGTCCAGAGCGCACCCAAAACCCTGGTGTTCTCGGCCATTCCCGACCAGGACCAGGCGCAGCTGGTGCAGCGCTTCAGCAAGGTGGCGGACTACCTGACCAACGCCCTGGGGGTACCGGTCAAGTACGTACCGGTCAACTCCTACGCCGCGGCGATCACCGCGTTTCGCAACGACCAGGTGCAGCTGGCCTGGTTTGGTGGCCTCTCCGGGGTGCGCGCGCGCCTGCTGGTGCCGGGCTCCGAAGCGATCGCCCAGGGGGTGGAGGACACCGAGTTTGTCTCCTACTTTATTGCCCACAGCAGCAGCGGCCTCAAGCCCGCCGACCAGCTGCCCGCCGAGCTGGCCGATAAAACCTTTACCTTCGGCTCCAAGGGTTCCACCTCCGGTCGCCTGATGCCCGAATTCTACCTGCGCGAGGCCTTCGGCAAGGCCCCCGAGGCGCTGTTCTCCTCCGTTGGCTTCAGCGGCAACCATTCGCGCACCATCGCCCTGGTGCAGACCGGGGCCTACCAGGTGGGCGCCACCAACTACAAGGTGTGGGAAGAGGAGCTGGCGGCTGGCAAGATCGATACCTCCAAGGTCTCCGTGATCTGGAAAACCCCCTCCTACCCCGACTACCAGTGGACCATCCGCGGTGATGTGGACGTGGTCTGGGGCGAAGGCTTCAAGGCGCGGGTCAAACAGGCGCTGTTGGATATGAAGGATCCGGAACTGCTTAATGCCTTCCCCCGCAGCGGCTTTATCGAGGCGGGCAACGGCGACTACCAGCCGATCCTCGATACCGCCAAGAAGATCGGCCTGATCGACTGATCCCCCGGTCACCCTGTCTTATGTTGACTCTCGAATCGGCAAGCGCCTCCTACCAGGACAGGGTTGCCCTCAGTGATATCAGCCTGCAGATCCCGGCGGGGCAGAAGGTGGCATTGATCGGCCGCAGCGGGGCGGGCAAGTCCACCCTGCTGAAGCTGCTGTACGGCCAGCGCCCCGCCGATATCGCCCTGGTGCCCCAGGATTACGGTCTGGTCAGCAGCCTGTCGCTCTACCACAACGTCTACATGGGCCAGCTCGGGCGACGCCCGCTCTGGTACAACCTGCTCAACCTGGTGAAGCCCCTGGCGCAACCGGTGGCCGAGGTGAAGGCGGTCCTGGAGCAGCTGCAGTTGGGGGACAAGCTGTTTGAACCCGTGGCCCAGCTCTCCGGCGGCCAGCAGCAGCGTGCCGCTATCGCCCGCGCGATGATGCAGGGCGGGCGTATCCTGTTTGCCGACGAGCCGGTCTCCTCACTGGACGAGCAGCAGTCCAAACTGGTGATGGCGGTACTGCGGGACCATTTCGATACCCTGGTGCTGGCGATGCACGATATCGACCTGGCGCTGGCCTACTGCGATCGCATTATCGGCCTCGACGGCGGGCGCATCACCCTCGATGCCCCCACCGCCTCGCTCAAGCGTGACGATCTGCTCGAGATCTACGGTGAGTAACGCCCCCTATCGGCGCTCGGCGCGCTGGAAGCTGAGCTGGTGGTTTGTCGCCATCGCCGTTGGCTGTCTCCCTTTCGCCGACCTCAGCATCACCACCTACGATCCCTGGGGGGAGCTGGGCCGCCTCTTCGGCGGGTTGCTGAACCCCTCGCTGGCGGGTATCGAAAAGCCCCTTGAGGCGCTGCTGCAAACCCTGGCGTTTGCGATGCTGGGGGTGTCGGGGGGGGCCGCAGCGGGGTTTGTGCTGGCGCAGCTGTTCCACTGGCGCTGGGTGCGGGTGATGTGCGCTTCGCTGCGGGCGGTTCACGAGCTGTTCTGGGCACTGATCTTCCTGCAGATCTTCGGCCTGCACCCCCTCACGGGCCTGCTGGCGCTGGGGATTCCCTACGCCGCCACCTTCGCCAAGGTCTACGCCGAGATCCTGGAGGAGGGGGATCGGCGCGCCTTTGAGGCGGTGCGGCAGCGCTCGGGACCCCTGTCGGCCTTCTTCTACGCGCGCCTACCGGATTTGTGGCAGCACTTCGTCAGTTACACCAGCTACCGGCTGGAGTGCGGGTTGCGCTCCAGCGCGGTGCTGGGGTTTGTCGGCCTGCCCACCCTGGGGTACTACCTGAGCACCGCCTTTCTGGAGGGGAACTACGCCGAGGTGTGGGCGCTGCTGATCCTCTTCTATCTGGTGATCGCAACCCTGCGCTACTGGGCGAGGCCGAAGCTGCTGCCCCTCTACTGGCTGGCGGCCCCCTTTATTATCGCCAACGACAGCAGCATCTCCCTGGGCAATGTGAGCCGTTTTTTTACCCAGGACATCGTGCCGCTGCCGCTGCGCAACGGCGAGGGTGTCATGGGACTGTGGCACTGGTTTAGCGACCTCTGGGTCAGCGATGCGCTGCCCGGTATCCTCAACACCCTGCTGCTCACCCAGATGGCACTGGTGTTGACCGGGGTGATCACGCTGCTCTGGTTTCCGCTGGTTTCGAAACTGTTTTTTGACCGCGTGGGGCGAACCCTGGGCCACCTGTTCCTGGTGGTGGTGCGCTCGACGCCGGAATATATCCTCGCTTTTATCCTGCTGGCCCTGTGGGGACCCTCGATGCTGCCGGCGGTGGTGGCGCTGGCGCTGCACAACGGCGCCATCATCGCTCACCTGGTGGGACGCTACAGCGACTCGCTCAGGCTCAGGGCCGATAGCATAGCTGGCCTTAACCGCTACGCCTACGAGGCGGTGCCGGGGGTCTATAACCAGTTTCTGGCCTTCCTCTTTTACCGTTGGGAGATCATCCAGAGGGAGACCGCGATCCTCGGTATTCTGGGGATCACCACCCTGGGGTTTTACATCGACAGTGCGATCCAGGATATCCGCCTTGACCGCGCCATGGTGCTGATTGCCATCACCGCGCTGCTGAATATCACTATCGATGCCCTCTCCCACCGCATCCGCTCGCGCCTGCGCCTCAGCTTCGGACTCGACGCCAGCTCGGTACGGCGTTAGCCCCGGCCCCCTGTTGTAGACCCCCTTTGTGTTCCCCTTTAAGTCCACCTTAAGGTGGGACGTCTAGCATTCCCTCCCACAGACGATGATGTCTTGCTTATTGAGAGGGAAATAGGATGAAAACAAATATTGACGCGGTACGGCCGGGTGTCCTGATCTGCCTGTTGATCATGCTGTTTGGCATTGGCCTGGGGATTGGCTTTGGGGTGAATGAGGATGCCTTCAAGGACTACATCGCCCAAGGGATAGCGGCCGCTCCCCAGCTACACGATGGCAACAGCGCCGGCAAAATCTGGCGTTATGCCCAGCGCGCCCATTTCCACGCCCTGGGCATCGCCGCCTTCTCCCTGGGGCTGATCCTGGTGGTGGCGCTGTCGTCGCTGGCGGCGTCCCTGAAAAAGGTAACGGCGGTACTGATCAGCCTCGGCGGCCTCTATGCACTGGCCTGGTTTACTATGTTCCTGCTCTCACCCTCCATGGGACGTGACGGGGCGCATGAAGCCTTGATGACCAGCGTCTGGATCTACCTCGGGGTGGGCTCACTGACGGTGGGCATGTTGATCCTGATCGCTAACCTGGCGTTTGGGTTCGGCCGCGCCTCCAACGCACGGGCGGCTACCGCTTACGCCCGCTAGCCCTCCCTGGCTGTGATCTTTCAATAGGTTGCTCACTCGGTGCCGGGTCGGGTCAGTGGCTCGGGGTCCAGCAGCTGGCGGAGCTCCTGCTCCGAAAGGTCGCTCATCTCCTGGGCGACCGCGAGGATCGGTCGCTGCTGCTCCATCGCCCGGTGAATGATGCGGGCACAGAGATCGTAGCCGAGGCGCGGTACCAGAGCGGTGGCGATCACCGGGTTGCGGGACAGGCTCTGCGCTATCTGCTGGCGGTTGACGGCGATGCCCGCAATCGCCTTGTCGGCCAGTACCCGGCAGGCGTTGTGCAGCAACAGCTGGCTCTGGTCGAGGTTGTAGGCCACCAGTGGCAGCATGGTATTGAGCTGGAACTGTCCCGACTGGGCACTGAGACCGACGGCCGTGTCCAGGCCGATCACCTGGGTCGACAGCATGATGATCGCCTCGCAAATCACCGGGTTGACCTTGCCCGGCATGATGCTGGAGCCCGGTTGCAGGGCCGGCAGGGTGATCTCATTGAAGCCGCAAACGGGCCCGGAGTTCATCAGTCGCAGGTCGTTGCAGAGTTTGATCAAAACCTGCGCCAGTCCCCGGAGGTCTGCGCTGTAAGCGGCGCACCGGTCGACACTGGCCTGGGCGGCAAAGTGGTTGGGGGCCTCGGTCAACATTACGCCGCTAAGTTCGGCCAGCTGCTGCAGGCAGAGGCTGGCAAAGCGGGGGTGAGTGTTGAGCCCGGTGCCGACGGCGGTGCCCCCCAGTGCGACGGGGGAGAGCTCCGAGGCCGAGTGCTGGATGCGCTCCCGGGCGTCTTCCAGCTGGGCTGACCAGCCACTGAACTCCTGCTCCAGCCGAATCGGCACCGCATCCATCAGGTGGGTTCGCCCGCACTTCACCAGGTCGGCAAACTCCTCCCCCTTGGCGGAGATGGTCTCTTGCAGATGGCTGATTGCCTGCAACAGCGAGGGGTTACGCTGCAGCGTTGCCAGGTGGATCGCAGTAGGGATCAGGTCGTTGGAGGATTGACCCAGGTTCACCTCATCGTTGGGGTGCAGTAGCAGCCCCGACTGCTGCTTTGCCAGATGGACGATCACCTCGTTCATATTCATGTTGGTGCTGGTCCCGGAGCCGGTCTGGAACAGGTCAATCGGGAACTGGTCGTCATGCCGGCCGGCGCTGATCGCCTCTGCGGCCTGCACGATGGCCTGGCACCTCTCCTCCGCCAGTAACCCCAGTTGCTGGTTGGCCCGGGCCGCGGAGGACTTGATCTGGGCCAGGGCATGGATGAAGTGGCAGGGCATGGGGGTGCCGCTGAGGGGGAAGTTTTCCAGTGCTCGCTGGGTCTGGGGGCCGTAGAGTGCCTGTTGGGGTATACGGACCTCGCCCAGGGCATCCTGTTCCGTACGGTAAGACTTCATGCGGGGTTCCCCTGTTTTGATAATGACCCCCTAACTATAGGAGACTATAAGAGGGTATCCGTTCAGGGCTGCAGCGCGGGGCGTCTATACTGGGGGCTACCCACCCATGAATTAACCTGAGCGCTCACCCATGAGCGCGGGAGTACTGTTGCTGTGACGAATGAAACCGCTTCCCGATACCGATTACCGCCGCGCCGCGAGCGTGCATCGGGGGCTGAGCGGCGGGTTGGCTTTGAGCTGGAGTTTTCCGGCGTCTCGCTGGAGCAGGCCAGTGCGGCGGTGGAAGCACTCCCGGGGGGCCGCATTGTGGACTCGACCGTGGCGGAGCGGGTCATTGATACCGATCTGGGACGCTTTCGGGTAGAACTGGACTGGAACTTTCTCAAACAGCAGGCGGCGCAAAACCACGGGCAGGAGGAGTGGCTGGGAACCGTTGCCGATGTGGCCGCCCTGCTGGTACCGGTGGAGGTGGTCTGTCCGCCGGTTGAGATTGGTCACCTGGAGCAGCTCGATGGACTGGTGGATGCCCTGCGGGCCGGTGGCGCCACCGGCACCGGTGAATCGATGCTGGCCGCCTATGGCCTGCACATTAATCCGGAGTCCCCGGATCTTGAAGCCAGCACCCTGAGTGCCTACCTGAGCGCCTTCGCACTTTTGCAGTGGTGGCTCAGCGAAGCCCACCAGGTGGACTTGACCCGCAAGGTGAGCCCCTATATCGACCTCTTTAGCGAGTCCTTTGTCCGCCCCCTGCTGCTGGAGCCCCCCGGTACGATGGAGTCCTTGATGGAGCTTTATCTTCAGCACAACCCAAGCCGTAACCGTGCCCTGGATATGTTGCCCCTGTTGGCCGAGATCGACGAGGAGCGGGTTCGGTCGAGGGTGGACGATCCCAAGATTAAAGCGCGGCCCACCTTCCATTACCGGCTGGCCAACTGCCAGATTGAGCAGTCGGACTGGTACCTGAGCGACCCCTGGAATATCTGGTGTGTGCTGGAGGCGGTGGCGGAGCGGCCGGACTGGCTGGAGGAGCTGGGGCGTGAATTCCTGGCGCGATCACGGCCCCTGCTGGGGGTCAACCGAACGGAGTGGGTGGATTATCTCAAGCAATGGCTAGACGACCACGAATTGGTGTAACGGGCAACGCCCGACGCTGGGCGCCGGGCTGGTGGTGCAGCTGGCTGGTACTGCTGTGGGTGGGCGCGCGGCCGCTGCGGATCAGCGTTAAACACAATGTTCATATCGAAGAGCTCGATGGACTGGTGATCGGCGGAGGCAGTGATATTGCCCCGGAGCACTACGGTGGTGACCTCAATCGGCAAGTGCGAGCCGATCCGGCGCGGGACGAGCTGGAGATTGCCTGGATTCAGCGGGGGCTGAGCCACAACCTGCCGATTCTGGGTATCTGTCGCGGCGCCCAGCTGCTCAACGTGGTGCTGGGGGGGAACCTCTACGGGGATATACGGGAGCTGCGACGACGCACCCATAACCGCCCGGGGCTGATGCCCACCAAGCGAGTTGAACTGGCCAGCGGGAGTCGGCTGCAGGAGCTGGTCGAGAGGCAGAGACTGCGGGTCAACAGCCTGCACCACCAGGCGATTCGGGACCTGGGGGAGGGGTTACGGGTGGTCGCCCGGGACCGCGATGATTTCGTGCAGGCGGTGGAGGCCGAGGATGGCCGTCCCCTGCTCGGGGTGCAGTGGCATCCCGAGTATCTGGCCTACCTGCCCGCCCAACGGGCACTGTTCCGCTGGCTGGTGGAGAACGCCGATCGTGATTGAGCTGCTGGTACTCTTTGGCAGTGCCTTCCTGGCCGCCACCCTGTTGCCCTTTTACTCCGAAGTGGTCCTGCTGGTGCAACTGCAACAGGGGGGCGACCCCTATCTGCTGGTGCTGGTGGCGACCCTGGGGAATACCCTGGGCGGGGTGGTCAACTGGGGGCTGGGGCGCTACCTGTTGCACTTCAGGGATCGGCGCTGGTTCTATTTCAGTGCCGCCCAGATCGAGCGCAGCCAGCGCTGGTTCCAGCGCTACGGCTTCTGGACCCTGCTGTTGAGCTGGCTGCCGGTGGGCGGCGATGCCCTGACCTTTATCGCCGGCGTGATGCGGGTCAGGCTATGGCTGTTTCTGCTGCTGGTCGGGCTGGGCAAGGGAGCGCGCTATGCCGTGCTGGTGATCCTCTACAGCAGTACCCAGATGCTTATCTAACATGAGGCAGGCTCAATAGCGCCAGCCCTTCAGAGGTTGTCTCAGGGCCAGTGCTATCGTCGTTAGCAAAATGCCATTAGACTGTAGCCCTCCCTGGTCGAGGCTCCCCCTTTCATGCTTGAGTTACTGTTCCTGTTTGGTGCCGGTTTTTTCGGTGGCGTGATTAACTCCATCGCCGGCGGCGGTAGCTTTATCACCTTTCCCGCGTTGCTGTTTGTGGGGGTGCCGCCCATCAGTGCCAACGCCACCAACACCTTCGCCTCCTGCGCTGGCTACATGAGCGGGGCTTACGCCTTTCGCCGGGATATGGCCGAATACCGCGCCGAGCTGCCGCGCATCCTGCTGCTGAGCCTGGTGGGCGGGGCGCTGGGTGCCTGGTTGCTGCTCAATACACCCGAGGCCCTGTTTATGGAGGCGGTGCCCTGGCTGCTGCTGTTTGCCACCGTGCTCTTTATCTTTGGTGGCCAGCTTTACAGCCTGTTCAAGGGGTTGTCGGCCCGGCATCGGCACGCCTCCTCGGTGGGCGGCTTGCTGTTGGCGCTGGGGTTACTGGGGGTGTGCCTGTACGGCGGCTTTTTCAATGCCGGCCTGGGCATCATCACCCTCAGCTACCTGGCGCTGGCGGGTTACACCAACATCAACGCCATGAACGGCCTCAAGCTGCTGGTCTCCACGGCGGTCTCCCTGGTGGCGATCCTGATCTTTATCCTCGATGGCGCCATCGCCTGGTACCAGGGGTCGCTGGTGCTGCTGGGGACCCTGGCAGGGGGGTACGTGGCCGCCCACCTGTCGCGCAAGTTGCCGCAGTCGCTGGTGCGGGGTTTTGTGATCCTCGCCAGCTGCGGCATCACCCTCTACTTTTTTATCGACATCTACCTCGTGGCCTGATCGTTTTGGGGGCATTAACGCGCTGAATGGTGCGCTATCGACGGCAACCACTGTATCTCCCGGTCGGCCGCGCTAGGATGGGGGGCAAAGCCACCCAACAACGTCCGAGGCCGATCACCATGAACCCATTTTTTGACCTGAGCGGAAAAGTAGCCCTGGTAAGCGGCGGCTCAAGCGGCCTTGGGCTGGCCATTGCCGAGGGGCTGCTGCAGCAGGGCGCGCGGGTCTATATCGCCTCGCGCAAGCCGGAGGCACTGGCTGCGGCGGTAGAGCAGCTTTCCAAGGTCGGCCCCTGCGTGGGGCTGCAGGCCGATCTCAGCGACGGTGAGGGCAGCAAGGCCCTGGCTGCCCGCTTTGCCGAGCAGGAGACGCGCCTCGACATTCTCGTCAACAACGCCGGCAACAGCTGGGGGGCGCCGCTGGAGAGCTTTCCCGACGAGGCCTGGAACCGGGTGATGAACCTGAACGTGCGGGGGGTGTTTAACCTCACCCGCGACCTGCTGCCGCTGTTGCGGGCGGCGGCCAGCCCCCGCAGCCCGGCGCGGGTGATCAATATCGGCTCGGTGGCCGGCATCATCAGCAGCAGCCTGGGGGCCTACTCCTATGGTGCCAGCAAGGCGGCAGTGCACCAGCTGACCCGCAACCTGGCGCGGGAGTTTGCCGAGCACCACATCAATGTGAATGCCATTGCGCCGGGGCGTTTTCCCAGCCGTTTGACCCGCCACCTCACCGAGGACAGCGAGGCCTACGCGGCCGACTGCCGGATGATCCCCCTGGGGCGCTTCGGTGAGCCGGAGGAGATCGCTGCCCTGGCGGTCAGCCTGGCCTCCACCGCCGGTGCCTACATGACCGGTGCCATTATCCCCATCGACGGCGGTGCCAGCCTGATGGCCTAGGCCTGCGGCCGAACAGCGGGCAAAAAAAAGCCCAACCGAAGGGTTGGGCTTGCTGGCGCGGGGCGCCGCCTGCAGCGGGCTAGTTGCCGGACAGCAGGGCGTTAAGGGTGGCGCTGGGGCGCATGGCGGCGCTCACCTTGTTGGTATCGGGCTGGTAGTAGCCGCCCATATCGACGTGCTGGCCCTGGCTCTCCTTGAGCTCGGTGAGGATCTTCTCCTCGTTGTCCCGCAGCGATTTGGCCAGACCCGCAAAGGCGGCGGCCAGTTCCGCATCCTCGGTCTGGTTGGCCAGCTCTTCGGCCCAGTAAAGGGCGAGGTAGAAGTGGCTGCCACGGTTGTCCAGCTCACCCACGGTGCGTGAGGGGGATTTGCCGGTCTCCAGCAGTTTGCCGGTGGCCAGGTCCATGGTCTTGGCGAGGATCTGGGCCTTGGCGTTGTTATCCTTGCTGGCCAGGTCCTCCAGGGAAACCGCGATGGCGAGGAATTCACCGAGGGAGTCCCAGCGCAGGTGATCCTCCTCCACAAACTGCTGCACGTGCTTGGGCGCAGAGCCGCCGGCTCCGGTTTCAAACAGGCCGCCGCCGGCCATCAGCGGCACGATGGAGAGCATCTTGGCGCTGGTGCCCAGCTCCAGGATCGGGAACAGGTCGGTCAGGTAGTCGCGCAGTACGTTACCGGTCACGGCGATGGTGTCCAGGCCGCGCTTGAGGCGCTCCATGGTGTAACGGATGGCGCGGTCGGGGTTGAGGATGTGGATCTTCAGCCCTTCGGTGTTGTGATCCTTGAGGTACTTTTCCACCTTCTTGATCATCTGCGCATCGTGGCCGCGGTGCTCGTCGAGCCAGAAGATGGCTGGCATGCCGCTGGCGCGGGCACGGTCCACGGCCAGCTTGACCCAGTTCTGGATGGGGGCATCCTTGGCCTGGAACATACGCCATACGTCGCCGGCTTCCACGTTATCGTGTTGCAGCAGCACGTTACCGGCGCTGCCGACCACGCGCATGGTGCCATCGGCGGGCAGCTCGAAGGTCTTGTCGTGGGAGCCATACTCCTCAGCCTTCTGCGCCATCAGGCCCACATTGGGTACAGTACCCATGGTGCGGGGATCGAAGGCGTCGTGGTGTTTGCAGAAGTTGATCATTTCCTGGTAGATGGTGGCGTAGCAGCTGTCCGGAATCACCGCCTTGGTGTCGAGCAGTTTGCCGTGGGCGCTCCACATCTTGCCGCCGTTACGGATCATGGCGGGCATGGAGGCATCCACGATTACGTCGCTGGGGACGTGCAGGTTGGTGATGCCCTTGTCGGAGTCCACCATCGCCAGTTCAGGGCGTTGCTCATAGCACTTGCGGAAATCGGTTTCGATCTCGGCGCGCTTGGAGTAGGGCAGGCTGTCGATCTTGTAGAGTACGCTACCGACGCCATCGTTGGGGTTAACGCCCAGCTCGGCCAGGGTGTCGGCGTGCTTCTCGAAGGCGTCCTTAAAGTAAACGGTGACGGCGTGGCCGAAGACGATGGGGTCGGAGACCTTCATCATGGTGGCCTTGAGGTGCAGTGAGAAGAGCAGGCCGGCGTTGCGGGCCCCTTCCATCTCCTCGTCGAGGAACTTGCGCAGCTTGCGGGTGCTCATGAACTGGGCGCTGATGATCTCACCGTCCTGAACCGGCACCTCTTTCAGTACCTTGACGCTGCCGTCCTTCTCAACCAGCTCAATGCGAACGGTGTCGGCCTTGTCCATGGTGGTGGAGATATCGCTGGAGTAGAAATCACCTTCACGCATATGGGCAACATGGGTGCGGCTGGCCTGGCTCCACTTGCCCATGGAGTGGGGATTTTTGCGGGCGTACTGCTTGACGGCTGCCGGCGCGCGACGGTCGGAGTTACCTTCACGCAGGACCGGGTTTACCGCACTGCCCAGTACCTTGGCGTACTGCGCCTTGATCGCTTCCTCTTCGGCATTGGCGGGGGACTCGGGGTAGCCCGGCACCTTGTAGCCGTGCGCCTGCAGCTCGGCGATGGCGGCCTGCAGCTGCGGGATGGAAGCGCTGATGTTAGGCAGCTTGATGATGTTGGCCTTGGGGTCCTGGGTCAGTTCGCCCAGCTCCTTGAGGGCATCGCTGACGCGCTGCTCTTCGCTCAGGTACTCGGGGAAGTGGGCCAGGATACGGGCCGCCAGGGAGATGTCCCGAGTCTCTACGTTGATGCCGGCAGCGGCGGTGAAGGTGTTAACAATCGGGAGCAGGGAGTAGGTCGCCAGTGCGGGCGCTTCATCTGTGAGGGTATAGATAATCGTGGAAGTTTTGTCGGTCATTTTGTTCCCTACCTTGCTGTCTGAATGGCCTTCGTGGGTTGCCGGCCATGTATCTGAGAAAAGCGTTCGCCTGTGCGAATCCTGGCGCGGAGTATACCAGAATTGGCGCTAAATAATTGTCCTGCCCGGAGGTAGAGCCTCCGTTGTAGGGAGCTGCCCCGGGCTGATGTTCTGCGCTCCAGCCCAGGCGCCGGTGAAAACGGGGGGCCGATAGGGCGGTTGGTAAGCGAGTACGGCGGGCCGGTCGCTGTGTGCAGATTGTCGACAATTTGCGATAGATCGGCATTGTACGGCGAAATGGAAGCGAATGCTTATACGACTATGGTACTAGCCGTAAGCTGTCTGAGAAGATCGCTCATTATTGCGCGTCGATCTGATTGATCTATATCAACTGAGCTAGGCTCACAGAAGGGGTTGTCGATGGGTGCGGCACGCTTTTGTCGCGGTCGGCAACACCCTGGCGGGCGGGCGCTGCATCTCCCCAACTTCAGGTTCTGGGTCTCGGGACGGTTGCGGGTTGAGCGCCGGGAGTGACCGTTCTAACCGCCATCTCCAGGGGGTGATCCTATCAAAGGACGCGTACATGATCCGCTCTACTGTTCGGCCTGTGGGTCGATGGCGGACCCCTCTCACTCCCGATCCCGCTGCTGGGACTGTGATACCCCCCTGCCCAGGTCCTGTTCGGCCTGCGGCCAGCTGTGCGTGATTGGCCAGACCTTCTGCGGGAGCTGCGGCCATAAGCTGACCGGACTCGAGGCTCGGGACCGGGAAGCGCTGGCGGAAAGGCGGCAGCTGACGGTGATGTTTTGCGACCTGGTCGGCTCGACGGCGCTTTCCCAGCGGTTGGATCCGGAGGATCTGCGGGAGCTGATCCATGCCTACCAGCAGCTGTGCCGGGAGCGAGTCACCCAGTTCGGTGGTTACATTGCCCGCTATATGGGAGACGGGGTGCTGGTTTACTTTGGCTACCCCCGGGCCCATGAGCTGGATGTGGAGCGGGCGGTGCGGGCGGGGCTGGCCATCGCGGAGTCGGTGGGCCGCATTGTGGTGGGCGAACATCCGCCCCTTAGTGTACGGGTGGGGATCGAAACCGGGCTGGTGGTGGCGGGCGATATCATTGGGGAGGGGGAGTCCCAGGAACACAGTGTGCTGGGGGATACCCCCAATCTGGCGGCGCGCCTGCAAGCGCTCGCCCGCCCCGGCAGCGTCGTGGTGGGGCCTGGAACCTACCGCCTGATCAGCCGGCGCTTTCGACTGCAGGCGCTCGGCGAGCACTCGCTAAAGGGGATGAGTCTGCCGGTCCCGGCGTACAGGGTCGAGGGGGCTTTGGAGCATGCCCGCAGTGATCCCTCGGTACCGGTTCTGGGGCGCCAGCCGGAGATCGACCTGCTGGCGGGACGGTTACTGGAGTCGGGGCAGCAGGGTGCTGTGCTGCTGCTGGAGGGGGAGTCGGGCCTCGGTAAGTCGCGACTGGTCCGCCATCTGGTGGGGCTTGCCTCAGGGCGCTTTGAGCGTGCCGTCCTGCACTGCTCTCCCTTCTACTCCAACCGTCCGCTCTACCCGGTGCGGCGCCACTGGAATAACCTCTTGGGGATGCAGGGGACAGCGGACAGGTCGCGAGCGCTGCGGCAGCTGTGTGAAGCCCATGGTGTTCGCAACCCGGAGTTGCTGGAATGGCTGGAGCGCGCCTTACTGATCGGCGACACCACGGCCAGCGATGGAGCCAGCGAAACACTGGTCGGGTTCAGGGATGTGCGCAGGGTTCAGCAGGAGCGCAATGAGATGCTGTCTGCCCTGCAAGAGGTGGTGTTGAGGTTCAGCCATCATAAGCCCCTGCTGCTGGTGGTGGAGGATGCCCACTGGGTCGACTCGAGCACCGCAGAATTTCTGCGGCGGCTGTGCCAGCGTCCGGAACGGGTGGGGCTGGCGATCCTGGTCACCTCCCGTGAACCACTTGACTGGATGCCGGAGGTGGAGGGGCGGTTCCTGCGGGTCGGCCTGCAACCCCTGGATCCGCTTTCGGCCCAGGCACTGGTGGCGGCCGTGGCAGGCGGCCGGACACTGCCACCCCTGACCTGTGAAACCATTGTCCAGCGCTCGGGCGGCTCGCCTCTTTACGTGGAGGAGCTCACCAAGGCCGTGCTGGATGCTTCGCAGCAGGGGGAGGGAGCGCAGCGGGTGCCCTCCTCACTGGAGGACTCGCTGCGGGCCCGGCTTGACCGGTTGGGCCCCAGTAAGGCGATAGCCCAGTTTTTGGCGGTGCTGGGCCGCCACTTCAGCCACCGCCTGGTGATGGCCTGTGCCCCCTTCGGGCGGGCGGAGTGCGAGCGGGGCCTGGGGCAGCTGCTCGAGGCCGGCTTGCTGATGGGCACCGGAAGGGGGGAGCGACGGGGTTATGCCTTTCGTCACTCGATGGTGCAGGAGGTCGCCTATGCCTCGCTGCTGAACCGTACGCGGCGGGGACACCATCGGCGTATAGCCGAGCGCATCCTGCAGCGATTGCCGGAGTTGGCATCCAGCGCCCCCGATATGCTGGCGTCGCATTTTGACCAGGGGCAGCGATATACAGAGGCGATCGAATACTGGTACCAGGCTGGCTTGCAGGCAGCAGCCAGCTGGGCTCATGTGGAAGCCGTGAACCACTTTAACCTGGCCCTTAAACGGCTGGAGGCGCAGGGGGACCCCTCCCCTCTGGCGGAGCGGGAGCTGGCGATACGCATTGAGCTGGTACGCTCGCTGCGGGTGCTTGAACGGGTGGATGAGGGGCTTGAGCAGTTGCCACCGGCGATGCGTGTGGCCCGCCAACTGGGGGGCGGTGAGGCGATGGCCATGCTGCAGAACCTGCAGGGCAACCTGCAGTTCTCGCGGGGGGATATAGAGGCCTGCCTGCTGAGTCACGGGCAGGCGTTGGAGACGGCGCGCAGTATCGGTTCTGTCGCCGCCCAGGTGCAGGCCTTAAGCGGCATTGGCGATGCCAACCTGTTGCGGGGGATGCTGGTGACGGCGGAGCAGGCCTACGACCGATGCCTGGCACTGTGCAGTGGAGAGGCGTTGCGACCTTTACGCTCACCGAACCTGTGCCTGCGGGGACATATGCGGCTCTACCTTAACCGGCTGCCCGAGTCGGAGGAGGATATCCGTGAAGCGATTGGGCTGGCTCTGGAGCTGCAGGATAAGCGCACCGAGATGATTGCCCGCGGCAGCTGCCTCGCCAAAACCCTGTGCGAGCAGGCCCGTTATGAGAGTGCTTGCCAGGAGCTGGAAAGCGCGTTGGAGGTTGCCTGCGGCCTGAAGGCGGAACGCTTTGAGGCGCTCTACCGGTTGTTCCTGGTGCGGGCGCGCTATGGAGCCGGTGTGGCGGGGGACCTTAACCCCCTGGCAGACCAGGCGATTGAGATCGCTGAAGCGACCGGCTTTGGCTATGTAGGCGCTATCGTGTTTGGTGCTAAAGCCCTGGTGGCTCCCGACCGGGAGGCATGCCAGAGGGCGTTACGGTCAGGCGAAACCCTGTTGACCTCGACGGCCCCCAGCCAGAACCACCTCTGGTTTTTGCGTGATGCGATCGAAGTATCACTGCGGGATGCGCAGTGGCGGCAGGCCCAGTATTACGCGGCCCGGCTCGAGCAGTACACGCGGCGCCAGCCGCTGGCGTGGGCGACGCTCTATATTGACCTGGTGGCCCTCTGCTTGAGCGCGCGCTCCGCTGCTCGCCCCGAGGGGGTGGAAAAACAGGTGCAGGGGTTTCGTCGGCGCTGCGGGGACGGGGGAATGCAGGCGGCGCTGCAACTACTGGAGCGGATTGAGGGCCGCTCGCCTTAACAGCGGCCTGGCGCCCCTTTTCCACTTTGGTACGCTTTGCATTTGCCGGTGTATCCGACACACTGCAAGTAAGTCGAGTCTCAAGGGAGCTGGAGTATGACAGAGGGCAGTGAGTTTCTGACCCGCATCCGCAAGCTGAAGTGGATCAACCGCTGGGGGCTGTCGAAGAACCTGGTGGCGGAAAACGTGATGGAGCACAGCTGGGAGGTGGCGGTGATCGCGCACCTGCTGGGGCTGCTGGCGCGCCGCAACGGCGAGCGGGTGGACCCGGCACAGCTGGCGCTGGCGGGCCTCTACCATGACGCCACCGAGTCCCTCACCGGCGATCTCCCCACCCCGGTCAAGTACCACTCTCCGCAGCTGCAGCAGGCCTACAAGGCGCTCGAACACGAGGCGGTGGAGATGCTGTCGGCGGATCTGGCGCCGGACCTGGGGGCCGAGATACGTGCGCTGTTGTCGGGGGAGCATCTCAACGAGAAGGAGGCGCAGCTGCTCAAGGCGGCGGATATGGTCGCCGCCTACCTCAAGGCGGAGGAGGAGCGCGACGCGGGGAATAATAGCTATGAACGGCCGCTGGGCTACCTGCGCGAGCGCATGGAAAAACTCAGCTGCCCCGAGGTGGAGCAGCTGTTTGCGGAGTTCATCAATATAGAGACCCGCTCCCGGGGACCCATCCGGGAGTGATTCTTAGTCACCTCTATAGACGCAGCCGCAGGTGCAGGTTTCTTTTACCTCGACCCGGCTGAGTAGCTCGAGCCCGGGCTTGAGTTGTTGCCAGATCCAGCGCGCCAGCACCTCGCTGGTGGGGTTGTCCAGCCCCTCGATCTCATTCAGGTAGTGGTGATCGAGGCGCTCGTAGATCGGCTTAAAAGCGGCTTTGAGGTCGGCGAAGTCGAGGATCCAGCCGGTGTGGGAATCTACCTCGCCGCTGACCACGATGCGCACCTGGAAGGAGTGGCCATGCAGGCGTCCACATTTGTGCCCGTCGGGAACGTTGGGTAACCGGTGAGCCGCTTCAAAAGTGAAATCTTTATATATTTCCATTATTCAATGCCTATCATTTTGTGGGTCTGCAGGCTAAGGCGCCACTGGGGATGCTGCAGGCAGTAGTCGATGGTTGAGCGCAGGGCAGTCTCGTCACCGGGCTGCCCTGCGAGCCCTGCAACAGATGCCATTGGTTGCAGATAAAAATGACTGAATTTCATTTTATCGAAGCGCCCGGGCAGGGCCTGCGGCTGTGGGTAGACCAGTTTCAGCTCGTCCCCCTCGGTGACCACCAGCTCGGTGTTGCCCTTGGGGCTGACGCAGACCCAGTCGATCCCCTGCGGCAGCGGGCGGGTACCGTTGGTCTCGATGGCCACCTCAAAGCCCTGGGTATGGAGGGCGTCGACCAGGGCTGGGTCGAGCTGCAGGGCCGGCTCGCCACCGGTAAGGATCACGTAGGGGATGCCTGGCCCGTTGAGGGTTGGCCAGAGCGACCTGAGGTGGCGGGCGAGCTGGTCGGCGTCGCGAAACTTGCCGCCGTTCTGGCCGTCGCTGCCAACAAAGGCGGTATCGCAAAAGTCACAAACGGCGCCAGCGCGGTCGCGTTCGCGCCCCGACCAGAGGTTGCAGCCGCTGAAGCGACAGAATACCGCGGGTCGACCGCTGTGGGCACCCTCACCCTGTAGTGAGTAGAAAGCCTCCTTGATGCTGTACATGGAGACTCCCGCCTACTCGTAGGGTAAAGGGTCGGTGGCCTGGTTGAGGCTGAAGGCCTCCAGGCGCTCGCAGCAGGAGCCGCACTTGCCGCAGGCTTTTTCGCGGCCGTTGTAGCAGGTCCAGGTGTCGGCGTAGTCAAGGCCGCGGGCCAGCCCCCAGCGCAGGATCTCGATCTTGTCCTGCTCGAGGAAAGGGCTGACGATCTCCACCGGCTCGAAGTTGGCGATGCGGGTGACGCTGTTCATGGCCTCGACAAACTCGGGGCGGCAGTCGGGGTAGATGGTGTGATCGCCGGAATGGGCGCCGTAAAATACCCGGTCGGCGCCAATCGAGACCGCATAGCCCACCGCCAGCGACAGCAGAATCATGTTGCGGTTGGGCACCACGGTGCTCTTCATATTTTCGGCGGTGTAGTGCCCCTCGGCCACCTCGATCTCGCTGGAGGTAAGGGAGGAACCCTGCAGCAGGGCGTTGATGGACGTAATATCCGAAACAAGGTGGGGTACCCCCAGGCGTGAGCAGACCCGGCGGGCATAGTCGAGCTCGCGCTGGTGGCGCTGGCCGTAGTTAAAGCTGAGGGCGTGCACCTCGAGCCCCTCTTCGATGGCCCGGTGCAGCACGGTAAAGGAGTCCATTCCCCCGGAATAGATAACAACCACTTTTTTGTTCATGAGGGACCTGCTGGATAGTGCATGGCGCTCGCGCGGGTATGGCGTTCGGTGAGGCGAGCAAAAGTGGCCACATTTTATCCGATCAGCCCCTGAAAATCGATGCGGGCAGAGGCTCCGGCGGTTGCGGCTTGTACGCATCGCCCGAGGCGGCCCTACGGGTGCTGGGCAAGCGGGGCGAACTATGGTGCACTTAGCTCACTCACAGCGGTGAGCGACAGCAGGAGGAGCGGGTGTGAAGGGAATGGGTGGTCTGTGGGCGAATCTCAAGACAGGGGGGCGGCTGTTGTTTCTGCGCCCCCTGCAGGCGGCGCAGCTGGCGGTCTCTTTCGACCAGCTGCTGGCGCTGGTGTTGATCGACCTGGGATTGCAGATTACCGGCGACTGGCTGCAGGCCCCTGCAACGGCCCAGTTCAACCCCTGGTCGCTGCTCTACAGCTGCGCGGGCTGGACCCTGGTGGGGCTGGCGGCCTGGCTGGTGAGCCGTTTTCTGCGGCGGCGCGAGCTGTTGCTGCCCCTCTTGGTCGGGCTCTACTCGCTGTTGCCCCTGCTGCACCTGATCCAGTGGCTGGGGGTAGCGGTTGAGAGCGCCTCCCTGGCCATTGAAGGGTTGGCCCCGGCGCTGGCTGCACTGGTGCTGCTGGGGCTGGCCGTTGGCCTGCAGCGACTGCTGAGATGGAAGGGGGTTGCCCCCCTGCGGGCCTCCTTCTCGGCCCTGCTGCTGTTGCTGCTGTGGTTACCCCTGACCGCTACCTACGCCCCCTACGCGGGGTTTTGGCTGGCACCCTATGAGGTGGGTGAAGAGGCCATCGTGCCGGCGACGGCCCCCTATGCCCCCCTGGATGCCGAAACCCTGCTCATGGCCCAGCACCAGCAGCTCACTAAGGCCCTTAACGGGCTGGAACCGCAGCGCCCGGGGGTAACCGACCTCTACTTTATGGCCTATGCACCCTTTGCCAGCGAGACGGTGTTTCTCAGCGAGGTGCAGATCATCCGCCGCCTGCTGGAGCAGCGGTTCGATGCCCAGGGTCGCGCCCTGACGTTGGTGAACCACAGTGACACCTTTTTGCAGCAGCCACTGGCCACCGCCGCTAACTTGCGGTTGGCGCTGCAGGGGCTGGGACAGCTGATGGACCCTGAGGAGGATGTTCTGGTGCTCTACCTGACCTCCCACGGTTCACCGGATCATCGGTTAGCCGCCGAGTTTGGCGAGCTGCCGCTGACGGAGCTGACGCCCGGCTATCTGGCGCGCCTGCTGGAGCAGACGGGTATCCGCTGGCAGGTGGTGCTGGTCTCCGCCTGCTATGGCGGCGGCTATCTGCCCTACCTGGAGGGGGAGAGTCGCTTTGTGGCGGCGGCAGCGGCGGCGGACCGCACCTCCTTCGGTTGCGGTAACGACCATGACATGACCTATTTCGGTAACGCTCTTTTCCGTGAGCAGCTCAGCCAGGAGTTTTCGCTCATCAAGGCCATGCGGCAGGCCCAGCGCTCGATCCTGGAGCGCGAGCGGCAGGAGAGCTTGCCCCCGTCCCTGCCGGAGTTCCGGGTGGGGGAGGCGATGGCGATCAAATGGCAGCAGTTGAGCGAGCGACTGGCGGGCGTTGCGTGCTCCCGCACAGATAAGCCCCTGGTGGAGGCGGATGATCCGCAGCGGGCGCAGGAATATTGCAAGAGAGCGGCCGCCGCCTCCCCCTGATGTGCCCGCTAGCGGGGCAGGCTCAGTTCGATCTCTTCGATGCTGGGGGCGCAGTCGGGCAGCAGCGGCTCCCGGGTGCTGGCCCCCTTCCAGTAGGGTACGGCCTCCAGCTGGGCGGGATCGAGCCCGTGCTGGCGCAGGCGGTTGACCAGGTAGTTGAACAGCTCATAGGCGATGGGCACCTGCCCCAGGCAGCTCAGGCAACCCAGTACCCGACTGATACGCAGCTGGTTGTGGCTGGCCGGGCAGCACCAGAGCGGCTCCTGCTCCCCGGCCAGTTCGTTGGGGCTGAAGTGCAGCTGTCGGCGGACTATTCCCCAGAAATGGGCGATGCAGTCGAGGGAGGTCAAGAGTTCACTTTCGGCGTTGGGGTGGGCCATAAAGCGACGGGCCAGTGCCGGGGTCAGCAGGGGCGATTGCTGGTTGGCACCGCTGGCCTCGGGCAGGGGAAATAACCACTGCACATAGTCGTGGGTTCCCTCCAGCCAGCTGAAACGCTGGCTACGGATATGGGCCAGAGTACGACCGCGGTTATCTTCGCCACCGTGCAGGTAAAACTGCAGCCATTGCAGTTGCATGGGATTCAGGCGTGAGTCCATGGGAAAAACCTCGTACAACACTCAACATTGAGTGTAGACCCTTTGTATTTTCATGGCAGCCCCCCCCTCTGCTGGGCAGGGAGGGTTCCCGGTAGTATGCTAACCGGTTGACGCGAAATTAACTCGAGAACCCCGTGAAACACCCGCCCAGCAAACAGGACGTACGCCAGCAGTTGCAGAAGGAGATGGAGGAGTTCCTCTCCGGTGGCGGGGAGGTGCGCCAGATCCCCCGCGGCCAGTCAGCGATTGCGCCGGGGGAGTTGCCACCGGGACTGGGGCGCAAGATCGCGCCCGGCCCTCCGGCTCCCAAGCGGGAGTCGCTGCTGCACGTCACCCAGGCGATCGATGAGCGCCGCCGCCAGCGACAGCAGCACCGCACCCCTAAAATGCCCCGCAAAGCCGACCGCAGCCCCCGCAAAGTGCCTGTGTATGATGACTTTGGCGAGGTGGTGCGTTGGGAGTGGCGTTCCCCCAAATCCTGAGCATGGCCTGGTGGGTTTGTGATTTTAGTCACAGTTCTCATGCTGTTGCCAATGGGTGCTATATTGGACCGAGCGACTGCAATATGGTTACGCCTGCGAAATTGACAACAGCCTCGTCCTGCGCGGACGAAGGAACAAGGAG
Organism: Aestuariirhabdus litorea; assembly: GCF_003864255.1. Taxonomy (NCBI): domain Bacteria; kingdom Pseudomonadati; phylum Pseudomonadota; class Gammaproteobacteria; order Oceanospirillales; family Aestuariirhabdaceae; genus Aestuariirhabdus; species Aestuariirhabdus litorea. The sequence goes on from NZ_QWEZ01000002.1 coordinate 739,346, forward strand.
AGCAACGTGAACGCAATGGTTAAAACAGGATTGTCGGTACTGCTGCTGGGACTGTCGGCGCTAGCCGGAGCGGCTGATTACATCACCAACGCCTCGGAGATTGTCGGCAAGACCAATTGGGAGACGATGGAAACGGTCCGGGTCACCATCGGTGAGCAGGGAGACAAGCTATTCTACAAACCCAGCGATCTGCGTTTTAAAGCCGGCCAGCCCTACAAACTGGAACTGGTCAACAAGGGTAAGAAGAAGCATTACTTCACCGCCGAATCTTTCTTTCGCAATATTGCTACCCGCAAGGTACAGTCGGATAAGGATGGTGAGATCAAGGCACCCTACTTTCTGGCGCTGGAAGTGATGCCCAAGGGTGGCAAGCTGGATCTCTATTTTGTGCCGGTAACCCCGGGAGAGTACCAGGTGATCTGTACCATTGATGACCATGTCGACCGGGGGATGCACGGCACTCTGACCATTGAGCCTTAGGGGCAAACTTTCGTGCTGTATATAGGCCCGGGAGAGCGCCTCGATGCTGGAGGTGATGGGGTGATATTCAGAAAAATCGGCCACCGGATTATCGTGGTGGTGGGGGCCGTCGTCATTGCCGGTCTGGTGGCAATGGCCCTGTTTTATGCAGAGAAACAGCGCGAGAGCATCATTGCCCAGAATGAAGAGGCGGCGAACAAAATGACCGGCAGCCTGATCAGGGTGCTGGAAACGGTGATGTTGGCGGGTTATGCCGATATCGCCCAGGCGTTCGCCAACAGTCTCAGGTCCATACCCGAGGTGCATGAGTTCCGTATCATGCGCACCAATGGGCTGGAAGCCTTCCGCGATAACACCACCATCAGTGCCGTTAACCTCTACCGGGGCGAAGAGGATTTCTTTCCCCGTGATGAGGAGATCGAGGTGCCGATCTACGCTGCCGATAACCCGCGGTTGAGAGAGGTGCTACAAAAAGGGGAGATGGTTCGCTATTACGATGTGGCTGCCAGCGGAGAGCGTTTCCTGACCTACCTGGTGCCCATCGAAAATAAAAACCAGTGTCACAAGTGCCACGGTGACAGCCAGCAGTATCGAGGCGTCATCAAGCTGACCTCCACCCTGGCGCGGGTGGATGCGGATATCACCAAGGCCTGGCAACAGTCGATGGCGGTACTGGCTATCGTGGTGACTTTCATCCTGCTGGTGACCTGGTGGCTGGTGCGCCGCTCCATTGTGCAGCCGATTCACCGTGTGACCGAGGCGATGGAGGCGGTTTCCCGAGGGGATATGAGCCAGAAGGTGCCGGTGTTGGGCAAAGATGAACTGGGCTCCATGGCGAAAAGCTTCAACCGCATGTCCAGCGAGTTGCAGTCCACCTACCTGGGTTTACACCATGAGCAGAACAAGCTCACCACCATCATTCTCAGCGCCCAGGAGGGGATCGTGGTCACCAACGCCCTCGGCGAGGTGGTATTGGTGAACCCGGCTGCGGAATACCTGTTGCAGAAAAGCCATGCCCAGATTGTGGAGGAGGGCTTTATGCAGGTGTTCGACAACGAGGCGCTGATGGCCTCCTGGCTGAAACTGTCGGAGCAGACCCTGGAGCCGATCATTTATGAGTACAAGGGAAGACTGCTCAGCACCTCCATCGCGACCATTCGTAATCCAGAGGGGCAGGTGGTCGGCTCCTCCGCCATGCTGCGGGATATCACCAACCAGAAAAAGTTGGAGGAGGAGTTGCGGGCCCTGTCGAACACCGACGGTTTGACCAAGCTGTTCAACCGCCGCTTCCTCGATGAGACCCTCAAGGCGGAGCTGGAGCGCTCCTACCGCTATGGAACCGAACTCGGCATCCTTATGTTTGACGTTGACCACTTCAAGAAATTCAACGATGAACATGGCCATGACCAGGGTGACCGTGTACTGCAGGTGATTGCGAGGGAGATGCGCCGGGTCAGTCGCAGCCTCGACTTCCCCTGCCGCTATGGCGGTGAGGAGTTCCTCATTATTCTGCCCAATACCTCAATGGAGGGGGCGATGGTCCTGGCCGAACGCCTGCGCGCGGATATTGCGGCGACGGTGGTGGACGGGTTGCAGGTCACCATCAGTATTGGCGTCTCCAGTGCACGCGACCACAAGCCGGTCGATGCCGCCGCCTTTATTGCCCTGGCCGATGGAGCGCTCTACGAGGCCAAGCGTGAAGGGCGCAATTGCGTACGCAGCGCCACCGCCCAGGCGGCCCACTAGGGACTCAGTGTCCGCCCCTGCAGGATGGCTGGGGGCGGGTGCTGGACTCTAGCCGAAAAAACGGTGCAGTGAGCGGGAAAGCCATCCCTGGTGCTCATGGCGCATGCGGCGCTCGTAGTCCTGCACCGCGTCGACGTAATCGCCGTCTTCGTTCTTGATGTGATTGAGGAGCCACTTTTGCAGGGTGGTGAGCAGCTCTTCGGCGACATCCTCGCCCGCTTCGTAGCGTTTGCAGAAACGATCTACACGGCTGATAAAGAGCTCGTGAACCTTTTTGTGGGGGGCGCAGAAGGAGTAATTCGCCTGCTCCATAAGCGCCTCTTCAAAGGCAAAATGGGAGATGGTGTAGTCAACGACCTCGTTGAGGACGTCTCCCACCGCCTCCCGGTTTCCATTTTCATGCGCGTCCTGTAACTGGTTGATGTAACCGACGATTCGCTTGTGCTGCTCGTCGATGATATCGATGCCTGTCTCCAGTTCGCTGCTCCAAGCCAGCTTCTCCATAGATCACATCCTCCTGTGTGAATTGTTGGCCTGTCTCCCGCAGGCTCTGCCCTGACCGCCACTACCAAGCATTGCTCACACTATAGGGCCGCTGAGGGCAAGCATGCTTTGATATATGTTAACGTTTTGGTGCGCACCGCCGCCGCTTGGGGGTGGGTGTGTGAAACTGTGCACCATCACCGGTCTGGCACTTGAAGGCGTGACAGGGGCACTCACCCGCTGCTACAGTGAATCGGTCCCCGCCGGAGTATTAATAGCCCTATGAGCGAACAGAGTCCTCCCGAATTTCCCGCCGACCTCAGTCGGGTTATGACGCCGCTCAGCGCGGATGAGAGTCGTCGATTGACCATTATCTACGCGCTCTATGCGGCCTCTTTCTTTGTGGGTATCACCTTTTTTGCCGGCCTGCTCTTCAATGTGTTGTGGAAGGCTGAATTCCACAGCGATCTCGCCCGCATCCACGCCCGCTGGCAGTTGCGTAGCGCACTGTTCGCTCTGCTCTGGTTTATTATCGGCGGCATGGCGATACTGCTGGTGGTCGGTTGGATATTGATGGGGATAGTGGGCATCTGGTTTATCTACCGCCTGGTGCGGGGGTGGCTCGCGCTGTCGGATCAGCAGCCTCCCAAACCGGGGTTTGGGTTATCTTGAGCAATTCTAGGAGTCGCTATGTCATTATCACAAACGCTGTTTGAAGAGATTCGGGTACTGATGCAGTTCAGCCCGGACAGTCTCCAGGAGGGGATCAAGGTGCACCACGACGCCGCCCCGGAGCTGGTGCAAGCCGCCCAGAGCCTGTACGACAAGGGTTTGATTGACCGCCACGACGGCGGCTACCTGACCGACCGAGGGCTGGAAGCCCTGCAGCACGCGCGGGCTCTGACCGGCTTGCTCTCCTCGGCGGATTAGGCGCTACAGACACCTCCCATCGCGTCGCCCGAAGGGGTTGGTCGCAAGCGCGCTGTAGTTTGGGTGTGTGAATGAAAAATGCCCCACAGGTTGAGTCCCGTGGGGCATTTTTTTGACCCTGTTATTTTTTCACGCGGTGTAAGCCTGGGTTAGGCATCTATCTGAAACAAACCGTCAGAGCTGTCCGATAGTTGCTTTAGCCTCTGCCGCAGCAGCTGGGTGAACTCTTTACCCAATTGAGACTGGGAGCGAGTCACTGGGTAGAGAATGTTGTAGTTAAATGTGATGGCGGGTTCAAAAGGCTTAACGATTAGCCCCAGCTTGGCATAGTGGATTGCCGTTGCCGGATCAACCAGGGAGACGCCACCTCCAGCCAAAACATAGGCGCATGCTACGTGGGATACCTGGGTATCAAACAACAACTTGCGTTGAACACCCGCCTTATCAAACACTTCGTCAACCTTGTAGCGCACACTCTGCTCGGTACCGAGGGAGACAAACTGCTCGCCCTCCAGGTCCTCCGGCAAGATCAGTGCTTTATCAGCGAGTCGATGAGCCGGAGGTAGAACACACAGCAGTGAGCTGCTGGCCAGGCTACGTACTTCAATGGCGGGGTCGGAAACCTTTATAGCCGAAATCCCAATATCGAAGTGCTGGTTGGCGATCCAGTCGGCCACCTGCTGGGAGCTGCGGACCTGTAGCGTGATCGCGACCCCTTCATGGTCAGCCATAAACTCGCTCACTACGCCGGGTAGAAAGTCTTGAGCCAGCGCCGGCATGCAGACAATCCGCAAGGTACCCCGGTGAAAAACTTTCAGCTCTTCAGCGGTACGCGCCAGTTTTTCCATGCCTACGAAAGACTTTTCCACCTCTTCGAACAGAATGGTCGCTTCCGGGGTGGGGATCAGGCGCTTCTTTTGCCGCTCAAACAGTTGAACGCCGACGCTCTCTTCAAAATCGCTCAGCAAACGACTCACCGCAGGCTGGGATATATAGAGAATCTCAGCGGCTCCGGTGGTGGTGCCGGCAATCATCACGGCTCGAAAGGCCTCCACCTGTCTGAAACTGATCCGTGCCATGTGCTGACCTTTCGTTAGAAACAAGCTGCCCAACGGCAGAAAGTTTATAGCATGATGTTATTAACTACAGAAAACAAACGATTTGATGTTATTTGATCCGGGATCCAAACTAATTCCCTATCAAACGAAGGCTTTCTCTGCGTAGATGGCCTCTAAAGACTCCGTTAAAAGAGATAAGAACATGGAGAAACTTTTTCGCTATACGCTAGCGGCGTTGATCAGCACTGTAGCGGGCTTTCAGTTCCTACAGGTGATCACTCGCTATGTCTTTGAAACACCGATTATGGGGTTAGAGGAGGTGGCGATGATTCCTACTCTCTGGCTCTATATCCTGGGCGCAGTCAACGCGTCGCGTGAAGATACCCAGATCCGAGCTAACGTGCTGGAGATCTTTCTCAGCACAGAGCGGGCTCGCCATATTCTGCTGGTGGTCTCGGAGACCTGCAGCCTGGTGATCTCCATCTGGCTGACCAGCTGGGCATGGAACTACTTCCGCTATGCGCTGCGTGTCGACAAGGAAACCCCGACCCTCTACCTGCCCACGCTCATCTACGAATCGGCCCTGTTTTTCGGCCTGCTGCTGATGACCCTGTACACCGCCTGGCACCTGTTGGGTCACCTGCGCGCGCTGCTCAGGGGCGGAGCCGGACTGGACACCCCGATTGATCACGAACACCCCCACACCAGCGAATTAGACGAATTCAAGGTGCTAGAACGGAGCGAGGATAAGAGTCATGGTTGAGATTGCCCTCCTTGCGTTTCTGGTGCTGATATTCCTGCTCAGCCTCGGTGTACCGCTACCGTACTGCTTTGGCGCCGGCCTGATGGTGATGACGCTGGTCGGCGACGCCACCATGAAGGGGATGATGTTGTGGGGGTTTAGTCAGCTCACCAATCCGGTGCTATTGGCGATACCGCTATTCGTGTTTGCCGGTACCATCATGAGTGTCAGTGGAATCGCCGCCAGCCTGCTTAAGTTCGTCAACGTCTTTGTCGGCCGTGTCCGCGGTGGCCTCGGAGTGGTGGCTTCTGTCAGCTGCGCCATTATCGGTGCTATCTCGGGTTCCGGCCTGACCGGCATTGCCGCCATCGGCCCGCTGCTCATCCCGGAGATGGAACGCAAGGGCTATCCCCGGGCTTATGCCACCGCGCTGATCGCCAACTCCTCGGTACTGGGGCTGCTGATCCCGCCGAGTGTAACCATGATCGTGTTTGGATGGGTCACCGAAACTTCCATTCTGGCCAGTTTCCTGGCCACCCTCGGGCCTGGTCTGCTGATCATGATCAACTTCGCCATTGTTAACCTGGTGATGGCGCGGAAGTTCCCGCTGGTGCTGGATCAGCAGATCGAGTTCGGTGAAATGATGAAGCAGGCCGGGCGCAACACGGTCCACGCGATCCCCGCTTTGTTGATGCCGGTCATCATTCTTGGTGGTATCTACGGTGGTGTGATGACGCCCACCGAAGCCGCTGCGGTGGCGGTCATCTACGCCCTGCCGGTGGGCTTTATGATCTATAAAGGGCTCACCTGGCAATCGTTCCTGGAGTCCGGCAAAGAGTCAGCGACCGCGGTCGGTGCCATCCTGATCATGATCCTGTTTAGCCTGATGCTGAGCCAGATCTTCGTCATGGAAGATATTCCTCAGGCGCTGGTTGAGGCGATTTTTGAGATCACGACCGACAAGACCCTGCTGCTCCTGCTGGTAACGCTGTTCCTGTTCCTGATCGGCATGGTCGTTAACGATATTACCGCCATCATTCTGACCGCGCCCCTGCTGATGCCACTGATGGAAGCGCTGGGGGTCAGCCCGATCCAGTTTGCCGCCATCATGGGCGTTACAACCGCCATGGGAGGGGTCACCCCTCCTTACGCCAGCATCCTCTACCTGGGTGCGCGTATCGGTAATGTGAAATTCACCGAGATCATCAAGCCGGCCATGCTGCTTCTGCTGTTTGGTTACCTGCCGGTGGTAGCGCTTGTGCTGATCTGGCCGGAATTGTCCGAGTTTATCCCTCAAATGATGGGGTACTAAGAGCAATGACAAAACATTCCACTGTGGAATATTAAAATAAAGAGGAGAAGACCATGCATAATTCTTTAACCAAGAACCTGGCACTGGCGCTGTCACTGAGCCTGGGTGCTGTTGCAGTCGCGGAAGCGGCAACGTTGAAAATCAGTCATGTTCGTCCCCAGGGCGCGATCATTGACCAGGAGATCAACGCGTTCGCCAGTGAAGTCAATAAAGCCACTGACGGCGACCTCAAAATCAAGATCTATGCCGCCAGTGCGCTGGGTGATTACACCTCCGTCCAGGAACGTATTTCTGTGGGCGCGATTGATATGGCGGTCCAGCCTGCGGCTGCCGCGGCTGACCGTAAGATGCAAATCAGCTCCTTCCCCTATATCGCCGGCAACTGGGAGCAGGCACGTAAGATTTACGGTCCCAACGGGGCGATCTACAACACCATGAAGGAGCTGTACGCCAAGCAGGATATTACGATGCTGGCTGCCTATCCGGTTTATTTCGGCGGTATCGCCCTCAACCGTGAGGCCGTAGCTGCGGGTGACCCCAACGTGGCCAAAGGGATCAAAGTGCGCGTTCCCGGAATCAAGAGCTTCCAGCTGACCGGCGACGCTCTGGGTTACATCAGCTCCCCCATCCCCTTCTCTGAAGCCTTCACTGCCGTACAAACCGGTGTTGTCGATGGTGTCATCGGCTCCGGTGCAGAAGGCTACTACGCCTCCTTCCGTGATGTGACCAAGACTTACATTCCGATCAACACCCACTTTGAGGTGTGGTACATGATCATCAACTCGGAAACGCTGGCTGACATGGACGCAGATGATCGCCAGGCACTGCAACAGGCCGCCCTGGCATTCGAAGCCAATCGATGGGAGCGCGCCAAGTCGGACCAAGCCGCTTACGAGCAGAAACTGGCTGATAACGGAGCCACCATCGTTCGCCTGACAGACGACGAGCTGGAAGCCACGGCCCAGAAGGTGCGCACTGACGTTTGGCCACAGATCCTTGAGGATGTGGGTGCCGACTGGGGACAGAGCATCCTGGACCAGGCTGCCAACTGATCAGCACCCTGAACCAACCTGCCGGCCGCTTCCTGGCGACCGGCATTCAGGCCCCGTTGCAGGCCGAGTGATACCCCTTTGGAGAGAAGACCATGAACGCAGGATTGACACCTGGCTGCACGGATGCCGACGTGTCGGTTATCGGTGGTGGTTTGGTCGGTCTGGCGGTCGCGCTGGGTCTGCAGGATCATGGCCGACAAGTCGCAGTCATTGATGAGGGTGACATAGCCCTTCGTGCCTCGCGAGGTAACTTTGGTTTGGTGTGGGTTCAAGGCAAGGGCGACAGCTGCCCTGACTACGCCCGCCTGACTCGCCAATCCGCCAGGCAGTGGCGCCGATTTGCCGACGGCCTGACCGATGCTACCGGTATCGATATACAGCTATCACAGGTGGGTGGGCTCTACATCTGCCTCACCGAAGAGGAGTTGCAGCAGCGCCAGCAGATGCTCAGTTCGATGCGCGACGCCCTCGGTGGTGACTATCCCTTTGAGGTACTGGATCACAGTGCACTGAAAGCCAGGGTCAGGGAGATCGGTCCCACCGTGGCCGGCGCGACCTGGGGGCCGGAAGACGGCCACGTCAACCCGCTCTTTTTGCTGCGGGCGATGGTGGAGCGATTCCTGAAACGCGGTGGCCAGTTGCTCACCTGTGGCCCGGTTTCCCGTATTACCCCGGTTAACGGCGGCTTTGAAGTCCTGGCGGGAGACCACCGGATCGGGTGCTCCAAGGTGGTACTGGCCGCAGGGCTGGGCAACAAAGCCTTGGCTCCACAGGTCGGGTTATTCGCACCCCTTGAACCCAACCGCGGCCAGGTGCTGATTGCTGAAAGGGTACGCCACTTTCTCGACTACCCTACCGGCCACGTCCGCCAAACGGCCGAAGGCACCATACAGTGCGGCGATTCAAAGGAGGATGTCGGCTTTGATTGTGGCACCACTACCGACGTACTGGCCGCTATCGCCGCCCGTGCGGTACGTATGTTCCCACTGTTGGCGCAGGTTCGGCTGGTACGCTCCTGGGGAGCGTTGCGGGTTATGACGCCGGATGGCTATCCCATCTATCAACAGTCCGAACAGTACCCTGGCGCTTACCTGGTGACATGCCACAGTGGCGTCACCCTGGCGGCAGCCCATGCCGGTCCGATTGCGACCTGGATCGAGAACGGACAGCAACCTGACGAATTTTCACTGGAGACTTTTCATGGCCAGCGATTCAGCGTTTAAGCGCTTGCCGGCAAACCCGGCTGACGCGGTTGAGATTTGGGTCGAGGGGCAGGCCGTTACCGCGCGTGCCGGCGATAGCGTGGCGGCCGCGGTATTAGCGGCTGGACTCGGACCGACACGCACCACACCCGTGTCAGGCAGCCCGCGGGCGCCTTACTGCATGATGGGCGTGTGTTTCGAGTGCCTGATGGAGATTGATGGCCAACCAAACACCCAGGGCTGCATGATCCTGGTGACTGACGGCATGAAGGTCAGCTTTCAACGGGGTGCCCGTGATATCCCGGAGTGTAGCGCATGACCGAATCACATTACGACCTGGTGATCGTCGGCGCTGGCCCTGCGGGTATGGCGGCCGCCATTGACTCAGCCAGGGCTGGCCTCAGAGTCGCCCTGCTCGACGAGCAACAGACCGCCGGAGGCCAGATTTATCGGCGTGTGGGCAGCCCTGCCCTGCGTGATCGCAAGATCCTTGGTCCCGACTATTACTACGGCGAGAAGCTGGTAGACAGCTTCCAGCGCTGCTCTATCGACCATATTCGTGGAGCCAGTGTGTGGGAGGCGGAAGCGGACCAACTCTGTTTCTCTGTCGACGGCGGTAGCCACCGATTAACCTTCGATGCCCTGCTACTGGCAACTGGAGCACAGGAGCGACCGGTTCCGTTCCCGGGCTGGACCGCACCCGGTGTAATGACCTGTGGTTCCGCCCAGATTATGTTTAAGACCAGCGGCCTGGCCCCCGCCGTTCCCGTGGTCATCGCCGGTAGTGGTCCGCTGCTGTTGCTGGTGGCTTGCCAGCTGGTGCGTGCCGGCGTCCCGGTAGAGGCGGTGCTGGATACGACCCCCGGCAGCCACTACCGCGAAGCCCTGGCAGAGCTTGGCGGTGCATTGCGCGGATGGCGATATTTGCTGAAGGGGGTCCGGTTACTCGCCGAGTTGCGACAGGCGGGTGTGCCACTGATCAAAAATGTCCGTCAATTACAGGCCCTCACCGGTTCAGACGGGCAACTGGAGCGTGTTGAATATAGCCATCGCGGCCGCCGCTATAGCCGCGTATGCAAAACACTACTGGTTCACCAGGGTGTGGTGCCCAATGTTCAATTGAGCCGCTCCATGGGCTTGGAGCACTTCTGGAGTGAGCAACAGCAGTGCTGGCTGCCCCGCTGTGACCTATGGGGCGAGTCTTCCATGGCCGGCATCTACATCGCTGGTGATGGCGGCGGTATCGGGGGGGCTCTGGCGGCAGAGCTGCAAGGGCGCCTGAGCGCCTGCGCCATAATCCACCGGTTGGGGCGAATCAACCAGGGTGAACGAGACGAGCAGGCGCGGGGGCTGCGCCGCCAGCTTGATCAGCAATTGGCTATACGCCCCTTTCTTGACCGCCTGTACCGGCCCGCCGCTGAGTTTTTACATCCGGCGGATGAAACGCTTGTGTGCCGTTGTGAAGAGGTTAGCGCCGGAGAGATTCGCCGTATTGCTGGCCAGGGCTGTGCCGGACCTAACCAGGCCAAGGCGTTTAGCCGTGCCGGCATGGGGCCCTGCCAGGGCCGATTATGCGGATTGACCGTGTCGCAGTTGATCGCCGAAGTGCACCAGTTGCCGATTGAAGAGGTGGGGTATTACCGGGTGCGCGCTCCGATTAAGCCCGTCACCCTGGGGGAACTCGCAACAATGGCCCCCCAATCCTCTCATCATGGCGCGGGAGAGGTCGCAGAAAAGTGATCCGGATACTGTGTCTTTAAAATCCCCAAAACATTTCCAATTGAGTACTTATTATGTCTATTGATCGTTATCAAACCAGTGCTCGCATGAGCAAAATTGTTGTCCACAACCAGACGGTTTACCTCTGTGGCCAGGTGGCTGAAGATCGGAGTGCTGATATTACCCATCAGACCCAAACCATGCTGGCCAAGGTCGATGAGCTGTTGCAGTCGGTGGGCAGTAGCCGCGAAAAAATGCTGAGCGCCACGGTCTATCTAAAATCGATGGAGGATTTTGCCGCCATGAACGCGGTATGGGATGCGTGGGTACCCGAGGGCTACGCACCCGCCCGAGCCTGTGTTGAGGCCGCTATGGCGAGTCCGGAGTTAAAGGTGGAGATATCGGTTACAGCTGCCCTGTGACTGGTCCGTAGGGAGCATCTAGCGAGCCCTTAAGTGGCACTCTGTTGACCTTGTTACAGGTTGCACAGAATGCCACTGACTCAGGTTTTTACAGACTCGTTACTGGAACAGGTGGCTGTACTGGCCGTACCCTTCCTCTGCCAGGCGCTCCTTGGGAATAAAGCGCAGCGCCGCCGAGTTGATGCAATAGCGCAGGCCCGTGGGGGCGGGGCCGTCGTCAAAAACATGGCCCAGATGGGAGTCGCCGTAGCGGCTACGCAGTTCGGTGCGGGGCATGATCAGCTTGAAGTCCGTTTTTTCCACGATCAGCTCTTTATGCAGGGGCTGGGTGAAGCTGGGCCATCCACTTTGGGAGTCGTATTTGTCGAGGGAGGAGAACAGCGGCTCTCCACTCACCACATCGACATAAATACCCGCCTGCTTGTTGTCCCAAAACTCGTTGCGAAAGGGGGGCTCGGTACCCTCCTCCTGGGTCACTTTGAACTGCAGGGGCGTCAGGCGTTGGCGTAAGGTCGGTTCGTCGGGTTTGGTGAACTGCTCAAAGTCACTCATGGTCAGGTTACCTTTTGCTGGTGATGCCATCGGCATTGTGCCCATGGACTCGCTCTTCATGGCACCGGTTTTCATCATCTGTCCCGGAGTGTATTTGAGCTCTTCTCCCCAGGTTTGTTCCAGGTACTGGTCGCGGCCCGAGTTGTAGCGGTAGAACTTGTAGCGGATCGGGTTGGTGGCGTAGTAGTTCTGGTGGTATTCCTCCGCAGGCCAGAAGCGCTCATGGTTGCGCACGATGTCCGGCAGGATCGGCTTGGAGTAGCGTCCGGAGGCATTCATCTGGGCTACCGACTGCTCGGCGGCTGCACGCTGCTCGTCATTATGGACGAAGATAAAGGGGCGGTAATGGTAACCGCGGTCGACAAACTGGCCACCGCCATCGGTGGGGTTGATCTCGCGCCAGAAGATCTGCAGCAGGTCGTCGTAGCTGATTTTAGCCGGATCGTAGTACACCTCCACGGCTTCTACATGGCCGGTTTTACCGCTGGAAACCTGCTTGTAGGTGGGATTGTCCACATGGCCACCGACGTAGCCGGAGATCACCTCGGTGACACCCGGGTATTTCTCGAAGGTGGATTCGGTGCACCAGAAGCAGCCACCGGCAAAGGTGGCAACTGCGCCCTGGCCCGCCATGCTGGCGTCCATCCCCTGGCCGCTGGACTGGTGCGAAGTGCTGTAGACGCTGCCGGCAAGCACAAGCAGGGCGGCGGCGCCGAGGCTGATAAGGTGTTTCATGCTGGATCTCCTGTTACGGGCAGGTTCAGGTTGGCCCGTTAGTAACCAGTGTGCACAAGCGGTGGGGCGGGGGAAAGGGGTGGCCGTACGGTTTTATGGAATCATGACATCTCGTGACAGAATCGTGATAACTTCCCCTCAGGTCTAAACCATACTGGTGGCTAAGGGCCCCGCGGGGACCTCCCAATCCACCGGCCTGAGGGCGGCATGACAAAACGGATTCTGGTGATCGAGGACGATCCCGATATCAACAAACTGGTGGCGATGAACCTGGCCGATGCCAACCACGAGGTCGACAGCTGCGCCGATGGGACCGAGGGGTTGGAGCGTGCCCTCGCGGGCGATTACGACTTGCTGGTACTGGACCTGATGCTGCCGGGTATCGACGGCCTCGAACTCTGCCGCCGCCTGCGCTCAGCGCGGCGAACCCTGCCCATACTGATGCTGACCGCCCGCGACTCGGAGGCAGACCGGGTCGTGGGGTTGGAGATGGGGGCCGACGACTACCTCACAAAACCCTTTTCGGTTCGTGAGCTGCAGGCCAGGGTCAAGGCGCTGTTGCGTCGGGTAGAGATGCTCAGCCAGCGCGACGATGCCGAGGTGCAGCCGATCAAGATCGGGCAGCTGTCGATCGACCCTCTCCGGCGGCGGGTGGAGATGGCGGGGCAGGAGGTGGAGCTGACCGCGACCGAATTTGACCTGCTGCTCTATCTGGCGAGCCAGCCGGGGACCGTATTCAGCCGTACCGAGTTGCTCGATGGAGTGTGGGGTTACCAGCACAGTGGTTACGAACACACCGTCAATTCTCACATTAACCGCCTGCGCAACAAGCTGGAGTCGACTCCCTCCGAGCCCCGCTATGTGCTCACCGTGTGGGGGGTGGGCTACAAGCTGTGCGATGCGCCGGGGCCCCCATGCTGAAGCGCTTCGCCACCTTCTACAGCAAGCTGTCGCTGGCCCTGTTGGCGAGCTTTCTGCTGCTGGTGGTGCTGATGATGGCCCTGGCCCAGCAGCTCAGCCGTACTTACCAGGATGAAGTGGAGCAGCGTCTGCATAGGGACCTGGCCCGCCACATCGTGCAGGATTACCCCCTGGTGAAGGGGGGGGAGGTCGACCGGGTCGCCCTGCGCGAGCGCTTCCACTCGATGATGATCCTGGGTCCAAGTTTCGAGTTTTACCTGCTTGACCCCGCGGGGGAAGTGACCACTTACTCAGCCGATGATGCGCGCATCAAAAGACGGACCCTCAGCCTGGAGCCGATCCAGGCGTTTCTGTCCGCGAGCCGTATGCTCCCGATCAAAGGGGACGATCCCCGCTCAGTGGCGCGACGTAAGGTATTTTCGGCCGCCGAGATTCGCGACGGGGAGCGCCTGTTGGGTTACCTCTATATCATCATCGGCGGAGAAGCCTACGACGATCTGATGGCGCTCTTGCAACAGAGCCACATCGTCAAACTGGGGGTCTGGGGCGCACTGGCGGCGTTGGCCTTCGGCCTGGTGGTGAGCCTGCTGCTGTTTGCCCTGCTGACCCGGCCGCTCAGGCGGCTGTCGCGGGAGATGAGCCAGTACCGGCAGCGGGGGTTCGAGCAGGTGGTGCCGCCCCCCGGGCAGTGGTCCGCCGATAGCCCCGACGAGATCGAGCGCCTGGGGGCGACCTTCAACGAGCTGGTGGGGGTGCTGGAGCAGCAGTACTTGAGGGTCAAGGGCAGTGATGCCCTGCGCCGCGAGCTGGTCTCCTACATCTCCCACGACCTGCGCACCCCATTGGCCGCCCTGTTGGGCTACCTGGAGACCTGGCAGATTCGTCACGCCGATGCCGACGGGGCGGATCTGGTCCGGGTGGCGCTGGACAACGCCTACCGGGTCAGCGCGCTGGTGGAGCAGCTGTTTGAGCTGGCCCACCTCGACAGTGCCGACAGCGCGGTGCATGCCGAGCCGGTGGCGATCGCCGAGCTGGTGCAGGACCTGCTGCAGAAACTGGCGCTGCAGGCATCGGAGCGCGGGATCGAGCTGTCGGTCGAGCCCCGCGACCCCTCACTGCAGTTGATGGCGGATATCGAAAAGCTGGAGCGAGTGCTGACTAACCTGCTGGATAACGCCATCAGGCACTGTCAGCGAGGGGATCGGGTCTGGGTCCGGATCGAGGCCCAGCCCGGGGGGCTGGAGGTGAGCGTGTGCGACAGTGGGCGTGGCATCCCCGCCGAGGAGCTGCCCCGTATCTTTGAGCCTCACTACCGGGGCACCAACGCCGCCACCGGCAAACTGGGCAACAGTGGTCTGGGGTTGGCGATCAGTCGCCGTATCCTGCAGCTCCACGGCAGCGATATCGGGGTCGAGAGCCGCCTGGGGGAGGGCAGCCGCTTCTTCTTTGTGTTACCGTTTGCGCCCTGAATCAAGCCCATCCGAAGGACCCACACCCCGTGCTACTGGACCGCATGCCCTCGCTGCCCCTACTGCTTGCGCGTATCCTGCTGCGCCGCAAAGCCCCCTATCAGGGGCAGCCGCTGCCGCCGGGCCGGGTACGGGTGGAGGGGATTCGCATTAACCCCGCTCACCTTGAGCGCTACCGCCGCCTGATCCAGTGTGTCGAAGGCGATGCCGGTGTGCCACTGTGTTACCCTCACCTGCTGAGCTTCCCCCTGCAGTTAAGCCTGATCACGGTGCCGGCGTTCCCGCTGCCTCTGCTGGGGCTGGTACACCTGCGTAACCGTATCCGGGCCTATAGGGCGATCAATCCCCATGCGCCGGTGCAGCTGGAGAGCTGGCTGCAGGGTCAGAACCCGACCGAGCGGGGGCTGGAATTCGAGCTCTGTACCCGGCTGGAGCAGGGAGGCGAGCGGGTGTGGGAGAGTTGCAGTGTTAACCTCTACCGTAGCCGCACAGCCCCCCGGGCCGCTCGTGTCGCCGACCGGCTGAGTCCGTTGGGCTGCCGCGGGCGCTGGGAGTTACCCGCCAACCTGGGTCGCCGCTACGCCCGCCTTGCCGGTGACTATAACCCCATCCACCTGTTTGGACTGAGTGCCCGCCTGTTCGGTTTTCCCCGTGCCCTGATCCATGGCATGTGGAGCAAGGCCCGCTGCATCACCAGCCTGCAGGACGCGGTGGCCGAGCTGGGGGAGGCGCTGGAGGTGAGTTGTGAGTTCAAGACCCCGCTGTTTCTTCCGGGGGAGGCGCTGATGAGCTGGCAGGTGGGGAGTGAGGGTGGCGTGGATTTCCTGTTGCAGGATGGGGCCGGGGTCAGGCCTCACCTGAAGGGGGTTATGCGCGCGCTGAATCCCGGGGTTGGGGCGATCGCGGAGGGGGCATCATGACGCTGGCGGCCTGGTTGGCACTGGCGGGGGTCTGTTTGTTGGGGGCGGTCTCCCCCGGCCCGAGCCTGGCGGTGGTGTTGCGCCACACCCTGAACCATTCACGGGCCCACGGCATGGCGGTGGGGGTGGCCCATGCCCTGGGGGTCGGAGGCTACGCCCTGCTGTCGGTGACCGGGCTGGCGGCGCTCTTTGCCCACTACCCCCTGGCGCAACAGCTGTTGGGGTGGGGGGGCGCCGCGTACCTGGCCTGGCTGGGGATCAAGGCCCTTCGGTCGGAGGGCAGTATCGGTCCGTCGGGCACTGGCTCCGTCGGCCAGCACTGGCGGCAGGCGGCCCGGGATGGGTTGATGATCTCGCTGCTCAACCCCAAGCTGATGATCTTTTTCGTCGCCCTTTTCAGCCAGTTTGTGGAGGCGGATACCCCGTTCTGGGTAGGGGTAGTGATGGTGTTGACCCCCACCCTGATCGATGGCGGCTGGTACTGCCTTGTGGCTGTGTTGCTGTCGCACCGGTCGGTGCTGGAGCGCCTGCGGGCGCGGGCGCAGTTGATCGACCGGGTGACCGGGGTGTTCCTGCTGCTGCTGGCGCTACGGGTGGTGACCCTCTGAGCCGCCTGCTTTGTGGTGCGTAGAGAATGGTCTATAATCGCCCCTGCAAAAAAATCCATATGATCAAATAATGGTCAAACACTTTTAAAATTGATGAGGGGAAGCTGCGTGGCTTTAGCAATTGAGATGTTGAAAAAAGGTGCCTTTGGCGCACTCTGTATCGCCGGTCTGCTGCTGACTTCTGCCAGCCAGGCGGATGAAGCCATTGCCGAGCGAATCAAGCCTGTGGGCGAGGTCTGCGTTCAGGGCGATGCCTGTGCCTCTGGTGGCGCGGCGACCGCTGCGGCAGGGCGCAGTGGCCAGGATGTCTACAATGCAGCCTGTGCGGCTTGCCATGGAACCGGTGTGCTGGGTGCTCCCAAGCAGGGTGACACCGCTGAGTGGAAGGCCCGTGCCGATAAGGCCGGCGGTTTCGACCAGCTGCTCGCCCACGCCATCAATGGTATCAACGCGATGCCTCCCCGTGGCGGCTGTGGCGCCTGCTCCGACGATGAAATCGGCTCTGCCATTGAGTTTATGAGCGGCCTGTCCCGCTAAACCCGGACCGACCGATAAAACCTCCCCCGGTCCCCCGGCGGGAGGTTTTTTTATGTACAGGATGTACGGTAGATCGCGGGAGCCAGGGATGGTGTGAGCGATCAAGGGACGGGCGGGCCGATAGCTGCGCTCCTGCGCAATCGGCACTCCTGACATCCCTGTCAGTCGTAGATCGCGGGAGCCAGGGATGGCGTGAGCGATCAAGGGACGGGCGGGCCGATAGCTGCGCTCCTGCGCAATCGGCACTCCTGACATCCCTGTCAGTCGTAGATCGCGGGAGCCAGGGATGGTGTGAGCGATCAAAGGATGGGTGGGCCGCTGTACACCACCGGCACTTCCGGTTTGAGCGCGCACGATCGCTTTTTATTCCGGGCGCTATTCTGGCCGGCTTTGATTTTGCGTCGACAGGGGCGCGCTTTGAACTAGTCTGGAAAGGGGACTTGGCGGACCACTTAAGCGGTCATCCAGTGGCCCGGATCCTGGGTAAACAGCGAAGGAAACCTACACCATGCAGAGACTCTATCGATGGGGAGCCGTGGTGCTGCCCGCGTTGCTGGCCGCGCCCCTTGCCTGGGCCGAGGCGCAGGTCAACGTCTACAACTGGAATGATTACATTGCCGAGGACACCATCGCCAATTTCGAGGCCCGCACCGGTATCAAGGTGGTCTACGACCTGTTCGATGCCAACGAGGTACTGGAGGCCAAGCTGCTGACCGGCAACTCCGGCTATGACCTGGTGGTTCCCTCGGACAACTTCATGGCCAAGCAGATCCAGGCCGGCATCTACCTGCCTCTGGACAAGAGCAAGATCCCCAACCTGAAAAACCTCAACCCCAAGTTGATGGCCGAGTTGGCGGAGGTGACCGATCCGGGCAACCGCTATGGTGTACCCTATCTGTGGGGCACCACCGGCCTGGGTTACAACGTCGACAAGGTAAAGGCGGTGCTGGGGGATGACGCGCCGGTCGATAGCTGGGCGCTGGTGTTTGAGCCCCGGTACATGGAAAAGCTGGCCGGGTGTGGCGTCAGCTTTATGGACTCCCCCGCCGAGATGATGCCATTGGCATTGACCTATCTGGGGCTGGACCCCAATAGCCTGAGTGCGGGCGATTATGAGAAGGCGGCGGCCCTGATGCAGTCGGTACGCCCCTACATCACCTATTTCCACTCCTCCAAGTACATCACCGACCTGGCCAACGGGGACACCTGCGTTGCCGTGGGTTGGTCCGGCGATGTGCTACAGGCGGCCGACCGGGCTGAGGAGGCGGGCAATGGGGTGAATGTGGCTTACAGCATCCCCTTGGAGGGGGCTCCGATCTGGTTCGACCTGCTCGGCATCCCCAAGGATGCGCCCAACGCGGATAATGCCCATCGCCTGATCAACTACCTGCTGGAGCCTGAGGTGATGGCGGGTATTGTCAACTATGTGGCCTACGCCACCGCCAACGATGCTGCCATTGCGCTGGTGGATGAGGCGATCCGCACCGACCAGGGCATCTTCCCGCCCCCTGAGGTGATGGGCAAACTCTTTATCCACCGGCCGGTACTGCGCAAGATCGAGCGCCTGCAAACCCGGCTCTGGACCCGCCTCAAGTCCGGTCAATAAGCGCTGGCCGGGGTCTCAGGCCCCGGCCTCCCTTTTCAGGACCGCCATGGTCAAGCGCGAGATGCAGACCGCTTTGCCCTGGTCGTTGTGCATTTGAATCTCCCACACCTGGGTCGAGCGCCCCACATGGATGGCCCGCGCGGTACCGGTGAGGGTCCCTTTGCGCATGCTGGAGAGGTGGTTGGCGTTGATCTCCAGCCCCACGCAGTAGCAGTCGGGGTCGGCAGCCAGATTGGCCGCGGTGCTGCCCAGGGTTTCGGCCAGCACCACCGAGGCCCCGCCGTGCAGGATACCGAAGGGCTGGTGGGTGCGGGGGTCGACCGGCAGGGTGCCGACCAGGTAATCATCGCCGAGCTCGGTCATTTCGATCCCCAGGTGGCTCACCAGGGTGTTGTCCGACTGCTGGTTCAGTTGCTCGAGGGTCAGCGGGGTTTTCCAGATACTCATCGATAGGCTCCACAGAAAGGTGGATCGATTCAAGCAGGAAGCCCCTTGCCTGCGCAACCACTCGTTGGAGTGATACTTATTCGCAGGCTCCCTAGCGGTTGAGCAGCTGGCGCATGGCGCTCAGGTGGCTGTTGGCGTTGGCCTGTTTCTGCTCAGGGGAGGCGGTTTCACCCCAGCCCTCGCGAATCAGGTCTTCGGGGGGGAGCTCGTCGAGGAAGCGGCTGGGGGTAGTGTCGAAGATCTCCCCATACTGTTTGCGCATCCCGGCGAGGGTGAGGGTGAGGGTCTGGCGGGCACGGGTGATGCCGACGTAGGTGAGGCGACGCTCCTCTTCGATATTGTCCTCCTCAATACTGGTGCGATGGGGCAGCAACTCCTCCTCCATCCCCACCATAAACACATGAGGATACTCCAGCCCCTTGGAGGCGTGCAGGGTCATCAGCTGCACCCGGTCAGCGTCGTCCTCCTCCTCCTGGCGCTCCAGCATATCCCGCAGCACCAGGCGGGCGATGGCATCCTCGAAGCCCATCTCCTCATCCTCGGCTTTGGCCAACGTCTGCTG
This sequence comes from Aestuariirhabdus litorea, assembly GCF_003864255.1. Taxonomy (NCBI): domain Bacteria; kingdom Pseudomonadati; phylum Pseudomonadota; class Gammaproteobacteria; order Oceanospirillales; family Aestuariirhabdaceae; genus Aestuariirhabdus; species Aestuariirhabdus litorea. The sequence goes on from NZ_QWEZ01000002.1 coordinate 758,849, forward strand.
CAGCGCTTCCAGCAGGAACCAGACGTTGCCCATCCGCTTCTCGGCAATCAGGTCGTTGCTGCAGTGTTGGGCGATGTAGGTTTCGTAATCGCAGTCGTAGATCATCTCGCGAATCGCGGCGATGGGGTCGTCGGTGTAGCAGCGCTTGGAGACGCCCTCGATCCACTCGGAGAAGGTGCGCAGTTTTTCGAGGTGGCGCCCCCCCAGGTGTTGCTCCACCCCCAGCTCGTCGATGGCGGCGAACAGGCTGACGTGACGCTCATTGGCGTAGTTACCCAGCTTCTCAAGGGTGGAGGGGCCGATCTCACGACGGGGTACGTTGACGATGCGCAGGAAGGCGTTGTCGTCGTCACGGTTAATCAGCAGCCGCAGGTAGGCCATGATGTCCTTCACCTCGGCGCGGGAGAAGAAGGAGGTGCCACCATTGATGTGATAAGGAATCTGGTGGTGCTGCAGTTTCAGCTCCAGCAGGCGCGACTGGTGGTTGCCGCGGTAGAGGATGGCGTAGTCCTTATACTGGGTGCCCTTTTTCAGGCGCTGGCTAACGATCTCGGTCGCCACCCGCTCCGCCTCCGCTTCGTCGTTGCGGCAGCGCAGCACCCGGATCTCCTCCCCCATCCCCAGCTCACTCCAGAGACGCTTCTCGAACACATGGGGGTTGTTGTCGATCAGGGTGTTGGCCGCCTTGAGAATGCGGCTGGTGGAGCGGTAGTTCTGCTCCAGCTTGATCACCCGTAGAGAGGGAAAATCTTCCTTCAGTTGCACCAGGTTCTCCGGTCGTGCCCCGCGCCAGGCGTAGATCGACTGGTCGTCGTCCCCCACCACGGTAAAGCGGGCCCGTTGCCCCACCAGTTGCCTGACCAGCAGGTACTGGCTGGCGTTGGTGTCCTGGTATTCGTCGACCAGCAGATAGCGAATGCGGTTCTGCCACTTCTCGAGGATGTCGGGACGGGTCTGGAACAGTTTTACCGGCAGCAGGATCAGGTCGTCGAAATCGACAGAGTTGTAGGCCTTGAGGGTACGGTCGTAATGGTGGTAAACCCGCGCCGCCACCTGCTCACTGGGACCGCGGGCGTTGGCCAGCGCCTGCTCGGGGGTGACCATGTCGTTCTTCCAGTTGGAGATCATGTGCTGGATCTGGTCGGTCTGCTCCTCCTCCCCCTGGTCATCCTTGAGCATCAGGTCGCCGATCAGGGTCTGGGCGTCCTGGGCATCGAAGATCGAAAAGGTGCTCTTGTAACCCAGGGCCTGGTGCTCCTTGCGGATGATATTGAGCCCCAGGTTGTGGAAGGTGGAGACCGTCAGGCCACGCGCGGCTGCCCCTTTCACCAGTTTGCCGACCCTCTCCTTCATCTCCCGCGCCGCCTTGTTGGTAAAGGTAACGGCCACGATGTTGCTGGCCTTGAAGCCGCACTGCTGGATCAGGTAGGCGATCTTGGTGGTGATCACACTGGTTTTGCCGCTGCCGGCACCAGCCAGCACCAGCAGGGGGGAATCGATATAGTGCACCGCCTGGTGCTGGCGCTCATTAAGGTGGTTCACGGCGGTCCGGGTCAAAGGGAAGGGCGCGATATTTTAACAGGTTGCGACGCTGAAAAGCAGAACCTGTGAGGGGTAGAGGAGGGGAAGTTCGACTCTTTGATTTCGTTAGTTATTTAACATTTTATTTATTTTTCCCTTGTATCGACTTGTTTGTATTGAAAAAAACTAAATTAATCCGGTACTGTTGTCTTCTTTGGATGGATTCCTCAGGAGCTGGCGTGGAGTGCCAGAACGATAGTTTTTAACTCATTTGATAACTAAAGGTGGTCGTTTGTCCCCTCATCGCGACGCAGGGAGTCCCTCCCTTAACCTACTGCTGATCAGCACCGATCAGCAGCGGTTTCTGTTGTTGCGACAGCTGCTCGCCAGCCATGTCGACACCACCGATTGCCAGCTTTACTGGTGTCCCTCGGTACCCGGTGCCCTGGCGCACCTGGAGGGGTTTGACTGCGACCTCTTGCTGGTGGATGAGTCCACCAGCCAGGAGGGGGTTGAGGCCCTCGGTAGCGCCCTCAATGCCATGGCCGATCCCTGCCCGGTGGTGTTGCTGGGAGAGGGGGGCGACAGCGCGTTGACCAACAGCGACCGCCAGGTGGTCGACCTGCTGCCGGACAGGGCCCTGAATGCCGAACTGCTGGCACGGGTGATTCACTACAGCTGTGAGCTGAACCGTTGCCGCCTGCAGATGGACCAGCAGGCGCAGGTCGACCCCCTCACCAATCTGCCCAACCGCATTCTGTTCCGTGACCGCCTGCAACGCGCCATCGCCCGGGCCGACCGCGATGGGAGTAGCTTTGTGCTGCTGGTGGTGGACCTGGACGAATTCCGCAAGGTCAACGAATCCTTCGGTCAGGAGGCCGGAGACCAGCTGATCTGCAAGGTGACCGAACGCCTGCAGGCCTCCATGCGCCGTACCGATACCCTGGCCCGTACCTCCGGGGATGAGTTCTCCATCATCATGGAGCACATGCCCAATTCGGCGGAGATGCTGCGGGCCGTCAAGAAACTGGTGGATGCCATCGCCACCCCGATCGAGATCGGCGAGCACCTGGTGTCGGCCAAGTGCAGCGTCGGCATCAGCAGTTACCCCGAGGGGGGGACCGACCTGGCGGGGCTGGTGCATAACGCCGAGCTGGCGATGAAAGAGGCCAAAAAGCAGCTCGGTAGCAGCTACCAGTTTTATACCGAAGAGATGAAAGTCGAGGCGATGGGGCAGCTCTACCTGGAGGCGGAGCTGAGGCGTGCGATCCGGCTGCAGGAACTGAGGCTCTACTACCAGCCCCGCATTGATGTGGCCACCGAGCGGCTGGTGGGGGTGGAGGCGCTGGTGCGCTGGCAACACCCCACCCGTGGCCTGCTGTCACCGGCGGAGTTTATCCCGCTGGCCGAGGAGAGCGGGCTGATTGTGCCGATCGGATACTGGGTGGTCTACCAGGCCTGCAAGGATCTCGGGGTGCTCACCGCCGCCGGGCATAGCGACCTGCACGTGGCGGTCAACCTCTCCTTCCGCCAGTTCCGCGACGAGCGGCTGCAGGATACCCTGATCCATATCCTCAACGAGGCCAGGGTGGACATGGGGCGGCTGGAGTTCGAGCTCACGGAAACTGCGGTCATGCAGGACCCGGCCCGGGTGAGCGGGGTGATGAGGTCCCTCAATGAGCTGGGTATCCAGTTTTCCCTCGACGATTTTGGCTCCGGTTACTCCTCCTTCTCCCACCTGCAGCAGTTGCCGATCCAGACCCTGAAGATCGACCGTGGTTTTATCAGCGACCTGCAATCCAATACCGACAACCAGGTGATAGTGCGGGCCATGATCAGTCTCGCCCATAAGCTCAACCTGCAGGTGGTGGCCGAAGGGGTCGATCACCTCTCCCAGGTGGGTTTTTTGCGGGGCGAAGCCTGTGACCAGATCCAGGGTTTTCTCTACAGCCAGCCGATCCCACTGAACGCCCTGATGACCCTGCTCGAAAGCGACGACCATATCCGTCGCCTGCTGAACGACCCCCAGGTTGCCCTGGAGTCGATCGGCCTCTAGCCGGCCTTAGCCCGGCGGGCGATCCAGCTGGCGAAATCCCAGTGCTTCATTGAGGTGGTGCTCCTCCAGCGACCCCGTCTGCTCCATATCCCCCAGGGTTCGGGCCATGCGCAATACCCGGTGGTAGGCGCGTCCCGACAACCCCAGCTGCTCAATCGCCCGCTCCAGCAGGCGGCTCTGGGAGGGTTCGAGGGCGCACACCCGCATCAGGCTGCGGTTATCCAGTGCCGAATTGAGGCATCCCTGGCGCTCGAACTGAAACCGGTGACAGGCGCTGACCCGGTCGCGAACGGCGCTTGAGGGCTCTCCCCGGTAAGCATCAAGCTGTGCCAGCGCGCTGGCGGGCAGTCGTCCCAGCTCTACCTGCAGGTCGATACGGTCGAGCAGCGGGCCGGAGAGCTTCTGTTGATAACGCTCCAGTTGCGCCGTGGTGCAGCGGCAGGGGCGTTCGCTGTCTCCGCGGTAGCCGCAGGGGCAGGGATTCATGGCCGCGACCAGCTGGAAACGGGCCGGAAAAGTGACCTGCCGGGCCGCGCGGGAGATCACAATCTCCCCCGACTCCAGCGGCTCACGCAGCACCTCCAGCACCCGACGATCAAACTCAGGCAGCTCGTCGAGAAACAGCACCCCGCGATGGGCGAGGGAGATCTCTCCCGGCCGCGGATTACCGCCTCCGCCCACCAGGGCCACCGAAGAGGCGCTGTGATGGGGGGCGCGAAAGGGGCGTTGCCCCAGGGCCAGGGGGTGACCGCTGGCGATGGAGTAGAGGTTGGCGACCTGTAACGCCTCCTCACGCTCCAGCGCCGGCAGGATACCGGGCAGGCGGCTGGCGAGCATGGTCTTGCCGGTACCCGGCGGGCCATAGAGCAGTAGGCTGTGGCCACCGCTGGCCGCGACCTCCAGTGCGCGCCGTCCCTGGAACTGTCCCACCAGGTCGCTGAGGCAGGGTCCCGGGTGGCCATCGGCCATGGCAGGGGGCGGGCAGGGGGGCAGCGGCTGGCCTTCGGTTAGGGCGCGGCACAGGGCCAGCAGGTGGGGAGCACAGCGAATACGAGGGGATTGCAGCAGCGCTCCCTCGGCGGCATTGGCGACGGGGATCAGCATACAGCGCCCCGCCTGTTCCGCCGCCATCATGGCGCTTAGGGCTCCGCTGCAGGCGCGCAGCTCACCCGACAGGGCCAGTTCGCCGAGCAGTTCGTACCCCTCAAGCGCCACCCCCGACAGCTGGTCCGAGGCGGCCAGTATGCCGATCGCCATCGGCAGATCGTAGCGCCCCCCCTCCTTGGGGAGGTCGGCGGGGGCCAGGTTAATGGTGATACGGCGGGTGGGGAACTGGAAGCCGCTGTTGAGGAGCGCGCTGCGCACCCGGTCCTTGGCCTCCTTTACCGAACTTTCGGGTAACCCGACGATTGACAGCGAGGGGAGTCCGTTGGAGAGATGGGTTTCCACCGTGACCAGGGGGGCATCCACCCCCACCCGGGCCCGGGTATATACAATCGAGAGCGACATAAACCTTCCCTGGTTCTCTGTGGCTGGAGTGTGGCCGCAGCAGCCTAGCAGGGTCATGCGGGCAGCGCTGTGGGGAGATCGCCCCTGGTGCTGGCTGAGATTGCCGTTACCCGACTACGCCAATCTGCTAGGGTAGAGTGAGCGGACAGCGTCACCCGGACAGGGCGCTGTTTACCATCAATGGCGGGGCAAGGCTGGCAAGGATCAGAGGGCCGATGAATAAGAACGTGGAGAGCCGTGGGCGGGTGGTCGCGCGACTGGTTAGGCTGTTGCAGCAGGGTGATGAGGTGGACCGTTGTAGCGCGGCGGCCGCCCTCGGGGAGTTGCAGGCGGTGGAGGCCTCCGGGGTGCTGGTGGAGCAGCTGCGCGACCAGGATCTCGATCTCTGCATCGATGCCGCGCAGGCGCTGGGGCAGATTGGAGATGATAGCGCCGTTGCGGGCCTGCTGGAGGCGTTGGCCTGGCACGGCGATGGCGAGGTCAAGCTGGCGGCGTTGCAGGCGCTGGGCCGGATCGGCTCAGCGGCCGCATTGGAGGCCATTAAGCCCCTGTTGCTGGAGCGCCCGCAAGGGCTGGCCAGCAGCTTTACCGAGGGCTGGGACGACTGGTGGGACCTGCAGCTGGAGGCGGTGAACACCCTGGGTGAGTTAGGCTACCAGGCCGCCCTTGGGGATCTGGAGCAGCTACTGGAGCAGGATGAGGGGCAGGAGATCGAAGTGCCGCTGCTGAAGGCGATCGCGCAGATGGGAGCGCCGGGGGTGGCAAGCCTGCAGCGACGCTGGCCCCGGGCCTCACCCAGAACCCAGCGTCGTATCGCGGCCGCCCTTGGCCACAGCCCGTTGCCCGAGGCCGGCGAGACCCTGCTGGCGCTGTTGGCCAGCCCCCACGACGAGGTGCGCGAGGCGGCCCTGCGGGGGCTCGCGCAACGGGGTGGGGCGCTCCCCTGCAATGCGTTTTTGGAGGCGATCGATGACCCCAGCCCGGCGGTTCAGCTGGCGGCACTGGAGGGGTTGCAGACGGTCGGCGAAGCCCCCCTGGAGGCGGATCGTGCTCGCCAGTTGATCGCCTCGCCGGCGGCGCCGGTGCGCTGTTTTGTGCTGCGGCAGTGGCTGGCTCAGGCGGGCGAGGGAGCGTCGCTGGATGTGGTGGTGAACTGTTGCAACGGAGAGGAGGAGGCGGTGCTCGCCTGCCAGCTGCTGGCGCAGATGGGGACGGAAACCTCCCTGGCGGTACTGCTGGCGGTGGTCAACGACCCCGCTCGGTCGTTGCGGGTGCGGGTCCAGGGGATACAGGCGCTGGCACAGCGGGGGCGTTGTGAGCCCGAGGTGATGGAGGCACTGCTGGCCTGCGCGGAGCCGCAGGACGGGGTGCTGTGCCAGGCCGCGTTGCGGGCCCTGATCGCGCTCGATCCTGCGGCGGAGGCCGCAGGGCTCGACCCCTCCCCCCTCAGCTGGGTGCAGCAGCGATTGGTCGGTGCGGCGAGGGCGCCCGAGCCGACCACCGGGCCCGACCCAGAGTCCAACGCAGAACCCGAGCCCGACCTGATCCCGCTCCATGCGCTGGAGTCGGTCGAGGCGCCGCTCGAACCGCCCTCCCTGGATGAGGTGCTGGCGCAGCTCACCACCCATTACCCCGCGCAGGAGGAGGCCGCTATCGCGGCCCCCCTGGGGTCCACTCTGGAGGCGATTCATCTTCGTAACGCCGAGGCATTGGTAGCGGCGGAGCGGGAGCCGGCGACCGAGGCGGGGGATCTGTTGCCTATGGTCGAGGCGCTGCCGCCGGAGCTGGCCGAGTACGGTGCCCTGGTCAAGCACAACCTCGGGCGTATCCGCTCCCCCGGGGCGAGCCAGCCAGCGTCCGTCCCGCTGCGGGTGGTGGCCGCACAGGTACTGGGAGAGGCAAAGGCCCTCTCCAGCGTGCCGTTACTGCTGGGGTGCCTGCTGGACGACAACGCCGAGCTGCGCCAGCAGGCGCTTTTGAGTCTGGCGGAGATAGCCCGCGCGCAGCCCCACTGGCCGGGCTGGAGCGAGGCCCTTGGCCCCCTGGTAACCCAGCTAAACGCCGGTAGTGAGGGGGTGCGCCAGGCGGCGGCCCAGGCGCTGGGGGCGCTGTCGCTCGACGGCACCCGGGTGCCGCTACTGGCGGCGCTGGAGGATAGTGATGGGCTGGTGCGGTTGCAGGCGATTCGTGCACTGGTCAAGAGTGCGGGCAGCGACCCACGCAGGGCTCTCTCGCCGCGCCTGCTGGAGGCGATTCGGGGCTGCTGCGATGATAACTCCATCGCCGTGCGCACGGCGGTCATTGAGGCACTGGGGACGCTCGCGGGGCGGATGCGGGGGGCGGACGGGGTGGCGTCGCAGACGCTGGAACTGATTGTGGCCCTGGGGTTGGAAGAGGGGGGCGCGCAGGTCAGCGCCGCCGCCAAGGCGCTGGCCATGCTGGACCGGGAGGCTGCCAGCGACCGCCTGCTGGCGGTGATCGACGGTGAAGATCCGCTGCGCCGGCGGTTGGCGGTTCAGGTCCTGACCCTTCTCCAACGCTAGGTCCAGCGCCATTCACCGATCACTTACCCCCGCTTACTCCACTACCCCCTGGGCCCTGAGGCTTTCCCAGCTCTCATCGGGCAGGTCGAGCAGCTCCTTAAGCAGTTCGCGGGAGTGTTCTCCCCGCATCGGCGCCGCCCGCCCGTAATCGATGGGGGTGGCGGAGAAACGGATCGGGTTGGCGATGGTGGGCACCGTCCCGGCTTCCGGGTGGTCGAGCTGGCGCTCCATCTGCCGGTGCTGTACCTGGGGGTCGGCAAACACCTGGTCAAGGGTGTTGATGGGGCCGCAGGGCACTCCCTGGCTGGAGAGCCGATCGAGCCACCAGTCGCTCCCCTGTTGCTGCATCAGCTCCGCCACCAGGGGCACCAGATGCTGGCGATTGCGGACCCGCTCGCGATTGCTGCTGAACCGGGGGTCGCTGGCCAGCTCGTTGCGGCCGGCGATGGCGCAGAACTTGATGAACTGCGCGTCGTTGCCTACCGCGAGGATAATATGACCGTCGGCGGTGGCGAACGCCTGGTAGGGGACAATATTGGGGTGGGCATTGCCGAGGCGGCCGGGCACCTCACCGCTGGCCAGGTAGTTCATCCCCTGATTGGCGAGGGTGGCCACCTGCACATCCAGCAGGGCAAGGTCGATCTGCTGTCCCTCGCCGCTGCGCATGCGGTGCAGCAGTGCCGCCTGAATGGCGTTGCAGGCATAGAGCCCGGTCATCACATCGGCCAGGGCGACACCGGTTTTCATCGGCATCCCCTCGGCTTCGCCGGTGACGCTCATCAGCCCGCCCATGGCCTGGATCATAAAGTCGTAGCCGGCCCGCTCGCGATAGGGGCCGGTCTGGCCGAAGCCGGTGATGGAGCAGTAGATCAGTGCCGGGTTGACCGCCTTGAGGGCGTCGTAGTCGAGTCCGTATTTGGCCAGCCCCCCGACTTTGAAGTTCTCGATCAGCACGTCGCACTGCCCGGCGAGGGCGCGGATCAGCGCCTGGCCATCGGCCTGGGTGATGTCCACCGCCAGTGAGCGTTTGCCGCGGTTGGTGCTGTGGAAGTAGGCCGCCTCCCCGGTGTCGCTGCCGTCGCGGTCCTTGAGGTAGGGCGGGCCCCAGCTGCGGGTGTCGTCACCGCTGCCGGGGCGCTCGATCTTGATCACCTCGGCGCCGAAATCCGCCAGCATCTGGGTCGCCCAGGGGCCGGCCAGGATGCGGCTCAGGTCGAGGACGCGGATTCCACTCAGTGCGCCTTTCATCAGCCGAACGCCTGCAACCCGGTCTGGGCACGTCCCAGGATCAGGGCGTGCACATCGTGGGTGCCCTCGTAGGTGTTGACCGCCTCCAGGTTCATGACGTGGCGGATCACATGGAACTCGTCGCTGATGCCGTTGCCGCCATGCATATCGCGGGCGATACGGGCAATCTCCAGCGCCTTGCCGCAGTTGTTGCGTTTCATCAGCGAGATCAGCTCCACCGGGCAGGCGCCCTGGTCCATCAGCTGTCCCATGCGCAGGGCGCCCTGCAGGCCCAGGGCGATGTCGGTCTGCATGTTGGCCAGCTTAAGCTGGATCAGCTGGGTGGCGGCGAGCGGGCGGCCAAACTGCTGGCGGTCGAGGCAGTACTGGCGTGCCGCGTGCCAGCAGAACTCCGCCGCGCCCAGGGAGCCCCAGGCGATGCCGTAGCGCGCCTTGTTGAGGCAGCCGAAGGGGCCCTTGAGGCCGCTGACGTTGGGGAGCAACTGCTCCTCGCCCACCACCACGTTGTCCATCACGATCTCGCCGGTGATGGAGGCGCGGAGGCTGAACTTGCCCTCGATCTTGGGGGCCGAGAGGCCAGCCATCCCCTTCTCGAGGATAAAACCGCGGATCTCTCCGTCGAGCTTGGCCCAGACCACAAACACATCGGCGATGGGGCTGTTGGTGATCCACATCTTGTTGCCCACCAGGCGGTAGCCGCCCTCAACCCGCTCGGCGCGGCTGCGCATGCTGCCGGGATCGGAACCGGCATCGGGTTCGGTCAGGCCAAAGCAGCCGATCCACTCGCCCGTGGCCAGCTTCGGCAGGTACTTGCGGCGCTGCTCCTCGCTGCCGTAGGCGTAGATCGGGTGCATGACCAGCGACGATTGCACGCTCATGGCCGAACGGTAGCCACTGTCGACCCGCTCCACCTCGCGGGCGATCAGGCCGTAGCAGACGTGGCTGACGTTGGCGCAGCCGTACTCCTCCGGCAGGGTGGCACCGAGCAGCCCCAGCTCACCCATTTCGCGCATGATGGCCGGGTCGAACTGCTCATGGCGGCTGGCCATCAGTGCCCGGGGCATCAACTGCTTCTGGCAGTAGTCGCGGGCACTGTCGCGCACCATACGCTCCTCGTCGCTGAGCTGGGCATCGAGGTTAAAGGGATCTTGCCACTGGAAGGCGGTGCGGGACTGGCTCATGGGGTTCTCCAAAGTAAAAGCGGGATTGGAGCTACTGTACGATCTGGCTTTTGATAAATACAATATATGTTACTGATACTTTCAATCATTAACGTTGATACATTGGCGATCCACCTCCCCACAGGGAATCCTTATGGACCTGAAACGATTGCGTTATTTCACCGAACTGGCCAGCATCGGCAACTTTACCCTCGCCGCCAGCCGCCTGGGGATTGCCCAACCGGCCCTGAGCATGGCGATGCAGAAGCTGGAACAGGAGGTGGGGCTGAAGCTGATCAACCGCACTGAACGGCGCATGACCATCACCGCCGATGGCGAGGTGCTGTTGCGCTACGCGCGCCAGGTGTTGCAGTTGATGAGTGACGCCGAGCGCGAGCTGCAGGCGCAGAAGGGGGTGGAGCAGGGGGTGATTCGACTGGGGGTCTCGGCCATGCTGGCCTCCTATTACCTGCCGGAGCACCTGCTGGGGTTCTGCAAACGTTATCCCGGGGTGCGCATCACCCTGTTTGAAGCGGGCACCGCCACCCTGGAGCGGATGGTGCTGGAGGGGGAGCTGGACCTGGCCCTGCTGCGCACCGACCGTCCCCATGAGCAGATTCGCAGCCGGCCCCTGATCGAAGAGCAGATTGTGGCCTGCGTGCCCGCGGGTCATCCGCTGGCGGCGCAGCCCTCGGTGAGCCTGGCCGAGGTGACCGATCAGCCGCTGGTGCTGTTCAGGGAGGGGTATTTCCTGCGCGAGGCCCTCAGCGAGTATTCCCGCAGTGCGCGCAAGCCGCTGGATATTCGCTTTGAGACCAACCTGATCGAGCTGCTCAAGCGGCTGGTGCGCGAGGGGGTGGGGATCAGCACCTGCCTGTCGATGATTCTCGAGTCGGAGAGCGACCTCTGTGCACTGCCCTTCGATCCCCCGATTGCCCTACCGATCGGTATCGGCTGGAAGCGCAACCACTACCTTTCGCGGGCCGCGGAGGCGTTGGTCAACTACCTGCAAACACCCTCCAAGGGGTAATCAGGAGGGGGACTGGTCGCGCTTTTCCAGCTCGCTCACCAACGCCTCATAACGAGCCTCCAGGGCCTCGAGGCGGGCGCGGGTGCGGGCCAGCACGGCGGCCTGGGTATCGAACTCGTCGCGGCTGACCAGGTTGAGCTTGCCTAAGGCGTTCTGCAGCAGCAGCTGCAGGTTCTTCTCCGCATCCCGGTGGAGCTGGGACTTTTCGCCGCCGAGGATCTGCGCGGCTTGCCGGCTAAGGCCGGCGATAAACATCTTGTTGATCATATGACTGCTTCTACGGAGCCCAAAAGAGGGCGCCAGTCTACCACAGACGCACCCTAACGCCCCGCGGTTGCTTCCCCCATTTGTCCTCCTTTTTCACCGACGTGCCTAACCACTTGTTTCGTGGCTGTTTTACAGGGCCTCTGCAAGCGTCCCTGACCGCCCCCGCCGTCAAGGATGCTGCACCAGCCCTGCTCGGCCTGTGAGCCGTTCTAGTGCCCGCTGCGGCTGAGCGGGCGGGGTGCTCCCTGTTGGTGCACCGTTAGGGTGCACTGATCACAAATGGTGCTTTTTGGTGCGCCCAATCCGGGGCTGGGGGGTGTTTATATAGCTAACCTTTTGAAATAAATAGGGAAAAATAATGTGGCACAGCCAGTGCAAAGAGCCGGTACCACGTAATTGCACAGGCCGATCGCTCAATCGCAGTTACCCGAGGAGGCGTGGCCTTAGCCATCAACGCTGTACCGCAGTGTTTATGGCTAAGGTCCTTCCGGTCAGGATGACCAAAGAATAAGCCCGGGAGTCGAGCCAACGGCCAGCCCCGAAAACAAACCAGGAGATTCTACATGAAGTTAGTTTCAGCAATTGTCAAACCGTTCAAGCTCGATGATGTGCGCGAAGCCCTCTCCGAGATTGGTGTTCAGGGCGTGACCGTGTCAGAGGTCAAGGGCTTCGGTCGCCAGAAGGGCCACACCGAGCTCTACCGTGGGGCCGAGTACGTCGTTGATTTCCTGCCCAAGGTCAAGCTGGAGATCGCCATCTCCGATGAGTTGCTTGATCAGGTGATCGAGGCTATTAGCAAGGCGGCCCATACCGGCAAGATCGGCGACGGCAAAATCTTTGTAACCACCGTTGAGCAGGTGATCCGGATTCGTACCGGTGAGACCGGCACCGACGCCGTCTAACCCATTACGAATCACACGATTTTCAATTAGAGGGGAACTGTTGTGGAAAACAACCTATATCATCTCCAGTATGCAATGGATACGTTTTACTTCCTGGTGTGTGGCGCCCTGGTCATGTGGATGGCCGCCGGCTTTGCCATGCTGGAAGCGGGCCTGGTACGGTCCAAGAACACCACCGAAATTCTAACCAAGAACATCGCCCTGTACGCGATCGCCTGCATCATGTACATGGTGTGCGGCTACGCCATCATGTACGACAATTCGCTGCTGCTGTCCGGCATCGAGAGCGTTGACGTTGATGCGGTGATGGGCGACTTCGCCAGCCGTGAAGACGGCTTCGAGGGCGGCTCCATCTACGCCGGTGCCTCCGACTTCTTCTTCCAGGTAGTGTTTGTGGCCACCGCCATGTCCATCGTCTCCGGTGCCGTGGCTGAGCGTATGAAGCTCTGGTCCTTCCTGCTGTTCGCAGTAGTGATGACCGGTTTCATCTACCCCATGGAAGGTGCCTGGACCTGGGGCGGACAGTCCGTCTTCGGTATGTACACCCTCAGTGACCTTGGCTTCTCCGACTTCGCCGGCTCCGGTATCGTGCACATGGCCGGTGCGGCCGCCGCTCTCGCCGGTGTCCTGCTGCTGGGTGCTCGTAAGGGCAAGTACGGCCCCAATGGCCAGGTCAACGCCATCCCCGGTGCCAACCTGCCGCTGGCTACCCTGGGTACCTTCATCCTGTGGATGGGCTGGTTCGGCTTCAACGGTGGTTCCGTCCTCAAGCTGGGTGATGTGAGCAACGCCGCTTCTGTTGCCATGGTGTTCCTCAACACCAACGCCGCCGCTGCCGGTGGTGTTGTGGCTGCCCTGGTGGCTGCCCGCCTGCTGTTCGGCAAGGCTGACCTCACCATGGCCCTCAACGGCGCCCTCGCCGGGCTGGTGGCGATCACCGCTGAGCCCTCTACCCCCACTGCTTTCCAGGCCACCCTGATCGGTGCTATCGGTGGTGTGCTGGTGGTCTTCTCCATCCTGACCCTGGACAAGCTGAAGATCGATGATCCGGTTGGTGCCATCTCTGTACACGGTGTGGTGGGTCTGTTTGGTCTGCTGGTGGTACCGGCTACCAACAGCGGCTCCAGCTTCAGCGGCCAGCTGATCGGTGCCCTCACCATCTTCGTCTGGGTATTCGTCACCAGCCTGATCGTCTGGACCATCCTCAAGGCCGTGGCTGGAATCCGCGTCACCGAGGAGGAGGAGTACGAAGGTGTGGATCGTTCCGAGTGCGGAATGGAAGCCTACCCCGAGTTCACCAACACCTCCAAGTAATAGAAAGTCTTCTCGCTATTGGGCGCCCTCGGGCGCCCTTTTTTATGCCCAGGGACGGGCGGTATGCCGCGGGGCCAAGGATGGCCAGGAGCAGCTTATGTACAGGAAGTACGGTATGCCGCGGCCGTTTTTGGCTCCTGCAAAAACGGCACTTCCCACGTCCCTGTGGGTCGGGGCCAGGGATGGCGGTAGCGATCAGGTTGAGCGCACTCGAAGTTCCATGTAACCGGCCTGCGGCCTGATATCCAATAAGGGGGCAGGCGGCACAGGGGCTTCATCCACCAAGTCGGCAATCTAAGCCAAAGCGCAGCGTAGCCGCAGGTCGACTTGGTGGAGCCAGCGGGGATTCTTAAGGGGGCGCTGGTCGTCCCCTTAAGGCACCCGTCGGGGTGCATCCCGACAAAATGGCGGTCGCCAGACCAGGAGTGCCGGACGGCGTTCAGGCCGACAGGCGTTTGGCAACCGGTGCCAACAGGGTTTCAAACTCTTCGCGAAGCGCCCCCTCCCAGTTGCGCAGGAAGCGATCGAGATCCTTGCGCAGGGCGCTCTTGAGCGGCCCCGGGCGGCGGTGCATCCTGAGACTGTCGAGGTCGATCAGCTGGATCCCTTCGGCGGTGACCAGCAGATTGCTGGCCTTGAGGTCCCCATGGCTGAGGCGCGTGCGGTAGAGGGTGTCGAACAGATCTACCACCTGCTGCTTGAGCCGCTCCGGCGGGCAGGGGGAGCGGGCGGGTTGGCTGAGGGCGGTGTGCAGGTCGGTGCCCTCAACCGACTCCATGACCAGGAAGGCGCGCCGACGCAGGGGGCCGAAACGCTCCTCCACCAGAGCCAGCGGAGTGGGGGTGGCGATGCCCTCGAAGCGCAGGCGATAGGCGTTGCTCCAGTAGTGCCAGGCGCGACTGGGGCGAAGCCCTCGGCTAAGGGCGTGGCCCGCCCCCTTGAGGTTGTAGCGCTTGACGACCCAGCGATGCCCTTCAATCTCAACCCGGCTGACGGTGGCGGTATTGCCCTGTTTGAGGAGCTGGCCGCACTCGATCAGCGGATCGGGGTTGACCAGCAGCTGCTCCAGAGCGGGGCCGAGGGCGTCCCGTCGTGCCACCTGCCAGCGGTTGAAACGCGCCTGGCAGTGGAACTCGCTGCAGTCGCGGTAGAGTTTCTTGCGGTAGTGCTGCCAGCGCCGGGTTCGCATGCGCTGGACCGCCTCGGCCAGTGCGCTGCTGTCGAAGCCTGGATCAGCGACAACCCGGCGGTAACCTTGCCACAGGGGCGCGATCCAGTCCTCCACCGTGGCGGGCAGCTGCGCCAGCAGCAGGGCGAGGTTGTCACGGGCGCGGTCGGCGTCCAGCGGGGTCGGGTGGGCGCTGATGCCGGCGCAGTCGATCACCTGCAGGTGATCATCGGTGGCGAGGAAGTTGTCGAGGTGGATATCGGCCTGCACCAGCCCGGCACGGTGCAGGTGGGCACAGGCCTCCACGGCGCGCCCCAGAATGGCTAACCGCTGGTCGGCCTGGTCCGCCTGTTGCCAGCACTGCAGCAGCGACTGGCCGGCGCAGAAGCTGTAGAGCACCAGCGCCTGTTCAGCTTCCGGGTTCTGGTAGTGGTGCACCATTGCCGGGGTGTCGATGGCCTGCTGTTGCAGCTGTTGGTGGCCATCGTATTCGCGCTGGTAATCCTTGCGCCGGTAGAACAGCTTGGCCACCACCGGCGGCTCAGAGGCGCGTTTGAGGCGCAGCACCACCCGCCGTCCGGGCAACATGCGCAGCACGGCGCTGCAGTGCCAGGGGGCTCCCTCGTCGAGTTGAATCGAAAAGGGGGGTGCGAGATCATGGGTGGCGAGGCGCAGCGAATCCAGGGTGTGGAGGGTGGCGGGCATGGTCGGGTGCTTTGTCAAAGAGGGCCCTATTCTAGTCGCAACCGCCACGGGGGGGCCAGCCCGCCGGGGTATCCGGGTCGCCAAGGGAGGGCGCTTGATGTACTCTTTGCCCGAGGGCGTCGGATGACGGATGCAGGTGTGCGGGTCAAACCCAACTCTCCATCTTGGGCGCATAAGCCATCTATTAAACGGGAGAGACTATGTCTTTAATGATTGGGGATAACCTGGTGGTCAGCATGCATTACACACTGACCGACGACGAAGGAACGGTGATCGACAGCTCCGCTGGCGGCGAGCCGATGAGCTACCTGCACGGCTCCGGCACCATCATTCCAGGGCTCGAGAAGGAGCTGGTGGGCAAGGTGACCGGTGCCAAGGTAAAGGTCACCGTTGAGCCCGAAGAGGCCTATGGCGAAGTCGAGCCGGAGTTGATCCAGACCGTCGAGCGCGGCCTGTTCCAGGGCGTTGACACCATCGAGGCGGGGATGACCTTCCAGGCCCAGGGCCCCGATGGTTCCGTCCAGCGCATCACCGTCAAGGCGGTTGAGGGTGACGAGGTCACTATCGACGGCAACCACCCCCTGGCGGGTGTGGTTCTGCACTTTGATGTCGAGATTGTGGGTGTGCGCGAAGCCACCCCGGAAGAGATCGACCACGGTCACGTCCACTGATTGGACCTCAGCCGAACAGAAGGGAGCCCACGGGCTCCCTTTTTTATGCCCAGGGACGGGCGGTATCGATCAGGGACTGGCGGCCAGTTCAAAAGGCGCCAGGGCCAGCAGTCGGTTGGCCTGGCTGATGCACTGTTGGCGAATCGTCGGGTCGAGGGCCTGCAACCATCTGGGGGGGATATCACGCTCCCCGTAGGCGGCACCGGCCAGCATGCCGGCGATGGCGCCGGTGGTGTCGGCATCGCCGCCGCGGTTGACCACGGTCACCAGGCACTGCTCGAAGTTTTCGCTGTCGAACAGCCCTTCGAACACCACCCGCAGGGTGTGACCCATAAAACCGGTGGGGTTAAGGCAGGGACGGCGCCGGAAGCCGTAGGCCGGGTAGGCCTGGGCGAGTGGCTGCACCTGCTGTTTGAGCTGCAGCAACAGGGTTTCGCCGCGCCAAAGCCCCTGCAGCATCAGCATCACCGCCTCGGTACCGGCATCGGCCAGTGCATTGTTGTGGGTAATGTGAGCCTGCAGTCGCGAGGCCTGGCGCAGACGGGGCTCATCCAGCCCCAGGGTGGCGATCGCCAGTGGCAGGCAGCGCATACAGGCACCATTGCCGGCGCTCATCTCCTCCACCGGCATACAGGTATCCCCGGTGCGGCGGTAGCGGGCGATGCCGGCGCGCACCGTATGGCCGATATCCACCGGCTTGGCGCGCATCCAGGCGCTGAACGCCTCGGCGATGGCGCCGGGGTCTATTGCCCGGGCCTGCAACAGGGCCTCCCCCAGTGCCAGCGCCATGGTGGTGTCATCGGTGACCTGCCCCGGCTTCAAGCGCAGCCAGCCGCCACCCACAATGGAACGGTGCACTCCGTGTTCGTGGGCGATCTCCCGCGGAGTCATAAACTCCACCGTGGCGCCGAGGGCGTCGCCGACGGCCAGCCCCAGGTAGCTGCCCCGTACCCGCTCGGCAAGGGAGGGGGAGAGGGGGGCAGAGAGTCCACTATTCGGGCCCGAAGCAGTCATCGAAATCAGTGCATTGATCACAGCTGGGGGCTCGGCAGATGTAGATTCCTTCGGCTTCGCACAGCTGTTTGAAGAGAAACTTCTTCCACTTCATGTCGCGGGTGTTGAGGGCCGCCAGGGTGGGAAAGTTGTAGCTCAGCAGCTGGCTCAGGGTGGAACGGTCCCACACCCCCAGATCTTCCCACAGGTGGTTGCTCCCCTGGCAGGCCGTGGCCACCAGCTCGGCGATCCAGCGCACCGAGGGACTCGGGTCGCGGGCGTGCTGTAGCAGCAGGCGCAGCAGCTCATCGCGCAGGTCGTCGAGTCGCTCATCAAGCCGCTCGCGGCTGTTGTAAAGCTCATGGCGCCAGGCGCGGGCGAGGCCGAAGTGGCTACGCTGCAGTTCGCTGAAGGCCTCCCGGGAGAGCCCCAGCCGTTTGGGCAGCACGCCGATGCCGCTGTGCCAGCTGGCGATGATCTGCGCCAGCGGACGGGTATTGGGGTGAAACTGGGCCTGCTGCATCAGGCGGCTGAACTGCAGCTCCCGCCCTGCGTGACGGTTGGGAGCGCAGCTCATGGCAGCAGGCTGGCCGCCGGTTGACCCTCCATCGCGACGACGCGAAGGGTGGGGGGGATACCGGTGAGAGAGCCGGGCGGGTGCAGTGCCTGTCCCTCGCCATCCAGCAGGGCGCCCTCCACCGGGCAGATACTGGCGCACTGGGGGTCGGCAAAGTGGCCCGCGCATTCGGTACAGCGCAGTGAATCAATATGAAATTGACTCACCCCCTGGGATATTGCGTTACTCGGGCAGAGGTCGAGGCACGCGTAGCAGTTAACGCAACGATCACTGATGCTGAATGACATAAACCAGCCTCCTAGGCCGTGGCCTGTTGTGGGTGAGAGGTTGTCAGTTTTCCCTGCTCGAGAAGATCCTGGTAGAAACGGTCGAGGGCCTGGTCGATCGGTTCCAGGGCATAGCTGCTGCTGGGCTCGATTCCTGCGCGTTCCAGTTGCTGCCAGGGGCCGATGCCGATGCGCGAACAGAGCACGCCGTTGCAGTCGGCCAGCGCCCCCAGGTGACCCTCAAGACGCTCCTCCTCCTCGGGGCAGTCGCTTGCACCACTACAATAGAGGGCGACCGCGCGGCGCTCGACAAAAGCGCGGCGCCCAGCGCTGACCCGGTAGATGGAAAAGTGGCGGGCGTGACCGAAGTGCTCATCCACCACCTGCCCGCCTTTACTGGCCACCGCGATCAGCGCCTCGGGAGGTGGCTTGGCGGCCAGAGGTGGGGTGGCTTCGGCCAGGGAATCGAGAATGGCACGCTGTACCCGCTGGCGCCTGGCCATGGCTGTGGGGTAGTCGATCTCCTGGCTGGCAATCTTGTCGAGGGTGAACTCCTGTCCCCGGTCCTCCCCCAGCATCCCCACTGCATCGGCGCGGCACTGGCGGCAGTGGCGCATCATGCTCATGGAGTCGCTGCAGCTCTCCTGCAGGGCGTGAAGCTCGGCGTTGGAGGGGGCGCGCTGGCCCGTCACCCCGTAAAAGGTGCCGTGCTCCGCCTCGGCGATCAGCGGCATCACGTTGTGGAGGAAGGCTCCGCGCTCCTTCACCGCCCGGCTCACCTCGGCCAGGTGGTGGTCGTTGACGCCCGGGATCATTACCGAGTTCACCTTCACCAGCACCCCCCTCTCGACCAGCATCTCCAGCCCCTTGAGCTGGTTGCGGATAAGGATCTTGGCGGCCTTGACGCCACGGATACGGCGGTGATTCCAGAAGATCCAGGGGTAGATACGGGCGCCGATTTCGGGGTCGAGACAGTTGATGGTGATGGTGACGTGCTGGATATTGTAGCGGGCGATCTCGTCGGCAAACTCCGGCAGTCGCAGGCCATTGGTGGAGACGCAGAGCTTGATGTCCGGGGTCTCTTCGCTGAGGCGGCGGAAGGTCTCGAAGGTACGCTCGGGGTTGGCTAAAGGGTCGCCAGGGCCGGCGATCCCCAGCACCGTCATCTGCGGGATGGCAGCAGCCACCGCCTTTACCTTGCGGATCGCCTGGTCGGGGGTCAGTACTTCGGAGACCACCCCGGGGCGCGATTCGTTGCTGCAGTCGTATTTGCGGTTGCAGTAGTGGCACTGGATGTTGCAGGCCGGCGCCACCGCTACGTGCATACGGGCGAAATGGTGGTGGGCCTTCTCCGAGAAGCAGGGGTGGTTCTGCACCTGTTCGCGGACCGAAGCCGGCAGCCCGGCCAGCCCGTCGTCGTTGGTGCCGCAACCCTTGGCCTTGCAGCCGCGGGTGGGTGGCGTTGCTGTACTGGCGATCAGTTCCATCGCGTGTCTCCTCGGATCTCTGCCCTAAACGCATCGGTTAGTTGGGTAGAGCAAGGAGCGTGCCCGCCCGCTGGGGGTTGCTAACTGATTGATTTAATTAGGTTAGTACTGGGCGTACCGGTACCCTTGTCGGGAAGGCGACAGGGCCTCGGCGCACTTTGTGAGGGGTACGACAGAGGCGGGTAGGGTTGGTTTAGCGCTGCATCTGGAAGTGAAACGGTTACCTCCACTACCGATGAGCGTTAACGAGGTATGAGCCTTCATGTCAAACCACGGGTTGTCGAAGGCCCGTTGAGGTGCCACCCCTGACACTAACACCGGGGAGGGGCGTGCCATTGGGGTTTACATAAAAAAAGGGCTCCGTGCAGGGAGCCCTTGGTTGAGGTATGGGTTTTTCCCTAGGCCACCTTGAATTCTTGCACCAGTGACTTCAGGTTTTCAGCAAGCTGTGCCAACTCCTCTGTTGCCACTGCCACCTGTTGGGCACCGGCCTCTGCATCGTGCTCGCTCTCATTAATTATGCTGATCGACTGGTTGACCTGCTCGGCAACGGCACTCTGCTGTTCGGCGGCGCTGGCAATCTGGTTGTTCATGTCGGTAATCAGGTCGACGGAGCGGGTAATCTCGGTCAACGCCGTGGAGGCCTGCCGCGAGAGATCAACAGCCTGCGTTGCCTTTTCGTAACCCCGGTTCATTGCTTCCACGGAGCCTCGGGCCTCCGCCTTGAGCCCGCTGATCATCTCCTGAATGGAGGTTGTGGACTCCTGGGTGCGTGAGGCCAGCGTGCGAACCTCATCGGCTACCACAGCAAACCCTCGTCCCTGCTCGCCAGCGCGGGCCGCTTCGATAGCGGCGTTAAGGGCCAGCAGGTTGGTCTGGGCGGCAATGGAGGTGATCACCTCGAGAATGGTATCGACGTTTTCGGTCTGCTCACCCAGGCGGGTGATCGCATCCCTGGACTCTTCGATACTGTGGGCCAGCTCCTGAATGGAGGCATTGACCTGAGACACCACCTCCTCTCCCTTGCGAGCTTCTGCATCCGCCGTGGTGGTCGAGTCGGCCGCTTCCGTTGCGTTTCGGGCCACGTCCCGCACGGTCGCCGACATCTCATTCATGGCCACAGAGGTTTGATTGAGCTGCTCGGTTTGAAGTTCGATACTTTTCGCCGACTGGGTGGTGATGGTTGCCACCTCGTTGGTGGCACCGCTCAGCTGCTCGGTTCCGGCTGCGATCTGGGAGACCATGTCCAGCAGCTTATGGCTCATCACCTGCATGGCATGCAGCAACTGTCCAGTTTCATCCTTCGAACGTACATCAATCTGTACGGTGAGGTCGCCCTGTGCCAGACGTTCCGTTGCGTCAACGGCCTGCGCCAGGGGCTTGGTGATTGCCCGGGTAACCATCACACCAAATGCCAGGCCAAAGAGGGCGGATAACAGTCCGATCATTACCATTCCCTTAAGACCGGCCTCCTCGTCGTGGTGCACTTTTTCGAGGGTGTGGTCAGTCATTTTTTCGACGCTGACGAGCACTTTTTGGAGGTGCTCATTAATTTGGCTTTGCGCATGCTCCAGGGCAATCACCTCGGAATCGGTAACGGCCTCACCACGCGTGAGCTTCATCATCATCGGCTCAACCTTCTGCTCATAGGCCCGGTGCTCTTTTTCTGCAGCAAGCATCGATTGCTCGATAGCCTCAAGCTCTACCAGCAGTTCTTGGGAAAGCGCGTGGGTTTTGGCAGTCGCGACGATCTGCTCCCCCTGTTTAATCTCATGGTCGATCTCTGACGCCAGTTCCGTGATCTGGCGGTGCAGTCCAGGCACCGTCTCCTCGGCGGCGGTAATGCCGGCGATACGCATCGCCTTCTCGATGCGGATCGCCTTTTCGAGCTGCTTGGTGGTGATGTCGGATATCAGCTCGATCAGTGGCATGTCCTCATTCTGAACGGCTTGCAGCTCATGACCGATCAGGCGCATCTTACTGATGCCGTAGACCGATGAGATGGCCAGTAAAACTAAAAGCACGGCAATAATGGAACCGATTTTTTTGCCGATTTTAAGATCATAAAAATGTTGCATGTGGTACTCCCTGTATTAAACACGATGCGTTTGTGCCCATTCTGGCGTTTTTTTAGTAATTGGTATGACCAGTTGACCGTGGTGATTTTGTAATGGATAGAGTAATCGGGAGAGGGGGTAGACTTATTGATCTCGAGGGTGGTTTTGTTGGGTTTTTTTGCGAGCACAAGCACATAATTTAATTTTTTAAGTTGCTGATATATAAGAGATGATCTTTATGCCCTTAAAGCATTAGCCTGTGCCCGGCCTTAAGGGGGATGGCGCCCTTGCTGTGCTTCGTGGCGGTGATCAACCGTCGTTTGAGCAACGCGATCCTGCCCGGTTGAGTCTCAGGCTTTCCAGTCTGGGCTGTGGACGCCCATCCCGGGCGGATAGGAAACTGTGCCTGCCTATCCCCGGGGGCGCGCTGGGGTTGCGTAGTAGCGTCGGGCCTTGTTCTGGCGGTGCATCGCTAACCCCTATCCGCGGCAAGTCCGGTTATCAATCCAGCCTGTTGTGATCAAACGCTGACCCATCCGAATGCCGGCCAATGACAGCAGGTCGTTTTCGACGGCGCGCATCTGCTCATCCGTGAAAAGCCGTGGGGCTACAAGTTACGGGTAACGTGGCGCAGCCGGCGGCTTGATGGAGCGGAGTTACCGGGTCGAGCGCCTGATAAGGATTTCAGATACAAGTGGCAATGCGGCCGAGGAGCTTTTCATGAAATCCGTCTATCTTAGGGTATCAGCAGGAGATCTGCGGATAGCGTTGTGCCAACCCCAGGATGATAGGAAGAATAAGGAGCAACTCGATGGAGCGAGCGATCCAGGCCATTATTCAGCAGCCGGTGGTTTGCGTGGGTGCCGATGACAGCATTGAGTCGGTGCAGCAGACGCTGGATAAAAACCGTCTCCACTGTGTGCCGGTGCTGGATGCACAGGGTGGCTGTTTTGGAGTGATCAGTGCCCAGGACCTGGTCCATTTCCATGTTCTCAATAAGAACGCAAAGGCTGAACGGGCGTGGGAGGCCTGTAGCCACAAGGTGATCGAAGTGGCCTCGGGTGCTTCGGTGCGGGAGGTCGCTGAACTGATGATGGCTCACCATATACATCATGTACTGATCATGGAGGCCGGCGATATCCTTGGCATTGTGTCGTCGGTGGATATCATTCGCCACTGCTTTGACTGCATGAATCTCTAGGAGGTCGTGCTCAGCCGTATGAGCGGTTTAGCGGGTTGTCGGTCGTTTTTGCGCCTCGCCCTTCTTGCCAGCAGCCCATGGCAATCAGCCAAAGCAGGGTATCTCGAAAGGTACCCTGGCTAACCAGTCGGCTTATTGGTTTTTCCTGCAAAGAAACAGTTCTCTCATACAGCTCCTGGGGCTAGGCTGTAGTGGCTTACCCTACAGGAGTTGTTATGATCAATTTTCACTGGTTTGCTCTCTTTGCTGCGCTTAATGGCCTGCTGCTGCTCTTGCTCACCATCAACGTTTCCCGGCTGCGGATGAAACATCGCATCTCCTACGGCGACGGGGGCAATCGCGAGCTGATGCTGGCGATCCGGGTCCACGCCAACGGGGTGGAGCAGGTGGTGATCTTCGGCCTGGTACTGTTGGCGCTGGCGTTGCTGCGGGCACCCCAGTGGCTGCAGGAGGCGCTGGTGGTGGGCTTTACCCTGTCGCGCCTGGCCCACGCCTATGGCATGCTGGGTCGGGTGCACCGGATGCGGCAGCTGGGAGCGGCGGTGACCTATCTCGCCCAGGCGGTGGCGGTGGTGGCCCTGCTGCTGGTGCTGCTGGGCTAAGGGGGATTTCGACCCTAGGCCGCTAGCTATCGGTGAGAGTTCAATAACAATAACCCACAGGATAAGGAGATAGGATGGACGCGCATTTAATACTGCAACCGGTGTTTGTGGTGGGTCTGTTGACCCTGGCGATGGCACTGTGGATGCTGGTGACCCGCATCCCCACCATGACGCGGATGAAGATCCACCCCCAGGAGGCGCAGAACACCAGCAAGCTGGTGGACCTGTTACCGGCGGAGGTGACCCGCATCTCCAACAACTACAACCACCTGTTCGAACAGCCGACCCTTTTCTACGCCGTGGCCATCGCCATTGCGCTGCTGGGCCACGTTGATACCCTGCATCTGGTCTGCGCCTGGGCCTACGCCGGTTTGCGCATCCTCCACTCTCTGGTGCAGGCCACCATCGACCGGGTGATGATCCGCTTCAGCCTCTTTATCCTCTCCTGGATCGCACTGGCTATAATGCTGGTGCGCGAAGCGCTGGCGGTGTTTGGTATGTAGGAAAAGCTGATCCTGACCATCCTTTAGCATCGGTTATTACTCAGGCTTGGTCCAATTACAGGCTAAGGTCATGACTGCTTCAAGGGCAGATCGTCAGCGTACATGCCTAATTAAAAAAGGCCTGCACAATGCAGGCCTTTTAACTGAGGGTCCGTCACTATAGGGTTTGTCCTCGGGTACGGGCTGGCTTACAGCCTGACCAGCATCTTGCCGGTGTTTTTGCCTTCAAACAGGCCGATAAAGGCGTCGGGGGCCTGTTCGATACCCTCAAACACGGTCTCCTGCCAGCTGATTTTTTTCTGCTGGATCCACTGCGCCATCTCGGCCACAAAGGCGGGGTAGCCGTCCCAGTGGTCGGAGACGATAAAGCCCTGCATCTTCAGCTTTTTGGTGACCAGGTTGGAGAGGTTGGCCGGCCCTGGCTGGGGTGCGGTGGCGTTGTAGAGATCGATCATGCCGCATACAGCGATGCGGCCATGGGCGTTCATGCGGTTGAGCACCGCCTCCAGGTGGGCGCCGCCGACGTTTTCAAAGTAGACGTCGACCCCCTCGGGGGTGGCGGCGGCGATATCCTTGTGGAGGTTCTGGCTGGTCTTGTAGTTGACCACCGCATCTACCCCCAGCTCCTCCTTCAGGTAGCGGGCCTTGGCGTCGGAGCCCACGCTGCCGGCGACGTAGCAGCCCTGCAACTTGGCGAGCTGGCACACCAGGGCACCCACGGCGCCCGAGGCCGCCGACACAAACACCCGGTCACCCGGCTTCAGTTCGGCGATCTTCATCAGCCCTACGTAGGCGGTCATTCCGGGCATGCCCATCACCCCCAGGAACGCCTGCTCGGGGATGCCGTTGTCCGGCAGCGGCTGCAGCTCTTCGCCGCTGGTAATGAAGTACTGGCGCCACCCCTTGCTGCTGGCCACCTTGGTGCCTACGGCAAAAGCGGGGTTGTTGGACTCCACCACCTCGCCGACGGCGCCGCCCTCGAGGGGCTCGTTGAGGGCGAAGGGGGCGATGTAGCTGTCTCGTTCGCTCATGCGCCCACGCATATAGGGGTCGACCGACATCCACAGGTTCTTGACCAGCACCTCGCCCGCGCCGAGCGTGGGCAGGGGGGTGGAAACAAGCTGGAAGTTGTCGTGGGTGGGCTGCCCCTCGGGGCGGCTTTTAAGGATGATCTGCTGATTCGCTTCGATGTACATACTGGCCTCTGGATTGGGTTCAGATTCTGTAAGGTATAGACTACGCGCCGCGCTATAATGCATCCAATGCATTATTCTGATAGTTAATATAATTATCGTTTATGGTAGCTTTAGCCTGAACTTCACCGGACTCTCCGCGGCCGATCTCAATCTGCTGCCGGTGCTGCAGCTGCGGCAGCAGGTCTACGAGGCGCTGACCCACACCTTGGGCCAATTGGATAATGATGGCTTTAGGTAGGGTAAAGTTGGGTTAGTCGAGTTGTTGTAAAGGTCGAACTATAGAGAAGGATTTGATTGAAGGGCTCTGTAAATGGCACGTAAAGCTACACACTGACAGCTAGCCAACCTGCAATCACTTATGCCGTGTTGCATGCAGGGTAGTCGCCATTTTTTTTGAAAAACTCCCAAATAACGGCGCGTTCAATCAGTTTTATAAAAGCCTTGCCCTCTTTCTCTGGGCGATCCACAGGAAGGATGGCTACATATAGGTTTTCAGGTGGGGCGACATTGGGCACCCCTTTCAGGAACTGATTCGAGTAGGTCAGTCCACCGCTATGGCCTCTCTTCGCAAAGAAAGCTGACTGAGAAAACTGATAAAGCCTTTTGGCGATTGTCTGTCCTGTTGTTTCACCAACATAAATAATATTTGCAGAGGTTAATTTGGGCGGTGAACTGGGCTTATGACTAAAGTGAGCCAATATGTAGACACCACGAAGCCCTACCCCCGTAATGCATTTGTAGTCCTTAAATTGCACCCAGCCATTAAAGTTGGGGATATCCATCTCACCACCCTGAAAAAAGACGTCGATATAACCTGTAGCCTGAAGCAGAAGGATTGGAAGAGAAAGCGGTGGCTTTGCTCTCTTTCATTGGTATACGCCACCCGAAGCTACTCAAAAGTCATCACCCCATCGTCGAGTCGGCCGTAGCGGATACGGAGCATATCCTTGATCACGTTGTCGTTGTTGCGCCAGGGGGCGAGGGTGCCCTGGCGGGGGATGCGGTCGAGGGCGCGCAGGATGTAACCCGAGCTGAGGTTGACGATCGGCTGGCGCTCCATGTCGGTGAACTCGGCGTGGCGTTTGCAGTGCTCAACTGAGGGCATGGCCTGGTCGTAGTGGTGGCGGTCCATATGGTTGAGCAGGCGGCAGACATAGTCGCAGGTGAGGTCCGCCTTCAGGGTCCAGCTGGCGTTGGTGTAGCCAAACACCGTGGCCAGGTTGGGGACGCCGTTGAACATCATGCCGCGGTAGTTGAGCAGCTCGTTGAATTGGAGCGGCTTGCCGTCGAGGGAGAGGCTCATGCCCGCCAGGAACTCCACCTGAAGCCCGGTGGCGGGGACGATGATATCGGCATCCAGCAGTTTGCCGGAGCTGAGCTCGACGCCGTTTTTGGTAAAGCGGCGGATGCGGTCGGTGACGATGTCGGCGGCCCCGCTGCGCAGGGCGGCGAACAGGTCGCCATCGGGGATCAGGCACATACGCTGGTCCCAGGGGTTGTAGTTGGGGGTGAAGTGGGGGTCTACCGGAACCTCGGGGCCCAGCTCACGGGCCGCCTGCTGCTTGAGGAACTGGCGCACCTTGTCGGGCTTGCGGCGCGAGAGGCTGTAGATATAGACCGACAGCAGGGCGTTTTTCAGGCGCATCAGCTTGTAGGCGATCCCCGCGGGCAGCAGCCGGTTGGCCCAGAGGGCGATGGGGTCGATGGCGGGTCGGCTGAAGATATAGGTGGGGGAGCGCTGCAGCAGGGTGACCTGGGCGGCGCGGCGCGCCATGGCGGGTACCAGGGTGACGGCGGTGGCGCCGCTGCCGATCACCAGTACCCGCTTGTTGTCGTAGTCCAGCGCTTCGGGCCAGTGCTGGGGGTGGGCGATGGTGCCCTCAAAGTCGTCGTAGCCTTGGAACTCCGGCAGGTAGCCCTGCTCGTAGTTGTAGTAGCCGGTGCAGGTGATGAGGAAGTTGCAGCGCAGGCTGAAGGGCTCGCCATCGCGGGTGCCGGTGAGGGTCCAGCGGCGCTCCTCCGAGCACCAGTTGGCGCCGGTGACGCGGTGGCCGAAACGGATCTTCCGGTCGACCCCGTACTCGGCGGCGGTCTCCTTCAGGTAGTTGAGGATATCCTGGGCGTCGGCGATATCCTTGCGTTGGGTCCAGGGGCGAAAGCTGTAGCCGAAGGTGTACATGTCCGAGTCGGAACGCACGCCGGGGTAGCGAAACAGGTCCCAGGTACCGCCGATGGCATCGCGCCCCTCGAGAATCGCGAAGCGATGGTGAGGGTTTTTCATGGTCAGGTGGCAGCCCGCGCCAATCCCCGATACCCCCGCCCCTATGATCACCACATCCAGCTGTTCGGTCGCTGTGTCCGCCATGCCTGTGCCCTCAGTGCGGCCAGTGTGCCGCCGTTTTTTATTGTTATAGGCCGTTGTGCGGGCGGCTCTGCGCCTGCACCGGCGTTTCATACTGACGCAATCGGATGGGGAAATAAAGGGTGTTGGCGGGGGTAGCTGGCGGGGAAGATGCGGGACAAAAAAAGGCCGCCCCTGAAGGGCGGCCCGGAGTCCCAATCAGGACTCGCTGTGTTCCAGCGGCGCCTTGTCACCGGCGATCTCGATGGTGCGCGGTTTCATCGCTTCTGGAATCTCTTTTTTCAGGCCGATGGTCAGCAGGCCGTTGTTGAGGTCGGCCCCGGTGACTTCGATGTAGTCGGCCAGGTTGAATTTGCGCTCGAAGCTGCGGGTCGCAATGCCCTGGTGGAGGAAGTGACGCTTGCTCTTCTCCTCCTGCTTCTTGCCGTGTACCCGCAGGACGCCGTTCTCGGTCTCGATGTTCAGCTCGGAGCGGTCAAAGCCGGCCACGGCCAGGGTAATGGCGTACTGGTTCTCGCCCACCACTTCGATGTTGTAGGGGGGGTAGCCGGGGGCACTCTGGTCGCCGCGCAGGGCGTTGTCGAGCAGGGAGCCAAAACGGTCGAAGCCGATGCTGTTGCGGTACAGGGGGGTTAAATCGATGGTGTTCATGTGCATATCCTCCAACGGAAGCGATATTGGGTTAAAGCGGGGTCGTCGCCCCAGGGTGAGAGGTCGTTCTGCTGGAGACCCGACCTTCCTATTAGCGGATATAGGGATCGGAGGTGAGGGTTTCAAGGGGATTTGTTTGAAAAAAAACGCCCCGCCGGATAGGCGGGGCGCCGGAGGATATGGCCGCTAGATGCGGCGCACCGGGATATCCAGGGTCTGGATACGGTAGGCCACCTGGCGGGGCGTCATCCCCAACAGGCGAGCGGCCTTGGCCTGTACCCAGCCCGCCTGTTCGAGGGCGGCCATTACCCGATCGCGCTCGTCCAGCTCGGGGTTGTCGAGATCGACGCTGGTGCTCATCGGCAGGGGGGCCCGGCTCTCCATCGACACCACCCCGGTGAGGCGGATCACCTCCTGGTCGATGGCGCCATCGGCGCTCATGATGGCGGCCCGCTCCAGGCAGTTCTCGAGCTCTCGCACGTTGCCGGGCCAGTGGTGCTGCATCAACAGGCGCACCGCATTGTCGTTGATCTCCAGCTCCCGCCCCTGGCGGCGCGCAAGCTTGCCCACCAGGAAGCGGGCCAGGGCCGGCAGGTCCTCGATGCGGTCACTCAGGGGCGGTACCTGGATCGGCATCACGTTGAGGCGGTAGTAGAGGTCCTCGCGGAAATCCCCTGAGGCCACTTCGGCCTCGAGGTCGCGGTTGGTGGCGGCGATGATGCGCACATCCACGGTCAGGGTCTTGGTGCCGCCTACCCGCTGCAGCTCCCCCTCCTGCAGCACTCGCAGCAGCTTGGCCTGGAAGGTGGGGCTGATCTCGCCGATCTCGTCGAGGAACAGGGTGCCGCCATCGGCTTGTTCGAAGCGCCCCTTGTGCTGGTGGGTGGCGCCGGTAAAGGCGCCCTTTTCGTGGCCGAACAGTTCCGACTCCAGCAGATTGTCGGGCAGGGCGGCGCAGTTGAGTTTGACGAAGGCGGCGTTGGCCCTCGGCGAGTTGTAGTGAATGGCGCTGGCGATCAGCTCCTTGCCGGTGCCCGACTGGCCGCGGATGAGCACGGTGGTGTCCCACTTGGCCACCTGGCGCACCTGCTCGAACACCCGTCGCATGGAGCTGGAGGAACCGACCACGTTGTCGAAGCCGTGCTCTGCCTTGATGGCGCGGCGCAGGCTGTCGCGTTCGTTGGTGAGGGTCTGGCGCTCGTGCTCTACATCCCAGGCCAGGCGCACGCTGTTGCCCATCAGGTTGGCGATCATCTCCATCAGCTGCACCCGCTCCTCCAGCATCGCGCGCCCCTCAGCAGGGGGCTGCGCCGCCAGCACCCCCACCGGACTGTCGTTGCCGGCAAAGATGGGCACGCCGATAAAGGGCAGGGTGGTGTTGTAGAGCCCGAGGCGGTCGAGGAACTGGGGCTCGTCCGCCAGCCGCGAGGCCACCAGGGGTTCGCCGCTCTTGAGGATACGCCCGGTCAGCCCCTCTCCCTCGCGGTAGCTGATGGTGGGGGGCAGGGAGGCACCCGGGGCGTGTACCGCGCTCAGCAGCAGCTCACCGCTGGCGGGGTCGAGCAGTGCCGCCATGCCGTGGGACATATTGGCGCGCAGGTGCAGAACCTCCAGCACCTGCTTGAGGATACTGTTGAGGTCGAGGGAGTGGTTGAGCACTTCGCTCACCCGGTAGAGGGTGTCGAGCTGTACGCTCAGGCGCTGCTCGCGACCGGGTTGTTTTCCAGGGGGGTATTCAACGTCGTTCACCCGCAACTCCTCAGTGTCCCGCCAGGGCCGGGAAGGTGAGGGAGAACTGGCACCCTCCACCCGTGCTCTGGTCGATATCGATGGAGACTCCATGCTCGTTGGCGACATCCTGCACCAGTACCAACCCCATTCCGCTGCGGTTGCCATCCTCCTGGTAGGTGGTAAAAAAGGGTTGGAACACCTTGTTGCGCAGGGTGTCGTCGATGCCCGGGCCGTTGTCGGCGATGGTCACCCGCACCGCATCCTCGAGGCGCTGGCTGCAGATGCGCAGTTCGCGGTCGCGGGTGTGGGCGTGGGCCATGGCGGTGAGGGCGTTGTCCAGCAGCTGCTTGAACAGGTTGCACAACGAGATCTCGTCCCCCAGCACGCTGGGCAGGCTGTTGCAGGGTTTCCAGTCCACCACCACCCCCTCGCTCAGCAGGCGCTCGGTGTAGAGCGACAGCACCTCGCGCAGCAGCTCGTTGAGGTTGAGGGGCATCTTGTGGATGGGGGGCTGGGGCGGCAAGGCCTGGCTGAGGGTGTCGATCGCCAGCTGGCAGGACTCCAGCACCTCGTGCAGCGCCTGGTGCAGCGGGTCTTTGTCGCCGTTGCGCCGCTTCTGCAGGGCAGCGGCGGCGCCGGTCACATTGAGGGGGCGCTGCAGCTGGAAGATGGCGCCGTTGAGGGCCTCGCGCATGCTGTGCACCAGCTCGTTTTCGGCCAGCCGCGCCATCAGCGCGTTGATGCGCACCTCCTCCT
Source organism: Aestuariirhabdus litorea (assembly GCF_003864255.1). Taxonomy (NCBI): domain Bacteria; kingdom Pseudomonadati; phylum Pseudomonadota; class Gammaproteobacteria; order Oceanospirillales; family Aestuariirhabdaceae; genus Aestuariirhabdus; species Aestuariirhabdus litorea. The sequence continues at coordinate 789,325 of NZ_QWEZ01000002.1, forward strand.
GCTGGATCTTGAGATCGGTGATGTCGTTGACGGTGAGCAGCAGGCAGTCGTGCCCCTGCTCATGGTGAAAACTGTCGTCGCTCTGCCACAGCCGCAGGCTGGAGCCGGAGCAGCTAAGCCAGCGGGGGGTGCCGATGCCGGGGATGTCGCAGCGCACTTCGAGGTCGGTGAAATCACCGCACTGGCGGTAGTCGAGGCCCAGGCGCCGGCTCAGCAGCACCAGCAGCTGTTCGCTGTCGCAGCCGAGGGTCAGGCAGAGCTGCTCGAGGGCGGGGTTCTCGAAACGGACCCGCCCCTCGTTGTCCAGCAGCAGGGTGGCCACCGGGCTGCCGCGCACGATGGAGTCGGTGAGGGTGCGTTGGTTCTCCAGCTCCTGGCTCAGCTTCTGCAGGCGGGTGATGTCACGATGCATCCCCAGGTAGTGGGTGGTGTTGCCCTCGCTGTCGATCACCGGGGTGATGGTGAGCTCGGCCAGGTAAATGCTGTCGTCCTTGCGCCGGTTGACCAGCCGGCCACTCCACACCTGCTGGCGGGTGAGGGTGCTCCAGAGTTCACCGTAGAGGCAGGCGGGGGTTTTGCCGGCAGAGAGGATGCGGGTGTGCTGGCCGCGCACATCCCCCGCCTCGTAGCCGGTGACCTGGGTAAAGGCCGCATTGGTGTAAAGAATGCGGGATTCGGGGTCGGTGATGGTGATCGCAACCGGCGACTGGTCCACGGTCTGGAAGTAGACCCCGGAGGGTAGGCGAGTCGCCTCCCGGCTGTCGAAAACCTGCGCTTTGCTCATGGGGCACCCCTGTTGGATTCGTGACAAGGCGGTTAATGGTTATGGGCGCCTGCAACTACCGCGCCATGCTGCAATGGGGGACTGGAATCGCCGCCAACCCCTGCCACGCCAGTATCCACAGGGGGTTTGTGGGTTTGTAGGTTTTGCGACAAAGCGCACCCATGTGAGGCAGCTGTGTGGGGAAGCCAACAGCCCACGGCTACCGGAAGATGGCGAGGCGATTTTTTCAAAAATCAATGAATTCAAGAGGTTGGCTGCTTTCAAGGGGTGTGGGTCCGGGCTGGCACAGGGGCTGCAATGGTCCCTGTGCACTGCAAGCGTGCGTGCACCGTTTTGGAGAGGCCTGTGTCCGAGTACCTGCTACTGATTTTGGGGACCGCGTTGGTCAACAACGTCGTCCTGGTGAAGTTCCTGGGGCTGTGTCCCTTTATGGGGGTGTCGGGCAAGCTCGATACCGCCATCGGTATGGGGATGGCCACCACCTTCGTTCTCACCCTCGCCGCCGCGGCCAGCTGGGCGATCGAGGAGTTGATCCTCACCCCCCTGGGGATCGGTTTCCTGCGCATTCTCTCCTTCATCCTGGTGATCGCGGCGGTGGTGCAGTTTACCGAGATGCTGGTGCGCAAGAGCAGCCCGCTGCTCTACCAGTTGCTGGGGATCTTCCTGCCCCTGATCACCACCAATTGCGCAGTGCTGGGGGTGGCCCTGCTCAATGTGCAGGAGCACAAGAGTTTCACCCAGAGCCTGATGTTCGGCATGGGGTCGGCGCTGGGGTTCAGCCTGGTGATGGTGATCTTCGCCGGGCTGCGCGAGCGCCTCGAGTTTGCCGAGGTACCGGCCGCCTTCGCGGGGGTGCCGATCGCCTTTATTGTCGCCGGGCTGCTGTCGATGGCCTTTATGGGCTTCGCCGGCCTGCCGGTTCATTAGGGAGGAGTTGCCGATGTTTACGGCGGTGATGTCACTGGCCCTGCTGGGGTCCGCACTGGGCTACCTGCTGGGGGTGGCGGCGATCCACCTGCGGGTGGAGGAGCCGGAGATCGTGCAGGAGCTGGAGGCACTATTGCCCGGTACCAACTGCGGTCAGTGCGGCTTTCCCGGCTGCCCCGCCGGTGCGCGGGCGTTGGCCGAGGGCACGGCGCCGGTGACTCTCTGCCCCCCCGGTGGCCAGCCGCTGGCGGAGGCGCTGGCGCAGAAGCTGGGGGTGGCGCTTGACCTGTCGGCGTTGGCCGACAGTGGGCCGCGGGTGGCGATCGTGCTGGACGAGCAGTGCATCGGCTGCACCCGCTGTTTCAAGGCCTGCCCCACCGACGCCATTATCGGCGCGCCCAAGCAGCTCCACAGCGTGGTGAGCGAGGCCTGCACCGGTTGCAACAAGTGCGTGGATATCTGCCCCACCCTGGGGATCGAACTGCAGGCGCCGCGGCCCACCCTGTCGAGCTGGCAGTGGCCCAAGCCGGCACCCCTGGCGGAGGCGAAACCATGAAGCTGTTTGGCTTTCGCGGCGGTGTTCACCCCCACGCCCGCAAGGAGCGTACCGAGCAGCTGCCGATCATCCGCCTGCCGCTGCCGCGCCGCCTCTATGTGCCGCTGCAGCAGCACATCGGCGAGCCGGCGGTGGCGCAGGTGCGGCCCGGCCAGCCGGTCAAACGCGGTGAACTGATCGGCGGCAGTGTGGAGTGGCTGTCGGCGCCGGTGCATGCCCCCGCCGATGGCACCGTGGTGGAGGTGAGCGAGTTCGCCTCCCCCCACCCGGCGGCGCTACCGGTGACCACGGCGGTCATCGAGGTGAGCGCCCACCAGACCCCCTGGCGGGTACCCGCGGAAGACCCCTTCGGTCTCAGCCCCGCCGAGTTGGCCCTGCGCATCCGCCAGGCCGGTATCGTGGGGATGGGGGGTGCTACCTTCCCCTCGGCGGTCAAGCTCGACCTGGCCCGCCAGCATGGGGTGGATACCCTGATCATCAACGGCGGCGAGTGCGAGCCCTACCTCACCTGCGACGACCGCCTGATGCGCGAGCGGGGCCAGCAGATCGTCACCGGGGTGGCACTGATGCTGCGCTGCCTGGAGGCGCGGCGTGCGCTGATCCTGGTGGAGGATAACAAGGAGGAGGCGCTGGCCACGTTGCGGACGTTGTGCCGCGAGCAGCCACAGATCACTACCCTGTCGGTCCCCACCCGCTACCCCCAGGGGTCACAGAAACAGATGATCCAGTCGGTGCTGGGGCGCGAGATCCCCGCCGGCGGCCACGCCACCGACCTGGGCGTGGTGATGCACAACGTGGCCACCGCCTATGCGGTGTACGAGGCGCTGGTGGATGGCAAACCCCTGGTGTCGCGCATCGTCACTGTGGGCGGCGGCGCGGTACCGCGGCCGGCCAATCTGGAGGTGCCCCTGGGCACCCTGGTGGAGGAGCTGCTGGCCTACTGCGGGCTCGAAGGGGAGGCCTACGAACGCCTGCTGGTGGGGGGGCCGATGATGGGGCAGTGGTTGCCCCACCCGCGGGTGCCGGTGATCAAGGGCAGCAGCGGCATTATCGCCCTGAGCGAGGCGGAGACGCGGGTGGAGATGCCGCGCCCCTGTATCCGCTGTTCGCGTTGCGTGGAGGTGTGCCCCTCGGGGCTGCTGCCACTGGAGCTGGCCAAGCGCATTCGCAAGGAGCAGTTTGCCGCCGCCAGCGAGCTGGGGTTGTCCGACTGTATCGCCTGCGGCTCCTGCGCCTACGTCTGCCCCGCCAAGATCCCCCTGGTGCAGTACTTCCATTACGGCAAGGGGCAGCTGCAGGCTCGCCGGGTACAGGAGAAAAAACTGGACAACACCGCCGACCTGGCCGCCACCAAGGCCCAGCGCCTGGCGGAGATCGAAGCGCAGAAGGCGGCCGCGGCCCAGGCGCGCAAGCGCGAAGCTGAGGCTCGCGCTCGCCAGCAAGCCGCGGAGAAAGCGGCGGCGCACGAGGCGGAGCCCTGCGCCCGCACTGAAGGAGACTGACCATGGCCCACACCCTGTTGAGCGGCCCCCATACCCTGGCCCCCACCAGCGTCAGCCGGACCATGCTGGCGGTGATGCTGGCGCTGCTGCCGGCAACCCTGTGGGGGCTGTACCTGTTTGGCTGGCCCGCCCTCTACCTATTCGTCATCACCCTGCTGGCAGCACTGGCGTGCGAGGTGCTGTGCCTGGCGCTGGCGGGCAAGCCGCTGCACCTTAATTTGCTTGACGGCTCGGCGCTGCTGACGGGCTGGCTGCTGGCGATGAGCCTGCCCCCCTGGGCCCCCTGGTGGATCGGTGTACTCGGCAGCCTGATCGCGATCGGGGTGGGCAAGCAGGTGTTTGGCGGCATCGGTTACAACCTCTTCAACCCCGCCATGGTGGCGCGAGTGGCGCTGCTGGTCTCCTTCCCCCTGCCCATGACCCTGTGGACCGCCCCGGCCCCCCTGGGGAGCGCAGGGGCACCGGACTGGCTGGAGGGGCTGGCGATCACCTTCGGCGGCGCCACGGTGGATGCCTTCAGTGGCGCCTCCCTGTTGGGCAGTGTGAAAACCGAATTCACCCTTGGCCGCGAGCTGGCCGAGATCCTGCCCCAGGGGGTCAACACACAACAGCTGTTGCTGGGAAGCCACCACGGCAGTCTCGGTGAAACCTCGGCACTGCTGGTGGCCCTTGGCGGGATCGCCCTGATCGCCCGTGGGGTGATTCGCTGGACCGTTCCCTTCGCCATGCTTGGCACGGTGGCGCTGCTGGCGCTGCTGTTCAACCTCATCGATGCGGGACGCTACCCCGGTGTCGACTACCACCTGTTGAGCGGCGGGCTGATGCTGGCGGCGCTGTTTATCGCCACCGACCCGGTCACCTCCCCCAACACCACCGCTGGCCAGTTGCTGTTCGGAGCCGGCTGCGGGGCGCTGGTCTACCTGATCCGCACCTGGGGCGGTTATCCCGAGGGGGTCGCCTTCGCGGTGCTGCTGATGAACGCCCTGGTGCCCCTGATCGACCACTACCTGAAACCGCGCATCTACGGTCGCGACCGGGGCGGGCGGCCACTGCCAGTGGTCAGGGAGACGGCACCATGATTGGCGGCGGATTAGCCCGACGGGGGGTGGCCAAGCCCAGCTACACCCAGCGGCCAGCCTACTTTGCCGGAATACTCGGCATGCTCTCGGTACTCTCCGGGACCCTGCTCACCTTCGGCTACATCGGCACCGCGGATGCTATTGCCCAGCGCCTGAAGGAGGACTTGCAGCGCTCCCTGCAGCAGGTGCTGCCACCCGGCTACTACGACAACCCGCCGAGCGAGTATCCGGTGCAGGTGGTGCTGGCCTCCGGTCAGACCCTGACCGCCTACCAGGCCCGCCGGGGGGAGAAGCCGGCGGCGGTGGCCTTCGAGGTGGAGCAGGCCGGTTATGCCGGCCCCATCCGCCTGGTGATGGGGGTGAGCGCAGGCGGTGAAATTTTGGGTGTGCGAGTCCTTGCTCACACCGAAACCCCTGGCCTGGGTGACAAGATAGAGATTGCCCGCGACGACTGGATCCTCAGTTTCAACGGCCACTCCCTCGCCAGCCTGAGCCCGAACCAGTGGGCAGTGAAAAAGGATGGTGGAGAGTTTGACCAGTTCAGCGGTGCCACCATCACCCCGCGGGCGGTGGTGCGGGCGGTGCACCGCGGGCTCGAGTGGCACCGCGACCACGGCCAGCAGTTGCTGGCCAGCGCCGAACAGGATGAACCCCTGGCGGCGGCTCCCTTCACCAACCCCCAGGAGGCCGACTGATGGCGCGCAACAACTACTTGAAACTGTGGAAAGAGGGCCTGTGGAACAACAATGTGGTGTTCGGCCAGATGCTGGCACTCTGCCCGCTGCTGGCGGTGACCGGCACCGCCACCAACGGCCTCGGCATGGGGCTGGTATCGCTGATGGTGTTTGTGGTCACCAACCTGCTGGTCTCCACCCTGCGGGGGATGATCCCTCCCGAGGTACGGATTCCCGCCTTCGTGCTGTTGATCGCGACCGTGGTGACCCTGGTGGACCTGATGATGAACGCCTGGCTGCACGAGCTGCACCGGGTGCTGGGGCTGTTTATCCCGCTGATCGTGACCAACTGCGCCATCCTCGGTCGCGCCGAAGCCTTCGCCTACAAGAACCCGGTGCTGCCCTCGCTGGTGGACGGGGTGGCCATGGGGCTGGGATTCACCCTTGCCCTGGTCACCCTGGGGGCGAGCCGGGAACTGCTAGGTAGCGGCACCCTGTTTGCCAATGCCCACCTGCTGCTGGGTGACGTTTTTGCGGTGATGGAGCTGACCCTGATTCCGGACTACGACGGCTTCCTGCTGATTATCCTGCCGCCGGGAGCCTTTATCGTGCTCGGCTTTATCATCGCCGGCAAACGGGTGCTGGAGCAACGCGCCAGCCGCCTGCGTACCCGCGGTGAAGGGCCGGGCTGCTCCCTCGACGGGGCACGCGGCGGCACCGCCTGTGGAGGAGTGAACCCATGAAGATATCGGTGGCCTACGCCGAGACCTGGCGGCAACACTGGATTCGGCTGGAGCTGGCGGAGGGGGCCACCCTGACCGACGCCATCGAAGCCTCGGCCATACTGGAGCGCTACCCGGGGATCGACCTGGAACAGCAGCGGGTGGGGATCTTCGGCAAGCTGGCGAAGCTGGACACCCCCCTTAGCGAGGGGGACCGGGTGGAGATCTATCGTCCCATCATCGCCGACCCCAAAACGGTCGCCCGCCGGCCCCAGGAGAACGCCTCATGATCCCTGTTGGCTATCGACCGTTGCTGGCGCTGCTGCTGGTGTTGTGCTGGGCTCCCCCGCTGTCCGCCGCCGAGGTGCGGGTGGCGGTGGCCTCCAACTTTATGGGCACCGCCCAGCGCCTGGCGGAGGATTTTGAGCGCCACAGTGGCCATCGGTTGCTGATCAGCTACGGCTCCACCGGCAAGCTCTACACCCAGATCTACCACGGTGCCCCCTTCGACCTCTTTCTCGCCGCCGATGCCGAGCGCCCGCGCCGTGCTGAGCTGGAGGGGCTGGCGGTCTCCGGGAGTCGCATCACCTATGCCACCGGCCAGCTGGCCCTGTGGAGCCCCCGCGGCAACCCTTTTGAGCGGCTGACCCGGGGCGAGTTCCGGCGCCTGGCGATCGCCAACCCCGACACCGCCCCCTACGGTTTCGCCGCCCGTGAGGTGATCGGCCGGCTTGTTGCCAGCGGTGTACAGCAAAAACTGGTTTATGGTGAGAATATTTCACAAACCCACCAGTTCGTGGCCAGCGGCAACGCAGAGCTGGGGTTTGTCGCGCTCTCCCAGTTACAGCAGGAACGGCCCGAACACCTGTGGCTGGTGCCGGCCAACAGCTATCCACCCATCGAACAACAGGCGGTTTTACTGACCCGGGGACAGGGCTCGGAAGCGGCACGAGATTTTCTCACCTATTTGCAGGGTGAGCGGGCCACAGCCATTATCATTGCCGGGGGCTATCTTGGCCCCGGCGAGCCGTAGTGCTGCGCCATGTGGGATGCGGTTGTCCTCACCCTGCAGCTTGCGCTGGTTACCACCCTGATCCTGCTGCTGATTGGCACCCCCCTGGCCTGGTGGCTGGCGCGCTCGCACCATCTGTTGAGTCAGCTGGTGGCCACCCTGGTGGCACTGCCCCTGGTATTACCGCCGACGGTGCTGGGGTTTTATCTGCTGATTCTGGTGGGCCCCCACAGTCCCCTGGGGCGAACGCTGGATCAGTGGTTTGACCTGCGTCTGGCCTTCAGCTTCGAGGGGTTGGTGCTGGGCTCGGTGATCTACTCGCTGCCCTTTGTGGTGCAGCCGATCCGCAACGCCTTCGAGCTGATGGGTGAGCGTCCGCTGGAGGTGGCCGCCACCCTGCGCGCCTCCCCCTTCGACCGCTTCTGGCACGTCGCACTGCCGTTGGCGCGGCCTGGGTTGCTGTGCGGCGCGGTGCTGGGGTTTGCCCACACCCTCGGCGAATTCGGGGTGGTGCTGATGATCGGCGGCAATATCCCCGGCGAAACCCGGGTCGTGTCGGTGGCGATCTACGACTACGTCGAGACCCTGCAGTGGGGGGCAGCCCATCGCCTGTCGGCAGGGCTGCTGCTGTTCTCCTTTGTCTGCATTCTGGCAATGAACCTGCTGGACAAGCGCCTGCGCCGGGGGCCGCTGTGAGCGGCTGGCTGCGGGGAAGCTTCCACAGCCGCCTCGGCGAGTTTGATCTCGACCTCTCACTGAGCCTGCCGGAGCGGGGGGTGACCGCGCTGTTCGGTCGCTCCGGCAGTGGCAAGACCAGCCTGCTGCGCTGTATTGCCGGTCTGCATCGCGCCGAGCGGGGGGAGTTGTGGGTGGACGGGGAGTGTTGGCAGCAGGGGCGTCGCTTTCTGCCGGTTCACCGCCGCCCCATCGGCTATGTGTTTCAGGAGGCGAGCCTGCTGCCCCACCTGTCGATCGAGGCTAACCTCCGGTTCGGCCTCAGCCGCAGCCGCAGCGAGCCGGGCATCGCCCCGGAGCAGGTGGTTGAGCTGCTGGGGCTGGAGGGGTTGCTGGGGCGGATGCCCGAACGCCTCTCCGGCGGCGAGCGCCAGCGGGTGGCGATCGGCCGCGCGCTGCTCAGCCAGCCGCGCCTGTTGCTGATGGATGAACCCCTGAGTGCGCTCGACAGCGAGGGCAAACAGCAGATCCTGCCCTACCTGCAGAACCTGACCCGCCAGCTGGGGATACCGACCCTCTACGTTAGCCACAGCCTGGAGGAGGTGAGCCGGCTGGCGGACCGCATGCTCTATATCGAGCAGGGGCAGTTGCTGGACCAGGGAGCGCTGGTGGAGGTGGTGCCGCGGCTGCCGGCCGGCAAGCTGGGGGGGGAGGAGTCGGTGGTAGTGGAGGCCCGCCTGCTGGCCCAGGACCCCGGGCATGGGCTCAGTTACCTCGACCTGGAGGGCTACCGTTTAAGCGTGAATCAGGTCGATGCCGAGCTGCGGCAGCGGGTACGGGTGCGTATACCAGCGCGGGATGTGGCCATCTCGCTGCGCCCTATCGAGGGCTCGAGCATGCTTAACGGCCTGCCGGCCACCGTCTGCGGCCTGCGCGACGGCGCCGACGGCATCCGCGTGCTGGTGGAGCTGCGGGTGCGCAACAGCCTGCTGCTGGCCAAGATCACCCGCAAATCCTTTGAGCTGCTGGGGCTGCGCGAGGGGCTGGGGGTGTACGCCCAGATCAAGAGCGTGGCCCTGCTGCAGGAGCTGGGCTAGCGGGCCCCGGTTGCTGGAGCCCTGCGAACCATTAGGGCACAATGGGCTCAGCGTTTTGCCTGTTTCCCTTTCCCTACTAATGGACCACCATGACCGACAGCCAACCCAACAACCCGTTGCACGGGGTGACCCTGGAGCAGATCGTCACCGAGCTGGAGGCGCACTACGGCTGGGAGGAGCTGGGGCGTCGCATCGCCATCCGCTGCTTCACCCACGACCCCTCGGTGAAGTCGAGCCTCAAGTTCCTGCGCAAAACCCCCTGGGCCCGGAGCAAGGTGGAGGCGCTCTACATCGCTACCCAGAACAGTGTTTATAAAAGAGGTTAGCTTCGACCAATGATGGCTTGCCTCGGGGGACGATTGCGCTATGCTGCGCGCTTTCCCCAACCGAGGCTCCAAGGGCTCCCATGAAAACCATTATCATCAACCGCGAACCGGTTGAACTGTTCAAGATTCTCAAGTTTGAAGGCATGGTCGCCAGCGGCGCCGACGCCAAGGGAGCGGTGGCCGAGGGGCAGGTACGGGTCAACGGCGAGGTGGAAACCCGCAAGCGCCGCAAGATGATGGCGGGTGACCTGCTCGAGTTCCACGGCGAGCAGTTTCGCCTTAGCCTCGGCGACTAGCCCTCCTTCTCAGGGGCTCAGGGGGGCGGCGCGATCAACTGCCACAGCAGGACCCCGTGTTCGGGGCGGTAGATGTCGCTGTGGGCACCGCCACCGGAGAGATAGGCGTTCTGGTAGATCAGCTCGCTGGCGTCGATGTAACTGATCGGGCTGCCGTTGACCGCCTGCGACTCCAGCTCCCCCGAAGCCCGCGCCCGCAGGCAGTTGAAGGGGGGCGTGGTCTGCTCACAAAAACGGCGATAGCTCTTGTCGTTGCCCGCATAGACCCCCCAGAAAGCGGTGTCCATCGCCTGGTCGTGGACCGAGGCGGTTAGGAAGATGCGACTGTCGCCCTGACTGGCGTTAGCGCAGCGCCCGGGGAAGATGATCTTGCGGTCCCCGCCACTCCCCAGCAGGCGTTCGATCTGGAAGGCCCCCTGCAGGTTGATCAGGGTCAGGTGCGGGAACGGTTTGGGCGTGATCGCCTCGCCTCCCGGCGGGTGGATGGCGGGACCCACGCAGGTGGCCATGCTGGCGGCACGGCTGCCGAAGCTGTGGCCGATCACCACCACCGGCAGGCGATTGTCGGCCCGTGGCAGGGTATCGTGCAGCAGCACCCCGAGCCAGCTCAGCCCCAGCTCATCGGCATCCCGTGCCTTAACCGGAAAACTCACCAGCTTGTAGAGCGGCCCCAGCCAGTCGCTTTGCCACTGGCTGGGCCAGGTGACGCCGATCACCAGGGGGTTAAACGCCTTTCCCCCGGCCAGGCGGATGTTCTTGATGATCGAGTTGAAATTTCTGAGCGCTTCCTCCTGCACCGTATTCCAGCCCATGGTGAGCACCAGGATATGGCTAAAGGGGGTGCCGTCACGGCGGGCAGCGGCAATGCGGGCGCGCAGGCTGATGGCGAGCCGGTTGAGAGCGGCCCAGCTGGCGTGGTAGGCCCGGTTCGGTGCCACCGGGGCGGGGCTGATGCCGGGGCAGGGGGGCACCAGCTGGCGGGTGTCGGCATCGTCCGGCTGCACATAGGCGTTGTGCAGGCTGCAGTTGCCCTCACCGAAGGGGCGGTTGCGGTTGTCGATGATGTGGGAGAGATAGAGAATCTTGATGTCCATCAGCTCGTTACGGGCGGCCTCGGCACTGAGTCCGGCGGCGGGGTGGTCGCTGGTCTGAAGGTCGCCGTCGAGGGTGATGGTACGTACCGGGCTCTTCTCCACCCCCAGGATATAACCGGGGGCGTTAAGGCTGATCTCGGCGGGGTAGTAGAGCACCGAGTGGAACAGCATGGTGGTGGCGTTGTTGGTCTCCAGTACCCGCTCGGGGGCGTCGAGGGCGCGTTTGGGGGCGGCGCTACAGGCGCTCAGCAGGGCGCACAGCAGCAGGGTGGCACAGCGGTGTGGACGTCCCATGGCGGATCTCCCCGGAGAGCGGTGGGCAGTCACCGAACAGCGGTCGCGGTGGATAGCGGCTGGAAAAGAGCCGCCGATCGCCCGGGTGGCATGCTGCCTGTGGTCTCAAGGGGACCCTCGGTGGGCGATCAGGGCTCTATCAAGGGTAGTCCAGATTGAGTCACCTGGGAGGCGCGTGGCCACAGGCAGGAGCTCAGAGGGCTTTGGGGGCGTGGCTGATGCAGTTTTTGGAGCAGACCCTGGCGCAGGCTTCGCAGCCGATGCAGTCGCCGGGGCTGGCGACCGACATCACCATGCGCTGTTCATCGTCGTCAAAGTCGTTGTAGTCATCATCGTAGTCGTCATCGTTGGTTTCGAATTCAACGAGGTCGAGCACCGTTCGCGAACAGACCTTGTAGCAGCGGCCGCAGCCGATGCACTTGGCGGAGTCGATGGAGCTGATGTACTGGGGGACCCAGTCACTGCCATCCTGGGTGGTTGCGAGGTAATGGGACACGGTGGGGGCTCCTAAATAGCGGCCACGGCGGGATAGCGGCTAACCATCGCCTGGGCCTGGTTGAGTATCTTGTCGCTCTCGGTCTTGAGGGCCTCGAGGCTGCGAAAGCCAAACAGGTGGGCGTCGCGCAGTACCCGGTCCATCACCACCAGCTTGCCAACGGTGATCAGCACCCGTCCGAATCCCTCATGGCTGAGGCTGATGAGCGGGCTGCAGAGGTGGCCGCACTCCCTCTCGATGGTCAGCGCCAGGGCGTTGTAGTAGGCGCGAATATTGGAAAGGGTCACGTCGTCGGGGTCGGCGATCAGCGGCATCTCCTTTTTACGTTCGCGGGTCATGATCAGCGGGTCGAGGATGCGGGCATCGCTCCACTTCTCATAGGCGCCATAACTGTCCAGCGCCCGCAGGTGGCGGACCAGCTCGATAATGAACTCGCTTTCCAGCAGGGGGTCCGTGTCACTAATCACCATCTCGTCGTACATGGGTATTACTCCTGTAGGGCACCGGTCAGGGTGCCGAAAAGTTATTCATCCCAGCCCTCGGCTTCCATGGCATCGAAGCGGCGCTCTCCCTGACCCGGTTGGGTATGCTGGCGCAGCCAATGGGGGGGATTCTCGTACCAGAGGGTTTGCAGTTGCCTGATCTCGCGCGCGATGGGGGTGCCGGGCAGGGCGCGCAGGGGCTGGACACCGAGGCTGAGGAGCTGGCGGACGGCGGCGGCACCGATGGCGTTGCAAAAGACCGCCTGGCACCCCTGCAGCAGTTCCAGTTTGGTGAGCAGCTTGCTGTGGTTCCTGTCCTGCTCGGTTTCGGTGAACTCGGCGACCTCCAGCAGGTCGCAGTTGTCGGGGGTGATGCGGTAGATCATAAAGCTGCAGGCGCTGCCAAAATGCTGGTCGATGCGCTTGCGGTCGCGGGTGGCGAAGGCGACCCGGACCTGCTGCGCGCCGGGCTCGGGGTTGGACAGTTTGAGGTGACGTTCCAGTTTCATGGGCATCCTCCTGTGCACGCGTGGGGCTCGGCGTTGTCCCGCTTCTGGCTTAATGGCGAGTGGTAGACCGATATGCGGTGAGGGTCGGCGTGCAGCCGTGCCGTGGCGATTTCGAACAGGGTCTGGGCGCTGCCGCCGTAGCCGACCCAGCAGCGCCGGTGGGCGCCGTAGATGTCGTGCTGGGGGAAGCCGGCGCGGATCAGGGGCAGCCGGAGCTGGTCGGCGGCGCTGGCCAGGTGGCTGTTGCCGATCAGCAGTTCGGCCCCCTGCTCTTGTGCCATCTCCACCAGGTCGGCCAGGTCACCCTGCTGGATGCGGGTGCAGGGCAGGCGTTCGAGGGCGCGCTGCGCCACCGGGGTGACCGCTGCCACCAGGGTGGCGCCCATCTGGCTGAGCCAGTCGCCAAAGGCCAGCAGCAGGTCGGGATCGCCGGCGATGGCCACCGGGGCCAGGCCCAGCTGGAAATGGGTATCAACCATGGCATCCTGCAGCTGTGCGCGCTGGCGCTCGATAGTATCGGGTACCGGCTGGCCGCTGAGGGTTTGCAGGCAGTGGATAAAACGGTCGCAGGCTTCCAGCCCCATCAGGTGGTCGAAACGGTAGCTGGGCACCGCGGTGCGCTCCTCGAGTCGCTTCGCGGCGCGCGCCAGGGAGCGCCCCACCACCAGGGTGGCGGCGCTGGCGCCGAGCTGGTCGAAGGCGGAGACCGGAGTGCCGCCCAGGGTCAGGGGGCTGAAATCCTGCTCCACCAGGTGGCCGAGGGAGTCGCTGATATCGGGCAGCACCAGCGGCGTGAGGCCGAAGGCTGCTATCCATTCCTTGATCTGCTCGATATCCGCCGGGGTGTGGTTGGCACCCACCAGCAGATTGACCTGGCGGGGCTGGCTGGCGACCCGCCCAGGGCCGTTGGCCGGCACCAGGTGCTGGATCATCGCCTCCAGGGCGAGGGCAAAACCGCTCTCCAGACAGCCTTTGAAGTCGGGGCTATTGAGGGGCACGATACGGGTCGCCTGGTGTTCGGGATGATGCTGGCGAAACTGGCGGATCACCCGCTCGATATCGCTGCCCTGGGCCTCGGTGAGGCCGGTGGTGGCCACCAGGATCAGCGCCGGGCAGCTCTTGCTGCAGAGGGTAAGCAGCGCTTCGGCGAGGTTCTCGTCCCCCCCCATCACGGTGCTGACCTGGTCCATGGCAGTGGTCTGCAGGGGGATCGGTTCGCGGAAGTGCTGGACCAGAAATACCTTGGCGAAGGCGGAGCAGCCCTGGGAGCTGTGCAGCAGGGGGATCGCCTGGCGGATGCCGAGGCAGGCCAGGGTGGCACCCAGTGGCTGGCTGGATTTGATCGGGTTGACCGCCAGTGGCCGCTTACGGGGTTCGATCTGGGGCATGGATTACTCCTTGGGCTCCGGGGTGGGCAGTGATGGCTGGCTGCTCGCCCAGGGAGCGGGTCGGCGCACCTGCGGCCACACCGGATTGCCGAGGCTGATGCAGAGCTGGCGGGCCAGCTCCTTCATACCTCGGTAGCCGGCGTAGCCGAATTCGCGCTCCTGGTTGATGTCGAGGAAGGGCAGTCGTGCCTTGAGAGCGGTGTAGAGGTTGCGTCCTCCCGCGATCAGCATGTCGGCCCGGTATTCGGCGACCCGGTCGAGCAGGGCGCGGGCATTGCCGCTCTCGATCATCACCGCCTCCTCCCCCATCAGCTCGCGGATGCGCGCCTTGTCCTCCTCGGTGGATTTCTTGGTACCGGTGGCGACCACCGTCATTCCCAGGTCCTGCAGAGCTGACACCACCGACCAGGATTTGACCCCGCCGGTGTAGAGCAACACCCGCTTACCCCTGAGCTGCTCGCGCCAGGGCTCAAGTTCGGCGTCGATGCGCGCCTCCTCGCGGGCGATCAGCAGCTCGGTGCGGCGGCTCAGGTCGGGGTCGCCGATCAGGCGGGCGAAATCCCGCAACGCCTGGGAGGTGTCGCGTACTCCGTAGAAACTGCCCTCGAACCAGGGGGTGCCGTAGCTGGCCTTGAGTTTGCGAGCAACGTTCACCATCGCCTTGGAACAGACCATCATATTGACCTCAGCCTGGTGCATGCTCTGCACTTCGTGAAAGCGGGCATCCCCCGACAGGGTGCAGAGCACCCGCAGCCCCAGCTCGTCGAGCAGCGGCAGCACATTCCACAGCTCACCGGCGATGTTGTACTCGCCGATCAGGTTGATGTCGTAGACCGGAATGCCCGCCGGATGGTGGGGCTTGGGGGCTTTGTCGGCGGTGCCGATCACGTGCTTGAGCATGGCTTCACCCGCGATGCGGTTACCAAGGTTTTTGGAGCCGTAAAAGCCGGCACAGTCCACCGGCACCACCGGGGTATGCCAGCGTTCGCTGGCGGCACGGCAGACCGCCTCCAGATCGTCGCCGATCATCGCCGGCAGGCAGGTGTTATAGACCAGAACCGCCGCCGGCTGGTGGCTGTCGATCGCCTGCTTGATACTGTGGAACAGGCGCTTTTCGCTGCGCCCCATGATCACATCCTGTTCGGTCAGGTCGGTTGTCAGGCCGAGACGGTAGAGGTCGGGACCGCTGGAGCGGGTGCCGCGGTTGTCCCAGGAGTTGCCAGCGCAGGCGATAGGGCCGTGGACAATGTGAGCAACGTCGGCGATCGGCAGTAGGGCAATCTGGGCGCCGTCAAAAGCACAGCCGCCGGCGGAGGCGCCAGGGGCGGGACGCGCGCATCCGGATTTGGCCTTATCGTTATGGTCGCAGGCGGGCTCGTCGAGGAGTTCGGCTATGTCGCGGGCTTTCATGGTGGTGTATCCCTTCCGGTCCAGGCCCCAGAGGGGCTTTGCAGATCACAGAGCAACTGTTGTGCCAGCGCTAAGTGGTTGATTTTTAATAGGGTTGGGTTGGGGGTAAGGGCGATTTTGTGGGCTATGCGACAGTGCCGCCGCGTTTTTTGGTGGGATCTCGACAATGGGCGAGCGCGAGAGGCTGTTGTTATACTGCGAGCAGATACGAGCCGGGAGCCAGGTCATGCCATTGAGTCTTCGCTGTTGCCTGCTGTTGCTGGTCGCCTGCCTGAGTGGGCCGGCCTGGGCCGAGAGCAGACTGCTGTTTGCTTACGGCAAGCACGATGGCCCTCCCCATGCCTTTATGAGCGAGCGGGCTCCGCGGGAGTTACAGGGGGGCATTCTCTTCGATATCGGGATGGAGATCGGGCGCCGCCTTGAGGTCAGGGTGGGCTTTGTCGAGGTGCCCCGCCCACGACTGCCGAGCTGGCTGGAGGAGGGCAAGGTACATGCCCATTGCCAGCTGAACCCTGAATGGGTAGATGTCCCCCAGCAGCTGCTCTGGAGCCATGAGCTGTTCAGCACCGCCGACCGCTTCTACCTGGCGGGCAGTCGCAGTGAAAACGTTCACCGTCATGAGGACCTAAAGGGGATGCGACTCGGGGCCATACGAGGCTATACCTACTCCGAGCCCCTGACCCGGCTCGTCAATAGCGGTGCGGTGCAGCGGGAGGATGCTTCGTCTACGCAGCAGCTGGTGCAGATGCTGGTGCGGGGGCGAATCGAAGCCCTGTTAACGGATGAGATCGTCGCCGACTATCTGCTCTCCCTACAGCCCTATGATATAGCGGGCGCGCCCCTGGAAGATGCCCGCCAGGGACGGTTTTGCGCCTACTCGGCCAAGGCCCCGATCCCCTTCGAGCGCTTCAATGAGGTGGTACGGGCGATGATCGATGAGGGACGAGTGCGGGAGATCATCAACCAGTACCGTTGACCCCGCGCAGCTTTGCCGCAGGGGAATATTGGCAGCCTGTATGCGCCTCCTCTATTCTTGATTGAACGATACGTGACCAGCTGTTCGATACCCCTGATCTACGCACGGCTATCTGGCGGAGTCATTTAGTCAACACAAAATGTGAGGTTGTTATGTCTAATGCCCAGGCGCAGAACCTGACCCCCTTGCAACCCATTCCCCAGGAAGCCTTCGACTGGTATGACGAGTACGCCCATGGGGTGATCGACCGGCGAACCTTTATGGCGCGCCTCTCGACCCTGGTCACCGCCACCCTTACCCTCAGTATGTTGTCCTCGGCGCTGCTACCCAACTACGCGCTGGCCGAGCAGGTCTCCTTCAATGATCCGGCGATCCGGGCCGAGTACGTCACCTTCGACTCCCCCCTGGGGCACGGCGAGGGACGCGGCTACCTGGTGCTACCAACCGCACTGGCCGCCAGGGGGCCGGTGGTGTTGGTGGTACATGAAAACCGGGGCCTTAATCCCTATATCGAGGACGTGGCAAGGCGCCTCGCGAAAGCTGGCCTCATCGCCTTTGCCCCGGACGCCCTCTACCCTCTGGGGGGCTACCCCGGTAACGATGACGAGGGTCGCACGCTGCAGAAGTCGATGGACCGGGGCAGGATCGAACAGGATTTCATCGCCGCTGCCCACTTCCTCAAGGGCCATGAGCGCAGCAGTGGCAAGTTGGGCGTGGTGGGGTTTTGCTTCGGCGGTTACATCACCAATATGCTGGCTGCGACCATGGGAGACGATCTTAATGCCGGAGTACCCTTCTATGGCACTCCGGCAGCGGCCGAGTTGCGCAGCAACATCAAGGCCCCCTTGTTGATCCAGCTGGCGGGGTTGGATGAGCGGGTCAACGCCACCTGGCCGGACTATGAAAGCGATCTCAAACGCTACCAGGTGGACTACCAGGTGCATATCTATCCCGATGTGAGTCACGGTTTCCACAACGACTCCACCGGGCGCTACAACGAAGCGGCGGCCGAGCTCGCCTGGGAGCGGACCCTGGCCTTCTTTAACCAGCACCTGGGGTGATCCATGGCGGGTGAAGGGGTTGATTGGCAGTGGAGTCCCTGGACGGGGCTGGAGCGGGAATCGCTCTACGCCATCTTGCGGCTGCGGCAGGCGGTGTTTGTGGTGGAACAGAACTGCCCCTATCAGGATGCCGATGGCCTCGACGCGACAGCCTGGCATCTCGGTGGCTGGCGAGGAGAGGGGGATGCCCGTGAGTTGGTGGCCTATCTGCGGGTGGTTTTTCCTGGCGTTAATTATGAGGAACCCTCAGTTGGGCGAGTGGTGACGGCTGCTTCTGTGCGTGGCCAGGGGGTGGGGCGGGCACTGACCGCCGAAGGAGTTGCCCGCGTTGAGGCCCAGTACCCGGGGGCGGCGATTCGTATCTCGGCCCAGCTCTACCTGAAGGGGTTCTACCGCGGCTTTGGTTTCGAGGTGGTGGGCGAGCCCTACGAGGAGGATGGTATCCCCCACATCGAGATGCTGCGCCCGGGCCGGTAGGCGTATTGACCGGCCAGACGCTTCCGGGGAGTGCCGATTGCGCAGGAGCGCAGCTATCGGCCCGTTCATCCTGCGGCGCTGTTGCCGTCCCTGGCTCTCGCGCAATACCGCCCGTCCCTGGGCATAAGGCGTTGCCGCCATTAAAGGCGAACACCCAGCAGGCTGGGCCAACACCGCTTTTGGCCATCCATGGCCACGCGGCGTACGACCCACAAGGAGGTGGGGAGTGGCGATTGCGCAGGAGCGCAGCTATCGGCCCGATCCTCCTGCGGCGCTGTCGCCATCCCTGGCTCTCGCGCCATACCTCCCGTCCCTGGGCATAAAAAGGGGGCCGGAGGCCCCAAGTGCTTACGCAGAGAACATCCATGAAGGGGTTATCACGCGCAGGCCTCGGCCCGGGGGTGTAGCCCCATCTGTTTGGCCATCCAGGGTGGCGGGTTGGTCGCGACCACGGCCTGCAGGCTCAGTAGCGCCTGGTCGATGGGTGTTTGTTGGCTGTCCCTGAGGGGGTGGATACCCTGGCGGATCACCTTGGCGGCGGCGGGTCCGCCGATGGAGGCGACGTATAACAGCTGGCAGTCGTCCAGCTGATCGGCCCGCACCTTGTTCTTTTCCACACCCCCGACCGATAGCGCCGGGCGGCTCTCAACAAACTCGATCCGCGTGCTGTCGAAGCGGTAGATATCAAACTGTGTGCAGCTACCGAAGTGCCCATCGATCAGGTCGCCACCATTGGTGGCAAAGGCGATGGTGAACTGGAAGGTATCGCGGGTCATCGGTCGTCTCCTCTGGTCCCCGCCATGGTGCCGGAGGGCGGATCCATGGCGGTAGGGTTGGTGTTTCTCAAGCGGCGATGATGCAGTCGTCGATCGGGCAGATAAGCACGCACTTGGGCTTATCCGATTCTCCCTCACATTCTGTGCAGCTGTCGGCCTTGATCTTGAAGGCCACCAGGCTTTCGGTGATGGACTCCGTGGGGCACTCCGGTACGCAGTCGCCACAGGAGATGCATTCGTCTTCAATGATTTTCAGTGCCATGATTTTCTCCTCGTCGGTAGAGTGGATGGCCGGCCCTAGGCCCGGCGCACCCGTACGGTTTTAGGCAGTTTGGGTTTGTCCATCGGATCGAGGTACCAGGCGCTGCCGTCGTCCAGTTCGATCCGTCCTCCCCAGTGGTCACTGCTGTCGTGTTCCAGTGAAACCACCATCGCCTCGAGATCTTTCTTGGCGATATAGAGGGAGAGTTGGCCTTCATTTTCCCTGAGCATTACGCTGGGCATGGGCTTCTCCTTGTGATGCCCCTCTCCCGCGAAGGAGAGAGGGGCACAGACGCCTAGCGGACCAGGTCGAAGTTGTAGTCAGTAACACCGATCTCCATGGTTTCGGCGTCAAGCTTTTCGAGCACCGAATTGACCAGGGTGGTCAATACCTGCATGGCGCCTTCATACCCGAGGGTGGTCTGGCGGTGCAGGTGGTGACGATCAAAGATCGGGAAGCCGAGGCGGATCAGTGGTACTTCGAACTCCTTGCCCTTGGCGAGGGTGTCGCGCTGCAGGAACTTGCCGTAGGAGTTGCCGATAACGAAGTCCGGCTTGTTGGTGAACAGCAGCGAGCGCAGGTGCCACAGGTCTTTGCCAATGTGGATCTCGCACTGGGCGCCAAAGGGGGAGGCGTCTAGTACGCTCTGCAAGGCCTTGGCAAAACGCTTGTTGCCGTTCTGGCAGAGGATGATGGAAGGCTCTGCCCCCAGCTCCAGCAGGAACCTGGCCAGCCCCATCACGAAGTCGGGGTCACCGTAGATCGCGAACTTCTTGCCGTGCAGCCAGGTGTGGGAGTCCTGCATCATGTCCACCAGGCGGCCCCGCTCCAGTGCCAGGCTTTCCGGGATCTCTTTGCCGGTCAGTTCGGAGACGGTCATCAGGAAGCGGTCGGTGGCCGCCAGCCCCATCGGGTAGTCGATGGCGGTAGCGGGCTGCTTCCAGGTGGTCTGCACGAACTTCTTGGTTTTGGTCAGCGCCCAGGGCTGCAGCAACAGGCTGTCGATGGCGTTGGGTGCCTCCTTGATTTCGGCCTGGGTGGTGCCCCCCTCGTACATGCGGTACTTGCCATCGGCCGGGGTGTCGAGCACTTCGCTGGGGTCACTCAGCAGGCTGGCCTCTACCCCCATATCGGCCATCATGCGCTTGAGCACACGGTAGTTGCCGAGGTAGGTTTCGAAACCGGGTACCAGGTTGAGCTTGCCGCTACTGCCGACCTCCTTGCCCTCCATATCGTTGAGGGTAAAGGTGCGGGCGAAGCCTTCAAACATGCCATCCCAGCCATTGGTGTGGCTGCCCACGAAGCTTGGGGTATGGGCGAAAGGGGTGGGCATATCGACGGGGATATGGCCCTCCTTCTTGGCGTTGCCGATGAAAGCGTTAAGGTCGTCGCCGATCACTTCCGCCATGCAGGTGGTGGAGACGGCAATGATCTCCGGCTTGTAGAGCGCGTTGGCGTTTTCGAGACCATCCTTCATGTTTTGCTGGCCGCCGAACACCGCCGAATCCTCGGTCATGGAGTCGGATACGGTCATCACCGGCTCTTTGAAGTGACGGTTGAAGTAGGTGCGGAAGTAGGCCACGCAGCCCTGGGAACCGTGCACGTAGGGCAGGGTCTTTTCAAAGCCCAGGGCGCAGAGGACCGCCCCCAGGGGTTGGCAGGCCTTGGCCGGGTCGATGGTGAGCGCCTTGCGGGCGAAGTTGATCTCCTGGTACTCCTCGCTGGTGGTCCAGTCGAAGATCTCCTTCACCTTAGCATCGGCGGCGGGGTCTTCCATGCTGGCTTTCTTGCGGGCCAGCAGCTCCTGATACTCCGGCTGTTGGAACAGCGGATAGCAGGGTTTTACGTTGTCTGCAGTTTGACTCATGTTAACCTCCCCATCGCGCCACTCTGATGTGGACGGACGACGGTAGTGAAAATGCGGCAGATATTTCTGCCTCCAGGGGCAGTCGCGTTAGTGGTGCTCACCGATCAGGCGCTCTTTTTCCAGGGCGCAGTCAGCTCCTTCCAGCAGGGGTTGTTGAGGGTCATGTCCATATCGCGGGCGAAGATGGCGAAGCCGTCGTAGCCGTGATAGGGGCCGGAATAATCCCAGGAGTGCATCTGGCGGAAGGGGATACCCATCTTCTGGAAGATGTACTTCTCCTTGATACCACCGCCGATCAGGTCGGGCTTGATCGCCTTGACGAACTCCTCGAACTCGAAGCCGGTGACATCGTCGTACAGCAGGGTGGCGTTGCTGAGGTCTTCCAGGGTGCGCTCGTAATCGTCGTTATGACCGAACTCGTAGCCGGTACCCACCACCTCCATCCCCAGGTCCTGGTAAGCACCGATGGTGTGACGGGGACGCAGGCCGCCGACATAGAGCATCACCCGCTTGCCTTCGAGGCGGGGACGGTACTTGTCGATGATGGCCTGGGTCTGGGCCTTGTACTTGGCGATCACCTGCTCGGCGTTGGCCTGGATGGTCTCGTCGAAGAAGCTGGCGATCTTGCGCAGGCTCTCCTCGGTTTTGGTGGGGCCGAAGAAGTTGAACTCCACCCAGGGGATGTCGTACTTCTCCTCCATGTGGCGCGCCAGGTAGTTCATGGAGCGGTAGCAGTGCAGCAGGTTCAGCTTGACGTTGACGTTGTTCTGCACCTCGTTGAGGGTGCCATCCCCGGACCACTGGGTGACCACGTTGAGGCCCATCTCTTCCAGCAGGATACGGGAGGACCAGGCATCCCCGCCGATGTTGTAGTCGGCGATGAGGGCGACATCGTAGGGACCGACTTCGCGCTTGTGATCTTCCGACAGTACCCAGTCACGGACCGCATCGTTGGCGATGTGGTGTCCAAGGGACTGGGAAACACCGCGGAAGCCTTCGCAGCGCACCGGTACCACCGGTTTGCCAAGCTCGGCGGATTTGCTTTTGGCGACCGCCTCGATATCGTCACCGATAAGACCGATCGGGCACTCCGACTGTACCGAGATCCCCTTGTTGAGGGGAAACAGCTGCTCGATTTCGTCGATCAGCGTGGCCAGTTTCTTGTCACCGCCGAAGACGATGTCCTTCTCCTGGAAATCGGAGGTGAAGTTCATGGTGCCGTAGCTGTCCACGCCGGTGGTACCAACGTAGTAGTTACGACGCCCGGCGCGGGAATATTGGCCACAACCCACCGGTCCGTGGGAGATGTGGATCATGTCCTTGATGGGACCCCACACTACCCCCTTGGAGCCGGCGTAGGCACAGCCCCGGTTGGTGAGGACACCGGGCAAAGCCTTGCGGTTGGAGGTGATGCAGCCCTTGGTCTCCTGGCCGGGCTCTGCCACGGCCAGGTGTTTGGCACGGTCCTTCCGCGCCTTTTCAGGGTAGACCTCAAGCACCTCTTCGATCAGCGCTTTGGTCTCTTCAACATGTAAACTCGACATAATAGCGTACCTTCGTTTAAACCTGTGTTCGCAAATAACCCTTGATGTGAGGCATTCTCGTAACCTGTGGATCCGGTTACGAGGTCACACCATCAATAGGCCATGGAGGCGCTTAACCCTCGGCAGCCAGCTCGGCGGCGGTCTTGCCAACGATCGACTCGTCCTCGACTTCCATGATGCCGAACTCCATCAGCAGGTCCTCGAGCTCGTCCATGGTGCAGGGGTTGGGAACCACAAACAGGGTGTTGTCGATCACCTTGCGGGCCAGGGCCCGGTACTCATCCGCCTGGTTACAGTTGGGGTCGTACTCGATCACGGTCATGCGACGGATCTCGGCGTGCTGGACCACGTTGTCGCGGGGCACGAAGTGGATCATCTGGGTGCCGATCTTGGCGGCCAGCGCTTCGATCAGCTCATCCTCGCGGTCGGTGTTACGGGAGTTACAGATCAGGCCCGCCAGGCGCACGCTACCGGAGCTGGCGTACTTGACGATGCCTTTGGAGATGTTGTTGGCGGCGTACATCGCCATCATCTCGCCGGAGCAGACGATGTAGATCTCCTGCGCCTTGTTTTCTCGGATCGGCATGGCAAAACCACCGCAGACCACGTCACCCAGCACGTCGTAGAAGACAAAATCCAGGTCCTCTTCGTAGGCGCCCTCCTCCTCGAGGAAGTTGATCGCGGTAATCACCCCGCGACCCGCGCAGCCAACACCCGGTTCAGGACCGCCGGACTCGACACACTTAACATCGCCGTAGCCAACCGAGAGCACATCTTCAAGCTCCAGGTCTTCCACGGTGCCCAGCTCGGCGGCCTTCTCCATCACGGTGGTTTGGGCCTTGGAGTGGAGGATCAGGCGGGTGGAGTCCGCCTTGGGGTCGCAACCGACGATCATTACTTTCTTGCCCGCCTCCGCCAACGCAGCGACGAGGTTTTGTGTGGTGGTGGATTTACCGATACCACCCTTACCGTAAATTGCACATTGACGCAGTGTCATGTTCAGTCTCCTTTAAGCAACGGGTTTCCTATAAGGTCCGATAGTGCTAGGGCAACGCCTGTGCCAAGTCGCTTAAAATAGTTTTAAGTTGTTGATGTAAAAGTAGAAAAAAAGTTTTTGTAAGGAAGGCTCTGGCCTCTTTTGTTCTGGTGGGTATGCGACAAAGCTGGAAATCCTGTAGGGTTAATGACGACAAAACCGGGGCCGGATCGGGCGATAATCTGCAGCAGGGAGGGGAATAGATGAGTGGGCAGCGGGAGCAACGGTCGCCCGGGGGGGCACCGACGGGCGCGGGACAGAGCCTGTGTCGGTTACCCGCCAATGCCTACCTGCCGATCAACCGTTGTAACCTGCCGGCGGTGATTCTCGGCGGGCTCGGTTTCCAGCAGCAGCCGGCACCGCTCTATCTGGACGGCGTGCAGGCGCTGCACAGGGATCTCTTTGAGCGCTTGCAGCGATTGACTGATCCGCTCCAGCGCCAGCAGCAGTTTATCGATTACCTGGATGTGCATTTCTGCCTCGACGACCCCGAAGCAGCGGGCTATGTGGCGGGGGCGTCCGGACGTCCCAAGGCCACCTGGCGACGGACCCTCCGGGGTTGGCTGTTCGATACCGACAGCCGGGAGGGGGCGGTGATGAAGGCCTGGGTGGAATCCCGCTTTGGCCTGCTGCCGCGTTACCACCGTGGGAGCATCCGCGATTTCAGCGGCGACACTTATCGGGGCTATCTGGAGGCGCGGGCACGGGGCCTCTACAACACCAACGCGCTTGAGGCGCAGCTTGATCTGCTCTACAGCTTTTGCCAGTACGAGTTGGCGCAGTCGGGTGCGGAGCCTCTGTACCTCTATCGAGGCATTAACCGCGCCGAGGCCCTCGAGCAGGTGGGGGTCAACGGGGCGGGGCAGCCGGTGGTGCTGCTGACTAACCTCAACTCCTTTTCCCGCGAGCTGGAGCGGGCCTCGGAGTTTGGTGACCGGGTGATGCGGGTACAGGTACCGCGGCAGAAGCTGGTTTGCCACGATAGCCTGTTTCCCGGTCTGCTGAAGGGGGAGGGGGAGCACCTGGTGATCGGTGGCCTGTACGCCATCGAAGACTGGGTGCTCTAGAGAGGGCGGGACTCTGCCTCAGGCGCTCCTGGCGTCTTCCTGATCCTTGTCCCGGGGCTTGCGCTCCTCCTCCGGATTCTCCTCCACGCTACTGTTGCTGCCGTCGCTCAGCACCTCCACCAGGTCGGAGCGGGAGAGTTCGCCCATCAGCTCTCCCTCCTCGTCCACCACCGGCAATGGGTAGTCGTTGTCGAGGGTGTCGGGAATGACCGCCTCAAGGAGTGAGTCCGGGGAGATGTGCGGTACCTCCTCGTAGTGCTCCTCGTCGATCGGCTGCTGGCTGTTCTCGCGGGCCGCCTGCTCCAGGGTCTCCTGGGTGATGATTCCCTGGTACCCCTCATCGCTGACGTAGTAGCCGAAGTCGTGGGGGAGCTTCTTCATCTGCTTGAGCGCCTCACCAATGGTGTTGGCCGTAATGCGGTAGGCGGGCGGTTGCATGACCGTCTCAACCGTCAGCGCGCGGGCGCGGTTGACATCCTTGACGAAGGCCTCGACGTAGTCGGTTGCGGGGTGCAGCAGGATATCCACCGGCGTCCCCTCCTGCACCAGCTCGCCATCCTTGAGGATGGCAATACGATCCCCCAGGCGCAGGGCTTCATCGAGGTCGTGGGTGATGAAGATGATGGTCTTGTGCAGGCTCTCCTGCAGCTCGATCAACTGGTCCTGCATCTCACTGCGGATCAATGGATCGAGGGCCGAGAAGGCCTCGTCCATCAGCAGGATCTCGGCATCGGTACAGAGCGCGCGCGCCAGGCCTACCCGCTGCTGCTGACCACCGGAAAGCTGCGACGGATATTGCTCCTCGTAGCCTCCCAGCCCTACGGTGTCGAGCCACTGGGCCGCCTTCTGCAGGCGCTCCTTTTTATCGATACCCTGCACTTTGAGGCCGTAGGCCACGTTATCGATCACACTGTTATGGGGCATGAGGCCGAAGCGCTGAAACACCATCGACATCTTGTGACGCCGAAATTGCTCAAGCTCTTTGATGGAGAGGCGCATGACATCAGTGCCCTCCACCAGGATCTGCCCCTCGGTGGGGTCGATCAGGCGGTTGAAATGGCGGATAAGGGTCGACTTGCCGGAGCCGGAAAGGCCCATGATGACAAAGATCTCCCCCTTGTTGATCGACAGGTTGATGTCTCTCAGGCCAACGGTATGGCCGGTTTGCGATAAAATGTCATCTTTGCTGAGCCCTTCACGAACCTTATTCATCACCTCATGGGAGCGTTCGCCGAACACCTTGTAAAGGCCTTTTATCTCGATCAGGGTTTGAGGGTTGGTATCAGACACTGTGGGCCCCTCCCAAATGTTTCTGCGCGCGCTTGGCGTAGGCCTGGGATACGCGATCGAAGATGATCGCCAGGGCGACGATTGCCAGTCCATTAAAGAGACCCAGGGTAAAGTACTGGTTGGTGATGGACTTGAGGACCGGTTGCCCCAACCCCTTGACACCGATCATGGAGGCGATCACTACCATCGCCAGCGCCATCATGATGGTCTGGTTGATGCCGGCCATGATGGTTGGCATGGCCAGCGGCAGCTGTACCCCGAACAGGCGTTGGCGGGGGCTGGCGCCGTAAGCGGTGGCCGCTTCCAGTACCTCCTTGTCCACCAGGCGGATACCGAGGTTGGTGAGGCGGATGACGGGAGGAATGGCGTAGATCACGACCGCGATCACGCCGGGAATTTTACCGATGCCCAACAGCATCACTACCGGAATCAGGTAAACGAAGGCGGGCATGGTTTGCATGATATCGAGGGCCGGAGTGACGGCCGATTGCACCCGGTCCGAGCGCGCCATCGAGATACCGATAGGGATACCCAGCACAATCGCCAGCAGGGTACAGACGGTAATGATGCTGAGGGTACGCATGGTGTTTTCCCACATGCCGAAGTAACCGATCAGCAACAGGGAGACCACTACCCCGAGGCAGAGCTTCCAGGAGCGGCTGGCGGCGTAGCTGAGGCCGACAATAGCGGCAATCACCAGCAGCCAGGGGGCGTCCAGCAGGAGGCGTTCAAACCAGACCAGGAAACTCAGCAGGGGGTCGAAAAAGGATTCGATCAGGTCGCCGTATTCCCGTGAAAAGTCACGGTAGGCGCCGTCGAGGGATTTGCGGATAGCGACCAGGTCGCTCCGCTCCATTTCTGGAAATTTGGAGAGCCAGGAGGTCTCAGCCATAACAATAACCTTTATTGATAGGGTAAAAAGGCCGGAGGGATAGAACGGCGCCCGCCGGGAGGGGCGCCGTGTCAGGTGTTACAGGGCTGCGAGGGCGTCCTGAACACGCTTGGCGGCGTCAGCGGGGAGCCACTGTTGCCACATATCGGGGTAGCTGGTGAGGAAATGCTCCATGGCAATCTCTCCGTCCGCCTGGTTGTCTTCCATCCACGCCAGCAACTGGTTCATGCGCGCGTTGGTGAAGGAGCGCTTGGTCAGGTAGTCGTAACCACCGGAGGCCTTGCTGGCAAACTCCTCGGTGGTCACAGTGTGCACCGGAGAGGGTGGCCACATGGTGACCTGCGGGTTTTCGCAATCGGCCTTGGAGATGCAGTCGAGGAAATGCTGCTCTTTAACGCCAGAGCCGAAATCCACCTTCACCATCTCGTACTTACCAAGGATCGCCGTCGGCGCCCAGTAGTAACCTACCCAGGGTTGCTCACGCTCGTAGGCGCGGGCGATGGCACCGGCCAGACCGGCACCTGAACCCGGATCGATCAGCTCAAAGCCGGCATCGGCCAGCTTCAGCGCCCGGAATTCATTGCCCGAGGTGATCTGGCAGTTCCAGCCCGCGGGGCAGCCGTAGAGGGCGGAGAGACTGGGGTCTTCCGGGTGCTTGAACAGCTTGGCGTTGGCGATGACCCCCTGGATGGTCGCCAGGCTGGGGTCCTTGTCCACCATGTACTTGGGTACCCAGAAGCCCTCTTCTCCCCCATCGGTGAGGGATTTGCCGGCGATCCGCAGGCGTTGCTCCGAGACCCCTTTCTCCAGGGCCGCCTTCATGGAGTTGCTCCAGAGTTCCGGCGCGATATCGGGTTGTCCCTTTTCGATCATGGAGGTGCCGGTGGGCATGGTGTCGCCCGGTACCAGCTCGGCATCACAGCCGAACCCGTGTTCGAGGATGAAACGATCGACGTTGGCGATCAGGGAGGCCGAGTTCCAGTTCATGTCGGCGATGGTAACCCTGCCGCACTCGGCAGCCAGGGCCGAGCTGCTGGCCAGGCTGGCACAGATGATGCCGGCCGCAAGTGAAAATCTCTTCATAGATGCTTCCTGAGTTAATGAATAACGGATTATGGATCGCAAATAGTTTAATGCTGTAAACATTTGAGATCAAATCAATCGACGCTATTACAGTGGTGGCTCAGGAGCCAGGTGGGGTCTCAGAAGGCTTGCGGGGCGATGTCGAGTAGAGGGGCGGCATCGATCGACTCCGCGTCCATCATGGTGGCAACCCGTTGCAACGAGGAGAGGATCTGGGTCTTTTCCCAGGTGTCGAGACCCTCGAAGCGCTCGATAAACTTCTCGTGCAGCAGGGGGGGAGCCTTATGGAGGAGTTCGGCACCTGCCTCGGTGAGGCGTGCATTGACGATTCGCTTGTCGCTCTGGGCACGGATGCGAGCTACCAGTTTGCGGTCCTCAAGGCGGTTGAGGATGGTGGTTACCGTGGCCTGGCTAAGGAACACATCGTCCGAGATGCGCTTGACCGTGACATCGCCCAGGGTGTGGATGGCCCGCAGTACCATCACCTGCGGGATTGTCAGTCCGCACTCTTTGGACATGCGCTTCGATTGCAGGTCGGTTGCACGGATGATGCGGCGCAGAGAGATCAGTACCTCCGGCCAGTATTGGGCTTCGAGCATGGATTGGTCATCCTTGGGAAATGTTGAAAGGGAATTATATCGGGGTTGCATACGCTGAGCCATTGTATAATTAATTTGAGGTCTAATGATTAGAAGTGTAATAATATGCGCCCCACTAGGCAAGGCCATGCCCTGCCAAACAGGATTCATTAGATGGAGGAGTTGTTATGTGTGGTATTGCCGGGATTTTCTCCCCGCACCAGAGTATCGATCTAGCCAGCGTCGAGCGGATGGTTCGCACCCTTGAACCCCGCGGGCCCGATGGGCAGGGGGTGCTGCAACGCAACGGCCTGGCGATGGGGCATAGGCGCCTGAAGGTGATCGACCTCAGTGAGCATGCACAGCAGCCGATGGTGGATGCCGAGTTGGGCCTGGACCTGGTGTTCAACGGCTGCATCTACAACTACCGCGAGTTGCGGGGTGAGCTGGAGGCCCTCGGCTATCGATTCTTCTCCGATGGCGACTCCGAAGTGATTCTAAAGGCCTACCACGCCTGGAATACGGACTGTGTGCAGCGCTTTAACGGTATGTTCGCCTTTGTGATCCATGAGCGCGACAGCGGCCGTCTGGTGATGGCGCGGGATCGTCTGGGTATCAAGCCGCTTTACCTGGCAGAGTCCCCCGGGCGGGTGGCCTTTGCATCGACCCTTCCGGCCCTGCTGGCGGGGGGGGAGGTCGACACCCGCATCGACCCGGTAGCGCTTAACCATTACCTGAGTTTTCACGCCGTGGTGCCGGCCCCCAGGACCCTGATGCAGGGTGTGCGCAAGCTGGAACCGGGAACCCTCAGGGTCTACCAGCCGGACGGTGAATTCGAAACCCACCGCTACTGGTCGCTGCGGGTGGGGGCGCGCGAGGATGATCGGGGCATTGAGGCCGGCGAGTGGCAGGAGCGTGTGCTGACCGCCTTGCGCAAAGCGGTGAAGCGCCGCATGGTGGCTGATGTGCCGGTGGGGGTTCTGCTGTCGGGCGGACTCGACTCCAGCCTGATCGTAGGACTGCTCGCGGAGGCAGGGCAGCAGGGGCTGGCCACCTACTCGGTCGGTTTTGAGAGCGCCGGTGGCGAGAAGGGGGATGAGTTCCAGTACTCCGACCTGATCGCTCAGCACTTCGGTACCGATCACCACCGGATCGAGATCCCCTCCAGCCGTCTGCTGGAAAACCTGCCGGCCACCATCGCTGCCATGTCGGAACCGATGGTCAGCTACGACAACATCGGCTTTTACCTGCTGTCACAGGAGGTCGTGAAGTCCCACAAGGTGGTGCAATCGGGGCAGGGGGCCGACGAGGTATTCGGCGGCTACCACTGGTACCCGCCCCTGTGCGACAGCCAGAACCCAGTGCAGGATTACTGCCGTCTCTTCATGGATCGTGATTACGAAGAGTATTCACAAACAGTGAACCGTGAATTCCTTCGTTCCGACCATGCCACCGATTTTGTTGCCAAGCGCTTTATGCAGCCCGACGGAGAGCGGGCGATCGACAAGGCGTTGCACCTGGATACCACCGTGATGCTGGTTGAGGACCCGGTCAAGCGGGTTGATAACATGACCATGGCCTGGGGGCTGGAGGCTAGGGTCCCCTTCCTTGACCACGAGCTGGTGGAGCTGGCGGCGCGGGTTCCGGCCGACCTCAAGGTGCGTGACGGGGGGAAGTGGGTGTTGAAGGAGGCGGCGCGCCAGGTGATCCCCTCCGCCGTGATCGACCGTCCCAAAGGCTACTTCCCGGTGCCTGCGCTGAAATACATTCAGGGCCCCTACCTCGACTACGTCAAGGATGCCCTCAACTCTCAGCGCTGTCGTGAACGGGGAATCTACCAGCGGGACTATCTGGACACCCTGTTACAGGATCCCAGTCGACATATTACGCCGCTGCGCGGATCCAAGTTATGGCAGGTGGCATTGCTGGAGCTTTGGTTGCAGGCCCAGGGTCTGTAGGAGGAAAGGAAAATGGTGTCTGACAAGCTATTTGAAAAACGAATCGAGCAGATGTCTTCACTCAAAAGCTGGGGAAAGCTTCCCTCCGGCACCGCCGAGGCGTTGCGTCAGGAGTGCGTTGTAAACTGCGGTTGGGGGCGGCTTATCTTCGGCCAAACCTTTGACTCCAACAAGCGCATTGCCAAGGAGCTTAAGAGGGAGACGACAGGCACGCGAGATGTAGCACTCTATGTGAGGGACCCGCATGTAGTGGTGTCAAAAGAGCCGAGAAAACTCTTTATTGACCCCTCCCTGACCTATCGCCTGAACCTCAACCAGAAGGGGTGGAGGGTGACCATGGCTCCGGGCATCAGTATTGAGCCGGTGCGGGCGGAGGAGGAGTTGCAGGCGATCAACCGCATCTATCGTGCCCGCTCGATGGTGCCCCTGTCGGAGGGCTATTTCGATCAGCTTCGTGAGCTGGATGCGGTGCACCTGCTGGTGGCCCGCGACCAGAACAGTGGCCAAATTGTCGGTTGCGTGACCGGGGTTGACCACTACCGGGCGTTTTCGGATCCCGATAATGGGTGCAGCCTCTGGGCCCTGGCGGTTGACCCCCAAACCCCGCTGCCCGGGGTAGGGGCCTCCCTGGTAGTGGCCCTGGCGGACCGCTTCGCACAGGACGGTCGCGCCCTGATGGATCTCTCGGTGATGCACGATAACAGCGAGGCGATCGAGCTTTACAGCAAACTGGGCTTCTATCAGGTGCCGGTCTACTGCATCAAAAACAAGAACGCCATTAACGAGGTGCTCTATGTGGGCCCCCGTCATCCGCGCCCCCTCAACGTCTACGCACAGATCCTGGTGGATGAGGCCTATCGACGGGGTATTGGGGTCGAAATTATCGATGCCGAGGCGGGTATGTTTGACCTCAGCCTGGGAGGCAGGACCATCAGCTGTCGCGAATCCCTGACCGACCTGACCAGCGCAGTCGCCCTCAGCCGCTGCGACGATAAGCAGTTGACTCACCGTTTGCTCAGTCGTGCCGGAATCTCGGTTCCCCCGCAGAGCGAAATCGACAGTGAGGAGGCGGCCCTAACCTTTTTTGAGCAGCATTCGCGCATGGTGATCAAGCCGGCCCGGGGGGAGCAGGGGAGCGGTGTTTTTGTCGATCTCAGGCAGCCCGACGAGGTGCGCCGAGCCTACAGCGCCGCCGCGGCGCTGGGCGAGCGGGTGCTGGCCGAGGGGTTTGTGGAGGGCAAGGATCTGCGGGTGGTAGTGATTGACAATGAGGTGGTGGCCGCCGCGGTGCGCGAGCCGGCGGTGATTCGCGGCGATGGGCAGCATCGGGTGGAGCAGCTGATCGCCAAGCTGAGCCGGCGGCGGCGAGCGGCGACCCAGGGCGAGAGCTTTATCCCCCTCGATGAGGAGACCCTGCGCTGTATCGAGCAGGCGGGCAAAAGCCTCACCTCAATCCTGCCCAAGGGGGAACTCTTGCAGGTGCGCAAGACCGCCAACCTGCATACCGGGGGGACCCTGCACGATGTTACCGAACAGCTCCACCCTGAGCTGCGCCGGGTGGCGGTAGAAGCGGCCCGCCTGTTACAGATGCCGGTGGTGGGGTTTGACCTGCTGGTGCCCCGTATAGATGGCCCGGATTATGTGTTTATCGAGGCCAATGAGCGCCCCGGACTGGCTAACCATGAGCCCCAGCCCACGGCCCAGAAATTTATCGACCTTTTATTTCCGCAAACCAAAGCCTATCCGGAAAGTTAGGCGAGCGAGGAGAGTTAGATGCGCAACCTACCGATTGATCTTGATTACCTGCAGTCGACCCTGCTTGAGCTGCTGAACACGCCAAGCCCGACCGGGATGACCGACGGGGTGGTGCAGCGGGTCTGTCACCACCTGGATGCCCTGGGGGTCGAGTATGAACTTACCCGGCGCGGTGCGATTCGAGCCAACCTGCCGGGTCAGGTGCACACGCCGGACCGGGCGATTGCCGCCCACCTGGATACCCTGGGTGCGATGGTCAAAGGGCTGAAGGCCAATGGCCGCCTTGAAGTGGCGCCGGTGGGGACATGGCCCGCACGCTCGGCCGAAGGGGCGCGGGTGACCCTATATGGTGACGAGGGAACGCCGCGTTTCCGGGGCACCCTGCTGCCACTCAAGGCTTCGGGCCATGTGTTTGGCCGTGAGGTGGATACCCAGGAATCCGTCTGGCAGAAGCTCGAACTGCGACTCGACGAGGCGGTCCATAACCAACAGGATTTGGAGGCGCTGGGGATCCGTTGCGGCGATATGCTGGCGGTGGATCCCGCCCCGGAGTTTATGGATAACGGCTACTGGGTCTCCCGTTTTCTCGACGATAAGGCAGGGGTGGCGGCGGTGCTGGCCGCCGTCAAGGCGGTGGTGGATCACCGGCTGACGTTACCGATGGATTGCCACCTGCTGTTTACCATCTCCGAGGAGACCGGGGCCGGGGCCTCACACATCCTGCACGGAGATGTGGCCGAGCTGGTGGCGGTGGACAACGGCACCCTCGCTCCGGGACAGAACACCAGCGAGTTTGGAGCCACCATCGCCATGCAGGACTCAACCGGCCCCTTTGACTGGTACCTGACCCGCAGCCTGACGGGCCTGTGTGAACATTACGGTGTGGAGCACAGCCGCGATCTGTTTCGCTATTATCGCAGCGATGCCGCCTCGGCGCTGGAGGCCGGTAACGATATTCGTACGGCGCTGGTCTGTTTTGCCCTCGATGCCTCCCATGGCTACGAGCGCACCCACCGGGACTCCGTGGCGGCGGTCGCGAAACTGCTGATGCTCTATATGCAAAGCGGCCCACTGTTCAAACGCGATCGCCATGCCATCGGTCCCCTGGAGGACTTTGCCGAACCCTCGGGAGATCCCTCCAGGGACCCGCTGGAGGAGTGATTTCCGGCCCGGCGTCCAACCGCGACCGGAAGAGGGTCTAGTAGGAGATCTTCACCTCCTCATCCCGCAGGGTCGGCTGGCAGGCAAGCGGTAGGGCCGGGTCGTCCCAGGCCTTTTTCTCGATCTCGAAGCCATTGTTGGCAGTAAATGTGATGGTTGGCATGGAATGCCTCCTTAGTAGGGTGAATGCGGGGCACCTTCGTGCCCACCCCCTGGGTCGGGCACGGGTTGCGACACCCTAACGTATTGATTTCATAAGCCAGAGAGCGGGAAATAATGCCGTGCAGATAACGATGCGGCGGCCATTGTCGGACCGCTGACCGCCGGGTGGCGGACAGTTGGATGGGTTCTTGCATTACCGGGGAAGGTTTTCTCAAGGAGCACGACCATGACCGACTACGATTTCCTGCGCGATGGCCTCACGGCGGGCCGCCTGGTTCCCCTGCTGGGACCCGGAGCCCTGGCGGGGGCCCGCGACCCCCAAACCGGAGACGCCCTGCCCGCCGACAACCGCAGCCTGATTCTGGCGATGAACCAGGGGCGGGAGATGATGCCCCGCCTGATGGTGGAGTTCTCCCGTGCGGCCCAGCACCTGGAGCAACGGCGGGGGCAGGCGGCGGTGACCCGCTTCCTGACGGGACTCTACAGCCGGCCCTGGACCCGGGCGCCCCTGCACGATGTCCTGGCACAGCTGGCCCCGCCCTGGGTGGTGGACCTCAACCGCGACCACCAGCTGTTGGACAGCTATGGGGGACAGGAGCACCTGCTGGTGAAAGGCTGTGCGCGCACCATGGGCAGTGGCCTGCGCTACCGGCTCTACCGCGGCCATTGCGGGCAGTACGAGGAGATCGACGACAGCAGCGCGATCGACCCCGCCTGGCCGGTGCTCTTCAAGCCCCTCGGCTGCTCACTGCCCGAGCCCTCCTTTATTGCATCCGATGCCGATTACGTGGATTACCTGACCGAGTTGATGGGGGGATTCGCCCTTCCTCCCGCCCTCAAAACCTATCGCCAGCAGAAGCAGTACCTGCTGATGGGGGTTCCCCTGGGGCGGGATACCGAGCGTATGCTGGTGACCGAGATCAGTTACGGCGCCGCACAGCCGAGGGGTTGGGTCTTTCTCGAGCAGCCCAGCCCCAAGGAGCGCCGTTACTGCGCGCGGATGTCGCTGGAGATCATCGAACAGCCCCTCAACAGCTTCACCCGTTTCCTGCAGGCAAACCCGGGTTCGGCCAGGGCCTGCTTGTCGTAAAAACGACAGACCGCCCCCCCGAGCGCCCGCCGCTCTGTCGCAAAGCCGACAAGCGGGCGCTGCCTGTCCCGTCTTCTCGATTAAAAACCCTTCAAAAACAACGTGCTGAGCCAGTCTTGAAGTGCTGGCATAGGCCTTGCTCCTGCCTTTATGACATCAATCCAACCCCGAGAGGGTCGTCATGTTGCACTTTACCGAACACGCCCTGAGCACCATCCGCGCCGCCCTGGCGGCCCGACCCAATCCCGCCGCGGGTCTGCGCGTCGGGGTGGTGGGAAGTCCCTGCTCCGGTCTGCGCTACCTGATCCGGCTCGAGGATCAGCCCGCCCAGGATGATCAGGTGGTGGAGAGTCATGGTCTGTCACTCTTTATTGATAACGAGAGTGTTCCACGTTTGCAGGGAGTGCGGGTGGACTTTGTGGAGCAGGATGGCCGCAAAGGGTTCACCTTCGACAATCCCAACCAGGATCCGGCCTGTGCCGGGTGCAATAAATCATCCGCTGCCTGACGCCAGTGTTCGCAGCCAGCTATTAGCCCAGAGGCCCGCCCAGCGGGATTACAGAAAAGGGGAGAACCTTATGTGGGAATACTCCGAGAAAGTGAAAGAGCTGTTTTTTGAACCCAAAAATGCCAAGGCCGTGGTCGATGCCAACGCGGTGGGTGACGTGGGTTCCATCAGCTGTGGTGATGCGTTGCGCTTGACCCTGCGGGTGAACCCCGAGACCGAGGTGATCGAGGACGCGGGCTTCCAGACTTTTGGTTGTGGTTCCGCCATCGCCTCCTCATCGGCACTGACCGAGCTGATCAAGGGCAAGACCCTGGCCGAGGCTCTTAAGGTAAGTAACCAGGATATCGCCGACTACCTCGATGGCCTGCCGCCGGAGAAGATGCACTGTTCGGTGATGGGACAGGAGGCGCTACAGGCGGCGGTGGCCAACTACCGCGGAGAGCAGTGGCAGGATGACCACGAGGAGGGGGCGCTGGTGTGCAAGTGCTACGCCGTCGACGCGGTGCTGATTGAAAACGTGGTACGCCAGCATGACCTCAAGACCGTCGAGCAGGTCACCCATTACACCAAGGCCGGGGGCAGTTGCGCCGCCTGTCACGAAGGCATCGAGGAGATCATCGGTAAGGTGATGCTGGAAAAGGGGGAGACTCCGGTAATGGATTCGACACCCGCCAAACAAGTGAAGGGCTCACAAACCCTGGTGCAGCGGGTACAACAGATCCTCAAGGTGTTAGAGGAAGTGCGACCGCAGCTGAAATCCGATGGGGGTGATATCGAGCTGGTGGAGGTGAAGGACGAAAAGATCTTTGTGCGCATGCAGGGAGCCTGCGGCGGCTGCCAGATGGCGGGGGCCACCCTGGGCTGGGTCCAGCAGCGGCTGGTGGAGAGGCTGGGCGAGTTTGTGCGCCTGATCCCGGTCAACAACCCTGGCCAGCGTGTCAGTGGGGAGGTGTAGCATGAGTACCCCAGTCAAGCCGGTTTATCTGGACAACAATGCCACCACACGGGTTGATCCTCGGGTGGTGGAGACCATGCTGCCCTTTTTCAGCGAGCAGTTTGGAAACCCCTCCTCCATGCACAGCTTTGCCGACGGGGTCGGGCGAGCGGTACAGCGGGCTCGTGAGCAGGTGCAGTCGCTGCTGGGAGCCGCCTACGACACCGAGATCATCTTCACCTCTTGCGGCACCGAGTCCGACAGCACCGCCATTCTATCGGCCCTGCGGGCCCAACCGGACCGCAACGAGATCATCACCACTGTAGTGGAGCACCCGGCGATCCTGGCGTTGTGCGACCAGCTGGAGAAGGAGGGGTATTGTGTCCATCGCCTGGGCGTTGACCGCCTCGGTCGCCTCGACCTGGCCGAGTACGCCCGCCTGCTCTCGCCAAGGGTGGCGATCGTCTCGGTGATGTGGGCCAACAACGAGACCGGCACCCTGTTCCCGGTGGAACAGATGGCGCGCATGGCACGGGAGGCGGGGGTACTGTTCCATACCGACGCCGTGCAGGCAGTGGGTAAGGTTCCGATCGACCTCAAACAGACGGCGATCGATATGCTGTCGCTGTCGGGCCACAAGCTGCACGCTCCCAAGGGGATCGGGGTGCTCTACCTGCGCCGAGGTACCCGTTTCCGGCCGCTGCTGCGCGGTGGTCACCAGGAGCGGGGTCGTCGTGCCGGCACCGAAAACTGCGCCGCCATTGTGGCGCTGGGGGCGGCGGCGGAGCTGGCCCAGCACTGCATGGAGGAGGAGAACACCCGGGTACGGGCGCTGCGAGATCGCCTGGAAGAGGGGATTCTGGCGGCGATACCCCACGCCTTCGTGACCGGACATCCCGATAACCGCTTGCCCAATACCGCCAACATCGCCTTCGAATATGTGGAGGGGGAGGCGATCCTGATGCTGCTCAACCGCGAGGGGATTGCGGCCTCCAGTGGTTCGGCCTGCACCTCCGGCTCGCTGGAGCCCTCCCACGTGATGCGGGCGATGGATATCCCCTACACCGCAGCCCACGGAAGCATCCGCTTCTCGCTGTCGCGGGAGACCAGCACCGAGGAGATCGAACGTGTGATCGCGGTAACCCCCGGCATTATTGCGCGATTGCGGGAGCTCTCTCCCTACTGGAGCGAAGGGGCCCCGGTGACCGATCCCGGCCAGGCCTTCGCGCCGGTGTACGCCTGACCCATTAGCCGTCCGGTGCAGGAACACCGGCAACAGGAGCTCGACTATGTCTGCTTTTGACAAGATTGTGATCGATGACACCACGCTCAGGGATGGCGAGCAATCGGCCGGAGTGGCCTTCCGGGTAGAGGAAAAGCTGGAGATCGCCTGCCGCCTGGATAGCCTGGGGGTGCAGGAGCTGGAGGTGGGGATTCCCGCCATGGGCGAGGCAGAGCGGGCGGCGATCCGTGCCCTCAGTGCGTTGCGCCTTGACGCCCGCCTGCTGGTCTGGAGCCGCATGCGCGAGGATGACCTGGCGCTCTGCGCCAACCTCGGGGTGGAGATGGTGGACCTGTCGATCCCGGTCTCGAACCAGCAGATGAGCCATAAGCTGGGGCTGAGTGGTGAGCAGGTGCTGGCCAGTATCCGTCACCACGTCGAACGGGCCCGGGGAATGGGGCTGGAGGTGTGCATCGGTGCCGAGGACGCCTCCCGCGCCGACCCCGAGTTCCTGCTGCGGGTGGCCGATACCGCCCAGCGTGCGGGAGCCCTGCGGCTGCGCTTCGCCGATACCCTCGGGGTGATGGAACCCTTCGGGGTGCGCCGCAGCTTCCGGCGCCTGCGCCAGCGCTTCGACCTGCAGCTGGAGATGCACGCCCACGACGACCTGGGACTGGCAACGGCCAACTCACTGGCGGCCGTACAGGGGGGGGCGACCCACCTCAATACCACGGTGAACGGCCTCGGTGAACGGGCCGGCAATGCGCCTCTGGAGGAGGTGGTGATGGGGCTCGAGAAGTTGCACGGCCACCAGTTGGGCATCAATCTCAAGAGTTTTGGCGCGCTCAGTGCGTTGGTCAGTGCCGCCTCGGGGCGTCCCGTTGGCTGGCAAAAAAGCCTGGTGGGGGAGGGGGTCTTCACCCACGAGTCGGGCATCCATGTCGATGGTTTGCTGAAAGATCCCCATAACTATCAGTCCATCGACCCCGCAGAGGTAGGACGCGAGCATCGTCTGGTGCTCGGCAAACACTCCGGTGTCAGCGGCCTGATGCTGGCCTATCGTGAGCTGGGGCTGCCCCTTGAGCGTGAACAGGCAGCGCGCATCTTGCCATGGGTGCGCCGCTTCAGCGAGCGTCGCAAGCGTGCCCCGGGCAGCCATCAGCTGCGCAGTTACTACCGTCAATTGAGTGCCTAGGAGGGTGTCATGAGCCGACCCGAAACGGATCTACCCCGGAGTGGGGATAGTGAACAGGCGTTGCAGGAGACGCTGGCGGAGCTGGGCAGTGCGGAGGCGTTTCTTGACTATTTTGGGGTCGAGTATGAACCCCGCTGCGTACAGGTAAACCGCTTGCACATACTGCAGCGCTACCATGACTACCTGGCCTCCAACCCGCTGGCCGAGGGGGCGAGTGCCGCTGAGCATTACGGGTACTGGCTCAAGCGCGCCTACCTTGATTTTGTCAGCTCCAGCGCACGTGAGCAGAAGGCGCTCAGGGTCTATCGTCGGCATGAGCCCGGCTTTGTCAGCCTGGATCAGTTTGAGGCGGGAGGTGAGAACTGATGCGCGCACAGTACGATTATGGCGACCCGGTGCGGGTGATCCGCACCCTGCGTGACGATGGCACCTATCCCGGTAAACACCGAGGCGAGCGGTTGGTCAAGCGTGGCAGCATCGGCCATGTGGTGGATGTGGGTACCTTTTTGCAGGACCAGCTTATCTACCGCGTTCACTTCCTGGACGACAATATCCAGGTGGGCTGCCGGGAGGAGGAGCTGATCGCCGCCAGCGCCCCCTGGGTCGAAAGCCGTTTTGAATTTCTTCAACCGGTGCAGGCCGTTGTGGACCTCGCCGTCGACGGGGCGGTGGTGGTGGAGCGTGGCGACCATGGCCAGGTGCTCAAGGTGCTGCGTAGCGGTGAGGCGGGTGCCGCCCCCACGGCCTGTTACCAGGTGCGTTTTACGGGGCGTACCCTGCAGGTGCCGGAGCGGGTACTGCAGGAGTGTTCGCAATGAGCGAGGCCGGGGAGCTCAACTACTACCGTTTGCGCTCGGCGCAGCACCATTTTGACTGCACGCCGGAGCAGCTCGATGAACCCCGGCGGCGCTGGCTGGAGGGCGCTGTGAGCCGGCAACGGGCCCTGGAGCAGCGCCTGTTGTCGCGTCCCGAGGCGGCCGCGTTGGTGCTGCCCGCCCCGGCAGTGGAGCAGGCTCTGGCGAACCTTAGGGAGCAGTATGGCGATGAGGAGGAATTTCTCGATGACCTCTGCGCACTGGGCCTGACCCTGGCGGGGCTGCAGACACTGCTGGAGCGGCAGATCCGGGTCGAGCAACTGATCGAGCAGGGCACTCCCGCCATCACACCGGCCACCAATGCCGAAGCCCGCGCGTTGTACCAGCAGTACCCCGAACGTTTTACACGGCCGCCCCGACGGCGAGTGGAGCACCTGTTGATCACTCTCAACGGGGAGTACGAAGAGAACCAGCCCGACCGGGTGCGGGCGCGAATGGAGCAGATTCGCGAGACGGTGCTGGTGGAACCCGGCGCTTTTGTCGAATGCATCAAACGCTATTCGGAATGTCCTTCGGTGCTGCAGGAGGGGGATCTGGGCTGGGTGCCGGCCGGGCACCTCTATCCGCAGATTGACCGGGTGCTGTTCGACGAGGATGGGGGGCTACGGGTGGGGCAGTTGAGCCCGCCGATCGAGACCGAAGTCGGCTTGCACCTGATCCGCTGTAACGGGCTCGACGCCGGTGGACCGGTGCCCTTCGAGACCGTATCCGCGCGTATCTGCCAGCGCCTGGATGAACAGTCGCGGGCGCGGGCCCGCCGTGAGTGGCTGGCCTCGCTGGCCTGAACCGACGGCGAGGCGGGCGCTGGTGACCGATGCCATCCGTTGATAGGCTGTTGGCAGTCGTCAACGGGAGACACTTATGTGGCTGCAGCGCGAAATAACCCTTAAGCCCCGGTCGCGGGGCTTTCACCTGGTCACCGCCGAAGTGGTGGCCCAGATACCTGAGCTGGAGACGCTGGAGGTGGGGCTCATGCACCTGCTGCTTCAGCACACCTCCGCCTCCCTGACCCTTAACGAAAATGCCGACCCCAGCGTACGGATCGATTTCGAGGGGCACTTCAACCGCGTGGTGCCGGAGAATGAGCCCTGGTACCGGCACCGGGATGAGGGGCCGGATGACCTGCCGGCCCACATCAAAAGCAGCCTGCTGGGGGCCACTCTGACTCTGCCGGTGGGCGGGGGGAGGTTGCGGCTGGGGACCTGGCAGGGGATCTATTTGTGCGAGCACCGGGACTACGGCGGATCCCGCCGCCTGGTGGTCACCCTGCAGGGCCAGCCAGCCCCAATTTAGTGCGCTGCCCCGCATCCGGGAGCCGCTTTGGACTCGTTATAATTTTTGATTATTGGGGCACCAATTTTCTCGGTTTTTAATAAGAAAATAATATTAAAAAAGGGATGCTCATAATCTGGACTCCGGCAAAAAAATCGCTATAAATTGTCGTTAGCGATTCTTCCGTCAACGTAGATTTGGGGTGCACCATGGCCCAGGATTTTAGCGAGAGCAGTCATATGGAATCGGATAACACAGACGACCAGGATCTGGATATGGACATGGATATGGACAACGATCTTGACCTGGGCATGGAGGCCCTGGGCCGGAATCAACGCAGTGCCGAAAGTCGAACCCTAGAGTCGCAGCGTAAGCTGCACGAGGTGCTCGACCAACAGATTGCCGAGTTTCTCGCCCGGGGTGGCACCATCACCCAGGTGGAATCAACCCTCTCGGCCGATCGTCCAAAAAAAGCCGGCGGGGACTACGGTAGCCGGCCGATCTAGCCCTCTTCATTCGGTGATACCCGCTGCCGTGACGCCTATGCTGGCGTCACGGCAGTTTTTTTGTGGGAAGGGTCCTGCTCCTCAGCGCTCGCGTTGGGCGAGCCAGTCTTCGACGGCCGCCGGGATCTGCTGCAGGCGGTTGACCTCGATATGGGCCTCCGTTTCAGGCGTGGCGGGGGCCGGCTCGGCATCGGGGTTAAACCAGAGGGTGAACAGGCCCGCCTGGCGCGCGGCCCGTACGTCGTTGTCGAGGTCGTCGCCGATATGCAGGGTACGCTCCGGCAGCGTTCCCAGGCGTTGCAACGCCACCCGGTAAAACTCGGGGTCGGGTTTGGCAAGGTCGATCTGTTCGGCGCGCACGCTGTGGTCGAAGTAGCGGCCCAGGGGCAGGCGATGGATGTCGGCGTTGCCGTTGGTAAGGGCGATCAGGCGGTAGCGGCCGGCCAGCTGCTCAAGCAGCGGTTCGCTCTCCTCGAAGGGGGTGACCCTGTGGCGGGCCTCCAGAAAGAGCGCAAACCCCTCCGCTGCCAGCACGCGGCTCTCCTCCTCGGGGTAGCCGCTGTGGCGCAGGGCGCGGTAAAGAATCAGCTCCCGCAGTTCGCTGATGCGGTGGCGCAGTTGGGGGCGATGAGCCAGGATGTCGTGGCGGAACTGCAGCAGGGTCTCCAGCCGGTAGTGGGGCAGGAGTTCAGGCACCCGCTGCGCGACCCAGTCCGCGAGGGCGCTCTCAGCGGCCTTGATCACCGGTGCGTTGTCCCACAGGGTGTCGTCAAGGTCAAAACTGATCGCTTCGATCATCGTCCTTTACGCCGTTGTGCTCGAGGGTGCGCCTTGTCGTAGGTGTCGGCGAGGTGCTGGAAGTCGAGGTGGGTGTAGATCTGGGTGGTGGAGATGTCGCTGTGCCCCAGCAGCTCCTGCACGGCCCGCAGGTCGCCACTCGACTCCAACAGGTGGCTGGCAAAGGAGTGGCGCAGCTTGTGGGGGTGCAGGTTATCGGGCAGCTGCTGTTTAATACCCCACTGCTTGAGGCGGGTCTGTACTTGGCGCTGGCTGATGCGCTGGCCGCGGCTGGAGACAAAGAGCGCGGGGCAATCGGCACTGGCCAGCTGCGGGCGAACTTTGAGCCAGCGCTCAAGGGCGCTGAGCGCGAGGCGCCCGATGGGCAGTTGACGGCTCTTGTTGCCCTTACCGGTGGCCACCAGTTGCCCCGCCTTGAGGTCGATGGCATCGAGGTCGAGGCCGACCAGCTCGCTGAGGCGCAGCCCCGAGGAGTAGAACAGTTCCATGATGCTGTGGTCACGCACTGCGAGGGGATCGTTGTCGTCGATCGCCAGCAACTGGTGCATCTGGTCCACATCCAGGGTGTGGGGCAGGCGTCGCTCGCTCTTGGGGGCACGGATGCCCGCAGCGGGGTTGGTGGTCAAGCGCTGTTCCCGGTTGAGAAAGCGGAAGTAGCTGCGTACCGCCGACAGCCTGCGCTGCAGGCTTTTCCCGCCAAGCCCCTGCTGGTGGCAGGCGGCGACGAAGCGGCGAATGTGGTGACTGTCGAGCTGCTGCCAGTGGTCAAGGCGCTGGCGGGTGCGGAACTGGTCCAGTGCCTCCAGGTCGCGCCGGTAGTTGCTGAGGGTGTGGGGTGAGAGCTGCCGTTCGGCACGCAGGTAGTGCAGAAAATCTTCGATCCAGGGGTCGAGGTTCCCGTTCATCCCTGGGTGTCTATATGGCCGGGCAGGAGGCGGCTCAGCACATCCCCCACGTAGCTCAGGAAGAGGGTGCCGACGCTGCTGCGGTACTGCTGTTCATCGGGGCTGGCAATCGCCAGCACCCCCAGCACCCGACCGGAAAATTGCAGGGGAACCACCGCTGAAGAGCCGATCTCCTTGCGCTGGCCGGGGAAGAGGAAGTTAAGCTCGCTGTCTCGCAGCAGGCCGCTGACGGCCCGGTTGTTACGCAGCAGTTCCGCCAGCTTCTGGCTGGCATCGGCGACCGAAGTTACGCGGCCATGGGTGTTGAGTGCCTTGTCGCTGAACAGGATCAGCTCGCAATAGGGCACCTGGAAATCGTTGCGCAGGCTCTCCTCGGTGGCGCTGACCACGTCATCGAGATGGCGCGCCTCAAGCAGGGCCAGCACCAGGCGCCGGGTCTTGTCGAACAGGCGATCGTTGTCGCGGGCTACATCGAGCAGGTGATTGAGACGCTGGCGCATCTCCAGGTTGCGTTCACGCAATACATTGACCTGGCGCTCGACCAGGGAGATCGCCTCACCGCGCTGGTGCGGGATCTGCATCTTCAGCAACAGGTCATCCCGCTGGTGAAAGAAATCGGGGTGGGTGCGCAGGTAATCCCCCACCTGGTCTTCGCTGATCTCGATGGCGTTGTCGTATTCGCTCATAGCCTGATCTGTCCCTCGTAGACCCGGGTTGCCGGGCCGGTCATGATCACCGGTTGATTGTCGCCCTTCCATGCCAGTTTCAGGGTGCCACCCGGCAGCTGCATTGTCACCTCCTCGTCGAGCAAACCGCGCAAACGACCGGCCACCAGGGCGGCGCAGGCGCCGGTGCCGCAGGCGAGGGTTTCCCCGACGCCGCGCTCGAACACCCGCAGGCGGGCCTCCCGACGGTTGATGATCTGCAGGAATCCGACATTACAGCGCTGGGGGAAGCGGGGGTGGTGCTCAAGCCTGGGCCCCAGCTCCAGTACCGGCGCGCTGTCCACATCCTCGACCAGAAGAACGGCGTGGGGGTTCCCCATGGAGACGGCGCTGAGGGTCAGGGCCTGCCTCTCCAGATCCAGCTCGTAGGTGGCCTGGCGGGCATCGGCCTGAAAGGGGATGGCGGCGGGTTCCAGCATCGGTACCCCCATATTGACGCGGACCTCCTTGTTGCCCACCAGCTGCAGCTCAATCACGCCACTGCTGGTCTCGACACGGATACGGTCCTTGTGGGTGAGCTTCTTGTCCCGCACAAAACGGGCAAAGCAGCGGGCGCCATTCCCGCACTGCTCTACCTCGCTGCCATCGGCATTGAAAATGCGATAGCGGAAATCAACCTCCGGGTTTTGTGGCGGCTCGACGATCAGCATCTGGTCAAAACCGATGCCAAAGTGGCGGTCGGCCAGCCGGCGCACCTGTTCGGCACTGATGCGGGCGTGCTGGGTCACCAGGTCGATCACGGCAAAGTCATTGCCCAGGCCGTGCATCTTGGTAAATCGCAGTAACATGGGCCTCAGTCCGGTAACAGGGATTCGTTGGCGATCTGCTGGGCAAAGGTTTCCCGATGACGCACCAGGTGCAGCTGATCACCGTCCACCATCACTTCGGCGGCGCGATTACGACTGTTGTAGTTGGAGCTCATGGTAAATCCGTAGGCCCCGGCACTGCGTACCGCCAGCAGGTCGCCGGGTGACAGCACCAGCTCGCGCTCCTTGCCGATAAAGTCGCCGGTCTCGCAAATAGGACCCACCAGGTCATAGCTGCGGGGCTCCCCGTCCGAGCGGGGTTTGACCGCAATAATCTCCTGCCAGGCGCGGTAGAGTGCGGGGCGGATAAGGTCGTTCATGGCGGCATCGACGATGGCGAAGTGCTTGCCGCTGTTCTCCTTGAGGTACTCGACCCGGGTCAGCAGGATGCCGGCGTTGGCGGCAATGG
Source organism: Aestuariirhabdus litorea (assembly GCF_003864255.1). Taxonomy (NCBI): domain Bacteria; kingdom Pseudomonadati; phylum Pseudomonadota; class Gammaproteobacteria; order Oceanospirillales; family Aestuariirhabdaceae; genus Aestuariirhabdus; species Aestuariirhabdus litorea. Next base: position 833,838 of record NZ_QWEZ01000002.1, read on the forward strand.
AACGGCCCGGTTCGAGAATCAGCTGCAGGTCGCGCTGGCCCAGGCGCGCCAGCACGGCACTGGCGTAATCGGCCGGTTGCGGGGGCTGCTCGCCCTGGTAGCTGACCCCGAGGCCTCCCCCCAGGTCGAGGTGCTTGATCTGGATGCCGTCCTGCTTGAGCTCGTCGATCAATGCCAGCAGGCGATCCAGGGCGTCGAGGAAGGGGTCGAGTTCGGTGAGCTGGGAGCCGATGTGGCAATCGACCCCGCAGATCTCGATATTGGCCAGGGTTGCGGCGTGACGGTAAACCCGGGGGGCGACCTTGAAGTCGATACCGAACTTGTTCTCCTTGAGGCCGGTGGAGATATAGGGGTGGGTATGGGCGTCCACATCGGGGTTAACCCGCAGGGAGATTGGCGCCCGGACTCCCATCTCGGCGGCCACCTGCTGTAGGCGCTCCAGCTCCGCCTCGGACTCGATATTGAAGCAGTGGATGCCCACCTCCAGCGCACGGCGCATCTCGTGAGCCTGCTTGCCGACACCGGAGAAGATGATGCGCGAAGGCTCGCCCCCCGCCGCCAATACCCGCTCCAGCTCGCCGATGGAGACGATATCAAAGCCGGCTCCCAGGCGGGCCAGGACATTGAGCACGCCAAGGTTGCTGTTGGCCTTGACCGCGTAGCAGATCAGGTGAGGATGGTTGGCCAGGGCCTCGTCGTAGGCCTTGTAGTGGCGCTCAAGGGTAGCCCGTGAGTAAACGTAGCAAGGGGTATCGAACTGGGCAGCGATCTCGCTGGCGGCGACCTGTTCGGCGAACAGTTCCCCGTCTCGGTAGGTGAAGTGATCCATTAAGGTGTCAGGCCTTGGCAGTTACTGTTGAACGGAGGGGGCAGGCGTATACGCAGCCGGCGCTTCGGGCAGGTAGAGGGGGCCTTTCTGGCCGCAGCCGGTCAGAAGCCCGATTGCCAGTAGCAGGGGCACAAACGTACGCATCATGGTCGATCTCATCCAACAGTGAATAAAGGGTTTGGTGCCACAGTATACCCGCAGTCGGTTACCTTGCCTACGCTGCCTGGGGGCGTGTTAAACTCGCTCCAGCGCAGGCCAAACCAGGATCGGAGTCCAGGCTAATGAGTGAAAGCAGCACAAACCAATTGCTTGATGAGTTGATGATGGCGATCGAGGATGCGATCGAAGAGGCGGGGCTGGATATCGACTACGAGACCGCCGCCGGTATCCTTACCCTGACCTGCGAGGAGGGTAGTCAGGTGATCCTCAGTCGCCAGGCCGCCAGTGGCCAGTTGTGGATGGCGGCCCGCAGCGGCGGCTTCCACTTCGAGCGTGACGAACAGGGGGAGTGGCGCTGTACCCGCAGCGGGGAACCCTTCAGGGCGATGCTCAACCGCTGCCTCAGTGAGCAGTCGGGAGAGCCGGTCGATCTGAGCTGGTGAGCTTCTTCAGCGACCCTGCTGCTGGGCCTGGTCCAGCAGTGCCTCAATCTCCCACTTGCGCTGCAGGTAGTGGATCGATTGCAGGGGTTGCTCCCCCGCCTGCAGGGGAAGGTCCACGTCGGTGATGTAACAGGGGTAGCGCTCGCGCCCCTGGCGCTGCTGCACAATGTACTCAGCAGCGGCTTCCAGCTGCTGCTCGTCATAGGCAAAGGGGCTGAATTCGCGTTCATCGCAAAAGATGCTCAGCCGTTCCGCCTCCTCGCTATCGAGTTCAATAATCACCTGCACCTCCAGATAGGGGCGGTCACTCTGCTGGGGGGGGGTTACCCGACGTAACTGGCGTGCAACGAAGTCGCTGCGGGCATCAATTTCGTAGAACTCGATCGAGTCGCTGGTCAAGACCCCCTCGGGGTGCTCTGGATGGGCGTTGAGGCGGAAGATGACCCGCTGCAGGAAGCGGTAGATCTGCACCAGTACCGGCTGCAGGTCGTGGTGGTGAATGGTCTGGTGCAGCAGGGAGCCGCGCTCGTCGAGGAGGTAGAGCTGGATCGGGTTGCGGTCGCTGGGAGGCTGGTAGAACAGCTGGATACGGCCTGCCTCGTTACGTCCCAACAGGAGCGAGAGGAGGCTGTCCCTGAGGGCGTAGCGATCCACCAGGATGGGGCTGAACAGCGGTTGCGGCTGTCCCAAAAACTCAATCAGCGCGGCCTCATTCTCGAGGCTGCGGAGGGTGGTCTGCGGAAGCTGCTGCAGCACGTGGAAGTGGTGTTCGACCTGCAGTATATAGCGGGAGGGGGCGCTCTGGTTGCCCAGCAGGTGACGGCCAATGTCGGCAAACAGTTCGTTGACCCGATCCTGGATCTGCTGCGCGCGATTACGGCAGTAGCAGCGGATCACCAGCTCCGGGGGTTCGGTGCTGTCGCACTGGCTGAGGTACTCGCGCAGGCAATGGAGCAGGGCTTCGGGGCCCTCAAAGCGGGTAGTGGTCCACTCATTCCAGCTGTTGACGGACAGCTGGTCGATGGTCAGGACGTGGTTGGCACGCAGGGCACTGAAGCCGAGTGAATCGGTACGGTTGCTGAGCAGGTGGAAATTGCGCCGGCTGCTGTCGGCCATCGGGTCGGTGCCGACATTGACCAGCATCAGCACGCGGCTCGGCCGGCTGGGCTGCAGGTAGGTGTCGTCGTCCATGGGCGCATAGAAGACCGGCAGGTGTTTCTTGAGCGCCTGCAGTAGCAGTTGCAGCTCGTGTTCGGTGAGCGCGCTGTTGCCAGGGAACAGCGACAGGTGGGTGCTGCTGTCGATCACCTTGTTGAAGTGGCACCAGCCCAGCAGGCTGACCAGCGAGGGGGCCTGTTTGAGAGGGGGTTGAAGATCCAGTTCATGGTGCTTGAGGGCACCCCGAAACAGTTGCCACTCCGCAATCTGCCCCTCACGGTAGACCAGGGTGAGGTTGGACTCGGCCATGTCCCCCGAGATGCCCGGGTTGATGCGCGGAAGCTTATTGGCGCGGCGCTCGAAAGCGGCGTATAGGCGTCGCCCCAGCAGCTGCATATCCCGTTGTGAAATCAGGGTGCCACTGTCCGCATCGCGGCTGTACTGGCTGAGAAAGCGGTAGCTGTGCATCAGCTGTGAGACCAGTATGGCGCGCTCGTTGGCAACCCGGTCGACCTTCCACTGGTGATGGCGGTCCAGGTCAGCGAGCGTATCCGGGTCCCATTGCCAGTCCTGAGTGAGCTGCTCCATCACCCCCCGCTGCCAGGAGCGGGAGCGGCGTGGGCGCTGGCTAAGCCGTTTACCAACCTTGAAGTAGAGGGCCTTGCGCACCAGCTCAAGCCGTTGCCACTGCGCCTTGTTGCTGAGGTAGGTTTCCAGCTTCCGGTAGAGCAGGATGTAGGGGTCGAGGGCATCGAGCGACTCCTCGCCCTGATAGACCCGGCGCTTGAAGGTCATGCTGATCAGTTCATCGCTGCGGCTGGCGTAGAGCTCAGTCAGCATCAGTTTGAGCACCGATTTGAAGGGGGACTCAAGTCCTTTGAACATCTGCCAGAGACCGGCGCCGACAAACTCCCCGGCCGGGATTTCGGTAATGCCGCCAAAGTCGACCGTCTCATCAGCGGCGATGTAGCGCTGCTCCCGCAGCCGCCCGGCAAAGTGGTCGTACTGGGCCTCGTCGCCGGGGGGGATCAGCCACCAGATCGGGTAACGCCCCGCCAGTAGCAGGGCGGTACGGTAGAACTCATCGAGGAGCAGGCTATGTTGTGAGCTGCCGCAGTCGTCCCCCGACAGCTCCGATTGGTGCTGGCGGTTGCGGAACTTCTCATCGTCCATCAGGAAGAAGTGGACTTCAAGATTGAAGGGCTGGGCCCACTTCTCAAGCAGCGTGCATTTGTGCTGTAGCTCAACACGTTCACGCTCGCTGAGATCGGGGGCGTGGCAGACCCAGATATCGAGGTCGCTGCGGCCGCTGTGGGCCAGGCTGCCGCAGCTGCCCATCAGGAACAGACTGTAGATGCGGCAGGGGCGTCCGGGCTTGCGACGGTAGCGGAAGCTGCGGGTCAGGCGGTGCGCCTCGTCCAGCACCGACTTGTCGGGCTCGTAACGGGAGATCCCGGCCGGGGTCTGGTAGGAGACAAAACCCGGCAGTAGCGGGTGGTTCTCCATAAACAGCAGCGGCAGAAGGTCGAGGAACAGCTGTTGGCGCGTCGCAAGCGCAGCGCGCGCGCGCAGCAGGCGTCCCTGGTTGATCTCCATAAACCGCTGCTGGATGCGTTTGAGGGTCTTGCGATCGACGCCGCCCTCGAGGCTATGGATCAGCGCTTGGTGTTGGCTCATGGCAACAGTATAGGTGGCACCGCCCCGAGTCTGTGGCGGGGCGGCGCTCAGGCCTAGGCGCGGGCCGCGAGTTGCGCGCGGGCGGTGGCAACCGCGCTGCGAACCTGGGCCGGGGCGGTGCCGCCGATATGGTCGCGGGCGTTGACCGAGCCCTCCAGGGTCAGTACGTCGAACACGTCACTGGTGATGGTGTCGGAGAACTGCTGCAGTTGCGCCAGCTCCATCTCGGCCAGGTCGAGACCGGTTTTGACCCCCAGGGCGACCGCCTTGCCCACCACCTCGTGGGCGTCGCGGAAGGGCATCCCCTTGCGCACCAGGTAGTCGGCCAGGTCGGTGGCGGTAGAGAAACCGCGACGAGCGGCTTCGCGCATCTGCTCGCCCTTGGACTGGATCGCGGGCACCATGTCAGCGTAAGCCCGCAAGCAGCCCTTGAGGGTGTCCACGGTATCGAACAGCGGCTCCTTGTCCTCCTGGTTGTCCTTGTTGTAGGCCAGGGGCTGGGATTTCATCAGAGTGAGCAGGGCGATCAGGTGGCCATTGACGCGTCCGCTTTTGCCCCGAACCAGCTCCGGCACATCGGGGTTCTTCTTCTGCGGCATGATGCTGGAACCGGTGCAGAAACGGTCTGGCAGGTCGATGAAGTCGAACTGGGCGGAGGTCCAGAGCACCAGCTCCTCCGACATGCGCGACAGGTGGGTCATGATGAGGCTGGCGGCGGCGCAGAACTCGATGGCGAAATCACGGTCGCTGACCGAGTCCAGGGAGTTGGCGGTGGGGGCACTGAACTCCAGCAGCTCAGCACTGTAGGCGCGGTCAATCGGGTAGGTGGTGCCGGCCAGGGCCGCCGCTCCCAGTGGAGAGTAGTTGAGGCGAGCACGGCAGTCGCTGAGGCGGCCGTAGTCCCTTGAAAGCATCTCGAACCAGGCCATCAGGTGGTGACCGAAGGTGACCGGCTGGGCGGTCTGCAGGTGGGTGAAGCCGGGCATGATGGTGTCGGCTTCGCGCTCGGCCACCTCCAGCAAACCCTGTTGCAGGCGGGTGATTTCAGCCAGCAGGAGGTCGATCTCGTCGCGCAGGTAGAGGCGGATGTCGGTGGCGACCTGGTCGTTACGGGAGCGACCCGTATGCAGCTTCTTGCCGGTGATGCCGATGCGGTCGGTGAGGCGAGCTTCGATATTCATGTGGATATCTTCCAGCTCGATCGACCAGTCGATCTCGCCGCGTTCGATCTCGCCACGAATCTGGTCGAGGCCCTCGATGATCGCCTTGAGCTCTTCGTCGGAGAGGACACCGACCTTGTTGAGCATGCGGGCGTGGGCCTGGGAGCCCCGGATATCCTGGGCATAGAGGCGCTTGTCGAAGTCGATCGAAGCGGTGAATCGGGCTACAAAGGCGTCGGTGGGTTCGTTAAACCGGCCGCCCCATTGCTGGTTGGTCTTCTGCTCGTCGCTGCTCATGCTGCTTCCTTGGTCTTGAGGGCTCCGCTTGGCCCCGCAGGGTGAAAAAATCCGGACAATTATATCAGTTTTGCGCATTGGGTGATGGGTATTGGTAGGGAGGCTTTGCATTGCACCCCCCGGCCTGTAATCTGCCGGATATGGAAGGGAATAACCGCCATCGCCAAGGAGCCGAACAGCAGGATTTTTTCCTGCCCGATCTCTGTCGCACCCCCGTTGTTCTGGCGCTGATCCTGATCACCGAGCTTCTGGTGCTGGTGGAGGTGCTGGCGGCCTCCTCCAGCCAGGGAATCGACTGGGATTACTTGGCGATCTCGTCGCTTTTCGTGCAGTGGATCATGCTCAGCAGCACGGCCCTGTTGTGTCTGTTGCGGGACTGGCTCAGTCGCCGGCCGCTGTCCCAGGCGGTGATGGTGTGCCTGCTGCTGGTGAGCCTGGTGACCCTCTGTTTTTCCCTCGCTTCGCGCTGGTTGGTGCTGCCCCTGCCGCTGAACGCCTTCTGGTTCAACCTCGAACTCTGGCCGCTGCTGCGTAACCTCCTGATTGCCCTTATCATCACCGGCATGGTGCTGCGCTACCTGTACGTGCAGCACGAGCTGCACCGCCAGCAGAAGGCTGAGTTGCAGGCGCGTTTGCAGTCGTTGCAGTCGCGTATACATCCTCACTTTCTGTTCAATAGCATGAACAGCATCGCCAGCCTGATTGCGGTTGACCCCGATAAGGCGGAGCAGGCGGTGATCGACCTGTCGGAGCTGTTCCGGGCCAGTTTGCAGCAAGGCATTAGCGAGGTGACGCTGGGGCGTGAGCTGGAGTTGTGCCGCCAATATCTCAGAATCGAGCGACTGCGGCTGGGGGAGCGCTTGCGGGTGGAGTGGAAACTGGCTCCGGAGTGCGAAAGGATGCCGGTACCGCCCCTGACCCTGCAGCCGTTGCTGGAGAATGCGATCCTCCACGGGGTGCAACCGCTCACGGAGGGGGGCACGGTCACCGTTGCCGGTGAGTACCGCCGGGGTGTGCTCAACCTGAGGGTGAGCAATCCGATGCCAGCAGGTAGCGCAGCCGGGGGGGCGAGTGGAAACCGGATCGCCCTCGCCAATATTGAGGATCGCCTGCGGGCGCTGTATGGGCAGGGCGCTAAGATGACCCGGATCAAGGAGCATCAGCAGTACACGGTGTGGTTAAGTTATGCCTGCCAGCCCCTGGAGGAGCGGGTCGGTGAAGGAGGAGCCCGGTGAAGGTACTGTTGGTCGACGATGAACACCTGGCCCGTGACCGCCTGCGCCGCATGGTGGAGCAGTGCGATGGTTACGAAGTGCTGGACGAGGCGGCCTGCAACGGTGAGCAGGCGATCACACTGGTGCAGCGTTACCATCCCGATGTGGTGTTGATGGATATTCGTATGCCCGGCATGGATGGCATGGAGGCTGCGCGTCATCTCTGTGCCCTGCAGGCGCCCCCGGCGGTGATCTTCTGTACCGCCTATGGCGAATACGCCATCGAGGCCTTCGAGGTGCAGGCGGTGGGTTATCTGCTCAAGCCGGTGAGGCAGGAGGCGTTGCAGAAGGCGCTTGAAAGCGCCCGCCGTGCCAACCGGGTGCAGCTGGCGGCCCTCTCCCAGCAGCAGGAAGGGACAGGGCAGCGCTGCCATATCAGCGCGCGTACCCACAAGGGGATCGAGCTGATTCCCCTCGCCGATGTGATCTGCTTTGTCGCCGACAACAAGTATGTGACGGTGCGCCACAAAGGGGGAGAGTTGCTGATCGACGACACCCTCAAGGAGCTGGAGTCGGAGTTTGGTGAGCGCTTTGTGCGCATCCATCGCAACGCCCTGGTGGCCTGCGGGGCCATTGACCGGCTGGAGCGGACTCCCCAGGGACACTACCAGCTCTACCTTGAGGGGCAGGAGGAGCCCCTGCAGGTGAGCCGGCGCCATGTGGCGGCGACCCGGCGCCTGATGCAGCGCCTCTAGCGCCGGACGGCCACCTGAAACAGAACCTGGGTCAACGATTGCAGCTTTGCGCCCCCGCCAAGGGTGCGTAATGGCGGACCCTGCCGTATCATAGGGCGCTTCTTGTCAGAGTGATTAATTGTTGGAATCAAACGTGAAAAAGATCCGTATTGCGACCCGAAAGAGTGCACTGGCGTTGTGGCAGGCCGAGCACGTCAAAAGCCGTCTGATGGCCGCCCACCCCGGGCTGGAAGTGGAGCTGGTGGCAATGACCAGCCGTGGTGACCGCATCCTCGATGCTCCCCTGGCCAAGATTGGCGGCAAGGGGTTGTTCGTCAAGGAGCTGGAAACGGCGATGCTGGAGGGGCGTGCGGATATCGCGGTGCACTCCATGAAGGATGTGCCGATGGACTTCCCCGAGGGGCTTGGCCTGGCAGTAATCTGCGAGCGTGAGGACCCCCGTGATGCGTTCGTCTCCAACACCTACGCCTCCCTCGATGAGCTTCCCCAGGGCGCGGTGGTGGGCACCTCCAGCCTGCGCCGCCAGTGCCAGCTGCTGAAGCTGCGTCCCGACCTCACCATTAACTTCCTGCGCGGCAACGTCAACACCCGCCTGGCTAAACTCGATGCGGGTGAATACGACGCCATCATCCTGGCGGCAGCCGGCCTGATCCGCCTGGAGTTCAAGGATCGCATCAGGGACTTTATCGATATCGAGCAGAGCCTGCCCGCCGGAGGCCAGGGGGCCGTCGGTATCGAGTGCCGCATGGACGACAGCGCAACCCTTGAGCTGATCAAGCCCCTCCACCACCAGCTGACTGCCAACTGCGTTTTGGCCGAGCGCGCCATGAACAAGCACCTGCAGGGGGGCTGTCAGGTGCCGATCGCCAGCTTTGCCCTGCAGCAGGGTGAGGAGATCTACCTGCGTGGGCTGGTCGCCCGTCCCGATGCCAGCACCGTGCTGACCAGCGAGCTGCGCGGTCCGGTGGCGGAGTGCGAGCGGGTTGGTGTGGATGTGGCTGAGGACCTGCTCAGCCAGGGGGCCGGTGAGATCCTTGCCGAGCTCTATCACGACTGAGATGGCCGCGCTGCAGGGGCTGCGGGTGCTGGTCACCCGTCCCGCTGAGCAGGCAGAGCGTCTGGGCAAGCGGTTGTGCGCTGCCGGGGCCCGCACTCTTCTGCGTCCCCTGATTGAGCCGCGGGCGCTGGCCGAGAGCGACGCCGTGCGGGGCACAATCCTCGATCTCGACCGCTTCCAGAAACTGATCTTTATCAGTCGCCCTGCTGCCCGCTTTGGGGGTGAGCTGATCGACCGCTACTGGCCGCAACTGCCGATGGCCATTGACTGGTTTGCCATCGGCGGAGGAACCGCCGAGGAGCTGGCTCGATTTGGGGTCGATGCCGGCTTTGCACAGGCGGGAACCGACAGCGAGGCCCTGTTGAGCCTGCCGGAGTTCGCCAACCTGTGGGGGCAGCGTATCCTGCTGGTCAAGGGGGTGGGGGGGCGTGAACACCTGGCCGAGCAGATGAGCGCCCGCGGTGCCGAGGTGATTGAGCTGCCGGTCTATGAGCGTTACCCGATCGACTACGACCCGCAGGTGTTCTCCCACGAGTTGGCGGCACAAGGGATCAATCTGGCGATCGCCACCAGTGGCGGTATCGCCGAACGGCTGCTGGAGCTGGTGGACAGGGAGCGGCGCGCTTCAATCCACTTGCTGGTACCGAGCCTGCGGGTGGCCCAGTTAATGGCGGATCGGGGCTTTGCGTCGGTATCGGTCAGTGACGGAGCGGGAGATTCAGCCATAATGGAATCAGTGCAGCACCTGGCATTACAGGTGAAGGCAGGACAAAGCTAACAGGGGATACCATGAGCAAGAAGCGTGGACAGCAGGATAGCGAGCAGCCCTCGGAGCAGGAGAACACCGAGCGATCGACCGGCGAATCAATCGAATCATCCCGGCCTGCGGTGGGGGCAGGGGATGCGCCGAGTGCCTCCCCCCAAACTACCGCGGCGGTAGCCGAGCCTGAACCGGCCGCGTCCGAGCCCTTATCCGCACAGCCCTCAGCCATGGCCGGGGAAAAGGTTGCGCCTGTCAGTCACCGCCTCTGGCTAGCCCTGCTGGCTCTCCTGCTGGCGCTGGTCGCCTGTGGAGGGGTGGTGGCGCTGGTCTATATGGATCGCAATATCCAGTATTACCTCGAGCACCGTACCTATCCTGCCAGCGGTGAGCAGCTCAATGAGGGGCTGAAAAACCTCCAGTCACGCATTGATGCGGACAGCCGCGCCCTGCGCCAGGAGTTGTCGACCCTGTCGTTGCGTGCCGATGAGCAGGGCCGCTTTGAGCAGCGACTGCAGGCGGCCATCGATGCCTTTGCCCAGGATAGCCAGCGGCTACAGAACCAGCTCAACGAGTTGCAGCGGACCAGCCGCGAGGACTGGCAGTTGGCCGAGGTGGAGTATCTGCTGCGACTGGCGAACCAGCGCCTCTTAACCGAGGGGGATGTCACCGGTGTAGAGGCCCTGCTCAGCAGCGCCGATCGCATTGTGCGCGAGCTGGATAATGTCTCCCTCTTCCCCGTGCGCGAAGCGCTGGCGGCGGACCTGGTGGCGATTCGAGCGGTACCCCGGGTGGATCGCGAGGGGGTCTATCTGCAACTGGCCGCACTGTCTCAACAGTCGATGTCCCTGCCGCTGCTGCCAGTGGGTGGTTACCAGCGTACACAGCCTCCCGCCCCGGAGACGGTCATCGATGGGGATGCCCCCCTGTGGCAGCGTTTGATGGTACGGGCGCAGGCGAGTTTTGAGCGGTTCAGTGGTTATTTCCGCCTTAATACCCAGCGCAGCGAACCCCTGCAGGAGCTGCTGACCCCGGATGAAGAGGTCTACCTGCGACAAAACCTGCGGCTGATGATGGAGCAGGCTCAGCTGGCGCTGCTAAAAGGCCAGCAGCGAGTGTTTGATAGCAGCCTGAGCGCCAGCCTGGAGTGGCTCGAGCGTTATTTCTCCCACAATACCCAGGCCGCCCTCTCCATGGTGCAGCAGATTGAGCAGTTGCAGCGCTTGCAACTGGATCCCGAGCGGCCCGATATCAGCGGTTCGCTTAAGGCGATCAAGGCGTTTAACGAGCAGCTCCATCGTCGCGGGGGTGCCCAATGAAATGGTTCCTGATGCTGCTGCTGGCGCTGTTTGTAACGGCGCTGGTGGCCAACGGTATGGTGCTGGACAACGGCTACATTCTGATCGCTTACGGGGACACTACCTTCGAAACCACCCTCTGGATGGGGTTGGTACTGGTGCTGGTGTTGTTCGCAGCCCTGTGGGTAATCCGTGCGCTACTGTGGGTGGTCCTCGGATCTTTTAACCTGGTGGTGCCGGTAACGGCGGGCAGTCGCCGGCGCCGGGCCCGAATCAACGCCTCCCGTGGCCTGCTTAACCTGATCAAGGGTAACTGGCGCACCGCGCATCGGCAGCTGGGAAAAGCGGCGGCGGAAGGGGAGTCTCCTCTGGTGAACTACCTGGCGGCGGCCCGCGCCGCCCACCTGATGGGGGATGAGCCCCTGACCGGTGAGTATCTGCGCCGTGCCGATGCCGAGGTGCCGGGGGCCACTGTAGCGGTAGGCATTACCCAGGCCCAGCTGCACCTCTCCAGCGGTCAGCTCGAGCAGGCGTTGGCGGCCCTTAACGAGCTGCGGCGCAAGGTGCCGAGACACCCCTATATGCTGAAGCTACTGGTGCGGGTTTACTACCGCCTGCATGAGTGGGAGAGCCTGCAGCGGCTGCTGCCCATCCTGGAGCGCCACCGGGTGCTGCCCGCGGAGGAGATATCGAAGCTGCAGGGGGAGGCGTACGAGCAACTGTTTTCCCAGGCCTGCGAGCGGGGGTTACGGGCCGGCAAGGATGAAAACCGCCTGCAGCCAGTGGATGCACTCTGGGATAGCCTGAGCCGTAAGCAGAAGCAGGATGAACGGCTGGTTGAGCACTGCGCCCACTGCCTGATCCGACTGCAAGCATGGGACCGGGCCGAGCAGCTGCTGTCGAGTGTGCTGCGCCGCCGCTACAGTGATCGCCTGATGGCGCTTTACGGGCGGGTACGTAGCAGCGATGCTGCCGCCCAGTTGATCAAAACCGAGGGGCTGTTGAAGGAGCACCCCGATAACCCGGTGCTGCTGATTGCCCACGGCCGGATCTGTTGCGCCAATGAGCTGTGGGGTAAGGCTCGTGAGAGCTTCGAGCGCAGCCTGAAACTGTCCCGCAGCACCGTTGCCTGCAATGAGCTGGGACAGTTGCTGGCCCAGCTCGGCGAGCACGAAGCCAGTACTCGCTATTTTCGAGAGGGGTTGGAGCTGGCGACGCGCCAGCCCTGACAGCAGAGTACCCTGACCGGGTTTGCCTAACCCTGGCGGGGGGCGTAGTCAAACACATCAGAGTGGATGCGGGAGGGTTCAACGCCCGCCTCCACCAGATCGTCAAAACTGGCGTAGACCATCTGCGGAGATCCACAGATATAGAAATGGGCGTCTCCAAGCTGCTGCAGGTCCTCGACCACCGCATGGTGCAGTGCCCCGCAGCGTCCCTCCCAGTCGGCGTCTACCTCATCGCTGATCACCGGGTGAAAGGTCACCCTGTGCTGCTGGGACTGCTGGGACCAGCGGTAGGGTAGCTCCGCCATATAGAGGTGCTCAACCTTGCGCACACCCCAGTAGAGGTGAAGCGGCAACAGGTGCTGCTGTTCAAGGCAGTGTTCGATCATCCCCTTCATTTGGGCAAATCCGGTGCCGGCGGCGAGGAACACGAGAGGGGTTGGGGGGATCGCCTGCAGGTGGCAGTTACCCTGTGGCAGCAGCACCCGTACGACCGGATTGTGCTGCACCTTTTGCAGGATGCGGTCCGATACCTCGCTGCCCGGCGCGTGCTGGATATGCAGCTCGATCTCCCGCTGGTGGGAGAGGCGCTCGGGGGCGCTGGCGATGGAGAAGGGGCACTGTTGGCCATCCTCCAGCTCCAGCATCAGGTACTGTCCGGCGTGAAAAACGGGAAGGTTTCCCGCTGGCGCCTTCAGCAGTACGCGGTAGACATTGTGGCTCAGTCGGTCGATGGATTGCACCTGGCAGGCCAGTGGGGTCATGCTTGATTCTCCTGGCCGCCTCAATCCTGGGGCGGCTATTTCAAGGTCGCTACGGGGGTAGCTGATACAGCTGTAGATGATCTGTGGACCTTCACTGGCTGAGCTGCGCTGGCCCTGACGGGATTCAACTTCGCCACGCAGCAGTGTGGTCTCACAAATATAGCAGTTGCCGTTACGGCAGCTTGAGGGCAGTTGGTAGCCCTGTTGTCGCAGGTTTTCCAACAGGCTCAAGGCGTCATCGAGGAGGATGCTCTCCGACGAAGGGGCAATGCTCAGGCGATAACTCACGACTCGATGCCAAGCTCATCCCAGATTGCGTCAACCCGATCCTTGATCGCATCGCTCATGCGGATCGGTTCCCCCCACTCGCGCTCGGTTTCCCCCGGCCATTTGTTGGTGGCATCGAAGCCCACCTTGGAGCCGAGGCCCGACACGGGGGACGCGAAGTCGAGGTAGTCAATGGGGGTATTATCGACAAATACGCTGTCGCGGCGAGGGTCCATGCGGGTGGTCATGGCCCAGATCACGTCGTTCCAGTCGCGGGCATTAACGTCCTCATCGCAGACAATAATGAATTTGGTGTACATGAACTGGCGCAGGAAGGACCAGACTCCCAGCATCACCCGTTTGGCGTGCCCCGGGTATTGTTTACGCAGGGTCACCACCGCCAGGCGATAGGAGCATCCCTCCGGAGGCAGGTAGAAGTCGACAATCTCCGGGAACTGCTTCTGCAGGATGGGGACAAAGACCTCGTTCAGAGCTACCCCAAGCACCGCCGGTTCATCGGGTGGACGGCCGGTATAGGTGCTGTGGTAAATCGGGTCGCGACGGTGGGTGATGCGCTCTACGGTAAAGACCGGGAAGCGATCCACCTCGTTGTAGTAGCCGGTGTGGTCGCCAAAGGGGCCTTCATCGGCCATCTCGTCGGGGTAGATATGCCCCTCCAGCACGAACTCGGCGCTGGCAGGTACCTGCAGGTTATTGCCGAGGCACTTCACCAGTTCGGTCTTGCTGCCTCGCAGCAGGCCGGCAAAGGCGTACTCCGACAGGCTGTCGGGAACCGGCGTTACCGCCCCCAGGATGGTGGCTGGGTCGGCACCCAGTGCCACGCTCACCGGGAAGGGTTCGCCCGGGTGCTGCTGTTGCCAGTCACGGAAGTCGAGGGCGCCGCCACGGTGGGAGAGCCAGCGCATGATCAGCTTGTTGCGGCCAATCAGCTGCTGGCGATAGATTCCCAGGTTCTGCCGCTCCTTGAGGGGACCGCGGGTGATCACCAGGGGCCAGGTGACCAGCGGGGCGGCGTCGCCGGGCCAGCAGGTCTGGATCGGCAGCCTGTGCAGGTCAACCGCATCGCCCTCGATCACCACCTCCTGGCAGGCCGCCTTGCGGACCACCTTGGGGCTCATGCTCAGGACTTTCTTGAACAGGGGCATCTTTTCGAGGGCGTCGCGCACCCCTTTGGGGGGCTCCGGCTCCTTGAGGTAGGCCAGTAGCTTGCCGATCTCGCGCAGCGCATCAACCGACTCCGCCCCCATGCCCAGGGCCACCCGCTCGGGGGTGCCAAACAGGTTGGCCAGCACCGGTGTGTCAAACCCCTTGGGGTTTTCAAACAGCAGGGCGGGCCCTTTCTGGCGCAGGGTCCGATCGGCGATTTCGGTCATCTCGAGGTAGGGGTCCACCTCAAGCTGGATCCGCTTGAGTTGGCCCCGCTCCTCGAGCTGGCGCAGGAAGTCACGCAGGTCGCGATAGTTCATCGGTCAGTGCCGTGCCGGAAGGTCTCCTGTCCGCGCTATTTGCGCTTCATGGACAGGAAGAACTCCTCGTTGGTCTTGCTGTCTTTCATGCGGTCCAGCAGGAACTCGATGGCGGCAATCTCATCCATCGGATGCAGGATCTTACGCAGGATCCAGATTCGCTGCAGCTCCTCTTCGGGCACCAGCAGGTCCTCGCGGCGGGTACCGGACTTGTTGATGTTGATGGCCGGGAACACGCGCTTTTCGGCGATGCGGCGGTCGAGGTTAAGCTCCATATTACCGGTGCCCTTGAACTCCTCGAAGATCACGTCGTCCATCTTGGAGCCGGTCTCCACCAGGGCGGTGGCAATGATGGTCAGGCTGCCGCCCTCCTCGATGTTACGGGCCGCACCAAAGAAGCGCTTGGGGCGCTCGAGGGCGTGGGCATCGACACCACCGGTCAGTACCTTGCCGGAGGAGGGAATAACGGTGTTGTAGGCACGGGCGAGACGGGTGATGGAGTCGAGCAGGATCACCACGTCCTTCTTGTGTTCCACCAGGCGCTTGGCTTTCTCGATCACCATGTCGGCCACCTGCACGTGGCGTGCGGGGGGCTCGTCGAAGGTGCTGGCTACCACCTCGCCGCGCACGGAGCGGGACATCTCGGTCACCTCCTCCGGACGCTCGTCGATCAGCAGTACGATCAGGTGGCAATCGGGGTTGTTGCGAACGATATTGGCAGCAATGTTCTGCAGCATCAGGGTCTTACCCGCTTTGGGCGGGGAGACGATCAGGCCGCGCTGGCCCTTGCCGAAGGGTGCGACCAGGTCGATGGTTCGCGCGGTCAGGTCTTCGGTGGAGCCGTTACCGGCCTCCATTACCAGTCGCTCGTTGGGGAACAGGGGCGTCAGGTTTTCGAACAGGATCTTGTTCTTGGCGTTTTCCGGCTTATCGAAATTAATCTCGCTGACCTTCAACAGGGCGAAGTAGCGTTCGCCATCCTTGGGGGGGCGGATCTTGCCAGAGATGGTGTCGCCGGTACGCAGGTTGAAGCGTCGAATCTGGCTGGGAGAAACGTAGATATCGTCGGGACCGGCCAGGTAGGAGCTGTCGGCAGAACGGAGAAAGCCGAAGCCATCCTGCAGGATCTCCAGTACGCCATCCCCATAGATGTCCTCACCGCTGCGCGCGTGGCGCTTCAGAATGGTAAAGATGACATCTTGTTTGCGGGAGCGGGCGAGGTTGTCGAGGCCCATTTCGGTAGCGATATCGAGCAGTGCCTGGACGGGTTTTTTCTTAAGTTCGGTAAGATTCATAGTGGGTACAAAGAGAGTGTTATGGAGCTGTGCGGAGATCCGGCAGCAGCGGAGAGTTCCTGAGGTCAGGTGGAGTCTGCAGGAGTGGTTGGTGTTTTTATGTGTTTCTTATGAAGGTGCCGCAGGAGCGGCGGAAGGTGTAGCGGCAATCTACCACTGAAAAGGGGTGGAGTCCAGTACCGGGCCCTATTTGTGGCCTGCGTGAAGTTGCCCCGAACCCAGAGGGAACGGGGCCTGCGTCCTCAGATATTGCTGTCGAGGAAAGCGGTCAGCTGGGACTTGGAGAGGGCGCCTACTTTGGTGGCCTCAACATTGCCCGCCTTGAACAGCATCAGGGTCGGGATGCCGCGCACGCCGTACTTGGGCGCGGTCGCTTCGTTTTCGTCGATGTTGATTTTGCAAACCTTGAGCTTGCCTTCGTACTCTTTGGCAACCTCGTCGAGTACCGGCGCGATCATTTTGCAGGGGCCACACCACTCGGCCCAGTAGTCGACCAGTACGGGGCCTTCGGCTTTAAGGACTTCATCATCAAAAGACGCATCGCTCACGTTGACGATATGTTCGCTCATCTATTCATCTCCGGTTTGCAGGTTTAAATTTTATCCATGATAGCATCGCTCCTTTGGCGGGCATAGGGCGCCCAGGTTTCTGATGCAAAGAGGTTTTACTCTGTTAAGCTAATATGGCTCCGTTTGTGGCTATTTCAAGTCCGTAGGGGCTGGCGACAGGGTCTGTGTGGTGACGGGAGAGCGGTGTATTGATGGGAAATCAACAAGCGATGGAAACTCAGGCAGTAAGGCAGGATGACAAGACGCCTGGCCTGATCGCTGCCATAGACCTGGGCTCCAATAGCTTTCACCTGATTGTGGCCCGTTATGAGGAGGGTGAGATTCGCCCCATTGAGCGGATCGGTGAAAAGATACAGCTGGCGGCGGGTATCGATGAAGAGGGCAACCTGGACCAGCGCGCCATGCGCCGGGGATGGGCCTGCCTGCGGCGTTTTTCCCAGTACATCGAGGGGATGAAGCCCGACCTGATCCGAATCGTGGGTACCAAGGCGTTGCGGATGGCCAGGAACCGCCGGGTGTTTACCCGTACCGCCGAGTCCATCCTGAAATGCCCGGTCGAGGTGATCAGCGGCCGGGAAGAGGCACGACTGATCTATTTGGGGGCCTCCCATACCCAGTCGGACGACCATGGCCAGCGGTTGGTGGTGGACATTGGCGGGGGGAGCACCGAGCTGATTATCGGTGAGCGCTTTGAGCCCAAGCTGCTGGAAAGCCTGCATATGGGCTGTGTGGTCTACAGCGCGCGCTTTTTCCCTGACGGAGTGATCACGGCGGAGCGTTTCGACCAGGCCTACTATGCGGCGCGTCTGGAGGTGCTCAATGTGCTGAAGAACTACCGTCGCATGGGCTGGGACGAGGTGCTGGGCTCATCCGGCACCATTAAATCCGTCGAGCAGGTGCTGGTGGCGGGCGGTGTGACCCAGCAGGGGATCACCCGCGCCGGCATGGAGACCCTGCGCCAGCGGGTGATCGAGATCGGCCACGTGGACCAGATTCAGCTGGAAGGGCTGAAGCCGGACCGCGCCAATATCTTTCCCGCCGGGCTCGCCATACTGACGGCTGTGTTCGATGCCCTGCGGCTTAAGCGGATGCAGTATTCCGATGGTGCCCTGCGAGAGGGGCTGCTCTACGACATGGTGGGCAGCCAGCAGCACGAGTATGTGCGTGAGCGGACGCTCAACGCCCTGATGCGACGGTACCGGGTGGACAAGAAGCACGCGCGCCGGGTGCGAAAACAGGCGCTGGTCTGTTTTCGGCAGGTGGCGGAAAGCTGGCGCCTGGGGGCCTACGAGCGAGAGATACTGAGTACCGCGGCCTGGTTGCACGAGCTGGGGATGGCGGTCTCCCATACCCGTTATCACAAGCACGGTGACTACCTGGTTCGTCACTCCGATATGCTCGGATTTACCAGCTACGAACAGCGCGCCATTGCACTGCTGATTCGGGGTCACCGGCGCTCGTTGCCGATGCATCTTTATGAAAATATGTCGCCCTACTACCGTGAGCGTGTGGTGCGGCTGACGATCCTGCTGCGGCTGTCGATTGTGCTGAACCATATCCGCAGTGAGGACACGCTACCCGAATACCAGCTCAGTGTAGAGGGGACCCGGCTCACCCTTGACCTGGGCAGCGGCTGGTTGCATGAACACCCCTTGATCCGCGCCGATTTTGCGCGCGAGGTGGAGCGGCTGGCGGTGGCGGGGTATAGCCTGCTGGTGCAGTAGGGGTTACCTGTTTCCTTTCCCCATTTAAGGCGAGGGTCCAGTGTAGGAAGCGGCTTGGTGGGGTGTTGGCCTGCAGGCCGTCCTGCACTCCTAGTCTGGCGACTGGCATTTTGTCGGGATGCACCCCGACGGGTGCCTTAAGGGGGCGACCAGCGCCCCCTTAAGAATCCCCGCTGGGCCCCACCAACCCGGCCTGCGGCTGCGCTGCGCTATGGGCAAAGGGGGCGGGCGTTTCGAGGGGGCTCCTGCCCCCACGAAACGGCTCGACATCCTTGTCTCGCCCCTGCGGGCCTAATCGCCCCCTTTCCCCATTGCTCGCCGGCTTGCAGGGTAAAATCCGTTAAGCCTCTAAACTCAACTGTTGCACCAGAATCTCCCTACAGACCGGCATGGTACGAGCGGCTGAAAAATCCGCAAAAGCCGGTCTGCGCCGGTGGGTGAGGGTGGTGATGAAATAATCGCGACCGGTTTGGGAAACACGGCCGATACGTAGTTGGTTGTAAGACATCCTTGTCTCCAGCCCTTTGGCATCTCAAAACAGTTTAGGTTATCGGTTGCAGGTCGGGTGGGATGGGCTGTAGGTCGGGCTTCAGCCCGACAGTCCCATGGCTCGACTATCGCTTGAATTAGCCCATTGTCGGCCTGAAGGCCGACCTACAGGTGGATAATCCGAGCGCTTATCTAGGTCTGGCAGGGAGGTGTAGGTCGTTGTAGGTTGCTGTAGGTCGGGCTTTAGCCCGACAATCCCATGAACCCGCCCAATGTCGGCCTGAAGGCCAACCTACAGGCAATAAAAAAGGCGCACCGGGGTGCGCCTTAAGTGAACATCCTTAACCGTTACTGATAGCTGTAGCGGTAAGATGCGCCGATAAAGTGGACAATTTCGTTGTCGTCCTGATCAACGGTATTGCCTTTATCGTAGACCCAACCATCATAGTTCCAGTCGTCATTCTTCAGCTTGTTGTAGCTGTAGCTGAGGCCAAGGCTGGATTGCTGATCAATTTGATAATCACCAAACAACCTCACTTTCTGCTGCTTGTATTCGACAGAATCGAAGTCTTCCACCGTGGTGTTGAGTATATTGGTTTGATCGTACTCATTTTTATCCTTCTGGTAGTTGTATTCAATACCTACCTTCAGGTCCTCGGTGATCGCCCCTTTGGCGCCAACTCCAAAAGCAACCCCTTTCTGCTTGAGTTCGGCTTTAAAGTCCTGTCTATCAGCAGGTGTGGGGTTTGGTAAGCCTCGAGGGTAACCACCGTTGTACTGCTTCTGC
Source organism: Aestuariirhabdus litorea (assembly GCF_003864255.1). NCBI lineage: Bacteria > Pseudomonadati > Pseudomonadota > Gammaproteobacteria > Oceanospirillales > Aestuariirhabdaceae > Aestuariirhabdus > Aestuariirhabdus litorea. The sequence continues at coordinate 853,253 of NZ_QWEZ01000002.1, forward strand.
TTGATCTGGTCGGTCGATACCCAGCCATTGAGCTCCCAGTCATCGTTGAGGGCATAGTTGGCATCGAGGGAAACCAGGTAGCCCTCGATCTCATCCACACCCAACTGATTCCTGAGGTCAAAGTCATCATTGTAGGCCTTCAGCAGGAACTGAGTGGACAGAGTCTCAACAGGAGACCAGTCAACCAGTAGCTTGCCCTCGTTGCGGGTGCGCTTAGCAGTGTAGATAGGGTCGAAATCGTCAACCTGGGCGCTGGACTTCTCGAGGCCTGAGTTATCGCGATCCTTGTATTCATACTGCAAGCTCGCACTCAGGTTGTCGAGAAAACGCTTGTTGACGCGAGCGCCAAAGCTGTTTTCTTCCGTTTCTTTGTACTTATCGATATTACCGGTGACATCATCAGGGCGCTTGATCTTTTCATACCCAGCCATGCCGGTCAGCTTCCAGTTCATCGGTAACCGATAGCTGGCCTCTGTCTCCAGGGTATGGGTTGTCAGGTCACGCTGAACGTACTTATCGTCCGCGTCGGCGGGTGAGCCGCCTTTGTATTGACGTTCAGGTGTTTCGTCGTCCTTGTCGCGATAACGATAGGTAGCTCGCAGAGTCAGCTTGTTAATCGGACGAGAGACAATGCCCAGTTTAACGTTGGTCTCGGCAACCTCACCATCCAGATCTCCATAGTTACCAACCTCGGTTGGCATATAGAAGGAGTCGTCCTGGGTGGTCTTGGCGTAGGCGATACGGAAATCACCCCGTGTAGTAGTGGTGAAGTTGTAGCCGCCGTTTACGTAGCCCTGCCAGGAAGTGCTATCCAGAGGCAGAGCGTTTACGTAGTCGTCAACATTGGGTGGCCCAAATCCTGGCAGGTCATAAGGAACCCCCCCATCCATCAGGTAAACAGCCTTCTTCTTGTTATCGAAGTGCAGCATGTAAGCACCCGCCTGTACCTGGAGCTTTTCGCCGGTGAACATTACAGAGGCATCAAATTCCTGGGTGTTGGCATCAACCGGCTCGGTAAAAAACACCGGGGGAGCAGCAAAGTAGCCGGCCCCCATGGGGCGAGCACCTTTCTTCTTCTCGCTGCGGAATTTGGCGTTTACTGACCAGTTTTCGTCGATCCACTTGGTAGCACCAAAGCGGATATTATCGCGAGTCACCTTGTAGTCTTTATCCCGTAGACCGGTGCCGGAAACATCTTGGGTTTCCTTGGTGGAACCTTTGAGCGTCGTATTGTAGTTATACGGGTAGTTACGGCGCATCGTATCGACACCAATGGAGTACTTCCAATCCCCTTGGCGGTTATGCTCGAAACTCAGGCTTCCGGTATTGGCCCTTAAGCGCATCCAGGTGCCGGTGTCGTCGTCACGGTGGTTGATATCGGCGCCAAACAGGGGGTAGAAGCCCTTGTCGTCGGCGCGGCTGTACTGGCTGAAGTAGTAGTTATCATCGCTGACCCAGCCGGCACCGAGCGAGAAGCTGCTGTCGGGCTCGGTGTAGGGCTTGAGCTCTTCCTCTTCGGCCCAGGCCATTCCGCTGATGGCCACGCCAACAGCGGCGCACAGCGGAAGAAGCTTAAATCCATTATAAGTGTTCATGATTCTTCTCCCTGTTATTGCCTGAAGGTGCGAGATTTGCTGCTATCAATCGGGCTGTTTCCACCATGAATGGCGGTGTGACAGTTAACACAGCCTCTAGCCGCGGTATACACATCATCCTGGGCTGGTGCATGGCCACGGTGGGTGCTTTCACCGCCGTGACATTCCTGGCACAGGTATGGAGCCCGCACGGTTAGCATGTTGGGGATGTTTGAGCCGTGGGGGTTGTGGCAAAGGGCACAGTTTTCCTGCACAGGCTCGTGGTTCCAGATAAAGGGACCGCGCTTCTCGGCGTGACACTGGTAGCAGGTATCGGTCACGGTATCCTTGACCAGCTGCTTGGGTCCGGTGCCGCCGTGGGTGTTGTGGCAGCTGGAGCAGGTGACGAGCCCCTCTTCGATCGGGTGACGAGAGAACTTGGTGTAGGCCATGCGCTGCTCCTTGTGGCAGCTGAAGCAGACCTCCGCCTGGGTGGTTTTCTCGCGCACCTTGTCGTGCTGGGCGTGGACCTGGTGGCAGGAGCTACAGGCTACGTCGTTGGCCTTGTGGGTACTGCTGGCCCAGTGGATGCGGTTGCCGCCGGAGTGGCAGCTTTCGCAGGAGGCGCTTTGCTCAGCCGCCGTGCTCTTCGAGTTTTTACCGAACATTACATCCGGTAGTGGGCGGTCGGGCTGGTCGTCAGCGCCGCCGAGGTGGTCCTTGCTCTCTCCGTGGCAGTTGGTACAGCTTGGGGTGCGGCCGTCGGCCATGGTGCCGTGCTTGGTCTTGCCGATCGACAGCACCGGGTAGAGCTCATATTCATCGTGACAGCGGGTACACTGGGCATCGCCCGTCAGTACCAGGTCACCCCTTTCATCTTCCGCGGCGACCGCAGGCTGAACCGCTGCCATTGCTGACACCAGCACCGCCCCCAGGCCAAGCCCCTTCAGAACCCGAAGTGGTATGTACCTATCCATAGTTTTCTCCCTCTATTTATCAAGCAAAAACATTCGAAACCTTTTTGGTGGGTTTCTGAACGTTCGAATCACGGTCCGTCAGGTTACCGTTCCTTAGTGAAGCCTTGGGCTCCCGACCCTGGGCTTCAAACCCTGTGCTCTTTTTGTCCCCTGTAGGTCGGCCTTTAGGCCGACATTTACCGGGGTCATTGTGTGTCGTTGTTTGTCGGGCTAAAGCCCGACCTACAATCTGTCTCTTTTTAATCCCACTATTTTAGTGGGTTTTATCGTTTCCAATAACGCAAAAGGCGCGGGGTAAGCCGCGCCGATTGTTTAAAGATCCTCCGGGCTTAACTCGCCGTCGGGTTCAAAGTGAGCTATTGCAAAGTGGCAGTCGATACAGGTTTTGCCCTCTGCAAAGCCGCGTTTATGCCTATCCTGAGCCTCTTCCGTCTGCCGTTCCGGGTCCATCGCATTGACATCGTGGCAGTAGCGGCACTCGGCCGAGTCGTTGGCCTTCAAGCGGCGCCACTCGTTAAGGGCCAGCTCGTAGCGGTGCTCTTCAAACTTCTCCGGCGTGTCGATCTTGCCGGTCATTTTGTAGTAGAGCTCCTTGGTCGCTTTAATCTTGCGGATCATCTTGGGGATGAATTCGTGGGGCACATGGCAGTCGGCACAGATGGCCCGCTTGCCGGTGCGGTTGCGATCGTGGATGGTGTCCTGGTACTCGGCGTAAACGGTATCACGCATCTCGTGGCACGAGATGCAGAAGGCTTCTGTGTTGGTGTAACTGATAACGGCCTGGGAACCGATGGTAACGCCAGCACCAATCACAAACGCAGCGATGATCGGCAGGGTGCACCACTTTTTAACGAAGGCGAGCAGGTTTTTCCACATAGCCTTGTACCTCTTGCTTGAAGGAGCCCGGATGGCCGGGCTCCATGAATTGCCTTACTTCAAATCAAACAGATCAGTAGTGGGGCTATTAACGGGTCAGAATCCAGGTCAATACCTCATCCAGGTCGGCACCTTCAAGCTCCAGCTTTTTGTGGGTTTCCTTCTTGCCGTTGACTTCGATTTCGGGGCTGGAAGAGGCGTGCTCCTTGAGCTTGGCCATTGCCTCGGAGTCATCCTTGTACTTTGCGGCGATCTCCTTCAGGGAGGGACCATCCTTTTTGCGGGACACCGCGTGGCACTTGAGGCAGCCCTGCTTTTGAAGTTCGCGTTGAGCGTTAATGGCGTGGGCCTCAATAGAGGTGAGGGCCAGCAAGGCAGCGATGGAGGTAGCGGCTATAGCAGAAACTTTCATTTTGACTCCTTGGGGTGTCTGGGGAAAACAGTTACCACAAACAATATCAAGCTAATGTCCATATCACGATAAGTAGTTGCCGATAATTTTAGGCGGCAATCCGTACACAAGGTAGACCTTAAGGTACGCTTGTTCAAGCGATCTGAAAATCTGTGATGCTGTCGCTCATTTCAAGACGAGAAGATATCGTGTTCTTGCTATTTAGGCGATCTGATTTTGACAGTTGATAGCTAATCGCTCGTAAAAATAACTATTTCTCCTACATAAGTGAATAAGCGAACTTGAGGGTTGTTCACAGGTGTGCTCTCTCCGGCAGTATCTTTTGATCTGGGTCAGTTTTCAGGGGTGGGTGTTGGCACGCCGATGATTGTATTGAGTGGCTTTGGCTTGGGTTGACCCGTGCCCCATAGCCTTGGGATCGGCTATTTCGAGGGCGGGTTGTTAGGTTGGTAGGGTGCCCGCCAGAGGGTCCAGGATGCCCCTCTCGGCCGACCGGGTTGCGGGTTAATCAAGAAATCGGGTGTTTTCGTCCAGCGGAGCGCGATCGGTTCGGGTTTTGTTGGCGGGATGTTCGCTGTCTTCGTAGCCGAAAGAGATGCCCAGTAGCAGCCCCACCTCCGGGTCGATCCCCAGCTCCCGACGCACCAGCTCGGGGTAGTAAGCCAGTGCGCCCTGTGGGCAGCTGGCTATGCCCTGCTCGGTCATCAGCAACATCAGGGTTTGCGCGTAGATGCCGATGTCGACCGCATTGACCGTGTGGTAGCTGCGGGGCATACCAATAAAAGCAACATGGGGGGCGCCAAAGAAGCGGTAGTTGTCCAGCAGCGCCTGCATCCGGCCCGCCTTGTCCTCTCTGGCGATACCCAGGTTGCGATAAAGCGCCTGGGCGCAGGCCACCTGGCGCTCGCGGAAGACCCCCTCATAACTGGCCATAAACCCAAAGTCCGGCTGCGGTGGGTGGCCGCTACAGACGTGGGCGTAAAGCTGCTCGGCCAGCTGTCGGCAGCGCTGTCCGCTGACCACATAGGTGTGCCAGGGCTGGGTATTGCAATTGGAGGGGGATTGCCTGGCCTGGTCGAATAGTTGTCGCAACAGCTGCGGCTCGATCAGGCGCTCGGTAAAGCCCCTCACGGTGCGCCTGGATTGGATAAGGTCGTATAGCGGCATAGTTGGTTACACGCATTGGAATGGCTTTTAGCCTATTACAGGGTGACGGGACGGCTCAATCGCTATTCGGCGAAGGGCGTTTTTTTGTTGCTTATGGCAAGGGGAGTTGACTGTTTTGGCCAATAGGCCGCTCTGTCGGGGGGTGGCTTGTGCCTGACAGGGGGAGTCGTTAAGGTGGATCAGGCGTTGGTTGGAGCACCCAGCCGATGCAGTGGTCAGCAGGTAAGGAATAACGACTCAATATTTGACGATGAGGTAAAAGGCAACATGAGTGTGGCTCTGTACTGTTTGGTGGCGGCAGCGCTGCTGATTATCGTTAGCAAGGTTCCGGTGGCGTTGGCAATGCATCAGCTACAGGGGTATGACAACCTCGAGCCGAGGCGGCAGCAGGCTCGACTGGAAGGCTGGGGTTTCAGGGCGCTGTCGGCGCACCAAAACAGCATTGAAGCCTTCCCCCTGTTCGCGGCGGGGGTGTTGGTTGCGGTGCAGGCCGGCGCCAGCCCGGGGGCGGTGGATGCTCTGGCGGTCACTTTTGTTGTGGCCCGCCTGATCTACAACGCCCTCTATCTGTTAAACCTGGGCACCCTGCGTTCATTGAGCTGGGGGGTTGGCCTGGGGTGCAGCCTGGCTCTGATGTTAAGCCCGCTCTGGGGGCTTTAGCGCCGAGGGTGGTGGCGGCCGCCTGTACTCTAGAGACCTGAAAAATAGGCGGCCAGGTTAGCGATATCCTCTGCGGAAAGCTTGGCCGCCTGCGCCTGCATAATGGCGGCCTGGCCCCCGGAGCGTGCCCCGCTTTTATAGGCGTTAAGGGCATAGACGATGTAGTCGTAGTTCTGCCCCGCCAGATTGGGGTAGGTGGCGATGGTGGCTTTGCCGTTGGCGCCGTGGCAGGCCGCACAAATGGCTGATTTTGCCTTTCCGGCCGCCGCATCCCCCTGGGCGCTCGCGAGCTCGGGGAGCAGCAGTAGGGTGGCTGCGAAGATCAGGGTGCATCTCATGGGTATCTCCTTTCGACGGGTCTAGGGAAAGGGGCACCGTCGGGTGCGAGAGATTGTAGGGCAAGGGGCGCTCACCTCAAAGCGGCTTGATGTAACGCATTGAAGCGGCCGTTCAATGGGTTATGATGCCCGCTTAACCGGTCGAACCGTTCACCATTAGGGAGTGATGCAGTGTCTTTTTCCGATTCTCAGCGCCAATACCCATTAACCCGCCCTCGTCGCATGCGGTTTGACGAGTTTTCCCGTCGCCTGATGCGGGAAAACCGGCTCAGCTGCGACGACCTGATCTACCCGGTCTTTGTGCTGGAGGGAGAGAACCAGCGGGAGGCGGTGCCCTCCATGCCGGGGGTGGAGCGCCTGAGTATCGATCTGCTGCTCAAACAGTCCGACGAGATGGTCGCATTGGGGATTCCCGCCGTTGCCCTGTTCCCGGTAACCCCTTTGTCCGCCAAAAGCCTGGACGCGAAGGAGGCCTTTAATCCGGATGGGCTGGCGCAGCGTGCGGTCAAGGCACTCAAGGATCGTCACCCTGAGCTGGGGGTGATGACCGATGTGGCACTGGATCCGTTCACGACCCACGGGCAGGACGGCATCATCGACGCCAGCGGTTATGTGCTTAACCAGGAAACGATCGATGTGCTGATCCGCCAGGCGCTCTCCCATGCCGAGGCGGGGGCCGATATTGTCGCTCCTTCGGACATGATGGATGGGCGGGTCGGCGCCATTCGCCAGCTGCTGGAGGCGGAGGGGCATACCAACACCCGTATCATGGCCTACTCGGCTAAATACGCCTCCGCCTATTATGGCCCCTTCCGCGACGCAGTCGGCTCGGCCGGAAACCTGGGCAAGGGCAACAAGTACAGTTACCAGATGGATCCGGCCAACAGCGATGAGGCTCTGCATGAGGTGGCCCTGGACCTGGCCGAGGGGGCCGATATGGTGATGGTCAAGCCGGGCATGCCCTACCTGGACATTGTGCGCCGGGTCAAGGATGAGCTAAAAGTGCCCACCTTTGTCTATCAGGTGAGTGGTGAGTACGCCATGCACAAAGCCGCCTTCGCCAACGGCTGGCTGGACGAAAACAGCGTTATGCTGGAGTCCCTGCTGGCCTTCAAGCGGGCGGGTGCCGATGGCATTTTGACCTACTTCGCGATGGATGCAGCCCGCTTGCTGCAAAACCGCTAGCCCAATATTCGGGTAAAGCAGGCGCTTTACCCTCAACCCTATCAGGGAGAGAGCCATGAACCCGCAGGCTAAAGCCGATAGTACCCTCGAAGTCGAGGGCACGAAGTTGACAGCAGACACTGAGGCGCTTGAGGTCCAGGAGGAGGCGAGCCCGCCGGTGGTCGAAAAGTTGACGGACTACAGCAACTCCGATTACTACATCAACCGCGAGCTGAGTAACCTCCAGTTTAACCTGCGGGTACTGGAGCAGGCGGCAAACGAAGAGCATCCGCTCCTGGAGCGGCTACGCTACCTGTTGATCTTCAGTAGCAACATGGATGAGTTTTTTGAGATCCGGGTGGCCGGGCTCAAGCAGCAGATCGACTTTTCCCGCGAGCAGGTGGGACTCGACGGCATGCAGCCCCAGCAGGTGCTGAACGAAATCAGTCGCATCACCCATGAGAGTGTGGCGCGCCAGTACGAGATGCTGCAAGAGCAACTGCTGCCTGCCCTGCAGGAGCAAAATATACGCATCCTGCGCCGCAGCGAGTGGAGTGAGGAGCAGGTGCAGTGGGTGAGCGATTACTTCTACTCCGAGGTGATGCCCGTGATCAGCCCCATCGGGCTGGACCCGGCGCACCCCTTTCCCCGATTGGCCAATAAAAACCTCAACTTTATTGTCTCGCTGGAGGGTAAGGATGCGTTCGGGCGGGAAACCGGTATGGCGATTATCCCGGCCCCCCGCTCGCTGCCGCGCGTGATCCGCTTTCCGCCCGAGCTCAGTGGCGAGGGAATCTGCTTCACGCTGTTGTCGGCAATGATTCACCAGCACGCCGAAGACCTGTTTCCCGGCATGACCATCAAGGGCTGTTACCAGTTCCGTCTCACCCGTAACAGCGACCTGATTCTCGATGACGAGGTTGAGGATCTGGCGACGGCGCTGCAGGGGGAGCTGCAATCACGGCGCTGGGGCAAGGCGGTGAGACTGGAAGTGGCCGACAATTGCACCCCGGAGCTGGCCAACTTCCTGCTCAAGGAGTTTGGGTTGACCCAGGATGAGCTCTATGAGGTCAACGGCCCGGTTAATCTGGCGCGCCTGATGGACCTGTGTAACCTGCCTAACCTCCCTGAGTTGCAGTACCAGCCCTTTACGCCGAGTTTTCCCAAGGGGCTGATGCCCAAGGAAAACCTGTTCGACGCCATCACCAGTAACGATATCCTGCTGCTGCACCCCTTCCAGTCCTTTACACCGGTGGTGGACCTGCTGCGCCAGTCGGCGAAGGACCCCCATGTGCTGGCCATCAAACAGACCCTCTATCGCACCGGAGCCCAGTCGGAGATTGTCGACGCGCTGGTGGATGCGGCCCGCAACGGCAAGGAGGTGATCGTTGTCATCGAACTGCGTGCCCGCTTCGATGAGGAGGAGAACCTGACCCTGGCGAGACGGCTACAGGAGGCGGGTGCCATCGTGGTGTACGGCGTAGTGGGGTACAAAACCCACGCCAAGCTGATGATGGTGGTGCGGCGTGAAGATGGAAAGATCGTTCGCTATGCGCACCTGGGTACCGGTAACTACCACGCCGGAAACGCGCGCCTTTACACCGACTACAGCCTGCTGACACGGGACAAGGACCTGACCAACGATGTGTCCAAGATCTTCCAGCAGTTGACAGGCATGGGTAAAGCGGTGCGGGTGAAGAAACTGCTGCACGCCCCCTTTACCCTGAAAAAGGGGTTGCTCGACCATATCCAGCAGGAGATCCAGCACGTGGAGGCCGGCGGCAAGGGGCACATTATCGTCAAATGCAATTCCCTGACCGAGGCCAAGGTGATCAAAGAGCTCTACAAGGCGTCTCAGGCCGGGGTCAAGATCGATCTCATTATTCGCGGCATCTGTTGCCTGCGCCCTGGTGTGCCCGGGCTGTCCGACAACATTCGAGTGCGCTCCATTGTCGGTCGCTTCCTTGAGCATTCGCGGACTTTCTACTTCGCCAATAACGGCGAGCCCAGGGTATACGCCTCCAGCGCCGACTGGATGGTGCGCAATCTGGATCACCGGATCGAGACCTGCTATCCGATTGAACACCCGAAACTGGCCCAGCGGGTGAAAAAGGAGTTGGATGCCTATCTACAGGACAACTGCATGAGCTGGCAGCTGCAAAGTGACGGCAGTTATCGCCAGAACCAGCCGCGCGCCAACCAGCCGCGCCGGGACGCCCAGATGCAGCTGTTGATAAAGTTGACCTGAAGCAGGGCTCTCCGTAGCACCCGCTGATGGGTCACTGGGGGGCTATGGGTCCAGCCATCCCCCCAGCTGCTTGACGGCGGTGTCGGCCAGCAGCTGGATATGGGCGCTGCTGGCGTTAAGGGCCGGTATGTACTGGTAATCGCTACCGCCCGCCTCCTCAAACAGCTCCTTATTGGTGATCGCCACCTCCTCCAGGGTTTCCAGGCAGTCGGCGCTGAAACCGGGGCAGATCACATCGACACCGCTGCGCCCCTCTTTAGCCCACTCGATGAGGGTTTCATCGGTGTAGGGCTGGAGCCAGGGAGCGATCCCCACCCGTGATTGGTAGCACAGGGTCCACTCCTGCTCGGACAGCCCCAGCTGCCGGACCACCGCCTCCACGGTGGCTTCACACTGTCGGGGGTAGGGATCCCCCTTTTCTACGTAGCTGAGCGGCAAACCGTGGAAAGAGAACATCAGGTGTCCCTGCCGGCCCTGCTGCTGCCAGTGCTCCCTTACCGAGTTAGCCAGGGCCTCGATGTAGGCAGGCTGTTCGTGGTACTGGCGAATGAATCGCAGCTCGGGAATGTTGCGACGCCCAGCCAGGGCGCGTGCAATGGCGTCGAAGCAGGCGGCGGTCGTGGTTGCGCTGTACTGGGGGAAGAGGGGCAGCACCAGCACCCGCTCAACACCCGCCTGCTCAAGGCGCTCAAACGCAGCGGTGATGGAGGGGTTGCCGTAGGTCATGGCCAACTCTACCTGCACCTGGCCATCGCCCAGCCGGCGGTTGAGTTCGCTCTGAAGCGCGTGCTGCTGTTGCAGGCTGATGGTCCGGATAGGTGAACCTTGCTCAGTCCAGATGTTGCCGTAGGCGTGCATCAGCTTGCGAGGCCGGAAGGGCAAAATCACGCCATTGAGCACGAACCACCAGACCAGGCGCGGCGCTTCGATCACGCGGCGGTCGGACAGGAACTCACGCAGATAACGTCGCAGTGCGGCAGGGGACAGCTCATCGGGCGATCCGAGGTTTAGCAGTAGCAGGGCGGTCTTGGGCGCGGGGGTGCTCATCGGGCTCCTTTAAAGTCGGCTGGACTCTCTGTTGATCTTTGGATGCCATGGGCTGGCAGATCTAGTGTATCGCGCTGCTGGCCGACGCGCACCCACTGGTGTGATTCGGGTACGTTGCAATGAAACAATTACCCCGATACCCCTTTCTCATCCTTGGGGCGACACACTATGATGGTGACAGCGCAGTTTCTGGACAGGGTGGTTAATCAATGAGTCGATCGAAGTGGGGGGTGTTGGTACTACTGGGGGTGGCTTTGGCGCTGTTTTTTGCGTTGGACCTGCGCCAATACCTGACGCTGGATCTCTTTGCCGATCTGTATCGGGAAAATCCGGGCACCACGAGGCTGCTCTACTTTCTGGTGTATGTTGCGGTGACCGCCTTTTCTCTCCCGGGAGCCGCCGTGATGACCATCGTAGGTGGGGCGGTATTCGGGTTGTGGGAGGGGGTGGTACTGGTTTCGTTTGCCAGCACCATTGGCGCGACCCTGGCCTTCCTGATCTCCCGTACGCTGCTGAGAGACTGGGTTCAGCAGCGCTTTGGCACTTATCTGGAGAGCATCAATCAGGGCATAAAACGTGAGGGTTCATTTTATCTTTTTACCCTGCGGCTGATCCCGGCGGTGCCCTTCTTTGTGATTAACCTGGTGATGGGCCTAACCCCCATGAAGGTCTGGCGCTTCTTCTGGGTCAGCCAGCTGGGGATGCTGGCGGGCACCCTGGTTTATGTCAACGCCGGAGCGCAGTTGGGGCAGGTCGAGGAGCTCAGTGTGCAGGGGGTGATGACCCCTGGCCTGCTCGCCTCCTTTTTGGTGCTGGCTTTTTTTCCCTGGATGGCTCGCGCCCTGTTGGGCAGGGTCCGGCAGCGGGCCCTCTACAGGAGTTACCCAAGGCCGGAGCGCTTCGATACGAACCTGGTGGTGATCGGTGCCGGCTCGGCGGGGCTGGTCTCCTCTTACATTGCTGCGGCAGTGAAGGCGCGGGTGTCTCTGGTGGAAAAGGAGCGCATGGGGGGTGACTGCCTCAACACCGGTTGTGTACCCAGCAAAGCGCTGATTCGCAGTGCGCGTATAAAGCACTACGCAGACAATGCCGCCCACTACGGACTCAAGGTGAACTCGGTGGCGGTGGACTTTCCCGCCGTGATGGAGCGGGTGCAGCGAGTCATTAGCAAGATCGAGCCGCACGACTCGATCGAGCGATACAGCGCGCTGGGGGTCGACTGTGTGAGCGGTCAGGCGACCATCAAGAGCCCCTGGCAGGTAGAGGTCAATGGCACCACCATCAACACCCGTAACATTGTGATCGCGACCGGAGCCCGCCCCTTTGTGCCGCCGATTCCAGGGCTTGATACCGTGGGGTATCTCACCTCCGATACGATCTGGGGGCTGCGGGAGCAGCCCGGTCGTTTGCTGGTGATCGGAGGGGGGCCTATTGGTTGCGAGCTGGCCCAGGCTTTCTCCCGTTTGGGGAGCTGCGTGATTCAGCTGGATATGGCCTCCCGTATCATGCCCAGGGAAGATGAAGATGTCTCGGCACTGGTGGCGGAGCGGTTTGTTGCCGAGGGGGTTGATCTGCGGGTTGACCACAAGCCGCTCTCCTTTGGTTGTGATGAGCGGGGTAAGTGGCTGGTGGCCGAACACCGGGGTGAAGAGGTGCGTATCGAGTTTGACCAGCTCCTGATGGCGGTGGGCCGCAAGGCCAATACCAGCGGGTTCGGGCTGGAGAATCTGGATATCCCCCTCACCCGACAGGGCACCCTCGAGGTGAATGAGTACCTCCAGACCCGCTACCCCAATATCTTTGCCTGTGGCGATGTGGCCGGTCCCTATCAGTTTACCCACGCCGCCAGCCATCAGGCCTGGTACGCCACGGTGAATGCGCTGTTTGGTCGCTGGTGGAAGTTCAAGGTGGATTACTCGGTGATTCCCTGGGCCACCTTCTGCGACCCGGAGGTGGCGCGGGTGGGGTTGAATGAGCAGGAGGCACGGGAACGGGGGGTTTCCTATGAGGTCACCCGCTACGATATCTCCGACCTGGACCGGGCGATTGCCGACGAGGCCGCCTACGGCTTTATCAAGGTGCTTACGGTTCCCGGGCGAGACCGTATCCTGGGGGTCACCATCGTTGGTTACCACGCTGCCGAGCTGATCACCGAGTACGTGAGCGCGATGAAGCAGCGGATCGGCCTCAATAAAATCCTCGGCACGATCCACATCTATCCGACACTTTCGGAAAGCAACAAGTTTGTTGCCGGGGAGTGGAAGCGGGCCCACGCTCCCCAGCGTTTACTCGAGTGGGTTGAGCGCTATCACCGTCGCCAGCGGGGTGGCTAGGCATTGCCCAGCAGCGCCTCAAGACGGGTAATCAACTGCTGCATCTCCGAATCGGTGCCGATGGTAATGCGCAGGTGGTTGTTGATGCGGGCTTTATTGAAGTAGCGCACGAGGATGCCACCCTCTTTCAGCTGCTGGTAGAGTTCGGCTGCGCTGTGCCGGGGGTGGCTGGCGAAGACAAAGTTGGCTTTGGAGGGGATTACTTCAAAACCCATCTGGCTGAGCGCCGTTGAACACCACTCGCGGGTGGCGATCACCTTGCGGCAGCTGGACTCGAAATGCTCCCGGTCCTCGATAGCCGCGGTCGCGCCCGCCAGGGCAGGTCGATCCAGGGGATAGGAGTTGAAGGAGTTTTTGATGCGTTCAAGCCCCTCGATCAACTCCCGGTTGCCCAGGGCGAAGCCCACCCGAATGCCTGCCAGTGCGCGCGACTTGGAGAGGGTCTGGATCACCAGCAGGTTGTCAAAGCGGGGGATCAGGGACGCGGCACTGTCTCCGCCGAAGTCGATATAGGCCTCATCCACCACCACCACCGAATCGCGGTTGCGCTCCAGCAGGGCAGCGATGGCGTCCAGCGACAGCGCCCGCCCGGTGGGGGCGTTGGGGTTGGGAAAGATGATGCCGCCGTTCTCCTGCGGGTACTGGTCCAGGTCGATAGCAAACTCGCTGTCCAGGGGAAGGGTGCGCGCTTCAATGTCGTAGAGCTCGCAGTAGACCGGGTAGAAGCTGTAGCTGATATCCGGGAACAGCAGCGGCTTATCCTGCTTAAAGAATCCCTGGAAGCTGAAGGCCAGCACCTCATCGGAGCCGTTGCCAACGAAGACCTGGTCGCTGGAGAGTCCATAGAGCCTGGCAATGCTCTCTTTCAGCGCCAGCCCCTGCGGGTCGGGGTAGAGCCGTAGCCGGTCATCACAGGCGGCCTGCATGGCGCTAATGGCTTTGGGCGACGGGCCGTAGGGGCTCTCGTTGGTGTTGAGCTTGATATACACTTGATCCTGCGGCTGCTCGCCCGGGACATAGGGGGTGAGGTCGTGGACCTTGGCGCTCCAGAATCGGCTCATTGGACAGGCTCTTGCGGGTAAAGTGGATGATGAGGCGGCCATTATAGCCATCCGTTGGTGATGGCAACAGATAGCCGCCTGGAAAAGCCGGCAGCGGCTCAAGGCCTCGCTTTAGGGGGCAAGGCGCTCAATCGCCCATTCGTTGCTTTCGCCGCGTGTATAGAGAAAGCGGTCGTGAAGGCGGTGGGCTCCCCCCTGCCAGAACTCGATGCGACGCGGATCGACCCTGAAGCCTCCCCAGAAGGAAGGGAGCGGGATCTCGCCGCTGGAAAACTTGTGCTTCATCTCCGCAAACTTCTGTTCCAGCAGGGTGCGTGAGGAGATAGGGTGGCTCTGGCGCGAAGCCCAGGCAGCGAGTTGGCTCTCCTTGGGGCGGCTCAGGAAATAGCCCAGCACCTCGCGGTGGCTGAGGCGGCTGGCGTGGCCGCTGATGATCACCTGCCGGTCCAGCTCCAGCCAGGCGAAGTGAAGGCTGACCCTGGGATTCCCCTCGATCTGCTGTGCCTTGGTACTGCCGAGGTTGGTAAAGAAGACAAAGCCCCGCGGGTCCAGCTGCTTAAGCAGGACGATGCGTTGTGAGGGGTAACCATCCGCCGACACGGTGGCCACGCTCATGGCGGTGGGGTCGGGCAGTTTGGCGTCGATCGCCTGCTGCAGCCAGAGCTCAAACTGGGCGATGGGGTCCGCCTTGAGGTCTTTGCGGTGCAGTCCGCCGTGCAGGTACTCGCGTCGCAGCTTTTCTATCTCCACGCTCTCTCTCCAGCGTTATGTGGCTGGCGCCATTATCCTGTGACGGCAGGGCCTTGACCAGCCCTGTGATCATCTCCACTAACCAACCTGTGGCGCTGATCTATACTCTCTGGAGACCTGTTCAGAGGTGTAGCAGATGGTTAAGGAGAAACAGTCGGTACTGATCATTGAGGATGAGGAGGTAAATATCCGCGTTCTGGGTCAGATATTGAGCCGGGAGTTCAACATAGATGTGGCCACCTGTGGACGGGACGCCCTGGTAAGGGCCGAGCAGGACGAGATGCCGGACCTGATTCTGCTGGATGTCACGATGCCGGACATTGATGGCTATGAACTCTGCAGGCAGCTCTCCGACAATGAAAAGACGCGCCATATCCCCATTATCCTGATCACTTCCGAAGATCAGGAGAAGCAGGAGGCCTACGGCCTGTCACTGGGGGCGGTGGACTATATCGTCAAGCCCTTTTCGGTGCCGGTGCTGGTTGCGCGGGTACGCACCCATCTGCAACTGAAGCGGCAGCGGGACATGCTCTCGGACCTGTCGGTCCACGATAGCCTGACCGGGCTCTATAATCGACGCAAGTTCGATGGCTATATCGAGGCCGAATGGCGTCGCGCGTGCCGTAACCAGACCTCCCTGGCGCTGGTGATGCTGGATGTCGACCTGTTCAAGGCCTATAACGATCACTACGGCCATATGGCCGGAGACCGCTGCCTGCAGCGTATTGCCGACTGCCTGCTGGCCAATATCCAGCGCTCCGGAGATCTGTTGGCCCGCTACGGGGGTGAGGAGTTTGTCGCGGTGTTGCCCGAGCTGGATCGTCATGATGCCACGGTGTTGGCCCAGAAACTGTGCGATGCGGTGGCCGCCCTGACGGTCCCCCATGCGGCGTCGACGGTGGCGGATCATGTCACCCTCAGTGGAGGTGTGGCGGCCATGGTGCCGGATATCGATATGCCCAGCAGCCAACTGATAGAGGCGGCAGACTCCGCCCTGTATGCGGCCAAAAAGGCCGGTCGTGACTGTGTGCAGGTCTATGTTGGCTAGGGGGAGATAGGTTTACATTTGTGGGGCAATGACCCAGAATCGGTCTGTATAAGCTCTCAGGGGGTGCCGTTCGGCGACCCCTTTTTTATCGCCCCTCGCTTGTACATGACTTCTGGATACAACCCTCTATTGTGGAGTGATTATGCGCATAGAAACCGACATTAAACTGGGTTTCAAAGATGTCCTGATCAGGCCCAAGCGATCGACTCTCAAGAGTCGCTCCCAAGTTGCACTGGATAGAACCTACACCTTCCTGCACAGCGGAATCCGCTGGAGCGGTGTCCCCGTGGTTGCCGCCAATATGGATACCGTAGGCACCTTTGAGATAGCGGCCGAACTGGCCAGCCATGGCATGCTGACGGCCATTCACAAGCACTACAGCCTGGAGCAGTGGAAGGGTTTCCTCGATGGCCAGGAGCCATCGATCTACCAGCACATCATGGTCAGCACCGGCACCTCGAGCGAGGATTTCGAGCGCCTGCAGGCGATTATCAAGCAGCACCCGGGGTTGCAGTTTATCTGCATCGATGTTGCCAATGGCTACTCCGAGACGTTTGTCTCCTATCTGCGTAAGGTGCGCAAGGCGTTTCCGAACAAGGTAATCATTGCCGGTAACGTGGTTACTGGTGAGATGGTGGAGGAGCTGATCCTGTCCGGAGCCGATGTGGTCAAGGTCGGTATTGGGCCGGGTTCCGTCTGTACTACCCGCGTCAAGACCGGCGTTGGCTACCCTCAGCTGTCCGCGGTGATGGAGTGTGCCGATGCGGCCCACGGCCTCGGCGGCCTGATCATCTCCGACGGTGGTTGTAGCTGTGCCGGTGATGTCGCCAAAGCCTTCGGCGGAGGGGCGGATATGGTGATGATCGGCGGGCTGTTTGCGGGTCACGACGAGAGTGGCGGTGAGCTGGTAGAGCGCGATGGCAAGCGTTACAAGCTGTTCTACGGAATGAGTTCCGAGACGGCGATGGATAAACACGCCGGGGGCGTTGCCGAGTACCGTGCCTCCGAAGGCAAGACGGTCGAGGTGCCCTACCGGGGACCGGTCGTGGAGCGGGTGCGGGATATTATGGGGGGCGTGCGCTCCGCTTGCACCTATGTGGGGGCTGCTTCCCTCAAGGAGTTGTCCAAGCGCACCACCTTTATCCGGGTGATGGAGCAGGAGAACCAGGTCTTCTCCTGAGGCTAACCCGTGGGTGTAACAAGGGAAGGGGCTGGGCGCTCCCTCCCCGGTGCCCGCTTTTAGGGCAGGTACAGGCGAAAAATACCTCCGCCCAGAGAGCCGCCGTTGCTGAGATCGATATAGCCGAAGCGTCCATCCTGCTGATGCAGGCGTGCGATCTCCCGGCAAAAGTAGAGACCCAGCTGGGTGCTGCCGCTGCTGAAATCGACCGGTCCCGGCTGCGTTCCCCCCTGCTGGCACATCTCTTGCGGGTACCCCGAGCCGTTATCGGCGACCTCAATGACCAGGTACTCTCCCTGCTGGTAGGCGCTGATCTTTAGCCGGTCGCGGGTATAGCGGGTGCTGTTGAGAATCACATTGTTGAGGGTGCCTGCCACCAGGGACTGGTCAAAATAGCCGACCAGCTCGGGGTCGCACTCCAGCTCCGGAGTGATGCGCCGCGCCTGCAACAGGGGATCATTCAGTGCCAGCTGCTCCTCCAGCAGGTCGCTGACATACTGCTCCGAGATCGACAGGGGGAGCTGGTTCTGCTGCAAGCGGTAGATACTCAGCAGCTGGATCAGGTTGCTGTTAACCCGGGAGGCCTCGTAGTTTAACAGCGAGTAGCGGGCATACTCCTCCGGCGTACTCGGGGGCTGGGCGGCGCACAGGTTGTCGATCGAGTTGAGCAGCAGCCCCAGCGAGTTTTTCATGTCGTGCACGGAGGATGCCAGCACGGTGGCGAAGTCGATCTGGGTGTCGGGTGGTTGGCTCATGGGCGTGTCAGTTGCTGGATGAGGGGGCCAGATGGGAGGCGACCTGTTGTTTGAGGTGCTGGTAGCGCTCCCACTGGTGATGGGTGGGTTTAAGGTGCGCGATGCGTTCAAGGGCTGCCTGGCACTGGCGGTAGTGTTGATCCCGTTTGCCATCGATGGGGGCCTGTTTGAGCGCCGCTTGTACCAGGTTGAGGTTGACGCCGGGGTGGCGGCTGGAGTGCTCCTGGGCCTGGATAAAAAACTCGATCGCCTCTTCGTAGCGGTTGTCCTTGAACGCCTCTATGCCCTGCTTGTTAAACTCGGCAGCGCGTTTGCGGCGGATGGCACTCACCGGCTCATCCAAAACGGCGGCAACTTGTGAGCTAATATCGCTTTTGTCCGGATGGGCAGCGGCCAGCTCATTAAGGAGCTGCTCACCCTGCTCCTGGCGGCCGGCCTGCAGCAGGGTTTTTCCCAGCTCCAGCTGTAAAGAATCCCTGGAGGCGGGATCAACCTCGGCGAAAAGGGTTTCGGCCTGGGCCAGTGCCTTTTCGGCGGCCGCGGTATTGTTCTGGCTCATGTGTACCTGAGCCTCCACCAGGGTACTCTCAAGCTCGAGGGTCTCGTGGTCGCTGAAGCGCTGCTTGGCACGATCCAGCATCTGCAGGGCCTCACGCGCCAGCTTGGCTCCCTGCTCCTCGTTCTCGCTCGCGCTTTCTCCCAGGCATCGTGCCAGGTTCAGGTATTGGTCGGGGGCCTCCAGGCAGGAGTGTTGGCTCAGCTCGACGGTTGAGCGCCAGGCGTGGGTAGCGGTCTCTATATCGTCGTTTTCCTGGCTCTGGCTGGCCAGTGCCTGCTGCCGGTTAAGGTAGTGGGGTGAGATGCTGGTGGCTCGTTCGAGGGACTGCTGGGCTTTGCGCGGTTGCCCCATCGCTTTATAGCATTCGGCGATCAGGTCGCAGGCGCGGGCAAAGTTGGGATTATGTTTCAGCACCTCCTCCAGCCTCTGGATCGCCTCCTCAAACCGGCCTTCGGCCAGGGCGATGCGTCCCAGCAGCAGGTGGGGGAGATCTTGTTGACGCCCGCTGAGCAGCAGTTCGCAGGTGGCTTTTGCCCCTTCGTAGTCTCCGGTCTTGATCTGCAGTTCCGCCAGTTGCTGTTGGCACCAGGTTCGGTAACGACCCGGTTGGGCTGCTTTCTGCTGGCACAACCGTAAGGCCTCGGCATCGTTGTTTTTATCCAGCGCCCTGATGATCGGCTCGATCGCCTCCTGGCGGGCGAAAAAGGTCTCCAGGCGTTTGTGGAGCAGCGCCTGGGTGAAGGGCTTTGAGATGTAACCGTCCGGGCTGTATTCCAGCGCGCCGAGCACCATTTCGCGACCGGTTTCGGCGCTGATCATGATAAACAGGGTGCGATGTTTGAGGATCTTGCTGTGTTGCAGCTCCTCCAGCACCTGCTGCCCATTCTTGCCCTGGCCCAGGTTATAGTCGCAGAGAATGGCGTCGTAGGCGTTCTCGCGGCACAGGCGGATCGCATCGCGGCCGTTGCCGGTGATGTCGACCTCGTTGATACCAATGCTGTTGAGCATGCGCCGCAGGGAGAGACGAAAACTCTCAAAGTCGTCGACGATCAGCAGGCGCTTGTTGGCAAAATTAACCATGATCGGTCCTGTCGCCCCTAGTTACGGTATTCCTTGACGCCCTGTTGTGTACCCAGCAGCAGGAGATTAGCCGGACGCACCGCAAACAGCCCGTTGGTCACCACACCGGTGATGTTGTTGATCTGCTCTTCAAGCGTGGTGGCCACGTTGATCTGCAGGTTGTGGACATCAAGGATAAGGTTGCCGTTGTCGGTCACAAAACCGCTGCGGTAGACCGGGTCCCCCCCCAGCTTCACCAGCTCACGGGCCACGTAACTGCGGGCCATGGGGATCACCTCAACCGGCAGCGGGAAGGTGCCCAGCAGGGGGACCAGCTTGCTCTCGTCGGCGATGCAGATGAACTGGTCGGCCACGGCGGCGACGATCTTTTCGCGGGTCAGGGCGCCGCCGCCGCCCTTGATCAGCTCCAGGCGCTCGTTACTCTCGTCGGCACCGTCGATGTAGAACTGGATCTCGTTGACCGAGTTCAGGTCATAGACCGGAATACCGTGGGATTTGAGGCGCTCGGCGCTGGCTTCGGAGCTGGCCACGGCACCGTCAAACAGCTGCTTGACCTGGGCCAGGGCGTCGATAAAGCAGTTGGCGGTGGAGCCTGTCCCTATACCGATAATCGATTCGCGTTCTAGTTTGGGGCGAATCGTCTCCAGAGCGGCGAGGGCAACGGCTTGCTTGAGTTCATCCTGGTTCATGGGGGTACCTGTGGTGAGGGGCGCTTAAAAGCATAGAGTATACTCCCGCCGTGGATAGGGAAAAACCGTGAACGCTGTCCGCAACCGGCTTCACCGGAGGCTTGGCCTGAATCAGCGTGGCTGCCCGCCGGTCAATAGTCTAGAATGGGGCGTTTTTTACCACGTGAAGCCGACGCCATGCCGCAGAACTATATTAGAAAGATCCTCGAAGCCCGGGTGTACGATGTGGCGGTGGAAACCCCCATCCATGAGGCTCCTTTCCTTTCCGAGCGGCTGCAGAACAAGGTGTTGCTCAAGCGGGAAGACCTGCAGCCGGTGTTTTCATTCAAGATTCGCGGCGCTTACAACAAGGTTTCCCAGCTCACTGAAGCAGAGCGCGCGCGAGGGGTGATCGCCGCCTCGGCGGGTAACCATGCCCAGGGGCTGGCGCTGGCGGCCAAACATCTGGGTATCAAGGCGGTGATCGTGATGCCCAAGACCACGCCCGAGATCAAGGTACAGGCGGTACGTGCGCGCGGTGCCAGGGTGGTCCTGCACGGCGACGCCTTCGACGAAGCGCTGGCCTACTCCCAAAAGCTGGTCGAGGAGAAGGGCTACGTCTATATCCACCCCTACGATGACGTCGACACCATTGCCGGCCAGGGGACCATCGCGATGGAGATCCTTCGTCAGTACAGCGATCCCATCGATGCCATCTTTGTTCCCGTGGGTGGGGGCGGACTGATTGCGGGCATCGGCGCCTATATCAAATACCTGCGGCCAGAGATCCGGATCATCGGGGTTGAGTATGAGGAGTCCGCCTGCCTGAAGGTGGCGCTTGAGAAGAACCGGAGGGTGGTGCTCTCGCAGGTGGGTATTTTTGCCGATGGTGTTGCTGTCGCCCAGATCGGCAAGGAGACCTTCCGGGTCTGCAAACAGGTGGTGGATGAGGTGATCACTGTGACTGCCGATGAGATCTGCGCGGCGGTCAAGGATATCTACGATGACACCCGCTCCATTGCCGAGCCGTCGGGTGCGCTGGCGGTTGCCGGTATCAAGCGTTATGTGGAGCGGGAGGGTATTGAAGGACAGTCGCTGGTCGCCATCGACAGCGGTGCTAATGTGAATTTTGATCGTTTGCGCTATATCTCCGAGCGAGCCGAGCTGGGTGAGAAGCGTGAAGCCATCGTCGCGGTCACCATTCCCGAGCAACCGGGCAGCTTCCGCAAGTTCTGCCAGACCCTGGGTAAGCGGGCGATCACCGAGTTTAACTATCGCTACCATGATGCCAGCCAGGCGCGCATTTTTGTGGGGGTCCAGACCAAGCCCGACAGCGATACCCGCGAGGACCTGGTGGCCCTGCTGGAACAGAAGGGGTATCCGGTCGAAGACCTGACCGACAACGAGATCGCCAAGCTGCATATACGGCATATGGGAGGCGGGCACGCCCCCAACGGGGAGCATGAGATTGTCTACCGTTTCGAGTTCCCGGAGCGTCCGGGTGCTCTGCTCAACTTCCTCAACAAACTGGGGGAGCGCTGGAATATCTCCATGTTCCATTACCGTAATCATGGTGCGGCTTACGGGCGGGTGCTGATTGGCATGCAGGTGCCCAAGGGGGAGAAGGCTGAGGTTGAAAGCTTCCTCGACCTGATCGGCTACCATTACTGGGAAGAGACCAATAACCGCGCCTACCAGTTATTTCTCGGCTAGCCCACCCGGCTGTGACAGTGCGCTCCGGGCCCTGGAGCGCTATTTGCCCGCTTCTTAGACTATGGTCTATGGTTGATTCGTAAGAGGTTGTGAGATAGATTTTTAACGGATAATCAATAATAAAAACAACAACGAGAATAGATGACCGCTCATGAACCGGGTTCCCCCAAGCTATCTGTCCGCACTGGTTGAACTCGCCCGCCAGCAGGGTGTCGATCAACGGGATCTGTTCCATCCCGATGACCTGGACCAGGGTCAGCTGTCGGTGGCGGACGCGGCCATCGACGAGATCAGCTTCAACCAGGCCCTCAATGGCCTCAAAGTTCACAGTAGTCGCTTCCCGCTGATGCTGGAGTACGGCAAGCTGTTGGCCCACCAGCTGAGTGAACCCTATCTGCGCGCTGAGGTGGAGGGGGTATACAGCTTGCGCGATGCGGTCGAGCGTGAGTTTTGTGGTCATAATCCCCATCTCGACTTTACCCTGCAGGAGCGGGGAGATCGTACGCGCTTGGTGTTGTTGGCGCCGCGGATGGTGGATGCTGAGGTGGTTGAGTTTAAGCTGCGTACCCTGTACCGCTTTCTCCTCTGTCTCTGTGAGCTGGAGCGCGATGAGATCTCGGTCGAGTTTAGCCACACCGTGCCGGTGTATGGCGCGGACACCCAGTCGGCTTTTGCGTCGGACCTGCGATTTTCCCGCACCTACAATGCGTTGGTGGTTGCCAGTGAGCAGCTCTCCCGTCCACTGCCGGGGCAGCCGGTGCGGCACGATCATAACGGTGATCCGGTGATCGACCGCCTGCGCCAGGATCATCCGCTGATACGGGATACGCTGGATTATATCGAGCTTAACATCGCCAAGGTGCCACTCAAGATAGAGGACGCGGCGGGTGAGTTGAATATGAGCGCACGCACCCTGCAGCGTCACCTGAAGCGCTATGAGGTGACTTTTGTGCAGCTTCGTGACTGCGTGAAAAAACACCATTCCCTGCGGATGCTAAAGGATCACCGCCTGAACCTGGCATCGATCTCCGACCAGCTCGGTTTCGCCGATGTCAGCGGCTTTCACCACGCCTTCAAGCGTTGGACAGGCCATTCCCCCAAAGAGTATCGCCAGCGCTATTGCGGTTAAGCGTTCAAGGTTTTTTCTAGCATAATGTGAGCCTATTCGCAGAACTTGTCGCGATTATCGTTGATCTCCTAATAATAATTGGTTTTACTATCCCGCGGTTAAGTTGACATTGGGCCCGGTGTCACAGCCTGGGAAAAGAGGCTTGGGTAAAATAGCCTCTTTTCTTTGGTTGCAGGAGTAGGCGGGTGGCTGTTCAACTGGATAGACGGTGTCTCGGGAGGGGGCGCGGTGAGAAGCCAATGAAGGCGCAATCGCTGGGTAACAAAAAATGAAGAAGAAAAAACCCGACTTTTTGCTGGTGGTTCTGCTGGTGTTTGGACTGGGCGTCCTCAGCACCGGTTTTGCCAGTGTGGCTCAATCCCTTTCTACAGGCGCTCCACTGTCTCAGTCGGCGGTCTCCGCTGAGCTGCGCTCCGCGCAGTAACGATTGCGGTCAGTAATGATTTCACTGAGCGGGATGTCCCAGCTATCGCAGGGCAGTTCATCCACTCGCTGACACTCATGTGCAAGTCCAATGAGCCGGGGCTGGTGTACTGGTCTCGGCCGGCGTAAAAAGGCGAAGCTGCGGTCGTAGTAGCCGCCCCCCATGCCCAATCGATTCCCCTCTGTGTCAAAACCTACCAGTGGCATCAGTACCAGGTCCAGGCTCCAGGCCGGCGGGTGCTGGCCGTGGTGGAGGCGGGGCTCCTCTATTCCGTAGCGGTTGGGAGTCAGTAGGGTGCCGGCTTCAAAGGGAGCAAACCACAGCTCGTTCCAGCTGCCAGGCTTGAGTACCGGGAGGAAGCACTGCTTGCCCATAGACCAGGCGCGTTGTAACAGGGGGGTGGCATCGATCTCACCGTCGTTGGCAAGGTAGAGGGCAATGCGCTGGCTACGAACGAAGGTGGGGTGGTTGGCCAGCCGGGCACAGAGTCGGGCGCTGGCTTCGCGCTGCTCCCGGGCTGAAAGGGCGTTGCGGCGCTGGCGGAGTTGCTGTCGGAGTTGCTGGCGGGATAGCTGCATCATGGGTCGGTAAAAGACTCCCCGGTTTGCCGCGGCCATAGAGGCCCTTGAACCCATGGCTCAAGGTGGAGACTGCTGTAATACATTGGGCTTTCCACTACGGGGTGGACCTGCACGCCAGTATTAACGAGGAGCCGCCGATGCTTCAATTATCGGCTCAGGGACGTTGTGGCTCGCAAACAGACCAGGGAGCGTAGGCCAATTATAACGGTTGCTCGCTAAGGGTGGCCACCGTTTTTCGATGAAATTGCACCGGTTGTGCGGTCTATCCGTCGACTGGGGTGGCTGGCGGGGTAGTGGGCCGGGTTAAAATTCGAGCTGGCGGCTGGTGTCCAGGGCGGAGTCCAGCTTTTTAATCAGTTGCTCGATGCGCTCGCGGCTCTGGGGGGAGCCTTTCTCTCCGCTGTCGTCGTGCAGCAGTTCGTAGGTGATGTTGAGCGCAGCCATGACGGCGATCCGCTCGAGTCCGATGGTTTTGCCGTTACGGCGGATCTCGCGCATTTTGCTGTCGAGGTAACGGGCGGCGCTGATCAGGGCATCACGCTCCTCGTCGGGGCAGGCAACCCGGTACTCCTTGTCGAGTATCAACACGCTCGCTGTGTTAGGAGGGTTTTGGGTCATATTTCGGTATCCAGTGCCTTGAGGCGTGTGATCATCGCCTCTACCTTGCTGCGGGCGAGTTCGTTTTTCTCGATCAATACCGCGCGCTCTTCGCGCAGGCCGTGCTCGCTGGTGCGGAGCAGGCGGTTCTCCTGCTTCAGCTCTTCGCAAAGCGCGATCAGCTCATCCACCTTGGCGGAAAGGTTGTCGATCTGACTGTCGTCCATCGGGGGTCATTCACCACTTTATTTGATGGAATACTATAGGGCGCGGCCTGCTGGGGGTCAATCATCGGTACAGTGTCGCACGCTGAAATGGTAGCATTGAGAGCTTAAGCACATTCGTGATGGAAAGCCTCGATCCAATGACCACCCGAACCCTCAGTGGGCACAACAGTGCCGATGATTTTGACGAACTCTGCAACCTCTTTGTGGAGCTGGAGAGCTGCAATGCGCCGGCGGAGCTGCACGGCATGATCTGTGGCCAGCTGGCGGCCGGAAAGCGCCTGAGCGCTAACGACTGGATCGCCCTCGCGGTCGAGCAGATGCAGCTCAGCGAGCTGCCCGACGATGCCCGCGCCCTGCTGCAGGCCCTCTATGACCAGACCCTCAAGCAGTTGTTGGCGGGGGAGTATGGCCTGCGCCTGCTGCTGCCCGACGAGGAGGAGGAACTGCAGGTTCGCGCCGAAGCCCTGGGGCAGTGGTGTCACGGTTTCCTGAGCGGGTTTGGCCTCGCTGGTCAGGGGGTGGAGAGCCTCTCCGAAGCGGTGGTTGAGATTCTCCGTGACCTGGCCGAGATCGCCCAGGTGCAGCTCGACCTGGAGGAGAGCGAGGAGAACGAGGTGAGCCTGATGGAGGTGAGTGAGTACGTACGCATGGGGGCGCTGGTGGTGTTCGCCGACTGCAACCCGAGTGTGCCAGTCAGCCAGCCTCCCACCCCCTCCCTTCATTAACACGACGTTCCCAGACTGCCAACCTGACCATGATGAAGATCAGCAAGAAAGAGTACGCCCGTCGGCGCCAGCACCTGATGGCGCAGATGGAGGAGAACAGCATCGCCATCCTGCCCTCGGCGCCGGTCCACATCCGCAACCGGGATGTTGAGCATCTGTTTCGCCAGGACAGTGATTTCTACTATCTGAGCGGTTTCCCCGAGCCCGAATCGGTATTGGCGCTGATTCCGGGGCGCGAACATGGAGAAACCGTGCTCTTCTGCCGCGAGCGAGATCCTGCGATGGAGCTCTGGCACGGCTATCGCTTCGGCCAGGAGGGGGCGATGGCAGAGTTCGGGGTGGATGATGCCTTCCCGATCGGCGATATCGACGAGATCCTGCCGGGGCTGATTGAAGGTCGCGACCGGGTCTACTACGCCATGGGCTGCAACCGCGACTTCGATAACCAGATCATGAGCTGGGTTAACACCATCAAGTCCAAGGCCAACCAGGGGGCCCATCCTCCCGGCGAGTTTCTTGCCCTTGACCACCTGCTCCACGACCTCCGGCTCTACAAGAGTGCCGGAGAGGTCAAGCTGATGCGCGAGGCGGGCGCTATCTCGGCCCGTGCCCATATCCGTGCCATGGAGATCTGCGAGCCGGGGCTCTACGAGTACCAGCTGGAGGCGGAGCTCAACCACGAATTCCAGCGCAGCGGTTCCCGCTGGCCCGCCTACCCCTCCATAGTGGGGGCGGGCAAAAACGGCTGCATCCTCCACTACACTGAAAACGATGCCCCGATTCGTAACAACGACCTGGTGTTGATCGATGCCGGTTGCGAACTCGACTATTACGCCTCCGATATCACCCGTACCTTTCCTGCCAATGGTCGCTTCACCCGCGAACAGCGGGCCCTCTATGAGCTGGTATTGAAATCCCAGCTGGCGGCGATTGAACAGGTGCAGCCGGGCAACCACTGGAACGACCCCCACGAGGTGGTGGTGCGGATCCTTACCGAGGGGCTGGTTGAGCTGGGCCTGCTTAAGGGGGAGGTGCAGGAGCTGATCGACACCGAGGCCTACAAGCCCTTCTTTATGCACCGCACCGGCCACTGGCTGGGGATGGATGTCCACGATGTGGGTGACTATAAGGTGGGGGGTGAATGGAGGGTGCTGGAGCCCGGTATGGTACTGACCATCGAACCGGGGCTCTATATCGCTCCCGACGAGGAGTCCGTGGCCAAGCGCTGGCGCGGCATCGGCATCCGTATTGAGGATGACGTGCTGGTAACCCGCAAGGGGCATGAGGTGTTGTCGGCGGGCGCTCCCAAGGGTATTGACGAGATCGAGGCCCTGATGGCCGCTGCCCGCGCCCGTCGAGAGGCCTGTGCATGAGCCATTTTGACCTGCTGATCATTGGCGGTGGAATGGTGGGGGCGAGTCTCGCCTGCGCCCTCCGCCCGCTGGTGGTTGAGCGGGGGCTGCGGCTGGGCATTATCGAATCCCAGCCACTGGCCGAGACCAGTGAGGCCCCCCAGCAGCCCAGCTACGATGCACGTTCTACTGCACTCTCCTGGGGCACCCGCCTGATCTACGAACGGCTGGGGCTGTGGTCCGGGTTGGCGGCCGGGGCCACCCCCATCCACTCGGTTGAGGTCTCCGACCGCGGACACTTCGGTACCAGTCGCCTGCACAGTCGGGAGATGGGGACCGAAGCCCTGGGCTACGTGGTAGAGAACCGCTGGCTCGGGAGTGTGCTTCACGCAGCGCTGCAGAACGATCCCTCCATTGAGTGGCTCTGTCCGGCGCAGGTGGAGCAGATCGTCGCCTGCGAAACGGGCATGCAACTCGGGGTACGGGATGGCGAGGGGCTACAGCAGCTGACCGCCGGACTTACCCTGCTCGCCGACGGAGGCCGCTCCGAGCTGGCCCGCCAGCTGGGCATTCGCCAGCACAGTAGCGACTACCAGCAGCGGGCACTGATCGCCAACGTGACCACCGGCAAACCCCACCGGGGTGTCGCCTACGAACGCTTCACCGATGAGGGGCCGATGGCGCTGTTGCCGCTCTCCGGAGGGCGCAGCGCGCTGGTGTGGACCCTGCCCGAAACCGAGGCAGGAAGGGTCATGGCGCTGGACGATGCTGCCTTTTTACAGCGTTTGCAGGCCCGTTTCGGCTATCGTCTCGGGCGCCTTGAGCGGGTCGGTGAGCGCTTCAGTTATCCCCTGAGCCTGAAGTGGGCAACCGAGCAGGTGCGGCCGGGGCTGGTGGTGATGGGCAATGCCGCCCACAGTCTGCACCCGGTGGCGGGGCAGGGGTACAATCTGGCGCTGCGTGACCTGATGACCCTGGTGCGGGTGCTGCAACAGGGGCTGGCCGAGGGGCGGGCAGCCGGCGAGCTGGCACTGCTGCGGCGCTACCTCGAGCTGCAGCAGCAGGACCAGTGGCGCACCGTAGGCTTCAGCGACTGGGTCGTTCGGCTCTTCTCCGGCCAGCGGTCGCTGCTCAGTCCTCTGCGGGGGCTGGGGCTGCTGGGCCTCGAGCTGACCCCGCCGGCCAAACACTGGTTTACCCGTCAGGCGATGGGGCTGGTAGGGGAGCCGGGGCACGCCGGGCGTGACTAATCGATTCAAGGTGGTGTAACGACAACTATGCAGACAAGCTTTGACCTGATTATCGTTGGGGGCGGCATGGTGGGCAGCGCGCTTGCCTGTGCGCTACGGGACTCTTCCCTCAGTATCGCCCTGGTCGACGGTGGCGACCTGCGCCCCGCTCCTGTCGAGCTGGACCCGCACCGCTTTGATCCCCGCGTCAGTGCACTTACGGTCTCCTCGGAGCGTTTTTTGAAGCATCTGGGGGTGTGGCCCTCAATGCTCGCGCGCCGGGTCAGCCCCTACCGTCATATGCAGGTATGGGATGGGGAGGGCACCGGCCGCATCGAGTTTCACGCCGATGAGATCCAGCACCCGGTGCTGGGTCATATCGTGGAAAACAGCGTGACCCAGAGCGCCCTGCTGGAACCCCTGCAGGCGGCCGATGGGGTCCGGCTGCTGCCCGGGGAACGGCTAAAGACCCTGCTCGACGATGGTAAGCAGGGGCCGCGCATACGCCTCGAATCCGGCCTCGAGCTGGAGGCGCGCCTGCTGGTGGCGGCCGATGGCGCCAACTCCCAGGTGCGCGCCGGGGCGGGCTTTGCACTGCGCGAGTGGGACTACCTGCACCACGGCATAGTGACGACCGTGGAAACCGAATTACCCCACCATCGGACCGCCTGGCAGAGCTTTCGCGAGAGCGGCCCGCTGGCCTTTCTGCCACTGCCCGACAGTGAGGACGGCCGCCATTTCTGCTCCATCGTCTGGTCCAATGTGCCGGAGGAGGCGCAGCGCCTGATGGAGCTGGAGGAGGGCGCATTCTGCCGCGAGCTGGAGCGAGCGATTGAGCAGCGTCTCGGGACCGTGCTGGGGTGCGATCGCCGCTACTGCCTGCCCTTTCGCCAGCGCCATGCCGTCGACTACGTGATGCCGGGCATCGCCCTGGTGGGGGATGCGGCCCACACCATCCACCCGCTGGCGGGGCAGGGGGTCAACCTGGGTTTGATGGATGCCGCCGCTCTGGCGGAGGTGATCCTGCACGCCTGCGCCCGTGGTGACGACTTTGCCCGCCTCGGGGTACTGCAACGCTACCAGCGCCAGCGCAAGGGGGCCAACCTGGCCATGATGGGGGCGATGGAGTTTTTCGAGCGCCTGTTTCATGCCCGCAATATGCCGCTGCGGCTGCTGCGTAACAGTGGCCTGCGGTGGGTGGATGGGACACCGCAACTGAAGCAACAGCTGGTGCGGCGCGCCATGGGGCTGGAGGGGGATATCCCCCGTTTTGCCCGCTAGGTCGAGTTCTCCCTTTTCCGGGTTTGCAGGTTTTTCGTCGTATGAGTCAATCCCTGTTTTTCGATGCCCAGCATCGACACTTCTTCAAACCCCTGACCGGCAAGTACCGGGAGGGGGTGGTACAGTGCGTACGCGCCCTCTACAGCCACGTTTACGGCAGCATGGCCGACTACGGCCATCACCTGGGGCGCAGCCAGATCATCGACCTGTTCACCGAGGCGCTGGCCCAGGCGCCGGCGCTGAATGATGACGACGCCAACGACGGCCGCACCGAGGAGGAGGCTGAGTTTGAGGCTTCGGGGCTTCGCGGAGAGCGCGAGCGCGCCGCCTGGGTGCTCAGCCGCCTGGTGGAGCAGGGTTGGATCGAGCAGCTGTTCGACGAGGTCAACCTGCAGGGCAGCTACCGCTTTACCCGCAATGGTCGCCTCTTTGCCCAACCGCTGGTGGATACCCAGCAACAGCGGTTTCGCACCCGCAATCGCAACACCCGCAACACCCGCAACGCACTGCGGGCCTTTACCGAGCGTGGCGAGATCCACGACCTGCTCGATGCCTGGGAGTTTTCCGAGCGCATCATCAGTGACTTTTCCGACCTGGTCACCGAGCTGGAGGATCGCAAGCGCCAGCTGGTGAGTGCTGTTGAGCAACAGCTGCTGGTGCAGCAGGCCAGCGACCAGTTTTTCGATTATATGGACACCCGCTTCGAACCCGATATCGCCGTGCGCCTTTCCGCCGACAGTGTGGAGAAGTACCGTGAGGAGATCGCCCGCCTGATCCGCGGTATCCGTCGCAAGGAGAGCGCCTTCAAGGCCGAGGCGGAAAAGCAGTTGCGCCAGTCGCTGCCCGACTACGTGGAGGATCGGCGCCAGTCGCTGCTGATCGCCGTGCTGGAGGGGATCGAGCAGCGGGTACGGGGTGCCTGTGAGGTGATGCTGCCCCAGGTTCGGCAGGCATTGCAGAGCTATACCCAGCGGGCGGATATCATCATCCGGCAGATGACCTACCTCGCCAGCCAGCAGCGCGCCGATATCCAGCAGGTGTGCGAAGCCCTGCAGCGGCAGTCGGCGGATACCTGCGAGCAACGGCTGCAGCGGGCGGCCGAGCAGCTGGCGGGGGTCTCCCTGAACTTTCTCGACCCGGTCTCGGTGCGCCTGCGCGAGAGGCGCAGCCTGCGCCGGGTGCAGACCACCCTGGAGGCGCAGCCCCACCAGGACGCCGACGCCCGCCGGGAAGCCTTCGTCAAGGAGGCGCTGGACAAGGCGTTCGTGGTCAACTCCCAGGATTCCCGCGCCTACCTGGCGCAGCAGCTGGCCAGTGGCCAGCGCATTTGCAGTGACCAATTGACCATTGAGGATGCGCGGCAGCTGTTATCCCGCGCCCACCTGATCGAGCTGGCCTCGATCAACGACCGCTCCAGCGAGCAACGCATTCGGGTGCGCTTTCTGGAGGAGGCACCGCCCAGCGCTGCCGAGCAGGAATTTTTTACGCGCGCCGACCGCTTTGAGATCTGGTGCGAGGAGACCCCC
Source organism: Aestuariirhabdus litorea (assembly GCF_003864255.1). NCBI lineage: Bacteria > Pseudomonadati > Pseudomonadota > Gammaproteobacteria > Oceanospirillales > Aestuariirhabdaceae > Aestuariirhabdus > Aestuariirhabdus litorea. The sequence continues at coordinate 883,934 of NZ_QWEZ01000002.1, forward strand.
CCATCGTGATTATCGACCTATTGCAGCAACAGCTGGCCAAGCAGCAACTTGAGCTGGGCGCCTTCCAGCAGGTGGTGCAGCGCCTGCTCGACTACGGTGTGATCTGCCGAGACGAAAGCCAGACCGAGCAGGAACTCTACGATCGCTACCTGCGCATCAAGTCCCTCGTGGACGATTACCTGCGGGTAATCGGTGTACGGGTTCAGCACGACAACCTGTTTCAGTACGTGCGGCTCTATCCCCCGGGTGCCCAGGTGCCCGGTATGGATGACGAGGCGGGTGGCTTCTCCGGCTTCCGGAGCCGCCTGAGCCAGGGGGAGGTGGTATTGCTGCTGGTGCTGCGCAGTCTCTACGAGCAGCAGCTCCGGGAGGGGCAGATCGACGACGGCGGTTGCGCCATGGTCTCCCTGGAGGCGGTGAGTATCGCCATGAAGAGCCTGCTCAACCGTAGCCTGCCGCTGCAGAGCACCGAGCGACGGGCGCTGTTCCGTACCCTCAAGCGCATGCGGGTGATCCAGTTCGGGCAGGAGGAGGCCCTTGACAGCGGCGATGCCTGGCTGCGCATCCGCCCCATGATTACCTCGCTGGTCAGCCACGAGGTGTTGCAGGGGTTGATGGAGGCCGAGACGGACCCCGGGGAGCCTGGACTCATAGCCGACGACGACAGCCAGGCCAGCCGCTCCCGGGGGGTGGAACCTCCACGGGACCTCGAGCTAACCGGGGAGCCTGAGGAGTCCGGGGAGGCGATACTGCCGCCACCCGCGCCCAGGGCATCGGCACCCTCCCTGTTTGGTGAGGAGTCTTAAGTCATGTATCTCAAGCGTTTTGTGTTTATCAACTGGGGCAATGTGCCGGCCACCGAGTTCGAGATGGGACCGGTCAACCTGCTCTCCGGTGCCTCGGGCAGTGGCAAGACCACCGCCGCCGATGCCATCCAGACCATTATGACGGCGGCCAAGAACAACCTCTTCAACTATAACCCCGGGCAGGATGAGACTACCCAGAAGGGGCGTGGTGGCAAGCAGGTGCGGACCCTGGCCTCCTACGTGCTCGGTTGCGACGATGGCAGCTTCGCACGCCCCTGGCGCTGTGATGGGTTCCTGGCGGCGGTGTTTTACCCTACCCAGGGGGAGGAGGCGGCGCCCTTTACTGCCCTCATCGGGGTACGCGCCGATTACGATACCGCAGGCAAGCAGCCGGTAGCACGTGAGATAGAGTCACGTTATTTCATTGTTCCCAACGAGCAGCTGTGCAAGCAGGATTTTTTCCGTACCCCCGAGCAGCTGTTTACCCTCGACGAGCTGCCGGCCAGATTGCAGCAGCGTTTTGGCAAGCGCGCGGTTGAGGAGTTCAGTACTAAAAAATCCTACCTGGGTAGGCTGTACGGTGCCCTGCGCGGTCGCGACGGCTCCGTTAGTGAGCGTGAATCACATAATGCTGCGCGCGCTTTTTCCCGCTTCATGGCTTACAAGCCGGTGGGTTCCATTACCGACTTCGTCGCCCAGGAAATCCTCGAGCCGAGGGAGCTTGGAGAAGCGATTCGTTCGGTCTCCACCATGATGAAGACCATCAATGGCATGGAGGCGGATGCGCGGCGTATTCAGCAGGAGATCGGGCGCCTGGATGCCGCTGCCCTGCTCAGTGAGCGCTACCTCAGCGAATGGGTGCGCTGCAATACCCTGCGTTATACCGAAGCCAAAGTGGAGTACCTGCAGGTCCAGCAGCAGTACCTCAAGGAAAAGCAGCGTCAGCAGGCGTTGCGTGACGCCCTCGAGGAAAATGGCCAGCAGGCGGGCCGGGTGGAGGCGCAGCAGCAACGCCTCCAGCAGCAGCTGATCCGGCTGGAGGCGCGGCGTATGGGCAACCCCGAGTTGCAGCGCAAGGATGAGCTTCAGCAGGGTCGGGAGCAGGCACAGAAGCAGCTGGTCGCGGAGGCGCTGGAGTTGTTGAGCGAAGATAGCCTGCTCAATGCCAACCTGGATGCGGCGGTGCTGCAGCAACAGGTGCTGGCGGATAAGGTGCTGCGCGAACAGCTGGAGCTGGGGGGGTTATACGAACAGGCGCAGCAGTTGCTGGAGCTGGGGGGCAATGGCCTCGACTACACCCTCCTGCAACACCAGGACTGGGTCGATATGGCACCGCTGGAGAGCCAGCTGCAACAGGCCCGCCAGCTACAGCGGGTGCATGGCCAGCTGGCCGCGATGGTAACCGGTGAAGACTCCCCGTTGCCGCGCCTGCAGCGCTACAGTGGCCAGCGGGAGGAGCAGTGGCAGCGGCTCAACAATCAGCGCAAGCAGCTGGAGCGGGATATCAGCAACCTGCAACACACCCAGCAGGTGCGTTACCCACGGGCGGTGTCCGAGGCCCTGCAGGCGATTCGTGAACAGTGCCCCGAGGCCGATCCCAAGGTGCTGTGCGAGTTTGTCGAGGTGGTCGATGCCGACTGGCAGGCCGCTATTGAGGGTTACCTCGGGGGCAATCGTTTTGGCCTGATTGTGGAGCCCGACTACGAAGCGCGTGCCATCGAGATCGTGCGGGCCATGAAGGGGCGCAGCAGTGCCAAGGTGATCCAGGGCAGCAAGGCCCGAGAGGACGCCGCTCGCCAGCCATCGCCAGCGGCGGACTCGATCATCCAGCTGATGGAGTTCGGTCACCGGGTGGCGCAGGATTACCTTATGGCCAGTTACGGCAGCGTCCAGCAGGTGAGGAGTGCGGAGCAACTGCGCCACTGTCGTCGTGGCCTCACTGCGTCGGGGATGGCATCGGGTAACTACAGCCTGTGGCGTTGCGACCTGGATGATGGCGAACTGGTGTTCGGCAAGGCAGCCCGCCAGCGCGCCCTGGCGGCCAAGCAGCAGCAACTGCTGGAGCTGCAACAGCAGGTGGAGGTGGCGCGCCAGGCCAACGAGCGGCTGGAGCAGTTGCAGGGCTCCCTGGCGCGGATTCGCCCCTTGCGGGTAGCCGACCGGATCGAGGCGATGATCGCCCACCAAAACCGCGTTGTGCAGCTCGAAAGCCAGCTTGGCGGGCTCGATCTCAAGGATCATGAGGGCCTTGAGCAGGAGCTGGGAACGCTGCGTGAACGGGTGCGGGAGTGCGAACAGCAGCTGCTCAACCAGCGCGAGGGGCGTGGCCGAGACCAGCAGCAGCTGGAGCAGGTGGAACAGTCCCTGAAACGCTTTGCCGACCGCCAGGAACGCCTGCTCGAAGGGGTCGAGCAACGGGAAGCGGACCTGATGGAGGTGGCCAGCCACCTGCCTGGCTGCCACCCCGAACAGCTGCTCAGTGCCGCCGACCAGGAGGCCCAGGGGGCGAGTGTCGAACGCCTGCGGCAGGAGAGCGAAGGGGCCCTGCGGGAGCTGCGGCACCTGTGCAGTGAGCTGGTACAACAGGTGCGTGAGCACAACCAGCACTGCCTGCCGGGGGACGCGGTCTACCTCATGATCGAGGGTTCGGACGAGCCCGATGCGCGGTTGTTTGCCCGTATCAGCAAGATCCACCGCGAACTGGAGCTGGTGAGCAGCAAGCTCAAGGGCAATGTGCTGGTGGAAAAGCGTGATCGTATCAGCAGCCTCAAGCGCAAGTTCGACGACACCTTTATCGACCACCTGTGCGGGGCGATCCACCAGTCCATTGCCGACGGCAAGCAGGTGCTGGAAGATCTCAACGACGAGCTGCGTCATCACAGCTTCGGTCACGAGCAGGAGGTTTACGAGTTCCGCTGGCAGTGGATTCCGGAGTACCGCGAGTACTGGCGCTTCTTCGAGGAGGTGCGGCAGATCCCGGTGGGGGATGGCGGTAGCCTGTTTGCCAGCGAGCTGCCGGAGTCGCTGAAGCGGGTCCGGGATCGCCTGGTGGCGATGCTGCTGGATGAGGATGAGGGCAAGGCCCTGCGGGAGCTGGAGCGGATCGCGGATTACCGTAACTACCGCAGCTACGAGATCGTCAAGAAGATCGAGGGTAAGGCGGATATCCTCCTCAGCCAGTACGGCACCGGCAGCGGCGGGCAGCTGGAAACCCCGGCCTATGTGATTCGGGCGGCGGCCATCACCTCGGCGCTGCAGTTTAACCAGGGCACCAGCCACCTGCGCATGGTGTTGGTGGATGAGGCCTTCTCCAAAATGGATGAGGCGCGCTCGCGGGCGGTGCTTGAGTACCTGACCCAGAGCCTGGGTCTGCAGGTGATCTTTATCATGCCCTCCAAGGCGTCGGGCCCCTTTATGGACATGGTGAGCAACCAGTTTGTGTTTGCCAAGGCGCCCACCGACCAGCCCGCCCGGGGCAGCCAGCTCAACACTCGCGTGTTTGTGGACCGCAAGGAGTTGAACCGGGACCGGATCAAGGCGCTGTGGGAGAATCACCGGCGCACCATTCGCCACCAGGCCAGCCTCGATTTTATGGAGACGGTGCTGGCGGAGGAGGCGGCCGAACTGGCCTAGGCCCCCGGCATCTGAGACGGCCGCGATGCCGCTGGTGATGCGGTTGGGGTCCGGTATAATGGTGGCAAATTAACTGAGTAAAATGGTCGGCTGAAGCGGGTGCGTTCGCTACCCGCAAGGCCCAGGATCGGGCGTTTTGCCCCTTTGAGGTTGGAGTTGAGTATGAAGTTTTCCCCCTGCATCAGTGAGTGTGTCAAGGATGAGCCGGTGTGCAGCGGCTGCGGTCGCTCACGGGAAGAGATCAACGGCAGCAAGGCGCTGGTGCAGGAGCTGGTCGACTTTATGGAGCGCATGGAGTACGACAACCCGGAGGAGTTTCTGGAGGTGATCCGCACCAAGGCACTCAAGAAGTACAGCGCCCTGCAGGCGATCAAACAGTCCCGGAGCGCCTGAGTCGCTGTGCCTTTGGTGATCTCCAATACGGTCGTCCTCGCTGACAGCGAGTGGGAGGTTACTGCGGTGCGGGCTCAGGGGGCAGGCGGCCAAAACGTTAACAAGGTATCGACGGCGATCCACCTGCGCTTCGATATTAACGCCTCCTCGCTGCCTCCCTTCTACAAGGAGCGGTTGCTGGCGCTGAGCGACAGCCGTATCTCCCGGGAAGGGGTGATCGTGATCAAGGCGCAGCAGCACCGCACCCAGGAGCGCAACCGCGAGGATGCCCTCGAGCGGCTGCAGCAGCTGATCCAGAATGCAGTCAAAACTCCCAAGCGCCGCATCGCCACCAAGCCCACCCGCGGTTCCCAGCAGCGACGGCTGGAGCAGAAATCCCAGCGCTCGGCGATCAAGTCGGGGCGCAGTAAGAAGGAGTGGTAGCGGCGCTGGCGAGGTCGGGAGGGGTATCCGGGTGTACCGCTTAGCCGTTACCGGGGAGCGCATTGAACAGCGAGTGGGTGCCTGTGCATGGCAGCCCTTTAACTCCGGGGTATTAATCCATTAGCCGATACTGAACCAGCAGCCTGAGAATTTCGTGATCGCTGGTGGCATCCTGCAGCGATTGGTTAAAGTCTCTGCGCTGCGGCAGCAGAATATTAAACTGCTCTTTGAGCAAAGTGCTTACCTGCTTGTCGTCATCGGGGTTGATCGGCTGTTTGGCGTACGCACAGATGCGTTGAAGTAAAAACTCTTTACTGGACATGTTTTTCCATCGCAGAGATCCGGGATCTCTGGTTAAAGGGTTGAACCGGGCTCGGAACGGGACCGGCCAGGTGCTGAGTATGGGCAGGAGGTGTCGGGACTGAAAAACGATACCGCTGCGGGTGTGAAATGAACTCTCGATTTAGCGCTGGGCTATTTCGCTTCGATCGCCCCCGGCATTTTTTAATGCGCGGGGTTGAGCATGACAGGATGTTCCTCCTGCCCCAACCGAAATTTTTTCGCCCCTCCACGAAAACGCAGGCCGGGGTTTTGTCGACCCCCCCAAACCCTGGGCCTATAAGGGCTTTACCCCGCACTATGGCGCATCTGCGCAAGGGGCTAGGTACTATCCGGTATGCCGGATGAAAGCTTCTATGACGCACATCATTACTTGCTGATTCGGCCTGGAAAACCGGTTTGAATGTTGATCGACTCGATCTAATGTTTGCCCACTTAACGCGGTTCAATGGTTTACACCCTGAGTTTTACCTTGCCGTGATGGTCGCCCGGTTGCACCGGCCAGGTGTCGGTTTGTTGTTTTTTACTTCAAGCAAGCATCTCGATATTGCCCGTACATTTTTATATCTCCCCTGCCCGGATAGGGGTCCGGGGAGGCTGTATTGGTGATGCGGATAGAGCAACGCTATGTAAACAACCCAAATTGCCCCCAAGCAATTTAATTATGAACCCAGGCCCTGATCTGATCCTTTGCATGGAGGTTCGTAGAGCAGGGTTTTTGGGCCTCACCTGAGATTCATTGTAAACCCGGTCAACCGAAGGCCGCGTCAAAACAGGGTCTCAAATAGGAGAAATGCGGATATGAGTGCCAACATCATTAAAGTGTCCAGAAATACGGGGAATGCCCCCCTGAGTTCCGTATCCACTCAAACGGTGGCTTTTTCTCACTACAACAATATTTCAGCGCAACTCCCGCTTACCCCTGAAAAGGGTGAGCTGGTTGCCGGTGGTATAAAGGCGCAGGCAAAGCAGTGTCTGGAAAACATTAAAGCCATCGTCGAAAGCATCGACCATGTTATGGACGATGTGGTTAAAATCACGGTATTCGTTAAGAATATTTCAGATCTTGCTGCAGTCGACGAGGTTTATACAGGCTTCTTCAAGGAGGCTCTTCCTACCCGCACGGCCGTTGCCGTCGCTGCCCTGCCGCTGCAGGGTGCATTGGTACAAATGGATGCACTGATTTCAAACGGTGAGGGTACTGCACCCCAGGCACCCAGTCCGCTGGTAAAGGTTTCCCGCAATACGGATGCTGCCCCTATAAGTGCAGTATCGACCCAGACGGTTGCCTTCTCCCATTACAACAATCTCTCTTCGCAGCTGCCGATTGATCCCGCTACCGGCGAACTGGTTGCGGGTGGGGTAAAGGAGCAGACCGCTCAGTGCTTGAGCAACATTAAAGCGGTTCTGGAAAGTATCGGCCATGTCATGGGCGATATCGTTAAAACCACCCTATTTGTTAAAAATATCTCCGATATAGATGCGGTCAACGAAGTCTGTGCGAGCTTTTTTCCGAACTATGTTCCAGCCCGTTCCATCGTTAACGTTTCAGGGCTGGCTATGGATGCTTTGGTGCAAATTGATACCGTGGTGTCACACGGAGATGGTACGCCGCCTCAGCTGCCCGAAGACAGCCGTCTTATCGTCATAGAGGCCAGCAATACCCAAAATGCGCCCCAGGCACCCTGCTCGCACACGGTTGCTTTTTCTCATTACAACCATATTGCCGCTCAATTACCTGTGGACGCCGCAACGGGTGAAATGGTCGCGGGTGATATAAAGGCGCAGGCCCGGCAATGCCTTAACAATATCAAGGCGATCGTGGAAAGTGTCGATCACGTTATTGACGATACCGTTAAGGTCAATATCCAGCTTAAAAATATCGATGACCTGGATGCGGTCAACGAAGTCTATACCAGCTTCTTTAAGGGGGAGCTTCCCGCGAGAACGGTGGTCGGGGTTGCGGCCATTCCGATGAATGCTCTGGTACAAATGGACGCCGTTGTTTCCAACTGTGAAGGTACGCCGCCAGCCTAAGGCGGGTGATGCCAGTGCTATCAGGCGTTTTGATGGCATCGTGAAACTACGGGTGTTCAGGCCACCCGCCTGCGCCCGGATGCTTGAGGGCAGCGCGATACCTCGTCGGGTTTATCGCGCTGCCCTTTTAGTCAGGGGCAGGCGCTGCCGTCACAATGTGAGAAATGATCGCTAAGGGGGGTTGTGGCTCAGGTGGCTTGCGGCAGGCGCTTCAATCCATCCGCATCGGTGGCCGCTACTGGACGATGCGAACCTTGAAGCGACGGCCCTTGATCTTGCCGTTGATCAATCGACCCAGGGCGCGGTTGGCGCTGTTGCGGCGAATCGCCACGAAGGCCACTCGGTCGAGGATATTGATCTTGCCCACCTCTGAGCTGTCGATACCGGCTTCACCGGTCAGGGCGCCCAGGATATCGCCGGGACGCACCTTGTCCTTGCGGCCACCGGCGATGCAGAGGGTGACCATCTCCGCCACCAGGGGTGCCTCCTCTTCCTGCAACTCCTGCAGCTCTCCGAGGGGCAGCGGCTGTCCGAAATACTCCTCGATCGCCTTCACCCGGTGGCCCTCACGGTCGCCGTAGAGACTGAGGGCAAGCCCCTCCCTGCCGGCGCGGCCGGTACGCCCGATGCGGTGCACATAGGTTTCTGCGCTGTGGGGCAGGTCGAAGTTTACCACCGCTGCCAGGTTGCTGATGTCGAGTCCGCGGGCGGCCACATCGGTGGCAACCAGGATCGAGCAGCTGCCATTGGCGAACAGCACCAGTGCCTGGTCGCGCGCCTTCTGCTCCATGTCGCCGTGCAGGGGGGCCGCACTGTAACCGCTCTGGGTCAGGTAACTGCACACCTCCTCGCACTGCTGCTTGGTGTTGCAGAACACCACGCAGGAGGCGGGCCGGTAGTGACCCAACAGTTTGACCAGTAGCGGGTTCTTGTTGCGGTTATCCACCGGGAAGCGCCACTGCTGGATCTGGCTGTGGCTGTGCACCGACTCCACACTGACTTCGACCGGCTGCCGCTGGAAGCGAGTGCTCAGGGTGCGGATCTCATCTGGGTAGGTGGCGGAGAAGAGCAGGGTCTGGCGCTGCCCGGGGATCGCCTCGATGATCCCCTCGATCGCCTCGATAAAGCCCATGTCGAGCATACGGTCGGCTTCGTCCAGTACGAGAGTGGAGACGGCATCCAGCTGCAGGGTGCCTTTGCGCAGGTGGTCCGCGATACGCCCGGGCGTGCCTACCACCACATGGGCACCGTGCTCCAGCGAGCCGATCTGGGGGCCGATCGGCTGGCCGCCGCAGAGGGTGATGATCTTCAGGTTCGGCTGGAAGCGGGCCAGGCGCCGCAGCTCATTGGCGACCTGGGTGCTGAGTTCGCGGGTAGGACAGAGCACCAGCGCCTGCACCCGGAACATCGGTGGCTTGAGTCGCAGCAGCAGGCTGATGCCGAAGGCGGCGGTTTTGCCGCTGCCGGTTTTGGCCTGGGCGATCAGGTCTTTGCCCGCCAGGGCGTGGGGGATCGCCTGTGCCTGGATGGGGGTCATCTGCAGGTAGTCAAGCTGTTGCAGGGTGGTGAGCAGCGCTGGTGGCAGCGGCAGGCGGGAGAAGGCGGTATCGGACACGGGATGCTCTGGCAGGGTAGGGAAGGCGCCATTGTAGCAGAGTCGCGGCTAAAGCCTTATTGCGGATATCTGTAAAGGGGCAGGCAGCTGCTAAAATGGACGAAGGAGGATTTCACTATGCTGGTGACCGTTGCACGCTACTCCTTCCCCTACGAAGCCCAGATCGCCCGCGCCCGCCTGCAGGCCCAGGGCATTGAGGCTTACGTGGCCGACGAGCACACCATCAACATGCAATGGCTTTACTCGGACGCCCTCGGTGGGGTCAAGGTACAGGTGGTGGTGGAGGATCTGGAGCAGGCGCGCTCGATCCTCGCCGAGGACCTCTCCTGTGAGCTGGAAGCCGGGCTCGAACTTCCCGACCCACCCTCCCCCTGCTGCCAGGGCTGTGGTAGCCCGCACCTGGAGCCCTATGGCCATAAAACCTCGCTGTTTCTGGTGTTGTTGAGCTGGCGGATCGGCTGGTCCGCCCCCCACAGCCTGCGCTGCCGCGACTGCGGGGCGGTGGAGCCCTACCTGCCGCCGCGTTAGGGGTGGGTGACCGGCCCGCGATGCCCTCCGCGATCCAATGCCCCTGCCCGGGGTAAGGTAAAAACGTGGTAAAGTGGTGGCCCTCACCGGTTGCTAACGGACTCCCCCTATGAGCCTGATGTTTGAAGAGCTGGACTACCAGCACACCCCGTTGGGGGATATCAGCCTGCGCAAGCGCGTTGAGCCGCGACTCGATGGCATCACCCTCTACGAGGTTAAGCTGAACGATGAGTGGCTGATGTCGAGCCTGTTCACGGAGGCGGAGATCCAGCTCTCGCGCCTGGGGCTGGCGGCGCTGGAGGGCCGTGACCTGCAGGTGGTGGTCGGCGGGCTGGGGCTGGGCTACACCGCCGCCGCCGCGCTGGAGGATGAGCGGGTGCAGTCGCTGCTGGTGGTGGATGTGATGGCCCCGGTGATCGACTGGCACCGGCGTCACCTGGTGCCCCTGGGCAAGACCCTGACCGAGGACCCCCGCTGCCGCCTGGTGCTCGCCGATTTCTTCGCGGTGGCCACCGATCCCGGGCGGGGCTTCGACGGCAGCGACCGCTCCACCCCCGTGGACGCCATCCTGCTCGATATTGACCACGCTCCCAGCCACTGGCTCAACCCCGGTAACGGGGCCTTCTACTCATTAGAGGGGTTGCGGGCGATGGCCGCCAAACTCAATCCGGGGGGTGTTTTTGCCCTCTGGTCCAACGATCCCCCCGAGCCCGAGTTCGAGGCGCTACTGGGATCGGTGTTTGGCAACTGTGCCTCCCACATTGTGCGTTTCCCCAACCCCTACCGGGCCCAGGAATCCACCAACACGGTTTACGTAGCGACCCGGGCCTGAGGCGGTGCCGACTAGCTGGAAGTGACCCAGAGCACCTCGGCGTCTTCATCGCTGATGGAGATCAGGGCGTGGCCCATGCTGCCGTCGTAGTAGCTGCTGTCCCCTGCCTCCAGGTCGACCGGCTGGTAGTACTCGCTGAAAAATCGCACCTTGCCGCTCAGCACCAGCAGGAACTCCTCCCCCTCGTGGCGTACCCAGTTGGGGTAGTCATCAAAGGAGCGTGAGCGCACGATCGATTTGTAGGGCAGCATGCGCTTGTTGGTGAGGGCGCTGGCCAGGATCTCATGTTCGTAGGTGGGGGTGGGGTGGGTTCGCCCCTCGCCGGCGCGGGTGATATCGCGGCGCCCGGTGCTACGGCTCTCGTGGGTGGTGGCGAACAGCTGGGGGATATCGATGTTTAACCCCTTGGCCAGCTTCTGCACCGCCTGGAAGGTGGGAGAAAGCTGCTCGTTCTCGATCTTGGAGAGGGTGGAGCGGGCCAGGCCGGTGCGCTGGCTGGCCTCCTCGAGGGTGAGGTTGTGGCTGAGGCGGATTTCCCGCACCCTTTTGCCCAGCTGCAGCTCGGTGACCTGGCTCTCGGCCTGGGGGTGGCTGTCCCGCTGGTTTTCGCGCTCGATCTCGCGCTCCTGCTCCAGTATGGACGATGGGTTGTCGTGGTCCGGCATCGCCAGTATTCCCAGGTTTCCTAAAGTAAACGGATGTTCGATGGTGTTGGCCGTTGCATCGGCTGCACAAGGCTGGTTTATAGAATACACCAAGAGGGGAGGGCGACCAATTCGGGGTTTCCAGGGAAATATCTACTTTTTGGTTATATGTTTCCTATAGGAAATAAAAGTTGATAGGGTTTCTCTCAGGCGTATAATTCCCGCAGAGTCTGCAGCAACCCGCGTTTAGGCGATCCCGCCAACGCACGGAGCACGATGATGTCCCTAAGCCTGTTTGACCTGTTCAAGGTTGGTATTGGCCCCTCCAGTTCCCACACCGTTGGCCCGATGTGGGCGGCGCACCGCTTTCTGGCGTATGCCGAAGCCCTCGGCCTGCTGGCGCAGAGTGCGCGGGTGCGAGTGTCGCTGTACGGCTCCCTCGCCATGACGGGCAAGGGACACGGCACCGACACGGCGGTGTTGTTGGGGCTCAGTGGCGAGTGCCCCGACCGCATCGACCCCGATGCGGTGGCCCCCCTGCTGGAGCGTATCCGTGCCGAGCGCTCGCTGCGACTGGGAGGACAATGGCCGGTCGCCTTCGATGAGTCCCGTGACCTCTGCTTCCTGTTTGGGGAGAGCCTGCCCCAACACCCCAACGGCCTCTGCTTCGAGCTCTTTGATGGCGCCGGGATCCAGCAGCTGTTACGACGCTACTTTTCGGTGGGAGGGGGCTTTGTGCTGTGCGAGGATGAGATCGCCCAGCCCCGCTCAGCGATGCTCAACCATCCCATTCCCTACCCCTTTGAAACCGGTCTGGAGCTGCTCCAGCGTTGCCGCGAGTCCGGCCTCAGTATCGCCGGGGTGGTGCTGGCCAATGAGCGGGCGATGCGTTCCGCCGATGAGGTGGAGTCGCGTTTGCGGGAGATCTGGCAGGTGATGGAGGCCAGCATCGAGCGGGGTTGTCGTGAGCGGGGCGAGCTGCCCGGCGGGCTGGGGCTGCGACGGCGCGCCCACCGCCTGCGCGAGGAGCTGGTCGCGCGTCCCGAGGCCACCATGCGCGATCCCCTCAATGTGATGGACTGGATCAACCTCTACGCCATGGCGGTGAATGAAGAGAACGCCGCCGGAGGGCGGGTGGTGACCGCCCCCACCAACGGCGCCGCCGGGGTGATCCCTGCGGTACTGGCCTACTACAACCGCTTTATGAGTGGCGCCAACGAGCAGGGGATCTTTACCTTCCTCTGCACTGCCGCCGCCATCGGTATGCTGTACAAGAAAAACGCCTCCATCTCCGCTGCCGAAGTGGGCTGCCAGGGCGAAGTGGGGGTGGCCTGCTCGATGGCCGCTGCCGGCCTGGCCGCGGTCATGGGGGGTAGCAACGAGCAGATTGAAAACGCCGCCGAGATCGGCATGGAACACAATCTGGGGCTCACCTGCGACCCCATCGCCGGGCTGGTACAGGTGCCCTGCATCGAACGCAATACCATGGGCGCCGTCAAGGCGGTCAACGCTGCCCGCCTGGCCCTGCGCGGGGACGGTTCGCACCAGGTGCCACTGGACAGCGTGATCGAAACCATGCGCCAGACCGGCGCCGACATGCAGCAGAAGTACAAGGAGACCGCCGAGGGTGGACTGGCGGTCAATGTGGTCGCCTGCTGATGCTGTACCCCTTTTCGCTTTCAACGACCTCGCCCACTGTCGGGCGGGATCGACACTTCACTTTTACTGTTTAACTTCAGGAACTTAACCATGAGCAATACTCCCGACAATCTACGATTTACCAAAAGCCACGAGTGGGTACTCGATAACGGTGACGGCACCGTGACCATGGGGATCACCGACCATGCCCAGGAGCTGTTGGGCGATGTGGTGTTCGTGGAGCTGCCCGAGCTGGAGCGGCAGGTGGAAGCGGGGGAGGAATTCTCCCTGGTGGAGTCCGTCAAGGCGGCCTCCGATATCTACAGCCCGGTGAGCGGCGAGGTGATCGCGGTCAACGATGCCCTTGAGGATGCCCCCGAAACCGTCAACGAGGAACCCTATGGCGGCGGCTGGATCGCCAAACTGCGCCTCGCCGATGGCGTCGATCTGGCCGAGCTGCTGGACGCCGCCGCCTACGCCGACCTGGTGGCCGAAAGCCACTAAGCCCTGGTCGCGGTCACCCCGAGTGGCCGCCCCCACTGCCCCGATGGCACCCACCCTTAACGGCCCTGCATGCCCTTAATGGCCCCGGCCCCCTGAGAGGATCGCTTATGAATGCCCCTACGCCCGCCACCCTTGATTCGCTGACCCACCCCCAGGCCTTCAGCGAACGCCACCTTGGTCCCGATGCCCAGCAGATGCAGCATATGCTGCAGACGCTGGGTGAGGATTCCCTCGAGTCCCTGATCGATGGCACGGTGCCGGAGTCGATCCGCCTGCCGGCGCCCCTGGCGCTGCCTGCCGGGCTGAGCGAGGCCCAGGTGCTGGAGACCCTGAAAGGGATGGCCGCGCAAAACCGGGTCAATAAGTCCTACATCGGCATGGGGTACTACAACACCCTGGTACCCAACGTGATCCTGCGCAATGTGCTGGAAAACCCCGGTTGGTACACCGCCTACACCCCCTATCAGCCGGAGATCGCCCAGGGCCGCCTGGAGGCGCTGCTCAACTTCCAGCAGATGACCATGGATCTGACCGGCATGGACCTGGCCAACGCGTCCCTGCTCGACGAGGCAACCGCCGCTGCCGAGGCCATGACCCTGCTCAAGCGTGCCAACCGCAGCAAGAGCCAGCGCTTTGTGGTGGCCGATAACCTGCACCCCCAGACCATCGATGTGGTGAAAACCCGCGCCGAGTTCTTCGGCTTCGAGGTGGTGGTGGGCAATCCGGCCGAGTTGCTGGCCGGGGAGGAGGCGTTCGGGGTGTTGCTGCAGTACCCCGCTTCCACCGGTGCGGTGGAGGATATCGAACCCCTGATCCAGTTGGCCCACGAGCGCAAGGCGCTGGTGGCGGTGGCCGCCGACCTGCTGAGCCTGGTGCTGTTGAAGTCGCCGGGGGAGATGGGGGCCGATGTGGTGTTTGGCTCGGCCCAGCGCTTCGGCGTGCCCATGGGCTTCGGTGGCCCCCACGCCGCCTTCTTTGCTACCCGCGACAGCTACAAGCGCTCCACCGCAGGTCGCATCATCGGCCAGTCGATCGACGCCAATGGCGCCCCGGCCCTGCGCATGGCCATGCAGACCCGCGAGCAGCACATCCGCCGCGAGAAGGCCACTTCCAACATCTGTACTGCGCAGGCGTTGCTGGCCAATATGGCATCCTTCTACGCGGTTTACCACGGACCCGTGGGGCTCAAGCGCATCGCCGAACGGGTGCTGCGCCTGACCAGCATCCTCGCGCAGGGGATTCGCGCCTCGGCCAGCCTGAGCCTGGAGTCCGACCACTGGTTCGACACCCTCTGCGTGCGGGTGGGCGAGCAGCAGTCCGCGATCCTGGCGCGGGCCTATGAGCAGGGGGTCAACCTGCGCCCGGTCGGCGATGACCGCCTGGGGATCAGTCTCGACGAGACCACCCAGGCCGCTGATATCGAGCAGCTGTGGTCGATCCTGCTGGGGGCAGACCATGGCCTCAGCGTGGCGACCCTCGATGCCAGCATCAGTGCCGCCGCTGCAGCGGGGATCCCCGCCGAACTGCGTCGTCGTGACCCCATCCTGACCCACCCGGTGTTCAACCGTTACCACTCCGAGACCGAGATGCTGCGCTACCTCAAGCGTCTCGAGAACAAGGATTTCAGCCTTGCCCACGGTATGATCCCGCTCGGTTCCTGCACCATGAAGCTCAATGCCAGCGTACAGATGATGCCCCTGAGCTGGCCGGAGTTCGCCAATATCCACCCCTTCGCGCCCCGTGACCAGGTGGGCGGTTACCTGCAGCTGATCGACCAGCTGGAGGCGATGCTGGTGGAGATCACCGGCTACGACAAGGTGTCGATGCAGCCCAACTCCGGCGCCCAGGGCGAGTACGCCGGCCTGCTGGCGATTCGCAACTACCAGCAGAGCATCGGCGAGGGGCACCGCGATATCTGCCTGATCCCCAGCTCCGCCCACGGCACCAACCCCGCATCGGCGGCCATGGTGGCGATGAAGGTGGTGGTGGTGGAGTGCGATGAGCAGGGTAACGTCGATATCGACGACCTGCGCGCCAAGGCCGAGACCCACCGCGAGAATCTCTCCTGCCTGATGATCACCTACCCCTCCACCCATGGGGTGTTCGAGGAGGGGGTACGGGAGATCTGCGAGATCATCCACGCCAACGGTGGCCAGGTCTACATGGATGGCGCCAACATGAACGCCCAGGTGGGACTCTCCAAGCCGGGGCTGATCGGCTCCGATGTCTCCCACCTCAACCTGCACAAGACCTTCGCCATCCCCCATGGCGGTGGTGGCCCGGGCATGGGACCGATCGGCGTCAAGAGCCACCTCGCCCCCTTCCTGCCTAACCACGTGGTGAGCCCGATTGCCGGGCCCAGGGCGGAGATGGGTGCCATTTCGGCCAGCCCCTTCGGCAGCGCCTCCATCCTCACCATCTCCTGGGCCTACTGCGCCCTGCTGGGCGGCGAGGGGCTCAAGCGCGCCACCGAAGTGGCGATCCTCAACGCCAACTACCTGACGGAGCAGCTGTCGGCTCACTATCCGGTGCTCTACCGCGGTCGCAACCAGCGGGTGGCCCACGAATGCATCATCGACATTCGCCCCCTCAAGGAGCGCTCCGGCATCAGTGAGGAGGATATCGCCAAGCGCCTGATGGACTTCGGCTTCCACGCCCCCACCATGTCCTTCCCGGTACCGGGCACCCTCATGATCGAGCCCACCGAGTCGGAATCCAAGGTGGAGCTGGACCGCTTTATCGAGGCGATGGTCACCATCCGTGGCGAGATTGCGCGAGTGGAGAGCGGCGAGTGGAGCCTGGAGGATAACCCGCTGGTGCGGGCGCCTCATACCCAGGCCGACCTGGTGGGCGACTGGGATCGCGCTTACAGCCGCGAGCAGGCGGTGTTCCCGGTGCCGGGGCTGCGTGAAAGCAAGTTCTGGCCCAGCAGCAACCGCATCGACAACGTCTACGGCGACCGTAACTTTGTCTGCAGCTGCCCCTCAATCGACAGCTATCGGGACTGAGCCATGCACTGACCCGGCGCCACCCTTCGAGGTGGCGCCTGTCATGCGGGACACCCGTAACAAAAAAGCCCGGCTTTAAAAGGCCGGGCTTTTTTGTGGGCGCTGGGCTCGCCGATCAGGCGGGGGCCTTGGCGCGGGAGCGGTACTCGCCGGTGCGGGTATCGATCTCGATCCAGTCGCCGATTTCGCAAAAGTCGGCCACTTTCAGTTCGGTTCCGTTGCTCATTTTGGCGGGCTTCATCACCTTGCCGGAGGTATCGCCGCGGGCGGAGTCCTCAGTGTAGGCGATCTCGCGCACGATGGTGGTGGGCAGGTCTACTGAGATCACCTTGCCTTCGAAGAAGACGGAGGTGCAGATATCGGTCATGCCATCGACGATAAAGGGCAGCACCGCCTCCAGGTCCTCGGCGTTGAGCTCGTACTGGTTGAACTCCTCGTCCATGAATACGTAGAGGTTGTCGCTGGAGTAGGAGTAGGTCACCTCGATGCGGTCGAGGATGACGGGCTCCAGTTTGTCGTCAAACTTGTAGACGGTTTCGGTGGAGGAGCCTGACAGCAGGTTTTTCAGCTTCATCTTGACGATGGCGCTGTTACGACCGGATTTGGTGTAATCGGTCTTTTGAATCAGCCAGGGTTGCCCGTCGATCAGGGCAACGTTGCCTGACTTCATCTCTTGTGCGGTTTTCATATTAGGATCCGGAAAAGGGGGATGGGGTACTGCCGGGCGCGAATTTACTCCAGTTTTTGAAAAACTGCACTAGGGCCGCACAACTATTTTTTTGCCCCGCTATTTGCCGGCTCCATTGCTCTGCATGGCCCGCCAGTCGGGGGCTGTAGGGTTGCAGGGCCGACCAGGATTCGGCCATCGGTTGGCCCTGGTTCCAGGCCTGCCAGAGCGCTTCGAGGGCTCGGGCGGCGGCCGGGTCGAGGGCCTGGGTATAGCGCTGCAAAAAGGCCTCCAGCTTGACCAGGTGCGCCCCCTCCTGCTGGGGGTAGATCTGCCACAAAAAGGGCTTGCCGGCCCACTGGGCGCGGACGAAGGAGTCCTCCCCCCGCACCAGGTTGAGGTCGCAGCTCCACAGCAGGTGGTCGTAGTCCTCGGGGCTCAGGAAGGGGAGCAGCTGCAGGCTGAGGTTGCCCCGTGTAAGGCACTCACCCACCGCCGGGGCCAGCCTTCCAAGCCAGCACCCGATATCGGCCACCACCCGTCCCTCGGGAACCAGCAGCAGGCTGGGCTGGGGGTCTCTGGCGAGCTGGTCGAGCCAGCTGGCCAGGGCCGGATTTTCGTAGCAGAACAGGGAGATCAGGCGGGCGTCGGGGGCGGGTTGGATGCCCAGCCGGGCGAGGAAGGCGTCGCGCTCGCCGCTGCCCTGCTGGAAACGCTGTCGCGCCTCGATCAGGCCTGATTCGCGCAGCAGGCCGCCGGTCTGCTCGCTGAAACCGGGGAAGAAGAAGTACTTGTAGAGCCCCGGTCCCTGGGGAGAGGGCAGGCCGTGGCACCCCTCCACCCAGGACTCGGCGCTGAGGTACTCGAGGTTGATCCACAGCACCGGGGTGGGACGGAGTGCCATCGCCTTGATGTAGGCGCTGGGTAGGGTGCAGCCGAACGCCTCGATCACAAGGTCTGCCGGGGTAACCGGTACCCAGTCGGCTGTCCAGTGGTGGACCTGGACCCCCTGGATACGACGGGGAAGCGGCGCCTGTGCGGCCTCGGGACAGAGGCGGAAGAAAATTGCCGGCTCATCGACCCACAGGCGTACCTCCAACTCGTATTCCGCCGCCAGCTGGCGTGCCAGGCGCCAGCAGACCCCGATGTCACCAAAGTTGTCGATCACGCGGCAAAAGATATCCCAGCGGGGGTGCATAGCGTTCCTGCCTGAGGGCGGTAGATGGGCGCGATTATGGCGCAGGTGCGGGGGATTTGCCTCTGTTCTTTTCGCGGGCAAGACAAAGCGCCCCGACGGGGGCGCGTTAAGGGCCGGCGTCGGCATCAGCGCTCGGCGATCAGGCGGTCGAGGCGCTCGAGGTCGTTGATCACCTGCCAGTAACCACCACCGTCCACCACCCGCTTCTCCCAGTTCTGCAGGCGGTGGAGGTAGTCGCGGGGGTCGATGTTGTCGCTGCGTAGCTTGGTGACGTTGAGGGCCACCACCCGGATTCCGCCCAGCTCGATGGGGAAATCCCGAATATGGCCCTTGGCCAGGTCCTCCTCGAGGTCTGAGAAGATCAGCACGTAGCGCTCGCCGGCGGCGGTTTCGTTGAGAAACTCGGTCGCCTGCATCAGGCCGCCGGTGATGTCGGTGTGGCGGCTGCCGCGGCTGAGGCCGTTGACGTAGCGGTCGAGCTGCTGCTTGAACACCCGCTTCTGCTGGTTGGCGGTACTGGGGCGCTCGTCGAGGGTGGCTTTGGCGATGATATCCTTCTCGCTGAAGCTGCCGCTGTCGATGCGTGCCACGGCGATGGAGTCGCCGCTGTCGAGGGTGGCCAGCAGGTAGTTCATGATGCCCTGGGCCTTCTGCAGCTCACGGGTGTAGGTGCCGGAGGTGTCCATCAGCAGGTAGACCGCGCGGTGCTCGGGCCGCGGCTCGCCGCAGCCGCTAAGCAGCAGCACAAGAAGAGTAATGCTCATCAGTTTGCGGTTCATGATTCGGCTCCCTGTTGCTCGTGAAGTTCGATGGATTCTGCCTGGGCGGCGCCTTGGTGAGGGCCTCTGCGCGGTGGCTTGAGAAGCAGGCGTTCGATGCTCAGCGGTACCATGATCACCAGGTCGTAGAGGTGGATCAGCACCTTGCACAGGTGGCTGGCAAGGTTGCCCAGCAGGCGGGCCACCACCGCCAGGGCGCGCAGCAGCCCCTGGCCCGCCAGCCCCAGCACGGAGCGCAGCGAGTGAATAAAGGATTCCAGCGGGATTGCCACGAAGGCGAGGGCGAAGGGCAGGATAAAGCCCATTACCATCTGGCCGATTGAGGGGATCCAGCGGAAGTTGGCCTCCACCACCCCGGCGCCGGCCAGCGACTGCTTGAGGGCTTCGCGGTCCAGCGCCAGCAGGTCGCGCATGTAGGCCAGCGAGGCCTCAACCGAGGCGAGCAGGGTGAGAATCAGCAGGGTAATGAGGATCATGCGCCGGCGCAGGGTGTCGTCCAGTAAGCCGATCACCGGGAACAGGTGGGTGATACGCAGGGACTCAAGCAGGAACAGACCCATGGCGATCTCCACCATGATGATCACCAGGGCGGCGATGTCGGAGGTTTTCATGGCGCCGATGTAACTGGTGCCGCCCACCATCTCCGACATCGGCATGGCGATCAGCTGGAAGTTGATCAGCCCCCCCAGCACCGCGATGACCAGTACCAGTGCGGAGATGAAGAACTGGGTGAGGGAGGAGGTGGTAAGGCGCTGCAGGGCGGCCTCGCTGCCGCTGCGAATCTGCTCGTAGCGCTGCATCTGCTGGTCGACCGCCTCGGCGCGGGCCTCGAGTCCGTCGATGTTGCGCTTGACGCTATCGAGGTCGCTCAGGGCGCGGCGCCACAGCGGCTGCAGGCGGCTCAGCCGGGTATGGGACTGCTGGCTCTTCTTGCGGTAGGCCTCCAGGGTTTCCTCGTGGGCATCGCTGACGGTGTCGTGAATCTTGTCGAGGATTTTGGCCACCGCGGGGTCGCCGTTGCGGGGGATGGCCGCCACCGTGGCCACCACCTCCAGCCAGGCCGGAGGGGAGGGGGGCGCCTCGATGGTGCTGTTGTAGTCCTGCTCGATTTTGCTGACTGTATCGCTGATTTGGCGATGCAGGTTGGGATAATGGCTGAGATCGCGGGTGACGATGCCTTTGATGCGCACGAATTCGCGTTCGATGGCGCGCTGGCAATGGGCCTCGCCATCGGCCAGCAGAATGGCCCGATTGCGGGCCGCGAGGCTGGCCTGCCAGAGGTTGAGAGCGCGGGCACAGAGGCGCAGGCTGCGGTGCAGGCTACGGCCGCTGGTTTGCAGCAGTTGATGGGAGGGGTGACGTCCGAGGTACATCACCACAATGACAATGGCCATCCACACCGCCAGCGACAGGCTGGGCTGTTGGGGCCAGATAATCAGGGCGTCGGTTAGCATGGTGCTTCTCCACAAATTAAGGTGCATCCGAGGCTCGAGACTGCGACCGGGAAGGTCGGGCGAGCCGCCTGCAGAGAGTTATACCGGGCGCCGGTGAAAAATCGGTGAGAAGCCAAACAATAATAATCACAGAGTGAGTTGGGGCGATGGCGACACTTTTCTGGGTTGAAGACCAGAGCCACTGGATCGATAAGTTCACGCCGGTGTTGCAGGAGACCGATTTCGACGGCCGTGAGAATCGCCTGTTGCTGTTCCGCTTTGCCGAGGCGGCCAAACAGCGGATTGGCGAGATGACCGTCGAGCAGATGCCCGACATCGCCATTCTCGATGCTCGCATGAAGGGCAACGATCAGGCCGGCTTCCTGGTGTCGCGGGCGTTGCAGCGCAAGTGGCCGGAGCTGCCGATCATCTACCTGTCGGAACACAGCGGCACCGGTATTGAGGGGCAGGCATTCGAGCAGGCCAGCACCCAGGATTTTATCGCCAAGCACCAGCGCAACGTCGAGGCGGTACTCTGTTGGCGTATCAAGGCGATCCTGCGCCAGCGGGCCATGGCGGGACAGGGTCCGACCGATACCCTGGTCAGTGGCGAGCTCTCCCTCGACCTGATTCGCTGGGAGGTGTACTGGCGCCGTACCCGGCTCATGAACCCGGCCAACCCCAAGCGTCCCCTGCCCCCCATGCCCCGCAAGATCCTGCGCCAGCTGGTGCAGGCTTCGCCCCGTGGCATTGGCACCGAACGGATGGCAGAGCTGCTCAACGCCGACCCCGAACGCTTCTCCTATGCCAACTACCGCCAGCATATCAAGACCCTGCGCCATGCCTTTGACCTGGCGGAGGGGCAGCAGGGAAGTTTTATTGAACGCTGCAAGAGTGGTCGAGGCATCGTCACCTTTGGTGACCTGGGTGCCTACGGCTGGGTTCCCTGAACGCCCGTCTTTGCCTGGACGCGCTCACCAATTACCCCCTGGAATTCTCAATATGAAATATCCTCGTCTATCATTTCCCTGGCTGAGTGTGCTGCTGCTGATGGTGCTGTGTGGTTACCTCTATCTGCTGGCGCAACCGTCGCTCGCGAATTTTTATCGGCTACCCGAGGGGCTATTCGAGTGGCCTCTGCCGCTGGTGATGATGGCCTCGGTGTTTCTGCTGGTGTGGGTGGAGGTGCGGCGCTTCTGCGGGCGCCAGCAACGGTTGCTGCGGGCGATGGCGGCGATGGAGGAACAGGTGGCCGGCCTCAAGGAGAGTAAAAAGCAGCTGCAGAACAAGGCCCACAGCTACTCCAACCAGACCGAAAAGCTCAAGCTCTTTATCAGTGACCGGCTGTTGGAGTACATCGAATACGACGAGAAGTTCCTGCACTTCAAGGGCATCGCCGCCGAGGTGCGCCACAACGGGATCATCTGTTACGACCAGCTGGTGATGGCGCTGCAGCATGCCCGCGACCAGGCAGCGGAGCAGCCTCTTTACCCGCAGGCGCTGACCAGCCTCAACTACCTGTGGGACCTGCTGGACCTCTCCACCGCAGACAACATCGCGCTCCATATCAACAACCAGCTGTGCGAGTGCGAGGAGTACTACTACCAGGCCCAGCTGCAGCGAGAGCAGGCCGGGCCCGAAGCGGCGCAACAGGCGCCGTCGGAGCTGCCCTATCGACCCACCTTTATGGCGCAGGATGCAGTGCTGCGGGCGTTGCGCCCGCTGATGGCGGAAACGGAGTTAGACGCGATCATTGAGCGGGAGGACAGCCTCTGCTCGGGGGAGGCCGGCGGCGGCTTCCGTTACCAGCTGGAGAAGGGGTGTGAACTGCTGGGTAACGAGAACCATCTGGTGCTGGTGGTGGAGAACCTGGTGAAAAACGGCCTCTTCTACAGTGCCCGGGCGGTGGCCAGCAGCCCGGCGGCTAAACGCTACCAGCAGGTGGCGCTGCGGCTGTCGAGGCAGGAGGGGCGGATGCGGCTGTCGGTCTTTAATCCCGGCCCCCCGATTGATGAGGCGAAGGCGGAGCAGATCTACCAGCTTGGCTATACCACTCGCCGGGCCAGGGATCAGCATGGCAGGGGGCTGGGGCTCTACTTCGTGAAGGAGATCGTCAACGGTTACGAAGGGGCGCTGGGCCACCACAATGTCGAGCACCGGGACGACAGCTACTCTATCCGCATCGAGTTCGAGGGCAGTGGCTTCAGTGGTGCCGAGGTGGTCACCGAGCTGGTGGAGGTGGGCCTCGATGGGGATCACAAACTGAGTTGCCGGCTCTCCTCGGGCGAGGAGGAGTCCGTTACCCGCATCCTCGAGTGGAAGCGGGGCAGGGCGATCCGGAGCGTAGAGATCACGGCACGCTCCAGCGGACAGACCCACGCCTTCACCGATTTTTCCCTCAATGAAACGGTGCGGGGGCTGGACCCGGAGCACCCCCAGATACCCCGCTGGGCGCTGGAGGTGCAGGCGCGCAAACGTTCCAGCAAGATCAGCTTTATCCCTCTCGACAGCGAGGGGGTCTGTTTCGAGGTCAGCCTGCCGCTGGCGGATCGCCAGTTTGAGTACGACGAGGCGGAGGCTAGCCTCAGTGACACCTACCTCAGCCGCATCGAGGAGCGCTATCGTTCCATTGAGCGTTAGCGTGCCGCCGGCCCGTCTTAATGACGGCTATAGAGGGAGAGGGTGCCCTTGAACTGCTTCTCAAGGTAGCTGGTGTCCTCCAGCGGCTGGCGCTCGCAGGCGAACCCGCTCAACGCCATCTGTTTGCGGAACTTGTTGTGGTTGCCTCGACCCGGATCGACGAGGATCACACTGCAAGCCTGGGCGGCGTGCAGGTCGATGAACGCGGCCAGCAACCGGGCGTGCCCCTCTTCGTAGAGCAGGTCGCTGCCGATGATCAGGTCGAACTCTCCCAGCGAGCTTTGGGTCTCCTTCCAGTCCATGCGCCGGAAGGGGATGCGCTGATCCTGGTTGAGATCGGTGTTGGCGTTGAGAAACTGCTCCGCCTCTGGATGGTAGTCGGTAGCGGTGATATCCGCGGACAACCGGTTCAGCAGCAGGCTGGAGAGGCCGATACCGCAGCCCACCTCCAGAATACGCTTGCCATCGAGGTCGTGGTCGAGCAGGTAGTGGGACATCACCACCCCCGAGGGCCAGACCACGCCGAACAGCGACCACTGGGCGGAGGAGATGCCGAGGCGGGCAGCCCGGCCCAGGGGGTCGGAGTACTCCTGATTG
This sequence comes from Aestuariirhabdus litorea, assembly GCF_003864255.1. Lineage (NCBI taxonomy): Bacteria > Pseudomonadati > Pseudomonadota > Gammaproteobacteria > Oceanospirillales > Aestuariirhabdaceae > Aestuariirhabdus > Aestuariirhabdus litorea. The sequence goes on from NZ_QWEZ01000002.1 coordinate 907,648, forward strand.
TCCCTGAGGGTGCGGAGGTGAATATCGATCTGGCCAAACTCGAGGGTTTGGTAACGTACGCGGGGGGATGACATAGGCAACCTGCGGCATTCGTGAAGAGAAGCAGCAGCCAGCTTGCGGGCGCAAGGTAAATGCCATGAGCCCCCATCATACGCCTTGGGGCCGCCAATATCGATCACTGAATGAGCACAGGGCGGTGGCCAGCGCCCGGGCAAGCTCTGTCAGGGCTAGCGCTGCGGCGGGATGGCGTAGGTGCCGACCGCGTGGGCTACCGGCTCGCTCTCCCCCTCGCTGTAGAGGGAGACCTCCCCCACCGCCAGGCTGCGCCCCACCTTCATCAGCTGGCACTCGCCGATCAGGTCGCGGTCGGCGCGGGGTTTACGCATGAAGTTGATGCTGAAACTGGTGGTGACCGCCAGCGGCACAATGCCGATCTCGCCGAGAATGGCGGCATAAAGCGCCACATCCGCCAGCGCCATGAGTGTGGGACCCGACACCGTACCGCCGGGGCGCAGGTCGGCCTCGGTCACGGCGTGCTTCAGGGTGGCGGAGCGGGGGCCGAGCGACAACAGCGTACAGCGGCTCTGGGGAAACTCGCTGGCCAGGAAGTCGCTCAGCTGCTGGGGGTCGGTCATCGGGGGCGCCTCGGTCAAAATGAGGTCTATGTGTACCATAGAATGGGGCGTCGAGGTAATTCGGCATATACTGAGAGGCTGGAAATCGGCGACCGAGGTGACCCTCCCATGACAGACCTGACCCTGGTGATCGGCAACAAGAACTACTCCTCCTGGTCGCTGCGACCCTGGCTGCTGCTGCGCCAGTTCGATATCCCCTTCAATGAGGTGCGAATTCCCCTCTTTACGCCGGACTTTGCCGAGGCGGTGGGGCGCTGGTCGGGGGCGGGCCGGGTTCCGGTGCTGGCCGCGGGGGAACTCCGGGTGTGGGATTCGCTGGCGATCTGCGAGTACGTCAACGAGCACTATCTGGCGGGAGCCGGCTGGCCCCAGGACTCCGGGGTGCGGGCCTGGGCCCGTTCGGTGTGCGCCGAGATGCACTCCGGCTTTGCCAACCTGCGCCACTCCATGCCGATGAACTGCCGCCGCACCATTGAGGGCTTTGTGGTGGAGCCGCCTGTGCAGGCGGATATCAAACGCATCACCAAGATCTGGCGCCAGTGTCGCGAACGCTTTGCCGAGGATGGCCCCTGGCTGTTTGGCGCCTTCTCCATCGCCGATGCGATGTTTGCCCCCGTGGCCGTGCGCTTCCAGGGCTACGGCGTTGCGCTGCCCGAACCGGCACAGGGCTACCAGCAGCAGCTGTGGAATCACCCCGCACTGCAGGCGTGGGTCGAGGCGGCGCGGCAGGAGAGCGAGGTGATCGAAGAGGAGGAGGTGTAGCGGGGTTAAGCCCTCGGCAGCCTGCCGTTGCGCGCTTCGATACAGTCCTGTTCTCCCTCTGCGAACTCGCGGCAGATCAGGGGGCGTCGGTCGTAGATCGTGCAGCGCAGGGTGCTCCGGTCCAGGGCGGCACACCAGCCGTCATCGAGGCGGGCCATCGTCTGCCCTCCCCAGCGGTCGCTGGCGATCAGCTCCGCGGGTACCCCGGTGTCGCTGATCAGCAGCACCTCAAGACGGCAGCAGCAGGCCTGGCAGCTCTCGCAGGTTATGGGGGACTGGTTCACGGGGGTGAGTGGTATGGCGGGGAGGGAGTTCATCGTGTCTCTGGGGGGCAGGCGAGCCCCAGTATAACGCGATTGAAGGCCTTGGGTCGCGGTCGATAGGCTATACTGGGAACGATACGCATTTGCGTGACCCCTCCCCCCCGATCTCCCGCAGTGATCCCCATCGTCGCCCAAGGGGGGCTGCCATGGCTGACCATATTCATGAACTTCCGGTGTGCGGCTTCGGAGCCCACAACCCCCACGATGCCAGCTGCAGCGGATTCGGCGATGAGATCGCCTGCGGCGAGATCGTCGATCCGGCGCACCCCCATTTTGGCAAGGCGCTGTGCCGCCATCGCGATGGCCCGGCGACGCCCCCGGGCCAGCACGACCATATCCACGACCTGCCGGTGTGCGGCTTTGGCGTCCATTCGCCCCATGCCGCCAGCTGTGCGGGGCGTGATAACCCGATCGCCTGCGGCGAGATTGTGGACCCGGCGCACCCCCATTTCGGCCGCGCGCTCTGCCGCCATGCCGGCCCGCCCCCGGTGGCCTCCAGTTTCTCCTCAAGCAGCCCCTCCGGGACCAGCAGTGCGTCGAGCGCCAGTGGGCCATCAAGCTCGGGCGGGCCATCGGGCTCCAGCGCCAGTAGTGGCTCATCGGGCAGCAGTTCGTCGGGCTCCAGTGGCTTCTCCGGCTCGAGTGGCCCTTCAAGCGTCTCCAGCTCCAGCAGCTCATCGGGCTCCAGCGGCTCCTCCAGTTCCGGTAGTAGCACCAGCTCCGGCAGTAGCACCAGTTCTGGCAGCAGTACCAGCTCGGCGTCGAGTAGCTCCTCCGGGGGCGGTGGTGGGAGCGGCATCGACTGGGAGGGTTGGCTCAGGACATTGCTGCGCTGGTTGCTCAGTTTCGGTGCCATCGCTGCCTTCTGGATTCTGGTGTGGCTGACCTGGCTGGGGCTGCAGTTCCCCTGGCTGTTCGAGCTGCCCTGGTTCCTCGCCTTCTGGCAGTGGCTGTGGCGCTGGGTGCACGGCACCACGCCGCCGATCCCCCCCATCTGGCCGCCGGTGCCGGAGCTGCCGCCGGGGGTGCCTGAGCCACCCACCCCGCCTCCGGCCAGCTCCGGCTCCTCTGTCCCCGGCCCCTCCAGCTCGCTGAGCTCATCGAGCGCCCCCTCATCGAGCAGCAGCTCCAGCGAACCGCTGCCGAGTACCTCCTCCAGCAGCGCCTCGGAGGAGGTGGTGATACCGCCCCCCATGACCGGCCACTGCGAAGTGGAGTATCACTGGTGGTTTGGCTGGTGGGTGCGCTGCAAGGGCAGCGAACACTGTCCGCCGGGCAAGCGTTGTATTCTGCTGTGGCGGCGCAAGGGGTCGCAGGAGCACTGGGCCGATGCCGGCATCATCCACGGTGGTAGCCTCAAGTACAACGAGGAGATGGAGTACCGCTGCGTCTGTCGCGCCCGCTAACCGCCGCTAAGCAGCGGCGCCAGGCATCGCGCCTGCGCCGGACTCAGGGTTGAGCAGCGGCCTCCGTCGAGGTAGTAGTCGATGGCGCGGATCACATCGGCAGCGCGGATCATCTCCATGCAGCGGGGCAGGCTGCCCACCACATCCAGGCACCGCTGGTCGGGATGGTCCTTGGGGTCACCGTCACCCAGGGGCAGGGTGCGGGAGCGCCAGCAGCCCCCCGTGCTGCAGCAGGGCAGGGCCCCCAGGGTGTGCAGGAACTGATGGTGGGGGTAGGCCTCCCAATGCACCGGCTCGCGCCCGCCGGCCACCACCACGCAGGGACGGCTGCCGGGGCGCCCAGCAGGCGGCTCCACCGCCGCCGCCAGGTGCATCGCCAGGGTCACCGGGCACAGCACACCCTCGGCGTGGTGCACCAGCCGCACCAGCTGGCGCAGGTTGGTTTTCTCCCGCAGGTTGAGGACCCCCCTGAGCGCGGGATGGTGATGGTTTGCCTCCCCCACCTGAACAAACAGCAGACGGCCCTGGAAATGGTCCACCACCTGCTGAAAGCGCTCGCTGGCCCACCACTTGATGGAGAAATCGTATTTGCCCCCCGCCACCAGTACCCAGAAGGGGAGCGGCTCGCGGGTCTGCTCCTGCACCTGCGAGATCCAGCTACGCTCGGCGGCCGACAAGTGGATGTCGCCTCCGAAACGGGTCGGTTTGATCGCCAGCTGCAGCTGCTGGTTGAGGTGGTCGATAAAGCCGTGGATAAAATGGTAGGGGAGCTGGTTGCTGTGGTTGATCAGGGGGTACTGGCAGTCGATCAGCTCCACCCCGGGGTCGCTTTCGCTGAGGGCGCAGAGGTAGGGGTTGTGCTCCCACAGCGCCGGGCAGGGGGTGCGTACATCGGTCTGAAACTGGCCGGGGTAGTGGGCGTGGAGATCGCGCACCGCCGCCGTCAACATAAGGATATCGCCGGGGGACTGGAAGTTTCGCAGTATCAGCTGGCGCATGCCGGGCTCCCTGTTGCGCGGGGTCTGCACAGGTCCTTAGTGTAGCCAATGGCGTGGCCTGCCCCTCTGATCCAGCTATCGCCAAGGGTCGGGTGGGGTAAGGGGGGCGGGCGCGGGCGCGGGTTTGACAACCCCGCTGAACTCACCTAACACTTAGGTTGTTCCCATGATGTGACGAGTGCTCCCAAACCCTGGTGGGGGCGGCCTCGGCACCACCCCGACGGATCAGTCGTGACGCCCTGCGCAGCCTTGCTGCTGAAGAGCCACAGCGCCCCGGCTGGCAGGAGATTGCAGATTGAGCCAGTCCCTGTTTGAAAAATATGGCGGCTTCGCCACCGTGAGCCGGATTGTGTCGGCCTTCTACGACCAGGTGCTGGAGTCTGAGCGCCTGTCGCCCTATTTCGCGGGGCTGGATATGCGCCGCCTGGTGGACCACCAGACCAAATTCATCTCGGCCCTGATGGGCGGCCCCGCCAGTTTCTCCAACGAAGCACTGCAGCGGGCCCACAGCCGCCTCTCCATTGACAACGCCGCCTTCGACGAAGCGGTCGATCTGCTGAAGATGACCTTCGAGGATTTCGATATGGAGGAGGGGGATATCGGCATCCTCATGGGAGAGGTAATGAGCCGGCGCAGCTACATTGTCACACGCAAGGGCTGAGGGATGGACAGCCGCCTCGACATGAAGCAGGTGATCCAGAGCATCGGCTGTGGCGTGGCGCTTGTGGACCCCGCCAACTGGGAGCTGGTGTTCGAGAATGCACGCTTTTTCGACTGGTTTCCCCCTTCCGGGGAGGATGAGGGGCGCCTGCCCCAGCGCCTGGCGGGCTTCGATACCGACAAGGCGGCCCAGCGCCTGCAGCAGCGTGGCAAGTACAGCACCGAGGCCATGGCCCACAGCAAGGGGCGTGAGCTGCCGGTGCGCATAGAGTGTCGCCACCTGTCGATGGAGGGGCAGGATCTCTACCTGATCGAGGCGCAGGATATCTCCAAGGAGAAGGAGACCCAGTTTATGCTGGATTCCTACTCCCGCCTGGCGGAGAAAAAAAACAAGGAGGTGGAGAAGGAGAAGGAGCGGGTCGAGCGGCTGCTGCTCAATATCATGCCGCGCCAGGTGTACGAGGAGCTAAAGGATTTTGGCACCACCACCCCGCAGCGCTTTGATAAGGCCTCGATACTGGTGCTCGACTTCGTGCGCTTTACAGAGATGACCATCTCCAAGGACGCCAGCGCCCTGGTCTCCGAGCTGAACGATATCTTCTCCGCCTTTGACCGCATCGTCGAGATGTTTGGCTGCGAGCGCATCCGCACCATCGGCGACTCCTACCTGGCGGTATCGGGTATCCCCGAGGAGAGCAGCGACCACACCCGTAATATCGCCCGGGTCGCGGTGCGCATGCGCCGCTACCTCGAGAAGCGTAACGCTGCCCACCCCACCCAGTGGCGCTGCCGCATCGGCATCAACACCGGCACCGTCATCGGCTCACTGGTGGGCATCCAGAAATACGTCTACGACCTGTTCGGCCCGGGCGTCAACCTCGCCTGCCGCATGGAGAGCCTGTCGGAACCCATGCGCATCACCGTCAACCAGGCCACCTATGAACTGATCAAGGAGGAGTTCGCCTTTATCCCCCGCGGCGAGGTGGAGGTTAAAGGGTTCGGCATTATGCCCCTCTACTTCCTCGAAGAGGAGCTTAAGCGCAGCTATTGAGTGACCTTAAACCCGAGATTTTGCGCGGGTCCGGGCACTTTCACCCTGGTGACCAATATGAACAAGCAACCCCTAAGTCTTGAGGGCGCCACCCTGCCATTTTGGCGCTATTGCTCCGGCGAGCAGCAGGTGATCGAGTTTGATAGCACCGGCTGCGAATGCCCGCTGCCAATGATGAACGCCATGGCCGGGTTGGAGCGGATTGCCCGCACCGGTGAAACGCTGGTGATGATCAACGGCTTTGAACCCCAGGGGCTCTATGAGCGGGTGCGGGGGTGTTTTGCGTGGCGGGTTGAGGCTCTGGATGAGCGGCGGGTGATGGTGGTCTTTACCGCTTGTGACGGTTGTGAGTCGCACGATTTCAGCGACCGCTATTGCAAGGGCGGCTGAATTCTAGACGCCGGTTTCCCGCCCCGGCTATCCGAATCGCCCTCCTTTGATGCCCTCCCTGGGCCTCGTTGTCAGCATTCCGCCGCCAATGCTTTCGCGCCCTTTCTGGGTTTAATGTTTTGTCATCAAAGCGCTCCTTTGCGCCCTTTTTTGCTTTTTTTCCTTTGTTGACGCGGATATCTGCGCCTAACTGACATACAATAATCAAGTCAAAGGTTAGAGTTCTAATTAATAGAGGAGCGGTGCTGTGACTGACAGTCGAGACCCAATGATTCCTAGCGGGGAGGTAAACCCCATCGATACCGACTACCAGGTCGGGCAGGATAACGTCGTCGTTAATGTCGGCCCCTTCGGGCTGGATATCCATAACCGTGTGTTTGCGATCTCGGCGCTGAGCGTGATTGCCTTCGTCGTGTTAACGCTGATTTTCCACGATCAGGCGGAGCCGATGTTCAAGGGGTTGCGCGGCTGGCTGACCTCCAACCTGGACTGGTTCTTTCTCAGTGCCGGCAACATCTTTGTACTGGTCTGTCTGGGGGTGGCGCTTTCGCCGCTGGGACGGGTACGCCTGGGGGGGACCGAAGCGACACCCGACTACAGTTATCTGGGCTGGTTCTCCATGCTGTTCGCTGCGGGGATGGGGATCGGCTTGATGTTCTTCGGAGTTTCCGAACCGCTCTCCCACTTTGCCAGCTCCCTGGGGGGGACCAGCGTCGCTGACGGGGTGCGTACCGACTGGGCGCCCCTCGGTGCGGCCGCCGGAGATCAGGCCGCTGCGGCCAGCCTGGGCATGGCCGCGACCATCTTCCACTGGGCACTCCATCCCTGGGCGATCTATGCGGTACTGGCGTTAGGCCTGGCGCTGTTCTCCTTTAACAAGGGGCTGCCACTGACCATGCGCTCGGTATTTTATCCGCTGCTGGGTGAGCGTGTCTGGGGCTGGCCGGGGCATGTGATCGATATTCTGGCGGTGCTGGCGACCCTGTTTGGCCTGGCGACCTCGTTGGGGTTGGGGGCCTCGCAGGCCTCTTCCGGCTTGAACTACCTGTTCGGGCTGCCCGAAGGCACCACCACCCAGATTGTGCTGGTGGTGATCATCACCGCCATCGCGCTGATGTCGGTGCTGGCGGGTCTGGATGCCGGGGTTAAACGGCTATCGGAGATCAATATGGTGCTGGCGGCGCTGCTGCTGCTGTTCGTGGTGATCGTCGGGCCGACACTGGCGATCGTCAGCGGCTTCTTCAGCAATATGGGCAGTTACCTGACCCATCTGCCGGCGCTGTCGAATCCGTTTGGTCGTGAAGACGCCAACTTTTCCCAGGGCTGGACCGCGTTCTACTGGGCCTGGTGGATCTCCTGGTCACCCTTTGTCGGCATGTTCATCGCGCGGGTCTCCCGCGGTCGCTCGGTGCGTGAGTTTATTGTCTCGGTGCTGTTGGTGCCGTCGATGGCCTGTGTGCTGTGGATGAGCGTGTTTGGCGGTACCGCCATCAGCCAGGTGGTCAACGATGGTTACCTGGCGGTGACCGAAGCAGCGTTGCCGTTGCAGCTGTTCACTATGCTGGATGTGCTGCCGCTGGCGCAGATCACCTCTTTCATTGCGATTATCCTGGTGGTGGTGTTCTTCATTACCTCGTCAGACTCCGGCTCGCTGGTCATCGATGTGATCGCCGCGGGGGGCAAGGTTGACGCGCCCACTCCGCAGCGGGTGTTCTGGTGCACCTTCGAGGGGCTGGTGGCGATCGCGCTGATTCTGGGCGGTGGCCTGGTGTCGCTGCAGGCGATGGCGGTGTCCACCGGCTTACCCTTTACCCTGGTGCTGTTGATGTCCTGTGTTGCCCTGATCAAGGGGCTGGTATCGGAACCGCGGGCCTGAGCTAGCCCGGGCGGCGCTGTTGCTGCAGCGGCCGCCAGATGGGTTACCATGAGTACGGTGCAAACCCTTCATAACGCCCGGCACCGCGCCGGGCGTTTTGTTTCTGTCACGAGATTGCTCCCATGCAGCCAGAACAGCACGAATTTTTCGAATTTCTCCAACGCCACCCGCCCTTCGATCAGCTGCCGGAGGAGAGCCTGCAGCAGGCGGCGGCGACCATTGATGTGGTCTATTTCAAGGCTGGAACATCGATTCTGGAGTTCGGCGATCCGGTAGACGCACTGCACATCATTCGAAGCGGGGCGGTGGAGGTACTGCGTCGCAGCGGTGAGCTCTATAACCGTCTCAGTGAGGGGGGGATCTTCGGCGAGTTCGGCCTGCTGCGAGCAGGAAAGGTGCGTTTCCCGGCCCGTGCCCTCGAGGATACCCTGGTCTACCTGCTGCCCGACAGCGAGTTTCACCGTTTGTTTGAGCAGCACGACCACTTCGCCGACTTTGTCGAGGTGGAAGACCGCACCCGCCTGCGTCAGGCGGTGGCGCAGCGCGAAGATGCCAATGACCTGCTCAGTGCGCCGGTACATACGTTGCTGCACCGGGCACCGCTGGTGGTGACGGCGGATACCCCGGCGCAGGCGGTGGCGCTGCAGATGTCGGCGGAGGTGGTCTCTGCGGCGCTGGTGGTCGATAGCGAGGATGGCCGCATGCAGGGGATCTTCACCGACCGCGATATCCGTGACCGGCTGGTGTGTGAGGGGCTGCCTTACCGCTCGCCGGTCGGCTCGATCATGACGCCCAACCCCCTGTGCATCGAATCGGGGCAGTTGCTGTTTGAGGCGATGCTGACCATGCTCAAGGCCAACATCCACCATCTTCCGGTGATGAAAAAACAGAAGCCGATCGGGGTGCTGGAACTGGCCGACGTGATCCGCCACGAATCCCAGAACAGCCTGTATCTGGTCAACAGTATCCACCGTCAGCAGAGTGTCGACGAACTGGCGGCGCTGTTGCCGGATGTGCGCGCCTGTTTCCGGCGCATGGTCAATGAGGATGCCAATTCACATATGATCGGCACTGCGCTGGCGGTGATCGGGCGCAGTTTCAAGCAGCGCCTGCTGGAGCTGGCGGAAGAGCAGCTGGGGCCGCCACCGGTTCCCTACTGTTTCCTCGCGCTGGGATCCATGGCACGGGATGACCAGACCCTGGTCACCGACCAGGACAACGCCATGATTCTCGATGATCGCTATGATCCGGCGCTGCATGAGGCCTATTTCAGTCAGCTGGCCGCCTTTGTCAGCGATGGCCTCAACCTCTGCGGTTACCCCTACTGCAGCGGCGGCATCATGGCCACCAACCCCCAGTGGCGCAAACGGCTGAGTGAATGGCGCACCACCTTCACCCAGTGGATCGAACAGCCGACGCCGCAGTTTTTGCTCAACAGCTCGGTGTTTTTCGATCTCAATGGTGTCTGGGGCGAGTTGCGCTGGGCGGAGGAGCTGTATGCCCTGGTCGTCAGCAAGGCGCGCCAGACACCGAGATTTTTGGCCTGTATGGCCCGTAACGCGATTCAGCGCAAACCGCCGCTGGGGTTCTTCAAGGATTTCGTGATGGAAACCGATGGGCGTCACAGTAACTCCATCAATATCAAACGGCGCGCCACGGCACCGCTGAATGACCTTATCCGCGTCCATGCGCTGGCGGTGGGATCCACCGCACTGAACCCCTTCGAGCGGCTGGATGATGTGATCGAGGCGGGTATTATGCCGCCGGGGCGGGGGCAGGACCTGCGCGATGCGCTGGAGTTTATCTCCATGGTACGCATTCGCCATCAGGCACTGGACCTGGATCTGGACACCGAGGCCGACAACAACGTGGAGCCGGAGAACCTGTCGGAGTTCGAGCGTAAGCACCTTAAGGATGCCTTCCGGATCCTGAGCAACGCGCAAAAGTTTCTCACCTATCGCTACACGCCCAACCGGGCCGGCTAAGCGATGTTATACCTGCCCCCAGAACCCAAGCGTGGCGGCCCTTCGCTGGAGCGAATCGATTGGTCCGCACGGTTTGAGCGCCTGGCCGCCAGCGCACAGGAGCCTCGTTTGCAGGCCTTTTATGGTGCCGGCGCAGTGCCCCTGGAGACGCCCATCGCCGAGGTTCCTCTGGTGGCCCTTGATTTCGAGACCACCGGCCTTGACCCGGTCAGGGACGGTATAGTCAGTATCGGGCTGGTGCCGTTCAGGCTCGACCGTATCCAGACCTCAAAGGCGCGTCACTGGGTGGTCAAGCCTCGCAGTCTACTGCGTGAGGAGTCCGTGGTGGTGCATGGCATTACCCATGCCGAGCTGGCCCGGGCATCGGACCTCGACAGCCTTTGGCCCGCGCTGCTGGATGAGCTGGCCGGACGCATCGTGGTGGTCCATCACCGCCAGATCGAGCGCCAGTTTCTGGATACCGAGCTTCGGTTGAGGACCGGCGAGGGGATCGAGTTTCCGGTGATCGATACCATGGAGCTGGAGGCACGCTGGCACCGGCGCCGGCAGCCGAGCTTGCTGAGTCGGCTGCTGGGGCGCAAGCCGGCCTCGATACGCCTCGCCGACAGCCGCCCGCGCTACCACCTGCCCCAGTACCGCCAGCACAGCGCACTGAGTGACGCCCAGGCAACCGCCGAACTGCTGCTCGCCCAGATCGCCCATCACTTTACCCCCCAAACGCCGCTGTCAGAACTTTGCTGTTAGTTGCTGTCAACTGGGAGGGCACATCTCCCTCCATGCTGGCGAGCTGAAGGACGTCTTGGTGGGGCTCAGCGGGGATTCTTAAGACGGCGCTGGTCGCCCCTTAATGCACCGGTCGGGGTGCGTCCCGACAGGACCCCTGCCGCAAGGCAACGTTTGTAGGTCGGTCTTTAGGCTGACAATGCGCAGGGGACCTATGCCGTCGGGCTAAAGCCCGACCTGCAACTAATCTCCGCGGGTCACCAATATTGGACAGTATCAGTGCAGCCTTAGCCAGCATGGCTGTTGCGTCCTAAGGCCAAAAACCATCTCCCGGCCGGAGCAGCCACCAGCGCCAGGCGGCCTAAAACTAGGCCGGCCCTGCCCCATGGTGATCATCGTGGGGCACCGGCGCACTCGGGTGCTTATGATCCCCCGGTTGCCCCTCCGCATGAATATGCAGGTGGGAGTGGGTGTGGACATGGGGGTGCACATGCATCACCGCCTCGCAGAGCTTGCGCTCCTTCATCAGCACCGCCCGCGTCGCCAGCCGCTCAACCACCCCAAGGTCGTGGGAGACAAACAGCATCGCCAGCGGCAGGTTCTCCAGGTGCTCCAGCAGCCGCTCCTGCGCCTTGCTGTCGAGGCCGTTGGTGGGCTCATCCATCAACAGCACCCGCGGCTCCATCGCCAGCACCCCGGCCAGCGCCACCATCCGCTTCTCGCCGCCAGAGAGCTTGTGGGTGATGCGATCCGCCAGCCCTGCCAGCCCCAGGGTTTCGAGGGTGCGCCGGGCGATGGCGATCGCCTGCTGCGGATTGTGGCCCAGGTTGAGGGGGCCAAAGGTAACATCCTCCAGCACCGTGGGGCAGAACAGCTGGTCGTCGCTGTCCTGGAACAGCAACCCGGCGAGGGCGCGGACCTCGCGGAAATCGCTTTCCCGCACCCGCGGGCGGCCAAAGGCGATGATCTCGCCCCCGCTGGGGCGGTGCAGCCCCACCATCAGTTGCAGCAGGGTGGTCTTGCCGGCGCCGTTATCCCCCACCAGAGCGACCCGCTCGCCGGCGCTGAGGCTGAAATCGACCCGTTCCAGCACCGCCCGTTCGCCGAAGCCGAAGCTGAGCTCCCTGAGCTGTATCAAGGGTTCCGTCATTGCCATCTCTCCAGCAGTAAAAGGGCTGCCAGCCCCAGTGTGGCCAGCAGCAGGAAACGGCTGTCAGCCCCCTGCCAGCGGCTGGCGTCGACCAGCAGCAGGCGGTTGTTGAAGCCGCGGCACTTCATCGCGGCCTGGATGCGCTGGGCGCGTTCGAGGCTGCGCACCAGCAACATGCCGATCAGGTAACCGTAGCTGCGCCAGGTGTGGCCGTTGCTGGCCGGGGCGAAGGCGCGGGCGCGCATTGCCAGCCGCAGGCGCTGGTACTCAGCGAACAGCAGGTCGACGTAGCGCAGGGTAAAGAGCAGCAGGTGCACCAGTTTGTCGGGCACCCCCAGGCGTGCCAGCGCGTGGCCGAACACAATGGGTTCGAGGGTGCCGGCCAGCGTCAGCAGGGCCACCACCACAGCGTTGGCCTTGAGCAGGATCACCAGCGCCCGCTCCAGTCCGGCGCCACTGGCGGAGAGGGGGCCGAGCTGGAACAGCGGCTCACCGGGTACGCTGAAGGGCAGCATCAGTACCAGCACCAGCATAAAGCCCTCCAGCGCCAGCAGGCGTTTGAGCAGCAGGGCGGGGCGCAGCCCGCTGGCCAGGGCAAGGGCCAGGGCACCCCCCAGGGCGACCAGCAGCGTCAGCGGTTGTTGCAGGGAGACCACGGTGGCGGCAAACAGCAGCGCCAGCAGCAGGCGGGCGCGGGGGTCGAGGCGGGCCAGCCAGGGGTTGAGCTCCGCCTCGGCGCGCAGTTGCAGGCTCAGGCTCATGGTTGCGGCCGGCGGCTGCGCCACCAGAGCAGGGCGCCGGCGATCCCCAACAGGGTGCCCAGCCCCCCCAGGACATCGCTGAGGCGGGCACGGGCGGCGTGTTGCTGCAGCTCCAGCCGCAGGGGAGCGAGCTGGCGGGCGACGGCGCTCTCGATCTGCCGCTCCAGATCACTGGCGGCGGACCGCTGGCCCTCGGCCGGTGTCGAGGCGCCCTGCGGACTGAGTGCCCAGTGTGCGACATGGCCATCGCCGGTATCGGCCTGGATGCTCGTGCCGCCGCTTGCCAACGCCAGGCTGAATTGCCCCGTCGCGTCGCTGCGGGCCTCAGCGAGCGAGGCACCACGGGCGTCCAGCAGCCTGATGTTGGCATCACCGGCGGGGTCGCCGCCGGCAAAGTAGACATTGCCCTCGACGCGCTCCCCGGCCGCGTAGGCGAACACCTTCAGCAGGTGGGCCTGGGCGGGAAGGCTCAGCAGGCTGAGTAGCACAAAGGGGAGAAGGGGTTTAGTCATGGGGGGGCCTCGGGGGCAGGATCAGCTCCGGGGAGACCCGCAGCAGGAAGGCGACCGCGAAGCCGGTGATGGTGGCCTCGATCGCCATCAGCGGCAGGTAGGTGATGAGGATAACGCGGGCGGCGGGCAGGAAGTCGGGGCCGCTGAGGGCGAGGGAGGTGCACAGCAGGCCACCGGTCAGCAGGACGCCGCTGGCCCCGGCCAGGGCGCCGATCAGGAACCCCTGCCGCCCCTGGGCCCGGCGTAGCCAGGGGGCTAGCAGTAGGGCGCAGAGCAGCGCCGGGGCACCGACGTTGATCAGGTTGTTGCCCAGCACCAGCAGGCCGCCGTAGCCGAAAAACACCGCTTGCAGCAGCAGAGCGATGGCGATGGTGGGCAATGCGCTCCAGCCCAGCACCAGCCCCATCAGGCCGTTGAGCAGCAGGTGTACGCTACTGGGCCCGACCGGAACGCTCAGCAGCGAACTGACAAAAAAGGCCGCCGCCAGCACCGCCGCCTGGGGGATGCGGTCGTAGTCGAGCCGGCGTACCGCCCAGGCGAGGGCAGTGGCGCTGATCAGGGCGCCGCCCATCAGCACCGGTGCGCTGAGGACTCCGTCGGGGATATGAGCGATGGCGGGCTCCTTGCGATAGCGTTTTGGTTTGGGGTGGTTGGGACGGGTTCAGGGTCGGTTGGTCAGGGCCGAACGGGGAGCGGGTGGGCCTGCACCCAGATCACGCCCCCCTCCTCGACCCCCACCGGCTGACCATCGGGCCCCGGCAGGGGCCGGTCTGCCTCAATCAGGGCGGCAAAGCCCCACCAACCGGCGAATGGCATGCTGTAGCTGAAAGTGCCGTTGGCATCGGCCCTGAGTTGCTGGGTCACCAGGGGGTCCGGTGGTGGAGGAAGGCTACCGTCATTGAGCCACTCCACCTCGACGCGGGCAAAGGGGACCGGCTGGCCGTTTTTACGCACCACCCCGGTGAAGAGGTTCCCCTGCCAGAGGCCATAGGGGGCGACCAGGGGCTCGATCTCCACCGGAAAGCCCACCGCTTGCTCCCACCCCGGCTCGCCGGCGTAGGCGTCCACCAGTACCTTTGTGTAGTGGACGATCATCACCCCCTCGGCGGGTTCCCAGTAGGGGGCCGGTTGCAGGTAAAAGAGGTGGTCGCCGGGGCGGCGGATGGCGTATCGGCTGCGGAAGGCGCGCTGGCCGTCGACCTGGTAAGGCTCGAGACTGGGCAGCAGGTCCTCCGGGCCGGTGTCGGTCAGCACCCCGAAGCGCTCCGGCTCGGCCATCTCCATGGCGGGGCCCTGACTCATGGGGTGGGTAAAGCGCAGGTCGAGCTGCAGTTCGCGTTGGTCGGGACGCTCGACGATATCGGTGGACGGGATCAGGGTCTGGAAGTGGGCCAGGGCCGAGCCGCTCAGGAGCAGGGTGCCGAGGATGAGTCCGCGGATGAAAGGCTGTTGCATGGGGCCGCCTGGGATCTGGATAGGGAGAAAATATTACTAAATATAATTTCGTAATAATATCGCCGGGCCGGGTAAAGGACCACCCCTTGCCCGGGATCAGGTCTGGGGGCGGCTGTGGCGGTGACTGTGGGCGCCGTGGCCGTGGGTGTGGTGCTGCTTCTGCTCCTCGACCGGGATCAGGTTGAGCTTGCCGTGGCGCACACCGGGTTCGGTGATAATGCGGTTGGCGAAGGCCTCCACCTGCTCCGTGGGGCCGTTGACCACCACGGTTTCCAGGCAGTTGTCGTGGTCGAGGTGGACGTGGAGGGTGGAGATGGCGACATCGTGGTGATGGTGCTGGGCGTGGGTGAGCCGCCGCGCCAGCTCCCGCTCCTCATGGTTAAACACGTAGCTGAGGGTGCCGACGCAGTGGCTGGAGCGGCGCTCGGCGATGCGCTCCTCCTCGAGGCGATCACGGATCAGGTCCCGTATCGCTTCCGAACGATTGCGATAGCCCCGCTGCTTGAGGTAGTGCTCGAACTGCGCCACCAACTCCTCTTCCAGCGAAATGGAGATTCTTTCCACGCCTTGATCCTCTCGGGTTGTTGAACAGGGGGAGCCTACCACAGTCGGGGGCCCCTAGCGCGGGCGGTGCCTGCCCGGGCAGGACGGCTGGTTGCCGGGCCCGGGTATCTACTATAGTCTGACGGACTACTCTATTCGCGAAAACGGGGGCATAGGCCATGGCACAGAAAGAGGCTGCCTACAGTGTGGGGGAGGAGGTCGCCAATGCGATCTCCCACGGACTGGGGGTGGCGGCGGCGATCGTCGGCTTGACCCTGTTGATGGTTGAGGCCTCCCGTGTGCTCGATGCCCTGTCGATTACCGGCCTGGCACTTTATGGTGGCAGCCTGGTACTGCTGTTCCTCTGCTCGACCCTCTACCACGCCTTCACCCACCAGAAGACCAAGGCGATCTTCAAGGTGCTCGACCACTGTGCCATCTACCTGCTGATCGCCGGTACCTATACCCCCTTTATGCTGATCACCCTCGATGGCGCACTGGCGACGGGGATGCTGATCACGGTGTGGGGGCTCGCGCTGGTGGGGATCCTGTTCAAGGCGCTTTTTATTCACCGCTTTGAACTGGTCTCGGTGGTGACCTACCTGGCCATGGGCTGGCTGTCGCTGGTGGTGATCTACCAGCTGGCCCAACAGCTGGAGCTGGGAGGCTTTCTGCTGCTGCTGATCGGCGGTCTGGTCTACAGCCTGGGGGTGATTTTTTATGTCTGGAATCGCATCCCCTACAATCATGCGATCTGGCACCTGTTTGTGCTGGGCGGGGCGGTCTGCCACTTCCTGGCGATCTTTATCTATGTAGTCCCACCCGTCCCCCTGGTGTGATAACCCACAACGGGGGGGTGTGCGCTGATTCCGGTTCTCGACCACTGCCGGCGGCGGCGGGGCCTGGGGGCCGGAAAGACACTTTTCTTTGTCGGGTAAATGTGAGAGTCTAGCCGAAATCTGTGTTTTACAGTGCGGGCCCTGCAAGAAGAGGGTGTGCGCTCCATGATCGGACCTTTCTGGAAGGCGATCATTGTCATTCGATGGGCGTGTGGTCGAATGACGGTGTAGATTCATAATAACCACGCCAGTTGTGAGACAAGACTGAATGAAAATATATGTCGGCAATCTGTCCTACTCAGTGACAGATGAAGACCTTATTGATGCCTTTTCCGAATTCGGGGATGTGACAAGCGCCAAGGTGACCATGGATCCTGAAACGGGTGAATCCAAGGGTTTTGGCTTCGTTGAAATGCCGGTCACCTCAGAGGGGCGGGATGCGGTTCAGGTGTTGAATGAGTCTCCCCTGTGTGGACGCCTGATCCGGGTCAATGAAGCCCGCGGCGGTGGCAGTGGCGGCAGTGGTAGTGGCGGTGGCGGTGGTGGAGGCAACTCCAATAACGGCCGCGGACGTCGACCTCGTCGTAGTGGTGGCAAGCAGGGTGGCCAGCGCGGAAACAAGGCAACCAGTGGTGGTAACGCACCGACAGCGGCCGAATAGGTTCGCCTGCGTCAAAAAGCGAATACTGTTAAGGGGTGGGTAGCGTCTCAGGAACGAGGCGGGGCCTGTTTACGCCGGGTGTTCGCGATTGTGTTGTCCTGCTCCAGGTGCATCCCCATAAGCTCCAGGCGAAGCCGACCCAGGGCGCGTGTGGTGTAATTGGCCAGTTCGTTGCGTCCATCCGTGAAACCACACCGGCATGGATCACGGGTATCTATCTGCTGTCTCTGTAAACGTTCAATCGAACCGGTCAGCTGGTCGATCTCCAGTATGATGCTTATAAGGGAAGCGGTCATGATGGGGTCTCCTGCACATAACCCTCAGTTTGTCCCTTTGTAACCCGGCGTTGAATCCGTAATACTCGACTCCTGCATGCGGCTTATGCGTATAGGGAATAGGCGCTTGCTCAGTCTGCGGGCGCGTAAGGTCCCCGCTTTGATGCCCGACAGGAGACGGAACGTGACGGATACTCGCTACACTCGAATGGCCCCATGGAGCCTGTTTGTGCTGCTGGCACTGGCTTATCTGCTGACGCTGGGGCAGCAGCCCTTTATCCTGGATTTTGCCCTCAAGGCGCTGCCGATCTGGCTACTGGCCTGGCTGGTCTTTAGCGGCCGAGAGCAGGCCCGCCACCGGTGGGTGGTAGTGGGGCTGCTGTGCTCTTCGGTGGGGGATCTGCTGCTGGCCTGGGGCCAGTTCGTGCCGGGGCTGGTCAGCTTTCTGGTCGCTCACCTGTTTTATATTGCCGCCTTTGCGGGCAGGCCCGTCGGATCCCTGCCTCGACTGCTGCTGGCCTTGCTGATGCTGGCGGCGATCACCCTGTTGCTGATCCGCCTGCTGCCGCTGCTGGGGGAGATGCAGGTGCCGGTGGTGGCCTATATGGTGGTGATCCTGTTGATGGCCCTGTGTGCCCTGCTGGGACGGGGCAACCATCCCCTGGTGGCGCTGGGGGCCATGCTTTTTCTTTTATCGGATTCCCTCATCGCCCTCGACCGCTTTATGCAACCGCTGCCCTCCGCCAGCCTGTGGATCATGCTGACCTATTATTCGGCCCAGGGGCTGATCGCCGGTGGCGCCCTGATAGGCCCGCGGCAGGGGGCGTGACACCGGGGTCGGGGGGCGAAAGAAGCTCTTTATTGATCTGGAGCAACGTGGCGCCAAAAAAAGTTATGGATAATCATTCTCAGTTAGCTTGATTATTAAATGGGAATCATTATCATTGCTGCCAACTGCAATCGGATTCTTAAAGGGAGTTCATCAATGACGATAACTGTACGCAAAAACTGGGTAGCAATGGCTGCTGCGGCGCTGGTCTCTGCAAGCAGCACCCTGGCCCTGGCTGCTGAGGAGCTGGTGGTCTATTCGGCCCGCAATGAGCAGCTGATCAAGCCTCTGTTCGATGCCTACACCGCCAAGACCGGCGTCGAGATCAAGTTTGTCACCGATAAGGAGGGTCCGCTGCTGGCTCGCCTGCAGGCCGAGGGGGCCAACACCCCCGCAGACCTGTTAATCACCGTGGATGCGGGCAACCTCTGGCAGGCGGCCAAGCAGGGGGTTCTGCAACCGGTTGGGTCAAGTGTGCTGGAGCAGAATATCCCCGCGCACCTGCGGGCCACCAATAATGAGTGGTTTGGTCTGTCTGTACGGGCCCGTACACTGGTCTACTCCAGCGAGCGAGTGAAGCCGGCCGAACTCTCCACCTATGAAGCACTGGCGGAGCCCCAGTGGAAAGGGCGCCTGTGCCTGAGAACCTCCAAGAAGGTGTACAACCAGTCGCTGGTGGCCACCCTGATCGAGCGCCACGGCGAGGAGCAGGCCGAAGCCATCGTTAAGGGCTGGGTCGACAACCTGGCGGCTCCCGTATTCTCCAACGACACCAAGGCGATGGACGCGGTTGCTGCTGGCCAGTGCGATGTGGCGATCGTGAATACTTACTACTTCGGGCGCCTGGAGAAGAAGGACCCCTCCATTAAGCTGAAGCTCTTCTTTGCCAACCAGCAGACCAGTGGCGTTCACGTCAACGTCTCCGGTGCCGGTGTCACAAAATACTCCAAGAATGTCGCGGGAGCGGTCAAGTTCCTCGAGTGGATGAGCAGCGCCGAGGCCCAGAACCTGATTGCCGACGGTAATATGGAGTACCCGGCCAACCCCGCCGTTAAGCCTTCGGCGATGGTGGCGGCCTGGGGTGAGTTCAAGCAGGATGACCTCAACGTCGAGGTGGCCGGCAGTCGTCAGGCCGAAGCCATCAAGTTGATGGATCGCGCCGGTTACCGCTAGTCGGGCAATGGGCGCTGTTTGCGGACGCTCTGTGTAAACAGGGCGTCCTTTGTCGTTTATAAGGAGTGGGTTTGATTTTACGATTGTTGACCAACCAGGGACGCTGGCGGCTCATTGCCCTGGCCATCGCCGCCATCGTGCTGATGCCCCTTCTGGTGCTGTTCATCAGTTGGGGCACGGTGCAGACCGAGGTCTGGTTGCATCTGATCGAAACCCAGCTCGGGCGACTGCTGGGTAATACCCTGATCCTGCTGTTGGGGGTTGGGGTGGGGGTGACCCTGTTGGGGGTCAGCCTGGCCTGGCTCACCGCCATGTGCGAATTTCCGGGGCGCAAATGGTTTGACTGGGCCTTGATGCTCCCCTTCGCGGTGCCAGCCTATGTGCTGGCCTTTGTGTTTATCGGTTTGCTGGATTTCAGCGGCCCGGTACAGACCCAGCTGCGGGAGTGGTTCGGGCGGGATCTCTGGTTCCCCCCGGTGCGCTCGACCGGCGGGGTGATACTGGTACTGGTGCTGGTGTTCTACCCCTACGTTTACATGCTGGCCCGCAGCGCCTTCGTTGCCCAGGGGCGGGGGCTGATGGACTCGGCGCGTATCCTGGGCATGGGCCCCTGGCGTTCGTTCTGGAAGGTGGCGCTGCCGATGGCGCGTCCGGCCATCGCCGCCGGCCTGGCGTTGGCCCTGATGGAGACCCTGGCCGACTTTGGCGCCGTCTCCTCCTTTAACTACGACACCTTTACCACCGCTATCTACAAATCCTGGTACGGCTTCTTTAATCTGCAGGCGGCGGCCCAGCTGGCTTCGCTGCTGCTGCTGTTTGTCGCCATTGCGCTGTTAGTGGAGCGCCGGGCGCGAGGCAAGGCGCGTTTTGCAGAAAGCGAACGGCGCCATATCCGCCAGGTCTATCGCCTGCGCGCCCCCCTGGCCTGGCTGGCCAGCGGTTATGCGGGGCTGGTGGTGATTTGCGCCTTTGTGGTGCCGATCATCCAGCTGCTGGTGTGGATCTTTACCGACGCCTTCGAGGACCTCGACAGCCGCTACCTGGGGCTGGTGGCCAAGACCCTCGGGCTGGGTGCCATCGCCGCTGTGATGACGGTGACCACCGCAGTCCTGCTGGCCTACGCCCAGCGGCAGCATCGGGATCGCTGGGTGGCGGGTTCGGTCAGCATCGCTAACCTCGGCTATGCGCTGCCGGGCTCGGTGCTGGCGGTAGGCATCATGGTGGCCTTTACCTGGCTGGATGGCACCATCGCCATCCCCCTCCAGCAGTGGCTTGGGTTCGAGGGGCGGCAGCTGTTTATGGGTAGCCTGCTGGCGCTGATCGTGGCCTACGGCATCCGCTTTTTGGCGGTTGCCTTTGGGCCGGTCGAGTCGGGCCTGCAGCGCATTCGCCCCTCCATTCTGGAGTCTGCCCAGAGTCTGGGCGAACCGCCGATGGGCATTGTGCGGCGCATCTACCTGCCGATGCTGAGCCCCTCGTTGATCACCGCTGCCCTGCTGGTGTTTGTCGATGTGCTCAAGGAGATGCCCGCCACTCTGCTGATGCGCCCCTTCGGCTGGGATACCCTGGCAGTGCGTATCTTCGAGATGACTTCCGAAGGCGAGTGGGAGCGGGCGGCGTTGCCCGCCTTTACCCTGGTGTTGGTAGGGCTGATCCCGGTGGTACTGCTGATGCGCCGCTCGGCACGCCACTGAGCGGGCCACGGACTGGGGTAAGTCCTCGGCTGCCTGTCCCGGGGTCGCTTGCCCCGCTGCCGACTTAACCGCTAAAATCGCCCTTTTTGCCGGCCCATCCGGGCAGGGGCAAGGGTGGCGCCGGTTTGATCCGCGCTGGGCAGACCTTTTGCCGAGCTTGGGCTATAACTGTAGTTCTGCGTCCATTTACTGATTATTGAAACCAAGAGGAAGCCAGAGAATGAGCAACATACCGAGTGAGTTGCGTTACGTGTCATCCCACGAGTGGATCCGGGTGGAAGCCGATGGCACCGCCGTGATCGGTATTACGGACCACGCCCAGGAGCTGCTGGGTGACGTTGTGTTCGTGGAGTTGCCCGAAGTGGGGGCCGAACTCTCCCGTGACGAGGACGCCGGCGTTGTGGAGTCGGTCAAGGCCGCATCGGATGTCTACGCTCCCGTCTCTGGCGAGGTGGTGGCCATCAACGAAGCGCTGGAGGATGCCCCCGAAACCGTCAACAGCGACCCCTATGGTGACGGCTGGTTCTTCAAGGTAAAACTGAGCGATACCGCCGAGCTGGAAGAGCTGCTCGACGCCGATGCCTATGCCGAGGTGTGTGAAGCCGAGGAGTAAGGCTTCAGCCCGTCAGCCTCTTAATGGACGAAGCCCTGAAACCCGGTTTTGGGGCTTCGTCGTATCTGGTCAATCCTCATTGATCTACCCTTTTCCTGCAGGATTTCGTCATGAGTCACCCTAGCCACCCCACCCTCGAGCAATTGGAAAACAGCGGCGAGTTTATTGAGCGCCACGTCGGTCCCGATGCCCAGGAGCGCCAGCAGATGCTGGACACCCTGGGGGTTGATTCCCTCGCCGAGCTGATTGACGAGACGGTCCCTCGCAGTATTCGCCTGCCCGAGCCGTTGGCGCTGGCAGGGGCCTGCACCGAAGCGGAGACCCTGGGGTACCTGAAGCAGGTGGCAGCGAAAAACCGGCTCAAACGCTCGCTGATCGGCATGGGTTACCACGAGACCCTGGTGCCCAACGTGATCCTGCGCAACGTGATGGAGAATCCCGGCTGGTACACCGCCTACACCCCCTACCAGCCCGAGGTGGCCCAGGGGCGCCTGGAGGCGCTGATCACCTTCCAGCAGATGACCATGGACCTGACCGGTATGGACCTGGCCAGCGCCTCATTGCTCGATGAAGCCACCGCGGCGGCGGAGGCGATGGCCCTGGCCAAGCGGGTCTCCAAAAACAAGAAGAGCAACCTCTTCTTTGTCGACGAACTGTGCCTGCCGCAGACCATCGATGTGGTCAAGACCCGCGCCGAGGCCTTCGGCTTTGAGGTGATGGTGGGGGCTGCCGAGCAGGCCCTCGAGCAGGAGTTGTTCGGGGTGCTGCTGCAGTACCCCTGCCGCGATGGCTCGCTGCGCGATGACCGCGAGCTGATCGCCAGTCTGCAGGAGCGCAAGGCGATCGTCTGTGTGGCGGCCGATATCCTGGCGCTGGTGATGCTGGCCTCCCCCGGCACCCTGGGGGCCGATGTGGTGCTGGGCAGCGCCCAGCGCTTCGGTGTGCCCATGGGCTTTGGCGGCCCCCACGCGGCCTTCTTCGCCACCCGTGATCAGTACAAGCGCTCCATGCCCGGGCGTATCATCGGGGTGTCGGTGGACAGCCGCGGTAACCCGGCCCTGCGCATGGCTATGCAGACCCGCGAGCAGCACATCCGTCGCGAGAAGGCCAACAGTAACATCTGTACCGCCCAGGTCCTGCTGGCCAATATGGCCGCCTTCTACGCGGTCTACCACGGCCCCGAAGGGCTCAAGCGGATCGCCAATCGGGTCCACCGCCTGACCGATATTCTCGCCCGCGGCCTCAAGCAGGGGGGGCTGGCACCGCTCAACAGCAGCTACTTTGATACCCTCAGTCTCGACCTCGGCGAGCGCCGGGAGGCCTTGCTGGCGGCGGCCGAAGCGGCCGGTTACAACCTCTATGCCGGCGATGCCGGCGTGGTCACCCTCTCCCTCAACGAGTGTTGCTCACGGTCCGATGTCGAGACCCTGTGGGAGATTCTGCTGGGCGCCGGCCACGGCCTCAGTGTGGCGGCGCTGGACGCTGAAAGCAGTGCGATTCCTGCAGCCCTCAAGCGGGAGGAGGCGATTCTCACCCACGAGGTGTTCAACCGCTACCACTCCGAAACCGAGATGTTGCGCTACCTCAAACGGCTGGAAAACAAGGACCTGTCGCTAACTCACTCGATGATTGCGCTGGGCTCCTGCACCATGAAGCTTAACGCCACCAGTGAGATGATTCCGGTGACCTGGGCCGAGTTCGGTAACATGCACCCCTTTGCCCCGGCCTCCCAGACCGCAGGCTACCAGCAGATGATCGCGGAATTGGAAGCGATGCTGAAGGAGATCACCGGCTTCGATGCGATCTGCATGCAGCCCAACTCCGGTGCCCAGGGGGAGTACGCCGGCCTGCTGGCGATCCGCAAATACCACGAGAGCCGTGGCGAAGGGCACCGTAACGTCTGCCTGATCCCCAGCTCTGCCCATGGCACCAACCCCGCCAGCGCCATGATGGCCTCGATGCGAGTGGTGGTGGTGGAGTGTGACAGCAAGGGTAACGTCGATGTCGCCGACCTCAGGGCCAAGGCCGAGGAGCTGTCCGACAGCCTCTCCTGCCTGATGATCACCTACCCCTCCACCCACGGGGTGTACGAGGAGGAGATCATCGAGATCTGCAACATCATTCACCAGCACGGGGGCCAGGTGTACATGGATGGCGCCAACCTCAATGCCCAGGTGGGACTCTCCAAGCCGGGACTGATTGGCGCCGATGTCTCCCACATGAACCTGCACAAGACCTTTGCCATTCCCCACGGGGGTGGCGGTCCCGGTATGGGTCCGATCGGTGTCAAGGCGCACCTCGCCCCCTTCGTGGCCAACCACTCGGTGGTCAAGCTGGAGGGGCCGAACCCCGATAGCGGGGCGGTGTCGGCCGCGCCCTGGGGCAGCGCCTCCATCCTGCCGATCAGCTGGGCCTACATCCGCATGCTGGGGGCGGAGGGGCTGCGCACCTCAACCGAAACAGCCATCCTCAACGCCAACTACATGGCCAGGCGCCTGGGCGAGCACTACCCCGTGCTCTACAGCGGGCGCAACGGGCGTGTCGCCCACGAGTGCATCATCGACCTGCGGCCGTTGAAGGCGGTTTCCGGTATCAGTGAGGAGGATGTGGCCAAGCGCCTGATCGACTTCGGCTTCCATGCCCCCACCATGAGCTTCCCGGTGGCCGGTACTCTCATGATCGAGCCCACCGAGAGTGAGTCCAAGGCGGAGCTGGATCGCTTTGTGGATGCCATGATCGCCATCCGCAGCGAGATCGCCCAGGTGGAGGCCGGCACCCTCGATGCCGACAACAACATGCTCAAGAACGCCCCCCATACCCTCGCTGATATCATGGATGAGAACTGGGATCGTCCCTACAGCAAGCAGCAGGGGGCCTACCCCCTGAGCTGGGTGGCCGAAGGCAAGTTCTGGCCCAGCGTCAACCGTATCGACAACGTTTATGGGGATCGCAATCTCCATTGCAGCTGCCCGACCACCGACAGCTATCGCTAGGGGTAACTCGCAGCGGCGATACAGAGGCGGGCCATAGGGCCCGCTTTCTGTTGGGTATTCACAACCCTGATAGCAGTCGCAGTTGTGGAAGAAAGGCTCACAATTCGGGTAGACGCCACCGTTGAATCCCCTATGCAGGAGTCCCCATGAACCGATCCCCAGCCCCCTCCACCCAGCAGCGAACCTTTGTGGTGAACCGTCGCCACTTCGAGCAGAGCCGGCAGCTGAGTGCTCCCGCCCCGACCCCGGAACAGCTGCAACCGGGCCAGCTGTTGCTGGCGGTTGACCGTTTCGCATTTACCGCCAACAACATCACCTACGCGGCCATGGGCAAGGCGCTGCGCTACTGGGAGTTTTTCCCGGCCGAGGGCGAGGAAGGGATCATACCCGTGTGGGGCTTTGCCGATGTCATCGCCTCCCGTTGCGAGGGGATCGAGGTGGGAGAGCGCATCTACGGCTACTACCCCATGGCCTCCCACCTGCGGGTGGAACCGGTGCAGGTCAGCGATGCCAGTTTTGTGGATGGCAGCGAGCACCGACGCAGCCTGCCGGTGATCTATAACCAGTACATCCGCTCGGCGGTGGACCCCATCTACCGCGCCGATACCGAAGCACTGCAGATGCTGCTGCGCCCCCTCTTTACCACCTCCTTTTTGCTGGATGACTTCTTTATCGACAACCAGTTGTTCGGCGCCCGCTCCCTGGTGCTGACCAGCGCCTCCAGCAAGACGGCGCTGGGGATGGCCTTTCTGCTGAGCCAGCAGCGTGACCAGCGCACGCTGGACTATGAGGTGGTCGGCCTGACCTCAGCCCGAAACCGCGCCTTTGTCGAGTCACTCGGCTGTTACGATCGCGTGCTGGAGTACGGAGCGGTGGAGAGCCTGGACCCCGGGGTGGCCACCGCGATCGTCGACTTTGCCGGCATGGGCGAGCTGCTGGGTCGGCTCCACCGCCACTTCGATACCCAGTTGACCTACAGCTGCCTGGTGGGTGCCGCCCACTGGGACGCCCGCGCGGGGGCCCCCGCCGAACTGCCCGGAGCGGCACCGGAGATGTTCTTTGCCCCCACCCAGGCTCAAAAACGCCTCAAGGAGTGGGGAGGCGCCGCCTTCCAGCAGAGGGTCGCCACTGCCTGGGCAACCTTCCTGGACTTTGTGGGGGGCTGGATGCGGGTGGAGGAGGCGCTCGGTGGCGAGGCCGCCGAACGGGTGTACCAGCAGACCCTGGCCGGTGATATCGACCCGCAAACCGGCTATATTCTGTCGTTACGACAGGACTAGCCTGCGCGGATAAGGAGCCCGCTGTGCCGCAACACGAATCGTTCAACTCCCTGGAGTTCCCGGCACAGGACCTGGCCGCTCTCAAGGCGCTTTTTAGCGTGCTCTTCGGCTGGCCGTTCGTCGACTACGGGCCGGACTGCTGCGCCTTCACCGGCATTGGTATGGAGCAAGGCCTCTACCGCTCCGGCCGGGTATCGAGTGCCGCCGGGGGGACGATCCTTAAGTCTGTATTTCGCTTTGCCGATAGAAGCCGATTCCACTTAGCCGACCCTGTCGGCAATGGATTGGCGCTCTGGTCGGATCGGACGTGAATCCGGAATCTTCCTGGCTGCGGCGGGCACCGGGTCTGGCCGGTGCGCTGATCCTGTGCGGCCTGCTGCTGGTGATGGCCTCATCCCTGGGGCTGGCGGTGCCGCTGGCGCTGGCCAGCATCGTCTATTGGGGCGCGGTTGTGCTGCTCTGGCCGAGACTCGGAAAGCGCAACCGGGTGCAGACCCTGCTGCTGTTGGCGGCCGGAGGCGGCACCCTGCTCTGGAGCCTGCGGCGGGGGGCTGAGCTGGATCTGCCCCAGTTGCTGGCAGGCAACAGCAGCCTTATATCGATGCTGGTGGCGGTGAGTTTCCTGGCGCTGATCAGCCGCCCAGAGCAGGAGGCGGGGGAGCGCCTTCCCCGCGGCAAGCGCGCGGTAGCCTCCACCCTGCTGGCGGTGCATCTGTTTGGGGCGGTGATTAACCTGTCGTCGATTTTCATTATCGGCGACCGCATCGCACGCCAGCTTCGACTGACGCCGGCCCAGGTGGTGGTGCTGGTGCGGGGCTTCTCCGCAGCGGCCTTCTGGTCTCCCTTTTTTGCCGCCATGGCGGTGGCGCTGAGCTACGCCCCCGAGGCCAGCCTGCCGAGGCTGTGGCTGGTGGGGATGCCCCTGGCCGCGGCGGCGCTGCTGCTGACCGGCTGGCAGCTGAGCCGGGGGGACAAGGGGCCGGTGGCGGAGTTTACCGGCTACCCGATGCACTATGGAGGGCTCTGGCTCCCCCTGTCGCTGGCGGCAGCAGTCTTTATCGCCCGGGTCATCTACCCGGCGCTGTCGGTGTTGACGCTGATCACCCTGCTCGCCCCCCTGCTGGCGCTATTGGTGCTGGTAGCGCGACGCGCTGGCGTGGTCGTGCGCGTCAGTAATCACTGTCGCCAGAGGCTTCCACAGATGGGCAACGAGTTGGCGTTGTTCCAGGCCGCCGGGGTGTTGGGCTATGGACTTGAGCGGCTCTCGGGCACTTTCGCCAGTCAGTTTCCGCTGCAGCAGTTTGGTGCGTTGGAGGCCTCCATCGCCTACCTCGGAATCGTACTGGTGTCGATACTCGGGGTGCACCCCATCATCAGTATTGCGTTGGTGGGCTCGCTGCTGGCGCCGCTGCAGCCGGACCACAGCCTGCTGGCACTGGTGTTTCTCTCCGCCTGGGCGCTGGGGTCGGTGGTGGGTCCCCTGTCGGGGATGAACCTGGGGGTGCAGGGGCGCTATGGGGTCGACTCTTTCCAGATCATGCGAATGAACCTGGGCTATACGGTGCTGATGTCGGCGTTGGTGGTGGTGGCTATCTACTGGCTGGCTCCCTCCGCGCCCTGAGCCCCGCCTTCCACCCTGTGGAAACGCCGTCAGGGGCCAGTGTCGATGGGGGCTGTTGGGCGCTCTATACTGAAGGAGGGGCGCCAGGGGCGATCCCTTTCTGCTCATTGCCATCAGGGTTGTCGGACCCTCTGCGAGGTGCGCCATCGCGTTTCTAAACGGAATCACACTGTTACTGCTGTGCCAGCTGGCGGGCGAGGTATCGGTGCGGCTGCTCGCGCTGCCGGTACCCGGCCCGGTGGTGGGCATGTGTTTATTGCTGCTGTGGCTGCTGGCGCGGGGGGAGGTACTGCCCTCGGTCGATACCGCCGCCGGCGCGCTGCTTGCCCACCTGTCGCTGCTGTTTGTACCCGCCGGGGTAGGGCTGATGGCCCACTTTACCCGCCTGGGGAGCGAGTGGATGCCGCTGCTGGTAGCGCTGGTGGCCAGTACCCTGATTGGTATGGTGACCACGGCGCTGGTGATGCAGTGGTTGATGAAAGGCAGAGTGCGACGGGGTGATGAACATGATTGAGCCCGATTTGATGGAAATCTGGGTCTACCTCAGTGCCACTCCGCTGCTGGGGCTGACGCTGACGCTGGTGGCCTACAGCCTGGCCTACCGGCTCTACCAGCGTTCGGGTGGGCGACCGCTGCTCAACCCGGTGGTGACCAGTGTGGCGCTGTTGATTGCGGTGCTGATGGCCACAGGCACCCGCTACGAAACCTATTTTGAAGGGGGGCAGTTCGTCCACTTCCTGCTGGGGCCGGCCACGGTGGCGCTGGCGGTGCCGCTCTATCAGCAGTGGGCGCGCCTGCGGCGCATCTGGTGGCCGCTGCTGGCGGGGCTGTTGGCGGGCAGTGTCACCGGCGCACTCAGCGCCCTGTTGATTGCCCGTGGACTGGGGGCCAGCCTCGAAGGGCAGCTGTCGCTGGCCCCCAAGTCGGTGACCGCGCCGGTGGCCATGGGGATATCGGAGCAGATCGGTGGTATCCCCTCGCTGACAGCGGTGCTGGTGGTCAGTACGGGCATTCTGGGGGCGGTGGCGGGAACCCGGTTGCTTAGCCTGATCGGGATTCGTGATGACAGCGTCAAGGGGGTTGCCATGGGAGTGGCCGCCCACGGCATTGGCACCGCCCGCGCCTTTCAGGTCAGCCAGCAGATGGGGGCTTTTTCCGGACTGGCGATGGCGTTGTCAGCGGCGATCACGGCCTTGATTCTGCCGCCGTTACTGAGCCTGTTCGGCTGACCCTGTTGCCATAGCCGAGCACTTCTCATTTCTGTGGGTGTTGCCGGGCCGTTGCGGCCCCCCCCTTCGCTTGACTCCCGGGGGCAGGGGCATAGACTGTTTGGACGGTGCACCATCGCACCCTCAAGGATAACCAAAGGGGCAAGTTATGAGCGTACAGATAGGCGATCGAATTCCCTCCGTCAGTCTGCGGGTGATGGGGCCCGAGGGGCCGGAGCCGGTGACCACCGATGAGCTGTTTGCGGGCAAGCGGGTGGTGATGTTTGCGGTACCCGGCGCTTTCACTCCGGGCTGCTCCCGTACCCACCTGCCGGGCTTTGTGGTGCAGGCGGATGCCATCAGGGCCAAGGGGGTGGATAGCATCATCTGTACCTCGGTCAATGATGCCTTCGTGATGGCCGCCTGGGGCCAGGCCCAGAACGCTGAGGCGATCATCATGCTGGCCGATGGCAACGCCGAGCTGGCCTCGGCGCTGGGGCTCACCAAGGACGCCTCGGCCTTTCAAATGGGTACCCGCAGCCAGCGCTACGCGATGATCGTCAATGATGGCGTCATCGAGTTGTTGAATGTGGACGAGAAGGGGATCGACCTCAGCAGCGCCGAAACCATTTTGAATGCGCTCTAGCGCGACCATCGTAAAGCAGGAGAGAGAATGAACAGCATTGGACGCGCGGCCCTGGTCCTCGCCGCCCTGTTATTGGCCGGTTGCCAGAGTGCCTATTACAGCGCCATGGAGCAGGTGGGTATCCACAAACGCGATATCATGGCCGACCGGGTCGAGGAGGCCCGCGATGCCCAGGGGGAGGCGCGCGACCAGTTCAAATCGGCGCTGGAGCGCTACCGCTCGGTGGTGACTGTCGAGGATCAGCCGCTGGCCGATAAGTACGATGAGCTGAACAGCGAGTATGAAGCCAGCCGCGATGCGGCGACCGAGGTGAGCGATCGCATCGCCGCGGTGGAGTCGGTTTCCGAGGCGCTGTTCGATGAGTGGCGCGAGGAGCTGAAACTCTACTCCAACGCCAGCCTGCGCAAGCAGAGCCAAAGCAAACTGGTGGCCACCGAACGCAAATACCAGAGCCTGATCAAGGCGATGCGACGCTCGGAAGCCAGAATGCAACCGGTATTGTCGGTGCTGCAGGATCAGGTGCTGTTCCTCAAGCACAACCTCAATGCCCGTGCCATCGACGCCCTCAAGGGGGAGTTGAAAACCATCCAGACCGATGTCGGCCGCCTGGTGGCAGAGATGGAGCGATCCATTGCGGAGTCGGAGGCATTCCTCAAAACCTTGCAGGAGGGATAGTGATGGAACTGTCGGTAGAGATCAGTTTTTATCCGCTACAGGACGAGTACAAGCGGCCGATACTGGCGCTGATCGATGAGCTCGCCCGTGAACCGGGGCTGGAGGTGATTCCCAATCGAATGAGCACCCAGCTGTTTGGGGACTACGATCTGCTGATGGCGGCCCTGACGCGGCTGATGAAACGCTCCTTCGAACTCCACGGCACCGCCGTGTTTGTCGCCAAGTTTATCAACAGCGACCGTCGCCCCAGGGGCTGATCAGGCGCGTGCCTCCGAGGGTCAAAGGGCTTGCTTGCAGGCCCTTTTTTTGCGGCTGCGTTATAGTGAATAAAGGCAGTGGTGGAGGGGCGAAGGCATGTGGGTGACCAGGGAGGGTCGATGACGGAGCGGGAGAAGGGGGTCGAGGAGGTCCGTGTGTTTGAGGCTTTTGTACGCGCCTCGGGGCTGCCGGTTGCCCTCCATAGCGTGCGCAAATGTTACCCCCCCAAACCTGATATACGCTGCCAGTACCTTAACGGTGACTGGGTCTACTTCGAGTTGACCGAGTTGTGCGATGAACGCCTCTTCAAACCGGATGCGGTGGCTATCGAGCGCCGCGGCGAGCCCCGTGCCACGGAGGCGGTCGAACGTATCGTGCACAACAAACTGGGCAAACAGTATCCGGTTGAGCTGCCGGTGGAACTGCTCTGTTATACCCAGGGGAGGCTGGGGGTTGAGGACGGCGCACTGGAGGCTCAGGTTCGCGCCCTGGTGGCGGCGGACCCAGGCCCCTTTGTGCGGGTCTGGTTCCTCGGTGAGCAGCGGGTGGATCAGGTTTGGCCCCCCGCCGGGTAACGGCGACGGTAAGGCGATACAGGTGTCAGGCATTGATTGAGCGACTGACCAGTGAGCGGTTAGAGATCACCCCCCTGCGGCTGGCGGACGCCGGGGATATCCTGCGGCTGCTCAACGACGCCGACTTCCTGCGTTTTATCGGCGATCGAGGGGTGCGCACCCTGGAGGACGCCTGCGATTACCTTCGCCGGGGCCCGCTGCAGAGCTATAGCCGGCACGGCATTGGACTGTGGCGGGTGGGGTTGCGGCAGACGGGAGCGATGATAGGGGTCTGCGGCCTCCTGTGTCGTGAGCCGTTGGAGATGCCGGATCTGGGGTATGCCCTGCTGATGGAGTTTCGTCACCAGGGGTATGCCCGCGAGGCCAGCCAAAGGGTGCTCGACTACGCCCGTGACGGGTTGCAGTTGCCGCGGGTGCTGGCGTTGGTGGACCCGCTCAATGAGGACTCCATTGGCCTGCTTAACCGGCTTGGTTTCCGCCCCCTCAAACAGCTGCAGTTGGAAGCGCAGGGACCCTCACTGTTGCTGCTGGTCAAGCGGCTGGCGCCGCGGTCAGGACCTCTTAGAGTAACTCCGGCTCCGTCCCGAGGCGGCGCGTGCTAGCCCCTTTGCTGGCGCTTACGCCGGGATGGGGGTAGGCTGACTTCGCCTTTCCATTCGTTTCAGGAGCCTCCCTATGGTTGTGCTGCATCACCTCAATAACTCGCGATCCCAGCGTATCCTCTGGCTGCTCGAAGAGCTGGAGATTCCCTATGAGGTAAAACGTTATGAGCGTGATCGGGTCACCCGGCTGGCGCCGGAGGCGCTGCGCAAGCTGCATCCGCTGGGGAAGTCGCCGGTGATTACCGAGGGTAAGGTGACGGTGGCGGAGTCGGGTGCCATCATCGAGTACCTGCTGGAGCAGCATGGACAGGGGCGCCTGCAACCCGAGGGTGAGGCAGAGCGCTTGCAGAGTCGCTATTGGCTGCATTACGCCGAGGGGTCCCTGATGCCCTTTATGGTGATGAAACTGGTGCTGGATAGCATGGCAACGGCGCCCATGCCCTTCTTTATCCGGCCCGTAGCGAAGATGATCGTCGGCAAGGCGGTGGCGGGGTACATCGCGCCTAACCTGAGTACCCACCTGGATTTTATTGAGCAGCACCTGGCGAAGAATTGCTGGTTTGCCGGTGACCGGATCACCCTCGCGGATATCCAGATGAGCTTTCCGCTGGAGGCGAGCCGCGCCCGCGGCGCGCTGGGCGACCGGCACCCCCATATCTCCGCCTGGGTGGAGCGGGTGCATCAACGACCCGCCTACCAGCGGGCCCTCAGGGCCGGAGGAGCGTACGATTACGCCTAAGGCAAGGGGGGCAGGAATCGGGTAAACTGCGGTTTGCCCCAACCATTGATGGACTCTGTCATGCTAACCAAGTTGATGCGCTTGCTGACCTTTACCCTCTGTGCGCACCTAAGCCTGTCGGCCGCCGCCGCCACCATACTGGTGGATGAGGGACACGGGCAGCGCTTCTCGGTGACGCGTGAGGGCGAGCTGCAGCTCAGCGGCCTCGCCGCACTGATCGAGGGTGCCGGCCACCGGCTGCAGACCCACCATCGACAGTTGAACGAGGCCGATCTGGCGACGGCCGATGGCCTGATCATCTCCGGCGCCTTTTCCGCTTACTCCGACCAGGAGATCCGCGCGATTCGCCAGTTTGCCCATGGCGGAGGGCGGGTAGCGATCCTGATCCACGTCGGCCCCCTCAACGGCCCCCTGCTGGCGGGGCTGGGGGTGCTGGTTTCCAACAGTGTGTTGTTCGATATGGATAACAGCGTAGGGCAGAACGGGCTCGATTTTTCGGTGCGCAGCCTCAGCGATCACCCCCTGTTTGAGGGGATCGACAGTTTCAACCTTTACGGCGCCTGGGCGCTGAACGCCTCGGCGGTGACCGCCACCAACATCGCCTTTACCGGTGAACAGGCCTGGATCGACCTCGAGGGGCGCCGTGCGCCGGAGCATAACCCGGTGGGCGTTTGGCCGGTGGCGGTATCGGTCAGTATGGGGTTGGGTGAGATCGTGGTGTTTGGCGACGACGCCATCTTCCAGAACCGGTTCCTGAAGGAGAACAACCGCCGCCTGGCCGATAACCTGGTCAACTGGCTGGTGGGGGGGCGCCTGCCACGTGGGCAGACCGCCTCCCTCTAGCGTCTCACCCCCGTCCGCTGGCGCCACTGGCCAGCGCCCGGATCACCACCTGCCGGGTGTGGGCCGGGTCGATCACCGCATCGATCTCCAGGAACGCGGCCGCCTCGGTGGCCTTGCCGTTTTCGTAGAGTTTATCCAGCAGGCTGTTAAAGAGGGCTTCGCGCTGTGCAGGGTCCGTCTCGGCCGCCAGCTCCTTGCGAAAGCCTAGCTGTACCGCCCCCTCCAGCCCCATGCCGCCAAATTCCCCCTGAGGCCAGGCGGCGGTGTAGATCGGCCGGTGAAAGCTGCCCCCCGCCATTGCCATGGCCCCCAGCCCGTACCCCTTGCGCAGGACAATGCAGGCCAGTGGTGGCCGGAAGCGGGCGCCGGCACTGAACAGACTGGCCAGGCGGCGCACCGCCCCCTGGGCCTCGCTGTCGGGGCCCACCATGAAACCGGGAGTGTCGCAGAGGGAGAGCAGTGGAATGGAGAAGCGATCACAGAGTTCGATAAAGCGGGCCGCCTTTTCCCCGGCCTCGCTGTCAATGGCGCCGCCCAGCACGCCGCAGTCGTTGGCGATCAGGCCGACCGGTTTGCCCTCGAGGCGAATGAAAGCGGTGATGAGGGCGCGCCCAAACGAGGCCCGCAGCTCCAGCACGCTGTCTCGATCGGCCAGGGTGTGAATGAGGTCGCGCACCTTATAGGCAAAACGTCGGTTCTCCGGCATCAGGCTGCCGATCGACTCCTGGGGAGGGGCGCTCCACTCAGGCCGTGTTCCCTGGAAGTAGCCCAACAGTTGCTGGGCGGTGCGGGTCGCCTCTGCTTCGTCGTCGACCAGGATATCGATGACGCCATTGGTACACTGCACCTCGGCAGGGCCCACTTCGGAGGCCTCGAAGCGCCCCAGCCCGCCCCCCTCGATCATCGCCGGGCCCGCCATGCCAATGGAGCTGCTGCGGGTGGCAATGGTGAGGTCGGCGCAGCCGAACAGGGCGGCGCTGCCGGCAAAGCAGTAGCCGTTGTTGATGGCGATGCGGGGCACCAGCCCCTCGAGCCCCGCCCACAGGGCAAAGGTTTGCAGGTGCAGGCCGGCAATCATGGTGTGGATGTCGGTATCGCCGGGACGCCCGCCACCCCCTTCGGTAAACATCACCACCGGCAGGCGGTTCTGGCGAGCCAGGGTGAGGATGCGGTCGAGCTTGTGGTGGTGGAAGTAGCCCTGGGTGCCGGCCAGTACCGAATAATCGTTGACCACCACCGCCACCTGGCTGCTGGCTGCACCAAAATGGTCCGCGTTGATGGTGGCGAGACCGGTAATCACCCCGTCGGCGGCGGTATCGGTGCGCAGCTTGTCGAGGCTGTGGCGCTGGCGCTGGGCGGCAATCGCCAACTGCCCGTGCTCGATAAAGGAGCCGGCATCGCAGAGCTCGGCCAGGTTCTCCCGCGCACTGCGGTAACCCTGCCGGTGGCGTTTCTCCACCGCCTCGGTGCGGGCCCCGTCGAGGGTATTGCTCAGGCGCTGCTGCAGCTCCTCGAGGGCGCGGCAGGGGGCAATGGGCGCCTGCACCGCGCCAGTCTCCGGCGGGTGTCCCATCGATTCCCCCTCCCGTACCTGCTGGATGTGCGCCAGAAGGGTGCTTTTCTGGATGGTGTCGCCCACACCGACGTGTAGTTCTGTAAGGGTTCCACTGCAGGGGGCATCGACCCGGAACTGGGTTTTCATCGACTCGAGGGTGATCAGCTGCTGTCCGGCGTTGACCCGCTCGCCCGGGGCAACGTGAAGCTCGACGATGGCGGCGGCCACCGGCGCGCTGACAGGGATGGATGTGCAGGATGAATCTGGCATGGGGCCTCGCAGGGATCTTCTGTGGTTGTCCTGTCGCCCACCGCAGCCGGTGAGCAGTCAGGCTCAACAGTAACAGGAATCCCGGTGGTGACCGAGAGGTGGGGCCCTGATATAAAGCGGATGAATAGCGGGGGTGCCGGATCACCCCCGGTGGTGTGTGCGGCGGGGTTAGTGGCTTGCGATGGTGTTGGCGATCGCGTTCCCAACCGCTTCGGTGGTGGCGCTGCCGCCCAGGTCCGGGGTGTGAGGGCCCGCCAGCAGGCTGGCTTCGATGGCGCTGAGGATGGCGTCGTGGGCTTGTCGGTAGCGGGGTTCGCCGTTGCCGAGGAAGTCGAGCATCATCGCCCCGGACCAGATGGTGGCAATGGGGTTGGCGATCCCCTGGCCGAAGATATCGGGGGCAGAGCCGTGCACCGGTTCAAACAGCGAGGGGGTGGTGCGTTCGGGGTTGAGGTTGGCGGAGGGGGCAATGCCGATGGTGCCGGCGCAGGCGGGGCCGAGGTCGGAGAGGATGTCCCCGAACAGGTTGGAGGCCACCACTACGTCAAAGCGCTCGGGGCTAAGCACAAAGCGGGCCGCCAGGATGTCGATGTGGTATTGGTCGACCCGTACCTCGGGAAAGGCCCGGGCGTTTTCGGCCATGCGCTGGTCCCAGTAAGGCATGCTGATCGCCATGCCGTTGGATTTGGTGGCGGAGGTGAGGTGTTGTTTGGGGCGCTGGCGCGCCAGCTCCAGGGCGAAGCGCTGCACGCGATCGACCCCAAGCCGGGAGAAGCTGGACTGCTGGATCGCCACCTCCCGTTCGGTACCGGGATAGAGGATGCCGCCCACATCGGAGTACTCCCCTTCGGTGTTTTCCCGCACCACCAGGAAGTCGATATCCTCCGGTTTCTTGCCCGCCAGTGGGCAGGGCACGCCGGGCATCAGTTTGACCGGGCGCAGGTTGATGTACTGGTCGAACTCGCGGCGAAAGCGCAGCAGCGAGCCCCACAGCGAGATGTGGTCCGGCACCACCTCGGGCCAGCCGACGGCGCCGAAGAAGATCGCCTCGAACTGACTGAGGGTGGTGAACCAGTCCGGCGGCAGCATCTCGCCGTGGCGTTGGTAGAAGTCGGCGCAGGCCCAGTCGAAGTGGGTCCACTCGATCTCGATATCAAAGGCGGCGGCGGCGGCCTCCACCGCGCGAATGCCTTCGGGCATCACCTCTTGTCCAATACCGTCGCCGGCGATTACGGCAATCTTGTGGGCGGGCATAGCCATCTCCTTGCTGGGGGGAGCCCTATCATAGCGAATAGCGTGTAAGGGGGGGAGGGGTTGGTGGGGTGCAAAGGCGCAGGTACAATGCGTGCCACTTATCAGCCGTCGCGGGAGCCGGGGATGTCGACCCTCAGGGATTATTTTCACGCCGAGATCATTGGTGGCAAGGAGAAGCGCTTCTCGTGGTGGAAGGTGCTGCGTCGCGCCCGGCGCAGCAAGCGCTGCAACTACCTGTTCTGGTTTCGCATCGCCAACCAGCTGCACGGCAGTAAAAACCGTACCCTCAAATCCCTCGGCAACAGCATCGGTGACTGGCTGGTGCGGCGCTACAGCATTGAGATTATGCTCGGTGCCGAGATCGGTGAGGGGCTGATGATCGGGCACAATGTGGGTATCGTGATCACTAAACAGGTGCGGATCGGTAAGAACTTCATGATCCTGCAGAACACCACCATTGGCACCGACAACAAGAGCAGCGACCCCATCGTCATTGGTGACAATGTGAGCGTGGGTGCCAATAGCTGTATTATTGGCTCCGGTATGCGTATCGGTGATAACGTGACCATCGGGGCGATGAGCTTTGTGCATCGGGATATTCCCGACAACCATACCTTTATCACCGAGAAAACGTCGCGCTGCTGGGTGACCCCCAACGCTGAAGGTTAACACCGGCACTCGCTGCCGACGGTCACCCTCTCCCTCTGGGGCAGGGCGCTTTCTCTACTATTTCAACACAAGGTCAAACTAAGGTGAAACGCGTGGTCAATATTCTGCTTGGGATCGCCATCGTGGCGGCGGCGTTCTTTTTAATCCAGTCGGTAACCTCCAAAAACCAGAAGGCGGCTGCCGAGAATGTGCGCGCCGGCGAAGCCTTCCTGGTGGACAATGCCAAACAGGAAGGGGTGCAGACCACCGCCTCAGGCCTCCAGTTCAAGGTGTTGCAGGCGGGTACCGGCAGCGAGCATCCCGGAGCGACAGACCGGGTGCGGGTGCATTATCACGGTACCCTGATTGACGGCTCGGTGTTTGACAGCTCCGTGGAGCGTGGCGAGCCCATCAGCTTTGGTCTCAACCAGGTGATTCCCGGCTGGACCGAGGGGGTTCAGTTGATGGTGGTGGGGGAGAAGACCCGCTTCTTTATCCCCAGCGCCCTGGGCTACGGCAATCGCTCCGCGGGCTCGATCCCGCCGGGTTCGGTGCTGGTCTTCGATGTCGAGCTGCTGGGCATCAACGAGTAAACGGACGGATCCGTGAATCCCCTCGACTGTTACGGCTGCACTTGTCCCTGGTGTGGTGAAGCGATCTCCCTGTGGGTTGAGGTCACCCAGCTGGAGCAGCAGTGGAGCGAGGATTGCCCGGTCTGTTGCCAGCCGATGGAGCTGCGGGCGACCCTTACCCCCGAGGGGCAGCTAGAGCTGGTGGCGGAGCGCGATAACCCCTAGGTGTTTCCGCAAGGGGCGCTATCAAGCCCCCCGTTGCCAATTTCGCCAAACTGATAAAAAATAGTTATCAGTGGTGTCAACAACTATCCATTGGACAGCCCCGTCTGAGCGGGAGACACTGCGCTTTTCGTGTGGCTATTCGGCACTGCTGCCGACCTTCAGGAGTTCTCTTATGTCCCAATCCATCAGTGCGCAGGAGCTGCGTCACCGTATCCGCCGTGGTGAACACACCGGCAACACCTCGGGGTTTGCGCCCGGCTTTGTGCAGGGCAACCTCTGCATCCTGCCCCGCGACTGGGCCAATGAGTTCCTGCAGTTCTGCCAGCTCAACCCCAAGCCCTGCCCGCTGGTGGGGATGGCGGCCAACCCCGGAGAGTATCGCCTGCCGAGCCTGGGGGCGGATCTGGATATCCGCACCGATATCCCCAGTTACCGCATCTTCCGCGACGGCAAGCTGGTGGAGGAGGTCACCGATATCAGGAGCCAGTGGCGCGATGACCTGGTCACCTTCGTTCTGGGGTGCTCCTTCTCCTTCGAGGAGGCGCTGCTGGCCGATGGCCTGGAGGTGCGTAACGTCACCGAAGGGGTGAATGTGCCCATGTACCGTACCAACATTGCTTGCCAGGGCGCGGGCCGCTTCAGTGGCTCCATGGTGGTCAGCATGCGGCCGATGAAGGCGGCCGATGCCATTCGTGCGGTACAGATCTGCACCCGCTTCCCCTCCGTCCACGGTGCCCCGGTGCACCTGGGCGACCCACAGCTGATAGGGGTGGCGGATATCAACCGCCCCGACTTTGGCGATGCCGTCACCATCCAGCCTGGTGAGCTGCCGGTGTTCTGGGCCTGCGGGGTGACCCCTCAGGTGGCGCTGGAGCAGGCGCGACCTCCCTTCTGCATTACCCACAGCCCCGGCTGCATGCTGGTGACCGACCTGCCCAACAGCCGCCTGGCGGTGATGTAAAAACAGTAATCTATCAGTGTAACGCCCAGGCGTTACCGGGAGTCGACGATGTTACGTTTGAATTGCGATCTGGGTGAGAGCTTTGGTGCCTGGACCATGGGCATGGATGCGATGGTGATGCCCCATATCGATCAGGCCAATATCGCCTGCGGTTTCCACGCCGGGGATCCGGTGGTGATGCAACAGACCCTGGCCCTGGCCAAGCAGCACGGTGTGATGGTGGGGGCTCACCCCGGCTACCACGACCTGGTGGGGTTTGGCCGCCGCTCGATGAACTGTCAGCCCCACGAAATCGAGGCGCTGCTGATGTATCAGGTGTCGGCCCTCGACGGCATGGCGCGGGTGCAGGGGATGGAGCTGGAGTACGTCAAGCCCCACGGCGCCCTCTACAACGACATGATGGCCAACGAAGGGGTGCGGGCGGCCATCATGGGTGCCATCGCCAGCTACCATCGCCCCCTGGTGCTGATGTTGCAGGCGACGCCGCAGGCGGAGCTGCACCGGGAGGAGGCCGAGCGCAAGGGGATCAAGCTCTGGTTTGAGGCCTTTGCTGATCGCTGTTACGACGACGATGGACGCCTGCTGGCCCGGACTCGCACCGGCGCGGTGCACAGCCGCGAGCGGATGCTGGAGCAGGTACAGCAGCTGGCCGAGGAGCAGACGGTTACCACGGTCAGTGGCCACCGCCTGTCGCTTAGCGTCGACACTCTCTGTGTGCACGGGGATAACGCCGAGGGGGTGGCGGCCATCGAAGCGATTCGGGAGGCGATCTCCTGATGCGTGTCGAGATTGCGGGCGAGAGCGCCCTGATCCTCTACTTTGGCGAGCAGGCCACGCCGGCGGTGTCGGCGCGGGTGCAGCAGGTGGCGCAGGCACTGCGGGAGCGGCTGGGGGAGACCCTGGTGGACCTGGTGCCCTCCTACGCCTCTCTGCTGGTGATCTACGATCCGCTGAAAACCGACCACTTCGCGGTGCGGGCGGCGATCCATGGTCTGCCCGCCGCGGGGGAGACGGTCGCCAGTGGCGAGGGTCGGCTGGTGACCCTGCCGGTCTACTACGCCGAGGAGGCGGGCCCGGACCTGGCTGCGCTGGCGCAGCGGGCGGAGCTCAGCATCGACGAGGTGGTGCGGCTGCACCAGCAGACCGAGTACCGGGTCTATGCCATCGGTTTCGCCCCCGGCTTTGCCTATCTGGGGGAGGTTGATCCCCGCATCGCCGCGCCTCGCCTGGCCACCCCCCGCCAGCGGGTACCCCGCGGTGCTGTGGCCATTGCGGACCGGCAGACGGCGGTCTACCCGGCGGTCTCGCCAGGTGGCTGGAACCTGATTGGTCTCTGTCCCCAGCGGATGTTTGATCCCGATGCGCAGCCCAGCATGCCGGTGGCGGTGGGGGACCGGGTTCGATTTGAAGCCATTGACCGCGAGCGCTTCCTAGCGCTCGGTGGCGAGTTGGGGGAGGTCGTATGAGTGCGTTGGTGGTCAAGCAACCGGGCCTGCTGAGCCTGCTGCAGGACAGTGGCCGTTTCGGGGCCCACGGCGTAGGCCTCACCTGTGGCGGTCCCCTCGACCCATGGGCGTTTCGGGTGGCCAACCGGTTGTGCGGCAATAGCGACGGGGCCACCGCTCTGGAGGTAGGGTTTGGCGGCCTGGTGCTGGAGTCCGAAGGGGACGGGGTGATTGCCGTGACCGGGGCCGAGCTGGATCTCAAGATAAATGGCCAGCGGGCTAGCCAGTGGCGCAGCCACCGCATCGCTGTCGGCGATCGCATCGAGCTGGGCTACGCCCGCACAGGAACCCGCGCCTACCTGGCGATTGCCGGTGGCTTTGATGTGGCGCCCCGTTTTGGCAGTACCGCAACCGTGGTGCGCGAAGGGGTGGGCGGGCTCAATGGCGGCCCCCTCAAGCCCGGCGATCGCCTGCCGTTTACGGTGCCCCACAGCGTCGAGCTGTGGCAGTTGCCTCAGGCGCTGCGCCCCCGCTACGGCGACGCCGCTACTCTCAGGGTGGTGCTGGGTTACCAGCAAGCCGCCTTTAGCCGTGAGCAGCAGCTGCGCTTCTTTCAGGGGGAGTACCGGGTGACGGATCGCTCCGACCGGATGGGGTTTCGACTCGAGGGGCCGGCGATCGCCTCCTCCCTGGACGGTATCCTCTCCGAGGGGATCTGTCACGGGGCGATCCAGGTGCCGGCCGACGGCCAGCCCATTGTGTTGATGAACGACCGGCAGACCATTGGCGGCTACCCCAAACTGGGGTCAGTGATTGCCCTGGATACCGCGCGCCTTGCCCAGCTTGCTCCGGGGGCCATCGTGCGCTTTGAAGCGATCAGCCAGGAGCAGGCTCACAATCTTAATGCGTTGGCGGCGGCCCGCTGGCAGCGGCTGACCCTTGACCCGGTTTGAACTGGAACTAAAAAATGACAAATGCTCGTCTTGATGGAAAAAAACTGAGTGCGGATGAAGAGTTGGCGCTCAGTCTCCGTATCGAGGATCTGCTGGTGGCGCGCAACCTGCGCGGCATGAAAACCGTTCAACCGGCGCTGGAGCCCGGCTACTGCCTGCGGGCGGCACAGATGCTGCGGGGGTGTCGGGGAGTCGTACTGATCGGCACCGGGTTTCCTGTGGTGGATACCTTCGAGACCGACGGGCCGGTGGGTGCCCTGGCTCTCTACCACAGTCTGGAGGCGTTGGGGGCGGAGCCGGTGATCGTGTGCGGTCCACCCATCTCCCGCGCGCTGGCGGCCAAATACCGGGTGCACGAGATCCGTGTCGGCGATCACGATGAGCGCGAGGAGGAGGCGAAAAAGGCGCTGCAGTATTTCCAGCCCGAGGCGATTATCTCTATCGAGCGCCCCGGTATGGCGAGCGATGGCGGCTATTACAACATGCGCGGGGAGAGCATCAGTGCCCGCACCGCCTGCTTCGACACCTTCCTGCTGCAGGGTAGCTGTCCCACCATCGCCATCGGCGATGGTGGTAACGAGATCGGCATGGGCAACGTCAGCGATGCACTCAAGGCACTGGATATTGTGCCGGCGGCCACCGGCTGTGACGAGCTGATCCTGGCGGATGTCTCCAACTGGGGTGCCTACGGCATTATCTCCTTCCTCTCCCTGTGGAGCGGGGTGGACCTGCTGGCGATGATCAAGCCGTTGCAGATCCTGCAGTACCTGTCCGCGTTGGGAAGCGTCGATGGCGTGACCCGGGTGAACGAGCTCACCGAGGATGGGCTAGCGGTGGAGGAGGGGGAGTCCCTGCTGCTGCAGCTACGCCGGGTAAGTGGCTTCGAACCGGCTGACGATGCGGATTCGTAACCTCAACAGCTTTATCAAGGTCGCCAGCCTCGGCAGTTTCCACGCGGCGGCGCAGCAGCTGCATGCTTCCCAGCCGGCGATCTCGGCCCGCATCGCCAGCCTGGAGGAGGAGCTGGGGGTGCAGCTCTTCCAACGGGACAAGAGTGGTACCCGGCTGACGGCCAGGGGGATGCAGCTGCTCCCCTTTGCCCGCAAGCTGGTGGCGGTGCACGAAGAGATGAAGGCCCAGCTGCGGGATAGCGCCCCCCAGCGAGGAGTGGTTCGGGTCGGGGTGGCTGATACCCTGGCACAGCTATGGATGGCGCCGCTGCTCAAGCGCTGGCAGCGGCAGTTTCCGCTGCTGCAGTTCGAGTTCAGTGTCGACCTCTCCCACGAGCTGTGGCGGGCCCTGCATGAACACGAGCTGGACCTGGCGCTGATGGTAAGCGAGCAGGCCAGTGGCGAACTGGTGGTAGAGCCACTGAGCGCCTGCCAGCAGTGCTGGGTGGCCTCACCGGCCTTGGGGCTTAAGGGCGAGGCTGCACTCGAGACCCTGCTGCGCCACCCGATCCTCAGTTTTCCCCGTAACACCCGCCCCTGGCGTTATCTGCAGGGGTTGCTGGCCCCCCTTGCCGAGCAAACGGAGGCGGCAGAGCCGATTCTTTACACCTGTAGCTCGGTGGCCAACCTGATGACGCTGGCGGAGCAGGGGTGCGGTGTGGCCCTGCTGCCGGAGCCCCTCGTGAGAGCGGCGTTGGAGCGGGGGGTATTGCAGCGGATCGGTCTCGACCCCGAGCCGCCGTTGCTGGAGTTCTGCTGTGCCTGGCGGTTGGACGATGAGCGCTTGCTGCCTCGCCTGCTGGCGGAGGAGGGGCGACGACTGATGGAGGGGGCTGCGGACGGTTAGCGTAAAGACGGTGCAGGCAACAGCACGGGCTTTATATCGTGTGTTTTTCTATTTTCCGAATTATTATCTGCTAATGAGCGAATTACAGAGAATAATTCTCTGGAATTCAAAGTATTCTGTCCGGCCGAATCGGTGCCTCGTCTCCACAGGCCGGGCCCAGCACGACGCTATAAGAAAGGGGGCAGGGAGCCACCCGACCAAGCTGTCCCGGGAGCGGGATCGTACCGGCAACGCCGGTGTCGAAACAGACTAACCATCGACTGTGAGTGCTTTTGTATGAGTATTGTTTACCTGAATGGATCCTATCTGCCTATCGAAGAGGCGCGTATTTCTCCGTTGGACCGGGGCTTCCTGTTTGGCGATGGCATCTACGAGGTGATCCCCTCCTACGAGGGGCGGATGGTTGGCTTTGGCCCCCATATTGACCGTATGCAGAACGGCCTGGCCGCACTGGGGATTCAGTTGGGATGGGACCACGCCCGCTGGCGCGAGCTGTGCGACGCCCTGATTGAGCGCAACGGCGGTGGTAATCTGGGCATCTATCTGCACGTCAGCCGCGGCGCCGATACCAAGCGTTTCCATGCGTTCCCGGAGGGGGTGGAGCCGACTGTGTTCTGCATGGCGTTCGAGATTCCGCTGCCGCAAAAGGCCGACCGCACCACGGCCCATGGCTACAAGGTGTCGGTGGGTGAGGATCTGCGCTGG
Source organism: Aestuariirhabdus litorea (assembly GCF_003864255.1). Taxonomy (NCBI): domain Bacteria; kingdom Pseudomonadati; phylum Pseudomonadota; class Gammaproteobacteria; order Oceanospirillales; family Aestuariirhabdaceae; genus Aestuariirhabdus; species Aestuariirhabdus litorea. The sequence continues at coordinate 950,787 of NZ_QWEZ01000002.1, forward strand.
AAACGCTGCAACATCAAGTCGACGGCGCTGCTGGGTAACGTGCTCCACTTTCAGGAGGGCTACGCCGCCGGCAACAACGAGATCCTGCTGTTCAATGCCGATGGTTTCTTGACCGAGGCGGGTGCCTGCAACGTCTTTATTGTCAAGGACGGGGTGGTCATTACCCCCAAGCTGGACAACCAGATCCTGCCCGGCATTACCCGTTTAATGATTCTCGACATACTGCGCAAGGATGGATCCATCCCGGTGGAAGAGCGCGATGTCAGTCGTGATGAAGTGATGAACGCCGATGAGGTGTGGATCACCAGCTCCTCCAAGGAGATGGCACCTGTCATCGAAGTGGATGGCAAGCCGGTAGGTGACGGTCGTGTAGGCTCTGTTTGGGAACAGGCGACCAAGCTCTACAGCGCTGCCAAGTTCGACTACTGAGTTGACCCTTTAGGCACACGGAAGCCCCGGGTTTCCGTTTTACCGGCGCAGCTCGCTGCGCCGGTTTTTTATCCATTTTTCTTCCCTGGCCCGATCTGGAGGTTACCCATGGGACGCCCCGCCAAAGCCTCAATAGACCTCAATGCCCTGCGGGCCAACTATCGGCTGGCGCAGGAGGTGGCTCCCCACTCGCAGAGTCTCGCCGTGGTGAAAGCCAATGCCTATGGGCATGGTGCGGTGGCTTGCGCCCGGGCGCTGGAATCCCTGGCCCCTGCGTTTGGGGTGGCCTGCATCGAGGAGGCGCTTAAGCTGCGGGCGGCGGGGATCAGCAAGCCTATCCTGCTGCTGGAGGGGAGCTTTACCGCCGATGAGGTGGCGATTGCTGCCCGCGAAAACTTCTGGCTGATGGTGGAGAACGAGCAGCATATCGAACAGATTCGCGCCAGCCACCCGGATCACCCGGTGCAGGTATGGATCAAGGTGGATACCGGTATGCACCGGCTGGGGATGGAGCCCGCACAGCTGCCAGCGGTCTATGAGACCCTGAAGGGCTTGCCCCAGGTAATGGATGAGATGGTCATCGCCACACACTTCTCCAGTGCCGACAGCCTGGACGACCCCACCACGCGTCTCCAGATCAAGACTTTTTCCCGCGCCTGCGAAGGGCTGGAAGCGCCCCGTAGCCTGGCTAACTCAGCGGGCCTGATGGCCTGGGCCGATGCCCGTGCCCAGTGGAACCGGCCGGGCTTTATGCTCTATGGCGCCTCCCCCTTCGACCGCCCCCAGGCGGTTGCAGACCGGTTGCGGCCGGTGATGACCCTCAGCAGTGGGGTGATCGGCTTGCGACAGGTAGCGGCGGGGGAAGCCGTGGGCTACGCCCGTAGCTGGGTGGCCCAGCGCCCCTCCACCATCGCGACGGTGGCGATCGGCTACGGGGATGGATACCCCCGTCATGCACCCAGCGGCACCCCGGTGCTGGTCAACGGCCAGCGGGCACCGCTGGTGGGGCGCGTTTCCATGGATATGATCACCGTCGATGTGACCGACCTGCCGCCGGTATCGCTCAACGACCCGGTGGTGCTGTGGGGCGCGGAGCTGCCGGTGAATGAGATCGCCGCCTGCGCCGGCACCATCGGCTACGAGTTGCTGACCCGCATGACGGGGCGGGTCCCCTTAAGTTATCGGGGCGGTGACGAGTAGGGTTCGCAAGTCGTTGCGCAGGGTCATTGCGCTCGGCTAGCATAGGCTACTACCGTCCCCGCCTTTGCAAGGAGTCCGTTATGCCGACCTACCAAGGCAGCTGCCATTGTGGTGCTGTGCGCTTCAGTTTTGAGCATCCTCCGATCGAGCGAGGGCTGCGCTGCAACTGCTCATACTGTGCCCGTAAGGGCGCCCTGATGACTCCGGAGGTGATTGCCCGTGAGGCGTTGCGGATCGAAGCCGACGACGAGGTGTTGGGCCTCTACCAGTTTGGCAGCGGTGTCGCCAAGCACTACTTCTGCAAGCAGTGTGGTATCTATACCTTCAATGAGACGCTGCGCAAACCAGGGTTTTTCCGCGCCAACCTGGGGTGCCTGGAGGGGGTGGATACCGAATCCTTGCCAGCGGACCTGTTCGATGGGCGCCACATGCTCTGACCTTTCCCTGCGCATCCGGCCTTATCGGCCCGAGGATGCCGCCTCCCTGGTGAGTCTCTTTCATCGGGCGGTGCATGGGATTGGTGATGAACTCTACAGCGCAAAACAGCGAGAGGCCTGGGCGCCGACGCCCCCCGATGGCGACTGGTGGCGGGAGCGGTTGGCTCGGATGCAGCCCGAGGTGGCCTGGGTCGGCGCACGGGTGGTTGGTTTTGCCTCGTTGTTGGTCACTGTGAGCGGCTCGCCCCGGTCGAGCCTTCATCAGGGTCATATCGATTGTCTCTTTACCCACCCGGCGTTCCAGGGGCAGGGAGTCGCCAGTGCCCTGCTCGGGCAGTTGACCCAGCAGGCCCGGGCAAAGGCCGTTGCTCTCCTTACCGTTGATGCCAGTCGGGTGGCGCAACCCTTTTTTGCCGCCAGGGGCTTTGAGGTGGTTTGCTACAACCGGGTGCCGCTGCGGGGGGAGGTGCTTGAAAACTGTTCGATGCGACGGCGGCTGACCCGCTGAGTTGCGCCGGGGAGCGGCCCCGAAGCGGTCTGGTTAACTGGCCGGGATCAAAGGCCTGAGGTGTTGCGCCTCACCCGTTGGAGGTTAGGGATGCTAAGAGGAAGCTGTTTGTGTAAAGGGGTGGTCTACGAGGTGGAGCAACTGGATTCAGCGATCCAGCACTGCTCCTGCCTGAGCTGCCAGAAAGCCCACAGCGCGGCCTTCAACACGGCTGCGGCGGTTGAAGATCGCCATTTTCACTGGGTGCAGGGGCAGGAGCTGCTGCGTAGCTTTGAGTCCTCGGCGGGCAAATGGCGCTACTTTTGTGGCCGGTGTGGCTCGCAGCTGGTGGCGCGGCGCGAGGGTCAGCCCTGGGTGCTGCGGGTGGCCTCCCTTGATGATGACCCCGGGGTGCGGCCGGTTCAGCGTATCTGGGACAGCCATCGACGCCCCTGGCTGGCGGACAGCGATGAGCTGGTGGGCTACCCGGAGTGGGAGCCGGGGCATTAAGGGGTTTCTGGCGCTGGCAGTGAAATCATGGTGTTCGACGTAGAGTTTTAAGGAGAGGTTGTGGTCGAGTTGTCGGTGTTGCTGGTCTTTATTCCCACTTTTTTTCTGGTCTCCATCACCCCGGGGATGTGCATGACCCTGGCGATGACCATGGGTATGACCATCGGTGTGCGGCGTACCCTGTGGATGATGTGGGGGGAGCTGCTGGGCGTTGGCCTGGTGTCCGTGGCGGCGGTGATTGGTGTGGCGGCGATCATGCTCAACTACCCGAGCCTGTTTCTGCTGCTAAAGTATGGCGGGGGGGGCTATCTGGTGTGGTTGGGTATCCAGATGTGGCGCTCACGGGGCAAGATGGTGATCAGAGAGCAGGTCGAGGAGCTGCCTCCGGTGCCGGGTCGGGTGCTCTTTATGCAGGGCTTCGTGACCGCCATCGCTAACCCCAAGGGGTGGGCGTTCATGATCTCCCTGCTGCCCCCCTTTGTGAACTCCCAGGCCGAGTTGTTGCCCCAGCTGATGGTGTTGGTGGGTATCATTCTCTGCAGCGAGTTCATCTGTATGCTGGGTTATGCCAGTGGCGGACGCCAGCTGCGTCGTTTCCTGCAAAAAAGCGGTAATGTGCGCCTGTTGAACCGTATTGCCGGTAGCCTGATGATCGGGGTGGGGGTATGGCTGGCGTCGGGTTGATGGGCCAGAATGGATGAGGAGGTGGAGCCATGCTGCAGCGGAATGATACCGCACTGCTTTTTATCGATGTGCAGGGCAACCTGGCCACACGGGTTGCCCGGCCTGAGGCACTGTTTCAGCGCCTGGAACAGCTGCTCCGTGGATCATTGATTCTGCGTCTGCCGGTGATCTGGATGGAGCAGAACCCCAAGGGGCTGGGGGGGACACTGCCGCGCTTTGTAGAACTTTTGGAGGGGCGGAGCCCGCTGGCCAAGCAGAGCTTCAGCGGCTGGGCCGAGCCGGAGATTCGGTCGGCGATAGAGGCCTCCGGGGCGAGCCAGTTGCTGTTGTGCGGTATCGAGGCTCATGTCTGCGTTTACCAGACGGCGCGGGATCTGCTGGCGGCGGGGTACGCTGTGCATCTGGTGACCGATGCCGTTTCCTCCCGCGATCCAGCCAATAGCCAGATAGCCATAGAGCGACTGGTTTGTGAAGGGGCTCGATTGACCAGTGTCGAGATGGCGTTGTTTGAGTTAGTCGGGCGGGCGGACGACCCCTGTTTCCGGCAACTGCTAAGGGTAATCAAATAGAGGCCTGAGAGGCGGGGGAGCTATTGTGGAAGAGGTGATTGATGAGCTGCGTGAGTTGGCCGAAAGCGTGCCGGTTCCGTTGGAGTTGCCCACTGAGGATGAGCTGGTGGAGGTGGAGGAGCAGATCCTTATCCCGCTGCCCTATGAACTGAGGCGCTTTCTGCTGACCGCCAGCGATATCGTCTATGGCACACTGGAACCGGTCACCGCCAGTGACCCCCAACTGCATACCTATCTGCCGGAAGTGGCGTCTGTAGCCTGGTCGCTGGGGCTACCGCGAGAGTATGTACCGCTGTGCGAGGATCGTGGGCGTTACTATGCGGTGGATGCGCAGGGAGAGGTGCTGCTATGGACGGAGGAGGGGATCGATGAGGAGCGTTGGGAGTCGGTATGGCACTGGGTGCGCGATATCTGGATGGAAAGCTAATGCGTTTCGCTGGGCGTCGCCTGGGGCTGACCGCGATGCTGCTGTTGGGGGGCTGTAGCCTGCTGCCTGCGGCTGATCCGGGTTGGAGCCAGCCAGCGGCGGCCAATAATACCTGGGTCTATCGTTGCGATCAGGGGCTGGAGGCGGTTGCACGGGCAGAGGGGGAGCGTTTGTGGTTGTTCTTGCCCCGCCAGACCCTCTCGCTGGAGCGGGTCGGTGGGAGCCAGGAAAGTCGTTTTCAAAGCGAGTCGGTGACGCTCTTACGCACCACGACGGGGGCGCAACTCAGGGTTGGAGAGCAGAGCTACCAGTGTGTTAATGATCCTCGAGCGGCTGTCTGGGAAGCGTCTAAGCTGAACGGCTTCGATTTTCGAGGGGTTGGCAATGAGCCCGGTTGGTATCTGGAGATCGGCCGGGGAGTCCCTTCGCAACTGGTCACAGATTACGGGTCTACGCGGTTGGTGTTTGACCTGCCCGAAGCTGAAACAGAGAGCACTGCAGGCGTAACGCTTTACCGCATACCGCAAGAGAAACTGGCGATTCGAATTGAAGCCTTATCCTGCAACGACAGCATGAGCGGAGAGGTTTTTTCGTCGCGGGTTGAGGTGGTTTGGGGAGCGCTAAGGCTCAGGGGGTGTGGCCGTCCGCTGCACTAGGCGCTGCAGGCAAGGGCAAGCCAGGAAATTTGACTGGGGTTTGTTGGGGAGGGTGCGGCGGGGTATGCACCCCGCCGCGACAGAACTGGTCGTTTAGCTTAGATAGCTACAACGTTCTCAGCCTGCAGGCCTTTCTGGCCTTGAGTCACGGTGAACTGTACTTTCTGGCCTTCGGCCAGGGTACGGAAACCTTCTGACTGGATAGCGCTGAAGTGTACAAACACATCAGGGCCAGACTCTTGCTCGATGAAGCCGAAGCCTTTAGTTTCGTTGAAGAACTTTACGGTACCAGTGGTGGTGTTAGACATTGCTTAAAATCCTGTAATACAAACACGAATTGCCCCAGGGGGCGTTGTTGCTGAAAAGATGGGGTATTTCTTATGTCTACAGGACGAACTTCTTGGAATGCGTCTTACGGTAACCATACAATACAGCCATACCTTCAGGCTGTAATCGAGTTTACACGCTATACGAGTGGCGTCAATCGTTGTCGGGCGATAGTTGTATGAAAATTTTACGACAGTGGCGCTTCCGGATTCCGGTCGCCGCCGCCCTATCCCTGGTGCCCAGTCTTTAAGGTTTTATATCTCATTGTTTTTGAAGATAAAAATATGGATGCCGCAGGGGATTCCCCCAGTGGATGGGGTCGGGTGCAAGCGGATCCAAAAGGAGAGAAAATGATTAGAATTCGTCCAGCGGTTGAGGCGGATGTGGACACGATTCTGCGTTTTATTGTCGAACTGGCGCGCTATGAAAAGGCGGAGCATGAGGTGAAAACCGATGCCGAGGGGATTCGTCGTTCGCTGTTTGCCGAGGGCTCTCCCGCCAGCGCCCTGATCTGCGAGCGCGACGGGCGTGCGATCGGTTATGCGGTCTATTTCTATAACTACTCCACCTGGCTTGGGCGCAAGGGTCTCTATCTGGAGGACCTCTATATCACCCCCGAAGAGCGCGGCGGCGGCGCCGGCAAGGGGTTGTTGCAACAGCTGGCAAGAATGGCGGTTGAACAGGGTTGCGGGCGCTTCGAATGGAGTGTGCTCGACTGGAATGAACCCGCCATCGGCTTTTACAAGAGTCTGGGCGCCGAACCTCAGGATGAGTGGGTGATCTACCGGCTTACCGGTGAGGCCCTCAAGCGATTCGCCGCCGGCTAGCGATCGGCGAATCGGAGGGAGCGGTTACTGCTCCACAAAGGCGCGTTCGATCACATAGTGGGCGGCCTCGCCGTGGCGCGATTCCCGAAAGCCCATACTATCGAGAATGCCGCAGAACTCCTTCAGCATGCTGGGGCTTCCGCACAGCATGAAACGGTCGTTCTCGGGACTGACCGCAGGAAGGCCCAGCTCGGAGGAGAGCTTACCGCTCACCAGCAGGTCGGTCAGGCGACCGTTATGGCGATACTTCTCCCGAGTGACCGTGGGGTAGTAGAGCAGCTTCTCCCTGACCAACTCTCCCAGGTATTCATGGTTGGGCAGCTCCTCGGTGATCATTTGCTGGTAGGCCAGTTCCGACACGTAGCGAACGCCGTGGGTGAGGATGACACGGTCAAAGTTCTCGTAGATCTCCGGGTCCTTGATGATGCTCAGGAAGGGCGCCAGTCCAGTGCCGGTGCTGAGCAGGTAGAGGTTGCGGCCCGGCAGCAGATGGTCCTGCACCAGGGTCCCGGTGGGTTTGCGGCTCATGACGATCTCATCGCCCACGCTGAGGTTTTGCAGGCGCGAGGTGAGGGGGCCATCGGGTACCTTGATGCTGAAAAACTCCAGCTCCTCCTCATGGTTGGCGCTGGCAATGCTGTAGGCGCGCATCAGGGGTTTCCCCTCCAGCTCAAGGCCGATCATGATGAAGTGGCCGTTTTTGAACCTCAGCCCCGGGCTGCGGGTGGTTTTAAAGCTGAACAGGGTGTTATTCCAGTGCTGTACATCGGTGACCTGTTCGCGAAGCAGTGCGCTCATAAAGGGGATTCCTGACGCTGTTCATAAGATGTAAAGCACTATAGTCTTGGTTTCCTAAATCGGTAAAATGGGTATTATCGATAAAACTAATCGGAAAACTAGATAATGAGGTACAGCTTTCGCCAGTTGGAGGTGTTTTTGGCGGCCGCCCATACGGAAAACATCACACGCGCGGCCGAACGACTCTCCATGTCCCAGTCGGCGGCCAGCAGTGCGTTGCGCGAACTGGAGCAGCAGTTTGATATCCAGCTCTTCGACCGGGTGGGTAAACGGCTACAGCTGAACGAGCTGGGCCGCCTGCTGCGTCCCCAGGCGGAGGCATTGCTGGAGCAGGCCTCTGAACTGGAGCAGGCGCTGGCTCAGCACCGCACTCCGGGGGCGCTGCACGTCGGCGCTACCCTGACCATCGGTAATTACCTGGCGGTGGGGATCATGTCTCGCTATATGGGCGAGCAGGCGGGGGCGCGGGTGGCGCTGGAGGTGGCCAATACCTCCCAGGTGGTGCAGCGGGTGCTTAACTACGAGTTGGATATAGGACTGATTGAGGGCGAGCTGTATCACCCTGACCTGGAGATTATCCCCTGGCGCGAGGATCACCTGGTGGCCTTTTGCGCCCCTGAACATCGGCTGGCGCGAGTGGGGGTCCTGGATGAGCGGGCGTTGCGTGAAACCCCCTGGATTTTGCGTGAGCCCGGCTCCGGTACCCGCCAGACTTTTGAGCGGGCGCTCCATGGTCTGGTGTCGGAGCTGGATGTGCGCCTTGAACTGCAGCACACCGAAGCGATCAAGCGCGCAGTGGAAGCGGGGCTGGGAGTCGGATGCTTGTCGAGGGTGGCGCTAAGGGATGCCTTCCGGCGGGGAACCCTGGTCCCGTTGGCGGTTCCTGGACGTGATTTTTCGCGCCACTTCTACTTTATTTTGCACCGCAGCAAGTATCGAAGTGCGGGTATCTCCCGCTGGATCCAGCTCTGTCAGGAGTACCCTGAGCTACTCTAATCCTGCTCAGGGACCTGCTTTTGGTAGTGGTGCCATCGCTCGCCCAGAGCCTGGTCGGTGGATGCCTTGAACGCCAGCAGCGGTGCCGGCTGGGACGGCTCGATCTCCTGCTGCTGATCGGTGGAGTTGGCACTCTCATGCAGCCAAAGGCTAAGCGTTTCGTCACCCAGTCCAGAGCGACGCAGGGCATCCAGCGTGGTGTTGGATACCTTGAGCGCACCGCTAGTGCCCGCTTTGTCGGCGGGCACTCATTCTCCATCATTGTCGGCAGTTTGATGGCCAGAGCCTGGAGAGGCTGCGGGGTCTTCTTGCCCTGTTCAACCTAAAGCAGCTCTCGGGTTGTTTAAACGAATCCGGCTCGGATGTGGATCAAGCATAGGATTTTATATTATCAGTAAGCGATTGCCTGCTGCTCCAGCAGTTCTCGTAGGGGGAAAGGCTGCCCGTTCAACGTTAAAGCCCCTTCCCTAAGTTCCCCTTTCAGCTGCAGCTGGTTACCGTTACGGGTCAGTAGCCCCTGCTTCAGGTAGAGCTCCATCGTGCCACCCAGAGGGCTCGCTTCAAATACCCGTTCATCGGCGCGCACCAGCAGGTCCGCATCCACGGCATCGAGCAGTAGCAACGGATCCTGGATATCCAGCAGGTGCTGCCCATCGGGTACCCCCCGATAAAGCAGGTTGAGGTCGGTGACCAGTATCCCGCCATAGGCTTCAATGTGGAGCGTCTGATCGAGGCGGAGGCCAGGCTGGAAGGTGCGACTGATCAGGGCGCGTACCTCCTGCTCCATACTGTCGGAGGGCTCGGCCAGAGGTTGGTTGACCTGCAGGGCAAGATCACTCCAGAGCTCCAACGCACCGGGATCGAGGTGGGAGAGCTCAAACCCATAGCTGGCCGCCTGCAGGGGGGGCGGATCAATCGACTCGATGGCGATCCGCTCCTCCAGGTTGAGTTTGCCGTCAATCATCCGCTGGGCGGTGGTGAGGGTCAGCCCCCGGAGCGTCAGGTTAAGCTGAGGGGCGCTGATCTTAAGTTGCTCCAGTCGCATAAAAAAATCACCCACAACCAGCGGGGATGTGAGGGTCTGGAAATCAAAGTCTCCACTGCCCTGGCTGAGTTCGAGAGAGCTGCCGTCGCTCTGGATGCTGAGCGGGTTGAGACTGATGGTTCCCGTTGAACGCTCCTCCAGCAGGTTGGCCTCGATGGTAAATCCGGCTCCGCCAAAATCGAGTTGCCCCTCCGGTACCTGGTAGCGGAAGGGGGCGATACGGGCATTGGAGTGAAGTACCTGGTCGAAGCCGACCCGGCTGGAAGCGGTCGCCAGCTGCTCGCCCAGGGTCTCCTGTAAAAAGCGCATGAGCGCTTCGGGTCCTCGTTGCAATGACAGTCTGTCTGAGGAGGCGTACAGGCCGATCGATAGCCCCTCCTGCGTTCGCAGAATGGGGCCATGGGAGAGTTCTGACTCCACCAGGACCGCAACGGGGGTGTCCATCGGTGATGCCCCCTGTAGGTCAAAGGTTAAGGTGGCGTGGCTACTGAAAAGGCCTCTCTGAAACTGGTGCTGGAGATGAGCAATGCCCAGGTAGTCGGCCTGCTGCTCGAGTCGGGCAACCTCACGCTGGTAGAGCTTTTCAGCCTCGGTGCCAACCAGGTAAGGGGTGGCAGCGGTGGCGCCTGCCAGCAGGAGTGCCAGCACCAAAAGAGTCCTTTTCATGTTAAATCCTTTGCAACGGTTCGGGGCCGCATGGGCGGAGAGTCTGCATCATAACCGGCGGGTGCGGCGCAACCAATACGGGAGTGGCCGGCTGTTGAGGAGTGTGACGCGGTTAGTCTGCCCGCAGGGCAATGCGCCGGGCTTTGGGTAACCCCTTAACGACCAGCTCGAAGGAGAGATCGAACAGGCGCATCAGCTCACCCCGTGGCACCGATCCGTCGAGGGTGATGGTGTTCCAGTGTTTCTTGTTCATGTGGTAGCCGGGTTGGATGGCATCGAACAGATCTCGCAGCGCGAGGGATTGCATCGGCTCACATTTGAGGTTGATGCGTAAAGGGTTCTGGTCGGGGTCGAACAGGGCAAATACTTTTTCGGCGACCTTAAACACCCGCACCTGAGGGCCGAAGGGGTAGTCCACATAGGCCCCCGGTTTGGCGAGCAGGTAGTTGGTTACCTCGGTAGACGTTTGCATGCTGACTCTGGCCTCGTGAACGGAGTGGCACCTGGGCAGGGGCATTGACTCCAAGGGTAGCCGGGGGCGGTGATGGGGAGCAAGTTTGCAGGAGCGAGCTACACTTTCGGAGCGGTGTTAAGCGATCGAAAAGGGCGTTATTTAGGGGAGCCCCAGCAGGTTCGTTGAGTGCGGGCCGAAGCCGAATCATGGAAAAGGTGATGTACATCATCCATTTGAGGCTGGCGTAGGTGCATGATGGGGCTTTCTCGGGCATGGAGGGCTGGAGCGAGTATGAATCACATAGAAGCGGATGTGTTGGTTATTGGTGCGGGTGGCGGTGGGCTAAGGGCGGCCATTGCGATCGCCGAGAGCGCCCCCGACCTGAGTGTTGCCTTGATCTCGAAAGTCTACCCGATGCGCAGCCATACGGTAGCGGCCGAAGGGGGCGCGGCCGGGGTGGTGCAAGACCATGACAGTTTCGAATACCACTTTAACGATACGGTGTCCGGTGCCGACTGGCTGGCGGACCAGGATGTGGTGGAGTTTTTTGTCGAGCAGTGTCCCAAGGAGATGCTGCGGCTAGAGCACTGGGGGTGCCCCTGGAGCCGGCGCGAGGATGGCCGGATCAACGTACGAGCCTTTGGCGGGATGAAGATAGAGCGCACCTGGTTTGCCGCTGACAAGACCGGCTTCCACATTTTGCATACGCTCTTCCAGACCTCCATCAAGTATCCGTCAATCAAGCGTTTTGATGAGTATTTTTGCACCGACCTGCTGGTGGATGAGGGCCGGGTTCAGGGGGTGTTGGCGGTTGATATTGCCAACGGTACCTTTACCCGTTTTCTCGGGCGTTCGGTGGTCATGGCCACCGGCGGGGCTGGCCGGGTGTACCGCTTCAATACCAATGGCGGTATTGTCACCGGTGATGGTATGGCGCTCGCCTACCGGGCCGGAGCGCCGCTGCGGGATATGGAGTTTGTGCAGTACCACCCAACTGGCTTGCCCGGTACCGGAATACTGATGACCGAGGGGTGCCGTGGTGAGGGGGGAATTCTCACCAATCGCGACGGTTACCGCTATCTGCAGGACTATGAGTTGGGACCTGAAACGCCGATCGGCCAGCCCCGTAACAAGACCATGGAGCTGGGGCCGCGGGATCGCCTGAGCCAGGCCTTCTGGCACGAAGAGCAGAAGGGGCGGGTGATCGAAACCTCTCGCGGTACCGCGGTTAACCTGGACCTGCGTCACCTGGGTGCCCAGAAGATCAATGAACGACTGCCCTTTATCCGCGAGCTGGCCAGCGCCTATCTGGGCATCGACCCCGTCAAGGAGCCGATCCCGGTGCGGCCAACGGTGCACTACACCATGGGGGGGATTGGCACCGATATCCGTGCGCAAACCCAGCTTCCCGGCCTCTATGCTGTGGGCGAATGCGCCAGCTCGGGGCTGCATGGAGCGAACCGGTTAGGGTCGAACTCCCTGGCCGAGCTTTGCGTGATGGGACGGGTGGCCGGTGAGCAGGCCGCCCGGCATGCAAGGGATTCCGGGGCCGTTGATAAGGCACGCATAACCGCCCTGTCCGAGGCGAAAGCCGAGCGGTGGATGGCCCTTCGAACCCAAAAAGGCAGCGAAAACCCCGCTCATATCCGGCGTGACCTTGCGGATACGATGGAGGCCGGGGTGGGTATTTACCGGAGCCAGGAGGGAGTACAGAAAACCTGTGATGCCATTGCTGAGCTTAAACAGCGCTATGAAAAAATAGGCCTTAATGATGGCAGCTCGGTCTTTAATACGGAGTGGCTGTATGCCATTGAGCTCGGCTTTTTGCTGGATATTGGCGAGGTTATGTCACATTCCGCGCTAATGCGCAAAGAGTCGAGGGGGTCGCATCAGCGGCTGGACGAGTTCAATACACGGGATGATGTGAACTATCTTAAGCACTCCCTGGCTTACCGGCAGCAGGACACAGGCCCGCTTATCAAATACCAGGATGTAGTGATCACCAAATCGGCGCCGGCAGCGCGTCTGTACGGGGAGGCTGCTGAGCGCAAGGAGTCAGCGCAGGAGGGCAAAGATGGCCAATAACAAATCAATGAGCCTAAGCGTTCAACGCTATCGGCCTGAGCTGGATGCTGAGCCCTGGTGGCAGGAGTTTAGCGTGCCCTATAACGAGGACACGTCGGTTCTTGAAGCGCTTCAGTTTATCAAGGACGAGCTGGATTCAAGCCTGAGCTTTCGCTGGTCTTGCCGAATGGCGATCTGTGGAAGCTGCGGCTTTATGGTGAACGATGTCCCCAGACTCGGGTGCAAGACCTTTTTGCGGGATTACTCGTCGCTGAGGATTGCTGCACTGGATAACTTTCCCATTGAGCGGGACCTGGTGGCCGATATCGCCAGCTTTGTCGGCAAGCTCGAAGAGGTCAAACCCTATCTTTTCCGCCATGACCCTAAAGAGATGGATACCTCGGTGCCGGTGGAGGAGGAGTATCTGCAAACACCGCAGCAGGTGTCGCTGTATAAGCAGTTTTCCCAGTGCATCAATTGCGGGCTGTGCTATGCGGCTTGTCCGCAGTTTGGGCGCAACCCGGAGTTCCTGGGTCCTGCGGCCCTGACCCTGGCGTATCGCTATCTGCGAGACTCGCGGGATCAGGGTGAGGAGGAGCGGATGCCGATGCTTAACTCGGAGCAGGGAGTATGGAGCTGCACCTTCGTTGGCTATTGCTCGGAAGTCTGTCCCAAACATGTTGACCCGGCAGCGGCGATCAATCAGGGCAAGGCGATGAGTGCGCTGGACTACGTTAAGCAGGTGTTACCGAAGGGAGGTGACCAATGATCTCTGAGCACAATACCAACGCGGTGAACCGGCGGCCCTATGTGCGCAAACAATCGGCAGGATGGTGGCTCGATAAACAGTACTATTTCCTGTACATGCTGCGCGAGGGAACGTCCCTGGTACTGGCTGTCTACGCCATTATGCTGGCGACAGGGGTGATGCGCCTGATTCAGGGGCCGTTGGCCTGGCAGGGCTGGGTCGAGACCGTGACCAGCTCGCTGGCGATCCCTTTGCACCTGCTGATGCTGGTGGCCCTGTTTTACCATACCCTGACCTGGTTTCGCCTGGCTCCGCGTATTGTGGTGATTCGGGTGGGCGGTAAGGCGCTCGACCCTGTACTGGTTGAGCGTGGCCACTGGGTGGCCTGTGTCGTAACCACCCTGTTGCTGATGTTGTTGTGGGGAGGTGCACAATGAAATCGAATTACGTGCGTTCAAACGAGCCTATCGTCTGGAGCCTGTTCGGCGCCGGCGGCATGGTTGCGGCCTTTTTGCTGCCTGCTGTGGTGCTGATGTTAGGGGTGGCGACACCGCTGGGCTGGGTCAGTGCTGATGTGATCAGTTATCACAATGTGATGCTGTTTGCGTCATCCTGGCTGGGTAAGCTGCTGCTGATGGTGGTGATCTGCCTACCGCTCTATCACGCGGCCCACCGCATTCACCACGGCCTGGTGGATCTGCACCTGCATTTGCCCCATACGCTGTCGCTATTGATCTTCTATGGGGGTAGCACCCTGGTCACCCTGGCGGTGGGCTATTGGCTGCTGCTTATCTAGGCTGCTTTCAAAGCTTGCAGCTGCTGCACCGGAGCGGTTGATGTGAAGCTGGATATCAACGAGCTGGTCCGCAAAAGCGGGGAGGGGGAGTCCCTGTTGGCAACGGTGGTTGATGGCAATGGCCGGGTTGAGGTGCACCAGTCGGACAGGGTGCGATGGCTGTATGTGGGTGATAACTCGCTGCTATCGTTGATGAGCCTGGCATTTCCTGAGCGCATTGAGCTGGCCTATCAGGTGGCGATGCTGGGTGCGCTGGCGGTGCGGCCCTTACCGGGGCGCGTACTGGACCTGGGGCTGGGGGGCGGTGCCTTCGCCCGCTTTTTCCAGCGTTGGTTTCCCGATGCCCGGATGCTTTCCGTCGAGCGCAGCCCGGTTATGGTCGACCTCGCGCGTCGCTATTTTGGGTTGCCTGAGAGCTCTGAGGTGGAGGTGTGCTCTGCCGAAAGTTTTATTGAAAAGGATAAGCGGAACTGGGATCTGGTGCTCTGTGACCTGTTTGAGGGGGAGTGCCAGAGCCCGCTACTCGAGCAGAGAAGCTTTTATCGTGGCCTCGCGTGCCGGCTGGCGCCGGGTGGGGTGTTGGCGATCAACCTGATGCCAAAAACCAATGCCCAACTGTTCTCGGTGCTGCTTACCCTGCGCAGCTTCCTGCCCCATATAGCCCTCATTGAGGTGCCAGGCTGCGGCAATATCGTATTGCTCGCGTCTCGAGAGGGGTTTTCTCCTGCGGAGGATAGCCCGCTTAAAGGGTTGCCGGCAGAGGTGGAGGCAGAGCTCTGTGCTCAGCTTGACCGCCTACAGTTCATACCGCTGCCTGGTGTATGAGTATTTCTTGAAAATGACTAATGCTCGTAATACTCGTAAGCCTCGAAACGTTTGGCAACCCGGCTTTCCTGTGCCAGGGTAATGTTGTCCTGGTGAACCAGCACCTTGTTGTGTGCATTGACCGCAGGGCTGACCAGATCATTATCAAAGCTCCCCAGGTAGCGGGGTATGCCGCTGTTGGGTTCGTAGATAATTCCGGTCACCCCGGGTACATCGGGAATGGCCACCAGGCAGTAACAGCCATGATCCGCCTCAAACAGCCCGGTAAAGGACTCGTGGTCGAACGCGGACATGTAAGCCGTCTGGTAGAGCGAGAGGTAGCGCCCATTCTCCATGCACATCAATGGCAGGGTGGCGACTACGCTTTTTTCGGGTGCGCGTTTGAAGCGTCGAATGTGGCGCTCGGCCTGTTTGATGTCGCGGAAATGGCCCAGGTGGTAATAGGTGTGCTCGCGAGCCGCGGTCTGGTCCTGGGCGATGGCCGCAATGTAGCGCCAGCGGGGGTTGAAACCCACCTCGGCCACCACGGTGTGAAACTGATCGTCCTGATCGTCCCTTAGGAAACGGTGCTCGACGTAGAGAGGGCGGCTGTTGCCATCCTCGTCGATCTGCTCAACGTTGATCTGGTCAATACCCCAGACTTCGACAGGTGACAGCGGCATAACGTGACTCCCCTGTTGCGGTTGGCCTCAGTTTTAGAATACATAAAATATTGAGGAGGGGAAGGAAAAACGAACCTGGGCGGGAAAAAAGTGGCTGCTAATTAATTGTTTTGTAAAGAGATTGCAGTTTTTTTCTCAGGGGTGATTTATCAGTATATGCCGCTGGCCGGGCAGGTCAAGGGTGGCCGGGAAGAGGTCCGGGACTGTTCCGAGGACCTCTACGCCGGTTTCAGGCGCCGGGGTGAGAGACCTCGACGATCAGGTCGTCCGCGAGGGATTCCAGGGTCTCGGTCAGGGTGTCGATATCAACGTCGGTGGGTACCTGAAGTCGAGCCTGGGCCCGGAACAGCATGTCACTGCTGTGGGGGGCGGGGGTGCACTCGGTGGAGAGCTCCTCGACGTTGATGTGCTGCCTGGCCAGCAGCTGCGACACCTCACGCACGATACCGGGCCGGTCGTTTCCGACCAGGTTAAGTAGCAGCGCCCGTGTCGCGGGAGCTGACTCATCAACGGCCTGTTCGACGATGACTTTCATGCCACGGGTCTGCAGCGCTTCCAGCGCCTCTTGCAGGGAGCTGGAGTGGGGCTCACTGACACTGATCCGCAGGATTCCGGCGAACTTGCCCGCCATCTGTGCCATGCGGCTTTCCAGCCAGTTACCCTGGTTGTCGACCACGGTTTGGGCGAGGGAGTCAACCAGGCCGGGCTGGTCGTCGGCGATAATGGAAACTACCAGATCTGTGGACAATGTGATTTCCTCCTTGTAGGAGAGTTAATTATAGGTCGCCCCGGGGCGACAAAGTAAAGCTGCGATTGATGGGGATGGCTCCACAGAGCGTATAATAGCCCACCTTTTTTCTTGATCTCCTGCCCGCAAAAATCAGTTAAGGGCTCTGGAGGGGAGTGATGTATGAATTTTAATCTGCTGCGCCTTAAACCCAAAGCTGAGCGTCGCCTGAGCGCGGGGCATCTGTGGATCTACAGTAACGAGGTCGACACCAAGGCCACCCCGCTTACCCGCTTTGAAGCGGGCGAGCAGGTGGTGGTGGAAACGGCATCGGGCAAGCCGCTGGGGGTTGCCTATGTCAACCCCAACACCCTCATCTGTGGCCGCATGGTCAGCCGGGACCTCAAGCACGGGCTGAATAAATCCCTGCTGGTGCACCGCATCCAGCGGGCCCTGTCACTGAGGGAGCGGGCCTTCGAAGACCCCTGCTATCGCCTGGTTTACGGTGACAGTGACGGGCTGCCTGGGTTGGTGGTGGACCGCTTTAACGACCTGCTGGTGGTGCAGATCGCCACGGCCGGTATGGAGCGGGTGCGGGACGAGGTGGTCACGGCGCTGCAACAGGTGCTCAACCCGGCCGCCATCGTGTTGAAGAACAGCGGCCAGTTGCGCCGTCCGGAGGCCCTTGATGAGTACACTGAGGTGGTGGTCGGTGAGGTGACGGGCCCGGTTCCCCTGCGGGAAAACGGGGTTAACTTCCTGGCCCCGGTGCTGGATGGGCAAAAGACCGGTTGGTTTTACGACCACCGCATGAGTCGTGCCCGACTCCAGCACTACGCCCGTGGCCAGCGGGTATTGGACCTGTTCAGCTATATCGGCGGCTGGGGGGTGCAAGCGGCGGCGGCTGGAGCTGAGGAGGTGGTCTGTGTGGATGCTTCGGCGTCGGCGCTGGAGTATGTGCACGAAAATGCCCGTCTCAATGGCCTGGAGGAGCGTGTCTCCACATTGCAGGGGGATGCCTTTGCGGCCCTTAAGCAGTTGCGCGAAGAGCAGCAGCGGTTTGACCTGATTGTGGTGGACCCGCCCGCCTTTATCAAAAGGCGCAAGGATATCAAGGCCGGTGAGCAGGCCTACCGTCGCATCAATGAGCAGGCGATGCGACTATTATCCCGCGACGGAGTGATGGTGTCGGCCTCCTGCTCAATGCATCTGCAGCGCGACAACCTGGTGGATATCCTGCGACTTTCGAGTCGCCATCTGGACCGCCAGTTGCAAATCATTGAGCAGGGGCACCAGGGTGCAGACCACCCGATTCATCCGTCCATCCCGGAAACCGAATACCTGAAGGCGATTTTCTGTCGGGTTTGTCTCGCCTGATAGATCGGCGGCCCAGGCACTGTTTTGGGCCGTGCGCCAATTAAGGGGGCGTCGATTCTGTAAGAAATCTTCGTCGTTCACAGGCGCTGCCAAAGTGAACGTGCTCCACTTTAGTGCTTTGTTGAGAGCTGATCACCATCTGCTCCCCTCATGGGCTGGGGTGGTTGCATTATGGGGCACGATGCTGTTTGATATTTTTAATAGCCCTGCGGGCCTTTTTTGTTTTGAAGGCTCCATAACTCTAAAGGCGGGACCACCCGCAGCGAAGGATTGAATGTCGGACGCGAATGATCGTTACGTCAGCTTTCAGGACGTACAGAAGACCTATGACGGCGAAAACCTGGTGGTCAAGGGTTTCAACCTTGATATCAAAAAGGGTGAGTTTGTCACCATGCTGGGCCCATCGGGTTCCGGGAAAACCACCTGCCTGATGATGCTTGCGGGCTTCGAAACCCCTACCCACGGCGAAATCTTTATCAACGGGTCTGCTGTTAACCGCATCGCCCCCCATAAGCGCAACATCGGCATGATGTTCCAGAACTATGCGCTGTTTCCCCATATGACGATCGCTGAAAACCTGGCGTATCCCCTGCAGGTGCGCAAACTGTCGCGGGCGGATATCGAGGAGAAGGTCAAGCGAGCGCTGGATATGGTGGAATTGAGCGGGTTTGAGCAGCGCCGGCCGAAGCAGCTTTCCGGCGGCCAGCAGCAGCGGGTGGCGCTGGCGCGGGCCCTGGTTTTTGAACCCACCCTGGTGCTGATGGATGAGCCGTTGGGGGCGCTGGATAAGCAGCTGCGGGAGCAGATGCAGTATGAGATCAAGCATATTCATGAGCGCCTGGGTGTGACGGTGGTCTATGTGACCCATGATCAGGGAGAGGCTCTGACCATGTCGGACCGCATCGCGGTCTTCAATAACGGAGTGGTGCAGCAGCTGGATACGCCCCAGGGCCTTTACGAGCGGCCTATGAACAGTTTTGTGGCGGACTTTATCGGTGAAAACAACGTGCTTTTCGGCGAGGTGGAACGCTACGAAAACGGGCGCTGTATCCTGCGGGTTAACGGTGAACCGGTAGTCGCCACGGCGGTTACCGAGCAAGCGCCCGGCTCAAAAGTGATCGTATCGATCCGGCCGGAGCGGGTAGTGCTTGATACCCAGGGCAATGGGCATGAAAACCACTTCGTGGGCCAGGTCGTGGAACGCATCTACCACGGCGATCATATTCGGGTACGGGTCGGCTTGCTCGGCCAGGGGCAGTTTATTCTCAAACTGCCCAACAATGCGGCCAACAGTGGCCTCAAAGAGGGAGATTCTGTGCAGGTGGCCTGGTCATCCAATGACGCCCGTGCACTGGATATTGTGCAGTAGTAATCGTGCTGTAACAGCGCTGCGCCGGCTGGATGGCCGAGCGCTAATCGTTCATAAAAACAAATCCTATCAATGGAGTGGGTTATGACAATGAAAAAACTGGTTACCCGATTGCCCATGGCGGTTGCCGTGGCAGCGGCTTCAATGACGGCTTCTGCCGAAGATCTCACGGTTGTCTCCTGGGGGGGCGCCTATACCGCCAGTCAGGTAGAGGCCTACCATAAGCCGTTTACCGCCCAAACAGGCACCAACATTATCTCCGAGAACTACAGCGGTGGTATCGCCGAGATCAAAGCGCAGGTAGAGGCTGGCAATGTCACCTGGGATGTCGTTGACCTCGAGAAGGCCGATGTGATCCGTGCCTGCGATGAGGGGCTGCTGGTTGAGATCAACCCCGATGACCTGCCCAAGGGCGATAACGGTGTCGCCGCGGTTGATGATTTTGTCGCCGGTGGGCTTGAGGATTGCGGTGTGGCCAACATCGTGTGGGGCAAGATCGTGGCGTTCGACGAAAGCCAGTTCTCCGGTAAGAAACCAAGCAAGCTGGTTGATTTCTTCAACCTCAAGGAGTTTCCCGGCAAGCGCGGCCTGAAGAAGACCCCCAAGGTTAACCTGGAGCGGGCGCTGATGGCCGACGGGGTAGCCGGCGGTGAGGTTTACAATGTGCTGAGCACACCAGAGGGGGTGGAGCGTGCCTTTGCCAAGCTGGATGAGATCAAAGAGCAGGTGGTGTGGTGGGAAGCCGGCTCGCAGCCCGTTCAGCTGCTGGCCGACGGTGAGGTCAGCATGACCACCGCCTACAATGGTCGTATCTACAATGCATCAGAGGTGGAGGGCAAGCCCTTCAAGATCATCTGGGACGCGCAGTTTGCCGAGCTGGACTTTTTTGCCATCGTCAAGGGCACCAAGAACCTCGACAAGGCGATGGAGTTCCTGAAGTTCTCTACCGACACCAAGCGGTTGGCGGACCAGACCAACTACATCTCCTACGCACCGGCACGTAAGTCTTCCATCGCGCTGGTCAGCGACAAGATGATGCCGCACATGGCGACCTCGCCGGAGAATTTCGCGACCGCGGTTCCCGTCGATCACGTGTGGTGGGCGGATCACCAGGACGAGCTCAATGAGCGTTTCAACGCCTGGCTGAATAAGTAAGCCCCTGTCGGCGGGGGCAATTGGCCCCCGCCGTTTTTTCCTGTGAAGAAGATCCGTTTTTATGAGCATGAGTGCCGATACGCCAGCCGATGAACAGGGGATCGACCCCCAGCTCAAGGCGCGCCTACGCAAAGCCGAGCGTTTCCTGAAGATACGCGCGTTGCTGCTGGTGGTGCCCTTGATGCTGTTTGTGCTGTTCACCTTCGTGATGCCTCTGGCCGAGATGTTATACCGCAGCGTCCACAACCCGGTGCTGGTGGAGGCGATGCCCGAGGTCGCCCGGTTGATGCAGGAGTGGGACTCCCAAGAGCTGCCCGGAGAGGAGATCTATGCCGCGGTGGGTAAGGCACTGGTTGAAGCCCGCAAGGAGAAAACCATCGGGCGCATCGCCAACCGGCTCAACTCTGAATACAGCGGTATGCGCAGCCTGCTGACCGGCAGCGCGCGCAAGCTGCAACGATACAAAGGCGATGACTACAAGAATTTTATGCTCCAGTTGGACCCTGACTGGGGCGAAGCGGAGACATGGGGTGCCTTCAAGGTTCTCAGTAGTGAGTACACGCTGACCCATTACCTCGCTGCCTTCGATATGCAATACGACAGCAAGGGCAAGATCGTGCCGCAGCCGGAAGAGCGCCAGATCTACGTGGATATGTTGCTCAAAACCCTGAAGCTGTCGCTGCTGGTGACGGTGTTCTGTGTGCTGCTGGGTTACCCCCTGGCCTACTACCTGTCGATACTGCCGCCCAGCAAGAGCAACCTGTTGATGATCCTGGTGCTGCTCCCCTTTTGGACCTCATTGCTGGTCCGTACCAGCTCCTGGATCGTGATGCTGCAGGGGCAGGGGGTGGTCAATAGCGTGCTGCTGGGGCTGGGGGTCATCGGTGAACCGCTGGATATGATGTACAACCAGATCGGCACGGTGGTGGCGATGACCCATATTCTGCTGCCCTTTATGATCCTGCCCACCTACAGCGTCATGAAGAGCATCTCGCCGGTCTATATGCGGGCCGCGCGCTCGCTGGGGGCGACCCCGGCCCATGCCTTCATGCGTGTCTATTTCCCGCAGACGGTGCCGGGGCTGAGTGCAGGCGCCATTCTGGTGTTTATCCTCTCCATTGGTTACTACATTACACCGGCGCTGGTGGGTGGGCGTACCGGGCAGATGATCAGTAACCTGATCGCCTACCATATGCAGACGTCCCTTAACTGGGGGCTGGGTGCCGCCCTCGCGGGCAGCCTGCTGGTTGTGGTGCTGGTGCTGTACTGGATCTATAACCGGCTGGTGGGAGCCAGCCAGATGAAGCTGGGGTGATAGAGTGAGTTTACCGATCCATGCTACCGCGCTTGAGCGAGTCAGTTATTACGGCCTGCGGCTGTTTTCGGCGCTGGTGCTGTTTTTCCTCATCATCCCGATCCTGGTGATTATCCCCCTCTCCTTCAATGCCGAGCCCTTTTTCACCTTCACCGAGGGGATGCTCAGGCTGGAGCCGGAGGCCTACTCGCTCCGTTGGTATCGCAATATCTGGGAAAGCCAGGAGTGGATGCTGTCGATCAAGAACAGCATGATCATCGGCGTCTGTGCCACCCTCCTGGCCATGACCCTGGGAACCCTGGCCGCACTGGGACTGAGTCAGCGCCACATGCCCTTCAAGGGGGCCATCATGGGGCTTTTGATCTCACCGATGATTGTGCCGGTGATCATCTCGGCCGCGAGTATGTACTTCTTTTTCACCAAGGTGAACCTGGCCCAGACCTACCTAGGGGTGATCATGGCCCATGCGGTTCTGGGGATTCCCTTCGTGATCATTACCGTGACCGCCACCCTGGTGGGTTTTGATGACAACCTGACCAAGGCGTCCGCCAGCCTGGGCGCGAACCCGCGGACCACTTTTTTCAAGGTCACCTTCCCGCTGATCCGCCCCGGTGTGATCTCCGGTGCCCTGTTCGCCTTCGCCACCTCCTTCGATGAGGTGGTGGTCGTGCTCTTTGTTGCGGGTACCGATCAACGAACCATTCCGCGGGAGATGTGGGCCGGGATGCGGGAGCAGCTGAGCCCCACTATCCTGGCGGTGGCTACCCTGTTGATTGTGCTGTCGGTGATGCTGCTGCTGACGGTTGAACTACTGCGGCGGCGCAGCGATCGCATCCGTGGCGTCACCGAGTAACGCTCCCAGATCGCTGGCCAGCTCATTGAACTGAGCCTGCAGCGCCGGGTCGATTTCAGGATTATCGGCAGCGGTGCCGAGGCGGGTCAGCAGCGGCTCAATGCGTTGCTGGAGTGCCGGAAGCTCCTCCTCCCCGGCCAGCAGCTGCAGCGCCTCCAGCGGTACCAGAAGGCGCTGCCGGTGACGTGTACCACTCTCCTCCTCCTGCAGCAGCAGGACCTCCTGGCCTAATTCGAGCACTCTTTCCCGCAGCCCCTCGACCAGCAGCAGGCGTTGCTGGTGGGGGTTAAAGCGCGCCAAGCTTTGGGGGAAGCTTGCCAGCTCCGGATCCCAGCGGGCCACCAAGGCCTTGAGATCGCTACTGTAGAGGGCCCCCAGCAGAGCCAGGTACTCGCGACGCCGCTGCTGGCTGCTGAAATCGCCAGCCGGTTCGGCCGCTGCGCTTAGCTCTTCCGGAGTCCGGCTGTCATCGGTGCCAAACAGCAGGGTCTCCAGTGGGTAGAGACCGACACTGCTCTCGTTGGCGGCGGTGAGCTGGTGTTGCTCCAGCAAGCTGGCACGGCTCAAGGCCAGATCCGGGCTGTTGACCAGTCCGCTGAAGGGGTGCTCCGGCAGGCTGTCGACGTAGCCGGGGCTGATGGGCCAACTGGCAATACGAGCCGACAGCGGGAAGGGATCCTCGCCAGCGGGGGTGTCCAGCGGGCCGGCATTATGGCTGAACAGCGAACAGCGCAGCCAGCTTAGATGGGCTTTCTCCCACTGCGACTGGGCCGCGGCGAGGGCCTCCGGCCCGGTCTGGTCCAGCACTGTCTCGAGGGAGGCCTGCAGTTGCTGGGCCTCAAACAGGGCAGATGCACATTGGCGGCGCGCCTGCTGCAGGTAGCGCTGGCTAAAGGAGGTCAGCCCTTCTGCAGGCGCCTCGGGAGCGGGCACCGCCGTCTGCGGCGTGGACAGTGCGGCACTGCCGGTGCCGGCGGGTGCGTCGGTGGAACTGTCACAAGCGACCAGCAGGAGCAGCCCTGCACCGGCCAGCAGCCGCTTCATGGGGCCTCCCGCAGGCTGATCAACGGCCATCCCCGCTCGATGGCAATGGCGCTAAGGCGAGCATCTGCATCCACTGCGACGGGGTTGTCGACCCGCTCCAGTAGAGGCAGGTCGTTGCAGGAGTCGCTGTAGAAATAGCTGCCCTCCAGGCTGTACGCCTTGTCGGCCAGCCACTGTTCCAGCCGCTCCACCTTACCCTCCTGGAAGCAGGGAGTACCCGAGATGTCGCCGGTGTAGCGACCATCGAGCAACTCGGGATCGGTGGCCAGCAGGTCATCGACCCCCAGCCGGCGGGCAATGGGCTCGGTGACAAAACGGTTGGTGGCGGTAATGATCAGCAGGAAGTCACCAGCCTCCCGGTGCTGCTGCAACAGTGCCTGCGCCTTGGGCAGCATCATGGGTTCGATGCAGCGCTGCATGAACTCCTGGTGCAGCGCGGCCAGCTCCTCCAGGCTGTGTTGGGTGAGGGGGCGCAGCGCGAAGCTCAGGAACTCGTGGATGTCGAGGGTGCCATTGAGGTAGTGCTGGTAAAAGCGGTCATTGGCCTGCTTGTATTCGGTCGCATCAACCACCCCTTTGTTCACCAGGAATTCACCCCAGGAGTGGTCGCTGTCGCCCCCCAGCAGCGTGTTATCGAGATCAAATATTGCCAGTGCCACCGCCTACCTCTCAGTCTATGGGCCCTTGTTGGCGAGCTATGATAGTGACTTTTTCGGGAATATACAGGCGCCGTGCGGCGACGATTGCCGATAATGTGGCAGTTGTGGAACAATGGAGCGAGTTAACCGTTTGTTTCTCACCGATTTTTAAGGAGCTAGCGCTTTGATCGATGCAGATGGCTTCAGGCCTAACGTCGGCATTATCCTCGCCAACCCCCAGGGTCAGGTACTCTGGGCAAAGCGCATTGGCCAGGATGCGTGGCAGTTCCCCCAAGGGGGGATCAACGACAGCGAAAGCTCAGAACAGGCGCTTTTCCGGGAGCTGAACGAAGAGGTCGGGCTGGGGGAAAAGGATGTTAATATTATCGCCTGTACCCGCGGCTGGTTGCGTTACCGGTTACCCAAGCGCCTGGTGCGGCGCAATTCGCACCCGATCTGCGTCGGCCAGAAGCAGAAATGGTTTTTGCTGCAGCTGACCGGGGAGGAGAGCGCGGTGGATGTGGCTAGCGGCCACAGCCCCGAGTTCGACCACTGGCGTTGGGTCAGTTACTGGTATCCACTGGGGCAGGTGGTCTCCTTCAAGCGCGATGTGTACCGGCGGGCGTTGAAGGAGCTGGCTCCCAAACTGGCACGTATCCAGGCCCCGCCGGGTTAACCCCTCAATCGATCAAGGAGACCCCCCCCTTAAATGCTTAACGTACTGCGCGTGATTGTCCAGAAGGTAAACGCTGCCAAAGACCTCCAGGCGGCGCTGGAGATCATCGTGCACGAGGTCAGGGTGGCGATGAAGACCGAGGTGTGCTCGGTGTTCCTCTATGACAACGATGAAAACTGCTACACCCTGATGGCCTCCGAGGGGCTTAACCAGTCCGCTATCGGCATGAAGCTGCTGCGTTCGGAGGGGTTGGTGGGGCAGGTGGGGCTGCGAGAGGAGCCGATTAACCTCCAGGATGCCGCCTCGCATCCAAAATACCGCTACCTCAAGGAATCGGGAGAGGAGCGTTTTCACGCTTTTCTCGGGGTTCCCATTATTCATCACCGCGCCATTTTGGGGGTGCTGGTGGTTCAGCAGCAGGAGGTTCGCTTCTTTGATGAGACGGAGGAGTCCTTCCTGGTCACCATGTCGGCGCAGCTGGCGGCCGTTATTGCCCATGCCGAGGCCTCCGGCTCCCTGACCCGGCAGGAGACCGGGCGCGCCACCAAGGATACCCGCTTTGCCGGTGTGGCCGGCGCTCCCGGAGTGGCGATTGGCGAGGCGGTGGTGCTCTCGCCACCTGCCTACCTGAGTGCGGTTCCGGACCGCCCCGCCGAAGATATCAAGCTGGAGGTCAAACGGCTGCGGCGAGCCCTCAAGGCGGTTCGCAAAGACCTCAAGCACACGGCCAAAAAACTGGCCGCCAGCCTGCCACCGGAGGAGATTGCCCTGTTTGATGTCTATCGGGGGATGCTCGATGACAACGCCATCGGCGCCGAGGTGCGAACGATAATCGAGCAGGGGCAGTGGGCCCAGGGCGCGTTGCGGCAGGTGATCGAGGAGCACGTCAAAACCTTCGAAATGATGGAGGACCCCTACCTGAGCGAGCGCGCCACCGATGTGCGTGACCTCGGGCGCCGGGTGCTCTCCCACCTGCAGCAGGATGATAACGTTGAGGAGGTGGTCTACCCCGACCAGTGTGTGCTGATCGCCGAGGAGCTGACACCGGCAATGCTGGGCGAGGTGCCGAGGGACAAGCTGGTGGGCATGGTGTCGGTCAAAGGCTCCGGCAACTCCCATGTGGCCATTCTGGCCCGTGCCATGGGGGTGCCCACCGTGATGGGGGCGGTTGACCTGCCCTTTACCCGCATCAGCGGCATTGAACTGATCATCGATGGCAACCTGGGGCGGGTCTACCCCTCCCCCTCGGTGGAGCTGCGGGGCTACTACCAGGAGGTGGTCGACCAGGAGCGCGAGTTCGTGGCCGGGCTGGAGGTGTTGCGGGACAAACCCTGCATCACCACCGACGAGACCCGTGTGTCTCTGTGGGTCAACACCGGCCTGATGACCGATGTGGCCCGTTCCCTCGACCGGGGCGCCGAGGGGGTGGGGCTCTATCGCACCGAAGTACCCTTCATGATTCGTGAGCGCTTCCCCAGCGAAAAGGAGCAGCAGGAGATCTACCGCGAGCAGCTGCAGGCCTTCGCCCCCTTTCCGGTGACAATGCGTACCCTCGATATCGGTGGTGACAAGGCCCTCAGCTATTTTCCCATCAAGGAGGACAACCCCTTTCTCGGCTGGCGGGGGATCCGCGTTACCCTGGATCACCCGGAGATCTTCCTGGTGCAGGTGCGCGCCATGATCAAGGCAAGCCTGGGGCTCAACAACCTGCGCATCATGCTGCCCATGGTCTGCAACGTGGCCGAGGTGGAGGAGGCGCTACACCTTATCCACCGTGCCCATGGTGAGGTGGTGAGCGAGGGGATGGATGTCAAATTGCCGCCGGTGGGGGTGATGATCGAGGTACCGGCGGCGGTCTACCTGGTGCGGGATTTTGCGCGCCGGGTCGATTTCCTGTCGATCGGTACCAATGACCTGACCCAGTACCTGCTGGCGGTGGACCGTAACAACCCGCGGGTGGCAGAGCTCTACCACTCCTTCCATCCAGCGGTATTGGCGGCGCTGGGCTCCATTGTTCGCGATGCCCATGCCGAGGGAGCCGCAGTCAGTATTTGTGGCGAGATGGCGGGTGATCCGGCCGCCGCGGTGCTGCTGGTGGCCATGGGTTACGATGTGCTGTCGATGAACGCCACCAATCTGCCGCGCATCAAGTGGGTACTGCGTAATATCAGCGCCCAGTGGGCCCGGGAGCTGTTGGAAAAGGTCGTTACCATGGATAACGCCTTTGTGATCCAGAGTACGATGGAGCTGGAGATGCGCAAGGCAGGACTGGGCAAGGTGATGGTGAGCGCCCGCGCCAGCCAGGACTAGAGGGTCGCCCGGCACCCGGTCCGGCAACGGCTTACCAGCGCCGTACCCGCCCGGTATCCAGGTGAATGAAGCCCTGTTCGGGGTAGTAGCCGACACCGCCGCGCCCCAGTTCAATGGCCGCCCTGCGAACCGCCTTCAATGAGCTGCCCGGCAGCACGATGTCCACCGCTTGCGCTTTGCTGTGCAGGCTGTGGTCCGACACATTGAACCCCTGCTCCCGTAACCGGCGGTTGGTGGCCGGTGTGCGGTAGGCCGAGATCACCTGGATTTCACTGAAGTTGTCGAGGCGTTGCTGCAAGCGGAAGAGCAGGTCCAGCAGTCGTGGGTCGACGGCCATGCTGACGCCGTTGTGGAAGTCCCGCAGCAGATAGCTGAAGTCATTAAGGCTATCGCTCAGGTACTGCCCCTGCTCCCAGAAAGGCTGGCTGAGCCGTTCGCCGGTGTAGGGGTTATGCAGTTTCAGGTGGCGCGGCAGCTCGCTGCTGGTAACGGCCAGGGAGGGGGTGGCCCAGGCAGGCGCGGCCAGGCAGGCAGCTCCGGCGGTGAGGGCGTGGAGAAGGGTGCGACGATTCACTTCGAGTCTCTTGTACTGCAGATTACTGAAGGTGGCGGAAAAGCCGCGCATTATGCCCGCCCTGGCCTAAGGGGTACAGGAATTATGCGTCGTGCTGCCAGGGTCGCTCGAAGCGCAGGCTGTGGTGGTTGCTATCGAGGGCGATGCCGCGGGAGCCGAAGTGCTGCTCCTGCAGACTGGTCTGACCATTGGCCTCGATAATCAGGCTGGTGGCGGTACGGGTGCCGTAGTGCTCGCTTTCAATAAAGCAGCTGCTGAGCAGTCGCTCCCAGCCCAGCCCGATACCGGTATCGGGTAGCGCGGCATCTTCCGGTTTTGCTGGGTCGCGCAGGAGCTGCTGCAGCCGGCTGTGGTTGTGGGCACCATCGAGCCGCTGTTTGGCGGCGACCAGCTTCGGCCAGGGGGTGTCCAGCAGGTGGTTGCTGAGGCCGTAACGACCGGCCGCAAGGCGGCGAATCCGGTTTTCCCGGTTGGAAAAGTAGAACAGCCCCTGCGGGTCACCGAGCAGCAGGTTGAAGCCGGGGTACTGGTCGGCCTCCGGCTCGAGCTGTCGAAGGTAGTCGAGGGCCCCCAGCTCCCCCTTGAGGAACTCAGCTGTCAGCCGTCCCCGCGAGCGGGGCGCCTCGCGGGCGGGCACCTCGCGGAAATTGGTAACGGCGGCGAAGTGACCCTGTTCACTGACCCCCAGCCAGGTACCCCCTTTCTCAATGTCTCGCCCGGCCAGCAGGTGTGGTGCCTCCTCCCAGCGGTGGGCCATCTGGCTGGGGCGTCGGTAGAACTCATCCCGGTTGGCAGCCAGGCGCAAGAGCTGGCGGCTATCGGGATGGTAGTCAAATACGATCAGGCACACAGCGTTCGGGTCTCTTGGCTGAAATGAAGCGCGTTGCGCCACTGGGCAGCAGGCGATGATTACGGGATAATGGCGGCTTTATGCGTAGCGGACAAGTCCGTTGTGGCCGGTCGGCCGATGCCGACGACGAGTAAGGAGCCTCCTGTGATCCCATACCCCCATATTGATCCGGTCGCGGTGGCGATAGGGCCCTTCAAGGTCCACTGGTACGGATTGATGTACCTGGTTGGCTTTGTCGGTGGCTGGTGGCTGGGGCAGTGGCGGGCCCGGCGCTCCGGTGGCCTCTGGCAGGCGGAGCAGGTGGGGGACCTGGTGTTCTATATCGCCATGGGGGTGATCCTGGGAGGGCGCTGCGGTTACGTACTCTTCTACAATTTCGACTACTTCCTGCAAGACCCCCTCTGGCTGTTCGCGATCTGGGAGGGGGGGATGTCGTTCCACGGCGGTCTGCTGGGGGTACTGATCGCGATGCTCCTTTACGGTCGGCGGGTCGGGAAAAGCTTTTTCCAGCTCACCGATTTTATCGCCCCGCTGGTGCCGATTGGGCTCGGAGCGGGGCGGATCGGCAACTTTATCGGTGGCGAACTCTGGGGGCGTGCCGCAGAGGTACCCTGGGCGATGGTGTTTCCCCGCGACCCCCTGCAGCTGGCGCGGCATCCCTCGCAGCTGTACCAGTTTGCCCTCGAGGGGGTGGTATTGTTTCTGGTGCTCTGGTGGTTCTCCTCCCGTCCGAGACCGCGGATGGCGGTGTCGGGGCTGTTCCTGGTCTGTTATGGCAGCTTCCGCATCCTGGTGGAGTTCTTCCGTGAGCCCGATACCCAGCTCGGGTTTATCGCCTTCGACTGGATGACCATGGGGCAGCTGCTGTCGTTGCCGATGGTGCTGGTGGGGGCCGCTTTGATGCTCTGGGGGTACCGTCGCTACCCGCTGGAGGCGGGGATCAATCGCGACGATGCTTTATGGCTGGAGCAGCAGGTCGCCAGGGAACCGGGCCGCTCCACTTCCACCCAACGAAAGAGAAAGGGCAAACGATGAAACAGTATCTTGACCTGATGCGCACCGTGAAAGAGCAGGGCGTGTTCAAGGGTGATCGCACCGGTACCGGTACCTACAGCATTTTCGGCCACCAGATGCGTTTTGACCTTGCCCAGGGTTTCCCTCTGGTGACCACCAAGAAGTGCCACCTCAAGTCGATCGTCCATGAACTGCTGTGGTTCCTCGCCGGTGATACCAACATTGATTACCTCAAGCGCAACGGCGTCAGCATCTGGGATGAGTGGGCCACCGAGAGCGGCGAGCTGGGCCCCGTGTATGGCAAACAGTGGCGCTCCTGGGAGGGGCCAAACGGCGAGGTGATTGACCAGATCAGCGAGCTGGTCAACGAGATTCGCAACAACCCCACCTCCCGTCGCCTGGTGGTCAGCGCCTGGAATCCGGTGGTGCTTCCGGACGTCAGCCTCTCCCCCCGGGAGAACGCCGCCCAGGGCAAGCAGGCGCTTCCCCCCTGCCACTGCCTGTTCCAGTTCTACGTCAGCGAGGGCAAGCTCTCCTGCCAGCTCTACCAGCGCAGCGCTGATATCTTTCTTGGGGTGCCCTTCAATATCGCCTCCTACTCACTGCTGACCCTGATGCTGGCGCAGGTGTGCGATCTGCAGCCCGGTGAGTTTATCCATACCTTCGGCGATGCCCACCTCTACTCCAACCACATGGAGCAGGTAGAGCTGCAGCTCTCCAGGGAGCCGCTGCAGCTGCCGACCCTGCGCATCAACCCCGAGGTGAAGGACCTGTTTGCTTTTTGCTTTGAGGATTTCGAACTGGTGGGTTACCAGAGCCATCCCCATATCAAGGCGCCAGTGGCGGTCTAGTGAAGATCACCGATCACTTTTAGTGGTCGGTGGATTAGGATAGCATTTGGGGTTTGGTCGCGAACGCGACGGGTTCGGTCGTGGAAAGGCAGAGAAATAGATGACAATTCCCACCAACACTACCCCTCGGGTATCGCTGAGGGCGATCAGCAAGCGCTTTCCCGGCGTGCTGGCCAATGATCAGGTGAACCTTGACATCTACCCCGGTGAGATCCATGCCCTGCTGGGTGAGAACGGGGCCGGCAAAAGCACCCTGATGAAGATGATCTACGGGGTGATGCAGCCGGACGAAGGTCGCATCTTCTGGGATGGCCTGCCGGTAGAGATCAGCGCCCCCTCTGAGGCCCGCCAGCTGGGCATCGGCATGGTGTTCCAGCACTTTTCCCTGTTTGAAACCCTGACCGTGGCGGAAAACATCGCCCTCTGCCTGGAGCCTGCCCAGGCCAAGGATATGACGGCACTCGGCGAGCGCATCCGCGAGGTTTCCCGGCGCTACGGTATGGCCCTGGAGCCGGACCGCCTGGTGCATACGCTGTCGATCGGCGAGCGCCAGCGGGTCGAGATCGTGCGCTGCCTGATTCAGAAGATCCGCCTGCTGATCCTCGACGAGCCCACCTCGGTACTGACCCCCCAGGAGGTGGAGGGGCTCTTTACCACCCTGCGCCAGTTGGCGGAGGAGGGTTGCAGCATCCTCTTTATCAGCCACAAGCTCAACGAGGTGCAGGCGCTGTGCCATAACGCCACCATCCTGCGGGGTGGCCAGGTGACCGGCGAGTGCGTGCCGGCCGAAGAGACCGCCGAGAGTATCGCTCGCCTGATGGTGGGGGATGATACCCCGGTCAGTGCCATCCATGACCGCGCCACCGGCGGCGAGGAGTACCTCTCCATTCGTAGCCTCGACCTGGTCTCCAAAGACCCCTTCGGGGTCTCCCTCAAGGGGATCAACCTGAGTGTCAGGGCCGGGGAGATTGTGGGGATTGCCGGGGTGGCCGGTAATGGCCAGGAGGAGCTGCTGGCGGCCTTAAGCGGCGAGTCGCTGGAGACCCACCGTGAATCGATCCGCCTGCCCCAGGGCTATATCGCCCATATGTATCCTGGCCAGCGGCGCGAGGAGGGGCTGGCGTTTGTGCCCGAAGAGCGCCTTGGGCGCGGTGCGGTACCGGACATGAGCCTGGTCGAAAACGGGTTGCTGACGGCAGCCCGCTCGGGGCTGGTTAAACACGGCTTGATCAATTGGCGCAAGACCCGTGCCTTTGCCCAGCAGATCGTGAGCCAGTTCAACGTCAAGAGCAGTGGCATTGATGCCCCGGCCAAGAGTCTGTCGGGCGGTAACCTGCAAAAATTTATCATGGGGCGGGAGATTCTCCAGCACCCCACCCTGCTGATCGCCTCCCACCCCACCTGGGGGGTAGATATTGGCGCAGCGGTGGCCATCCATAAAGAGTTGATCAGCCTGCGCAACAAGGGCGCTGCGATCCTTATCGTATCGGAAGATCTGGATGAGCTGTTCGAGATCAGCGATCGTATCTGCGCCATCTGCCACGGCCGCTTGTCGCCCATGGCTGACACGGCCAGAGCCTCCATCGCGCAGGTGGGGAGCTGGATGGCGGGCCACTTTGAGCTGGCGTCCGAGGGCGGGGAGGTGACCGATGTCGCTTAGTCTTCAACGCCGTGCCCAGGAGTCGCGGCTCATGGCCTACTGCTCGCCGCTGCTGGCCCTGCTGTTGACCCTGGTCACCGGGGCGCTGCTGTTCTGGGTGCAGGGGCGGGAACCCCTGCAGGGGCTCTACACCTTTTTCGTGCTGCCGGTGTCGGATCTCTATGGCCTTTCGGAGCTGGGGGTCAAGGCGGCCCCCATTCTGCTTTGCGCCACCGGCCTGGCACTCTGCTACCGAGCCAATGTGTGGAACATCGGCGCCGAGGGCCAGCTGTTGATGGGGGCCCTGATCGGTAGCGCCCTGGCGCTGCAGTGGTTGGGTTCCGAGTCGGGCTGGGCCCTGCCCCTGGTGCTGGTGACCGGCTCGCTGGCGGGGATGGCCTGGGCGGCGATCCCGGCGGTGCTGAAGAACCACTTCAACACCAATGAGATCCTCACCACCATCATGCTCAACTACATCGCCCTGAACCTGTTGCTGTTCGCGGTGCACGGTCCTCTCAAGGACCCGGGGGGCTTCAACTTTCCCGAATCCGCTCTCTTTTCCGACAGCACCCTGTTACCGGTCCTGATGGAGGGCTACCGGTTGCACCTGGGGGCGCTGCTGGCGCTGTTGGCGGTGGTGGTGGCGTGGGTGATTCTGAGTCGGACCTTTGTGGGGTTCCAGATCCGGGTGCTGGGCCTCGACAGCAGTGCTGCCCACTACGCCGGCTTTCGCGAGAAGAAACTGGTGATGATGGTGCTGTTGTTCAGCGGTGCCATGGCGGGGCTCGCCGGGGTGTCTGAGGTGACCGGTCCCATCGGCCAGCTGGTGCCTACGGTCTCTCCCGGCTACGGCTACTCGGCGATCATCGTCGCCTTCCTGGGGCGCCTGCATCCAGTGGGTATCTTCCTGGCCAGCCTGTTGATGGCGCTGGTCTATATGGGCAGTGAAATGGGGCAGATCGAAATGGGCTTGCCGCTGGCGTTGGGGGGGCTGTTCCAGGGCGTACTGCTGTTCTTCCTGTTGGCCTGTGACTTTTTAATCCTCTACCGTGTTCGCTGGGTGCGAGCCGGCAGGGATGCGGCGGCGAGCGAGGCCTGATCGATGGATATCGACCTGATTACCAATATTCTGTTTGCCATGGTCCGTACCGGCACCCCCCTGTTGCTGGTTGCCCTCGGCGAGCTGGTGTGTGAAAAGTCCGGTGTCCTCAACCTCGGCCAGGAGGGGATGATGCTGATGGGGGCGATGGCCGGCTTCGGGGTCGCCTTTACCACCGGCAACCTCTGGTTTGGTGTGGCGGCAGGCATCTTCGTCGGCATGCTGATGTCGCTGCTGTTTGGTTTCCTGGCCCTCAACCTGAATGCCAACCAGGTGGCCAGCGGGCTGGCGCTGACCATCTTTGGTGCCGGCCTGAGCGCCTTTATGGGCAGTGGCTTTGTGGGTAAGCCACTGTCGGGTATGGAAGCCTGGGTGATTCCGGTGCTGAGTGACCTGCCACTGATCGGCAAGGCGCTGTTTGCCCAGGACCCGCTGGTCTACCTCTCGTTTATCCTTTTTGGCGCAGTATTCCTGGTGATCTACCACAGTCGTCCGGGGCTGATCCTGAAAGCGGTGGGTGAGTCGCCCGAATCCGCCGTGGCGGTCGGCCTGTCGGTAATGCGGGTGCGCTATCTGGCGGTGTTGTTCGGCGGAGCCATGGCCGGCCTGGCGGGGGCCTATCTGTCTCTGGCCTATACTCCCCTGTGGTCCGATAACATGACCGCCGGGCGCGGCTGGATTGCCCTGGCGCTGGTGGTATTTGCCAGCTGGCGGGTCGGTCGGGTGCTGCTGGGGGCCTACCTGTTCGGTGCCGCCAGCATCATGCACCTGGTTATGCAGGGGCTGGGGGTGTCGGTCTCCTCCAACCTGCTCGCCACTCTGCCCTATTTGGCAACCATTCTGGTTCTGGTACTGTTATCGAGCAATCAGGCACGGATCAAACTCTTTGCCCCCATGTCCCTGGGCAAACCGTTCCACAAGACACAATAAAGCCGCTAGCCAAGGCTAACGGACACAGCGAGAACTAAAGCAACGATCACTCTCAAGGAGATAGCGATGACCAATCGATTTACCCCGGCGGCCCTGCTTCGTGCGACCGCCTCCCTGCTGCTGGCCGCTGCCCTGTCCGGCCCTGCGCTGGCCGCTGAAAAGCTTAAGGTGGGCTTTGTCTATGTGGGCCCGGTGGGCGATGCCGGCTGGACCTTCGAGCACGACGAGGGTCGCAAGGAGATGGAAGCGGCACTGGGTGGCCAGGTTGAAACCAGCTACGTGGAGAGTGTCAGCGAGGGAGCCGACTCCCAGCGGGTGATTCGCCAGCTGGCCCAGAGCCATGACCTGGTGTTTACCACCAGCTTCGGTTACATGAACCCGACCCTTAAGGTAGCCCAGAGCTTCCCCAAGGTGGCCTTTATGCACGCCACCGGTTACAAGCGCGCCAAGAACGTGGGTACCTACTCCGCACGTTTCTATGAGGGGCGTTACCTGACCGGCGTCATCGCCGGCCACATGACGAAGAGTAACGTCATCGGTTACGTTGCGGCCTTCCCCATCCCCGAGGTGGTCCAGGGCATCAACGCCTTCACCCTGGGGCTGCGCAGCGTCAACCCCAAGGCCGAAGTCAAGGTGGTGTGGGTGAACACCTGGTACGATCCGGCCAAGGAGCGTGAAGCTGCCGAAGCTTTGATCGCCCAGGGTGCCGATATCATCAACCAGCACACCGACTCTCCCGCGCCGGTTCAGGCGGCCGAGGAGAAGGGGGTTTACGCCTTCGGTTACGACTCTGACATGACCGCTTTTGGCCCGCGCGCTCACCTGACCGGTAGCGTGGTGCATTGGGGTGGGTTTTACACCCAGACCGCCAAGGCAGTGCTCGATGGCAGCTGGAAGGCGGATGACACCTGGGGCGGTATCGCCGCCGACATGGTGAAGATGGCCCCCTATAACAGTGCCATCCCCAAGGCGGTAGTGGAGCAGGTGGAAGGGATCAAGGCGAGCATTGTTGATGGCAGCTTCCACCCTTTCCAGGGCCCCATCAAGGATCAGCAGGGCAAGGTCGTCGTGCCTGAGGGCACCACCATGAGCGATGGTGAGATCCTATCCTTCAACTGGTATGTTGAAGGGGTCCAGGGCGAACTGCCCAAATAAGGGAGAAGGGAGGAAAGCATAAAAAAACCGCGCCTGGCGCGGTTTTTTTATGACGGCGTGCACAGGGTGGATGCGTTGCTGGAAACCCGCCGCCAGATCGCCTAGCTTTAGGGTCTGCCGATTGAGGCGTTAAGGAGCGGTTTATGTCCCTGTATGAAAGGATGGGTGGTGCGCAGGCGGTTGATCGGGCGGTTGACCTGTTTTATCGCAAGGTGCTGGCGGATGAACGCATCGCCCCCTTTTTCAGCCAGGTCAATATGCAGTCCCAGGCACGCCGCCAGAAAGCGTTTCTGACCATGGTTTTTGGAGGGCCGGTGGAATACAGCGGCAGGCAGATGCGAGAGGCGCACGCTCGCCTCAAGCTGGATGAGAGCCACTTTACGGCCGTCACCACCCACCTGCGCGCCACCCTCAGCGAGCTGGGAGTAGCTGAGGCCGATATTGCCGAGGTGGTTAAGATTGCCCAGAGCCACAAATCGGATGTGTTGAATCGTTAGTCGCCCACCGCTGGGCGGGAGACCTTGCTTTTTATGAGAGTGGCAGTGTTTTGTGGCTCCTCCGCGGGGCGGGATACCGCTTATGCCGAGTCGGCCCGGACCCTCGGGCGCGCTTTGGTGACGGCGGGCCATGAACTGGTGTACGGCGGCGGCAATGTGGGTTTGATGGGGTTGGTGGCCGACGCGGTGATCGAGGCCGGCGGATACTCGGTGGGGGTCATGCCCAGGGCCCTGCGCGAGCGTGAGATCCAGCACCCCGGGTTGAGTGAGCTGCACATAGTGGCGGATATGCACGAACGCAAGGCCACCATGGCCCGGCTGGCCGATGGCTTCGTGGCGCTGCCCGGAGGGATAGGGACCCTTGAGGAGCTGTTTGAGGTCTGGACCTGGGCCCAGCTGGGGTACCACCTAAAGCCCTGTGCGCTGCTGAATGCGGGGGCGTACTACGATGGGTTGCTGGGCTTCCTCTCCCACATGGTGGAGGAGGGCTTTATGGGCCCGGCCTACCGCGAGATGCTGATCGTCGAGCGCGAACCCGCAGCGCTTTTGGAGGCGATCGCCACCTACTCACCACCACCGGGAAAGTGGGGCTAGCCTGCATCACTCCGGCTTATTGACTACCATTCAGGCGGACGCTGGGGACCGGGATTGCTGGCCCAGGGCGACATCGCCTGAGTACTATGGGTCCCTGTTTCTCCCCCCGAACCTAATAAGGAGTTCCCATGTTGAAAGCCCAATACAATGCACGTGGACCGGTTCCAGAAGCCTCCATTGAGGCGGTCAGCTTCGAGAAGCCGGTCCTGGATAGCGGCCAGGTACTGATTGAGGTGCTGGCCGCACCAATCAACCCCTCCGATGTACTGACCCTGACGGGCGAGTACGGCATGTTGCCGCCGCTGCCAGCGGTGGGAGGCAATGAAGGGGTGGGGCGAGTGGTAGAACAAGGCGCCGGGGTGGATGCACCCGCCGTGGGGCAGACGGTGTTGCTGCCGGTCGGCTGCGGTACTTGGGCCTCCCACGTGGTGGCGAGCGCCGGGGAGCTGGTTCCGCTGCCCAATGATGCCGATCCCCAGCAGCTGGCGATGATGACCGTGAATCCCCCCACCGCCTCCCTGCTGTTGAGTGAGTTTGTCGACCTGGCTGCCGGCGACTGGGTGATCCAGAATGCCGCCAACTCCGGAGTGGGTGGCTACCTGATCCAGCTGGCACGTCTGCGCGGCTACAAGACAGTGAATGTGGTAAGGAGGGAGTCAGCGGTCGCGG
Source organism: Aestuariirhabdus litorea (assembly GCF_003864255.1). Classification (NCBI taxonomy): domain Bacteria; kingdom Pseudomonadati; phylum Pseudomonadota; class Gammaproteobacteria; order Oceanospirillales; family Aestuariirhabdaceae; genus Aestuariirhabdus; species Aestuariirhabdus litorea. The sequence continues at coordinate 987,730 of NZ_QWEZ01000002.1, forward strand.
CGGTTGAGGCCGAGGGGGCCGATGTGGTGCTGGTGGATGGCGATGACCTGCGCCAGCGGGTACTGGAGGCGACCGGTGGCGAGATGCCGCGCCTGGCGATCGATGCCGTAGGGGGCGCGGCCACCGACCGCATCGCTGCCTGCCTGGGCGAGGGGGGCATCCTGGTCAACTATGGCGCCATGAGCCGAGAGCCCTGCCAGATAGCTCCGTTGAACCTGGTGTTTAAGGATATACAGGTTAAGGGATTCTGGCTGGCGCGCTGGTTTCAGCAGGCCTCGGCCGAGCAGAAAATGAAGGTGTTCGGTGAGGTGGCCGGCTTGATTGCGGCCGGAAAGCTGCATGCGCGGGTAGCGGCCAGCTTCAGTCTCGAACAGATCAAAGAGGCGGTGGCTGCGGCGGCTGCCGGTGAGCGAGAGGGTAAAGTGATGGTGGTCCCCAATCGCTCCTGACCGGCGCGACCTTTGCGAGCAGGGGTGGAGGCCGGAGGTCACCGCTCCCATGGGCGAACGCCCCCCGACAGGCTAGAATCAGTCTTCGCGCTTTTTCAGGGAGCAGAGCCGATGCTGGTGAACCGTTTAATTGAGACGCTGGGGCATGAGGAGATCAAGGCCCTGGCCCTCAGCCTTCAGGGGTTGGTGGGGCACCACCTGCAGTGGCTGAATCGCATTCACCAGGTTTTTATCTGCCAGCAACCGATCGATTATCCATTGGCCCGAGACTATCGAGGTTGCTCCTTCGGCCAGTGGTATTACGGGGTTTCCCAGCGCGAGCTCAAGCAGGCTCCCGAATTTATTCGCATTGGCCGGCTTCACCAGCAGCTGCACGAGCTGGCGACCGAGATGCTGCTGCAGTATGAGCAGCAGGGGGTGGTTAATGAAGCACTCTACGGGGAGTTCACCACCATCGAGCAGCGCTTTGTGGCAGAGGTGGAGGCACTGGCCTTCGCCATCGATGACACCACGCGCCAGTTCGACAGCTTGACCCACCTGCCTACCCGCAGCCTGATGGGTGTCGTGCTGGAAAAAGAGCTTTCACGGGTCAACCGCAGGCGAGGCTCCTGTTCCCTGGTGATGGGGGACATCGACCACTTCAAGGAGGTCAATGACCGCTATGGCCACCCGATGGGTGATCGGGTGCTGGAGGCGGTGGCGAGCTACTTCGAGGAGGCCCTCAGGCGCTACGATGTGGTGTCACGCTATGGAGGGGAGGAGTTTCTCTTCTCGATGCCGGAGACGGACCTGGGCGCGGCTTGCGAGATTGCCGAGCGCTTGCGCGAGGGGCTGGAGGCCACCCCGATCCCCATGCAGGAGGGGGCAGAGGTGTGGGTGACCGCTTCGTTCGGGGTGGCCGAGATGGAGCCCGGCAAGCCTCTGGTAGAGGCCATTAGTCGTGCCGACGAGGCGCTCTACAGGGCCAAAAAAAGCGGCCGCAACCGGGTTTGCGGTTGGTCACAAGAGAACCGGGCCGGAGGTGTTTGAGATCATGCATTGGCTGGAGATGAAGATTCCCCCACCCCTTTATCTGCTGATGTTTGGTGGCGCCATGTGGTGGCTGGCGGACACGGGTATTGGGTGGCAGTGGCACGATCCGCTGCTTTTGGTTCTGGGCTGGGGGGTGATCGCGGTCGGGGTGTCACTCGACCTTGGCGGGCTATGGCGATTTGTTCGCGCCCGCACTACCGTTAACCCCTACCGACCCGAGCACAGTTCGGTGCTGGTGGTGGAGGGCGTCTACCGCTATACCCGTAACCCCATGTACCTGGGTATGTTGCTGGTGCTGGTGGGCTGGGGCTGTGTGCTGGGGTCGGCGCTGGCGTTGCTGCTTCCGCCGCTGTTTGCCCTGTGCCTGACGCGGGTGCAGATCCTGCCTGAAGAGCGGGTGCTGGAGAAAACCTTTGGGGCGTCGTATCAGGCGTACCGGCAGCGGGTGCGGCGCTGGTTGTAGCCGCTCAGGGGGTCTTGTGGGCAACCTGCTGCTGGCCGATCAACTGGCCCGCGCTGACCAGGCTGATGCCCTCGGCTTCCAGCTCTGGAAGTCGTTGCTCCAGCAGGTCAAGGGTCTCTGGGTAGGGGTGGCCGATCAGTACCGCAGTGCCTGTCTGGCGCGCGATGCGCAAGCCTCGCTCGAAGGCGTCGGCGATCGCTAGCGGATCGCGTTCGTGGTCGAGAAATACCTGTCGGCTCAGATGCGGTACGCCGACCGCCTCGGCGGTACGGGCACCCACCGTATTCGAGCTGGTGCGACTATCGACAAAAAACAGCCCCCGCTCCTGAAGAACCCCCATGGTCCAGTGCATCTGCTGGGCCTGCTCGGTCATCAGGCTGCCCATATGGTTGTTGACCCCGCGCACAAAGGGGACGCTATCGAGTGACTCGGCCAGTTGCTCCGTAAATCCGCTCCGGTCCATGCCCAGGGTGAGGGCACCAGGCCCCAACGCAAGTTGCTGGTGGTTCTCCATGGGGGCGTGCAGCATGATCTCCTTGCCCTGCGCATGCCCCAGGGTGGCCAGGTGGGTGGCGTGGGGGGTATAGGGTAGGATCGCGAGATTGAGGGGGCCCGGGAGGCCGGCGCTGCGCTCCCCCTGCTGAAGGTTGTTGCCGATGTCGTCGATGATGATCACCAGCCGCGGGGCCAGGGGGCGCGTCATGGGTGAGGAGGAGGCCTCAGCCGGTGTCGGCGGCGTTGCCACGGGGGCTTCAATGGCAGGGGGCGGGTTGAGCGCCAGCCATCGCAGAAGCTGCTCGTGGCGGTCACGGGCGGGCATGGGCAGAGGGGCGCGCAGGTCACTGCCCGCAAAGGCGGGTGAGCTGCTGGTGCCCCCCAGCATCAAGGGGAGAGCCAGCAGGCACAGGGCGGCCAGCACTCCCCTCATTGGCTGTCGGGCGCCTCAGTCGTGGAGGTGGCAGGCGCCTGCTGCGGGTAACGGCTGATGTGCAGCCCCTTCAGAAGGCTGAGGGCCTGGTACAGCTGGTAGTCCTCCTGGGCGAGGTGGCTGCGCGCCTCCTTGAGTTCGCTGCTGGGCTTGTCGGCCCCGCCGTTGCCATTACCCAGGTGGCCCTGCAGGTCCGCCTCCTTGACCCCTGTGGATCGCTCGGCGGGGGTGAGTGTGGCCCGCTCTACTTCGATATCGGGCACGATACCCTGGGCCTGTATGGAGCGCCCGTTGGGGGTGTAGTAGAGGGCGGTGGTGAGCTTGAGGGCGCGCTGGTTGGCCAGCGGCAGCACCGTCTGAACCGAGCCCTTGCCGAAGCTGTCGGTGCCCATAATGATGGCGCGGTGGTGATCCTGTAACGCCCCGGCAACGATCTCCGATGCGGAGGCGGAGCCTCCGTTGATCAACACCACCAGTGGGGTATCGGGGGCGATGCTACGGTCGCTGGCGTTGAAGCGCAGCTCCGAGTTGGGGATGCGGCCTTCGGTGTAGACGATCAGCCCCTTCTCGAGGAACAGGTCCGACACATCCACTGCCGCCTGCAGTACCCCTCCGGGATTGTTGCGCAGGTCGATGACCAGTCCATTGAGGGGATGCTGCTGACGCAGCTTTTCAATGGAGCGGGTCACCTCCTCGCCACTGTTGACCTGAAACTGGGTAATGCGCAGATAACCGTAGCCGGGCTCCAGCTCACGGCTTTTGACGCTGGTCACGCGGATCACCGCACGCTTCAGGGTGAGATCGAAGGGAGCGTCGCTACCGCTGCGCATGATGGTCAGCTCGATCGCCGTGCCCGGTTTGCCTCGCATCAGCTCGACCGCCTCCTGCAGGCTCATCCCCTTGACCGGTTTCTTGTCCAGCTTAATGATCAGGTCGCCGGCTTCAATACCCGCTTCGGCGGCGGGGGTGTCATCAATGGGGGCCACCACCTTGATAAAGCCATTCTCCATACCGACCTCGATACCTAGGCCGCCAAACTCTCCGGAGGTGTTGACCTGCAGGTCGTTGAAGGCTTCCGGGTCGAGGTAGGCAGAGTGGGGGTCGAGCCCGGCCAGCATCCCTTTTATCGCGCTCTCCAGCAGCTCCTGATCCGTCACCTCTTCCACATAGGCGCTGCGAATGCGTTCAAAGATCTCGGTAAAGGTACGCAGGTCGTCCAGCGGCAGATGAGCCGGGGTACCCTCTTCGGCATGCAGTGGTGCACTCAGGCTCAGGGTAATCGCCAGCGCCGCGCCGGTGGTCAGGGTGCCGATATGGCGAAAGAGGGGGCCCATGCATTGCTCCTTGGGTGATGGGTGGGGTACAGATTCTTTATAACCTATTGGCGCGCAAGGCAGCAACGCAAAGGGTTCTGGGGCTTGCCCCGGTAGCGGATCTCGAAATAGAGCCCGTTGGCCGGTTGTCCGCCGCTGTTGCCGGCGGTGGCGATGGTCTCTCCGGCGTCCACCCATTCGCCCAGCTCCTTGAGCAGGCTGCGATTGTGGGCGTAGAGGCTCAGGTAGTCGTTGCCGTGATCGACAATCAACAACAGCCCAAAGCCGCGTAGCCAGTCAGAGAATACCACGCGACCGTGGTGAATAGCGTTAACCGGCGCACCCTCGCTGGCACTGATATAGATGCCGTTCCAGCGCTGTTTGTTCCCCTTGCTGCTACCAAAGCGGTGGCGCAGTTTGCCTTTGACCGGCCAGGCCATCTTGTGCAGCTGTTGTTTGAAGGGCTTGCCCGGTACGCTGAGATTGGCGATGGCGCTCTGCAGCGACTCCAGGATCTGTTGCAGCTCTGCCTGCTGCTGCTGTTTGTCGGCCAGGTCCCGGTCCTTCTGCTGGAGGGTTTGTTGCAGCCGTTGCATCAAACGCTGGCGCTCAGACTGCTGGGTTAACAGGCGGGCGCGCTGCTGCTGGCGCTGGTCGCGTTGCTGGTTGAGCTGCAGCTGGGTTTGGGAGATCTGCTGATCGAGCTGCTGCAGCCGGGCCAGCTGCTGGCGGTAGCGGCGGATCTGCTTCCCGTGGGCGCGGTGAAGATAGTCAAAGTAGTGCAGCATGCGACCGCTGTGTTGCGGGTCCTGCTGGCTCAGCACCAGTTTCAGGTAAGGCTGCTGGCCGCTACGGTAGAGGGCGCGCAGGGTGTTGGCGATCTGCTGCTGCTGGCCCTGGATTTCACTGACCAGCTGGCGCTGGTCAGTTTGCAGCTTTTTTAGGCGCTGCTGGCCCTCCTGCAACCGTTGCTCAAGCTGTTTGATCTGCTGGTGGAGGTCACCGATCTCCTGCTCCGAGCGCCCCAGCTGCTGCTCGACGCTGCTGCGTTGGCTGCGGATCTTGTTCAGCAGCGCCTGCATCTGCTGGATATCCTTCTGCAGCTGCTCGAGCTGCTGGCGGGCCTGGGCCTCATCGGTTTCTGCACCAGCGGCCAGGGGCAGCGTGAGCAGCAGTAAAGTCAGGAATAATCTGCGCATCGGGGTTCCTAATGATTCGCTATCGGGCCGGTTCCTGGCCCAGCAGGCTATGGCCGCTCATCTCGGCGGGTTGCTCCAGCCCCATCAGTTCAAGCAGGGTGGGAGCGATGTCGGAGAGGATACCACCCTCATTGAGGCTTAGCTTGCGCTCACCCACATAGAGGCAGGGAACCGCCTCGCAGGTATGCGCTGTGTGGGCCTGACCGGTGCTCTCGTCACGCATCTGTTCAACATTGCCGTGGTCGGCAGTGATCAGGCACTGTCCGCCATTACGTAGCAGGGCGTCGGTGATCTGGCCAACACACTGGTCGAGGCACTCGACCGCCTTGACCGCGGCATCGAAGTTACCGGTATGGCCCACCATATCGCCGTTGGCGTAGTTGCAGACCACCAGGTCGAAGGCGCGGCTGTCGATCGCCGCCACCAGCTTTTCGGTCACCTCGGGTGCGCTCATCTCGGGTTGCTGATCGTAGGTGGCCACCTGGGGAGAGGCCACCAGGATACGGGTCTCCCCTTCGAAGGGTGCTTCCCGTCCGCCGCTGAAGAAAAAGGTGACGTGGGCGTACTTCTCGGTCTCGGCGATGCGCAGCTGGGTCTTGCCTTGCGTCTGAATCACCTCCCCCAGGGTGTTGGTCAAGCGCTCGGAGGGGTAGGCGCAAAGGGTGTCGATGTCATCTGCGTACTGGGTCAGCATGACCATGCCCGCCAGCCGGGGCTGTTGGTTGCGCACAAAGCCGTCGAAACTGGGGTCGACAAAGGCGCGGGTCAGTTGGCGGGCGCGGTCGGCGCGGAAGTTCATAAAGATGAGGGCATCGCCCTCCTCAAGGGCCGCGTCCGACTCGCCGGCGCCCTGGATGCGGGTGGCGGCCACGAACTCGTCGCTTTCTTCCCGGGCATAGGCCTGCTGCAGCCCCTCGGTGGCGCTGTCGGCACGATGCTCAGCCTGGGCTTCGGTGATCAGGGCGTAGGCCTGGCTGACCCGCTCCCAACGCTGGTCACGGTCCATGGCGTAGTAGCGGCCGATAAGACTGGCGATGCGTCCCAGCTTCTGCTCCCGCAGCTGCTGGTCGAGGCGAGCCAGAGAGGGCTCGGCGCTGCGGGGGGGCGTGTCGCGACCATCGAGGAACGCGTGAAGATAGACCCTCTGCGCCCCTTCGCGCCGGGCCAGCTCGATCATGGCACTGATGTGATCTTCGTGGCTATGAACGCCACCGGGAGAGACCAGCCCCATGATGTGAACTGCCTTACCGCCGCGAACAGCACCCCGCACCGCCTCCAACAGGGCCGGGTTCTGGTAGAAACTGCCCTCTTCAATCGCCTTGCTGATGCGGGTCAGCTCCTGATAGACGATGCGCCCTGCCCCCAGGTTCATGTGGCCCACTTCGGAGTTACCCATCTGCCCTCCGGGCAGGCCCACATCCTCCCCGGAGCCGGAGACCAGGGTGTGGGGATACTGCTGGCAGAGCCGGTCCCAGACAGGTGTGTGGGCGGCGGCAATGGCATTGGAGTCGGAGGTCTCGCTGTGGCCAAAGCCGTCGAGAATGATCAGTGCAGTGGTGGTTTTAGGGGTGTTCATGAGGTTATTCAAATCGCCCGGGGAGAGGAGGCGGAATTTTACCCCGTTGTGCCGACGATGGCTATTGGGCCTCGTGTCACTGCAGAGGTGGGGTTTTGTGCGCCTTCCATATTCAGCCTATGCCCCGAACCCTGTATACTCCCCCGCTTTGTGACCAAACGAGTGTGCGAAAGCGAGATGGAGAAGCTGTTAGATTTTATTGCCAATAACCCGATCCTGGTATCGACCTTCCTCGGCCTGTTGACCCTGTTGCTGTGGACCGAAAGCCGCAAGGGCGGCAAGACGGTAACCACCCAGCAGGCGACCCGTTTGATCAACAACGACAATGCCCTGGTGCTGGATGTGCGCGAGAAAAAAGAGTTCTCGAACGGACATATTGTGGAGTCCATGAACATTCCCTACGCCAAACTGGGTGAGCGAATCTCTGAGCTTGGCAGTGACAAGAGCCGCCCAGTGATCGTCGTCGACGCCGCCGGCCAGCACGCAGGTATTGCCGGTAAGACCCTGGTGGCCGGCGGCTTTACCCGCGTGGTGCGCCTGGGTGGCGGGCTCAATGCCTGGAAAGGCGAGAACCTGCCGCTGGTCAAGAAGGGCTAGTTCCATCATGGGTCGTGTACTGATCTACAGCTCAAGTTACTGTCCCTACTGCATTCGGGCGCTGCAGTTGCTGCAGAGCAAACGGGCGGAGTGCGGTATAGAGGTGGAGGTGATATCGGTCGATGGCCGGCCTGAATTGCGCCAGGAGATGGCCCACAAGGCAGGGCGCACCTCGGTGCCGCAGATCTGGATCGGGGATCAGCACATCGGCGGTTGCGACGAGCTCTATGCGCTCGAGCGTCAGGGAGCACTGGACTCCCTGCTGGCCGCCTGACCCGCAATCCGTATACACCGCAGGTTTCCCCTGGGGACCCGCTTTCAATGACAGACAATAAATCGATAACAAAGGAGCCGATCAATGGCCGAAGAACAGCAGAACACAGCCGCGGACAACAGCAAGCAGCCCCAGTTTTCCCTGCAGCGGATCTACGTTAAGGATATCTCCTTCGAGTCCCCCAAATCCCCGGAGATGTTTCGTAAAGAGTGGCGCCCCAAGGTCAACCTTGACCTCAACACCCGTAACAGCAAGCTCGATGAGGGTGTGTTCGAGGTGGTTCTGGCGTTGACCGTCACCGTCGAGAATGGCGAGGAAACCGCCTTTGTGGCCGAGGTTCAGCAGGCGGGTATTTTCGCGGCCCTGAACCTGGAGGAGAGTGCGCTGCACCACACCCTGGGTAGCTTCTGCCCCAACATCCTCTTTCCCTACGCCCGCGAGGCGGTCGATAACCTGGTGACCCGGGGCAGCTTCCCTCCCATCATGCTGGCGCCAGTGAACTTTGACGCCCTCTATGCCCAGGCGGTTGCCCAGAAGCAGGCCGAGCAGCAACAGGCCGCGGCTGAGTAAAAAAATATTGCTCAGTGCAGGTACCCAAGGAGGCGAAAGCCTCCTTTTTTATGCCCAGGGATGGGCGGTAGATCGTGGGAGCCAGGGATGGCGGGAGCGATCAAGCGGGCCGGTAGCTGCGCTCCTGCGCAACCGGCACTCCCGACGTCCCTGTCGGTCGTATGCTGCGGCCGTTTTTTGCTCCTGCAAAAACGGCACTTCCCACGTCCCTGTGGGGCGGGGCCATGGATGGCCAGGAGCGGCGTGGTCGAGCGCGCTCAATGTTTGCCTTATGTGCGGGAGCGATCACAGGATGTACGGTAGATCGCGGGAGCCAGGGATGGCGGGAGCGATCAAGCGGGCCGGTAGCTGCGCTCCTGCGCAACCGGCACTCCCGACGCCTCTGTCGGTCGTATGCCGCGGGAGCGTTTCCCCCGCACTTAGCCCCGGGTGTCGACGGCGCCTGCGAATCCCAGCTGGCGCCAACTTTCATAGACGGTAACGGCGACGCTGTTGGAGAGGTTGAGGCTGCGACTGTCGGCCAGCATCGGCAGGCGGATGCGGTCGCTGATGGCGGGGTGCGTGAGAATCGTATCGGGTAACCCGCGGGTCTCGGGGCCAAACAGCAGGCAGTCGTCGGGCTGGTAGTTCACCGAGCAGTAGTTGCGAGAGCCTTTGGTGGTCATGGCAAAGAGGCGGCTCGGGGCCAGGGCCTGGGCAAAGGCATCGAAGTTGTCCCAGTGTTGCAGAGCGGCAAACTCGTGGTAGTCGAGGCCGGCCCGGCGCAGGCGCTTGTCGTCAAATTCGAAAGCCGCCGGACCCACAATGTGCAGGCGATAGCCGGTATTGGCGCAGAGGCGGATGATGTTGCCGGTATTGGGTGGGATTTCCGGCTCGAACAGGGCGATATGAAGCATCAATAGGTGGTCGTTGGGCGGAGGAGGGGGGATTATAACGCCTGGGGCCGCAAAGGGGAGGCGGGCGGCGGGCTCGGCTGGCGTAAAAGAGGTGTGACACCTCCGGTGGGCGTTGTTATATTGGCCTCCTAATGGTTTGTTTTTTATGGCGATTGCAACGGGCTGGTCGTCGCTTGGGGGAGGGATCCGCACGTGTTGTGGCGCAAGAAAAAAAGTGCCGCCGGTGGTCTGTTGGGGGTTGTGCTGGGAAGTCGTTCGTTCGGGCTGGTGGCAATGAGCCAGTCCGGGGAAGTGAGTTTCTGCACTGGCGTGGATCTGGGTGGGGGTGAACTGGCGCGTCTGCTCAAGGAGCAGGTCGAGCGCAACCAGCTCCATGGTGATGTCAATCTTGTGCTGCTGCCCAGCCAATACCAGATGCTGCTCGCCGAAGCTCCCGATGTGCCGGACGAGGAGCTGGCCGACGCCATGCGCTGGCGGATCAAGGATCTGATCAGTACGCCCCTTGACCAGGTCGAGGTGGATGCTTTCCTGCTGCCCGATGATGCCTATCGTGGGCGTGTTCGTATGTGCTATGCCGCGGCAGTGCGTCGAGACTTGATCGAGAGCCTGACCGCAACCATCAAAGGGGCGGGCCTGGGCTTACGTTATATAGACCTCGCTGACCTGGCCATGCGAAACCTGGCGCTGCAGCAGTCGCTGGGGGAGCAGTCGGTAGCGACCGTCAACCTTCGAGACCGGGGCGGGCTGGTCACCGTCACCCAGGGGGGGCAGCTCTACATGAGCCGCTCGCTGCAGGTGGGCTTTGACCATATTAACCAGCAGGGCTATGGCGTGGTGGATGAACTGGTGCTGGATATGCAGCGCTCGCTCGACTACTACGAGAGCCAGCAAAATAAAGGTTCGGTAGCCACCATACTGGTCAGCGGCAAGCATCAGATCGAGGATCAGTTGATCGAAGAGCTTGACCGCCGGCTGGCGGCCCGGGTGGTCAAACTCGACGCATCGGCCGGGCTCCGGCTGGCGGAGGGTGTTGATCCGGCGCAGCTGTCGCGGGTGGCACTTTCTCTGGGTGGAGCGTTAAGGGAAAGGGGGGAGCATGTCGCTGCAGCAGGTTAATTTTTATCGCGCAGAGCAGCAGCGACAGCACCCTCGCTTCGGTGCCCTTCGGTCGCTGCAAATCTGCCTGCTAATGCTGGTGGGGATGGCGGTTCTTGGCGCCATCGAATATTCCGCTCTCAAGAAGGCGCAGGGGGTGGAAGCGCGCCAGGAGAGGGTTGTGGAGCAGCTCCTGCTCAGTCGCAACCAGGTCACGGCCGAACTGTTAAAGACGCGCCAGGACAGCGCGGCCGTTGAGGAGATAAAGCGGCTGGAGACGGAACTGGGGGATAAGCAGCAGCTCACCTATTATCTGGATCTGGCGCTAAAGCTCAGGGGTGGGGGCTTCACCCAGATGATGGCGGGACTTTCGGAGCATCATCTGGAGGGGGTCTGGTTAACCGGCTTTCACTTCACCGCCGGTGGTGAGGGGCTATCTTTGCAGGGTAAAACGCGTCAACCCGAGCTGGTTGCCCACTACCTGCAAAAATTGCAGGCCGCGTCCGTTTTTTACGGTAAGGGGTTTGAAGTGTTTGAGATGAAGCGGGATGAGCCATCCAACCGCCAGATCGCCTTCGAACTCAAGGCTCATCGGGAGGCGCAGCCATGAGTGCTTGGAGCCGTTACTGCGATCTCGTTGACCAGCGTAATGAGCGCGAGCGGCTGCTGATCACCGTAGCCATGGTACTGCTGTTGGGCTTTCTGTTCGTGATCCTGGTGTCAGACCCCCTTAGCAATGAGAGGAAAAAGTCGCAGCAGAAGCAGCAGCAGAACCTGCAGCAGATGGCCACCCTGCAGGCCGAGATCGATACCGCCCAGCTGGCCTTAAAGCAGTTGCGGCAAACCACGGGGGAGGAGCGGCTCGCTGAGCTGCATCGGGGCATCGCCCATTACGACCGTGTTCTCCGGGATGCCACTCTCGACCTGATCACCCCACGCCAGATGTCCGACCTGTTGCAGGTGATGCTCCAGCGTCAGCAAGGCGTGCGCCTGCTGGAGATGACCAGCTACAGCGAACCTCTGCAGTTGCAGGGGTTAAAGGAGGCGACGCAAACGGAGGTGGCCCCGCCCCCTGCCGATCCGGCGGCCAGGGTTCTCTTCTATCGTCATGGAATGCAGCTCGAGCTGGAGGGGAACTTCTTTGCTATCCAGGCTTATCTCAAGAGCGTGGAGCAGAGCCCCTGGAACCTGTTTTGGGAAGGGATGGAGTATCAGGTGCAGAAGGCGCCCCTTGCGAGGACACGGCTCAATGTCTTTACCCTGAGCCGGGATCCCCGCTGGCTGGGGATGGGGGAACGCGAAGGATGAGAGGGCTTATGTTGGGCTTGTTGTTGGTTCCCCTGCTCGGCAGTGCAGCGGTTGACCCGACACGGCCGCCGGCTGCGGAGACCCCGACAGTGAATCGCCCCCAGGTAACCCTGCAACTACAGTCGGTGATGATCCGTGGTCAGGATCGCACGGCGGTGATCGGAGGGCGGCTCTACCGAGAAGGTGAGCAGGTTGCGGGGGCGAGGATTATCAGGATCGAACAGTGGCGGGTTGTGCTGGAGACTGGCGCAGGCCCTAGGGTATTGGAAATGGCTGGTCAGACAGTCGTGAAAAAAGGTTCTTCAAAATGAGTGGCAGACTGCGATGGGGCGCGTTTGGAGTGCTAATGGTGTTGTTGGCGGGGTGCGCCAACCTGCAAAATTCGGCGTACACCAAGCAGGAGACCGAGCGCCAGATGAGCGAGGTCCGTGCTGACTCCGACGCCTATGTTGACACCCGCCTGCGACCGCCCGAACCGCCGGCGGAGGTTCGAAATGCCTTGCTGCCGGAGCTGGACATTCCGTTGGGGGAGGCGGGTGACCGTTTTGATATCGCGGTGAAAAATATGCCCGCCAGGGATTTTTTCATGGGGCTGATGGAGGGCAGCCAGCAGAATATTGTGGTCAGCCCTCTGCTGGAGGGCGAGGTCAGCCTGATGCTCAGCGACGTCTCACTGGAGCAGGTGTTATCGGCGGTACGAGACACCTATGGCTACGATTACCGTCGCAATGATTACGGTTACCAGGTGTTGCCGGCCCAGGTGCAGACGCGGATCTATCGGCTCGATTACCTGAATATCAAGCGTGCGGGCTCCTCAACCACCTCGGTCAGCAGTGGACAGGTGTCCAATGCCAGCAACCGCAACAGCGAAAATGCCAGCAACAACAACGCCAGCAACACCATCTCCCGAGATAACCGCGGCGACACCATCAACAGCGCCGAGATCAAAACCACCTCCAATACCGACCTCTGGAGCGAAATGACGGCTATGGTGCAGATGATTATCGGTGACCACCCGGAGCACCGGGTGGTGACCAACCCCCAGGCCGGTGTGCTGGTGGTGCGGGCGGGGAGCCAGGAGTTGAGGGGGGTGGAGGCCTTTCTTAACGTGGCAGAAGACAGCCTTCAGCGCCAGGTGCTGCTGGAAGCCAAAATTATCGAAGTGGAGTTGAACGACGGCTTCCGTTCCGGCATCGAATGGAACGCAGTCTTCACGCCGGGCAGCAAGGATATCTCCTTCGGCCAGGGGGCGGTCCCTTTCAGTAATACCGATATCTCCAGAGGCGGGAACGGCCTGGGAGGGGTGTTTTCCGGTGTGTTGGATCTGGGCGACTTTACGGCGGCCATTGACCTGCTGGAAACCCAGGGCAATGTCGACGTGCTCTCCAGCCCGCGCATCTCCACCGTCAACAACCAGAAGGCCGTCATCAAGGTGGGCAACGATGAGTTCTTCGTCACCGACTTTTCCACCACCACCTCGACCACCAGCGCCGGCAGTACCACGGTGCCGGATGTCACCCTGACCCCCTTCTTCTCTGGTATTGCGCTGGATGTGACACCGCAGATCGCCGAGGACCAGGAGGTGATTTTGCATATCCACCCTTCGGTCTCCGATGTGGTGGACCAGAACAAGACCATCTCGGTGGGTGATGCCTCGGTCACCCTGCCCCTGGCCTTTAGCACCATTCGTGAATCCGACAGTATTGTGCGTGCCGAAAGCGGGCAGGTGGTAGTGATCGGTGGGTTAATGAAAACCTATGAGAAAACCGATGTGGCTAAAACGCCGGTGCTGGGAGACCTCCCCGGTATCGGATACCTGTTCCAGCAGCGCCAGTCATCCTTTGTGAAGAGCGAGCTGGTGATTTTGCTTAAGCCGCAGGTGGTTGAAATCGGTACCTTCAACCGTGACCTGAGGAGAAGCAATGCCCGCGTGAACAAGTTGCTTAAATTCTAGTCATGTACCAGCAATTTTTCGGGCTCCGCGAACAGCCTTTTGCCCTCACCCCCAACACCGATTTTATGGTGAACCTGAGCAGTCATCAGGAGTGCATGAACCTGCTCCAGGTTGCTCTCTCCCAGGGAGAGGGGTTTGTAAAGATTGTGGGTGAGGTGGGCACCGGGAAGACGCTGATCTGTCGCCAGCTGATGAAGGAGCTCGATTCACAGGGTTTTGTCGTGGCCTATTTACCGAGCCCTGAGCTGAACGGTCGTGAGCTGCTCATGGCGTTGGCTAAGGAACTGGGGCTGAATAACCTGAAGCTGGATAATCCCCACGACCTTAGGGAGCGCATCTTTTATCGGTTGATTGAGCTTGCCCGTGGCAATCAGCGGGTAGTGCTGCTGGTGGATGAAGCCCAAAGTATGGGACGCGACACCCTGGAGTCGCTGCGCCTGATCACCAACCTGGAAACGGAGAAGCGCAAGCTGTTACAGGTGGTGCTGTTCGGGCAGCCCGAGCTGGATGAACTGCTGCAGGGCAAGGAGATGCGCCAGTTGCGCCAGCGTATCACCTTCAGCTACCGGCTAATGCCCATTGTTCAGGGCAACATCGGCCACTATGTTAACCACCGTTTGACCGTAGCCGGGTATAACGGAGAGGGGCTGTTTGAGCCGGCGGCCCTGAAGCGGATTTATCGCGCCTCCTCCGGCATTCCCCGCCTGGTTAATATCCTCTGCAACAAGTCGATGATGGCGGCCTATGGCAAGGGGGACCGAAAGATCGCCGTGCGCCATGTGAGCCGCGCCATTAAGGATACCGAGGAGGCCGTCAGGCAGGGCACTGGCATACTGTGGCTGGCGGGGGGAGTGACCCTGGCGCTGGCACTGCTGGCCGGCGTTTTATACCGGGGGATGCTATGAGCCTGATCAACGATATGTTGCGGGACCTGGATGAACGCAACGCCGCGGCCGATAGCCCGGCCCGTGATCGGGTCGGGCAGCTGTTTGAATCCCCCGCCAGCCATCGGCGCTGGTACCAGCGCCCGGGCTACTGGGGGCTGGGTGCGCTTGGGGTCGCCCTGGTTGGTGCTGCGCTGTATGGGCTGTCGCTGACTCAAACGGCAACCTTCGATGCCGGGGCGCGGGTGGCGGCACCGGCCTCGGCGCCGCCCCAACTTCAGCCCCAGGATCGGCCAGCGGCTGAGCCCGAGGCCGTGGCAGACCTGCCGGAAGCCTCGAAGGAAAGAGTGGCGGGGCCCGCGCAGGCGCCGACACAAGAGTCCCCACCTCAGGCCGAAACTATTGAAAACCCTACGGCCAATGCGCCCGTGCCGAGCCCCGCACCGCCTCCCCAGGCACCGCAGGTGGCAGAGGCCCCCAGCGAACCGGTAGCCAAGGCTGCCGCGCCCGCGTTAGCCACCCTGACCCCTGAGTCAACAACGCCCGCAGCGGTGGCGGGTAAAGCCACGACGGCGACGCCGAAAGCAACAGCGCCGCGCCCGGCCCCGGCTCAAGAGGAACTCCCTCGCTCGACCATCGTTAACGCCCGCCGCTCTGAGGAGCAGTTACTGGTGGCGGCACGAGCGTTACTGGAGGCCGGCCGCCAGCAGGAAGCAGAACGCGCAATGCAGCGCGAGCTGGAGGCGGATCCGGGGCGGCACCGGTTGCGCTTGATGCTGGCTAAAAGCCTGCTTTCCCATGACCCGGTTGCCGCCCGCATCCTGATGGAGCAGGGGTTGGCGCTGCTACCCAACCACCACCCCTATCGGCTGGCGTTAGCCTATAGCTTTATGCGCGCAGGGGACTATACCGAAGCAGCTCGGGTGTTGGCGGCCCAGCGTCCCACCATGGCCGATGCCCTCGATTACTACACCACCGAGGCGGCGGTACAACAGTTTCTCGGTGACTATGCCGCCAGCGAACAGACCTACCAGCAGCTGCTTCGTTTGCAGGGTGCCAATGGGCGCTGGCTACTGGGGCTGGCGATTGCCCAGGATCACAGGGGTAATTACCAACAGGCGCGAATCAATTACCAGAAAACGCTGGTGATGACCGATGTGGATCCGCAGGGCCGTGACTACGCGCGGCAACAGCTTGAGAGGCTGCAACGGATGGAGGTGGAATCATGGTAGAGCAGGGCGCACCAGCGGCTCGACGGCTGCGTTTGGGTGACCTTCTGGTTCAGCACCAGCTGATCAGTGAGGCCCAGCTGGAGCTGGCGCTGCAACAGCAGAAGCGCACCGGAATCAAACTGGGTCGAACCATAGTAGACATGGGCTTTATCGAAGAGGAGAAGCTGCTCAAGGTGTTTTCCGAGCAGCTGCAGATACCCTTTGTGGACCTGCGTTTCTTCAAGTTTGACAACGCCTTGATTCAGCGGCTGCCGGAGGTGCATGCCCGCCGTTACCGAGCCCTGGTGCTCTCCGATAACCCCGATGGCCTGTTGGTGGGTATGGCCGATCCGCTGGACCTGTTCGCGCAGGATGAGCTGCGCCGGATTCTGGGGGGCAATATCAAACTAGCGGTGGTGCGTGAGTCGGAGGTGTTGCAGGCGCTCGATGCGGCCTATCGTAAAAGTGGTGAGATCGCCTCCCTGGCGGGTGAGATTGAAGATGACCTGCAGGATGGTGATTTTGATCTCAGCCAGATGGGGATTACGGATAACGCCGG
This sequence comes from Aestuariirhabdus litorea, assembly GCF_003864255.1. Taxonomy (NCBI): domain Bacteria; kingdom Pseudomonadati; phylum Pseudomonadota; class Gammaproteobacteria; order Oceanospirillales; family Aestuariirhabdaceae; genus Aestuariirhabdus; species Aestuariirhabdus litorea. The sequence goes on from NZ_QWEZ01000002.1 coordinate 1,004,038, forward strand.
TGATGCGCCGGTGGTGCGCTTGCTGCAGACCCTTTTTGAGGACGCCATACAGGTTCACGCCTCGGACATTCATATCGAGCCCGATGAAAATGTGGTGCGGATACGCCAGCGGATTGATGGCGTGCTGGATGAACAGGTGATGAAAGAGAAACGGGTGGCATCGGCGCTGGTGTTGCGATTAAAGGTGATGTCGGGGCTCGATATTTCGGAAAAGCGTTTACCCCAGGATGGGCGCTTCAACATTCGCGTCAAGGGGAGAAATATCGACGTCCGCTTGTCCACCATGCCGGTCCAGCATGGTGAGTCGGTTGTTATGCGGCTGCTGGATCAGAGTGAAGGGGTCTTTTCCATGGAAAAGCTGGGCATGCCTAACGCCATGCTTCGTCGCTTCAGGACCCTGCTGACCCGTCCCTACGGTATGGTGCTGGTGACCGGACCTACCGGTAGCGGAAAAACCACTTCACTCTATGCGGGCATCAGTGAGCTCAATACCCCCGATAAAAAAATCATCACGGTTGAAGACCCGGTTGAGTACAGGCTTCCACGGATCAACCAGGTTCAGGTTAATGAGCAGATAGGCTTGAGCTTTTCTCGTGTTTTGCGCAGTGCCCTGCGGCAGGATCCTGACATCGTGTTGGTGGGTGAGATCCGGGATCAGGATACCGCCGAAATTGCCCTGCGTGCTGCGATGACAGGCCACCTGGTGCTGTCTACCTTGCACACCAACGATGCCCTGACCAGTGCCTTGCGCCTGATTGACATGGGGGTGGAGCCCTTTCTGGTGGCGACGGCACTGAATGCTGTGCTCGCCCAGCGCCTGGTGCGACGGCTGTGCGCTAACTGTAAGGAACCTGCCAGCCTCTCCCCTCGCGAGCAGCGGCAGCTGCAGGCGGTCGCGGGCGAGATTGATATCACCCATGCGACCCTTTACAAGGGGCGCGGCTGCCATCATTGCAACAACAGCGGCTATCGTGGACGGGTCGGTATCTACGAATTGCTGGAGCTGGACTACCGAATGGTTGATGCGCTGCGAGGCAATGACCAGAATGCTTTCATTGCTGCCGCCTCAGCGGCGCCGGAGTATCGGCCGCTGGTGCTGGGAGCGCTGGATTACGCCCTTGAAGGGGTGACCAGTGCCGAGGAGGTGTTCCGGGTGTCCGCCACCCTGGCCGATGATGTGGGGCTGGGAGATCTGGCCTTGGCCGGGGAGGAATAAAGGGTGGCGAACTTTAGCTGGCGAGGCCGGGATGCCCAGGGAGCTGAGGTCAGCGGAGAGCGGGAAGCGCCTTCGGCAGATGTGGTCGCCCGGCAGCTGGGTGCGGAGCAGATCGTTCCCCTCGCCATTGTTGAGGTGGCGTCCTCGTCGGGGGGCGGGATTCGCCTTGAGCAGCTGTTTGCCAAGCGCCGGGTAGAGCTGGATGAGCTGGTGATCTTCAGTCGCCAGATGTACAGCCTGACCAAGGCAGGGGTGCCGATTATCCGTGCAATGAGAGGGCTGCAGAACTCGGCTCGATCCCCCTTGCTGGCCGAGGTGCTTGGAAGGGTGGCGGATGACCTGGAGTCGGGGATGTCTCTGGCCGGGGCGTTGCAGCAGCATCCGCGGGTGTTCAGTCCCATGTTCATCAACATGATCCATGTTGGTGAAAATACCGGTCGGCTCGACCGCGCGTTTCACCAGCTCTCGGAATACCTGGAGATGGAGCGCGAAACCCGCAAGCGCATCAAGCAGGCCACCCGTTATCCCATGCTGGTGGTGGTTGCGATGGCGGTGGCCCTGGCTGTGGTCAATTTTCTGGTGATCCCCTCCTTCTCATCGGTGTTTGCAAAGCTGGGTGCGGACCTGCCCTGGCCAACCCTGGTGCTGATTGCTACCTCCAATTTTTTTGTCCACTACTGGTGGCTGATGTTGCTGGTGATGGCGGCGGCGGGGGTGGCAGGTTGGCGCTACCTGCAGACCGAGGCGGGGGCATTACGCTGGGATCGCTATCGGTTGCGGCTGCCACTGGTGGGGCCCATCTTTGAGCGTATCGCCCTCGGCCGTTTTGCGCGCACCTTCTCGATGATGGTGAGCGCGGGGGTGCCGATGATGCAGGTGCTGGGTATCGTGGCGCGTACGGTGGGCAATAAACATATAGGGGCCGGTATCGAAAGTATGCGCAACGGGGTTGAGCGGGGGGAGTCGCTGCTCCGGACCGCCGCCAATACCCAGCTGTTTAGCCCGCTGGTACTGCAGATGCTGGCGGTGGGAGAGGAGACCGGTGCCATTGATGAGTTGTTTGAGGAGGTGGCGGACTTTTATGACCAGGAGGTGGATTATGATCTGCGCCGCCTGGCCGATGCCATCGAGCCGATCCTGATCGTCGCCCTGGGGGTGATGGTGCTGATTTTGGCGCTGGGCGTCTTCCTGCCGGTATGGGAGTTGGGGGCAGTGGTCAGAAACTAACAGGTGCCCGCCTTTTTTTGCTATACGCTTTATGACATAGTTCAGGTAATACAGAGGGTTGGGTGATTTAGTTAAAAATGAGTCTGAGTCCTGGTGGCGGTTTAGCCCGGGAGTACGGGCTCGGGAGAGCGAATGGATAGGGACTGTTCAGGCGGGCGAGCGCTACCGGGTCAGCGGGGGTTTACCCTGATCGAGCTGATCGTGGTGGTCACCATTTTAGGCATTCTTGCCGCGGTTGCCCTGCCACGCTTTATTGAGGTCGCCGATTCCGCCCACGAAAACGCCGTGCGGGGCACCGGCGGTGCCCTCGCTTCTGCGGTACTGCTGGTGCGTGCCCAGTGGATGACCAACCAGACCCAGGGGGCAGTCTGCAATCTCAAAGGCTTTGGCGCCGGCAACGTCTGCACCAACACCAGTGGCTGGCCGGTCTCCACCGACGGTAACAATGGGGATCCCGATGCCAATCGGTGCATCCAGGTGTGGCAATCGGTATTGCAGGGCTCGGCGCCCACGGTATCAACCGGCGCCGGAACCGATTATCTGGTGACGGCCGCCGGCGGTCAGTGCACCTTTACCTATCAACCGGATAATCGTAACCACACCATTATCTACAACTCACTGAATGGGTCGGTGGTGACCACCATCAACTAGCTCTAACTATTTTATTTCCTAAGAGAAGGCGGAAGAAACCATGAAACAAGTGAATACCCAACAGCAGGGTTTTACCCTGATCGAGCTGATCATCGTGATCGTGATCCTCGGTATCCTGTCGGCCTTTGCCTTGCCGCGCTTTGCGGACCTGGGTGGGGATGCACGAGCGGCCTCTATGAACGGTGCTCTGGGTGCAGTGCGTTCAGCCGCGGCGATTGCCCACTCGGCCTATCTTGCCGATGGCAATAATCCCGCTTCGGTCACGCTGGAAGGTACTGCAATCGCTATTACCAATGGTTATCCGACCGAGGCTTCTATCCTCCTGGCGGCCCAGATTGATGCTTCGGACTATAGTATCAAACCGGCAACCCCTGCAGCGGGCACGGTAACCATTCAGGCAAATGGAGCCACTACGCCGGCCACCTGCCAGTTTACCTATCAGGAAGCGGCTGCAGGCGCTGCGCCTACGGTGGTTGCAACACTGACCAATTGTGATTAACCGCCTGGTTAGTTAGGGGGGCTTGCATGAGGCAGCGACCGGGGCACAACCAGGGGTCCCGGCCTGTCGGGGGCTATACCCTGATTGAACTCACGATGGTGGTCGTGATTCTGGGCGTGGTGGCAGCGATTGCCCTGCCGCGCTTTTTTACCACCAGCGTTTACCAGCAACGCTTTTTTGCCGACGACCTGCTGTCCGGCCTGCGTTATGGCCAGAAGCTGGCGTTGGCATCCGGTTGCCGGGTACAGGTGAGTGTCGGTGCGGGCGGCTTTGCCCTGCGCAAGGACAGCAACTGCCTCTCGGGGGGGGCTACCAGCTACCCCGCGACCAGCAACGTGCTGCACCCCTCCACCTATGATGCCTTTACTAACAGCAACCCCGATGGTGTGACGGTCACGGCCGCCACTCTTGAGTTCACCAGTGTCGGGGGGCTGAGCGGTTGCAGCAGTGGTGACCAGGTGATTACGGTGGGCAGTGGGGCGGACCTGCGCACCTTAAGGGTCGACTGCACGACCGGCTTTGCGCGATGAGGAGCTTTCGACAGCAACAGGGGCTGACCCTGATCGAGTTGGTGATCAGCATCGTCATCGGGGGTATTGCCGCGGCGGCGCTGCTGGGGGCCATGGCCACCATCGGTGGGCGCAACGCCGACCCCATGCTGCGCCAGCAGGCACAGGCCATTGCAACCGCTTATATGGATGAAATCTATCTCCAGCCCTTTGTCGATCCCGGCCTGGCTCCTTCGGCCAGTCCCTGTGCCGGTCCTCCGGCCGCGAGCAGAACGCTGTTTGATAATGTCTGCGATTACGATGGCCTGCTCGATACGGGCGCGGTCGATGCCAATGGCAATGCCATTGCATTACTGGGGCTCTACCGGATTTCAGTAAGGGTTACCCCCACCCCCTGGCAGGGTCTGGCGGCCAGCGATGTGCTACGGGTTGAGGTGGAGGTGACACCACCGGATGGTACGGCGGTGTTACTCACTGGCTACAGGACACGCTACTGATGCAGGGCCCTGGACTGACGCTTCCAAGGGGCTTCACCCTGATTGAGATGGTGATGGTGATCGCCCTCAGTGGTGCCGTGTTAGCCCTGGTCTCTACGGTGTTGACCCGCCCCATGGAGCACTATGTCGATAGCGCACGGCGGGCGGAACTGGTGGATGTGGCGGAGTCGGCACTGCAGATCATGGCTCGCGATGTGCGCAGCGCGCTACCCAATAGCCTGCGGGTGAGTAGCGGTCGGGCGCTGGAGATGGTGAATGTGGTGGCTGGCGCGCGCTACCGTGCGGAGCCGGACGGCTCCGGTGGTGGCGACCCCCTCGATTTTGCTGCCCCCGATGGCGGCTTCGATGTGTTGGGAACCCTGTCAGTCCCCCCCGGAGGGCGGCTGGTGATCTACAATCTGGGGGCCCGGGACGCGGGCGGGAACCCCTTGCCCGGGGCCAACGTGTATGCGGGTCCGAGTCCGGGGCCTTTACCGGTCGCGGGCAGCCATGTGATCTCCCCCTCCGGGGCGACCCTCAGTGGAGGGGCCCTGGTGACCATCAATCCCCCCTTTCAATTTGCCCTCCCCTCCCCGCAGCGGCGTGTCTACGTCGTGGACCAGCCGATCAGCTATCTCTGCGAGGGGGGGCAGATTCGACGCTACACGGGGTATGGCTTACAGCCATCGCAGCCGGTGAGCGGATCACTCCCCCCTTTGTCGGCGGCCAGTGAGGCGCTATTGACCCAGCATGTGACAGGGTGCAGTTTTACCTATGATGCGGGCTTGAGTAATCAGGGGCGGGGCCTGCTGACCCTTTCATTAACACTCTCGCTGGGTGGGGAAAGTATCTCGTTGCTGCACCAGGTACACGTGGATAATTCGCCATGATAGCCCATCACAAGGAGCGAGGATTTTCACTGGTGGCTATGATGTTTCTGGTCATTGTGGTGGCCTTGGCGATCACCTTTATGGCGCGGCTGATGGGGGTGCAGGCCGCAACGACCGATATGGGACTGTTGAGTGCCCGGGCCTTTCAGGCCGCGCGAGCCGGTATCGAGTTTCAGGCTCACCGGGTGCTGGGTGCCAACAGTTGCAGCAACGCCAACCTGGCGCTGACCGCCGCGGGCTTGAATGGCTTCAGCGTTCAAAGCCGGTGTATATTGCAGGGGACTTTTCAGGAAGGGACTCGTCAGGTGAGGGTGTATCGCATCGTTTCCGAAGCCAGCTATGGCAGCTATACCAGCTCTCCCGACTATGTCTACCGGCAGATTGAAGCGATCATTACTCGGGATTGACGATGAAGCTATGCGCGCAACCCCATAAATTTTGTGCTGGCAAGCGATGGTTGCTGCTGTGCCTGTGGCTGCTTTCCTCAATGGTTTCGGGGGCGGATAACCGTTATCAATGGACTGCTGGGATGGTCGGCGCTGCCAGTGGAAACCTCGGATCCAGCCTGCTATCGATGATGGCCTCGACAGCACCTTTGCTTGTCTCCCAGTGTGCTGCGAGCTTCCCCAATGCCATGCAGGCCCACACGCTGGGCAATGGTAGCGTAGGGCGCATTATGTTTGGGCGTGATGCGCGCCTGACCAACCCCAGCGACCCCTTTCTCTTCGCCCGTAGGATTCAGGTTCAAAACCAGTCGACCGAGCTGAGTTGCACGACCCAGCACTGCCAGCCGAATAACCAGGCGGTTGCGCAGCTGGATCCCGGACCGTTTGACGATCACCGAAGTTCGGGCGCAGGCGGTAATCTCAGTGTTGCCGCCGGGAGCAATGGGATCCTCGGCAGCGGCAGTGATTTTCAGTTCGACCGGGTAGTGGTGGGGGCGGGGGCCACTCTCAACCTGAGCCCGAATCACACCGAGTACCGGATCAACCTGCTGGATCTCCAGGCGGGTGCCCGCTTGAATCTGGTGGCAGGCGACTACTGGATCAGCGACTGGCTGGTGGCCGAGGATGTTGAACTCAATGTGATCGGCTCAGGTACCGCTCGCCTGTTTGTTGAAAACGACCTGGCCATCGGCGATAGAACGCGGTTCAACTCGCCGGCGATGGGTAGCGGCGGCGATGCCAGCCAGCTACTGCTTTATGGCTATGGTGATATCAGCTCGGGGCGGGAGACGACCCTGAGCGGAATTCTCTATGCGCAGGGGACCGCCAGTCTTGGTGGCGGCAGCGTTAATGTTGGCGCCATAGCGGGTGCCGGTTTAACTCTCCAGCGTGAGGGTCTCTATACCTACGACGCCGCGGCGCTGGGTCGTATTGACTGGGGAGCGCTTTGTCCCGGGGTGGGCTCCGCCGTCGATCACTTTAAGCTGCAGCATGTTACCAGTGCCATCTTCTGTGACAGTGGCGGGGTGAACGTAACCGTCAGTGCCCGAGACCTGCTGGACGATCTGGTGGATGATTATACCGGCAGCATCACCCTCGATACCCAGAGTGGACGGGGTGAGTGGAGCCTGCTGGCGGGGGGAGGCAGTTTTGCCAACGGAGCCGCCGATAATGGGGTCGCCACCTACCAGTTCGTGGCCGCTGACCTCGGCGTCGCCGAGTTCAGATTGACCTACAATGACGGCACCCCCCTGTTGCCGTTAGCGGCCAGTGTAACGCTGCTGGTTTACCAGAGCGATGATACGGGTATCCGTGATGATGCCAGCTCCGGGGCGATCGACTTCTCGCCGAACGGTTTTACCCTCACCGCGACCGCCCTGCCCAACCCGCCGTCGGCACCCATCGATAAACGGATTCCGACCCAGGTAGCGGCGGTTGATTTCGAGCTCCACATCGCCGCTTTCGGGCAAACTGAAGAGGACCCCCGGTGTGGTGTGATCGAGTCCTATGAGGGGATAAAAAACCTGAACCTGTGGATCGAGCGGGTAGTCCCCGTGGCCGGACCACGGCGGGTGACCCTGGATGGAACTCCCTTAGGTGATGGCGAGCCATCCGCCACCGTGCATGGCATCGAATTTACCCGGGGTCAGGCCAGGCTGGTTAACCTCAATTACAAGGATGTGGGCGAACTGCGTATCGGAGCCCGTGAGGGCACCTTACCGATTCGGGGGGAGACAGAGGGCGTTGTGGTTCGTCCCTATGAGCTGCGGCTGACCCGGGTGGCAGAAGCGGCCAATGGGGCTAATCTCAATCCCGCCCCCCAGCCCCCGACCCTGGTATCCCCCGCTGATCCCCTGTTTCTTGCTGCGGGTGAGCCCATGGCGCTGGAGGTGCAGTCGCTGGATGCCGAGGGTGACATGACCCCGAGTTTTGGTGGTGAAGGAGAGGGGGTTGGCTTTGATACTGCGCTATTACAGCCTTTAGGTGGTGTCGATCCCGGGCTGGTCAGTCTCTCCGGGGCGGTCAGTGGAGGACTCTACAGCGGACAGCAACGCTGGGATGAGGTGGGCTCCATTTCGCTGCAGGCGCGTATTGAGGATGGTGACTACCTGGGTATCGGCACGTTGGAAACCGCAGCCATTGTACGCAGCCCCGTGGCGGTTGGCCGGTTTGTGCCCGCCTATTACGGGCTCGGCAGCAATGTACCGGTGCTCCGCAACGGAGACGGGGGCTGGGCCTGCGCTTTTACTTACCAGGGACAGCCGTTTGGCTTTCAGACGGACCCAGAGATCACCCTGACCGCATTCAGCCGGGTGAACTCGATTACCCGCAATTACGGCAATGAACTGTGGAAGTTGGCCGGTACGCTGGCGGCGAGAACTTATAGTGATGAAGCGGGGCAGGGAGGGGACCTGCAGGTCGACAGCAGTGGAGCGATGGTGACCCTGGCCGGTGATAACGACCTCGACGGTATCGGTAGCCTCAGCATCAGTGGGGAGCGGCTCAGTTACGATAAGCGTTCCCTTCGCCCCGGCGCCAGCGATATCCCCTTCTCGGCACGCCTGGCGCTGGAGCTGGCGGCCAGCGACCTGACGGATGCGGATGGCACCTGCTACCGGGGTGTCGCCGGTGCGGGGGCGAGCTGTGAGGGGTTCAGTCTCAGCGCTATCACGGGCACCCAGATCCGCTTTGGTCGCCTGGTCATAGAGCCGGCCTATGGCCCGGAAATTTTGCCAGTCAATCTGCCGGTGAGGGTGGAGCAATGGGATCAGGTGGCTGGCCAGTATGGCTTTGTCACCAATGCGGCGGATGGCTGCACCGAGCTGTCCGTCGCCCCGGCGGCAGGGGTGTATAGCATTAGCCTGTCGGACTACAGCGGTAATCTGGTCAGTGGTGAAACCGCACCGGCCTGGCCCGGGCTTGTTGCGGGCGTGGGTGCGCTGAACCTGAGTGCGCCGGGTATAGGTAACGAGGGCTCGGTGCGGGTGACCCTGCAGGCCCCGCCAGCGAGCGACTGGTTGTTGTACGACTGGTTTACCCTGGGGGTAGCGGCTAATCCCAGCGCAACGGCGACCTTTGGCATCTTTAGGGGAGAGGAGCCAGTGATCTACCGCCGGGAGGTCTACCGCTAAAGTTCGGCCTCGCTATCGCTGTCCACCTCGGCCCCGTTCATGCCCAGCTCCTTGATCTTGCGGGTCAGGGTGTTTCGCCCCCAGCCCAGCAGCAGGGCAGCGTCCCGGCGTCGGCCCGCCGTGTGGCGCAGGGCGGCGTCGATCATAATGCGTTCAAAACTGGGAACGGCGCTGTCGAGCAGGCCGCTGTTGCCCTTGCTGAGCTCCTGGTCGGCCCAGTTGCGCAGGGCCTGTTCCCAGTTGTTGGTGGTGGTGGACTGCTCCCCCTGCTCAGTCAGCTCCGGCGGCAGGTCGGAAATCAGCACCTCGCGACCGGAGGCCATCACGGTGATCCAGCGGCAGGTGTTTTCGAGCTGGCGCACGTTACCGGGCCAGGCCAGGTTACGAAGGTACTCCTCGGTTTCCGGTTTCAGTAGCTTGGGTTCAACCGCCAGCTCCTTGGCTGCTCGGTTAAGAAAGTGACGCATCAGCAAGGGGATATCCTCACGCCGGTCACTGAGTTTTGGAATATGAACTCTGATCACATTGAGGCGATGGAACAGATCCTCCCTGAAGCTTCCCTCCTTAACCAGCGACTCAAGGTTCTGGTGAGTGGCGGCAATGATGCGAACATCCACCTTGACCGGCGTATGGCCACCCACCCGATAGAACTCGCCGTCTGCCAGAACGCGCAGCAGGCGGGTCTGGGTCTCGGCCGGCATATCACCAATCTCATCGAGGAAAAGCGTACCGCCATCGGCCTGTTCGAAACGCCCCTGGCGCTGTCCGGCCGCTCCTGTAAATGACCCTTTTTCATGTCCAAAGAGCTCTGATTCCATCAGGTCCTTGGGGATGGCTGCCATGTTGAGAGCAATAAAGGGCTTTTCCCTGCGTGGGCTGTGACGGTGAAGGGCGTGGGCAACCAGCTCCTTACCGGTGCCCGATTCACCGTTGATCAAGACGGTGATGTTGGACTGGGAAAGCCGTCCGATGGCTCGAAACACCTCCTGCATCGCCGGTGCTTCACCAATGATTTCCGGGGTCGCCATTGCCTGTGGCTCAGCCTGTTGAGCCTGGTTTTCCCGGGCATGGGTGAGCGCTCGCTTGACCAGACTGGTGGCTTCATCGACGTCGAAGGGTTTGGGCAGGTACTCGAAGGCGCCCCCCTGGTAGGAGGCGACCGCGCTATCAAGATCGGAATGGGCCGTCATGATGATCACCGGAAGCTCAGGAAACTGCTCCTTGATCTGGGTGAGTAGCGCGAGCCCGTCGATGCCTGGCATGCGGATGTCACTGATGATCACTTCGGGCTGGGTCTGGCTGATCTTCTGCATCACCTGGTCGCCACTCTCAAAGCTGGAGGTGGTGATCGCTTCCTGCTGCAGTGCTTTTTCCAGCACCCAGCGTATGGATCGGTCATCGTCGATAATCCATACCTTGCTTTGGTTCATATTCCGCTCCGAAAATCTAACAGGAAATGGGGAGGTAAATGGTGAAACAGGTGTGGCCCGGTTCCGACTGGCACTCCAGCACCCCCTGGTGGCGTGTAATAATGGAGTGGGCGATGCTGAGTCCGAGGCCGGTGCCGTTAGCACGCCCGCTGATCATGGGGTAGAAGATCTGGTCTTTGATCGTCTCGGGTATGCCGGGGCCGTTATCAATCAGGTCGATGCGTGCGACCAGCCGGTGGCGCTGGTTACCAATGGTAAGCTGGCGCTGGGTGCGGGTACGCAGGGTCAGGCAGGCGCTGGCCAGGCCGTCCTCCCGGGTCTCCATGGCCTGCATGGCATTGCGGGCAATGTTGAGGAGCACCTGCATAAGCTGCTCGCGGTCGGCACCGAGATCGGGAATGCTGGGGTCGTAGTCGCGCTCTATGCGCAGGTTGCCCTGCACCTCGGCGCTGATCAGTTGGCACACTCGCTCCAGCAGCTCGTGGATATTGAGCTCCTGGATGTTGGGGGGCTTGACGGGGCCCAGCATCTTGTCGACCAGGTTGCTGAGGCGGTCGGCCTCCTCAATGATGATGTTGGTGTAGTCCTGCTGTTCGGGGTTCTCAAGCTCCCGTGCAAGCAGTTGCGCTGCGCCGCGAATACCACCCAGCGGGTTCTTGATCTCGTGGGCCAGTCCGCGCACCAGGGTTCGGGTAGTCTCCTGCTTGGAGAGCATCTCCTCTTCGCGGCTGATGCGTTTGAGGCGGTCACGGGGTTGTAGCTCTATCACCAGCGTGGTGTTGGCGCCGTTGAGGGGGGTGACTACGTAATCCACCTCCAGCTGCGCGCCCGTGTGCAGGTAGAGCACCGCTTCCCACTTGGTAAAGGGGTTAGCGTCGCGGATCGCCTGCAGCAGGGCATCGGTGGAGGAGGGGTTTTCGACGAACAGATCGGATAGGGGTTGGCCGTGGAGGCGGGTATCGCTGGCCTCCATCATCGCTTCGGCTGCCGGGTTCATGTAGATCACGCAGAGGCGGTCATCAACCACCACCACGGCGGTGGAAAGGTTTTCCAGGAGTTGTTGATGCAGGCCGGACATGAATCCTCAGAGAAGCAGCGGTGACTGCCTCTGTAAATGCAAAAGGTGAGCCAAAATATGGCGCGTGCCCTCTTTTGAACCCATCGGGTGGGAGGCCCCGCCAAGCGGGGCTCCAGTATGAGGCAGAGGCGCACGGGCTGGTCTCAGTATAGAGGCAGATTAACGCCAATGCACCATTATGGTGCGGAGCTTGGGGGGCTGCCTTCTACTGGGTCAGTTGCGGGGGGTGGGGCGTGGTGGCGTGCCCAGGGCGGCGCGATGCACGAACACTTCTACACGGCTGCTGATCAGGGTGTTGCCCCGGGCGTCCACTACCTGTACCTCCAGGGTGTGGGCACCGCGATCGACGTTCTTGAGGGCGAAGCTGAGGCTCTTCTGGCGGCTATCGAATGGTTTTCCATCGATCAGCAGGCGGGCGCTGTCGCTTTCGCGCATCTCGGGCTCGGTGGCCGCAATCACCTGCAAGTCCCCCGCGCCGCGGATGGTTTCACCGGGTTCGGGAGAGAGAATACGCAGGGCGTCGTACTTGAAGGGCTGGTCCTTTGGCTTGTCGTTATCGTTGCTGGTTGAGGCGGGCAGCGGTTTGACGGCGGGCGGTGAGACGGTGGTCATCGGCTTCAGCTTGACCGCTTCCGCGGCCTGCCCTTCGGGGGGGTTATCCGTGAAGGTGACGTTACCCGCCGGATCGACGGTGCGATAGATCTGCGCGCCCAGGGTCGGTGTGGACACTAATGTGCCGGCCATTATCAAAACCACCAGTCGCTTCATCATGAGCAGGTCTCCGCTACCGTCTGGCTAGAGTATAAGTCATTACACCAGGAAACAAAAAAGCCCCGACAGGCGGGGCTTTCAGGGAAACCAAAGGCTTCGAGCGTGGTGTTATACGCTGTAGTACAGGTCGAACTCAACCGGGTGAGTGGTCTGGCTGACGCGGATGCACTCCTCCTTCTTGAGGGCGATGTAACCGTCGATCATGTCGTCGGTGAACACGCCGCCGGCTGTCAGGAACTCACGGTCGGCATCCAGTTCGGCCAGGGCTTCTTCCAGGCTGGCAGACACGGTGGGGATCTCAGCGGCTTCCTCGGCCGGCAGGTCGTACAGATCCTTGTCGGCGGCGTCGCCGGGGTGGATCTTGTTCTTGATGCCGTCCAGACCGGCCATCAGCAGAGCGGCGAAGGTCAGGTAGGGGTTACCGGATGGGTCGGGGAAACGCACTTCGATACGACGCGCCTTGGGGCTGCTGACGTAAGGGATACGGATGGAAGCGGAACGGTTACGGGCGGAGTAAGCCAGCATCACCGGAGCTTCGAAGCCGGGCACCAGGCGCTTGTAGGAGTTGGTGGAAGCGTTGGCGAAGGCGTTGATCGCCTTGGCGTGCTTGATCACACCGCCGATGTAGTACAGCGCAGTGTCGGACAGGCCGGCATAGCCGTCGCCAGAGAAGGTGTTGTCGCCACCCTTGGAGATAGACATGTGCACGTGCATACCGCTGCCGTTGTCACCAACCAGGGGCTTGGGCATAAAGGTGGCGGTCTTGCCGTAGGCGTGTGCCACGTTGTGTACGCAGTACTTCAGGATCTGAACTTCGTCGGCCTTCTTCACCAGGGTGTTGAACTTGACGCCGATCTCGTTCTGGCCAGCAGTACCCACCTCGTGGTGGTGTACTTCGACCTCAAGGCCCATAGCGGTCATGGCGTTGCACATGGCGCCGCGCAGGTCGTGCATGGAGTCGACCGGAGGAACGGGGAAGTAGCCGCCCTTGATACCGGGACGGTGGCCGGTGTTGCCGCCTTCAAATTGCGCGTTGGAGGCCCAGGCCGCCTCTTCGGAGTTGATCTCATAAGAGCAGCCGGAGATATCAAATTTCCACTTCACGTCGTCGAATACGAAAAACTCGGGCTCGGGACCGAAGAAGGCGGTGTCACCGACACCGGTGGACTTCAGGAACTCCTCGGCGCGCTTGGCAACGGAGCGGGGGTCACGCTCGTAGCCCTGCATGGTAGAGGGTTCAACGATGTCGCAGCGCACGATCAGGGTGCTCTCGTCGGTGAAGGGGTCCATTACGGAGGCGATGTCGTCGGGCATGAGGATCATGTCGGACTCGTTGATGCCCTTCCAGCCTTCAATGGAGGAACCGTCGAACATCTTGCCCTCTTCGAAGAAGTCATCGTTGACCTCGCCGACCGGGATGGTGACGTGCTGCTCTTTACCGCTGCTATCGGTAAAGCGCAGGTCGACCCACTTAACATCATTATCTTTAATCAGTTTCAGAGTGTGCTCTGACATCTCGTTTCCTCCAAAAAGGCATTATGTGTGGTGGTTGTCCCACCTATTACGCTGATCTGTCCGTTGCCAGGTTGATGACAATGCAGAACCAAAATCGTGACCCAAGATAAAGCAAAGTGTATGCCATGCCGCTGTTTTGCCTCTGGAGGGCGCAGCCAGCGGGCTCTACCGGAGTGTAGTCGCAATATTCTGACCGTCAACGCACCATGATGGTGCTCGCATCCGTGTTTGTGCACTCATCTGGTGCTTTTTTTGTCGGTGCGTGCTTCAGGTTGGGGAGCAATCTTTGTCGATCAATCCGCCCCCAAGCAGTGCCGAGTCTACCCGCTTTTTGTATAATGTACCGCCTATTTTTCCCTCCCAGATGACCCATTTAATGAAATTTATCGTAAAGCTGTTTCCCGAGATCACCATCAAGAGCAAGCCGGTGCGCACCCAGTTTGTGAAGAAGCTGCGCCGCAACATTCGTACCCTGCTGAGGGTCATTGATCCGGAGCTTGAGGTGGAGGGTGGCTGGGACCGGGTCGAGGTGGTCCCCTCCACCGAGGATCCCCAGCTCTGCGCCCAGTTAGTGGAGCGGCTGATGAACACGCCGGGCATTGCTCACATCCTCGAAGTGAGCCAGCACCGCTTCGAGACCCTGCACGACCTGTTCGAGATCACCCGCGCTGAGGTGGGGGAGTCGCTGGCCGGTAAGACCTTCTGCGTGCGCGCCAGCCGCAGCGGCGAGCACGAGTTTACCTCCCATGAAGCCGAGCGTTATATCGGAGGCGGACTGAACCAGCATACCGACGCGCTGGGGGTGCGGCTGAAGGATCCTGACACCACGGTGCGCCTCGAGATTCGCAACAAGACCCTGTCGATCGTCCGCCGCCGTTATGAAGGCTTGGGGGGCTTCCCCCTGGGCACCCAGGACCCCGTATTGTCGCTGATCTCCGGTGGCTTCGACTCCACCGTCTCCAGCTTCCTGATGACCAAGCGTGGAGTGAATACCCACTTCTGCTTCTTTAATTTGGGGGGCAAGGCCCACGAGGTGGGGGTCAAGGAGGTGGCTTACTACCTCTGGAGCAAGTTTGGCGCCTCCCATCGGGTGATGTTTGTATCGGTCCCCTTCGAGGAGGTGGTCGCCGAGATCCTTACCCGGGTGGATAACTCGCAGATGGGGGTGGTGCTCAAGCGCATGATGCTGCGCGCCGCCAGCCAGATCGCCGAGGAGATGGAGATTGGCGCGCTGGTCACCGGCGAGGCGATCGCCCAGGTGTCGAGCCAGACCCTGCCCAACCTGGCGGTGATCGACGCCGTCACCGATACCCTGGTCCTGCGCCCGCTGATCGCCATGGACAAGCAGGATATTATCAATATCTCCCGTCGTATCGGCACCGAGGAGTTTGCCAGCCACATGCCCGAGTACTGCGGAGTGATCTCGGTAAACCCCACCACCCGTGCGCGCAAGCACCGGGTTGAGCGGGAGGAGGAGCGTTTCGATATGGCGGTGCTGGAGCGGGCCATCAAGGGACGCCAGGCGATGCCCATCAACCACATTCTGGGCCAGCTTGAAGCCCAGGAGCGGGCGGCCGAGACCGCTGAGGTAGCCAGCGGGGAGGTGGTGATTGATATTCGCCACCCCACCGAGCAGGAGATAAAGCCCCTCGAACTGGAGGGGGTAGAGGTGATCGAGGTGCCTTTTTACGCCCTTCACAGTCGTTTCGCGGAGCTCGATCCCGGCCGTCAGTACCTGCTTTTTTGCGAGAAAGGGGTGATGAGTCAACTGCACGCCATGCACCTGCGTGACGAGGGTTTCAGTAACGTGCGGGTATATCGCCCTTCGGTCTAGATCCATTGCACGCAAACCGTGCAATTGCGCGGCGCTGCTGTATAATTCGCGCTCTTTTTTCGTTGAGGTCCCGACTGTGATCGACAAGTTACGTAATATCGCCATCATCGCCCACGTTGATCATGGCAAAACCACACTGGTGGATAAGCTGCTGCAGCAGTCTGGAACGCTGGAGCGGCGCGATCAGGGCGTCGAGCGCATCATGGACTCCAACGACCAGGAGAAGGAGCGCGGCATCACCATTCTTGCCAAGAATACGGCGATCGAGTGGAACGGCCACCACATCAACATCGTGGACACTCCCGGGCACGCCGACTTCGGTGGCGAGGTGGAGCGGGTTATGTCGATGGTCGACTCGGTGCTGCTGCTGGTGGACGCCGTCGACGGCCCTATGCCCCAGACCCGGTTCGTGACCCAGAAAGCCTTCGAGCGTGGCCTCAAGCCGATTGTGGTGATCAACAAGGTTGACCGCCCCGGCGCCCGTCCCGACTGGGTGATGGACGAGGTATTCGAACTGTTTGACCGCCTCGGTGCTACCGATGAGCAGCTGGACTTCCCGGTGATCTACGCCTCAGCCCTTAACGGGGTTGCCGGTGATGATCCCGATAACCTGGCTGAGGATATGACACCCCTGTTGCAGATGATCTGCGACAAGGTGCCGGCTCCCGATGTCAGTGTTGAGGGACCCCTGCAGATGCAGATTTCTGCCCTCGACTACAACAGCTACGTTGGCGTTATCGGTGTGGGCCGTGTTACCCGGGGTAAGGTCAAGCCGGGTTCCCAGGTGGTGGTCGTGGGTGCCGATGGATCGACCCGCAAGTCCAAGCTCCTCGGAGTCATGGGTTACCTGGGGCTGGAGCGGGTTGAGACCGAAGAGGCGCAGGCCGGTGACATCATCTGTATCACCGGTATCGACAAGCTCAATATCTCCGATACGGTCTGCAGTCCCGAGGCCCCCGAGGCCCTGCCTCCGCTGACCGTGGATGAGCCTACGGTGAGTATGACCTTCCAGGTGAATGACTCCCCCTTCGCGGGCCAGGACGGCAAGTTCGTCACCTCCCGCAACATCAGCGAGCGCCTTGAGCGCGAGCTGATCCACAACGTGGCCCTGCGGGTTGAGCGGGGTGATACCGCAGACAAGTTCAAGGTCTCCGGTCGGGGTGAACTGCACTTGTCGGTGCTGATCGAAACCATGCGTCGTGAAGGCTTCGAGATGGGGGTTTCCCGTCCCGAGGTGGTCAAGAAGGAGATTGACGGTGTCATGCACGAGCCCTTCGAGCACGTGGTGATCGACGTCGAGGAGGCCCACCAGGGCTCCATCATGGAGGAGATGGGTCTGCGCAAGGCCGAGATGACCAACATGGAGCCTGATGGCAAGGGGCGGGTCAAGCTGGAGTTTATTGTTCCGGCCCGTGGCCTGATCGGATTCCGCGGTCACTTCCTGACCCTGACCTCCGGCTCCGGCATCATGACCAGCATCTTCGACCATTACGGCGAAGTTAAGGAGGGTGAAGTCTCCTCCCGCCAGAACGGCGTGCTGGTCAGCATGCTCAAGGGCAAGACCGCGGCCTATGCGCTCTTCAATCTGCAGAGCCGTGGCCGCCTGTTCCTGGGCCATGCGGTGGATGTCTATGAGGGGCAGATCATCGGTCTGCATTCGCGCAGCAACGACCTCGCGGTTAACCCGGTCAAGGGCAAGCAGCTGACCAATGTTCGCGCCTCCGGTACTGATGAAGCGCTGACCCTGACCCCGCCGGTGACCCATACCCTGGAGCAGGCGCTGGAGTTTATCGAAGATGACGAACTGGTCGAAGTGACACCTAATCACATTCGTCTGCGCAAGAAACTGCTTACCGAAAACGAGCGTAAGCGCGCATCCCGTAGCAAGGACTAAACGGGGGCCCGCAAGGGGCCCCCAATCGACGCCCCGCAGCTTTCACTGCGGGGCTTTTCAGAGTAATGTTAGTGCACCCGGTGACTTGCTAAGGATGCGCTATGTTTACCCTCTATCCCGCGATTAAACCCCGTCAACGACACAGCCTGAAGGTAGACCCGCCCCACGAGCTTTATGTGGAGGAGAGCGGTAGTCCCCATGGGATTCCGGTGTTGTTTGTGCATGGGGGGCCGGGCATGGCGTGCGACAAGCACAGCCGCCGTTTCTTTGATCCTGAAGTCTACCGCATCATCCTGTTTGACCAGCGTGGCACCGGCCGCTCGACTCCCCATGCCGAGCTGGAGGGCAATGACACCGAGGCCATGGTGGCCGATATCGAGCGGGTGCGCGAGTTTATGGGGATCGACAAGTGGGTGCTGTTTGGGGGGGCATGGGGGGCCACCCTCAGCTTGCTCTATGCCCAGCGTCACCCCGACCGGGTATTGGGGATGGTTTTGCGGGGCACCATCCTGTGCCGGGACAAGGATATCCGCTGGATCTTCCAGGAGGGGGCCAGCCGTGTGTTCCCGGACTACTGGCAGGAGTTCTGCGGCCATGTGCCGGAAGAGGAGCGGGAGGACCTGCTCGGGGCCTATTATCGGCGCCTGGTTGGCCCTGATGATCTGGCGCGCATGGGGGCTGCCCGGGCCTGGGCGCAGTGGGAGGGACGCTGTGCCTCCCTGCGACCCAACCAGAACCTGCTGGACACCTACGCTGACCCCCATCGAGCGAAATCGATGGCGCGTATGCAGTCTCACTACTTTATCAATCGCGGCTTTATCGACGAGAACCAGATTCTCGATAACATGGACCTGATCGCTGATATCCCCTCCATCCTGGTACACGGTCGCTACGACATGATCAGCCCGCTCGATAACGCCTTCGAGTTGCAAAATCGCTGGCCGATGGCGGACCTGCACATTGTGCGTGATGCCGGCCACTCCTCCATGGAGCCTAGTATCTCCGACGCGCTGATCCGTGCGACTGACGAGATGGCGCGTCGCCTGCGCCCCGAGCTGGGGCCGAGCGAAGGCTAGTGCGATGAAGGCGCTGATTCAGAGGGTCAGTTCGGCCAGTGTTTCGGTGGCCGGAGAGTGCGTGGGCGAGATCGGTGCCGGTCTGCTGGTGTTGCTGGGGGTGGAGCGGGAGGACACACGGGAGATCGCCGATCGTCTGCTCGATCGCCTGCTGCGCTACCGTGTGTTTGCCGATAACGAGGGGCGGATGAACCTGAGCCTGGCCGATACCGGTGGCGGGCTGTTGCTGGTCTCCCAGTTCACCCTGGTGGCCGACACCCGCAAGGGGCTGCGGCCGGGGTTCAGTGGAGGCGCCTCCCCCCAGCTGGGCGAGGCCCTTTATGACTATATGCTGGAGGCTGCCCAGCGTCGCCATGCGCCGGTGGCTGCCGGCCGTTTTGGTGCCGATATGCAGGTGAGCCTGGTCAATGATGGGCCCGTCACCTTCCTGCTGGAGATGAGCTGAGGGCGCCTGTTTTCAGGGGCGTGTCAGAAATTGTCGTAGAGCTTGCCGACGATCAGGGGGATGGCGTTTTCGACCCGCTGGATGCGCGGCCCTATGTGGACACCACTGAACCCCGCCTGCTCCAGCTTTTCCACCTCATAGGGGATAAATCCCCCCTCCGGCCCGATCGCCAGGAGGCTCTCCTCCTGCAGGCGGTGGGGTGCACCCTGATGACTGCCCGGGTGGGCCAGCAGGCAGCGCTTGCCGGCGGCCAGCGCCGGGAGGCGGTCCTCAACAAAGGGTTTGAAGCGTTTTTCAAGCACTACTTCGGGCAGTCGGGTGTCCCGCGCCTGCTCCAGTCCCAGTATCAGCTGCTCTCGAATTGCTTCCGGCCGGAGCCAGGGTGATTGCCAGTAACTCTTTTCGACCCGGTAGCTGTTGATCAGAATAAGACGCTTGATACCCAGGGCGCTGATGCCTTGCAGGATGCGTTTGAGCATTTTGGGCCGCGGCAGCGCGAGTAGCAGGGTAAGGGGCAGGGGCGGTGGTGGTGGCTGGTCGAGGTCGAGCTCCAGTTCGGCGAGGGCGGGGGTCAGGCGGGTCAGGGTGCCGCTACCCATGGGACCATCGATCAGCCCCACCCGCAGCAGTTCGCCCTCGGCGGCTCGGTGCACCTCCCGTAGGTGCTGCAGTCGCCGGTCGCTGAGCTGTACGCGGTTGCCCTGCAGCTCCTCGGCCGATACCAGAATCAGGTTCATGGGGCTAGGAGGAGACCTGCTCCTCGTCGCTCTCTTCGTCATCCTCGCCCTTGGGGAGCATGCGGGCGAACAGGATGCCCACCTCAAACAGGAACCACATGGGGAGCGCCAGCAGGGCCTGGGAGATTACATCGGGAGGGGTGAGAAGCATGCCCAGCACGAAGCAACCGACCACCACGTAGGGGCGCTTCTCGGCCAGGCTGGACACCGATGAGGCGCCCGACCAGACCAGTAGCACGGTGGCGATGGGGATCTCAAAGGCGATGCCGAAGGCAAAAAAGAGCTTAAGGACGAAGTCCAGGTAGCGGTTGATGTCGGTCATGATGGTGACATCGCTGGGTCCGATACTGGTGAAGAAGCCAAACACCAGCGGGAACACCACGTAGTAGGCGAACGCGATACCGGCGTAGAACAGCAGCACGCTGGAGAACAGCATGGGTATGGCGATGCGCTTCTCGTGCTGGTAGAGGCCCGGCGCGATGAAGCTCCAGATCTGGTGCAGGATAAAGGGGATCGCCAGGAAGATGGCCAGTACGATGGTGAGCTTGAAGGGGGTCAGGAAGGGAGAGGCGACCTCGGTCGCGATCATGGTGGACCCTTCGGGCAAAAAAGCGCGCAGAGGCTCGGAGACAAAGGCGTAGATTTCGTTGGCGAAATAGAACAGGCCAAGGAAGATCACCAGCACCGCCAGTACGCAGCGCAATATGCGGTCGCGAAGTTCGACCAGGTGAGAGATCAGGGGCTGTTCGGCACCGCTTTGGGTTTCGCTCATGATGGTTAGGCTGTCCGGCTGTCGCTCAAGGGCCACTGGCCTCAGGCGTTACTCTGGTTGGCGTCGGGTTTGGCAGCAGGCTTGCTGGCCTCATCGGGGGCGCTGGCGGCGGGTTTGTCCGCCGTTGCCTTTGTCGATGACTGGTAGGGGTTGATATCGCTGTCTAGGCGCTCGTGGTGCAGGGTTCGGTTAATATCCTGCTGCGCCTTTTTGATATCTCCCTGCAGCTCGCGCCCGGTTTCGCCGAGTTCTTTGAGTACCGACTCGTTGTGCAGCTGGCGGCGGATCTCATCGGCACCCACTTCGCGTTCGATCTCACTCTTTACGGAGGCGAAGCCCCGCTTGAGTCGACCGATCCAAAGCGCAATGGTACGTACTGCCGTTGGCAGTCGCTCGGGGCCCAGCACCAGCAGGGCCACGATTCCGATGATAACCAGTTCAGCAAAGCCGATATCAAACACGTTGCGTTATCCTACTCAGGCTTTCTTCTCTTCGGTTTTTTCGGCGGCTTCGCTCTTGGCGGTTGTATCAGCCGGCTTGGGCTCCTCGAGCTGTTTGTTGGCCTCATCCTCGGGGGTCATTGCCTTCTTGAAACCCTTGATGGCGCCGCCCAGGTCTCCGCCGAGGTTGCGCAGCTTCTTGGTACCGAACAGCATGATTACAATCACCAGAATGATAAGTAGCTGCCAGATACTGATTCCACCAAATCCCATAATTAGATCTCCCGAATGGTTTGTACTGTGTCGTTATTGTTGGTTTAGCGCTATTGGTTTGAGGCTATTGGTTTAGAGCGAATGCAGTGAGCCGCCACCGAGCAGGTGAAAATGGAGGTGGAACACCTCCTGCCCGCCGCCATGGCCAGTGTTGGTCACGGTGCGGAAACCCTGGTCGAGCCCCTGCTGTCGAGCGATTCTGGGCAGTGTCAGCAGCAGGCGGGACATCAGTTCGGCATCCTCTTCTTTCAAGTCATAGAGGTTTTCGATGTGCTTGTGGGGGATCACCAGCAGGTGAACCGGTGCCTTAGGGGCGATATCTCGAAAGGCAACGCAATCATCGTCCCGATAGATCACCTCGGCCGGAATCTCCCCCGCGCTGATTTTGCAAAATAGACAATCACTCATTATTTTTTCTCCGTCCGCGATGCTTTCTCTTCCAGTCCGGAGAGGTCGAACCGCCGTTCCAGCTCCTGCAGGATATCATCAGGCCCCAGCCCCAGATGCGAGAGCATAACCAGGGAATGAAACCATAGATCGGCGGTTTCGTACACCAGGTCTTTGGTCTGACCGCTGCGCTGGGCATCTTTTGCGGCGAGCAGGGTTTCGGTGGCCTCTTCGCCCACCTTCTCGAGAATCTTGTTGAGCCCCTTGGCGTGCAGGCTGGCAACATAGGAGTTGTCCGGGGCCGCCTGCTTACGCTGTTCCAGCACCCTGGCGAGGGCGGAGAGGGTATCGTTGCTCATAGGAATCTGTGACTCATCGGTTCGGCTGGCCTCGGCCAGGCGCGGTTAATAGATATCTTGCGGGTCTTTTAAAACCGGGGCAACTGTTTTCCAAACGGGTTCTCCTGTGCTCTCATCCAGTTGGCGGTAAAAGCAGCTGCGCCGTCCGGTATGGCAGGCGATGCCACCGAGCTGCTCCACGGAGAGCAGCAGAACATCGCCATCGCAGTCGAGGCGGATCTCCCTGAGCTGCTGCACGTGTCCTGAGCTTTCCCCTTTACGCCAGATCGCCTGGCGTGAGCGGGACCAGTAGATGGCGCGCTGCTCCTTGATCGTCAGCGCCAGCGCCTCGGCGTTCATCCAGGCGACCATCAGCACTTCACCAGTGGCCTGATCCTGGGCGATGGCCGGTACCAGCCCTTTGCTGTCCCATTTTACCTGATCTAACCAGTCGCTCATTCTATCCTCGCTTGGGTTCCGATTACTTGATGACTATCAAGTAGAGGCCGATAGCGGCCAATGCTGCACTCTCCCATCCCGCTCCCCGGGTCATCTGCTGCAGCAGTTGCGGGTTGGCCGTGAGCAGGGCGCCGCCAAGGGCGATGAACCCCAGCAGGCGGGTTGGCCAGCGACGGCGCTCGGGAAGGGGCTTCGGGGGGTGCTGTATTTGGCGGTTGCGCTCTTGCAGCAGGTTAAACACCAGTTGGGGGACATGGG
The DNA here is from genome assembly GCF_003864255.1 of Aestuariirhabdus litorea. Lineage (NCBI taxonomy): Bacteria > Pseudomonadati > Pseudomonadota > Gammaproteobacteria > Oceanospirillales > Aestuariirhabdaceae > Aestuariirhabdus > Aestuariirhabdus litorea. The sequence goes on from NZ_QWEZ01000002.1 coordinate 1,026,790, forward strand.
GCGCCTGCTCCATCCACTCCGGTGCCTGCTCGCGCAGGGCCTTGAGCACACCGCGAGGGCCGATGCGCTGCTTCATCCAGCGCTCAAGGTAGGGGTAAGCGGTTTGCCAGAGGTCGAGCTGGGGGTACAGCTGGCGTCCCAACCCCTCGATATTGAGCAGGGTTTTTTCCAGCAGGACCAGCTGCGGCTGCACCTCCATATCGAAACGGCGCGCGGTCTGGAACAGTTTGAGCAGCAGCTGCCCAAAGGAGATCTCATCCAGTGGCTTGGCAAAAATGGGTTCGCAAACGCCGCGAATCGCGGCCTCCAGCTCGTTGACCCGGGTATCGGCCGGTACCCAGCCGGAGTCGATGTGGAGCTGGGCGACACGGCGATAATCCTGCTTGAAAAAGGCGAGCAGGTTGCGCGCCAGGTAGCTCTGGTCGTCGGGGTTCAGTGAGCCAACAATGCCGAAGTCGAGGGCGATGTAGCGCGGGTTTTTGGGGTCGGCGATATCGACAAAAATATTGCCCGGGTGCATGTCGGCGTGGAAAAAGGCATCGCGGAATACCTGGGTGAAAAAGATTTCCACTCCGTATTCCGCGAGGGTTTTCATGTCGATCCCCAGCTCTTTCAGGCGCGCTATATCGCCGATGGGAACGCCGTAGATACGCTCAAGTGTGAGTACTCGCTGACCGCAGTAGGACCAGTGCACCTCGGGGACGTAGAGTTGGTGGGAGCCCTCAAAGTTACGGCGCAGGGCTGAGGCGTTGGCGGCCTCGCGCTGCATATCGAGCTCGTCCATGATGGTGTGCTCGTAGTCGGAGACCACCTCCACCGGGCGCAGGCGACGGCCGTCGGCGGAGAGGCGGCTGATCAGTTGGGCGATCAGGTAGAGCAGCTTGAGGTCCTTTCGGATCACCCGCTCGATGTCGGGGCGTACCACCTTGACCACCACCTCCTCTCCGCTGTGGAGTCGGGCACTGTGCACCTGGGCGACCGAGGCCGAGGCCAGCTCCTCAACGTCAAAGCGGGCAAACAGCTGGCTGATGGGCTGTCCGAGATCCTGCTCGATGATGCGCTGGGCCTGCTCGGTGCAGAAGGGGGGGACCCGGTCCTGCAGTTTTACCAGCTCCTCGGCGATATCATCGGCCAGCAGGTCGCGGCGGGTGGAAAGCAGTTGGCCAAACTTGACGAAGATCGGCCCCAGCTCCTCGAGTGCGAGGCGAAGGCGCTCGCCGCGGCTGCGCTGACTGTTGCTAAAGCGCCAGGGGGAGAGTGCACGCAGCAGTCGCAGGTACCAGGGGAGCTGGATACCCTCCAGCAGGTCGTCGAGGCGATAACGGCCAATAACCCAGAGAATGCGAATCAGGCGACGCAGTTGTTGCACGGTTAATCCTGTGTGGTGTCGGTGGGGAAAAGACGATCCTGCAGCTGCTTTATGCGGGCTTCAAGGCGATCGAGGTCGAGTCGGGTCTGCTGCAGCTCATCGGTAAAGCTCTCCACCTCATTGGCCGAGGGGAGCTGCGACAGCTCCTCCTGCAGGTAATCGGTGAGACTCTGTTGCAGGCTTTGCTGACTACTGGCCAGCCAGCGGCCAGCGCTGTCGAGGCCTCGGCTGATGCTGTGAGCGGCGACATCGCCGAGGACCTCGGCGATCAGCGCCTCGAGGTCGAACTCGTAGCCGAGGGCGATCTGCTGCAGTTCGATGATAAGCCCGGCATCCCCTTCAATGCAGAAGTCGGGATCGTGCAGGCTGTGAGCCGCATCGTCGCTGGCCAGTAGCCTTAGCAGCGCCGCGCTGCTGGCGTGCAGTGCTGCCTGGGGAGGCGATTCATCGTAGCCCAACAGGCGTACCCCGGCGCTATCGGGGTGAATAAAGCAGTCGAGCTCCAGGTCGGAAACGCGAACCTGTAGCACCTGCCCCTGCAAGCGAGCCAGTTTGGCCTGGGTCGGTGGATCGCGCGTCAGCAGGGCGTTAAGGGCCCCCTCCGCGCTGGCCAGCACCGCCATGGTGATCGTTGGATCGATCATCGAGGACGCCCGGGCTCAGGGCTTGATGCCGCGGTGCAGGGCAACGATGCCCCCGGTCATGTTGTGGTAGCTGGTGCGCTCGAAGCCTGCGCTGCGCATCATCCCCTCGAGGGTCTCCTGGTCGGGGTGCATGCGGATCGACTCGGCCAGGTAGCGATAGCTGTCGGCATCGTCGGCGACCACCTTACCGATCACCGGCAGCAGGTTGAACGAATAGGTATCGTAGATCTTGCTGAGCAGGGGGTGAGTGGTCTTGGAGAATTCGAGCACCAGCAGGCGGCCGCCCGGCTTGAGAACCCGCTGCATGGAGCGCAGGGCGGCGTCCTTGTCGGTCACGTTACGCAGGCCGAAGGCGATGGTGACCACGTCAAAACTGTTGTCGGGGAAGGGCAGGCACTCGGCATTGGCCTGAACGTACTCTACGTTACCGGCAACCCCGCGATCCATCAGGCGGTCGCGGCCGACCTTCAGCATGGACTCGTTGATGTCCGCCAGTACCACCCGCCCTTTCTCGCCCACTAGGCGGGAAAACTTGATCGTCAGGTCGCCGGTCCCGCCGGCGATATCCAGTACGCTGTTGCCTGCCCGAACGCCGCTCACCTCAATGGTAAAGCGCTTCCACAGACGGTGGACACCACCGGAGAGGAAGTCGTTCATGATGTCGTATTTCTGGGCAACCGAGTGAAACACCTCGGCAACGCGCTTCTCTTTATCGGCGGTGGCAACGGTCTCGTAACCGAAGTGGGTGGTAGCGGTACTGCTCTCAGACATGGCGTGGTTCCATACCGGTAGGAATAGACGAACCGGCTATTCTAGCGGTGTCGGGGAGTGTTGTCTCCTGCGGGGCGGCGGCTTAGCCGATTATTTTGACTACGCTCAAGTCCGGGTCTCGTGTGGCTCCGGCCTGCTCCAGTCGCTCCAGGTACTGCTGCCAGTACTCCTGCTGGTGCTCACCCAGGTCCCGCAGGTAGTTCCAGTCGTAGAGGCCGGAGTCGTGACCGTCATCAAACACCAGCTTGAGGGCGTAGTTTCCCACCGGGATCAGCTCCTTGAGGTTGACGTTCAACTTGCCGGTTTGCAGCACCTCCTGCCCCTTGCCATGACCGCGTACCTCCGCCGAGGGGGAGTAAACCCGCAGGTATTCGCAGCTCAGTTGAAAGCGGCTGCCATCGTCATAGGCGAGTTCCAGGGTGCGGGATTTGCGGTGCAGTTTGATATCGACGGGAAGGTTGGCGGGGCGGGTCATCTCGAGTCTCGTTGAGTGGTTGCAGGGCAGTGTTCTGCCCTGCAGTGTAGCGCGGTGGGGTTAGAGGATATAGCGGCTCAGGTCTTCGTCCTGCGCCAGCTCACCCAGGGCCTGATCGACGTAGTTGGCGTTAATGGTGATCAGCTCGCCGGCGCTGCCGAGGTCGGCGGCGCTGAAAGAGACCTCCTCCAGCAACCGTTCCATTACGGTGTGCAGGCGACGGGCACCGATGTTTTCGGTGGTCTCGTTGACCCGCCAGGCCATCTCTGCGATTCGGTTGATGCCATCTTCGGTGAAGCTCAGCGGCACCCCTTCGGTCTGCATCAGTGCCTGGTACTGCTCGGTCAGGGAGAAGTCGGGCTCGGTGAGGATGCGTTCAAAGTCGTCGGTGGAGAGGGCGTTCAGCTCGACCCGGATGGGCAGTCGCCCCTGCAGCTCGGGGATCAGGTCGGAGGGCTTGGCCAGGTGGAAGGCGCCCGAGGCGATGAAGAGGATATGGTCTGTCTTGATCATCCCGAACTTGGTGTTGACGGTGCAGCCCTCGATCAGTGGCAGCAGGTCGCGTTGCACCCCTTCGCGGGAGACGTCAGCGCTGGCTCCGCTGGAGCGTTTGGCTACCTTGTCGATCTCGTCGATAAAGACAATGCCGTTCTGCTCCACCGCCTCCAGTGCGCGTCCCTTGAGCTCCTCTTCGTTGATCAGTTTGGCGGCCTCCTCATCCTGCACCTGCTTGAGGGCGTCCCTGATCTTGAGTTTGCGGGTTTTACTGCGCCCCTTGTTGAGGTTGGAGAACATATTCTGCAGCTGGGAGGTCATCTCCTCCATGCCGGGAGGCGCCATGATCTCGACCCCAGCAGGACTATCGCTCAATTCCAGCTCGACCTCCTTCTCATCCAGCTCCCCCTCGCGCAGCTTCTTGCGAAACAGCTGGCGGGTAGAGGAGTCGGCCGGTTTGCTGTTCTCATCGAAGTCACGGGCCGGTGGCAGCAGGGCGTCGAGGATGCGCTCCTCGGCGGCGTCCAGGGCGCGGTGCTGGACCCGCTGCATCTCCTCTTCGCGCATCATCTTGATGGCGGCGTCCATCAGGTCGCGTACGATCGATTCCACGTCGCGGCCGACGTAGCCCACCTCGGTGAACTTGGTGGCTTCAACCTTGATGAAGGGGGCTTTGGCGAGACGGGCCAGGCGGCGCGCGATTTCGGTTTTGCCTACCCCGGTGGGGCCGATCATAAGGATGTTCTTGGGGGTAATCTCGACACGCTGCTCGGGGCTGAGCTGCATGCGTCGCCAGCGGTTGCGCAGGGCGATCGCCACGGCACGCTTGGCTTCCGATTGGCCGATGATGTGCTTGTCCAGCTCGTGGACGATTTCACGGGGGGTCATATTGGACATAGTAATTTCCGCTCGGCGTTATTCGCAGTCGAGCACCTCAATGGTGCGGTTGTGATTGGTGTAGATGCAGATGTCAGCGGCGATCTCCAGCCCCTTCTCGACGATGTCGCGTGCTTCCAGCTCGGTGTTGTGGAGCAGGGCGCGGGCTGCAGACTGGGCAAAGGGGCCGCCGGAGCCGATGGCGATCAGGCTCTCCTCTGGCTCGATCACATCCCCGTTGCCGGTAATGATCAGGGAGGCCTTGGCATCAGCCACGGCGAGCAGCGCCTCCAGCCGGCGCAGGGCGCGATCGGTACGCCACTCCTTGGCCAGCTCGACGGCGGCTCGCACCAGCTGCCCCTGGTGCTTCTCCAGTTGGGCCTCGAAGCGCTCGAAGAGGGTGAACGCGTCGGCCGTGCCGCCAGCAAAACCGGCGATCACCTGGTTGTTGTAGAGACGTCGAACTTTGCGGGCGTTGCCCTTCATCACGGTGTTGCCCAGCGATACCTGGCCGTCGCCACCAATAACGACTTTGCCGTTACGGCGAACCGACAGGATCGTAGTGCCTCGGTACTGTTCCACAATTCACTCCTCGAAGGGTCGGCGGCCGACACCCCCGGGGAGAGTTTGCGGGGCGGGCCTGGGTTAGGCGAATATCATCCCAATATGGGGGGCGCTCGCCAAACTTCAAGCCTTGGCGGGCTACTTAAGCTGCAGGGGGAGGGGGTTGATGTTAAGGGCAATCAGGGTCTTGCGTGCCTGGTTGAGGCGCTCGGTATCCTGGAAGGGGCCGACCTGCACCCGGTACCAGGTTTCGTTACCGCGGATGGTCACCTTCTGGGTTTTGACATCCAGCCCCTCCAGGGTGAGTTGGGCGCGAAGACGGTCGGCATCCCCCAGGCTGCGGAAAGAGCCGGCCTGCAGCAGGTAGATCCCGGGCTTGGCCGGGTTGGTGGCGGTGGCGGGACGCGAGGCCGGTGGGGGCGTTGGGCTGGTTTCCGGTACCATCACCTCGCTTTCCGGCAGCAGGGTATAGAAGTCAAACACCGCCCGGGGACGATCCTCGGTGTGGGTGCTGGCGTCGGTCGCCTCGGTCAGCTCCCGGACGTCGACCGCATTGGGTGCCAGCTTCATCAAAAAAGCGATGAAAAGGCCGGTGACAATACCGGTAAACATCCATACCCAGCCGGGCACGTTGGAGCGAGGGCCGGTTTTCTGGGGGGCAGGCTTACGGCTGGCGCCACCCTGTGTTTTGCTGTGTCGGCTCATGGAGGGGGGGAGGGTTCCGCTTGGAAGGCAATCTGGGGGCTCATTATCGCCATTGTTGGCCAGCCAGTACAAGGGCGCCGTTGGGCGCGCCTGAGGGGCGGGTAGGGGATTGTACTATTGTTATACAGCCCCCTTTTGGGTAGTATCCGCGCCTATGAAATCTGTATTCGCCCGCACCACTTCAGCTGCTGACTTTAACCTCCGGGTTGAGGGTTCTGCTGTGGGTGCTGCGGTGGTGACAATGGGGCGACGACGCTCCAGCTTGTCCCTATTCCGTTAGGCCGGTCGGCGCAGATCTACTCCAAACCCGATCAGTGCTACTGGTCGGGTTTTTTTATTTGGCTTGCCGCTCTAGCCCTCCACTTCTGCTCAACGTTAAGGATGTTACATGAATATTCGCCAGTTTCTTGATGCCAAGGTTGCCCATGCTCTCCACATGGCCGGTGCCCCCGAGGGCAGTGCCGGTATGGTCCGCCCCAGCGCTCGAGCCAACTTTGGCGATTACCAGGCCAACGGCGTGATGGCGGTGGCCAAAAGCCAGGGGCTTAACCCCCGTGAACTGGCCCTCAAGGTGCAGAGGCTGCTGGAGGCGGAGCTGGGCGATGTGGTGGAGAAGTTTGAGGTGGCCGGCCCCGGCTTTATCAATATCTTCCTTAACCCCCAGTGGGTGGCCGGGCAGCTGGAACAGGCCTATGGCAGCGAGCGTGCCGGCGTCAGCCAGGCGCAACCGCCGCAGACCGTGGTGGTGGACCTGTCTGCCCCCAATGTGGCCAAAGAGATGCACGTGGGACATCTGCGCTCCACCGTGATCGGTGACGCCGTCTCCCGTACCCTGGAGTTTCTCGGCCATAAGGTGATCCGGGCTAACCATATCGGGGACTGGGGAACCCAGTTCGGTATGTTGATTGCTCACCTCGAGGAGCTGCAGAAGGAAAATCCGGCCATCATGGAAGCGGAGTTGGGGGACCTCGAACAGTTTTACCGCGAGTCCAAGACCCACTACGATGAAAATCCCGATTTTGCCGAGCGTGCCCGTGGCTATGTGGTCAAGCTGCAGGGGGGGGATCCCTGGTGCCTGCAGATGTGGCGCAAGCTGGTGGATGTGACCATGGTGCAGAACCAGCGCACCTACGATCGGCTCAACGTCAAGATTCGTCCCGAAGACACCATGGGCGAGAGCATGTACAACGATATGCTGCCCGCCATCGTGGCAGACCTGAAAACCAAGGGGCTGGCGGTCGAGGATGAGGGAGCCCTGGTGGTCTACCTTGATGAGTTCAAGGGCAAGGATGGTGAGCCGATGGGGGTGATCGTGCAGAAGCGTGATGGCGGCTTCCTCTACACCACCACTGACATCGCCTGTGCCAAGTACCGTTACGAAACCCTGGGTGCCGATCGCGTGCTCTACTACATCGATGCGCGCCAGGCGCAGCACCTTCAGCACGCCTGGACCATCGTTCGCAAGGCCGGCTATGTGCCCGACACGGTGCCGCTGGAGCACCATGCCTTTGGCGTGATGCTGGGCAAGGATGGCAAACCCTTCAAAACCCGCAGCGGTGGCACCGTTAAACTGTCGGACCTGCTGGACGAAGCATTGAGCCGGGCCACCGCCCTGATTGCCAGCAAGAGCCCCGATATGGACGCGGCGCAGCAGGCCGAGGTGGCCAATGCGGTGGCCATCGGTGCGGTCAAGTACGCCGACCTCTCCAAGAACCGGACCACCGACTACGTTTTCGACTGGGACAACATGCTCTCCTTCGAGGGCAACACCGCCCCCTACCTGCAGTACGCCGTGACCCGTATTCGCTCTATCTTCCGCAAGGCGGGGGTCGAGGTGACCGGGCTCCAGGGAGCGCTGGTGATTAATGAAGCGGAGGAGCGCGCCCTGGCCACCAAGCTGGTGCAGTTCAATGAGGTGGTCGACAACCTGGCCCGTGAGGGTTGCCCCCACCTGTTGTGCACCTATCTGTACGAGCTGGCCGGCGCCTTTATGACCTTCTACGAAGCCTGCCCGGTCAACAAGGATGGGGTCGATGTCGCCGTGCGTGATAGTCGTCTCAAGCTCTGTGCGCTGGTGGCTCGCGAGCTGGAGTTGGGGCTGGGGCTGCTGGGTATCGACACCGTCGAGCAGATGTAATCCCCGCCGGCGGGGTAGCTACTGCCCATTGGCCCCTGTGACCCGCTGCAGGTAGTGGCGCAGCTGTGCGCGCCACCCGATCTGCCCTGTTTTTTTGTTCGGCCCGGGCCTGCGGCTCGGGCGAACCGGCTCGCCGCCCCCCCCCTTGTCATTGAGTCAGCGACGCTTGCAGAAAGGCCAGTTGGACGCTATTGGGGCCCTGGCTGAAGGGCGCCCATAAGCTGCCCGGTACCATCAAAGGGCGGGGCGGCGCATTACCTACAGCATCTCCTGGGGGTCCACATCCACCGACCAGCGAACCTTGCGGCCGAGAGGGTGTGCCTCCATTACCGGCACCAGCACCTGCAGTAGCTGGTGGAGGTCGCGGCGGGAGTGGCTCTGCAGCAGCAGTTGGCTGCGGTAGCGCCCCTGCCGGCGCTCCATGGGCGCGGCGATGGGGCCCAGCAGGCTGACTTTGAGCCCTGCCGTCTGCACCTGTGCCTCTCCCGCCTGGCGGGTATCGGCCAGTAGCTGCTGGCTTAGCGCCATGGCAGGTGCCTCCCCCCGAAGTAGCACCAGGTATTGGAAGGGGGGCAGTCCCAGTAGCTGTCGCTCCTGCAGCAGGGTACGGGCAAAGGGCTCGTAGCCCTGGTGGATCAGTTGCAGCAGAGCCGGGTGTTCAGGGTTGTGGGTCTGGATCGCCACCGAGCCCTGGCGGTCGGCGCGTCCGGCGCGTCCGGCCACCTGCAGCAATAGTTGGCCCATCCGCTCAAGGCCGCGAAAGTCAGTGCTGAACAGGCCGCCGTCGATATCGAGGATGGCAACCAGGGTGACGGCGGGAAAGTGGTGCCCTTTGGCCAGCATCTGGGTGCCCAGCAGTATCGCTGGCTCTCCCCGCTGGATCTGTTTGAGTAACTTGCCCATGGCATCCTTGCGGCGGGTACTGTCGCGGTCGATGCGCAGGATGGATCGCTTGGGAAAGCGTTGTTGCAGCTCCTCTTCGCTGCGCTCGGTTCCCTGGCCGACCGGATAGAGTTCCTCGCTCTGGCACTGGGGGCAGCGGAAGGGGACCGGCGCCTGGCTGTCGCAGTGATGGCAATGCAGGTGCGGAGGTGAGCGGTGCAGGGTCATGCGTGAGTCACAGAGCCGGCACTCTGCTACCCAGCCGCACTGGTGGCATAGCAGGGTAGGGGCGTATCCCCGTCGGTTGAGGAACAGCAGCACCTGGTTCCCCTGGGCCAGGTGCTGCTCCACCTGACCTTGCAGTGCCGGGGTCATGCCCGCCACCAGCGGCTGGCCGCGCAGGTCGATCAGCTCGTAGTGGGGGTGGCTGGCGGCGGCTCGCTGGGGCAGCAACAGCTGGCTGTAGCGCTGCTGCAGGGCGTTGTGGAGTGATTCCAGGCTGGGGGTGGCGGATCCCAGCACGATGGGGATGTTCTCCAGCTTGGCGCGGTAGATCGCCAGGTCGCGGGCGTTGTAGCGTAACCCCTCCTGCTGTTTATAGGAGGCGTCGTGCTCCTCATCCACAATGATGATGCCGGGACGCAGCAGCGGGGTAAACAGGCTGCTGCGGGTGCCGATCAGAATCCCGGCCCGGCCGCTGCGGGCATCGAGCCAGGCTTTGAGGCGCTCGCGGTCATTGAGGCCCGAGTGCATCGCCGCCGTGGGTACATTAAAGCGCTGGCGAAAACGTTGCAGGGTTTGCGGTGTGAGCCCGATCTCCGGCACCAGCACCAGCGCCTGCTTGCCCTGCAGCAGTACCTGTTCGATGCAGCGCAGGTAGACCTCGGTTTTGCCGCTGCCCGTTACCCCCTGCAGCAGGTGGCAGTGAAAGCGGTCAAGATCGCACTCGATGCGATCCAGTGCACCTTGCTGGTCGGCATTGAGGGGAAGGGGGGCTTCATGAAGCAGGGGGCTGGGCCAGTGCACCGGCTCCTCCCTCTGTTCGCACACCAGCAGCTGTTTTTCCCGCAGTGTCTTGAGAGTGGGGGTGGAGATCCCGAGGCTGGCGAGCAAAGGCTGGCTGACCCCCTTGGGGTGGCGGGCCAGCTCCTCCATGGCCTGCAACTGCCTGGGTGCCCGTTGTAACTGCTGGCGCAGCTTGTCATCCAGTGGTTGCAGGCAACGCCAGTGGGGCTCGGCCAGGCTGGTGGCGTGACCCTGGCGCAGCAGGGCAGGCAGCGCGACGCTGAGGGTATCTCCCAGACTGTGGTGGTAGTAGTCGGCACACCAGCGGCACAGCTCCAGCAGTGCGTCGGGGAGCAGAGGGGTGCTATCGATCAGCTCGATGGCGGTTTTCAGCTGTTCGGGGGCCAGCTCGCTGTTATCGGTTTGCTCGACCAGCAGGCCGATCAGGGTGCGATTGCCAAAGGGCACGCTGATGCGTACCCCCGGCACCAGTGTGGCCTGGGACCAGGACTCGGGAACTCGGTAGTCGAACAGGCGCCGCAGGGGGGAGGGAAGCGCCATACGCAGGATCCTTCCAGGGTGTTCGCTAGCGTGCATCGAGTGGGGGTGCCTTCATGGGTGGTTGGGCCGATTCGCTATGGTATCACCCTGCGCGGTAGGGGGAAGTTTTTAGGCGGGCTGGGCGGGCTTGCTTATTGATCAAAATCTGGTAGGATGCGCGATCTCAATTTTTGCCTCGCCGTTGGTGGAGCAAAACTTCGGATGCGGTGCCAGGCAACGGGCCTGGTGGCGGCATTCAGCTACTCTCAGAGGAATACACCATGAAGCCCGAAATTCATCCCGCTTACGAAGAGATCGAAGCGACCTGCAGCTGCGGTAATGTGATCAAAACCCGCTCTACCCTGTGCAAGCCCATTCACCTGGACGTTTGCTCAGCCTGCCACCCGTTCTATACCGGTAAGCAGAAGGTCCTCGACAGCGGCGGCCGTATCGAGCGCTTCAAGCAGCGCTTCGGTGCTCGCACTACCCGCAAGTAAGGGGTTCTCCCTGATGGGAGTCTGGAAAAAGGCGCTTGTTGCAAGCGCCTTTTTTATTGCCTGGAATTTGGCCCAGGCCCAGTCCTGTGGCCCCGAGGGGACGCTGGAACGCGTCGAGTGGCAACGGGTGTTCGATGGCGATACCTTGCTGCTGAGGGATGGTCGTCGCGTCAGGCTGGTGGGGGTCAACACGCCGGAGCTGGGGCGCGATGGGCGGTCGGACGGGGTGGGGGCGCGGGCGGCTAAAGCCTTTGTCGAACAGCGGTTGCGAGGGGGCGAACCCTTGCTGATCGAGCCGGCGGAGCAGCCTCGGGATCGCTATGGGCGACTGCTGGCGCGCGTGTATCTGGGGCAGGAGCGGCGCAGTCTGTCCGAGCTGCTGCTGGAGCAGGGGTTGGGGGTGCTGGTGGTCGTGCCTCCCAACGAGCGGGGATGGGGCTGCCTGGCCCAGGCGGAGGCGCGTGCCCGTGCACGCCGGTTAGGTGTGTGGAGGTCACTTCCCTCATCGCTTTCCGGCCTCACACACAGTGGTTTTTACCTGCTGGAGGGGCGGGTCACCGGAGTTAATGAGGGCGGTGACGCGCTGTGGGTGGCATTGGGCGAGCGGCTGGTGTTGCGGTTCTCCCGTCACGACCTTGCGCGCTTTCCGGCCCTTGAACGGCGGCTGCTTAAGGGACAGCGGCTGGAGGTGCGAGGCTGGGTTATTGACCGCCAAGCGCGAGGGGGTAAACTGAAACCAGGCCATAGGCGCTGGATGCTGCCGGTACGCCATCCGGCGATGGTACGCTTTATTGATTAATGGTTGAGGCTAGGGAGAGGTCAGGTGTTAGCGAGCTTGCGCAGGGGGTCCGGAAGCGGTGGTCTGCTGGGTCCGGTAATAATGCTGTTGCTACTGGCCAGTCTGCAGGGGTGTGCGCGTAACCCGGCAACGGGGAATCATGATTTTGTGCTGATCTCCGAGGCGGACGAGATCAGCATGGGGCGCCAATACAGCCAGGATATTCGCAAGCAGTACCCCTTCTACGAGGACCAGAGACTGCAGCAGTATGTGCAGTCGGTGGGGCGCAAGGTGGCAGCCAATAGCCATCGCAGCGAACTCGAATATCAGTTCACCGTGATCGACACCCCCGATATCAACGCCTTCGCGCTGCCCGGAGGCTTCATCTATATTCACCGCGGGCTGATGGCCTACCTCAACTCCGAGGCGGAGCTGGCGGCGGTGCTGGCCCACGAGGTAGGGCACGTGACCGCGCGCCACAGCGTGCAGCAGCAAAGCATGGCGATGGCGGGCAATGTGCTCAGCCAGGTGGTGGCCGTCTACGCCGGCGGTGCGGTGGGAGACCTGAGTAATATCGCCAGTACGGCGCTGGTGCGGGGCTACGGTCGTGATCATGAGCTGGAGGCCGATGGTTTCGGTGCCCAGTACCTCGCCAACGCCGGCTATGACCCCCAGGCCATGATTGAAGTGATAGAGGTACTGAAAAACCAGGAAACCTTTGCTCGCTTGCGGGCCAAGGAGAGTGGTCAGGAGGTGGTTGGCTATCACGGTCTTTTTTCAACCCATCCCGCCAATGATGAGCGCCTGCAGGGCGTAGTGGGTCAGGTGCCCGCAGTGGTCAATGGGCGGGTGGGACGCGAGGCGTACCTGAAGGCGATAGAGGGGATGGCCTTTGGCAACAGCGCTTCCCAGGGGATTGTGGACGGACGTTACTTCCTGCATAAGCCGATGAACCTGAAAGTCAGCTTTCCCGAGGGGTGGAAGTTGCAAAACCAGCCCCAGCAACTGGTCGCGATTGCACCCGATGAGCAGGCCTTTTTACTGCTGCAGCTGGGAGAGATCAAGGATGGCTATACCCCAGCGGAATACTTGCGCGAACGCATTGGCCGAAGTGAATTCAGGGCGGGAGAGGAGATATCGGGTAAAGGCTATCGTGGCTACAGTGCGGTGGTTGACCCCAGGGGTAAGCCGCTTCACCGTATCGCGGTTATCTACTATCAAGGCAAGGTGTTCGAGCTGATCGGGTCGGTCAAAAACGAGCGTGAGTTTGATGCTTTTGATGAAAAGATGCGCGCGGCAATCACCAGCTTTCAGTCCCTGCCCAAGGCGGACTATGACAAGGCGGACGGGTTGCATATCAAGGCTGTGCGCGCAAGGAAGGGGGATCGATTTGCCCTGCTGGCTCGCCGTAGCCCGCTATCCCGCTACGGAGAGGAGCAGCTTCGGCTCATTAACGATCGGTACCCGGAGGGGGAGCCGGCGCCCGGGCAGTGGCTCAAGCTAATCTATTGATCAGGGTGATGTTCACTATAAGGCCCGTCCGCTTGTGAGGGGAATCGGTTTTCTATATCCTTTGGCTCCCCATAATTCACTAGATCGGGACATACGCCATGTCTGAGGATATGAAACAAGCGGCACTTGATTATCATGCCAACCCCAAGCCGGGCAAGATCAGCGTAGAACTGACTACCCCTGCCGGATCTCAGCGCGACCTGTCGCTGGCCTACAGCCCAGGTGTGGCTGAGCCAGTGCGGGAGATCGCCAAAGACCCCGAAAACGCCTACAAATACACCGCCAAGGGTAACCTGGTAGCGGTCATCAGTAACGGTAGCGCGATTCTTGGTTTGGGCAACCTGGGCTCTCTGGCCAGCAAGCCTGTAATGGAGGGTAAAGCCCTGCTGTTCAAGAAGTTCGCCGGCATCGATTCCATCGATATCGAGGTGGATACCCAGGATCCCCAGGAGATCATTGATACCGTGAAGCTGATCGCCAACACCTTTGGAGGCATCAACCTCGAGGATATCAAGGCTCCCGAGTGTTTTGAGGTTGAACGGGTGCTGATTGAGCAGTGCGATATCCCGGTATTCCACGATGACCAGCACGGTACTGCCATTGTAACGGCGGCCGGCATGCTGAATGCGCTGGAGATTGCGGGTAAAACCATCGACCAGGCCAAAATGGTGGTGTTGGGTGCCGGTGCGGCCGCAATCGCCTGTACCAAGCTGCTGGTCAGCTGCGGTATGAAGCCTGAGCATATCTACATGCTCGATCGCAAAGGGGTGATTCATTCCGGGCGTGACGACCTTAATGAGTATAAGGCTGAGTTTGCCATCGAAACCGACAAGCGCACCCTGGATGATGCCATTGACGGTGCCGATGTGTTCCTGGGTTTGTCCGGTCCTGACCTGCTGTCGGGTGACCAGCTGGCTAAAATGGCAAAGGATCCCATCGTCTTTGCCTGCTCGAACCCGGATCCCGAGATCAAGCCCGAGTTGGCGCTGGCCACCCGTAGCGATGTCATCATGGCGACCGGTCGTTCCGACTATCCCAACCAGGTGAACAACGTGCTGGGCTTCCCCTTCATTTTCCGCGGTGCGCTGGATGTACGCGCCTCAGCGATCAATGAGGAGATGAAAGTGGCAGCGGCTTATGCCATCAAGGATCTCGCCAAGGAGCCGGCCACCGATGAGGTGCTGAAGGCTTACGGTGTGGACAGCCTGGTGTTTGGGCGTGATTACATCATTCCCAAGCCGATGGATTCCCGACTGCTGGGAGCGGTATCGGGTGCGGTTGCCAAGGCGGCCGTGGATAGCGGTGTTGCCCGCTTACCCTACCCAAGCAACTATCCGCTGAACTCGATGGACGACATCTGAGGATAGCCGGATAAAAAAACGCCCCGTTCATCGGGGCGTTTTTTTTTGCTCGCTAGGCGGGCGTACTAGAACAGCTCTTGTGGAAGCGTGCCGGGGCTCTCCTCCAGCTCCAGGCGAGGGGCAGGGGTAGCGCTGGCGACCGGTGCGAATTCGCGCCGGAACACTTCAAAGATCGCGCCGGGGCTGCCGCTGGCTGCCGGTGTTCCATCCTCCGCATTGATGCGCATGGTGATAATGCCTTCGGGTTGCGCGAGGGGCTGTTCGGGGGTCTCTTTCAGGGCCTGCGTCATGTAGTCGACCCAGATCGGCAGGGCGGCTGTGCCCCCATACTCCCGTCGGCCAAGAGTCACCGGCTGGTCGAAGCCGACCCACACGGTGGTGTGTACCTCGGGGTTGAAGCCGGAAAACCAGGCATCTTTCTGATCGTTGGTGGTGCCGGTCTTGCCGCCGATATCCTTGCGCCCCAGTGCGCGGGCGCGACGCCCTGTGCCCGACTGTATGACGTCGCGCAGCATGGTGGTCATGATGTAGTTAACCCGCTCATCCATAATGCGCTGTGCCGGGATTGGCGTGATGGAAGCCTGTTCGATTTCCATGCTTGCCGCCTCGCTGGCGAGGGGGGTGGCGGTATCCAACGGGGCTGGGGCAGCGAGGGCGCTGAGAGAGGCGGTTTCGGCTTCAGGGGTGCACTCGCTGCGGCAGACTCGGTGAGGCTGCATCTCGAATCGGGTCTCATCCAGCAGGTCAATGCGCTGGATAAAGTGGGGGATGACTCGGTACCCGCCATTGGCGATCGCCATGTAGCCGGCGGCCAGGTCGTAGGGGGGCATGGTGGCGCTCCCCAGGGCCAGCGAGAGGTCTTTAGGGAGGCGCTCAGGGTCAAACCCGAAGCGCTGCACATAGGCGCGCGCCTTGGCGATGCCGATCTCCTGCAGCAGGCGAATGGAGACCAGGTTGCGGGAGTTGTAGAGCGCTGTTCTCAACCGGGTAGGGCCGTAGAATCGACCGCTGTCGTTCTGTGGACGCCAGGTGTCTTCCAGGCTTTGATCCTCAAACACCACGGGGGCATCATTAATGATGGAGGCGGCGGTAAATCCGTTTTCCAGCGCAGCGCTATAGATGAAGGGCTTGATATTGGAGCCTACCTCTCGCTCCGCCTGAGTGGCCCGGTTGAATTTGCTGGAGTGGAAATTAAACCCTCCTACCAGGGCCAGGAGGGCGCCGTCGTCAGGACGGAAGGATACGAGAGCACCTTGCACCACGGGCTGTTGGGCAAGCCAGTAGCTGCCATCGGCTTGCCGCTCAACTCGAACCAGGTCTCCCCGAGTGACAACATCAGAGGCCTGTTCTGGCTTCTCTCCCAGTGTGTTGACGTCAATATAACGCCTGGCCCAGGCCAGTCCCTCCCAGGGGATGGTGGCTACTCCGTCCCGCAGCATCACTTCGGCTTGCTGCCCCTCGGTGCGGATCACCAGGGCCGGCAGCAGGGGGCCGACCGCCGGAGTGGCTTTCAGGCTGTCCAGGGCGGGCTCAAGGGCATTATCGTCCGTAAGGGGGAGCTGGCTTTCCGGGCCGCGGTAACCGTGGCGGCGGTCATATTCCATTAAGCCTTGTTGTGTGGCGCGGGTGGCGGCTTGCTGGAGGCTGCTGTCGATGGTTGTAATGACGCGGTAGCCGTCGGTGTAGATATCGCTGCCATAACGTTCGAGCAGATCGGCACGGACCATCTCGGCGATGTAAGGCGCATCGACCTCGTTTTGGAGTCCGTGATAGCTGGCAGTGACCGGCTCGGTGACGGCTGCATCGTGGGCGCTTTGGTCAATATGCCCCAGCTCCAGCATGCGCCCCAGGATCCAGTTACGCCGAATGATGGCGCGCTGGGGGTTGACGATCGGGTTGTAGCGCGATGGCGCTTTGGGCAGGCCGGCGATCATCGCCAGCTGGGCGAGTGAAAGCTGTTCTATGGGCTGGCCATAATAGACCTGTGCGGCGGCCTCGATGCCGTAGGCGCGATTGCCCAGATAGATCTTGTTGAGGTAGAGCTCCAGTATCTGCTCTTTGGTGAGTTCGCTTTCGATATCAAGCGCCAGAAGTATCTCGTTGAATTTTCTTGAAAAAACACGCTTATTGGAGAGGAAGAAGTTTTTCGCGACCTGCATGGTGATGGTGCTGCCGCCGCTCTGGATCTGGCCGCTCTGGATCAGTTGGGCGGCCGCACGCAACAGCCCCCTGATATCCACTCCGTGGTGCTCATAAAAGCGGTCATCCTCGGCGGACAAAACGGCTTGAATCATGGCGGAGGGTATTTGTTGAAAATGCAAAGGGGTGCGCCGTTTTTCACCGAACTCTGCTATAAGTTTAGAGTCGCTGGTGTAGATTCTCAGGGGAGTCTGCAGGCGAACGTCCTTCAGGCTCTCTACGGTAGGTAATCCGGGGCTCAGGTAGAGATAGGCGCTGGCAAAAATGAGCACCGAGCCACAGATTAAGAGAAAAGTCGCCCAGCACAGGAGTCGGGCAAGACGCAGAGTGCTTTTCATGAAATTCCAAACAAATTAAGGGGTTAGGGTGATGCAGGTGTCATCGGGTGTGTCTGGTGTTCATTATAAAGAGTTTTTTTTCATTTGATAGATTTGCGCTGTGACAGAGTCTGTTATTTAATGTAGAAATACACAAATCGTCCGTAAGTATCGGATGCTGATAGGAAATTGGCCGTGGTAAGTCTCTTTAAGAAGAAATCCAATACGGTGTTGGGGATCGATATCAGCTCGACGTCTGTCAAGCTGCTCGAGTTGAGTCGCAGTGGGGATCGCTATCGTGTCGAGTCCTACGGAGTCGAACCCCTGCCAGAAAACGCCGTAGTTGAGAAAAACATCAATGAGCTCGAGGTGGTGGGGGAGGTCGTGTCCCGAGTTGTGTCGAAGTCGCGTACCTCCTGCAGCAGTGCTGCGGTGGCCGTGGCCGGCTCAGCGGTAATCACCAAGACCATCGAGATGGATGGCGCTCTCAGCGAGCAGGAGCTGGAAAACCAGATTACCGTGGAGGCGGATCAGTATATCCCTTACCCGCTGGATGAGGTGGCAATCGACTTTGAAGTGCAAGGGACGGTTGAGCGGAACCCTGGCATGGTTGAGGTATTGCTCGCCGCCTGCCGAAAAGAAAATGTGGATATGCGTGAGGCCGCACTATCGTTGGGCTCGTTGAGTGCCAAGGTGGTCGATGTTGAAGCCTATGCCATTGAGCGCGCCTTTGAACTGATCAAGCCGCAGCTCGGCAAAACCGAGGATGAGCAGATCGTAGCGATCGTCGATATCGGCGCTACCATGACCACCCTCAGTGTGCTGTCCGATGGTAAAACCATTTACACCCGTGAGCAGCTGTTTGGCGGAAAACAGCTGACCGAGGAGATTCAGCGTCGTTACGCGATTTCCTTTGAAGAGGCGGGGATGAGTAAGAAGCAGGGGGGGGCAGGCCTTCCTGATGAGTACGAATCGGAAGTGCTCACTCCGTTCAAAGAAGCTGTGGTTCAGCAGGTCTCCCGATCGCTGCAGTTTTTCTTTGCTGCTAGCCAGTACAATGATGTGGACTATGTGATCCTGGCGGGAGGTACGGCCTCTTTGGTCGGCCTGGAACAGATGGTTCAGGATAAGATTGGTATTCATACGCTGGTGGCCAACCCTTTCGCGAATATGACCATCGCGAACAAGGTGAACGCCGCCGCACTGAGTAGTGATGCCCCCTCTTTGATGATCGCCTGTGGGTTGGCGATGAGGAGTTTTGACTGATGGCTCGTATTAACCTGCTGCCGTGGCGGGAAGAGCTGCGGGAAGAGAAGAAGAAGCAGTTTTTCATGACGTTGGCCGGTGTGGCCATCATCGCTGCGGGTGTTGTGTTTTTGGTCGGGCGTGAGGTCGAGGGGATGATTGATCACCAGATCGCCCGCAATGACTACATCACCAAAGAGATCAAGGTGCTGGATCAAAAAATCAAGGAGATCAGCGAGCTGCGCAAGAAGCGAGAGGAGCTGCTGGCACGGATGAAGGTGATTCAGGATCTTCAGGGTACCCGGCCGGTGATTGTGCGGGTGTTTGATGAGGTGGCTCGCTCGGTTCCCGATGGGGTGTTTTTCTCGTCGCTGACGCTCAGGGGGAATAACCTTGCGGTGCAGGGGGTGGCCGAGTCCAATAATCGGGTATCAAGCTTGATGCGTGACTTTGACCAGTCAGAGTGGTTCCAGAACCCCAATCTGCAGGCGGTTAACAAAACCAAGGCAGGCTCCGGAAGTGACTTTTCCATGACGGTGACCCAGGTCAACCCGAACCAGCCGGAGAGCGCTAAGAAAGGAGCTACAAAATGAGCTTCGCTGATTCCCTGCAAAAACTCAATGAGCTAGATATCAACGATCTGGACCTCGATAATATTGGTAGCTGGCCCGCCGCGATCAAGGCGATTGTCTGTGTGCTGCTTCTCTCGGGGCTGCTCTATGCGGGCTACGTTTTTTACGTACAGGACATGCTGGTCCAGCTGGAGCGAGTGGAGGCGGAAGAGGTAACGCTGAAGGAGCAGTTTACCAAAAAGGCTTTTCAGGCCGCCAACCTTGATGCCTACCGCGAACAGATGGTGGAGATGGAGAAGTCCTTTGGCGCCTTGGTAAAGCAGCTTCCAAGTGAGACCGAAGTGGCCGGACTGCTTGAGGATATCACCCATGCCGGTATGGGGAGCGGGTTGGTATTCAGTTCCATCAAGCTGGACAAGGAGCAGGCCAGGGGGTTCTACATTGAGCTACCGATTCAGATTCAGGTGCAGGGCAACTACCATGATCTTGGCAGCTTTGTCAGTGCGGTGGCGGCCCTCCCCCGGATTGTGACCCTGCATGACTTTTCGATTAAGCCGGCCGGTAAGGGGAATAACGAGATACTGCAGATGGGTATCACCGCCAAAACCTATCGTTACAACGAAAAGGGCAGTGGTGGGCAAGGTGCTAACAAACGTGCCAACAAGAAAAAGAAGTGAGTAGGAGCCAGTGATGATGCAAAACATGCGTAATACGGGTCTGGTTCTGCTGGTGTCGCTGCTGGCCGGTTGTCAGTCGGGGAATGAGTTTGCTGACCTGCAAGCCTTTATGGATGAGCAGCGGGCGAGGCCCAAGGGGCAGATACAGCCACTGCCAAAGTTTACCGCCTATGAAGCGTTCACCTACAGTGCTGCAGGGTTGCGTAGCCCTTTCCAGCCTCCGGTGGCTATTGCTGTCGATGACACGCTGGCGCCGCCTGAATCCACTATCAGGCCTGACCCGAATCGGGTAAAACAGTATCTGGAATCCTTCGATGTGGCGAGCTTTTCCATGGTGGGTAGCATGAGTAATGAGGCCGGTATGTGGGCGTTGCTCAGGGGCTCTGATGGAGTACACCGGGTGAAGGTAGGCGATTACCTCGGGCGTAATCACGGGCGTATCGTGTCGATTGATGAAAACGAAATTAAGCTGGTCGAGATTGTTCCAAGCGGAAAGGATGTGTGGGTTGAACGCCCGCGCACCATTGAGCTGCGGGAAGGATAGCGCTCGAGGGGGGTTGCATGAATAACTTACAATACAATGACAGCTGGTGGCTGAACATGAAGTCGAAACTATTTTCAAAGATTGCTCTCTCTGCTGCGACCTTATCGCTTGCACTGGTGGCACCTGTTTCTTTTGCTGCTGCAATAAAAAGCCTGGATGCGGCCTCACTGCCGGGGGAGAAAGTAGAGCTCGCGCTGGAGTTTGATGGTGAGGTGCCAACCCCTAAGGGTTACACCATTGAGCAGCCGGCGCGTATCTCCATCGACCTTCCTGGTGCGACCAGCGATTTGGGTAGCAAATACAACGAGATCGGGTTTGGTAATGCTCGCAGTGTCACTGTTATCGAAGCCAAGGATCGAACCCGGCTGGTTGTCAATCTCGATACGCCTTCCAACTACACCACTCGCACGGTTGGCAATCGCCTTTACATCCTGATTGGGGCAGAGGTCGCCGCGTCAAAAGGGCTGACAGCCGTCCCGTCGAGTGATGATGGCGCTGTTGCTGAGAAGCGCGTTGCAGCAAACTTGGACAGCATTACCAATATCGACTTCCAGCGCGGAGAAGGCGGTGAGGGGAACGTCATCGTTAGCCTTTCCAACGCCAATGTTGCTTTGGATATGAATGAGCGCGCAGGCCGGATTGAGCTGCGTTTTCCGGGTACTGAGCTGCCCAAAAACCTGCAAAACCGCCTGGATGTGATCGACTTTGCCACTCCGGTTAGCTTTATTGATGCCAGCTCGGAAAAAGATGGGGCGGTTATTATTGTAGAGCCTAAAGGGAGCTACGATTACCTCGCCTACCAGACCGATAACACCTTGACGGTGAGCGTTAAGCCCCTGAGTGTGGATGAGCTTGAGAAAATGCAAAAAGAGCGTTTCTCCTTTACAGGTGAGAAGCTGTCACTTAATTTCCAGGATATCGATGTACGCTCAGTCCTGCAGCTGATTGCTGACTTTACCGATCTCAATCTGGTGGCCAGTGATACGGTTGGCGGTAACATTACGCTGCGCCTGCAAAATGTTCCCTGGGATCAGGCGCTCGACCTGGTTCTTAAGGCCAAGGGCCTGGATAAACGCAAGGTGGGTAATGTGCTGATGGTTGCACCTGCCGAAGAGATTGCGGCTCGAGAGAAGCAGGAGCTGGAGAATTCCCAGCAGATCTCCGAGCTGGCTCCGACCTTTTCCGAGTTGATGGAGGTCAACTACGCGGATGCCAACGAAGTGGCAGCCATCCTCAAGGGGTCTGGTGATAGTGGAGTGCTCTCGGATCGTGGCTCCGTGCAGGTGGTACAGCGTACCAACAGCCTGTTGCTGAATGACACCCAGGCCAAGCTGGACGAGTTGCGCGACCTGGTTAAGCGGATTGATATTCCTGTTAAGCAGGTAATGATTGAGGCTCGTATTGTGAATGCGGAGACTCAGTTTGGTCTCAATCTCGGAGTTAAGTGGTCCGGTGGTAAGGTGGGCTCTACGAACTCCTCGGGCAAGAACACCGTAATTGGCGGTAGTGGCACCACGGCCACCTCTCCACCCAGTGCGGCTTCCCCCAATCCTGCTGACAACAGCTTCCTTGACCTGGGGGCGGCGGGTTTTGCTGATGGCCAGTCTGCAGCCGCTCTTGCAATTGGCTTTGCCACCAACAGCACCCTGATCAATCTTGAGTTGTCGGCTCTGGAAAGCTCTGGCAAGGGAGAGGTTATTTCCCAGCCGAAGGTCTTTACCGCGGACAAAACCACTGCCCGGATCGAGTCGGGTACTGAGATTCCCTACCAGGAAGCCAGTTCTAGTGGTGCTACCTCAACTTCATTCAAGAAGGCGGTGCTTTCCCTGGAGGTTACTCCGCAGATCACCCCGGACGGCAATATCATCATGGATATTGCGGTTAATAACGATTCGCCCGATGTGTCCAACTCCCCAGCCAATGGTGAGATTGCGATTCGGACCCAGAAGATCGAGACCCAGGTGCTGGTTGCTGATGGAACAACCATCGTGTTGGGTGGTATTTTCCAGAACAACAATACGACACAGGTGACTAAGGTGCCTTTCCTGGGTGATGTCCCCTATCTGGGTCAGCTGTTCCGCAGCACCAGTGATTCGGTGACCAAAAGTGAGCTGTTGGTATTCATCACTCCGAAAATCATCGATAATGGACTGACTTTGCGGTAGCCGAAAGCTATGACTCGATGACACAGCCCGTTATTTTTCTTGTAGGCCCGATGGGTGCTGGTAAAAGCACCATCGGGCGTTTGCTTTCCAAAGAACTCTCTATACCTTTTAAAGACTCGGATCATGAGATAGAAGCCCGCAGTGGGGCCGATATCCCTTGGATATTCGATGTCGAAGGCGAGGAGGGGTTTCGTAGGCGTGAATCTGCAGTTATACAGCAGCTGGTTGAGGCGGGCCCCCTGGTGATTGCGACCGGTGGTGGAGCAATTCTGCTGGAGGAAAACCGGCGGCTGATGGTTGGCTCTGGCACGGTTGTGTATCTGGAGACCTCCGTTGAGCAACAGTTGTCTCGAACGGCTCGGGATCGCAAGCGTCCTTTGCTTCAAACAGCGGACCCTCGTAAGACGCTGACCGACCTGATGGGGATAAGGGAGCCCCTGTATCAGCAGATAGCCGATATCACGGTGAGCACCGAAAATAGCAATCCGCGGATGGTCGTCCAGGAGATCGTTGACCAATTACGCGCCACGGTTCTTAAGAAGCCTGACTAAGGCAGTTCTATGCAAACACTAAAGGTTGAACTGGGGGAGAGAAGTTACCCTATCCACATTGGGCAGAGGTTGCTGGAGCAGCCAAAGCTTCTGACGGAGCATATAGCCGGCCGTCAGGTGATGGTGGTCACTAATGATACGGTGGCACCTCTTTATCTGCAGAGCCTGCTTGCTTGTCTGGAAGGCTATCAGGTGTCGACCGCTGTACTCCCGGATGGGGAGCAGTATAAAACACTCGATAGCGTTTCCCGTGTCTATGATCAGCTGTTAAAGGACCGGCATAACCGAACCACCACCCTTATTGCGCTCGGCGGTGGTGTGATCGGGGATATGACCGGCTTTGCAGCGGCCAGTTATCAGCGTGGCGTCCACTTTATCCAGCTACCCACCACGCTGCTGTCCCAGGTGGACTCATCGGTCGGGGGTAAGACCGGAGTGAATCATCCCCTGGGGAAAAACATGATAGGGGCTTTTCATCAGCCCCAGGTTGTATTGATCGATACGGATACCCTGTCGACCTTGCCGGACCGGGAGCTGTCTGCCGGTATTGCCGAGGTGGTTAAGTATGGCTTGCTGTACGATGCAGAGTTTTACCGCTGGCTCGATCAGTCGATGGACGCACTGATGGCGCGGGATGTGACCGCACTGGAGCGGGCAATCTACCGTTCCTGCGAAATCAAGGCGCAGATTGTAGCCCGTGACGAGCGTGAATCGGGGATGCGGGCATTGCTTAACCTGGGTCATACCTTCGGTCATGCAATTGAGACCCACCAGGGCTATGGCAACTGGTTGCATGGCGAGGCGGTAGCGGTTGGCATGCTGATGGCAGCCGACCTCTCGGCGCGTCTGGGGTGGTTGTCAGCTGCCGACGTAGCCGGGATAAAGTCCCTGTTGTTAAGGGCAGGGCTGCCGGTTTACCCTCCCGAAGATATGTCGCCCGAGGAGTTTCTGGCGCTGATGGCGGTGGATAAAAAAGTGACTGACGGTACTATTCGGTTGGTGCTGCTGAACTCAATAGGCAGCGCATTAATGTCGTCCGACTTTCCCATGAGCGCATTAATGGCGACGCTCAAAGCGGGTGAGGATCTGGGCAGGTTTTGAGGGGGTAACGTGTCGCAGGACGGGGATCTTCAGGTGGATGGCAAGCTGTTCCGGCAGCGTCTTGAGGATGCGCTGCAGGACACAGGCCCTCTTCGCGAACCTTTTTTTTCCGGTGCAGGCCGCGCAGAAGTGCTGGGGAAACTGGATCACCTAATCCAGTTCAGTGACCTGATTCTGGTGGTGAGTGCCCCCTTGGGTGGTGGTAAAAGCCGCCTCTACCGGGAGTTTATTGAACGCCAGGATAAACGGACCCCCCTGATCCGGTGCGATCAGGCGTTAACCGCGACCCCGCAAGAGTTGGCGGCGCTTCTACAGGGTTCGGCCGGTTTGCAAGAGTTACCACCGGCACGAGAGGTGAGCCAGCTGCTGGAGCGATTACAGCAACACCTGCGCCAGCCGCTCCTGATGGTGATTGATGATGCGCAAGAGTTGCCCCAGGAGAGCTGGCAGTTTCTGCTCAGCCTGGTCAAAGGCGCCCGCGAGGTGGGTGTCCATATCCGTGTGGTGGTGTTTGCGGATACCTCGGTAAGCGCGATGCTGGATCTCTATGGTGAGGGTCAGCCCTTGCATGAGCTGGAACTTCCCCTGCTCGATAGACGCTCCCTCAAGGAGTATCTGGATACCATGCAGTCCGCCGGGCGATGGCCGGAGCTCGGGCGCCTCTCGAACGCTGAGCTGGGTGCGATTCTGAAACGCTCCGGTGGGCTGATTGGGGTAGTGGAGCAGCTGCTTGAAAGGCGAAACGAAGTGCGCTCGAGCGGGTCTCGCCGCAGGCTGGGTTTACCCAAGGCGCATATGTGGGCGTTGGTTGCGGTGGTGGCCCTACTGGTTATCTCCTATCTGCTGCAGGGGGTGTTTGAGCCTGAGAAGACCCGGGTGCCCCTGGAGCCGGACGTGCTCTCCTCTGCCGATGGTGCAACCGGTAGTGCCTCAGCGATGCCAGCCCCGGCTAATCCGGCGGCGGATATGGCTCGGCAGCGTTTGCTGGAGGCGGCAAGGAAGGTGATGGAGACAGAGGCGGCGTTACCGGAGGAAGAGCCCTCGGTGACGGCTGTTGAGACAGAGCTTCCTGAAGCGACTGCTCCTGGGGGTGAGTCGGCCGTACCCGTTGAGGAAACCCGTATCGCCCCCCTCGCCCAAGCTGTTCAGGTGCCCGCCAAACCCTCCGGTGTTGAGATTAACGGGGCGGCTGGCGACGAGCCCGGCGAACAGGAGACGTCACTGCCGGAGCCAAAGGCGAGTGCGGTGGTCTCTGCGGAGAGAGAGTCCACTGCACCTGGCCCTGGGCGTCAGTGGTTGCTGGCGCAGCCTGCGACCGCCTATAGTCTGCAGATGCTGGGGAGCCATCAGCGTGAGGCGGTAGAAAGCTTTATTGCCCGCATGGGTAGCGGGTCGAATTGGCACCTGATTGAAACCCGCCACCAGAATCGTCCCTGGTTTATTGCCCTGTACGGTAGTTACCCAACCCGGGATGCTGCGCTGGCTGCGCTCAAGTCAATGTCTTCCACCCTGCAGGCACAAAAGCCCTGGGCGCGTGCGTTGGCCCCGCTGCAGGGCGAATGAGCGGAAGCAGCCGGTTTAAAACCCCCGCCAGGTCGATCAATTAGTCCATTTTGTAATAACGTTAGATTGCAGCCCAAAAGTGTGAATGGGTTTGTGGCAATGGCGTTCGGTGTGTAAAATGGCTGACCCATTTTTTCCTGTGGTCCCACCAATAAAATCACAAAAAGGGACTAACCAACTGATTATTCTATAAATTATACGTTGGGAGTGTGCCTATGAGTTCAGGTTTGTACCATCCTGGGCAGTTTAAAGACAACTGCGGTTTTGGGCTGATTGCCCATACCGAGGGAGAGAAAAGTCATCACCTGTTGCAGACAGCGATTCAAGCGCTGACCTGCATGACCCATCGTGGTGGTATCGCAGCGGACGGTAAAACCGGAGACGGTTGTGGTCTGCTTATCCAGAAGCCTGACTCCTTCTTCCGTGAAGTGACCCGCGGCCAGTATGACCAGGAGCTGAAACAGCAGTACGCCGTCGGTATGGTCTTTCTCAGTGCTGATGAGGCGCGGGCCGAGCTGGGTCGCCAGGCGCTGAATCGCGAGATCGAGGCGGAGGGGATGGAGCTCGTTGGCTGGCGTAACGTTCCCACCAACAACGACTGCCTGGGGCCTATCGCTCTCGACCAGGAGCCCACCATCGACCAGGTGTTTATCAACTGCCCGGACGATGTGGATGAGGCGCATTTTGCGGTTAAGTTGTTCATGGCGCGGCGCAAAGCGGGGCTGGCCATGGCCGATGACCCCGATTTTTACATCTGCTCCATGTCTGACCGGGTGATCTCCTATAAGGGATTGATGATGCCCGTCGACCTGCCCGGCTACTACACTGACCTCGGCGATCCCCGCTTCGAAACCGCGATCTGTGTGTTCCACCAGCGCTTCTCCACCAACACCATGCCTCGCTGGCGACTGGCCCAGCCCTTCCGCATGTTGGCCCATAACGGTGAGATCAACACCATCACCGCCAACCGTAACTGGGCGGAGGCGCGCTCCAGCAAGTTCCACTCCGAACTGCTCCCCAACCTGGATGCTGTCAAGCCGCTGGTCAACCGCACCGGCTCGGACTCCTCCAGCATGGACAATATGCTGGAGGTGCTGGTCACCGGCGGGGTTGAGCTGTATCGCGCCATTCGCATGATGGTGCCGCCCGCCTGGCAAAATGTGGATACCATGGACCCCGACCTGCGGGCGTTCTATGAGTACAACTCCATGCACATGGAGCCCTGGGATGGCCCGGCAGGCCTGGTGATTACCGATGGTCGTTACGCGCTCTGCGCGCTGGATCGTAACGGCCTGCGCCCTTCGCGCTGGGTGCGTACCAGTAATGGCTACCTGACCGTCGCCTCCGAGATCGGGGTGTTCGACTACAAGCCCGAGGATGTGATCGCCAAAGGGCGTGTCGGCCCCGGTGAGATCCTTGCGATCGATACCGAAACCGGCGAGCTGTTGCAGGCCCACGATATCGATAACAAGCTCAAGACCCAGCAGCCCTACAAGCAGTGGCTCAAGTCCCAGGCCCGGCGTATTCCTTCGAAGTACATTGAGGAGCTGCACCGCATCGAGCATTTCGATAAGGACACCCTCAATAGCCATATGAAGATGTTCCAGATCACCTTTGAAGAGCGTGATCAGGTGCTACGCCCCCTGGCCGAAAGCGGCGCAGAGGCGGTCGGCTCGATGGGCGACGATACCCCGATGGCGGTACTCTCCGGCCGGGTACGGCCGGTGTACGACTACTTCCGGCAGATGTTTGCCCAGGTCACCAACCCCCCCATCGATCCGCTGCGTGAAGCCATTGTTATGTCGCTCGAGACCTGCATTGGTGCAGAACAGAACGTGTTCGCGGAGACGCCTGGCCACGCGGCGCGCATTATCCTGGGCTCGCCGGTGCTCTCGACCACCAAGTTCCTTAACATTACCAATGAGGACGAACTGGGCATCGGTGTGGCGCGGATCAGCCTCAATTACGATGAGTCTGAGCCGTTAGAGCAGGCGATCCAGCGTGTCTGCGCTGAGGCGGAAGCGGCGGTTCGGGCCGGCAAGGTGATCATGCACCTGACCGACCGTGACCTGAAGCCCGGCAAGCTGCCAATCCATGCCGCTATGGCCACCGGTGCGGTGCACCACCACCTGATCAAGCAGGGGCTGCGTTGCGAGGCCAATATTCTGGTGGAGACCGGCACTGCGCGCGACTCTCACCACTTTGCTGTGCTGATCGGCTTTGGCGCAACCGCTGTCTACCCCTACCTTAGCTATGAGGTGTTGGAGGACCTGATCCACACCGGCGAGCTCCTGAGTGATCCGATCTCGGCTCACAAGGCCTACCGTAAGGGGATCAATAAGGGCCTGCTGAAGATCCTCTCCAAGATGGGGATCTCGACCATCGCCTCCTACCGGGGCTCGCAGCTGTTTGAAGCCATCGGCCTCAGCGACGAGATCGTGGATCTTTGCTTCTGTGGTGTTAGCAGCCGCCTGCAGGGCGCTCGCTTCGAGGATCTGCACAAAGAGCAGGCGTTGCTGGCCAAGGAGGCCTGGACGCTGCGCAAGAAGATTCTCCAGGGTGGTCTGCTCAAGTATGTCCACGACAGCGAATACCATGCCTTCAACCCGGATGTGGTAAGTACTATTCAAAAGGCGGTGCGCACCGGAGATTACAGTGCCTACCGTGATTATGCGGCATTGGTCAACGAACGTCCGGTAGCGACATTGCGGGACCTGCTGGGGATCCGCAAAGATCTCACGGCAGTCGATATTGATGAGGTGGAACCGGCCGAGTCGATCCTGCGTCGCTTCGACAGCGCCGCCATGTCGCTGGGTGCGCTCTCTCCTGAGGCCCACGAGGCGCTGGCGCAGGCAATGAATCGCCTGGGCGGCCGTTCGAACTCCGGCGAGGGTGGCGAGGACCCGGCCCGCTTCGGTACCGATAAGGTGTCCAAGATCAAGCAGATCGCTTCCGGTCGCTTTGGGGTAACCCCCCATTACCTGGTCAATGCTGAAGTACTGCAGATCAAAGTGGCGCAGGGCGCCAAGCCCGGCGAGGGCGGACAGCTCCCCGGAGGAAAGGTGAACGGCCTGATCGCCAGGCTGCGTTACTCGGTGCCGGGCGTAACCCTGATCTCTCCGCCTCCGCATCATGATATCTACTCCATTGAGGACCTGGCTCAGCTGATCTTCGATCTCAAGCAGGTGAACCCTCAGGCGCAGGTTTCTGTGAAACTGGTCTCCGAGCCCGGGGTGGGTACCATTGCCGCCGGTGTCGCCAAGGCCTATGCGGACCTGATCACCATCTCCGGCTACGACGGCGGTACTGCGGCGAGTCCGCTGACCTCGATTCGCTACGCGGGCTCTCCCTGGGAGCTGGGGTTGAGCGAGGCGCAACAGGCGCTGCGTGCCAATGACCTGCGCGGCAAGGTGCGCCTGCAGACCGACGGCGGACTCAAGACCGGACTGGATGTCGTCAAGGCGGCCATCCTGGGAGCCGAGAGCTTTGGCTTCGGTACCACGCCGATGGTGGCGATGGGCTGCAAGTATCTGCGTATCTGCCATCTCAACAACTGTGCGACCGGCGTGGCCACCCAGAACGACGAGCTGCGTGAAAAGTACTTCATCGGCGATGTGGAGATGGTGATGAACTTCTTCCGCTTCGTTGCTGCTGAGACCCGTGAATGGTTGGCGAGGCTGGGTGTGCGCACCATGGAAGAGCTGGTGGGGCGCACTGACCTGTTGGAGTTGCTGCCGGGGTATACCCCCAAGCACGCAAACCTCGATCTGTCCCCGCTCCTCTCTAACGACCATATCCCGGCGGAGAAGCCACAGGTTTGCCAGTCGGATCGCAATGACCCCTTCGACCGTGCCGAGATGGCCGAGCGGATGGTGCAGGCGATGTTGCCAGCGATCGAAACCAAAAGCGGCGGCGAATTCGAGTACAGCATCAGCAACTGCGATCGCTCGATCGGTGCCCGGCTCTCCGGCGAAATCGCCCGTCGTCACGGCAACCTGGAGATGGAGAGCAATCCCGTTGTGGTGCGCCTGAAGGGAACCGCCGGCCAGAGCTTTGGCGTCTGGAACGCCGGCGGACTGCATATGTATCTCGAAGGTGATGCCAACGATTACGTGGGCAAGGGAATGGCCGGCGGTAAGCTGGTCATTACGCCACCGGCCGGTAGCCGCTTCGAGTCTCGCGAAACCTCCATTATCGGTAACACCTGCCTGTATGGCGCAACCGGGGGCAAGCTGTTTGCAGCGGGCCGGGCCGGGGAGCGCCTGGCTGTGCGTAACTCGGGTGCCCATGTGGTGACCGAGGGAGCTGGTGATCACTGTTGCGAGTACATGACCGGTGGCCTGGTTACGGTACTGGGTGAGGTGGGCCACAACTTCGGGGCGGGTATGACCGGTGGTTTTGCCTACGTGCTCGACCTTCAGCGCCAGTTCGTCGATCGCTACAACCATGAACTGGTGGATATTCACCGCATTGATACCGAGTCGATGGAGCAGTACAGCAGCCATCTGACCCATATCATTGAGGAATACGTGGCCGAGACCGGCAGTGCCTGGGGTAAGGAGTTACTTGAGGATATGTACGACTACATTGGCAAGTTCTGGCTGGTGAAGCCGAAGGCGGCCAACATGAGCAACCTGCTCAGCAGTATTCGTACCCGCCCGGAGTAAAGGGATCCCGCACCGCACCCTGCTGCAGTGAATGCTGCAGCAGGTATACACAGAATGCATGAATGAGGTAGGCAGCATGACTGAGCGTTTGAACAACAGCTTTCAGTTTCTTGATGTGGCCAGAATAGAGCCGGGCAAGAAAGAGCTCGATGTCCGTAAAACCCAGTTCGTAGAGATCTATGAACCCTTTACCCATAAGGAATCGAAGGCGCAGAGCCACCGGTGCCTGGAGTGTGGCAACCCCTACTGTGAATGGCGTTGCCCGGTACACAACTACATTCCCAACTGGCTCAAACTGGTGGCCGAAGGCAACATCATCGAGGCCGCCGAGTTGAGCCACCAGACCAACACCCTGCCCGAGGTGTGTGGGCGAGTCTGCCCCCAGGACCGGCTGTGCGAAGGGGCTTGCACCCTGGGTGACGGAGGTTTCGGTGCCGTGACAATAGGGGCGACCGAGAAGTTTATCACCGATACCGCCTTTGCCATGGGTTGGCGCCCGGATCTTTCCCACGTCAAGCCGACCGGCAAGCGGGTAGCCATTATCGGGGCGGGCCCGGCGGGACTGGGGTGCGCCGATATACTGGCGCGCAATGGCGTGCAGGCGGTGGTGTTTGACCGTCACCCCGAAATCGGAGGCCTGCTCACCTTTGGTATTCCCGAGTTCAAACTCGAAAAGGACGTCATGAAGCGTCGCCGAAAGGTCTTCGAAGGGATGGGGATCGAGTTCCGCCTGCGTACCGAGATCGGCCAGGATGTCAGTATGCAGCAGCTGATGGATGAGTACGATGCCGTGTTTATGGGCATGGGTACCTACACCTATATGAAGGGCGGGTTCCCGGGTGAGGACCTGCCGGGTGTTCACGATGCGTTGCCCTTTTTGATCTCCAACGTGAACCGTTGCCTTGGCTACGAGGAGAACGGCGAGTTCATCGACATGAAGGGCAAGCGAGTCGTGGTACTGGGTGGTGGTGACACCGCCATGGACTGCAATCGTACCTCCATCCGCCAGGGTGCCCGCTCGGTCACCTGCGTCTACCGTCGGGATGAAGCCAATATGCCCGGCTCACGCAAAGAGGTTGAAAACTCCCGCGAGGAGGGAGTCCAGTTCCTCTTCAATCGCCAGCCGGTCGAGGTGGTGGGTAACGGCAAGGTGGAGGGCATCAAGGTGGTCTCCACCCGTCTGGGGGAGCCCGACGAGCGTGGCCGCCAGCGTCCGGAGGTGGTGCCCGGCAGCGAGCAGGTGATCCCTGCCGATGTGGTGCTGGTGGCCTTCGGTTTCCAGCCCAGCCCGGCCCCCTGGTTCAAGGATCACAATATCGAACTGAACAGCTGGGGGGGCGTGGTGGCCGCCGAGCAGCAGGCGTACAAGTTCCAGACCAGCAACCCCAAGGTGTTTGCCGGCGGCGATATGGTGCGTGGCTCCGACCTGGTGGTCACCGCTATCTGGGAGGGTCGGCAAGCAGCGGAGGGTATCCTCGATTACCTCGAGGTTTGATCCAGATCACCCCTGACGATATGGGCAGCGCACGGCGCTGCCTTTCAACGGGGTGTTTGCTATAGTACGCCACCTTTGATGTGTTCTATCAGGATAGAGAGTCCCATGACTGAATTGAAAAATGATCGTTTCCTGCGTGCTCTGCTGCGCGAGCCTGTTGATGTAACGCCGGTATGGATGATGCGCCAGGCGGGCCGTTACCTTCCCGAGTACAAGGCTACCCGTGCACAGGCTGGCGATTTCATGTCCCTGTGCATGAACCCGGAGCTTGCGTGCGAGGTGACGATTCAGCCACTGGATCGGTTCGAGCTGGATGCGGCCATTCTGTTCTCCGACATTCTAACGATTCCTGATGCGATGGATCTGGGTCTTTACTTTGAAACCGGTGAAGGGCCGCGCTTCAAGAAGCCGGTGCGCACCGAGGCCGATGTCGAGGCGCTGCCGATCCCTGACCCGGCGGATCGCCTGGATTACGTGATCAAGGCGGTCAGCACCATTCGCCGGGAGCTCAACGGTCGCGTGCCCCTGATCGGCTTTTCCGGCAGTCCCTGGACGCTCGCCACCTATATGGTGGAGGGGGGCTCTACCAAGGATTTCCGCCATATCAAGCAGATGATGTACAGCCAGCCCCAGGTAATGCACCAGCTGCTGGACAAGCTGGCGCAGTCGGTCACCAGTTACCTGAACGCCCAGATTGCAGCGGGTGCCCAGGCGGTACAGATCTTTGATACCTGGGGGGGCGTGCTGAGCCCTGCCTGCTATCGTGAGTTCTCCCTCAACTATATGGCCAAGATCGTGGCAGGATTGACGCGTGAGAGCGAAGGTCGCAAGGTGCCGGTGATCCTGTTTACCAAAAACGGTGGCCAGTGGATCGAGCAGATCGCCGATGCCGGTGCCGACTGTGTCGGTCTCGACTGGACCATCGATATTGGCGAGGCGCGCCAGCGGATCGGTAACCGTGTGGCCCTGCAGGGCAATATGGACCCCTCCGTGCTCTATGCCTCACCGGAGCGCATTCGTGAAGAGGTTGCTACCATTTTGCAGGGTTTTGGCAACGGTAACGGTCACGTATTCAATCTGGGCCACGGTATTCACCAGTTCGTTGACCCTGAAAGCGCACGCGTCTTTGTCGATGCCGTGCACGAGCTGTCGGCGAAGTACCATTCGTAATTACCGGATACGGAATAAAAAAAGGGCCGCATTGCGGCCCTTTTTTGTGGTCGCTCGCCGGAGGTTCAGCTACCGATACGGCGCAGCTGGTAGGTGCCGCTGGCGCGGGCGACCCTGACCCCTTCGGTGTCGACCAGCTCAGCCTCCAGCAGGTAGTCGACCTTGCCCTGCTTGTTGGCTGCCGCCTGCAGTGCCTCGATCTCGGCATCGGTCATGCGCAGCTCGCAACGGATGTCGGAGGTGGCCGGGCGCAGGAACTCAATCTTCAGCTCCTTGACGATGGGGTAGAAGTGGGCCACATCGAAGCTGGTCATAAACAGGGCGCCCCCGGGAATCTCGGCGAGGGTGAAGAGGGCCCCCGCGTACATGGTGCCGATGTGGTTTTGGTTGCCCTCAATGGGGGCCAGCAGTTGCACATGGCCCCGTTCGAGGCACTCGGCCTTGAGGCCCATGCGCTGGACAAAGGCGATCCGGTTTTCGACAAACTCACGTGCAATTTCCGGGCTGAAGGTCATGGCAGGACTCCCTTTTTTACCAGTGTCGCCACTTGGGGGGAGGCCGCCAATGACCAAAAGCACCAAAAGGGGTGTCGATAACTACCCTGCGGCTGCCAGGGCCTGCTCGATATCCGCCAGCAGATCGTCGATGTGCTCAATCCCGATGGAGAGGCGAACCATGTCTTCAGAGACCCCGGCGGCGGCGAGCTCCTCGGCGTTAAGCTGGCGGTGGGTGGTGCTGGCCGGATGGCAGGCCAGGGATTTGGCATCCCCAATATTGACCAGCCGGGTAATCAGCTTGAGGGCATCGATGAAGCGGGCACCGGCCTCGGCCCCCCCTTTGATACCAAAACTGAGGATGCCGGATGCGCGCCCGCCCATCTCCCGATAGCAAAGTTCATGGTCGGGGTTGTTATCGAGCCCCGCGTAATTGACCCACTCCACCATAGGGTGCTGCTGCAGGTGGGTGGCGACAGCGCGGGCGTTATCGCAGTGACGGTCCATTCGCAGTGGCAGGGTTTCAATGCCTTGCAGAATCAGGAAGGCGTTCATCGGCGAGATAGCGGCGCCGGTGTTACGCAGGGGGACCACCCGGCAGCGGCCGATAAAGGCAGCGGCACCCAGTGCCTCAGCGTAGTTGACTCCGTGGTAGGAGGGGTCGGGCTGGTTCAGCAGCGGGAAGCGGTCGGCGTGCTCGGCCCAGGGGAACTTACCGGAGTCCACCACGATGCCGCCGATGGAGTTGCCGTGGCCCCCCATGTATTTAGTGAGGGAGTGGATAACGATATCGGCGCCGAGTTCGATGGGGCGCAGCAGATAGGGGGTCGCCACCGTATTGTCGACGATCACAGGAACCCCCTTTGCGTGAGCTGCCTGAGCGAGGGCGCGGATATCCACGATGTTGCCCAAAGGGTTACCTATCGACTCGCAAAACACCGCTTTGGTGCGGTCATCGATCAGCGATACCAGGGCCTCGATATCGTTGTGGGGGGCCATGCGCACCTCGATCCCCTGTTTGGGTAGGGTGTGGGCAAACAGGTTGTAGGTGCCACCGTACAGCTTGTTGATACTGACGATGTTATCACCCGCCTCGGCAATGGTCTGGATGGAGTAGGTGATGGCGGCCATACCGGAAGCGGTGGCCAGGGCGCCTATGCCACCCTCCATTTCCGCCACCCGCTGCTCAAGCACGGCTGTGGTGGGGTTCATGATGCGGGTGTAGATATTGCCTTCGACCTTAAGGTCGAACAGGTCGGCACCGTGCTGGGTATTGTCGAACGCGTAGGAGGTGGTCTGGTAGATGGGAACCGCAACCGCCTTGGTGGTTGGGTCGGGCTGGTAGCCGCCGTGTACGGCAATGGTTTCGAGCTTCATCGGTGATCCCCCTGGATGACATGGTAAAAGAGCAAGCATATCAGTGTAGCCCGGCTTTGCCAGAGGGATACCACTAAAGTGGAGTAATCTGTGCCTCGCGCCCTACCAGAGTTGCAATGGTGGTTCCTGCAACATCGCAAGCTGCTCGCGCAGTTCCAGGATATGTTCGGCCCAGTAACGTTCCGTGTTGAACCAGGGAAAACTGTGGGGGAAGGCAGGGTCGGACCAGCGCCGGCCGAGCCAGGCGTTGTAGTGCAGCAGGCGCAGGGTGCGCAGCGGCTCGATCAGCCGCAGCTGGATCGCCGGGAAGTCGTTGAACTCGTTGTAGCCTTCCACCAGTTCGCTGCATTGCAGCTGCTGCTGGTTGCGGTCCCCGGATAGGAACATCCACAGATCCTGGATCGCGGGGCCGTTGCGACAATCATCAAAGTCAACGAAATGGGGGGCTTCGTCACGCCACAGGATGTTGCCAATGTGGCAATCTCCGTGCAGGCGCAGCGGGGGTTGTTCGCCCACCTCGGCCCAGATGCGCCGAACCTGGGCCAGCAGGTCTTCACACAGGCTCCGGTAGGCGACCCGTAGCCCCTCGGGGATTAATTCGGAGGCCAGAAGAAAGGCGACCGACTCCTCGCCGTAGCTCTTGATGTCCACGCGGGGTCGCTGCTGGAAGGGGGCGCTTGCACCGCACTGGTGAATGCGCCCCATCATACGCCCGAGCACCAGTAGGTGGTCGAGGTTATCGAGCTCGGGGGCATGGCCACCCTGGCGGCGGAAGAGGGAAAAACGGAAGTTGTTAAAGCGATGCAGGCTGGTGCCATCCTCAAGCGCCATGGGGGGTACCACGGGTAACCCCAACGCCTCAAGCTCGAACAAAAACCGGTGCTCCTCGGCAATTTGCACATCACTCCAGCGATTAGGACGATAAAACTTCGCTATCAGCGGGTTCTGCTCCTCAATGCCGACCTGGTAGACGCGGTTCTCGTAGCTGTTCAGTGCCAGTACCCGCGCATCACTCAGGTAGCCGATGCTTTCCACCGCATCGATGACGGTATCCGGGGTGAGGTTGTAATAGGGCTGGCTCGCCGGGGGATCGTCGTGAGTGTGAGTGGGCATGGGGGGCCTGCGAATGGGGCGGGGTGGATGGTCAGTGCACGGTGGCGGTTACGGTGGCCGATGGGCCGGCCAGGGTTATCGCCACTGGAGAGGGATTGTACCTTGCTGCCCCCGCTGCCTGCACTGACTCATTTG
The DNA here is from genome assembly GCF_003864255.1 of Aestuariirhabdus litorea. NCBI lineage: Bacteria > Pseudomonadati > Pseudomonadota > Gammaproteobacteria > Oceanospirillales > Aestuariirhabdaceae > Aestuariirhabdus > Aestuariirhabdus litorea. The sequence continues at coordinate 1,062,786 of NZ_QWEZ01000002.1, forward strand.
TGTTGCTCGGGCTCGGTGTCCCGTGCCGCGGTCTTAGCCGGTGCTGAAGCGGCTGATGGTGGCTTGAAGTTCAACCGCCTTACGGCTGAGTTCGTCCGTAGCAATGGCGTTATCGCTGGTGCTCTCCGAGGCCTGTTGGATGATGAAGGAGATCTCCTCGATGGTGTTGGCCACTTCGCTGGAAACCGCCGACTGTTGCTCGGTTGCCGAAGCAATGGATGCCACCATACCGGATACCCGGTTGACATTATCGATGACGCTGGACAAGGCACCGCCTGCCCCCTGGGCGGAATCCCGTCCCACCTCGACCAGCTTCATTCCTTTCGCCATCTTTTGCACGGCGCTTTGGGTCTCCTGTTGGATCGACTGGATCGATTGCGAGATCTCGGTGGTCGATTCGCTGGTACGCTGGGCCAGCTGGCGAACTTCGTCGGCGACCACGGCAAATCCGCGGCCCTGGTCACCGGCACGGGCCGCCTCGATGGCGGCATTCAGTGCCAGCAGGTTGGTCTGCTCGGCGATCCCCCGGATGACCTCGGTAATACGCCCGATCTCCTCTCCCTGGGCGCTGAGGGAGAGGACCGCCTGGTTGCTTTCGGTGACAGCGTGATGGATGGCGTTGATGGTCTCGATGGTCTGCTCTACAACCGATCCACCGTGGCGGGCGATTTCAACGCAATCATTGGCACCGCCAGCCGCTTCAGCGGTGTTTTGGGCCACATCGTCCGCGGTGGCCGACATCTCCTCGATGGCGGTGGCAATGGAGGTGATTTTGCTGGTCTGCTCCAGCATGCCATCAGCAATCTTCTGGTTGGCTTCGTGGAGCTGCTCCGACCCGGCGCTGACCTGCCGGGCAGAAGCGGAGACGTCGGTCACCAGCTCCCGTAGCTGCGAAGACATCCTATTGATGGCACCGGTCAGCTCTCCCAGCTCATCGCGGCTGCGGATAGGCAGCGCCTTGCCGGACAGGTCGCCGTCGGCAATCTGCTGGGCCCGGTGGTTGATCGGGGTAAGGGAGGCGAGCAGCTGGCGGGCGAGCAGCAGCGCGATCAGGGCGCTGATGATGACGGCCAGCCCGGTAGCGACCTTCATCACCACACCCATGCGTGCATTGGCCTCTCGCAGGGCGGCCTGATCCTCAAGCATCAGGGCCTGCTGGTTGGCAATAATGGCTTCAACCTCGGCGGTGAGCTGTTGCGCCCTGGGCACCAGGTCGGCCCCCATCTTGTAGTTGGCAACGTTCCAGTCATCGGCGCTGCGGAGCTGGAAAATCTCCTGCGCCAGTGGGGCGAAGGACTCCCTCATATCCAGATAGAAGCTCCACAGACTCTTTTGGGTATCGTTAAACAGAAACGCCTGGCGATCGATCTCCCGGGTACGCTGGTCGTTGATGACCATGCTGGAGTTGTACTTTTCCCGGTCTTCATCGGAACCGGAAATCAGGTAGGAGCGGATAAAGGAGAAGGCGTTGGAGAAGCTACTCTGGCTGTCGGCAAAGAGCTTGAGCAGGTTTTTCCGCTCCTGGGTGGGCTCAAGGCCCGCCTCCTCCTTGACCAGCACATCGAGTTGGTCAAGCAGGGTTTGGGCAAAAGGCCCAGCGTCGTAGATCATCAACGCATAGGAGGGGATGTTGTCATCGGTGTTGCTGATCTCCTCAATAGACTGCTGGGACTGCTTGAAACCCTCTAGCTGCAGCATCACGTTCGCCAGCCCCTGCCGGGTGTTATCGTCCTGCCACTGGCTGGAGAGTTGCTGCAGGCGCTCGAGGGCGTTATCGATACCGGCGAGGGACTGTTGGCGCAAACGCTTGTGTTCCTCTCCCTTATCGGCCTCACTGCCGAGCAGCATATAGCCTCGCAAAGCGGCGATGGAGCCATTGATGTGACTCAGCAGGTCCTTGCTGGCCAGTACCGTGGGGAAACGAACCGAGGTCAGTTGGAGTTCGCTGCGATTGATGCTGGAGATCGATTGCAGCACCACCACGGCGGTGATCAGCATCAGAAATATGATGGATGAGAAACCAAGACCCAGCTTGCGGGAGAGGGTTAGCGTTATCATGGAGCGGGCCCCGAGTGGTTAGTACAGGCGATAAACAACACCCGCTACTTTGGGTGTCAGCACTCCTTTGTATCGGAAAGTATAGGAGAAGCTTTAACCGGCAGTGGGGGAACCCGTCCGTGCCAGACAGCACACATCGACACGGTTGGCCCCCTTGCGAAGCAGCAGGCGCGTGATCTCATTGACGGTAGCGCCGCTGGTGACCACGTCGTCGACCAGCATCAGGTGGCGGGCCGGGAGAGGCGGCTCAAGGTGAAAAGCACCCTTGAGGTTGCGGTGGCGCTCTTTGAGTGAGAGGCCCTGCTGATGGGGTGTGTGGCGCTGCCGGTTAACTAGGGGGTGGAGCAGTGGAATACCGCTGCGCCGGGAGAGGAAGCGCGCCAGCTCCAGCGCCTGGTTGAACCCCCGCTCGCGCAAGCGTTGGGGGTGAAGCGGAACCGCTATCAGCGCCTCGGGTGGGGTGGCGAGGCTAAGCGCTTCGCTGAAACGGTGCCACAGTAGCTGCTGAAACAGGGGGCCAAAAAGCCACTGCTGCTGGTATTTGTAACGGCCAATCAGTTGTCGAAGCGGAAATTCGTAACCCAGCGCCGCGATACAATGCTGGAACAGCGGGGGCGAGCCAAGGCAGCGCCCGCATAGGCTGCCGGTGGGGCCTCTGTGTTCCAGGGCGCACCGGGGGCAGGGATTCTGCAGCCGAGGGAGGGCGGCCAGGCAGGGCTCGCAAAGGGGTAAACGGGCGCGGGCTCGAGCACCGCAGAGTAGGCAGGGGACATGAATGCGGTCAAATAACATACACTAGTAAACCTGCGCTATGGTGTTTGGTTGACAGGGGCGTTTCAGAAGATATGATGCAGCGCTATGGAAATCCGTTTTGCAGGCTGAAACCAGCGTAGATGGCGCCCCCTGGCGTAGTCGCTGTCTGCAGTTTATGTGAGCCAATAACAGTAGCGCCTCAACCCCAGGAATCGAATAATGCCTACCACCCCTGCCAAGGTCCGCCACGACTGGACAGCTGACGAAGTCAAGGCGCTGTTTGCGCTCCCCTTTATGGACCTGCTGTTCCAGGCCCAGACGGTGCATCGCCAGCACTTTGACCCCAACCAGGTGCAGACCAGCACCCTGTTGTCGATCAAGACCGGGGCCTGCCCGGAGGATTGCAAATACTGTCCGCAAAGTGGCCATTACAATACCGGCCTCAAGAAAGAGAAGCTGATGGCGGTTGAGAAGGTGTTGGAAAAGGCACGCCAGGCTCGCGAGGGTGGAGCCAGTCGCTTCTGTATGGGGGCGGCCTGGAAGCACCCCAGCGAAAAGGATATGCCCTATGTACTGGAGATGGTGAAAGGGGTAAAAGCACTCGGTCTGGAGACCTGCATGACCCTGGGCATGCTGAACCCGTCGCAGTCGCAGCAGCTGGCGGAGGCGGGACTGGATTACTATAACCACAACCTCGATACCTCCCCCGAGTTTTACGACAAGATCATCACCACCCGCAGCTACCAGGATCGGCTGGATACCCTTGAGCACGTGCGCGAAGCCGGGATGAAGGTGTGCAGTGGCGGTATCCTGGGAATGGGTGAGACGGCCAACGACCGCATCGGGCTTTTGGTGCAGCTGGCCAACCTGCCCAAACACCCCGAAAGCGTGCCCATCAACAGGTTGGTACGGGTAGAGGGGACTCCCCTTGAGGCGGCCGAAGAGGTAGACCCGTTCGACTTTATCCGCAACCTCGCCGTGGCCCGCATCATGATGCCCCAGTCCTACGTTCGGCTTTCCGCCGGGCGTGAAACCATGAGCGATGAGATGCAGGCGCTGGCCTTTATGGCCGGTGCCAACTCCATCTTCTACGGAGAGTGCCTGCTGACCACCCCCAACCCGGAAAAAAATCGTGATCTGCAGCTCTTTGCCCGCCTTGGGCTGCGGCCCGAGCAGGCGATTGCCCAGGGCGATGAGGCGGCGGAGGCCGAGATTCGGCAGTCCTTGGTCAAACAGCAGCAGGATGCGCTCTTCTATGACGCATCGGCCTGATCGACGGGGCTTCGACAGCCTTGAACAGGAGCTGGTAGAAAGAGAGTCGCAACGCCTTTATCGCCGGCGCCGCCTGCTGCAATCTCCGCAGCAACCGGCCTTGCATTGCGATGGGCGTGAGCTTTTGGGCTTCTGCTCCAACGACTACCTGGGGTTGGCGAACCATCCACGGGTGGTTGAGAGCCTGCAGCGTGCGGCATCCCGCTACGGGGTGGGTGGCGGCGCATCCCACCTGGTGATCGGCCACAGTGAGCCCCATCACGCCCTGGAGGAGGCTCTGGCCGCGTTCACGGGGCGCGAACGGGTGCTGCTGTTCAGCTCCGGCTATATGGCCAATACCGGTGTCATCACAGCGTTGCTGGATAAGCGCGACGCCGTGTTTGAGGACCGCCTGAACCACGCCTCATTGATTGATGGAGGGCTACTGTCCGGGGCCCGTTTCAAGCGCTACCTCCACAATGATGTCGATAGCCTCAGGCAGCGTCTTAATGCGTCTAGCGTTCAGCGTAAGTTGGTGGTTACTGACGGAGTTTTTAGCATGGATGGGGATCTGGCGCCCTTGCCGGAGCTGGCGCAGCTGTGCCAGCAGCAGGGTGCCTGGTTGATGGTGGATGACGCCCATGGCTTCGGAGTGTTGGGCGAGACCGGAGGCGGCTGTGCGGAGTACTTTGGGCTGGGAAGCGATCAGTTGCCGGTACTGGTGGGTACTCTGGGCAAGGGGTTCGGCACTGCCGGCGCTTTTGTCGCCGGCAGCGCTACCCTGATTGAAACCCTGATCCAGCAGGCCCGCAGCTACATCTACACCACCTCCATGCCACCGGCCGTCGCGGCCGCGACCCTCGAGAGTTTGCAGCTGCTGAAGGAGGAGGGGTGGCGCCGGACCCATTTGGCGCAGCTGATCGCCCGCTTCAGGGCAGGCGCCCTGGCACTCGGGCTGCGCCTGATGGACTCTACTACACCGATTCAGCCTATTTTGGTCGGTGACGCGGGGCAGGCGTTGGCTTTGAGCCAACGGCTGGAGACGGCGGGGGTTCTGGTGAGTGCGATCCGGCCACCGACCGTGCCCAGGGGTACCGCCCGGCTACGGGTCACCCTGAGTGCCAGCCATAGCGAGCAGGATGTGGACCGATTGCTTGAGGCGCTGGCCAAGGTGACTAAAGAGCAAGGGGTTGGTGGTGAGTAAGTCCTTACCTGTGGCGGTTATGATCCCCGGCTGGTCGATGCCGACCACCGCATTTGAGCCGCTGCGGGCGGCGCTGGGGTGCGTGGAGTCCAGAGTGCTCTCGCTACCGGGCTATGAAGCACCGGTGGCCGATCCGACGCTGTGGCAGGCCCCTGAAGCCCTGGAGAATGCGCTGCTGGAGCAGATTCCCGACCGGCCTGTGGTCTTGGTGGGCTGGTCGTTGGGTGGCATTCTGGCGCTGATGCTGGCGGCTCGGGCTCCCCAGCGGGTCGCGGGGGTGATGCTGCTGACCTGTAACCCCTGTTTTGTCGCCCGTGACAATTGGCCCGGGATGGCGGTCGAGACCTTCGATCAATTTACCCATGGGGTGGCCGAGAGCCCCGCCCTTACCCTGCGTCGCTTTCAACAGCTGTGCTGCCAGGGAAGTCCCGAGGCGCGCCGCCAGGCCCGTTGGTTGAGGGAGGAGGTGGCCTTTACGGGGAGTCAGCAGGTGCTGCTGTCCAGCCTCGCCCTGCTGGGGGACGATTACCGTGGGCTGATGGATCGGGTATCCCAGCCCCTGCTCGCACTGCTGGCGCAGGAGGATGGACTGGTGCCGGTTGCCCTCGCTGAACAGCTGGGCTGCGAAGTAAGCGTGATTGAGGACAGCGGCCACCTGCTGTTGGCCGACCAGGCCGATACCGTCGCTGAGCACCTGAAGTCCCTGCTGGAGCGCTGCGCGTGCGGTGCTGAAGGAGGCGACTATGGTGCCGCTTAACAAGCAGGCGATCGCAGAAAGTTTTGGTCGGGCAGCCGCGAGTTACGACAGCGCCTCCCACCTGCAGCAGGCGGTGGCGGCTGAGGTCATGACCCTGATTCCCGGACGCTGCCAGCCCGACAGGGTGCTCGATCTGGGCTGTGGAACCGGTGTGCATACCGACGAACTGCAGCGACGTTATCCCGACGCCTGGGTGCTGGGGTGCGACCTGGCGCAGGGGATGCTGGCGCACGCGCGCGCTGGTTATCCGGGACCGAGCTGGTGCGGCGGCGATGCGGAACGCCTGCCCCTGAAGGCCGATGCGCTGGATCTGGTGTTCTCCAGCCTGGCGATACAGTGGTGCGAGCGCTTCTTGACGGTGCTGGATGAGGTGTATCGAGCGCTGCGCCCGGGCGGGGTGTTTGTGTTTTCAACGTTGTGCGAGGGCACCCTGCAGGAGTTGAGGATGGCCTGGCAAGCCGTGGACCGCTTCAGCCACGTTAACGATTACCCGCCCCTGCACAGGCTGCAAAGCGATGCCGAGGCCAGCCGGTTTCGTGTCGAGCGGCTGCAGCAGGTACCCCACTGTGTGCATTATGGACGCGTCGTCCAGCTCAATCGTGAGCTGATTGCCCTGGGGGCCAACACCCTCACCGGAGAGCGGCGCAAGGGGCTGATGACACCGTCGCGCCTGAAGGCTTTGCAGGCCGGCTATGAACCCTTCAGGGATGAGCAGCACCGCCTGCCGGCTACCTACCAGGTGGTGTTTGGTGTGCTAATTAAAGAGGCTTAGTTCGTGCAACGAAGACAGTTTTTTATCGCCGGAACCGATACCGATACCGGTAAGACGCTGGTGGCCTGTGCGCTACTGGAGGCGGCCAAAAGCCAGGGCTTGAGTACACTGGCGCTAAAACCGGTTGCCGCCGGCTGTGAAGAGACCGCAGAGGGGTTGCGTAACAGTGATGCCCTCTTGTTGCAGCAGCACATGACGCTTCCCCTGCCCTACGAGCAGATTAATCCGGTGGCCCTGCGGTCGGCCATTGCGCCCCACATAGCGGCTCGCCAGGAGGAGCGCCGACTCTCGGTGGATCGGCTGGTGGGGCTGTGTCGCGGAGCCCTGATGCAACGTGCCGACCTGAAGCTGGTCGAGGGAGCCGGCGGATGGCGTGTCCCCCTCAACGAGCGGGAGACGCTCAGTGGGGTGCCGGTGGCCCTGAACCTGCCGGTTATCCTGGTGGTGGGCATGAAACTGGGGTGCCTCAACCATGCGCTGTTGACGGTGGAAGCGATCCGCCGCGATGGATTGCCGCTGGCGGGCTGGGTAGCCAATCAGGTGGATCCGCAGATGAGCTGTTTCGATGATAACCTGGAGAGTCTGCGTGTGCGTCTGGGTGCCCCGCTGCTCGGGGTGATCCCTCATCTTAGCCAGCCCACTGCCGAGCTTGCGGCCCAGTATCTTGACCTGACCCCCGTTTTATAACTCGATAAGTTATATGCCCAACTTATTTAGTTGCTGTGAGCACGTTTTACTGGTATCTGAATTTGGTTAAAATGTGAACATGGTGGGCGCTGTCCGGGAGGATAAGCGCTATACTGAGTGAGTTGATCCTGGGCGATCGGGAGCCATAAGCGATGAAAGTTGACTCTGCGTTTAACAGTGGTTTGGCGGGCATACAGGCAGGCCAGAAGAGCCTGCGTGCGGCTGCCCAGAGTATCGCTGAGGCGGGAACTGCCGCCCCCCAGGTTGATGTCGCCTCTTCTTTGGTAGAGCTTAAAACCAGTCAGCGGCAGGTTGAGGCTTCCGCCAAAACGGTGAAAGTGGCTGATGAGGTGCTGGGGACGTTGATCGATACCCTGGCATAATAAAGGCCGCCTTGAGCGGGCGTGAGGAGAACCATGCAGATTCCTCCTTTTAATCTGGCGCCAATAGTGACCCCCCCGGCGCCGGTCGGTAAACAACAGGAAGCGCAGACCGCTCCTGAAGAGGAGAGTCGTGTCTTCAGCCCGGTGGAAGAGACCGATGCGCTAGCGCCAAAGTCCGGCCCAAGGGAATCACCGGACAAGGCCAAGGAAAAGGCGCTGGACCTCCAGCAGCAGCTGGTGGCCTCCGATGAGGAGGGTTCTGCTCAGGAGGAGTCGCAAACCACCCCCTCTGCACCGGAAGGGGGGCAGGGGCGCCTTGCTGAAAACAGCGAGCGTGAGCGGTTGCAGATCTCCGAACTCGTGGCTCGGGATCGCGAGGTGAGGAACCATGAACAGGCCCATGCTTCGGTGGGTGGCGCTTTGGCCGGCGCGGCCAGCTATCAATACACCATTGGGCCGGATGGGCGTCGCTATGCGACTTCCGGCGAGGTCAGTATTGCGGTAGGGCGGGTTGAGGGTGACCCCAAGGCCACCATTGAGCGTGCAGAGCAGGTGCAGCGAGCAGCGTTGGCGCCGGCTAACCCTTCGGTGCAGGATCGCCGAGTCGCTGCCCAGGCTGCGCAGATCAAGTTGCAGGCATCCAGGGAGCTTGCTGCTGAGGCGGTAGAAGAGCGTAGGCAGGAGCAGACTCAGCGTGCAGAGGATCGGGCCGAGCGCGAAGCTGCACAGGAGTTGGAGGAGCAGCGGGAGCAGGAGAGGCTGTCCCGTGAAGAGCAGTTCGCTGCACAACGTGAGCGGCAGCGTGAGCAGGAGCGCCTGCAGCGGGACCGCCTGCTCAGAACCAACCAGGGACTGGCTGATACCTATAGCGTTTTGAGCCAAGTCAACCTGCTTTCCGATAGCAAAGGTTCAATCGACCTCTCGGCCTGACCAGCCTTTTCCCTGTATTTCCTTCCTTTCTGAATCTCAAGCAGCAGCTTGAGGCGGTGGCTTGCTGTAATTGTTGGAGGCAACCAGAAATAGTTGACATTAATGCTCTGTAAACGTATGTTTCAAACAGCTGTTTGAAAGCTAACTATTACAATAGACATCCTCCGCACTTCGGAAAGGCTGTCGTTCAAGCGAGCGCTCAGGTCGTAGTGCTCGATGGTCACAACAAGAGTTCGAGGTTTCCCCATGCCAGAATATAAGGCCCCCCTGCGAGATATTCGTTTTGTCCGTGATGAGCTGCTCGGTTTTGAGGAGCATTACGCAACCTTACCCGGCTGCGAAGAGGCCACTCCGGATATGGTAAACGCCATTCTGGAAGAGGGTGCCAAGTTTTGTGAGCAGGTCATCGCCCCCCTCAATCGTGTGGGCGATACCCAGGGCTGCACCTGGAGCGAAGAGGGGGTTAAGACTCCCGATGGTTTTAAAGAGGCCTATGAGCAGTTCGTAGAGAGCGGTTGGCCCTCACTGGCCCATGATCCCGAAGTGGGCGGACAGGGCCTGCCGGAGTCGTTGGGTCTGGTGATGAGCGAGATGGTGGGTGAGGCTAACTGGTCCTGGGGTATGTATCCTGGCCTTAGCCACGGCGCCATGAACACCATTCATGCCCACGGTACCGATGAGCAGAAGCAGACCTACCTGACCAAGCTTGTATCCGGTGAGTGGACCGGTACCATGTGCCTGACCGAGCCCCATTGCGGAACCGATCTCGGCCTGCTGCGGACTAAAGCCGAGCCCCAGGCGGACGGTACCTACAAGGTCAGCGGTACCAAAATCTTTATCTCTGCGGGTGAGCACGACATGGCCGATAACATCGTTCATATCGTACTGGCTCGCCTGCCCGATGCCCCTGAAGGTACCAAGGGTATCTCCCTCTTTATCGTTCCCAAGTTTCTGCCCGATGCCGATGGCAATGTGGCCGGGCGCAACGGCGTAAGCTGCGGGTCGATTGAGCACAAGATGGGTATCCACGGTAACTCTACCTGCGTCATGAACTTTGACGAGGCGACCGGGTTTTTGATCGGCCCTGAAAACAAGGGCCTCAATTGCATGTTCACCTTTATGAACACGGCGCGTCTGGGTACCGCGTTGCAGGGGCTGGCGCACAGTGAAATCGCCATGCAGGGCGCACTGAGCTATGCCCGTGAGCGTCTTCAGATGCGCTCTTTGACCGGTCCCAAGGCTCCCGAAAAGGCGGCAGACCCCATTATTGTGCACCCTGATGTTCGTCGTATGCTGTTGACTATCAAGGCGTTTACCGAAGGTAACCGCGCCATGGCCTACTTTGCGTCCAAGCAGGTGGATATCACCCAGCACGGTACCGAGGAGGAGCGTAAGGAAGCGGACCAGATGCTGGCGTTCCTGACACCGATCGCCAAGGCATTTATGACCGAAACCGGATTTGAGGCCGCCAACCACGGTATCCAGGTTTATGGTGGTCATGGCTTTATCAGTGAGTGGGGTATGGAGCAGAACGTACGTGACTGCCGTATCTCCATGCTGTACGAAGGCACCACCGGGGTTCAGGCGCTCGACCTGTTGGGCCGCAAGGTACTGATGACCCAGGGTGAAGCCCTCAAGGGATTCACCAAGCTGGTTCACCTCTTCTGTAAGGAGAATGCCGAGGATGCTTCCCTGAAGGAGTTTGTTGAACCGCTGGCAGCGCTCAACAAGCAGTGGGGGGAGATGACCATGAAGATCGGTATGAGCGCCATGAGCAACCGTGAGGAGGTGGGCGCTGCTTCTGTCGACTACCTGATGTACTCAGGCTATGCCGTTCTGGCTTACTTCTGGGCACAGATGGCCAAGATTGCCAAGGCCAAGCTTGAGGCCGGTTCCACCGAAGCCGACTTCTACGAAGCTAAGGTCCACACCGCTCGCTTCTATTTCCAGCGTATTTTGCCCCGTACCCTGGCCCATAAGGCCGCGATTGAGTCCGGTGCGGATAACCTGATGGAGATGGGTGTTGCACAATTTGGTCCTGAGCAGTAAGACAGGGTCCGGTGCTACTAAAAACCCGCTCCAGTGAGCGGGTTTTTTTACTAACGGGTTTCGTCGAGGATAACGAACCCTAGCAAGGTCATCGGGAGCCCGATCAGAATCACAAAGGGTAATACCGGGTTGCACAGCATGAGAAGTCCTGCGGCCAGCCAGAGGGTGCGCACAATGCGCCGTTTGGCGCGGTAACGGGGAGTAAACGTGCGATGGTAAAAGTGTTTTTCATCAGGCTCTTCATGCCACATCCAGTGTGGCAGAACCGCCATTCGTAGCATCAACATCAAGATCGGCATGGTTCCTATCCTCCGTCTGCTAAATCTAGAACAGCTTTGCGGGGATGTCAGGGGGTGTCATAGACAGGTTTGCCATATTGAGCACTTTCTGGGCGGGCAGGTGTCAGAAACAGGGCCGCTGCCAGGAAATAATATCGTGACCTATTGGTCACAAACAGACTAATTGAGTCTATCTAGTTCTTTGATTATGATCGGGTCCAAGTTACGGATCCGCTTATAAGCCCTACGGGATCGGGGCATCCATAGTAAGAAATTGAGCTAAGAGGTTTACAGCATGGCTGAATACAAAGCACCGTTGCGGGATATCCGCTTCGTAATGAACGAAGTGTTTGAGGCAGACAAAATCTGGGCATCGCTGCCAGCACTGCAGGAAACGGTCGACCCTGAAACGGCCGATGCGATTCTGGAAGAGGCGGCCAAGATGATCGAAGGGATGGTTGCCCCGATCAACCGTAGCGGCGATGAAGAGGGTTGTCAGTGGAATGAGGGTGCCGTCACCACCCCGAGCGGCTTCAAGGAAGCCTACCAGACCTATGCCGACGGTGGCTGGGTGGGCCTGACCGGTAATCAGGAGATGGGTGCCATGGGGATGCCCAAGATGCTCTCCTCGCAGGTAGAAGAGATGACCATGGCCGCCAACTTCTCTTTCGGCCTCTATCCGATGCTGACAGTGGGCGCCTGTCTGTCGATCAATGCTCATGCCACTGAAGAGCTGAAGCAGGCCTACCTGCCCAATATGTATGCGGGTACCTGGGCCGGCTCCATGTGCCTGACCGAGCCCCACAGTGGCACCGACTTGGGTATCATACGTACCCGTGCCGAGGACAATGGCGATGGCAGCTACAGTGTCACCGGAACCAAGATCTTTATCACCGGCGGTGAGCATGACCTGACCGAAAACATCATTCACCTGGTGCTGGCCAAGTTGCCGGATGCCCCGGCAGGCCCTCGAGGCATCTCCCTGTTCCTGGTGCCCAAGATCAAGGTCAATGCCGATGGCTCCCTGGGCGAAGGTAATAATGTTAGCTGCGGCTCCATTGAACACAAGATGGGTATCAAGGGCTCCGCTACCTGCGTGATGAACTTTGATGGCTCCACCGGCTACCTGGTGGGTGAGCTCAACAAGGGGCTCGCCTGCATGTTTACCATGATGAACTACGAGCGCCTGGGGGTGGGTATCCAGGGACTGGGTGTGGGTGAGGCCTCCTACCAGAGCGCCATCGAGTACGCCCGTGATCGTATCCAGGGGCGGGCGGCTACCGGTCCGGTGCAACCTGAAAAGGCAGCTGACCCGATCCTGGTACACGCTGATGTTCGCCGTATGCTACTGAACATGAAGTCCACCACAGAGGGAGGGCGGGCATTCTCCTCCTACGTTGCCAAGCAGCTCGATCTGGTGAAGTTCAGTGATGACAACGAGGTGGTGGCTCGTGCCGAAGCGATGGTGGCGCTGTTAACACCGGTCGCCAAGGCCTTTATGAGTGACATGGGTCTGAACAACACCATCGATGGCCAACAGGTGTTTGGTGGACACGGCTATATTCGCGAGTGGGGCCAGGAACAGCTGGTCCGTGATGCCCGCATTGCACAGATCTACGAAGGCACGAACGGGGTGCAGGCGCTCGACCTGATGGGGCGTAAAACCGTAGCCAACGGTGGCGAGTGGACCCGCATGTTCCTGGACGAAGTCCGCGAGGCGGCCCCCGGTGCGCCGGAAGAGTTTCGTGCCCCCCTGCTCGACGCCTGTGACCGCCTGCAGTCTGTGACCGACTGGGTTCTGGATCGTGCAGCCAATGACCCCAACGAGATCGGAGCGGCATCGGTTGAGTACCTGCACCTGTTTGGCTACACCGCTTACGCCTATATGTGGGCGCTCATGGCGACCAAGGCCCAGCAGAAGCTGGATGAAGGCACCCAGGAGCCGGACTTCTATCAGGCCAAGCTGGTGACGGCGCGCTACTTCTACCAGCGCCTGTTGCCCCGCAACCTGAGCCTGGAAGCGAGTATCCAGTCGGGTGCGGCACCGCTGTACGCACTGGCGGACGAGCTGTTCTAAGTCTGTCTCGGTGCGTGGGCTTGGCCTGCGCCAGCAAAAAGGGGATGCCCGCTCTGCGGGCATCCCCTTTTTTATGTCTCTAGAGGAGTGGGTAGCCGGTTAGAATTTATAACCGATACCGACCATATACACCCAGGGGTTGATATCCACATCCTTGGCTTTGACCCGTGTACCGGTGGTTTTGCCCTTGAACTCGGCTTCGGTCTGGATATTGAGCTTCCAGACGGAAGCGTTAACCGCGAGGTTGTCGGTGATAAAGTAATCGGCCCCGGCATGGAAGGCCATACCCCAGGAGTCATCCAGGTCCAGGTCATACTTTTCATTGACCGTCGTGACGGCTGCTAAGCCGTTTTCCAGCTGGCTGCTGGCTTCTTCGTCAAAGAAGGTGGTGTAGTTGATGCCCGCCCCCAGATAGGGCTGGAACTTGGAGTCGGTGCCGCCCAAAGGGTGGTAGAGCGCGGTTAGGGTCGGTGGAAGGTGCTTGGTGCTACCCGCTTTGTTAATCCCCAAAGCCGCCATCGTGGGCCCTTCAACCTTAATGTCATGCTCAAAGGGGGTGGCGGCCAGCAGGCCCAGTCCCACCTGATCGGTCACCATCCAGGTGAGGGTCAGTCCCAGCTGGGTATTGCTATCGATGCTGCTAACCTGGTTTCCTGCTAGAGGGCTACCGTTGAGCAAAAGGTCATCGCTGTCCTCACCGCTTGGGTTTACGCTGGCGGCGCCGGCACGAACAATAATATCCCCCGCCTCCAGAGCCATCGCCTGTCCCGACAGGGTCGCGCTGGCCGCAAGAATCGCCGTAAGAAGAGTCAGTTTTTTCATAGTTCAGATCCCTGTGTTGATTTCAGTGTGTCCAAAAACAGTCCTGTGGTGGATTCTATACTCCCCTAAAAAACGCTCGTATTGATATAACTCAACAAACGCTCTTTGTTGCGGGTGGCTATGGGGGGGTACTTGAATGGATTCGGTGATATATCTCATGCAGTGTTCGGCAAAGGCCATAAATGAATTTCATGATAGACCATTTTTATGCGGATCCAAGGGATCAAGCCTCTTTTGCTGATACACTTTCGAACCCATTCTCGCCGTTGACACAGGAGTCCCCGTGATTACCGACGCGTTTAGCCGTCTGCCTGTTGCGGCGCTGCTGCCAGAGGTGTTGCAGGAGTTAGAGCAGCGCCACAACCTTGTGTTACAGGCCCCCCCCGGCGCGGGTAAAACCACGGCCGTCCCCCTGGCGCTTTTGGATGCGCCCTGGTTGCAGGGGCGTAAAATCCTCCTGCTCGAGCCCCGGCGCCTTGCCGCTCGTGCCGCAGCGCAGCGGATGGCGTCCCTGCTGGGCGAGCAGGTGGGGGAGCGGGTTGGCTACCGGGTCTCGCTGGAGCGCCGGGTGGGACCCACTACCCGTATCGAGGTGGTGACCGAAGGGGTCTTGATTCGCCAGCTACAGAGCGATGCGGAGCTGGCGGACTATGGTGTCGTCCTCTTTGATGAATTTCATGAGCGCTCCCTGAATGCCGACCTCGGTTTGGCGCTGTGCCGACAGGTCCAGCAGTTCTACCGGGACCAGGACCCGCTCAAGTTGGTGGTGATGTCCGCCACCCTCGATGGTGCTCGGATCAGCCAGAGCCTGGACGACGCCCGCTTGCTGACCAGCAGTGGAAGGGCGTTTCCGGTGGCGGTGCACTATCGGGATATTGGCTCACTGGCGCGGGAGGCGGCGCAGTGGTACCCGGCCCTGGTCAACCTGTTACGCCAGCTGCTGAATGAGGAACGGGGGGATATTTTGCTGTTCCTGCCCGGTAGTGGTGAGATCCAGCGCCTGTCAAAGCTGCTGCAGGAAAATCCCGATTTTTCCGGCCTCTCACTCTGCCCCCTCTACGGGGAGCTGACCCCTGAGGAACAGCAGCGGGCCATCGCCCCCTCGGTGCCGGGCCAGCGCAAACTGGTGTTGGCCACGCCGATCGCAGAGACCAGCCTGACCATCGAAGGGGTGCGTATTGTGGTCGACAGCGGCCTGGTGCGACGCCCCTGCTTCGATCCGGTGTCGGGTATGACCCGCCTCGATACCCAGCGAATCTCTGCGGCCTCTGCCAGCCAGCGTGCGGGCAGGGCAGGTCGGGTGGAGGACGGCCTCTGCTACCGCTTATGGAGCGAGGGGGTGCGGCTGGAGAACCACTCCAAGCCGGAGATGCTGGAGGCCGATCTGGCCTCACTGGCCCTCGAACTGGCAACCTGGGGCGAGTTGGAGCCCGATGATTACCTGTGGTTGGATAGCCCGCCACCGGTCCACTACCGGGCTGCCTGTGAACTGCTGGAGGGGCTGCAGGCCCTCCAGCGGGATGCGCGAGGACAGTGGCAGGTCAGTGCCCACGGGAGGGCGATGGCGGAGCTGGGTATGCATCCGCGACTGGCGCATATGGTGATCCGTGCCAAGCGAGAGGGAATAGGTTACGCAGCCTGCCAACTGGCGGGCTTATTGAGTGAGCGGGACCTGCTGATCGCTCACTCCGGCTACCCCGATGCCGACATTATGCTTCGACTTTCCGTGATGGAGGGGGAGGCGGCACCTATGAAAATGAGTGTTCGTCATGGTGCGTTGCAGCGAGCGAGGCAGCTTTCCCGGCAGTGGCAACGCCAGTTCAGGGTTAAGTCTTCCCGTTATGATCGTTCACAGGTTGCCTGCCTGCTGGGGTGGGCCTATCCCGACCGGATCGCGCAGCGCCGTGGTGCCGAACCGGGTCGCTACCGGCTAGCTAATGGTAAAGGTGCCTCGCTGCCGGTCGATGATGCCATGGCCCATCACTCCTGGCTTGTCGTGGCCGAGCTGGGAGGAATGAAAAACAGGATTGATGCTCGTATTTTTCTGGCCTGCGAGCTGGACCCCGCGTTGTTACGTGAGCAGTTTGTTGACCAGATTATCAGCGTCAGGGAGGTGTGCTGGGACCCGCGCCAGCAACAGGTAGTCGCTCAGAAGCGAGAAACCCTGGGTGCTTTGACGGTTCAGCAGCGCCGCTTGCAGGAGCCCTCGGCAGCAGAGATACAAAGGGCGTTGTTGCAGGGGGTGAGGGAGCGGGGTATCGAGGCGCTGCCCTGGAGCGATGAAAGCCTTGCCCTGCGCCAGCGTTTTGCCTTTGCCGCCCGTTTTGACACGTCGATTCCCATCCTTGACGATAACTGGTTGCAGGCGAACCTGGAGCAGTGGTTGCTCCCTTACCTGGAGCGGCAGACCCGACTGGAGCAGCTAAAGGGGCTCGATTTCAGTCGCATGCTAATGGCTCTGCTGGATTGGGAGGGCCAACAGCGGCTGCAACAGCTGGCCCCCGAGCGCTGGACCGTTGCCTCGGGGTCTCGCCTGCGGATCGATTACAGTGACCCTGAGGCACCGGTGCTTAATGTCCGCCTGCAGGAGCTGTTCGGTTGCGCTACACACCCCTCTCTAGCCGGGGGGCAGCAGCCTTTGACCCTCAGTTTGCTTTCGCCTGCCCAGCGCCCCGTCCAGGTCACCCAGGATCTTGAGAGGTTCTGGCGTGGCAGCTATGCCGAGATAAAGAAGGAGATGAAGGGGCGTTACCCCAAGCATTACTGGCCCGATGACCCCCTGCAGGCAGAGCCCACCACGCGCACCAAGAAGCATATCAAGGGCGCCGGAGGGAACGCCGGCGCAGATTAAGCTTGCCCCGGCAGGAGCAGTGCTGGAAAGCAATCGCCGGCTGGGTAATACTTGATCGCAGGTCACCTCTATTGATGACGTAGAACGGAGCTCCATGAAAACGCGTTTCAGGAACAGGGTAGTGGTTGTAACCGGTGCAGCCGCGGGCATCGGTCGCCAGCTGTGCCTGCGCTTCGCCCAGGCCGGCGCCTGGATTGTGATGCTCGACCTGAAGCAGGAGCCCCTCGACGCGCTGGGTAACCAGCTGATGGTCAAACACAACACCAAAGCCCTGGGGCTGGTGTGCGATATCAGCGATCCCGACGCCGTGGCCCAGGCCTTTGATCGAATTCTCGACCAGTTTGGCGGTATCGACCTGCTGATCAATAACGCCGGTATTGTTCACCGCAGTGCCTTTGTGGACACCGAGCTTGAGGTGTTTCGACGGGTCATGGAGGTGAACTACTTCGGCTCTCTCTACTGCACCAAGTCGGCACTGCCGTCGCTGCTGGAGCGTAAGGGGATGATCATCGCCATGAGCAGTATGTCCGGGTTTGCCCCCCTCTGGCATCGCAGTGGCTACAGTGCCAGCAAGCATGCCCTGCACGGTCTGTTCGATTGCCTGCGTGTGGAGCTGGCGGAATCGGGTGTTCAGGTGATGATGGTTTGCCCCGGTTTCACCGCCACCGATATTCGCAAGAACGCCCTGCGCGCGGATGGCTCCATCCGTGGTGAGCCCTTCCCCTGGATCGGCGATGTGGCTTCGGCGGTGGATGTCGCCGAGGACGTTTTCCAGGGGGCCTTGAAAGGCAAGCGACTGCTGGTGCTCTCCAATGTGGGGCGCGGTTCGCGTTTACTCTATCGCTTCTTTCCCCAGCTGTTTGAGCGCCTGGTCTCAGCCCGTCTCAGCGGTGTGGGGGATCAAAAATCCTGAAGAGCCTGCTCAAAAGCTTTCGCTAACAATTCCCCGTCAGCCCCCTATAGTGTAAACACGGAATGACAGAGGAGGTTGGATTGTGGGATTACTGGTAGATGGCAAGTGGCAGGATCAGTGGTACGACACCGGTGAAAGCAATGGCGCCTTTGTGCGAGAGGGCGCCCAGTTTCGTAACTGGATCACAGCCGATGGCGCTCCCGGCCCCTCCGGAGAGGGGGGGTTCAAGGCGGAGGAGGGACGTTATCACCTCTATGTTTCCCTGGCCTGCCCCTGGGCCCACCGCACCTTGATCTTTCGTCAGCTGAAGGGGCTGGAATCACTCATTAGTATCAGCGTTGTGCATCCCGACATGCTTGAAAACGGCTGGGCGTTTGGCCGTGATATGGCAGGCACGACCGGCGATACCCTGTTTGGTCACGATTACCTGCATCAGCTCTATACCCGGGATACCCCGCAGTACAGTGGTCGTGTAACCGTCCCGCTACTCTGGGACAAGGAGCGCGAACGCATCGTCAGCAACGAGTCCTCGGAGATCATCCGTATGCTCAACAGTGCGTTTGACGATCTCACTGGCAATCGACTCGACCTCTACCCGACCGACCTGCGAGAGACCATCGACCGCCTTAACCGGCGCATCTATGAAGAGGTCAACAACGGTGTCTACCGGGCGGGGTTTGCGACCACCCAGCGGGCCTATGAGGAGGCGGTGGTTGCCCTGTTTGGTGCGCTGGACTGGCTGGAGCTGCATCTGGCCGATCACCGCTATCTGGCGGGGGAGCGGATCACCGAAGCGGATTGGCGTCTATTTACCACCCTGGTGCGGTTTGATGCGGTCTATGTCGGTCACTTCAAGTGCAACCTGCGGCGTATTGCCGACTATACTCACCTGAGTCACTACCTGAGGGAGCTTTACCAGTGGCCCGGGGTCTCCGTTACGGTGGATATGCAACATATAAAAAGGCACTACTACTACAGTCACGGCCAGATCAACCCCACCCGAGTGATACCGGTCGGTCCTTTGTTTGACCTGAGTGCCCCTCATGATCGCGGTCGGCTTGAGAGCCTGTAGCTAAAGAAAAACGCACTGTTGCCGATCTTGTAGCATGGCGCGCCGTTTCCTGCTGGCCAGGGTGATGGCGGCTTATTCACGTCTTTGTTATGAGGAAGGTGCTATGGGCTCCTGGTCAATTCAATGGAAGATAACGATTGCCACCGGGCTTTGCCTGCTGGTGACCACCGCAGCGGTGATGGGGTACTCCATTCATGCGGCGAACCAGTCCCGCGAGTTTGTCTATCAGGAGTCCAGGGCTGTCAGCGATGAGATGGTGCAGTCCCAGTTACGCGCCACCCTCAGCAACCAGGCCCGGGCGGTCAAGGAGAGCTTCGAAGAGGCCTATTACCGCGCCGATATGCTGGCCTCGAACCTCCTCTCCTTCCGCAAGACCGCCGAAGATACCTTCATGGACAGCACCGACCTGCGCGAAGGGATCAACCTGGTGTTGCAAAGGGCCCTCACCCAGTACACCAACTTCCTGGGCATCTACCTGGTGTTTGAGAAGGATGCCCTCGATGGACAGGACAGCAGTTTTATCGAAGATGCTGAGCGGGGGGCCAACGAAACAGGGCGGATCTCGGTCTACTGGGCTCGGGATCCGGAAAAAGGGGTTATCTCCGAGGCGATGGACGAGGAGATGCTGGCGGATAACTCCATTGATGACCAGGGCAATGCCCAGAATGAGTGGTACGAATGCTCCCGTCGCACCCAGACGGTTTGTGTGATGGAGCCTTATGAGGACGAGGTGGACGGCAAATCGCTCTTTATGACCTCCCTCTCCGTTCCCCTTCTGCAGGATGGGAAACTGTTGGGGGTGCTGGGTATCGATATTGCGTTGACCGAGGTGGCGCAGCTGGTCAAGGCGCTGGACCAGGAGCTGTTTGATGGCCAGGGTCGCATCATTATTGTGGGCAGTCGCGGCATTCTGGCGGGTTATGATGAGCAACCGGAGTTGGCAGGGATAAAGATCGAAAACGCCCTCGAGCCCGCCCTCGCTGCGCGAATCTCCGGCTTGCAGTCTGCCGGCAGGGTGGAGATCCGCCTGTCGGAGGATGGTACTTCGGTGGAGGCCTTCAGCCCGGTTTCGGTGGGGCATACCGACAAGAATTGGGGGGTCTTTATTGAGGTGCCCCAGACGGCGGTCTATGCCAGTGCCAATGCCCTGGAGACCAAACTGGTGGAGCGGGGCAAGAACAGCACTTTGGTGGGCGTGCTGGTGGCGTTGGTGATCGCAGCACTGGCTCTGCTGCTGATCTGGCTGGCCGCCCGTCAGCTGGTTCGCCCCCTGCAGGGGGTCGCGCGGCGACTGCAAGATATCGCCAGTGGGGAGGGGGATCTCACCCGCCGCCTCGACGTGGCCAGCCAGGACGAGGTGGGGGAGCTGTCGCGCAACTTCAACCTCTTTATGGATAAGCTCCAGGGTATCATTGGTGATGTGGTGACGTCGGTGGAGCAGGTTCGCGGGACCGCGGACCGGGCGGCGAGGGTGTCGGATCACACCAGCCAGGGGGTTATGGGGCAACTTGGAGAGGTGGACCTGGTCGCCACCGCCTCGGAGGAGATGACCGCCACCGCCCATGATGTGGCGGAAAACGCGGCCCGTGGAGCAGAATCGGCGCGCGAAGCGGATGAAGCCGCGGCCGAGGGTAAGCACGTGGTGGCCCAGACCACCGAGACCATCGAGAAGCTGGCGCAGGAGCTGGAACAGTCGATGGCGGTGGTCGAGCGACTCGCCGCGGATAGCGACAATATCAACAAGATTTTGGGGGTGATCCAGGGGATTGCTGAACAGACCAACCTGTTGGCCCTCAACGCGGCCATCGAAGCGGCCCGGGCGGGCGAACAGGGGCGAGGTTTTGCGGTGGTGGCCGATGAGGTTCGCAGCCTCGCCCGGCGCACCCATGACTCCACAGAAGAGATTCAGGCGTTGATCAGCCAGCTGCAGGCCGGCACCCGCGAGGTGGTGGAGGCCATCACTGCGGGTAACGCCAGTGCCGGCGTCAGCGTCAAGCAGGTTCAGCAGGCGGTTTCATCGCTGGAACGGATCACCCAGTCGGTCTCCATCATCAACGACATGAACCTGCAGATTGCCAGCGCCGCCGAGCAGCAGAGTGCGGTCGCGGAGGAGATCAATCGCAACATGGCCTCGATTCGCATGGCTTCCCAGGATGTGAGTGAGCAGGCGAGCGAGTCGGCGCGCATCAGCGGTGAACTCACCGGGCTGGCGGACCAGCAGCAGGCCCTGGTGGGGCAGTTTCGTATCTAGTGGCGTTTAGCCCTCTGGGTTTCCGCTTATAAAGCCACGGATGGCGTTGTCTTTGCGTAGAGCACGAATAAACCATTTGAGGGCGCGGCCTTCGCTGCCGCTGCGCCAGGCGGCGACGGTTTCTATCTGGCTGGGACGTTGGGCATCCCGGGTGTTGAGTTCGACCAGTGCTCCACTGGCCAGCTCCTTGCGGATCGCGGCCCGGGGCAGGTAGCCCACCCCCAGCCCCTCCTTCTGGGCCAGTATCTTGCTGCGGATATCGGGAACTGTCAGTCGCTGTTGGCGGTCGAGGATGCCGTGGGTGCGCGGTGGCAGGTGTCGGGAGCTGTCGCGAACCACCACCGATGTGTACTCCCGGATGGTCTCCGGTGCCAGGGGTTGCGAGGCCTCGGTCAGGGGGTGGTCGGGATGGGTCACAAAGATAAACTCATGGGTGCCCAGTGGAAGGGTGTTGAAGCTCTTGCCGGGACGCGCGCTGGCGCTGGCTCCGATCGCCAGGTCGGCACGCTTGCAGGTGAGCGCATCCCAGCACCCCATCAGCACTTCGTGGTGCAGCTGTATCTCGACCCCGCTCTGGTGCTGGTTAAAGGCTTGAATTAAAGGGAATACCCGATCAAGGGGAATAATGGAGTCTACCGCGATGGAGAGCCGGGTTTCCCAGCCAGTGGCGGCCTGGCGAGTGGCATCTGCCAGCTCGGCGGTGGCCTCCAGAATCTGCCGGCCACGCTCCAGCAGCAGCTCGCCGGCCGGCGTCAGGACGGCACGGTGACCCGCTCGGTTGAAGAGGGTGACATCCAGATCCTGCTCCAGCTTCTGTACGGTGTAGGAGATGGCGGAGGGAACCTTGAACAACTCGTCGGCCGCGGCGGCGAAAGAACCACGACGATTAATGGCGTCGATCACCTGCAAGGCTTCAATGGTAATGGGGTTGGCCATGACCGGCTCCTAGCGGGGTGAGGTCTGGTTAGCCTGGATTCTGAGGGGTAGCCAGCGCCGCAGCAGGGGCTCAAGCTCGCCGTTGCCCTGAATCTGCTCGAGAAAGCCGTTGAGCTTTGCCAGCAGCGGCCGGGATGCGGGGGAGACTGCCCAGGCGATCGCCTCCTTGGTCAGTGGCTGGTTGAGGCTGATCAGTTCATTGAAGGCGCTGTCCTGGGTAATCATCCAACTGGTCTGGGCATCGTGGATCACATAATCAATCTCGCCGGCGGCCAGCACCGCCAGCGCCTGATCAATGGTATCGAAGGAGAGCATAATGGCCGATGGGTATTCGTTGGTGACCAGCTGCTCGCCGGTGGTTCCGCGCTTG
Organism: Aestuariirhabdus litorea; assembly: GCF_003864255.1. Lineage (NCBI taxonomy): Bacteria > Pseudomonadati > Pseudomonadota > Gammaproteobacteria > Oceanospirillales > Aestuariirhabdaceae > Aestuariirhabdus > Aestuariirhabdus litorea. The sequence goes on from NZ_QWEZ01000002.1 coordinate 1,085,200, forward strand.
ACGCCAATCCGGCGCCCGCTGCGGGTCAGCTGCCAAGGCTCCCCCAGCAGCGCGATATTGCGCTGGTGGATAATGGCCATCTGTCCCGTGTGGGTGACCGGAGCGCTGAAGAGAACGCGCGCAGAGCGTTCGGGGGTAATGCTGATACCGGACATGGCCAGGTCGATGCTGCCACTTTCCAGTGCGGGTATCAGGTCGGGGAAGGGCATCACCCGGAACTCAACCGGCTGTCCGAGGAAGTGACCCAGTTGGTGGGCCAGGTCGATCTCGAGTCCGCTCAGCTTCCCCTCCTGCTGGAGACTGAAGGGGGGGTATTGGCCCGAGGTGCCCACCCTCAAGCCGGCCGCCTGAAGGGTGATCGGAAGCAGGAAAGTCAGCAGCAGCAGGTAACGGAGGTAGGGGCGTCTCAAAAGGGGGACTCCATGGGATGATCATTGATTAGATAATACCTATCCTTCAACCAGTTACCAGCGCCTGGCGTGGAATTCGGCGGATGTGAGTCGTACAATGGCGCCCCTGTATCCGGGTGGTGTTCGGTCGACTGAGCGGGAAGGGCCTATACTTGACGAGCCCTCTGCGGTAGTTATGTGGGTCCCCGAAACGACCGGTGCCCGGATGCGCCGCAGCTTGCTGCGGTAGCCATCCATGGGGGAGGTGCGAGCAGCGGCCGCCAGAGCCGCCCCGTGCACACATGCCTAGAGCGGAGAGATTGATGAGCCAGCAGCTGAATGAATTGCTTGAACTTCTCAAGCTGGAAAAGATAGAGGAAAACCTGTTTCGGGGACAAAGCCAGGATCTTGGGTTCCCCAATGTGTTTGGCGGGCAGGTAATGGGGCAGGCCTTGTCGGCTGCCAAGCAGACGGTGGACGAAAGCCGTTCGGTCCACTCCTTCCACAGTTATTTTCTGCGCCCGGGTAATACCCATAAGCCGATTGTGTATGAGGTGGACTGCATCCGCGATGGTAAGAGCTTTACGACCCGGCGGGTGGTGGCGATCCAGAACGGGAACCCCATCTTTTTCATGTCGGCTTCCTTTCAGGTGGATGAGCCGGGCTTCGACCACCAGGCGGCGATGCCCGATGTGGAGGGTCCCGACAACCTGCAGACCAAAACCGACCTGTACCGGCAGTATGAGCACCTGATTCCGGAACCGGTGCGTGAAAAGCTGGTGTGCGAGCGGCCCATTGAGGCTCGCCCCCTGAACCCGCAAAATATGGTGGACCCCAAGGTAATGGAGGCCAAGAGCTTTATCTGGTGTCGAGCCGTGGGGGCGATGCCCGATGACCTGCGTATTCACAAATACCTGCTGGCCTACGCCTCGGATTTCGATTTTCTCCCGGTTGCGCTCAACCCCCACGGTGAGAGCTTCTGGCGACCCCATATGCAGGTGGCCACCATCGACCATGCCATGTGGTTCCATCGCCCTTTCCGCTTCGACGACTGGCTGCTCTACGTGGTCGATAGTCCCAGCGCCTGTGGTGCCCGAGGGTTGGTGCGTGGCCAGTATTTCAACCAGCAGGGAGAGCTGGTCGCCTCGACCATCCAGGAGGGGCTGATTCGGAACCGAAAGGGGTAGCCATGTCCCCAGACCACCTCTCCCGCAAGCGCCTGTGGGTGTTTGACCTCGACGGTACCCTGACTCGCCCTGTCCATGATTTTGCGGCGATCCGACGGGTATTGGGGGTGCCCCCCCAGGAGGATATCATCGCTTACCTCGACCAGCTGCCGGCGGAGGAGTCCCGCCGGCGCCACCGCCAGCTGCAGCAGATTGAGTACGAGCTGGCCTGTCAGAGCGAGGCTGCGCCCGGTGTTGTGGAGTGCCTTCGGTGGCTGGCGCGTAACGCCGAGCTGGGGGTCCTGACCCGCAACACCCGCGACCATGCCCTTCTCTCACTTGAGGCGATCGGTGTGGGTGAGCTGTTTGCCGCAGACGCGGTACTGGGTCGGGAGTGTGCTCCCCCCAAGCCCGCTCCCGATGGAATCTGTCAACTGATGGCGCGGGTGGGAGCGACCCCGGTGCAGTCGGTCATGGTGGGGGATTTTGTGCATGACCTGAGGGCCGGGCGCTCAGCGGGGGTCACCACTGTACACGTCGATTTCAGGGGGCTGTTTGAGTGGGCGGAGCTGGCGGACCACCGCTTTGATGACTTCTCGCAGCTGCATGCATTCCTGCTGGGTGGGGTCCCTGAGCCCTGAGGCGCGTGCCTATCAAATTATTTGAATAAGTTGCTCGTTTCTTTCCGCTATCGCTTTTTCTGTGTGCTCTTAGAATAGCGCCATGATCCATTCCACCGGATAACAGAGAGGGTGATATGTCCAACCTATTGGTAATCAACAGCAGCCTGCGCAGTCAGGGTGCCAACTCAACCGCACTGACCGAAAACTTCCTGCAGCAGTGGCGCCTGCAACATCCCCGGGACCAGATTGTCCAGCGCGATATGGCCACCGACCCCATCCCCCATCTGGATGAGGCGATGGTGGGTGCCTTCTTCACTCCCGCCGACCAGCGCACCGATGCCCAGCAGGCACTGGTCAAGCGCTCCGACGACCTGGTGCGGGAGCTGCAGGAGGCGGATGTGCTGGTGTTGGGGGTACCGATGTACAACTTCGGGATTCCCTCCACCCTCAAGGCCTGGATCGACCACGTGGCCCGCGCCGGTTTGACATTTACCTACACCGAACAGGGTCCCAAAGGGTTGCTGGAAGGTAAAACCGCCTACATCCTGGCGGCCCGCGGTGGACGCTACCAGGGCACCCCTATGGATACCCAGAGCGCTTATCTGCGGGATGTGTTGGGCTTTATCGGCATAACCGATGTGCACTTTGTCTACGCCGAAGGACTCAATATGGGGGAGGAGAGCTTCTCGGAGGGGGTCTCTGGAGCCGATTCCCAGATCAACGCGCTGCTGGCCTGATTCAAGCGGTGCCCGCCGTTAAAAGGCCACCTCCGGGTGGCCTTTTTTTGTGATGGATTACTGGCTGGCTGTGTTTGGCTAGCCAGCCGCGGGAGGACCCCTTTCAGGGTTGCGTAGGCTCCTTGCCGTGCAGGATTTTGGGCCAGTAGGTGGAGAAGTTAAACTCCGGGCTGTGGGAGGCGTTGTGGCACTGGCGGCAGGTGGACTCATCCGGTTTGGGGGTGGCCAGCGCCACTTTGCCGGCGGATTCGGCGTGCTCGCGCCCGGCACCGTGGCAGTTCTCGCACTGCACATTGGCCAGCTGCGGGGTAGTGAACTGGTCGAGGTAGCCCCCCTCAACCCCCAACCCGACCGTATGGCACTGCAGGCACTCCGGGTCGTAGGATTTTCCCACCGCCTGCAGGTCGGCGATTGCCTTGGCGTGTTCGCTGCCCTGCCAGGTCTTGCCGCTTTGGGGGTGACAGAGAGCGCACTGCTGATTGCCAACGAAGGGGCTGGTGCCCTCCATGCGCGCTTTCCGCTGTTCGACCCGCTGCTGGTAGAACTGCTTGATCTCTTCGTTGTAGTCGCTGTACCACTGGGCCAGCTCGGGGGCGTCGGGGACGCTGGGCGGCAGGGTGATCACCTGGTGCTGCCACTGCTGAATGCGCCCCTCGGGGCTGATCTCCAGACTCAGCCTGCCGAGGCGCATACCTCGCGAGCCCGGTTGGACCACCAGGGTCTGCCCCAGCTGCTGGGGCTCACCCACCTGTTCGTAGAGGGGTTCGATCAGCAGCAGGTCGATCAGCGCCAGGGGAAGGGTCTGCTGCGCTTGCTGCCTGCTCAGGGTGGTGCCCACCACTGTGGTTTCGCCCCGCTCGCGGGCCGCCTTCAGTGCCTCGGCCAGTGCAGTGGGGACGGTCTCGACCTTGCGGTTGGTTTCGCCCATCTGGCGGTAGGGAGAGGTGAGGGGGTCGAGCCACTGGAAATAGCGAAAGCGGGCCTGGGATCGCTGGATGAGCACTGAGGGGGCAAACTCATCCCCTTCCCAGTTACTGGCCACCCAGGGGAGTTGGGCACTTTTGAGGGCATCGAAGCCATAGGCCAGGTCGGTCCACTGTAACCCCACTGCATCGTACTTGAGCTGTTCGATGGCGGCGAGAATATAGCGGTTCTTGATCTTGTTGCTGGTCATCTGTGCCGACAGCAGGCCGCCGGCCGTAATAGCGACCAGCTCGCTGTCCTGTTGGCGCAGTTCGCCCAGGGCGGTGGCCCGGCGTTTTAATCCACCCATATCGCCCGCCTCGGAACAGCCGCAGGGCTCCAGCTCGCCGTCCATATTGCCGGAGTAAACCAGCGTGATCGATGCTGCCAGGCTGCTGCTTGCGATCAAGGTGAGGAGCAGGGTAAGGGCAAGGCGAAGTGTCTGCGTCATGGGGGGATCGATCCGTCATCTGTATTGCGCGCAGTGTAGTCCTGGCCTTAGGGGTTGTCATCCGTTGATAGGGGCATCAGCCGGGAGGCTGTGGTAGATTTAGGTGACAATGATCGAATCAGAGGTGATAAATGGAGTGGATCACCCGCTGGGCCATGACAGTGGTGGTGGGGCTGGTGGCGTCGGCTGTTGCGGCCGCACAGGAGCCCGTGCACGGGGTGGTGCTGCAGTATCACCACGTCGACGACAACACCCCCTATGTGACCTCGACGCGACTCAAGGATTTCCGCGCACAACTCGATTACATCGACCGGCACGGTTTTAGTGTCTGGTCGTTGCCACGGCTGGTGGCGGCCCTGCAGCAAGGGGACGCTGTTCCCGACCGGGTGGTGGCGATCACCTTTGATGATGCTTACCTGTCGATCTACGAGAATGCTTTTCCGCTGCTGAAGCAGCGTAATTGGCCCTTCACGGTGTTCGTCAGCACCGATTTTGTCGATGCCGGAGCGCGTCTCAGCCTCTCCTGGCCACAGCTGCGCGAGATGGTGGCGGCGGGCGCCACGGTGGGCAACCATACCCGCACTCATCTCCACATTCCCAGGCTGGAGGCGGGGGAGAGCGACCCGCAAAGACTGCAGCGGGTGCGTGACGAGGTGGTGGGTGCCCAGCAGCGTATCGATCAGGAGTTGGGGGAGCAGCCCAGGCTGCTGGCTTACCCCTACGGAGAGGTCGATAGCGCGGCCAGAGAACTGGTTGAGGCGTTGGGCTACGTCGCTTTTGGCCAGCAGTCGGGTGCCATGGGGACGCAGTCGGATTTTGCCTTCCTGCCACGCTTTCCCGCCTCGGGTGCCTACGCCGGGGTGGATGACCTGGCGGTCAAACTCTGGTCTCTGCCTCTGCCTGTGGTGGCGGAAACCCCGGCCTCCATGGTGTTGCCGGAGGCGGAACTGCGCCCCCGGCTGGAACTGCAGCTGGCCCCGGGCGCCTACCGTGACCACCAGCTTGCCTGTTTTGCCAGTGGCCAGGGGCGCATGCCGGTTCAGGTGGATCGGATCAGTGTCGGGGGCGAGGAACGTATACGGGTCACTGTGCGGGCAGAGCAAGGCCTGGAGCCCGGGCGCAGTCGCTATAACTGTACCGCCCCGGATCTGCGCGGCCAGCGCTACTACTGGTACTCCAAGCCCTGGCTGCGTACCGGGTACTGGGATTAGGCCGGATCTCTCCTCCACTTTCGGCTAAGGGAGGGTTGCTCGTGTTCCGTGGTTGTGTGAGTCTGTTTCTTTTCTAATCGGATTCGGCTGGGTTTCTCCTATGGTTTTTGAGCGTGTACTGCTAACGGTTGCGCCGCTGGTCATTATTGTCGCGGCGGGCTATCTCTACGGGCGTTTCCAGAAGCCCGATATCAGTGCTGCCAACAAAATGAACATGGATCTCTTTTGCCCGGCGCTGATCCTGTCGGTGATGTCGGCCAAAAGCTTTGAGCCGGCGGCCTATGGCAACCTGATGCTCGGTTGTGTGATTGTGGTGCTGGGGTCCGGTTTGCTGTTGTGGCCGATTGCTCGTCTGGCCGGCTTCAACCCCCGCGCCTTTCTCCCCCCCATGATGTTCAACAACTCAGGCAACATGGGAATCCCACTGATTGTGCTGGCCTTTGGCGAAGAGGCGATGGCAGTAGGGGTGGTGCTGTTTATCGTGGAGATGGTGCTGCACTTTACGGTCGGGCTCTATGTGATCGATCACCGTACCCGGCTGATCAATATTCTGCGCATTCCCATGATTCTGGCGACCATTGCGGGCCTGGCCCTCAGCCTGTTGGATCTCAGTATCCCTCAGTGGTTCTCGGTGCCGGTCGATATGCTGGGGCAGATCTGTATCCCCCTGATGATGTTTTCCCTGGGGGTGCGACTGTGCTCGGTGGACCTCACCGATTGGCGGATTGGTCTGGCCGGAGCCATCGCTTGCCCCCTGAGTGGCGTCATCTGCGCGGCCTTCGCGCTGGTCTGGTTGCCCCTGAGCCCGCTGGAAAGTGCCGCCTTGATGGTGTTCGGGGCGCTGCCGCCGGCGGTGCTCAACTACATGGTGGCTGAGCAGTACAAGCTGGAGCCGGCGCGGGTGGCCTCAATCGTCATGCTGGGTAACCTGGCCAGCCTGGTCACCATTCCATTGGTGCTGACCTACGTGCTGAGTTGACGCCCCCCATGGGCTGGACGCTGGAGCGAATATTGATCTGTATCGATCTTTTATGCTCTATTGGCTGCTATGCTCAGTGACTGGTGAGTCATACCCGCTGTCAGTTCAGGACACTAAGCGCCCCAGCCCCACATCGCAGGGGCCGAGGCCGTAACAGGAGAATGGAATATGTTGCCCGAAGTCAAAACCATCATCTACGCCACCTCGCTGGGTAAGCACACTCGTCCGGTGTTTCGCCAGGCGATCAAAATGGCGCAGGCCTATAACGCCCGTATCATCATGATCCATGCCCTGGAGCCGGTGAGTGACTTTGTGCACGCCATGGTGAGCTCCTACCTGCCGGAAGGTAAGGCCGCTGAGCTGCGCAAAGAGGGTGAGGAGCGCATTCTCCAGCAGATGAAGCAGCGGGTTGAGAAGTTTTATGAGGAGGAGATGAGTGACCTGCCCGACGTCGGTAACCTGGTCTCCCACCGGGTGGTGGCGGAAAGTAACCTGGTGGACCTCGTGATGCGTACCATCGAGAAGTTTGATGGCGATATGGTGGTGTTGGGTTGCCAGAACAGTTTTGGCCACCACAGCCAGACGGCAGCCCAGCTGGTTCGCCACAGCCCGGTGCCGGTATTGGTGGTGCCCAATAACCCCACCTGATCACTGTCGCTACAATAGACAGTGAATAACACGCCAGCGTCCTCCGGGTCGCTGGCGTTCTGTTTTAAGCGCCGGCGAACAGAATGCCGGGCGGCTCCCTCCCCTTGGCTGGCTTGGCGCTGATCGCCTTGAATCGAGCCCATAAATCAGGCTATATAGGCTCAGGTTATAGATGCGCCGCCTACCCTTTTTAAAATCTATTAAAAAGATGGGGCAGCGGACTGCTATTGGGTGCTAAATCCCTTACTATACAGTCCGTTATGCATTGACCTCGAACAAAACCAATTAGATCGATAACGAGAACGAAGACAATGATCAAAACACTAAGCAAAACTCTGTTAGGAGTGGCTGTTAGCGCGGCCGTTATGGGGGCCTCTGTCGCACAGGCGGAAATCAAGGTGGCTCTGGCGGGTCCTGTTACCGGACCCGTTGCCCAGTACGGTGACATGCAGTTCACCGGAGCCAAGATGGCGATCGAGATGATCAACAAGGCCGGCGGCGTGAACGGCGAGATGCTTGAAGCGGTTGTCTATGATGACGCCTGCGACCCCAAGCAAGCGGTGGCGGTAGCCAACAAGATCGTCAATGACGGTGTCCAGTTTGTAGTGGGCCACCTCTGCTCCAGCTCCACCCAGCCGGCTTCCGATATCTACGAGGATGAAGGCATCCTGATGATCACCGCTGCCTCCACCAACCCCGATATCACCACCCGTGGTTACCAGCTGGTGTTCCGCACCATCGGTCTGGACAGTGACCAGGGCCCGACTGCGGCCAAGTACATCGCCGGTCAGGTGAAGCCCTCCCGCGTTGCCGTTATCCATGACAAGCAGCAGTACGGTGAAGGTATCGCAACCAGCGTCAAGAACGGCCTGGAGCAAGCGGGCGTTGCCGTTGTCGCCTTCGAGGGTGTGACTCCCGGTGACAAGGACTTCTCCGCCCTGATCGCCAAGCTGAAGAAAGAGAACGTCGATTTCGTCTACTACGGTGGTTACCACCCCGAGCTGGGCCTGATTCTGCGCCAGTCTGCCGAGAAGGGCCTGAACGCCAAGTTCATGGGGCCTGAGGGCGTGGGCAACAAGGACATCAGCGCCATCGCCGGTGCGGCCTCTGAAGGCCTGCTGGTGACCCTGCCCAAGAAGTACGACCTGGATCCGGCCAACAAGCCGATCGTGGATGCGATCAACGCCAAGGGTGAAGATCCCACCGGTCCCTTCGTATGGACGGCCTATGCTGCGGTTCAGGCAATGGTCCAGGGTATGGGCAGCGCCTCTGATGCTACTGGCGTAGCCGACTACCTGCGTAGCAACAAGGTTGATACGGTAATGGGTCCCCTGGAGTGGGACACCAAGGGTGATTTGAAAGGATTCGACTTTGGTGTCTTCGAGTGGCATGCCGATGGCACTTCCAGCTCGCTCTAAGCCTTAGCAAGTAAGGAAAGCGCCCTTTACCAACCGGTGGGGCGCTTTTTTGATATTCGAGAGTATATATGTCTGAGTCCTTTCTCTATTTTGTGCAGCAGCTGCTTAATGGCCTCACCATTGGCAGTACCTATGCACTGATCGCCATCGGCTACACCATGGTCTATGGCATCATCGGTATGATCAACTTCGCCCACGGCGAGGTGTATATGATCGGCAGTTACGTCGCTTTCATTGTCTTGGCTGCCCTGGCCATGTTGGGTATCGAAAGCCTGCCCCTGTTGCTCTGTGCTGCGTTCCTGATCAGCATGATCGTGACCAGTAGCTATGGCTACAGTATCGAGCGTATCGCCTACCGTCCCCTGCGCGGCGGTAATCGCTTGATCCCCCTGATTTCGGCCATCGGTATGTCGATCTTCCTGCAGAACCTGGTGCGTATGGCGCAGGGCTCCCGCGATGTGGCCATGCCCAGCCTGATCACCGGCGGCTGGGAGATTGGTTCTGCGGAGGGCTTCCAGGCCACCCTCTCCTATATGCAGGTGGTTATTTTTGCCGTTACCTTCGTCAGTATGACGGCCCTCACCCTGTTTATCTCCCGCTCCCGCATGGGGCGTGCCTGTCGGGCCTGTGCCGAAGATCTCGGCATGGCCAACCTGCTGGGTATCGACACCAACCGCATCATCGCCCTCACCTTCGTGATCGGCGCCGCGCTGGCCGCTGTCGCCGGTGTATTGCTGGGCACCTACTACGGCGTGATTAACCCCTATCTGGGCTTCATGGCGGGGCTGAAGGCCTTTACCGCCGCGGTACTCGGTGGCATCGGCAGCATCCCGGGTGCGGTGCTGGGTGGGCTCCTGCTGGGTCTCTCTGAGGCCTTTACTGCGGGCTATTTCAGCACCGAGTACAAGGATGTGGTCTCCTTCCTGTTGCTGGTCTTTGTGCTGTTGTTCCTCCCCTCGGGCATTCTCGGTAAGCCGGAGGTAGAAAAGGTATGATCCAGAAACATAACCTCTTTAATGCCGTTGTCGCGACGGTTGTCCTGCTGATCCTCTCCGGCTTCCTGATGGGGCTGAACCTGGTCAACGAAGGCACCGGCCTGGTGGTCAAGGTTGCTAACCCTGACACCCTGTGGGCGGTGGTCAGCGCGGCCATCATCGTGTTCCTGTTCCAGCTGTTCCGCCAGCCCATCATGGCGGGTGCCAAGGTCGCCACCGGCTCTCTGCCGAGCCTGCCCGCGATGCCGGACCTGCGTTCCAACCCCAAGCTGAAGAACCTGCTGATGGCCTTTGGCCTGGCAGCGCTGATGATCTGGCCCTTCTACGCCAGCCGGGGCTCCATCGACCTGGCCACCCTGACCCTCATCTACGTGATGCTGGGGCTGGGGTTGAATATCGTTGTGGGGCTGGCAGGGCTGCTCGACCTGGGCTATGTCGGCTTCTACGCGGTCGGTGCCTACACCTACGCACTGCTCTCCACCTATTTCGGCCTCTCCTTTTGGGTTTGCCTGCCGATCGCGGGGCTGATGGCCGCCTTTTTCGGCTTTATTCTCGGCTTCCCGGTGCTGCGTTTGCGGGGTGACTATCTGGCGATCGTGACATTGGGCTTCGGCGAGATCATCCGTATCCTGCTCAACAACATGACCGACCTGACCGGTGGCCCTAACGGCATCAGCCAGATTCCCAAACCCACCCTGTTCGGGCTCGAGTTCAACCGCACCCTCAAAGATGGCGGTAGCGGTCTCTTTCATGACTTCTTCGGGCTCAGCTACAACGGCAGCTACAAGGTAATCTTCCTCTACCTGCTGGCGGTGGTGTTGGTATTGATCACCCTGTTTGTGATCAACCGCCTGTTGCGGATGCCGATCGGTCGTGCCTGGGAGGCGCTGCGCGAAGATGAGATCGCCTGTCGTTCGCTGGGGCTTAACCCCACCGTGATCAAGCTGACCGCCTTTACCATTGGTGCGGCCTTTGCCGGGTTTGCAGGCTCCTTCTTTGCCGCACGCCAGGGCTTTATCAGCCCCGAGTCCTTTATCTTTATCGAGTCAGCGATCATTCTCGCCATCGTTGTACTGGGTGGAATGGGCTCCCAGATGGGGGTGATTCTGGCGGCGATTGTAATGACCGTGTTGCCCGAGCTGGCGCGCGAGTTCCAGGAGTACCGGATGCTGATGTTCGGTCTCATGATGGTGTTTATGATGGTGTGGCGTCCCCAGGGGCTGCTGCCGATGAAACGACCCCACTTGGAGCTGCGTAGCCGATGAGTAATGTATTGTTGAAAGCCACCGGCCTGAGTATGCGCTTCGGTGGCCTGCTGGCGGTTGATGGTGTTGGCTTGACCGTCAATGAACGTGAGATAGTGTCGGTGATTGGCCCCAACGGGGCTGGTAAGACCACCGTTTTCAACTGCCTGACCGGGTTTTACAAGCCAACCGCTGGAGAGATCCTCTACAAGGGCAACCCGATTCAGGGATTGCCTGGCCACAAGATCTCCCAGCTGGGGGTGATTCGAACCTTCCAGCATGTACGCCTGTTCAAGGAGATGACGGTGATCGAAAACCTGCTGGTCGCCCAGCATCGTCACCTGAAAACGGGGTTGCTCGCCGGACTCTTCAAGACCCCGGCTTTCCGGCGTTCCGAATCGGAAGCGATGGATCGTGCGGCCCATTGGCTGGATCGGGTCAAACTCACCGAGTTTGCTAACCGTGAAGCGGGTAACCTGGCGTACGGACAGCAGCGTCGGCTGGAGATTGCTCGTTGCATGGTGGCCTCTCCTGATTTGCTCATGCTGGATGAGCCGGCCGCTGGCCTCAACCCCAATGAAACCAAGGAACTGGATGAGCTGATCGTTAGCCTGCGTGATGACGATGGCATCTCCATTTTGCTGATTGAACACGATATGAAGCTGGTGATGGGTATCTCCGACAATATCGTGGTGGTCAACCAGGGACGCCCCCTGGCGACTGGCACTCCGCAGGAGATCCTGCAGAATCCTGATGTGATCAAAGCGTACCTGGGCGAGGAGTAAGCTGATGTTGACGCTAAAGAATGTATCGACCCATTACGGCAAGATTCAGGCGCTGCACGATGTCTCGGTTCAGGTTAATGAAGGTGAGATCGTTTCTCTTATCGGTGCAAACGGCGCTGGCAAGAGCACGCTTTTGATGACGGTATGCGGTGATCCGCGCCTTAGCTCTGGTTCTGTGGAGTTTATGGGGCAGGATATTTCGCAGAAAAAAACCTCCGATATTATGCGCAGCGGGATTGCTGTTGTGCCCGAAGGGCGTCGGGTGTTTTCCCGCCTGACGGTGGAAGAGAACCTGCACATGGGAGGTTTTTTTACCGACAAGGGTGAGTTCGACAGCACACTAGAGCATGTCTATCAGCTCTTTCCCCGCCTCAAGGAGCGCCAGAACCAGCGTAGCGGCACCATGTCCGGTGGTGAGCAGCAGATGCTGGCGATAGGCCGCGCCATGATGAGCCGTCCCAAACTACTGTTTCTCGATGAGCCCTCCCTCGGGCTGGCGCCGCTGATTATTCAGCAGATTTTCGACATCATCGAGCAGCTGCGCAGCGAGGGAATGACCATCTTCCTGGTGGAGCAGAACGCGAACCAGGCCCTGCGCCTGGCCGATCGGGGCTACGTGCTGGAGAACGGTCGTATCGTGCTGGAAGACAGTGGCGATGCCCTGTTGACTAACGAGGAGGTTCGTAAGGCCTATCTGGGGGGCTGATCCGGCTCCCCTGTCAGTCCGCCTCCCCAAGGGGGCGGATGACCGGCCCTTTTTCCTCCCCCGGCCCTGTGCACGCGAGGCTTTGACCCGCTGGACTTCTTACTGGTAGATGTTTCTATACTGCTCTAGGATCAATCCATGACTCCCGGTAGCTTTTTCTCGACCCTTTCGCTGCGCACCCGCCTGTTGCTGATCATCAGCCTTGCGCTCGCTATCCTGCTGCCTCTCTCCTATATACTGGCCTACCAGCTTATCTTTCCCCGCTTTGTCGACCTGGAGACGCAGCGCCTGGATTCCGACCGCAGTGCGCTGGAAACAGCGCTGATGCTGCGGGTCAAGAGCGTCAGGTCGGTGGCCCGGGACTGGGCACAGTGGGATGACAGCTATGAGTTCGTTGCCGGCAATAACAGTGAGTACGTCGCTGATAACCTGGACATTGAGTCGATCGTTAACCTGGATGTTAATCTGCTGGTTTTTTTCGACCTCAGCGGGCGAGTAGTGCGCAGTGTTAATGTCGACCTGGACCGCTTGACCCGGCGGCCGATACCGGCAGGCCTGACCCAGCTCCTGCTGCAGCCTGAGCGCATTTTGGATCAAGCCCCCCCCCGCCCCCGCAGTGGCTTGCTGGCCGTTGACGGGCTTTTGGTGGCACTGGCGATCGAACCGATCACCGACTCCAACCGCGAGCAGGCGAGTAACGGGTGGTTGATGGCGGTGCGATACCTGGATGGCTCGCTGGAACAGGATACTGAGCACCTGGTGGGAACCTCGTTCGACCTGCGTTGGGCCACTCACCCGGCATTCAATGATGCTGATCGGGCGGTACTGGCAAGCCTGGCCGCAGGCGAGCAGACACTGAGCCTGGATGGAGAGCAGCAGGGTACGCTGGAGTATCGAGTAGACGATATCCTCGGCCAGCCGATTCTGGTACGGATCCAAAGTGCGCTCTCCATTATGGAGGAGGGGAGGGTGGCGCTGGCCCGCTACCAGTGGATCTTGCTGCTGGTGCTTTCGGTGGTGATGCTGATGCTGACCTGGGCCATCAATTGGGGCGTACTGTCGCGCCTGCGTCGGTTGCAGGAGAGTGTCCATAATGTCGGGATAGACGCCGCTGCTGAAGTGGTGGAGTTGTCGGGACGAGATGAGCTGGCGCAGCTTTCCAGTGATATTGCATGGACCCTAGAGCGTTTGCGTACCGGAAAAGAGCGCCAGAAACTGCTGATGGACCAGCTGCTTGATGGCTTTATCGAGTTTGACCTGCTTGGCTATGTGAGGGTGGCTAACCTTTCGATGGCGCGTATGCTGGGGGTAGAGCGTAACGATCTTCTTAATAGCCATTACAACCGCCTGGTTCCGCCCGAAGCGGCGGCGTCGATCGGTGAATTTTTACAGTGGGTGACCCAAGAGCCGGCCACCACCAGCCGGGAGGTTCTGGAGGTCACTCGCCCGAGTGGTGAATCTCTGTTTGTGGAGGTCAGTGCCTCGGCGATCCTCTCAATCAAAGGGGAGGTCAAGGGGGTTCGCAGCCTGGTGCGGGATGTCACCCACCGTCAGCAGGAGCACCTCGAGCTCTCCCACCGGGCTTATCACGACCCCCTGACCGGGCTCTATAACCGGGCAGCGCTAACCAACGAAATTGATGAGCTGCTGCGCCAGCGTCACTACCGGAAACTCACCATGGGGGTGCTCTATCTCGATATCGACCATTTCAAGCGGGTCAACGATACGCTGGGGCACCAGTGTGGCGACCTGTTGCTGAAGCAGATTGCCAGCCGCCTGCGGGACTGTTTGCGAGAGAGCGATATTGTGGCCCGCATTGGAGGGGACGAGTTCGTGGTGCTGTTGCAGCACGGAGACAGTCAACACTTCGAAGTGGTCGCCGACAAGTTGATCCGCTCCATCCGTGAGCCTTTTATGGTACAGGGACATCGAATCGATTATCTCGGGGTCAGCGTGGGGATCAGCCTGTGCCCCCAACACAGCGAGCTGCCCGATGAGCTGATCCACCTGGCTGATCGAGCCATGTACATGGCCAAACAGCGTGGTTCCAGCTACGCCTTCTATCGTCATAGCCTGGGCTAGCGGCAAAGGGAGCGCTGGTGCGTGGGGCAGGCACCCTTGCAGATAAAAGCGTATTTGGTTTTCATCTTACCCGTCATCAGTTTACAGGAGTCCGTCAAAATGAGCCCAGCGTTACAAGCCGCCTTCTACGATAATCCCATGGCGAAAAGCCTTGAGTCCCGCGTCCTGGCTGTGGAAGGAGACCGGGTGATGCTTGAACGCACCCTGTTTTATCCGGAAGGGGGCGGCCAGCCCGGTGACCAGGGTAGCTGGCTTACGGCCACGGGCACCTCGCTTAAGGTGACTGATACTCGCAAGGGAGAACTGCCGGGGGAGATCTGGCACCAGCTTGAAACCGATGCCCACGGGCTGGCGGTGGGAGACCTGCTGCAGCAGACGCTGGACTGGGAGCGGCGCTATCGCCTGATGCGGATGCACAGCGCGTTGCACCTGCTCTGTTCGTTGGTTCCACGGGGGGTAACCGGCGGCTCGGTGGGGCTCGAGCGCAGCCGCCTGGACTTTGACCTGGGGGATGCCGCAGTGGATAAACTGGAGCTGACCGAACGTCTTAATCGACTGGTCGAGGCGGGGCTGGAGGTTACCAGCGAATGGATTAGCGACACCGAGCTCGATGCCAATCCGGAGCTGGTGCGGACCATGTCGGTGCAACCGCCGCGGGGATCTGGAAGCGTCCGCATGGTGCGCATGGGCGGAGTGGATTACCAGCCCTGTGGCGGAACCCACGTACTCAACACGTCAGAGATCGGAGCGGTCACCATCAGCAAGATCGAAAATAAGGGTAAGCTCAACCGCCGCATACACCTGCAACTCAACGACTGAAGACTCAGGCCTCAGCCGTCTCCAGCTGCCCGGCTACTTGTTGCAGGGTGGTGCGCAGCCACTGCTGTGCCGGGTGATGTTCCATGCGCGCGGTCCACACCAGGTGCACGCGCACCGGGTCGGCGATAAAGGGCAGCGGCAGGACCTGTAACCCGAAGCTCTCCTGATACTGCCTGGCCATGGCCACGGAGGTGACGCCGATGGCGTTGCTGCGCCCTACGGTCGCCAGCATGCCAATCAGGGAACCGTGTTCGCAGTAGATGCGGCGGGGTCTTAACCGTTCGCGGATAAGCAGGTCGGCCAGGGTGATGTTCTGGCGCCTGAGGTTAAAGATCACATGCTCCTCCCGGTAGTACCCCTCGCGGTCCAGTGTGCCCTCTATGCGCGGGTGGCCACGCCGGGCGATACAGCAGATCGGTTGCTGTTGCAGGGCAAGGCTGCGCAACGAGGCCTGCTGGGGCTCGATGAAGTCGATCAGCAGGTCCACCTTGCCGCCAATCAGGTGGTCGTAGATCAGTGACTCCTGACTGGGCATGTCGCGGAAGACGATGCGGGAGGCTGCCCCCTTGAGCCGCTGGTCCAGCAGTGGCTGCAGCTGGTGAATCGCCGGCTCCATGGCATAGACCTGAAAGGTGCGTGCACTCTGGAGGGGGTCAAAGCGCTCAAAGCTGTGCAACGCACTCTCGATCTGCAACAACGGTGACTCCAGCTGCTCATGCAGCTGATGGGCGGCGCTGGTGGGTTGGATGCCGCGCCCGGAACGCACAAACAGCTCCTCACCGATCGCCTGCCTGAGGCGGGCAATGGCGTTGCTGACCGACGACTGGGTCAGGTCGAGCTCGGCGGCGGCCTGGGTAAAGGAGCCGGTGCGGTAGACCACGCTGAAACAGCGCAGCAGGTTGAGGTCGAAGTGGCGCTGCTGAGGCATAATCTATTTATATTATGAATAATTAAAATAAATATAGCCTAGGTTATCTTTGGGTGACAGCCCCTTACCCTGCGGTGAGATCCATAACAACATCACCCACCAGAATGGGTGCAGGAGACCACCATGAACCTTAGCAGGACACTGTGCGCTGCCGCGCTGGCGGCGCTGGTCAGCGGCCCCACCGGCGCCCATACCGATATCGCCCTGGATTACCGCGGCAAGCCGGCCTCCCAGGCCACCCGCGCCGCTAACCAGTCGTTGGCAGAGCGCCTCAACTGGAACGATACCCAGGCCTTTGCCGATGCCCAACGAGGGCTGGTGGCCCCCTTTGATGCGGCCACCGAAGCGGTGTTGCGCAAGCAGTTTGAGTTTATCGGCGATGCCATTCCCGCTACGGTGAATCCCTCCCTCTACCGCCAGGCTCAGCTCAACCAGACAGCGGGCGGACTTTACCGCGTCAGCGAGGGGATCTACCAGGTGCGGGGAACGGACCTGGCCAATATGACCCTGATCCGTGGCGAGAGCGGCTGGATTCTCTATGATGTGCTGCTGACCCGGGAGGCGGCGGACCAGTCCCTGCAGTTTGCCCTGGCTAACCTGCCCGAGGGGGGAGAATTGCCGGTGGTGGCTCTGATCATCTCCCACTCCCACGCCGACCATTTCGGTGGGGCGGGGGCGATTGTCGACCGTTATCCCGGGATTCCGGTCTATGGCCCCAACCAGATCACCCGCGAGGTGCTGGATGAGAATGTGCTGGCGGGCAATGCCATGTCGCGCCGGGCCGCCTACCAGTACGGTGCCACCCTCGGGGCGAGCGAGCGCGGAATCGTGGATGCGGCCCTCGGCAAGGGGCTGTCCAAAGGGGAGATCAGCTACGTTGCCCCTACCTACGAGCTCAACCGGGCCGGACGCCTGGAACGGCTGATGCTCGACGGCGTGGAGATGCTGTTTCTCGATGTGCCTGGCGCCGAGGCGCCCGCGGAGGTGGTGACCTACCTGCCGGCGCAGAAGGTGCTGTGGGGGGCGGAGCTGGTCTACCACGGCATGCACAATATCTACACCCTGCGCGGGGCCAAGGTGCGCGATGCCCTGGCCTGGTCAAAGTACATCAACGAGATGCTGGTGTATTGGGGGGATGAGGTGGAGGTGCTGCTGGCGGCCCACTCGGCGCCGGTGTGGGGCAACGAATCGATCAGGGCGTTCCTGCGTTTGCAGCGGGACAACTACGGTTTGGTCCACAACCAGACCCTGCGCCTGGCCAACAACGGGGTGCCCCTGCAGGATATTGGCGAAGCGCTGGAGGCGGCGATTCCGGAGTCGGTCTCCAGGGCCTGGCACACCAAGGGGTACCACGGTACCTACAGTCACAACGCCAAGGCGGTCTATAACCGCTACCTAGGTTACTTCGATATGAACCCCGCCAACCTCAACCCGCTGCCGGTGGTGGCCGAAGCGAAAAAATACCTGCTCTACCTGGGGGGCGCCGACCGGGTGGTGGAGCGGGCCCGTGGCGACTTCGAGCGCGGTGAGTACCGCTTCGTGGCGACGGTACTGAACAAGGTGGTGACCGCCGAGCCGGGGCACCGGGGGGCGCGCGAGCTGTTGGCGGATACCTACGAGCAGCTGGGCTACCAGGCGGAGGGGGCCGGCTGGCGTAATATCTACCTGACCGGTGCGCAGGAGTTGCGGGTGGGTATCTTGCCCGGCGCGCCCAAGGCCGCCTCCCAGGATGTGGTCAGGCAGATGAGCCTGGCGCAACTGTTCGATTACCTGGCGGTGCGGGTGGACAGCCTCAAGGCCGATTCGCTGGGCTCCCTTAGTCTTAATGTGGTGAATGCCGACACCCGGGAGGTGCTGTTCGTGGAGCTCGACCATGGCAACCTCAATAATCTTGCGGTGGAGAGCCCGCGCCCGGCCGATACCAGCCTCACCATTGCGCCCGGCGACCTGATGGGCGTGCTCATGGGGCAGGTCCAGCTGGGGGCACTGCTGAAAGCAGGGCGCGCACAGCTGGAGGGTGATGCCGGCACCCTGGGGAAACTCTTCTCCACCCTGGTCAGTTTCGATCCCGGCTTCGAGATCGTGCCCCTGCCGCCGACCCCCTAGGCGACAGCCGGGGCCTGGCTGGGGTAGGCTGTGATCCCGGAGTGATCCACACAGGAGCGTTACGAATGAAGCGGTTAGGCATCATTGGCGGCATGAGCTGGGAGTCAACCCAGAGCTATTACCGGCTACTCAACGAGGGAGTCAAGGCCCGCCTCGGGGGGCTGCATTCGGCGGACCTTCTACTCCACAGCCTCGACTTTGCCCCCATCGCCGCGCTCCAGGCCGAAGGCGACTGGGACCGGCTCGGTGACCAGCTGGTGGACAGTGCTCGCAGGCTGGAGGGGGCCGGCGCCGAGGCGGTGCTGATCGCCACTAACACCATGCACCGGGTGGCGGAGGCGGTGGAGCAGGCGCTTGCGGTGCCCCTGCTGCACATCGCCGACGCCACCGGTGAGGCGCTGGCTGGGGCCGGGATCGAACGGGCCGGCCTGTTGGGGACCGCCTTTACCATGGAGCAGTCTTTCTATCGGGGACGCCTCGAGGAGCGCTTCGGGCTCGAGGTGGTGACCCCCGTTCCCGAGGATCGGGCGCGGGTACACCGCATCATCTACGAGGAGCTGTGCCGGGGTCAGGTGCTGGAGCCGTCGCGGGATCTGTTCGCGCAGATCAGCGAGCGCTTGCGGGCACAGGGCGCTGAAGCAGTGATTCTGGGCTGTACCGAGATCGGCCTGCTGCTGACGCCGGGGTCGGTAACGCTGCCGCTCTACGATACCACCGCCCTGCATTGTGAGCAGGCCCTGGCCTATATGCTGGACGATTGAGCGCGTTAAAAACAACAGAGGCCGGCAATGGCCGGCCTCTGTTGTCGGGCGTTGCAGGTATCAGATACCGGCCACGATATCCTTGCTGAAACTTTTCTCGCAGTACTTGCACTTCATCTGCACGTCGTTGGCTTTCTGCTTGACGGTGAAGTAGCTGTTCACCGGCTCGGTGTGGGAGATGCAGTTGGAGTTGGGGCAGTCGAACACCGCCTCTACCACCTCGGGGATCGACATGTTGAATTTGCTCTTCACCACGTAGTTCTCGATCACGTTGATGGTGGCGCTGGGGGCGAACAGCGACAACTGGTTGGCTTCCGCCTCGGTGAACAGGCGATTTTCCACCTTGATCAGGTCCTTTAGCTCAAGGTCCTTGCTGGGCAGGTTAAAGCCCACGGTGATCTTCTCCTTCAGGTCCACGAGGTGCAGCTGCTTGAGAATCTTGATGCCCTGGCCGGCGGGAATGTGGTCGATTACGGTGCCGGTCTTGATCGCTTCTACCTGTAATTTATTTGCCATGATGCCTTTCCCCTAGATCTCTTCGTTCAGTACCAGTGCCAGCAGTGCTTCGCGGGCATAAACCCCATTTTCCGCCTGTTCGAAATAGTAGGCGTAGGGGGTGCGATCCACCTCCACGGCGATCTCATCGACACGGGGCAGGGGGTGAAGGATCTTGAGGTTATCCTTGGCGCCCTTGAGCGTGTCGAGGGTGAGGATGTACTTGGCCGCCATGTGCTTGAATTCGGTCTCGTCGAATCGCTCTTTTTGCACGCGGGTCATGTAGATAATATCGGCGCTGTCCACCACCTCTTCAATGCTGTCGCAACAACGATAACTGATCCCCTTTTCGTCCAGCTCGTCGGTCAGGTACTCGGGCATGCCGAGGGCCTCGGGGGAGATGAAGGAGAAGGTGGAGCCAAACTCTGACAGCGCCTGGGTAAGGGAGTGTACGGTGCGGCCATATTTGAGGTCACCGACAAAAGCGATGTGCAGGTTATCCAGGGTCCCCTGGCACTCGTAGATACTGAACAGGTCGAGCAGGGTCTGGGTCGGGTGCTGGTTGGAGCCGTCACCGCCGTTGATCACCGGTACCGACGAGAACTCGGACGCCAGGCGGGCGGCTCCCTCCTGCGGGTGGCGCATCACCAGGGCGTCGGCGTAGGAGGTGATCACCTTGACGGAGTCGGCCAGGGTTTCCCCTTTTTTGGCCAGGGAGGTGTTACCGCCGTTATCGAAGCCGATAAAGGAGCCTCCCAGGCGCTGGATCGCGGTCTCGAAAGAGAGCCTTGTGCGGGTGGAGGCTTCGAAGAAGCAGCTGGCAATAACGCGATTGCGCAGCAGGCTGGTATCGGGTTCGCGCTTCAGTTTGGAGGCGGTCTCGACAATCAGCTCCATCTCCCCACGGCTGAGATCGGGGATGGAGATGATGTGTTTCTGGTAGAGGGGGTTGGCCATGGTTCTAACTCACTCTCGCGGGTGGTGACTAAAAAGCAAAAAAAAGCCCCTGGGTAAGGGGCTTTACAGAATAGGCTTACTACGGAAAACAGTGACAGTGTGCGCGAGGGTGTCGCGTTGACGGCATCGGGTGTTGTGATGTCGAGTCATTGAGTTCCTGTTTACTTAGGGGTGTGCGCTGGGGTAAGTACACAAAATTTGGCGCATTGTACCCAGCTACCGGCAAACTTCAAGTCAAATTGTGAACCAGCATAGTGCATGGCGGGGGTATCAGCCAGCGATTCCCCCGCCGTCACTCAGGAAACCAGTACGTAGATTCCCATGGCGGCAAAGAGGCTGGCGGCGACCACACGAATCAGCCCCAGGGGCAGGCGATCGGCGGCGAAATGGCCCAGTACCACCACCGGCACGTTGGCCAGCAGCATGCCGATGGTGGTGCCGATCACTACCATCAGGGTGTCGCTGTACTGGGCAGCCAGGGCCACCGTGGCGACCTGGGTCTTGTCGCCGATCTCGGCCAGGAAAAACAGCACCAGGGTGGCACCGAAGGCACCGTAGCGGTAGAAGCCCGACTCCTCCTCATCCATCTTGTCGGGCACCAGGGTCCAGGCAGCAATGGCCAGGAAGGAGAGACCGAGGATCCAGCGCATCAGATCCGGAGAGATCTGGGCGCTGACCCAGGCACCGACGGCGGCCGCCAGAGCGTGGTTGGCGACGGTGGCGATCAGGATACCGGCGATAATCGGCCAGGGTTGGCGAAAGCGGGCGGCCAGTAGCAGGGCAAGCAGCTGGGTTTTATCGCCGATCTCGGCCAGCGCCACGATCAGGGTGGAGAGGGATAGAGCTTCCATAGGGTGTCCTGTAGGCGGGAGTCTTAACCATGTGACACCACAACCCTCCCGCCGGTGGGTTGCAGTATCACAGGTCTCGTCAAATGCGTAGGATCGCAACGACCATGGTGCATTGAGGCACCAACTGTGTTGACCGTTACCTCGGCGTTGCCGAGCGACTACTCCCCTGAGATGGCGGCGATTCTAACAGCCCTTTAAAGGAATGTCCCCTGTCGGTTGGCATTTGTAGCGGTGGGTGGGGCGCTGCCCTGGGACATCAGGGTTGGGCGTCGGCCAGGGTATAGACGCGTACGGGCTGTTGCTTGCCCCGTATGGCAATCTCACCGATTTCACGGAAGCGTTCACCGGGCAGCAGCTCCACCGTGCTGGCGGAGAGCAGCAGGCGGGTGCCGTACTCCTTGTTGAGAGTTTCAAGGCGTGACGCCAGGTTAACCGCATCTCCGTGCACCGTGTAGTTCTGGCGCTTGGGGGCTCCCACATTACCGGCGATCACCTCGCCGCTATTGAGGCCGATACGGCACGACAGGTGCTGGTGGTTGAACTGCTCTGACCGGGTCCTGAGCAGGATGCGACGGCTGGCGTTGAGTGCGCGCCGGGCATGGTCCGGCTGGGGATTGGGGATATTGAAGATCGCCAGCACCGCATCCCCCTGGAATTGGGTGATGATCCCCCCCTGGGCCTCCAACTCTTCGGCCACCATGGAAAAAAAGGCGTTGAGGGTGGTGAGCAACTGCTCCGGTGAAAGCCGTTCGGAGAGACTGGTGAAACCTTCGAGGTCGATGAAAAAAATGGTGGCATAGGCGTGCTGGGGGGCCAGTTGTCCTCCGTCACGCAGCAGCTGAAGGGCGATATCCTTGGGCACATACTGGCCGAACAGGTCGCGCATCTGCTGGTTTTGTTTCAGCCCCTCGGTCATGCGGTTGTAGGCCTGGGAGACCTGGTCAAACTCGATGATGCGGCTCGGGGGCATGGGGGTTAACTGTCCCAGGTTGGATTCGCGGATCGCCTCGAAGCCCTGGGCGATGCGGCTGAAGCGGCTGCCGAGGCGGCGGCTGAAGAGCCAGCAGAGGGCGACGAACAGCAGCAGCATCAGGACACTGAACAGTACCTGCAGGTAAAGGGCATTGCGCTCCTCGCTCAACTGTTCGCCGGAGACCACCATGCCCAACAGGATCGGTACCTCGGAGTAGTTGCGGGTTTCGGTGTAGATGTAGATCCAGCTCTGCTCACCCTGGTGGACGGTATGGCTGAGCATCCCCTCCGGCATCTGCATGTCGTTGTCCTGTGCCTGCTCTGACCAGATCAGGCGCAGGGGGTTGCCAGCAAGGGATTCGATATCCGCCAGCGGCTGGTCCCCCAGTGGTTCGCTGAGGGG
Organism: Aestuariirhabdus litorea; assembly: GCF_003864255.1. Classification (NCBI taxonomy): domain Bacteria; kingdom Pseudomonadati; phylum Pseudomonadota; class Gammaproteobacteria; order Oceanospirillales; family Aestuariirhabdaceae; genus Aestuariirhabdus; species Aestuariirhabdus litorea. The sequence continues at coordinate 1,107,889 of NZ_QWEZ01000002.1, forward strand.
CAGGCTGAAGGAGGAGGCGAGCAGCTTCTGGCGGCCCAGCAGCATGAAGGTATTGCTGTGCTTTCCGGATAGTTGTGAAATATGCTCATTAAGTAAAGCGACATCAATGGCTGTCAGCAGCATCCCCTTGCGCCCATCCGGCAGATAGACCATGCGAGTAACCGGAATCACGCGGGCCCCACCGGGAAGGGCTTCAGGGTCACCCCAAATGGCCTTTTCGATGCGGCTCGGAGAGGAGAAATAGGGCTCTATTCTGTGGGGCTTATTCATGTTTCGAGTAAAGCGGACAGCGTCATCGCGGTGCAGTGCCTGCATCTCATACTGATCGTTGATGTAGGCCATGCCGTAGACCTGGGGCAGGGCGGAAAGCGATCCGGAGAGGGTGGCTTTCAGCGCCTCAGGTGCCTGTGGAGACACCTGCCCTTTTTGCATCAGCGTGGCGATGTAGTCGAGCTGGCTGTTGACCGGCTGCATATAGTCATGCATCTGGGCCTGCAGGCTGGTGAGTGCAAGGGTGCCCAGCTGGCTCATCATGTTGACCATGTTCTTGCGGGTCGAACTGACCCCGATCAGGGAGACGGTGATCACTGCGATCATCATCAGCAGGCCGAAGCCGACACTGAGCAGGGTGGTTATGGAGAGTCTGGAGGACATGCTCACCTGTGATCTCTACTGGGTTCTGCGCCCAGTATAGGCGCAGAACCCGTTTGAATCACCGGCTGGGTTCGGCGGCAAGGGGGCGGCTGACCCGGTCCAGCAGGTAGACCACCGAGTGGTAAGGAATGCCGCTGTGGTGGGAGAGGCCGATTTCACAGGTGCGGCTGGTAGAGACCCCCTCTCGGCAGTCGCCCGGCAGCTGCTGTCTGAGCGATCCCAGTGCGGCCGCGTTCAGCTCCGGCAACGAGAACCCCTTGTCGCCGGCAAAGCCGCAGCAGGTGATCTCTTCCGGCACAAATACGCGCCTGGCACAGCGTTTTACCAGCCCGGTAAGCAGGGCGCTGTGGCCCAATCGCTGGGTGCTGCAGGTGATGTGTACGGCAATGGTTTCATCGACCGGGTCGATCTGCAGCCTGGGCAGCAGGTACTGGTCGATGAAAGCCAGTGGTTCGAACAGCTGGAGTCGTGGATCGAGGGCTCCATTTTTTGCCCGCAGCACACAGGGGCTGGTATCACAGTAGATGGGGTACGCGCCGTTATCGCTGGCCTTGAGCATTGCCTGCTGCCACTCATCCAGCTTCTGGTTGGCCTGCGCGGGCATCCCCTTGCTGGCGAAGGGCTGGCCGCAGCACAGGGATGAGAGTTGCTCGGGTATAACGACATAAAATCCCGCCTTGTTGAGCAGGGCGATGGTTTTCTGGGTCAGGGGGGTGCTGTCACTTTCACCCCGAGCCGGCCCCATCACCTGGCTGGCGCAGCTGGGCAGGTAGACCACCCGGGGGGCATCATTCCCCAGCCCCCGGTTGTACTCGGGCTGCCTGGAGAGAGCGGGGGCAGCGGTGGGCATGCTGGGGGTCCATTGCTGCACCGCACCGCCACTGAGCTTGCGGGCGGCGCCGGTTATCTTGCCCATCAGCTGACTGCCCAGCAATCCATGGGTGGTGTCGGCCACCTTAAGGGTGGTGCGTGTCACCCTGCTGGCACCGGCAAAGTGATCGGCCAGCCACTGCGCTTTGCCTTCATGCTTTTGGTTGCGCTGCTGGCGCAGCTGCAGGGTCAGCTCGCCGGTGTTGATACCGACCGGGCAGCGCAGCGAGCAGAGTCCGTCCACGGCGCAACTGTCGATACCAAAATACTGGTAATCCTTCTGTAATTGAGCGAGTCGCTGGGGGTCGCTGCCCTCGCGCTGCAAATGCTGGATCTCGCGCCACAGCACGATGCGCTGGCGCGGGGTGATGCTGAGCTGGGCGGAGGGGCAGACCGCCTCACAGAAACCGCATTCGATACACTTGTCGATCAGCTCGTTAGCGGCGGGCAGCTGTTTCAGGTCTTCAAGGTGGGCGTGGGGATTGTCGTTGATGATCACCCCGGGGTTGAGCAGTCCGGCGGGGTCCAGCAGCTGCTTGAGGCGCTGCATCAGCCGGTAGGCGTCACTGCCCCACTCCAGCTCGACGTAGGGCGCCATGTTGCGACCGGTGCCATGCTCCGCCTTGAGGGAACCGCCGTACTCCACGGCCACCAGCTGAGCCACCTCGTCCATAAACCCGCTATAACGAGAGACTTCCTCGCTTGTCGAAAAGTCCTGGGTAAAGACGAAGTGGAGGTTGCCCTCCAGGGCATGGCCAAAGATGATCGCTTCGTTGTAGTGGTATTTGACAAACAGGGCTTCCAGTTTGCGAACCCCCTCGGCCAGGTGCTCCACCGGGAAAGCCACGTCCTCGATGATTACGGTGGTACCGGTTTCGCGTACCGCCCCCACCGCCGGGAAAAGCCCCTTGCGGATTGCCCACAGCTGGGCGTACTGCTCGGGGTCACTGGTGAAGGCGATCGATGGCAGCTGCTCAAAGGGAGAGAGCGCCTGGGTAATGGCCTCAATCTGCTCCTGCAGTAGCGCCGCTGTCTCGGCACCGGCCTCGATCAGCAGGGCGGCCGCCTCGGCGCCGAGCTGGGCAATAAAGGGGGGCATGCCGGGCTTGTCCTCAACGCTGGCCAGGGCACGCCGGTCCATCAGCTCCACCGCCGACACCGGCGTTGCCTTCACCGCCGCTACCGCCTGGCAGGCGACCTCGACAGTGGGGAAGAGCACCAAAGAGGAGGCCTTATGGGCCGGTTCCGGCACCGTATGGTAGCTGACCTCGGTAATGCAGCCGAGGGTTCCCTCCGAGCCGATCATCAGGTGCTGCAGGATATCGATCGGGTCGTCGAAATCGAGCAGCGCGTTGAGGCTGTAACCGGTGGTGTTCTTGAGCCGGTATTTGTGGCGAATGCGCTCGGCCAGCTCTGGTTGGGCGGCGGTCTCCCGTGCCAGTTGTGCCAGCGCTGCCAGCAGGGGCCCCTGCTGCTGGCGGAAGGCATCACGCCCCAGCTCGCTACGGCTATCGAGCAGGGTACCGTCCGCCAGGATCAGGCGCATCCCGGCGAGGGTGTGGTAGCTGTTGTGGGCGGTACCGCAGCACATGCCACTGGCGTTGTTGGCGGCGATGCCGCCGATCTTGCAGCTGTTGATGGAGGCCGGGTCGGGGCCGATCTTGCGACCAAAGGGGGCCAGCCAGGCGTTGGCCTGGGCGCCGATCACCCCGGGTTGCAGGTGGATCAGGTGACCCTCCTGCTCGATGCGGTGGTTCTGCCAGCCGCGGCCGAGACGGATCAGGATCGAATCGCTGATCGCCTGTCCGGAGAGGCTGGTGCCGGCGGCGCGGAAGGTGACCGGCAGCTGGTAACGGTGGGCCTGCTCCAGTAGCAGCTGGATCTCCGCCTCGCTCTCGGCCTCCACCACGATGCGGGGAATCAGGCGATAGAAGCTGGCGTCGGTGCCGAAGGCCAGGGTGCGCAACGGATCGGTGATCAGGCGTGCAGGCTCAATGGTCTGGCTGACGTCGTGATAAAAGCCCTGGTAGGCCGCAGGCAAGGAATCGTGCATGGCTTATGGGGTATCCAGATCGTTGATCAGCAGCACCACCAGCTCCTTGGGTCCGTGGGCTCCATAGGCAAGGGTCTGTTGTATATCGGCGGTCTTGGAGGGACCGGAGATGAGCAGCGCATTGGTGGGCAGTGCCGTTTTCCACTGCTCCTGCTCCATCACCTCGGCAAAGCTGTTGTGGATGGTGGAGGCGCGCAGCAGCACAAAGTGAACCGGCGGCACCAGCGAGATCAGGCGCGGCTCCTCGGGGGTGGGCCAGACAATGATCGAGCCGGTGGCGGCGATGCCGCCGCGAGAGCCAGTCAGGGCCGCGTCGGTACGATGGAACAGGGCCTCCTTGAGCGCCTCGATCGGGCGTTGGGCATCCTCCAGCTGCGGCGTCGAGTCGTTGCCCTGCCAGGCGCTACTGAGCTGCTGGCCGTGGGGCGTCGCCAGTCCCAGCAGCAGGTTGGTGAGCCCTTTCTCCTGCATCAACTCCAGTAGCCGTTGCGGCCAGCTGTGTTCGTCGGTGGAATGGACCTCGGTGTGCACCGCCTGCATCATCTCGGTGAGGCGCCTTACCCGCTCCTGGGGGTCGTACTGGTAACGCTGGGTAACCACCCGGCGGTCCTCATGTTCGCGGTGCAGGGGTTCGGCGCCGCTGGCGGCCAGCTCGGAGCTGAGTCGGTTTAGGATACGGTCACGATGGCTCATGATGCCTGGCGCTCCTTGACGCGCTGGTGGAGGGATTTGGGCGCCGGTTGCGGCAGGGTGCGGGCCTTGCCCCAGGGGGTAATACGGCGGGGCAGCAGGCGGCCGAAGGTGGTCGCCAGCCGAGAGAAAACACGATAGAGGCCGGGACGGCTGTAGATCATGGCCCAACCACTCCAGAGGGAACGCTCAAAGCGGCTGAACTTGGCCCCCTGGCCCCGCAGGCCGGGGTGGTCCGCGGTCGGTGGGTGGACCGATTCCTGGCGCAACCTGAGCAGGATATCGGGGATCGGAATCTTGACCGGGCACACCTCGCCGCAGGCCCCGCACAGCGAGGAGGCGCTGGGCAGGTCGCGGGTCTCTTCCAGACCCAGCAGGTGAGGGGAGATGATTTTGCCAATCGGGCCGGGGTAAACGGTACCGTAGGCGTGGCCGCCGACACGGGTGTAGACCGGGCAGTGGTTGATGCAGGCGCCGCAGCGGATGCAGTTGAGGGTATCGCGCAGCGAGCTGTCGGCGTAGGCCTGGGAGCGGCCGTTATCCAGCAGTACCAGGTGCACCTCGCGGGGGCCATCCATCTCACCGGCCTTGCGGGGCGAGCTGATCATATTGAAGTAGGTGGTGATCGCCTGGCCGGTGGCGGAGCGGGTCAGCAGGCTCAACAGGGGCGGGACATCCTCCAGCAGTTCGACCACCTTCTCGATGCCGGTGATGGCAATGTGCACATCGGGCACCGTGGTGCTCATGCGCCCGTTGCCCTCATTCTCAACCAGGCACAGGGTGCCGGTTTCGGCCACCGCGAAGTTGACCCCGGAGACCCCCACATCGGCCTCGTAAAAGACCTGGCGCAGCGCCTTACGGCCGGTCTGGATGAGGAAGTCCACATCCTCGTTGTACTCGGTGCCGGGAATGTGCTGCTCGAACAGTTTGGCGACATCCTGCGCGCTCTTGTGGATGGCGGGCATGATGATGTGTGATGGTTTTTCATTATCGAGCTGGATGATGTACTCGCCCATGTCCGACTCGATGCAGTCGATACCGCGATCGGCGAGGTAGTGGTTCATCTCCACCTCTTCGCTCACCATCGACTTGCCCTTCACCACCTTGCGGGCGCTGTGGGCGGCCATCAACTCGTGAATGACGCGGTTAGCCTCCTCGGCGGTCTCCGCCCAGTGCACCTGAATGCCGTTGGCGGTGAGGTTGGTCTCCAGCTGTGCCAGCAGGCTGGGGAGCTTGGAGAGCGCACGAGTGCGGATGCGGTTGCCGAGGCGGCGAAGCTGCTGCAGTTCCTCCTCGTCGTCGAACACGCTTTTGCGCTTGTCGATCAGAAAATCCATGGCGCCGCGGAAGTTTTTGCGCAGCACAGGGTCATTGACCGCCGCCTCAGTGCGTTCACGGAAACTGCTGGTGGCGATGATCTCGCTCATGACAGACCTCCACAGCGTTGCTTCAGGTAGCTGGCCAGGTGGATGCCCCTCAAGGAGCTCTGCTTGGCCTCCAGCTTGCCGTTGATGTTCATCAGGCAACCAAAGTCGGCACTCACCAGCCGGGTGGCGCCTGTATTTTCGAGGGATTGTGCCTTGTCCTCCACCATGGCACCGGAGATCTGCGGGTGGCGTATGGAAAAGGTACCACCGAAGCCACAGCACTCGGCTTCGTGATCCTGCTCGGCGATCTCCACCCCGGTCAGCTGCTCCAGCAGCGCACGGCCGCTGAGGTGGGTGTTCATTTCACGCCGGGCCGTGCAGGAGGTGTGCAGCACCACCCGTTCCGGGGCTCCCTGGTCGTTGAGTTGCAGCTTGAGCACGTGCAGAAGGAACTCACTGAACTCGAAGGTTCGCTCTGCCAGTGCCAGCGCTTCGGCGGCCTCGGGCTGGTCGGCGAACAGGCTGGGGTAGTGGTGGCGAATCATGCCGCCGCAGGAGCCCGACAGCACCACCAGGGGCCAGGGTTCGTTGAACAGTTGCAGCTGGCTGCGGGCCACCTCGCGCGCCTGCTCGGTATAACCCGAGGTGTAGGCCGGCTGGCCGCAGCAGCTCTGCTGCTCGTGAAAGATCACCTCGATACCCTGGGACTCGATCAACTCAATGGCGTCGATCCCCGCCTGGGGAGCCAGCAGGTCCACCAGGCAGGTGCCATAGAGGTAGATCTTCTCGGGTTTGGCCGGGTAGGTCCGCTCCGGGGGGGTGGCGGGAGAGTTTCCCATGGCGTTATGGAACTGGGGGGCAGGGCTCATGGTGTAACGGCCTCAAATTATTGTGATCGGGGCAGGGTGCCTGTGTTGCCAAAGGCTAATGGTAATACCAGTTGACCCTGCTTGTTGGTCCACTCTACGCCTGAGTCCAAAAAACTGTCAATAAGACCTCGGTCTTCTGCCGCATCGGAGATGCCGCCCCGACATGGCTCGCAACTGGCGCGTGCGGGTGAAACTCAGACTATCGTTGCGCTGCAGCAGGGGGCGGCGGGGGGGAGGTCTGTGAGTGGAGGGACCCTAACCGCCCCCGGATGCCGGTCCTGTGGGCGAGGCGGGTGGTTTTGGTCAGACCAGACCCGCCGGGGATGGGGCAGCGATGACGCAGTAATCCATGATCAGGGGGTATGGCGCACTGCGGCAGGGAGGCGTTGCGGTGCCCTTTTCGCCTTTAGGGGAGGGTGGTATTACCAATGGAGTGGGGCACTTTGTCGGTAAATTGCTATAACTGATTCTATTTTAAAAGATAAATTAGATTTTGCGGTATATTGATCTGAAGGGATACTCTGCTTTAAGGTATGACCAATTGTACCCCTGTTCCGGAGTCCCCCATGGAATCGTCCATCAAACGCCCCAAACTGTCCGACAAGATCGTCGAGAAGCTGGAAACCCTGATCCTGCAGGGCTCGATCAAGGCGGGGGAGCGCCTGCCGCCGGAGCGGGAGCTGGCCAGGGAGTTCGGTGTGTCGCGCCCCTCCCTGCGTGAGGCGATCCAGAAGCTGGGCGCGCGGGGCCTGGTGCGCAGTCGCCAGGGGGGAGGCACCTACGTGGTGGACAACATCGGTACCTCCTTCAGTGACCCGCTGCTGGCGCTGCTCGACTCTCACCCCGAGGTGCACTTCGATCTGGTGGAGTACCGCCACACCATCGAGGGGGACTGCGCCTACTACGCCGCCATGCGCGCCACCGATGAGGACAAGGCGCGTATCCGCGAAGCCTACGAGGAGCTGCAACGCTCCTACGAGGAGCAGGCGCTGGAGCGGGAGGCCGCCGCCGATGCCCGTTTCCACCTCAGCATCGCTGAGGCCAGTCACAACATGGTGCTGTTCCACACCGTCAAGGGGTTGTTCGACCTGCTCAAACACAATGTGATCACCAACATCGGCGGCATGTACGGGCGGCGCGAGACCCGCTACAACCTCAAGAAGCAACACGATGCGATCTTTGAGGCGGTGATGGCCAGTGACCCGGACCGCGCGCGGGAGGCGATCCAGATCCACCTCAGTTACGTCGAGCGCACCCTCGCTGACCTCAAACGGGAGGAGGCGCGTCTTAATCGGGGCGGGGCGGCGCTGGCGCTCTAGGGAGCCAGCGAACAAGTCTCTGCGGCTTCTGCAAACGCCTGAAAAGGCCAGATACCAGGCGCAGACGGCAGCTAATGGCCGTAGCCCTTAGCAAAGGATGCAACCACGAAACTGGCCTTTCCAGGCTTTGCCCTACAGGGCTTTCAGCTTGATCCGCACTCTTCGCTGTGACTTTTTGCAAGGACCGGACATTGCTGTGACCACCATGGAGGGTGGGAATGCCGTTTTTGCAGGAGCAAAAAACGGCCAAATAACGCCTTGATTGCGAACCAAGCGGAAAGCCAAAAGTTCGCAAGGACTTATGCGTAGGCTTCTTAATCCGGCTGGCTCTGGGGGCGGCGATTGATTAGAATTTGCAGCCCTCCCACTTCCCTATGATCCCGCCATGCTCGATAAAAGCGCCCTGCAACAGCTGCAGCAGCTAAAAAACCAGATTCACTCCAGCAAGGAGACCTTCGACGGCACCGTGCTCGGTAGCCACGGGCGCTTCGGCTTTGTGGCCCTCGACAATGGCGAACGCCTGTTTCTCTCACCGGAGGAGATGGCGCGGGTATTCCCCGGCGACCGGGTGCGGGTCAGCCGCGAACCCTCCGCGAAAAAGCAGGACAACGCCCTGCTGGAGGAGCTGCTGGGCTCCGAGCTCAAGGAGTTCTGCGGACTTTATGTGATCAAGGGGGATACCCACTTTGTGCAGCCCGACCTGGCCCACTTCAGCAATCGGCTGCTCTTTATCCCCCCCAAGGAGCGGGGAGAGCTGAAGGCCGGTGACCTGGTGCGCTGTCGCATCTCCCGCCACCCCTTCAAGAACGGCAAGGCCCAGGCCGCAGTGGTACGGCGCATCGGTGCGCCCGGCGACATCGGGGTGGAGGAGCGCTTTATCCTCGACAAGTATAACTACCAGCCCGAGTGGCCCGCGGCGGTGCAGGCGCAGATGGAATCGATCAGCGCCGAGCGCATCGGCGAGCTGGCGGCGACCCGCCTGGACCTGAGCGCCACCCCCTTCGTCACCATCGACTCCGCTTTTACCCAGGATATGGACGATGCCCTCTGGGCCGAGGCCAGCGAGGAGGGGTGGAACCTGTGGGTGGCGATCGCCGACCCCGATGCATTGATCGAGCCCGGCTCGCCCATCGATAAAGAGGCCTGCCAGCGGGCCACCTCGGTCTACCTGCCGGGGTTTGGTATCCCCATGTTGCCGCCCTTGCTGTCGCGGGAGCTGTGCTCCCTGCGTGAAGGGGTGGACCGCCTCGCGCTGCTGTGCCAGATGCAGGTGGGCCGCGACGGTGCGATCCGGGGTCACCGCTTCGAATCGGTGCGGGTACGCTCCCACGCCAAACTCAGCTATGAGCGGGTCAGCGAGCTGTTCAGCGAGGGCAACGAGTCGGGGCTGGCTGAGGAGGTAGTGGCCTCCCTGAACGCCTTGCGCGAGGTGACCGGGGCACTTAACCAGCACCGGCGGCAGCACGCGGTGCTGTTTGAGGATAAGCCCGACTACCACCTGCAGCTCGATGAGGAGAAGCGTTGCATCGCCATTCGCCGGGTCGAGCGCAGCCTCGCCCACCAGCTGGTGGAGGAGGCGATGGTGGCCGCCAACCGCTGTGCGGCGGCTTTTATCGCCGAAGCCGGGGTCGATGGTATCTTTGTGGCCCATCCCGGTTTTCGCGCCGACCGTCACGAGGTGTTGCAGCAGCTGCTGGCCCAGGCCCTGCCAGAGCCGGGGGCGATCGACCTCGGTGCGCCCGACGCCTTCAAGACCCTGGTGGCCGCCGTGCCGCTCAACGGCACACCGTTGCGCGCGCTGGTGACCCGCATGCTCGAACGCTCGGTTCTGGTGCGGCGCGAGGCGCCCCACGCCGGCATGGGGCTCGAGCGTTACACCACCTTCACCTCACCGATCCGTAAGTACAACGACCTGGTGGTACACCGCCAGATCAAGGCGTTACTGGCCGGCGAGCAGGCCGCGGAGCTGAGCGACGAGCGCCTGCAGGCCTGGCAGCAGCAGCACCTGCGGGCTCGCAACGCCAGCAATGAGCTGGAGCACTGGTACATGTGCCTGTTCATGAGCCAGCAGGCGGCGGACAGCGAGTATGAGGCGACGGTGGTGCAGGCCCACTCCGGCGGCCTCAACCTGCGACTGGAAGCGTTCGGCGTCGAGGGGCAGGTGGACCTGCGCAAGGCCAAGCAGAAGTACAGTTTTGACCCGGTGCTGCAGGTGCTGAGGGGCGGCCAGCAGCGCTATCAGGCCGGTGACCGGCTGCGGGTGCGGGTCAAGCGCTGTGCGCTGGAGGAGTGCAAGCTCTATTTCGAGCCGGTGGCGGGGGCGGTAGCCCCGTCAGTAGGCCAGTAGGACTGGGAGGAGAGGGCGGCGGGTGAACTACCGCCCTCTCTCATGTCGGGCTGCTGGCCTAGGCTACCCGGTAGAGGGCGCAGAGCTTGTTACCGGCCGGATCGCGCAGGTAGGCGAGGTAGAGCTGGCCGTTGGCCCCTTCGCGGATACCGGGGGCGTCTTCGCAGGCGCTACCGCCGTTGGCGACTCCGGCGGCGTGCCAGGCGTCGGCGGCCTCGGGACTGGCGGCGGCAAAGCCGATGGTGCTGCCGTTGCCGTGGCTGGCGGGCTCACCGTTGAGGGGTTTGGTGATCGCAAAGATACCGCTGTCGGTAAAGTAGAAGCAGCGCCCCTTATCGTCCATGACTCCGGGCTTGCAGCCCAGCGCTCCCAGGGTGGCGTCGTAAAAAGCCTTGGAGGCTTCGATGTCGTTAGCCCCCACCATAATGTGACTGAACATTGTTTTTCTCCTTGAATACGCGCGTGCAGAGTGCAGCGAGACACTGTTATCGCAAAATTAGCGGTCGACGGCCACCCCTATTTTCGCTGCTGGCTCAGGGCTGGAACCGGCTCGGTGCCTGCCCGCTCCAGCGCTTGAAGGCGTGGGTAAAGTTGCCCGGCTCGCTGTAACCGAGCAGTTCTGCAATCTTCTCCACCGGCAGGCTGGTGGCCAGGTACTGGCGCGCCAGCTCGTAACGGATCTCGCCGATGATCTCCTGGTAACTGCTGCCCTCTGCCGATAATCGCCGGCGCAGGGTGCGGGGCGAGATCGCCAGCAGGTCGGCCATCTGCTCGGCGTCGGGGAAATAACCGGGGGTCGCCAGCACCCGCTGGCGGATCTCGTCGACGAGGCGGCTCTGGCTGCTGAGGCGGTCCAGCAGCAGCTGGCACTGGCGGGCGAAGTACTGGGAGTTCTGGCGGTCGGCCAGGGGCAGCGGTCGCGCCATGAGGGTGGGATCGAAGCCGTACGCATTGAACTTCTGGGAAAAACGCACCGGGCAACCGAAGTAGTCGCGGTAGAGCGTCTCATCGCCGCCGCCGTTGTGCATCAGGTAAACCTCCCGTGCCGGTACCCGCTGGCCGAGAATCTCTTCCACGGCCAGGGCGGCAGCGGAGACATCGCGGTCGCTGTAGAGCCGCAGCAGGTCCGGGTCCAGGCCGATGCTGTCCCGCATCTCCATGGCGGCCAGCTGGTCCCGCTGCACAATGGAGATATCAAAGTGGGAGAAGGTGAGTATCCCAAACTTGTCCACCAGCTCCATGGCATCGCCGAAGGTGACGGCGCTGAGCATGGCGTAGCCGAACAGGCCGTACCGCTGGGGCGGGTAGGCCTCCCCCAGTAGCAGGCCGATCCGCGGGTCACCGCTGAGATCGATCAGGTTGCGATAGAAACGAAACTCCTGCTGCCGCGAGATCTGCAGGTCCGGCTCCTCCAGCTGGGCGGGCTCAATGCCGCAGCCCGCCAGGCACCGGTTGGGGTCATAGCCGCGCTGCACCATCACCTGCAGTGAAGGCTTAAGGCCGAGGATGCTGATGCGGGTGCGCTGAACAGAACTCATGTTTTTTTTGTTAGGGGTTGTGGCTGGGTGCGAGTCGCGGGATCAGTGTAGAGGGTGTGACCGGGATTCACAAGTTTCAGTCCGGGCGTCACATTATCGGCCCGCGCCAAAGGGGGTACCTTGTGCTCAGTACCGGGATCGATACCGCACCCTTCGGGAACCTGCGGTGGTACGCGAGACCACAACCGACACCAATAATAACGGAGGCACTATGTCCCAGACCCCACGCATCCTGATCTACGGCGCCAGCGGCTACACCGGCAAGCTGGTGGCTGAATCCCTCGCCGAGCGCAATATCCCCTTCTTCTTTGTCGGCCGTAACCGGGAGCGCCTCGAGGCCGCCCTGGCGGTGGTCAACCAGCGCCTCGGCCGCGAAGCACAGGCGCAGATCGCCGTGGCCAGCAACACCGCAGAAGAGCTGATGCCGCTGTTTACACAGGTGGATGTGGTGATCAACGTTGCCGGCCCCTTTATGCAGCTGGCCTGGCCCGTGGTGGAGTGCTGCCTGGAAGCGGGCTGCCACTACCTGGACACCACCGGCGAGCAGGACTGGGTGCTGGCGATCAAGCAGCAGTACGGCGAGGCCTTCGCCGCCAAGCAGTTGCTGCTGAGCCCGGCCAACGCCTATATGTGGGCGGCGGGTGCGCTGGCGGCGGAGGTGGTGCTCGAGAATGAGGGGGTCGATACCCTGGATCTGATCTACCAGATCGACAACGGCCTGCCCTCCGAAGCCAGCACCAAGTCCTTCCTGCGCATGCAGTGCAACGAGACCTCCCAGTACTACCTGGAGCAGAACGAGTTCAAGGCCTGGCCCAACGACCAGGCCTACCAGGTGGTGGTCCCCTACCGGGCGCAACCCTACCGGGCCCTGCCCTGGGGCGGTGCCTGCGAGCCGGTCTGGTACGCTGACCACCCGCGGGTGCGCAACTGCAGCGTCCTGACCGCCATCGGTGAGCACATCGTTGACGGCGTACTGGAGGCGATCGGCCAGTTCAATGCGCTGAGCCAGGGCATGACCCAGGAGCAGAAGGAGCAGCTCACCAACCAGATCGGCGACCAGATCAACACCGGCGAGCCTCCCAAGGATGACGTCGATGTCCAGCGCTCGCTGGTGGTCTGCTATGGCCGCGGCCGCACCCTTACCACCCAGTTTGTCCTCAACCTCTCCGCCCCCTATAGCTGGACCGGCGAGGTCTGCGCCGAAGCGGCCCAGCGTCTGCTCGAGGGGCGGGTTGAGCGGGTCGGCTTCCAGTCGGTGGCAACCGCCTTTGATTACCGTGACCTGCTGCGCTGCTTCCACGCCAAGGGCTACTGCAACCTGCCTCCCGTGGGAGTGTCCGCATGAAGATGAACGCCTACGTGGCCGGGGTGGGGATGACCCCCTTCGGCAAGCACCTGGAGACCAGCCTCAAGGGGTTGGCGGGGATGGCGATCCGTGACGCCCTGCGGGATGCCGGCATCGAACCCTCGCAGGTTGAGGCGGCCTACATGGGCAACGGCGCCGGCGGCGTGGTGCAGGGGCAGGAGATGATCAGCGGCCAGGTGGCGCTGCGGGAGCTGGGGATCGGCAAGATCCCGGTGGTCAACGTCGAGAACGCCTGCGCCACCTCCTCCACCGCCTTTCAGCAGGCCTGCGCCATGGTGTCGGCGGGGCTATACGACCGGGTGCTGGTGTGCGGCTTCGAAAAGCTGTTCCATGAGGACAAGGCGCGCACCTTCGCCGCCTTCGACGGGGCGGTGGATACCGAAAAGGCCGGCGGGCTGCTCGGCGCCCTGCAGGCGCTGGCGGACCAGGCCGGTGAAACGGTGGATGTGGAAAACGCCGGCAAGAGCCGTTCGGTGTTTATGGATATCTACTCGCTCATGGCCAAGGCGCACATGAAGCGCTACGGCACCACCCGCGAGCAGATCGCCGGGGTCACCGCCAAGAACGCCTTCCACGGCAGCCTTAACCCCCGTGCCCAGTTCCAGCAGCCGATGAGTGTCGAGGCGGTGCTGGCGGCGCGGGAGATCGTCGATCCCCTGACCCTGCCGATGTGTTCCCCCATCGGCGACGGCGCCGCCGCCATTGTGGTGGTCAGCGAGCGGGTGGCGCGGACGCTGCCCCGGGGACAGGCGGTGCGGGTGCGCGCCTCGGCGCTGGTGAGCGGTTGGGACCAGGCCGAGGGGGATCTCTCGGTGGGGGCCCTGGCCGCCACCCAGGCCTATGAGTGCGCCGGTATCGGCCCTGACGATCTCTCCCTGATCGAACTGCACGATGCCTCGGCCCCCTCCGAGCTGATCGCCTACGAGTACCTGGGGATCTGCGACCGGGGAATGGGGGGGCGACTGATCGATGAGGGGGTGACCCGTCTCGGTGGACGCCTGCCAGTGAACGTTTCCGGTGGCCTGCTGCGCAAGGGGCACCCGATCGGCGCCTCGGGCGCAGCACAGATCGTCGAGCTGACCGAACAGCTGCGGGGCGCCAGCGGTCGCCGCCAGGTAGCGAACGTCCGCATCGGCCTGGCCCACAACGGCGGGGGCATGATCGGGCTGGATGCGGCGGCCACCGTCGTCAGCATTCTCGCGAGGGAGGATTAACCATGGCCGAGCGTGATGAGCTGATACTGGCGAACCTGATCGCCAACCGGGTGGAGCGCTGCCCGGAGCTTGAGGTACTCACCTTCGTGAGCCTTGCCGCCGATGGGTCGCTGGAGGAGGAGCGCCGCAGCTACCGACAGCTGTGGGACAACGCCCAGCGGATCGCCTACCACCTGCGGGAGCAGGGGCTGGCGGCCGGCGACCGCTTCGGCCTGTTGATGCAGAACCACCCGGATTTTGTCGAGGCGATGATCGCCGCCTCGATCACCAACACGGTATTTGTACCCATAGACCCGCGCACCCGCGGCGCCAAGCTTACCTATATGCTCGATTTTGCCGAGTGCAAGGGGGTGATTCTCGCCGACTACGCGCTGGACAACCTGGCCGCCGTTGAAGCCAGCCTGCCCGGGCTCGAATGGGCCTGGGTGATGGATAGCGGTGTCCCGGCTGAGAACAACCGCTCCCGCCTCGTCGGAATCGATAGCGCCAGCCTAGACGATATTCTAAAAACCGAGATTTCCTCATTTGAAGCGCTTGAGGTGGCGGCCTGTAATGCCGACGACCCCATGCAGATGCTCTACACCTCTGGCACCACCGGCGACCCCAAGGCGATTATTGCCCCCCACCGGCGCTTTGGTGAAGCGGCCTGCCTGGGTCCACTGCTTGGCCTGACCCCGGAGGATCGTCCCTACACAGGTCTCTCCCTGACCCACGCCAACGCCCAGCTGGTGACCCTCGGCTCCTCGCTGAAGATGGGGCTCAGGGGGGTGATCAGCCGCAAGTTCACCAAGTCGCGCCTGTGGGATATTGCCCGCCACTACGGCTGCACGGTGTTCAACCTGCTCGGCGGCATGACCACCGCCATCTTCAGCGAGCCGCGGCGCGACAACGACGCCGACAACCCGGTGCGCTACGTGATCAGCGCCGGTATGCCGGCGGTGATCTGGAACGAGTTCCGCGAGCGTTTCGGGGTGGAGATCTTCGAATTCTACGGCGCCGCCGAGGGGGGGCTGACCCTCAACCCCTGCGGGCAGGGGCCGGTGGGGAGCGTTGGCAAGGCACCACCGACCCTGGAGTTGCAGCTGTTTAACGAGCGCGGCGAACCCTGCGCGCCCTTTGAGTCGGGCGAAATCTGCTTCCGCGGTGCCGACGGCAGCGCCCCCCGGGTGAGCTACTACAAAAACGCCGCGGCCTCGGCGGACAAGACCGAGGGGGGCTGGTTGCGGATGGGTGATATCGGCCACCTCGACGAACAGGGCTGGCTCTATTTCGAGTATCGCAAGGGGGGCGGCATTCGCCGCAACGGCGACTTCGTCAACTCCGCCTTTGTGGAGAAGGCGCTGGCCAGCCACCACAGCGTCGACGATGTGTACGTTTACGGGGTCAGCCTCGAAGGCTGTGCCCCCGGCGAAAAGGAGGTGGTGGCAGCCATTGTGGTCAGCGAGGCGGTGGACTTTGATCCGAAATCCCTGTTCGCCCATTGCCGTCGTGAGCTGGAGGCGAGCTTTGTACCCGCTTACCTGCAACGGGTGGAGGAGATCCCCAAGACCGCGTCGGAAAAGCCCCAGGAGCGTTTCCTGCTGGAGCAGTTTCACGCCCCCGGCGCGCAGTTGTTCACCCAAGCTGAGTAATATGAGGGGGTATCACCTATGAAATCTGTGTTTATCACCGGTGCCGGCTCCGGCATAGGGCGCGCCACCGCGCTGCTGTTTGCCGATCGAGGCTGGTTCGTCGGCGCCTACGACCTTAAGGTCGAGGCGCTGGAAACCCTGGCCGGTGAACTGGGTGAGCGGTGCTGTTTCCAGCACTGCGACGTCGCCGACCGCGACTCCATCGCCAGGGCCTTCGAACAGTTCGCCCGCCACAGCGGCGGCACTCTGGAGGTGCTGGTCAACTGCGCCGGGGTGCTGACCGGGGGGCGCTTCGCGGAGATGGACCCGGCTGCCCTGGGCGCGATGATCGCCATCAACGTGCAGGGGCTTACCGATGTGGCGCAGCTGGGTTACCCGCTGCTTAAGCAGACCCCGGGGGCGACCCTGGTCAACCTCTGCTCCGCCTCCAGCGTGCACGGGGTGCCCGACCTCGCGGTCTACAGCGCCACCAAGTTCTACGTCAACGGCCTCAGTGAGGCGCTGGCGATCGAATGGGCTGCCGATGACATCCGCGTACGGGCGATCAAGCCACCACTGGTGCAGACCGCCATGGGCGCCGCCGCGCCCCAGCGCTACCGCAAACGCATGCCCGCCACTATGAGCGCCGAGTGTGTTGCCGAGGCGATCTACGCCTGCCCCGGGAGCGCCCGCACCAGCCACCTGCTGGGGGGCAAGGCCCGTCTCTGGGGACTGGTGAGCCGCTGCCTGCCGGAGCCCGGCCGCCGCCAGCTGACCCGCTGGCTGGCCAACTACTGAGGCCGGTGTTGCCGGCCATAGCCAATAACGTGCTACCCAATAACTCGCTACCGAATAACAACAGGAGAACCTCCATGACCAACCGCATCGAACTGCCGATGACCGGCCTCGAATCCCCCCTCTCCGAGATGGAGCAGGCGATTCAGGATGCCACCCACCGTTTTGCCGCCGAGGTGTTGCGCCCGGCCGGTGCCCTGATCGATAAGCTCGATGCCGAGCACGCGATCGCCGCCGACTCCCCCCTCTGGTCTGTGCTCCAGCAGGCCCAGGCGCTGGGGCTGAGCGTGGCCGCGCTGGCGGAGCTGGAGCCGCTGGAGCGGACCCGTGTGCTGGCGATCGCCAGCGAGGAGCTGGCCTGGGGCGATGGCGGCTTGGCGGGGATGATCCTGGTCAGCCAGATGCCCGGGCTCTACTCGCTGATCGCCGGCAACCAGGCGATGGTCGAGTACTGCGAAGGCAAGATGGGCTGCTGGGGCATTACCGAGCCCGACCACGGCAGCGACATGCTCGACCCCGAGGGTACCCTGCAGGCCTCCGGGGGACGCTATGGCCGACCCAACTGCGTGGCGCGCATCGAGGGCGACCGGGTGGTGATCAACGGCCAGAAATCGGCCTGGGTCTCCGGTGCCCTCACCGCCGAGGTGTGCGCCCTCTACTGCCACCTGGAGGAGAACGGCACCACCCGTCCCGGTATCAGCCTGATCGTGCCGCTGGACCTGCCCGGGGTCAGCCGTGGCAAGCCGCTGGACAAGTTGGGTTTTCGCGGCCTGAACCAGGGCGAGCTCTACTTCGATAACGTGGAGGTGCCGATCTCCCATCTGCTCGCCGGTCCCGACCGTTACGCCTCCCTGGTCTACCACACCCTCGCCGAGGCCAATGCCCATGTCGGCAACCTCAGCGTCGGTATGGCCCGCGCCGCTTACGAGCACGCACTGGCCTACGCCCAGGAGCGCAAGCAGGGCGGGGTGCCGATCTTCCACCACCAGAGCGTGCGCCAGCGACTGTTCCACATGTTCCGCAAGGTGGAGATGGCCCGCGCCCTGGTGCGCCGCGCCATGGAGTTCAACGCCAACGCGCCGGCGCCGGCCCTGCAGGGGTCGATCGCCGCCAAGATCACCGGCACCCAGACCGCCTTCGAGGTGGCCAGCGAGGCGCTGCAGCTGTTCGGCGGCAACGGCCTGACCCGCGAGTACCCGCTGGAGAAACTGCTGCGCGATGCCCGCGCCGGGCTGATCGCCGACGGCTGCAACGAGATTCTCGCCCTCAAGGGTGGTTCGCTGCTGGTGGCCGACTGACCCCCCTACCCTAAAACTCAGGAGAGAGCAGCATGAGTCAACGACTGGACAACCGGGTGGCCTGGGTCACCGGGGGCGGCAGCGGTATCGGGCAGGCGCTCTGCCTGCGCTTTGCCGAGGAGGGGGCCAGGGTGGTGGTGACCGACATCGACCTGCTCGCCGCCGAGGCGGTGGCGGCCCAGATCGATGCCCTGGGCGGGCAGGCGATCGCGTGCCAGCAGGACGTGACCTCGGAAGCGCGTTGGGCCGAGTTGGCCGCGGAACTGGAGGAGCGGCTGGGGCCGATCGAGGTGCTGGTGAACAACGCCGGCATCGCCATCCCCGGCAGCGTCGAGAGTGCCACCTTGGAGCAGTGGCAGCAGACCCAGCGGGTCAACCTGGAGTCGGTGTTTCTGGGCACCCGCACCGCCATCGGGGCCATGAAGGAGCGCGGCGGCTCGATCATCAATATCTCCTCGATCGAGGGGATCATTGGCGAGCCGAGCGTGGCGGCCTACAACGCCAGCAAGGGCGGGGTGCGCATCTTCAGCAAGTCCGCCGCATTGCACTGCGCTGCCCAGGGCTATCCGGTGCGGGTCAACTCGGTACACCCCGGTTACGTGGAGACGCCCATGATCAGCAAGGCGGTGGGGCAGATGGAGGACACTGAAGCCCAGGCGCTGCTGGCGCGGGTGATGGCCTCCATCCCCATGGGCCGTATGGCGCAGGGGCGCGAGATCGCCAACGGCTGCCTGTTCCTGGCCAGTGATGAATCCTCCTACATGACCGGCTCCGAGCTGGTGATCGATGGCGGCTACACCGCGCGATAAAAACGACAAGGGAGAGAATAAAAATGAGCACGACTCTTGTAAGTAAAAAGTCGGCACCCGCCTGGGCGCGCGCCCTGTTCGAGATCACCCGCTATATCAGCGAGGATTTTCTCGGTGGGCCCAAACAGCTGAAACTGGCCTGGGTCATCAACTTTCACAAAATCATCACCCTGTTTCTGATCCTGGGGATGATGGCCATCTACGACAACTGGAGCCACGCTGCCTGGGTTTATCTGGGGCTGCACGGCATTTACGGTTATTGCTGGCTGGTGAAGGATTTCGGTTTTCGCGACGGCAGCTTCAATACCCGGGTCACCTACGGCGGTGCTGTTGCCCTCTACTTCACGCTGGTGGGTTGGTACTGGCTGCTGCCATGGCTGATTATCTCCCGCCAGATGGACCCCTCAGGGCCGGTGCTGTTCGCCGCCATCGCTATGCACACGGTGGGCATCACCCTGATGATCGCCGCTGATTGCCAGAAGCACTTTGCCTTGAAGTACCGGCGGGGGCTAATTAATGACGGGGTGTTTCGCTACACCCGCAACCCGAACTTCCTGGGGGAGATCCTGATCTACGCCAGCTACGCTCTGCTGGCGGCTCACTGGGTCGGTTATCTGGTGCTGGCCTACGCCTGCCTGGTGTTCCTGTCGCGGATGCTGGTGAAGGATGCCTCTATCTCCCGTTACCCAGAATGGGATGAGTACCAAAAAGCCTCCAGTTTACTGATCCCCTGGAAGCTGGTGTCCTGTCGGCTGGGGCTCGCCCCCTCCTGTCGGGAAAAGCCGGCAGGCAACGAGTCATGAAGCGACTCCTGCTATCGGCGGCCTGCTTCAACTGGAGTGTGGCGCTGCTGTTTGTGGTGGATATCCAGTGGACCTTCACTCTGCTTGGGATCAAGCCGGTGCCGAGCGAGCCCCTGTTTGTGGAGCTGTTCGCGACCCTGGTGTTCTGCTTTGGCATCGGCTACTTCTGGGCCAGCCGCGATCCCCGTGCCGGGGCACCGCTGATCCGGCTCGGGGCCTGGAGCAAACTCATACTGGTGCTGGTCGGGGGGCTAGAGGTGGTGCGGGGGCTGGTGAGCTGGCCTTTGCTGCTGCCGTTGGCGGTGGACCTGTTCTACGCACTGGTTTTTTTCGGCCTGCTGCAGAGGCTCGGCGCTGACCAAAGACTATAGGCGGAGCGGGGGGGGACAGGGTCCGCCGCGCCGCTCTGTTCAGGCCTTGCCCTACGAGGCTTTCAGCTTGGTCTGCACTCTGCGTGGTGACTTTTTACAAGGTCTGGACATTGCTTCAAAGCCACGCCTTGATTGCGAACCAAGCTGAAAGCCAGACGTTCGCAAGGACTTATTCGCAGGCTCCCTAGGCCTAGGCTACCCGGTAGAGGGCGCAGAGCTTGTTACCGGCCGGATCGCGCAGGTAGGCGAGGTAGAGCTGGCCGTTGGCCCCTTCGCGGATACCGGGGGCGTCTTCGCAGGCGCTACCGCCGTTGGCGACTCCGGCGGCGTGCCAGGCGTCGGCGGCCTCGGGACTGGCGGCGGCAAAGCCGATGGTGCTGCCGTTGCCGTGGCTGGCGGGCTCACCGTTGAGGGGTTTGGTGATCGCAAAGATACCGCTGTCGGTAAAGTAGAAGCAGCGCCCCTTATCGTCCATGACTCCGGGCTTGCAGCCCAGCGCTCCCAGGGTGGCGTCGTAAAAAGCCTTGGAGGCTTCGATGTCGTTAGCCCCCACCATAATGTGACTGAACATTGTTTTTCTCCTTGAATACGCGCGTGCAGAGTGCAGCGAGACACTGTTATCGCAAAATTAGCGGTCGACGGCCACCCCTATTTTCGCTGCCGGCTCAGGGCTGGAACTGGCTCGGTGCCTGTCCGCTCCAGCGCTTGAAGGCGTGGGTAAAGTTGGCCGTTTCGCTGTAGCCCAGCAGGGCGGCGACCTCCGCCACCCTGAGCCCCTCCCCCAGGTAGTCCCGGGCCAGTTGGAAGCGGATCTCGTCCAGCAGGCGGCGGAAGCTGGTCTGCTCGTCGGCCAGGCGCCGGCGCAGGGTTCGCACCGAGGTGTTGAGCTGCAGGGCCACGGCGTCGATATCGGGGAACTGGCCGGGTTGCTGCATCAGTTGCTGGCGTACCCGGTCGACGAAGGGGCTCTGGCGGCTCAGCTGGGCGATCATGCGCTGGCACTGCTCGCGGAAATAGACCGAGGTCTCCGGGTCCGGGCAGGGCAGGGGGGTATCGAGCAGGGCGCTGTCGAAGCAGAGTTCCGACCACCCCAGCCGGAACTGCAGCGGGCAGTTGAACTGCTGGCGGTAGGCCGCCTGGTGAGCCCGCTGATCATGCATAAAACCGACCCGCTCCAGGGGCAGGTCAATCCCCAGCGCCTGACGGCTTCCCTCCCACACCGCCATCAGGTCGCGGTCGCAGTAGAAGGCGAGCAGGTCATCGGCGATCGGGTGGTGGGGGTGGAACTGGATACGCGCAAGGTTCCCCTCCTGCACAAACTGAATGCGGAACAGGCTGAAAGCCAGCGGGCTGAAACGGCCTGCCAGCTCAACACACTCACCCAGGTTGCGGGCGCTGAGCAGGGCGTAGCCGAACATGCCGTAGTGCTCCAGCCGGTAGGCGCGCCCCAGCTCGAGCCCCAGTAGCGGCATGGCGCTGATCGCCAGCAGGTGGCGGTAGAAGGCCTGCTGCCCGGCCAGGCTCAGCTGGGCCGCGGGGCTGTCGAGCAGGGCCGGGTCCAGTCCGCTCCCCGCCAGGCACTGGCGGAGGGAAAAACCCAGCCGCTGCATGGCCTCCAGCGCGGGGCGAATGGCGCGGATATGGTGGGCGGTGGGATCGCGGAACATGGCTGGGAGGGCGCTCCTCAAGGTGGCCGGGCCGGGCGGGTGCTGATGGCAGAGCGCCAGCATAGGCTGCCTGGCCGAAAATAACAAATGATTGGCCGCTGACCCCATTGGGCGGCAAGGTTCCCTGGCGTAGAGTTGATAATTATCAAATAACAACAGGGCGCCGGTCAGTGATTGACTCCGGCACGGGGCCCGCGGAGCGAAGGATGCGAGCCATTGTGATTACCGGCGCGGCCTCCGGCATCGGTCGTGCCAGCGCCCGGCGGCTGGCGAAGTCGGGCTGGCGGGTGGGGTTGCTGGACCGTGACGGCGAGGCGCTGCAGGGGTTGCAGCAGGAGCTGGGGGAGCAGAGCCTGGGGCTGGCGCTGGACGTCACCGATGCCGATGCCTTCGCTCGCGCGCTGGAGCGCTTTGTGGCCTTTGCCGGCCGCCTCGATGCCATCGTCAATGGCGCCGGGGTGTTGACCGTCGGCGACTTCGAATCGATCTCCCTGGAGCGCCAGCGTGCGCTGGTGGAGATCAACAGCCTGGGGGTGCTGAACGGCTGCTACCTGGCCTTTCCCTACCTCAAGGGGCAGCCCGGGGCGCGGGTGATCAACCTCAGCTCCGCCTCGGCAATCTACGGTGTGCCCGGCTTCGCCGCCTACTCGGCCAGCAAGTTCTTTGTGCGTGGCCTGACCGAAGCGCTGCAGGTGGAGTGGCGCCGCCATGGTATCCACGTCTGCGATATCATGCCCCCCTTCGTAAGGACCCCGATGGTGGAGCAGCTGCCCCCCACCCCGATCATCGAGCGCATGGGGGTAACCCTCGGCGCCGAGGATGTTGCGCGAGCCATCGAAGGGGCCCTCAGCGATCACCGCATTCACCACCCACTGACCCTGAAATTTCGTCTCCTGCGGTTGCTCTCCCTGCTGGTGCCCGGCGCCCTGCAGTCGCGACTCTATGGAGCCCTGGCGGAGTACCCCTGATGGCGCTGTTGGATCTGTTACGTTTGCTCTTTACCTCTTTGCTGGGGATGCTGCTCAGGCCGCAGCGCCCGGCCGAACGCAGCTGGCGCAGCGAGTGGTTGTGCCGTCTTTCGCGCCAGCTGCTGCACGAATCGATCGATAAACCGGTGGACTGGCTGCGCACCCGGCAGGATCTGCTGCGCCATTACCACCCGGCGCTCAGGCAGGTGCGGATCGAGGCCGACACCATTGCCGGGGTACCCTGCCAGTGGTGCATACCCCGAGGGTTGGATGAGGGTTCGCCGCTGGTGCTCTACTTCCACGGCGGGGGGTTCGTGATCGGTAATGTGAGGGGTTATCGCCCTATGATCGCGGCGCTGGCGGTGGCGGGGGAGTGCACAGTGCTGGGGGTCGATTATCGGCTGGCGCCCGAGCACCCCCTGCCTGCGGCGCAGGAGGATTGCCTGGCGGTGTGTCGGGCGATGCGGCAGCGCTACCCCGACCGGCCACTGCTGCTGGCAGGGGATTCCGCCGGTGGCTCCCTCTGCCTGTCGACCCTGGTGGCCCTGAGGCAACAGGGGTTGAGGGCAAGCGGGGCGCTGCTGATCTCTCCCCTTTGTGAAGTGGGGGCCACAGACCCCTCGATGACGGACAACGCCGCCACCGATATGCTCAGCCTGTCCCTCGCTCGCCATTGGGGCCAGCTGGCCCAGGGGGGGACTCCCCGTCCCGAGCTGCTCAAGCCACTCAACTTCACTGCGGCTGAGCTGGGCGGGCTGCCCCCGCTCTGCGTGCAGGCGTCGGGTCGGGAGATCCTGCTCGACCCGATCGAGCGCTTTGTGGCCCATGCACGGAGCCAGGGGGTTGAGGTGGACTATCAGTGCTGGCCCGGCCAGTTCCACGTATTCCAGATTTTTGCCCCCTTGATGCCTGAAGCAGCGGTGGCCATCGCCCGGCTGGGTGATGCCATCAAAACCATGACCAGGGAGAAAAGATAAAGATGTTTCATTTTTTTATTCGGTTTAGCCAGCTTGCGGTGCTGGGGCTGTGGGCACTGTTCGCGTTGGGCTTTGTGGTTCCGTATCCGGCCCCCTGGGATGCGGTTGCCCACTGGGGCGGCATCGCCCTGTTCGCGGCCCACCTGCTGGAGTACCTGGCCCTGCGCGCGCGGCTACTGAAGGCGGCGGGCGAGGGGAGCCCGGTCCTGCTCGGTACCCTGGTGTTTGGTTACGGTTACTGGCTGCCGCTGCTGGTTAAGTCGGCGTCGCAGCCGGGTGGACAGGCCTGAGGAGGGATAGCATGACCCGGAATCAACGAAGAGATCCACGGGTGGTGATCATCGGCGCCGGGATGAGCGGCATCCTGATGACCATCAAACTGCGCGAAGCGGGCATCACCGATATCTGCGTGCTGGAGAAGGGCGAATCGGTGGGAGGCACCTGGCGTGAAAACCGCTACCCGGGGCTGGCCTGCGATATTCCGGCCCATATGTACACCTACGCGTTCGAGCCCAACCCGGAGTGGGAACACCGCTTTGCCCGCGGCCCGGAGATACGCCGTTACTTCGAGCAGGTGGCCGACAAGTACGATGTGGTGCGGGATGTGCGCTTCAACGAGGCGGTCGAGCGATGCGTTTACGAGGGTGGGGTGTGGCACCTGACCACCAGCAAGGGGGCCGAGCTGGAAGCCGATCTGGTGATCTCGGCCACCGGTATACTGCACCACCCCGCCTACCCCGATATTGAGGGGCTGGAGCAGTTCGAAGGTGAGTGTTTCCACACCGCGCGCTGGCCGGACAAACTGAGCCTCAAGGGCAAGCGGGTGGGTATCATCGGTACCGGTTCCACCGCCGCCCAGGTGATCCCCGAACTGGTGAAGGAGGCCGGGCAGGTGGTGGTGTTCCAGCGTACCCCGCAGTGGATCTACCCGGCGCCGGATCGCGAATACGATGCGTCGCTGCGGGCAAAGGTACGCAAAAACCCTCGTCTCGCACGCCGCGCCTACCGCTGGTATACCCGCGCCATCGAGCTGTTCTTCTCCCGCGCCGTGATAGGGCAGAGGATCCCTCACTTTTTGATGAGCTGGGCCTGCCGCCAGCATCTCAAACGCAAGGTCAAGGACCCCGAGCTGCGCCGGCGACTGACCCCCGACTACACCGTGGGCTGCAAGCGGGTGATCGTATCGACCAAATTCTACGATGCCATCCAGGCCCCCAACTGCCGGTTGGTGACCGAGGGGATCGAACGGGTGGACGCCAACGGGGTGGTCACCGCCGATGGCCAGCACCACGGGCTCGACCTGCTGGTGCTGGCCACCGGCTTTCACCCCTTCAACTTTATGCGTCCCATGGAGCTGGTGGGGCGCGATGGCCTGCACATCAACAAGGCCTGGGTGAAGCGGGTACAGGCTTACCGCTCGCTGCTGATTCCCGGCTTCCCCAACTTCTTCCTCATGCTGGGGCCCAACACCCCCATCGGCAACTTCTCGGTGATCGCCATGAGCGAGGTGCAGAGCCACTACCTGCTGCAGCTGATTGAGCGCTGGCGCCGCGGCGAGGTGCAGGAGATCGAGGCCACGACCGAGGCTACCGAGCGCTTCAACCAGTACCTGCGCGGTGGCATGGCGCACACCGTCTGGGTGGGGGGCTGCAACAGCTGGTACCTCGACAACGAAGGGGTACCGGCGATGTGGCCCTACACCTGGGGGCAGTGGGTGAAGGAGATGTCGGCGCCCCAGTGGTCGGACTTTACCCAGGGCGCCGGGCTTTCCCGGGAGGCGCGGGGGTGAGCGGAACTAAAGGCCCTGGTCGGCGACGCTGAACTTTTTTGCGGCCGGGGCGGTCAGAACCCTTGTTAAGCCGATGATCCTTTGCCGGGATGGCGACGAAGTTCAGGCCGGCCAGGCTACCATGTGGCTCGGGTTGGGTTGTACCAGCCGGGGCTGATGTTAGTCGTGGCGGCGATCAAAACCTTACAGGGAGATCCATGCCTATGGCGGATTTTAACAAGCTGGTAGGGCAGTTGATGGGCAGTGGAGCGGCCGGCGGATTTGCCGGTGGCCTGGCGGGCGGGCTCGCCAGTTCGCTGTTGACCACCAAGTCGGGCCGCAAGCTGGGTATGAGTGCCCTCAAGCTGGGCGGTGTGGCCGCGGTCGGCGCGCTCGCTTATACCGCCTACCAGCGCTACAGCAATCAACCCGCTGCACAAGCGGCGGCCTCCGCTGCCCCCCCTGCCGACCTGCAGCCCGCCCCGGCCGGTTCTGCTTTTCTGCCAGCGACCGATAACGCACCCGCCCATGAGGCGCTGGGGCTGACCCTGGTGCGGGCCATGATCGCCGCGGCCCGTTGCGATGGGCGACTCGATGCCCAGGAGAGTCAGGCGATCTTTCAACGTATAGAGTCCCTGGGGCTGGATGCCGGCACCCAGCGCCTGTTGGTACAGGAGATGGGGCATCCTGCCGATGTCGACGCCATTGTCAGCAGCGCGATCTGTCCCGA
The DNA here is from genome assembly GCF_003864255.1 of Aestuariirhabdus litorea. Classification (NCBI taxonomy): domain Bacteria; kingdom Pseudomonadati; phylum Pseudomonadota; class Gammaproteobacteria; order Oceanospirillales; family Aestuariirhabdaceae; genus Aestuariirhabdus; species Aestuariirhabdus litorea. Next base: position 1,133,972 of record NZ_QWEZ01000002.1, read on the forward strand.
AATGGCGGCAGAGATCTATGTGGCGTCGCTGCTGGCCATCGATGTCGACTCCGCCGCCGAGCGCGCCTACCTGGCCATGCTGGCCGCGCGGCTGCAGCTGCCGGAGGGGCTGGTCCGCGAACTGGAAGCCCAGGTGGCTGCGCAAAAAGCAGAAGCATAGCTCCCCCACACCGGTTCGCCAGCCGGGCCGGTGTGGCCTTTACCTCCCTTGTCCTCTGGGAGCGTCTTGGGCTCGGCATAAGCAATATTGTGCCGAGCCATTTTTTGCCCATCAGCAAGATCTTGCCGATAGCGTCGGGATAAGGGCGTTGCAGATCTTAAAAAACCCCTTCCTTATCAGCATCTTATTGATAAGTGCACTGTTTGGCACCGGGTTTGCTATAACTGATAGGGTTGCGCACCCTGCTTCGGCAGCGTGGAGGGAAAAGCCTCCACGGCGTTCAGAGAACCACCCCATCGATCACCATACATCGACAACAATAAAGGGAACCAAGAACGATGAAATTCAGCAAACGTACGCTTATCAAGGGCATCGGCCTCACTCTGGCCATGACCTCCGCCGCTTCACTGGGGCTCTCCGCCCAGGCTGAGGAGAAGCGCTCCTACATCCTGGCCACCGCCTCCACCGGTGGTACCTACTACCCGGTGGGCGTAGCGATCGCCACCCTCACCAAAGTAAAGCTGGAGCCCACCCAAAAGATCTCCATGTCGGCCATCAACTCCGCCGGTTCCGGTGAAAACATCAAGCTGCTGCGTGAAAACGAAGCCCAGTTTGCGATCCTGCAGGGACTCTACGGCGCCTGGGCCTGGGCCGGAGAGGGCAAGTTGCAGGCTGACGGCCCGCAGAAGAACCTGCGCTCTGTCTCCATGCTGTGGCAGAACGTTGAGCAGTTTGTGGTGGACAAGTCACTGGCCAAGAGCGGCACCATCGAAGACCTCAAGGACTTCGCCGGTAAAAAGTTCTCCATCGGTAAGAAAAACTCCGGCACCGAAGGCTCCGGCCGCCAGATCCTGGCGGGCGTGGGAGTGGACACCGATGCCATGGACCTGGCCTACATGGGCTATGGCCCCAGCGCCGATGCGATGCAGAACGGCACCGTGGTGGGGATGAACACCCCCTCCGGCGTACCCACCAGTGCGGTGACCCGCGCCTTCGCCTCACTGGGCGACAAGATCACGGTACTGGACTTCACCGATGAGCAGGTGAAGAAGGCCAACGGCAACTACCAGCTGTGGACCCGCTACGTGATTCCGGCCAACACCTACCCCGGCCAGACCAAGGCGGTGAACACCGTAGCCCAGCCCAACTTCCTTGCGGTGCGTGACGATATCGCCGAAGAGGATGTCTACCTGATCACCAAGACCATCTACGAGAACCTCCCCTTCCTTAACGGCATCCACAAGGCCACCAAGGCGATGGCGATCGAGAAGGCGATAGCCGGTCTGCCCTTCCCCCTGCACCCCGGTGCGGCCCGCTACTACAAAGAGGTGGGCATCCAGGTTCCCGCCCACCTGATGGCGAACTAGCGATCCGCCCTGCCGTTCCGTAGCGGGGGCTGCGGAACGGCGTTTTACCTGAACGATTTTTTTGGGGCGGGCCCTGTGCCGGCCCCCGTTGTTGCGCGGCCGCCGGCCGCCAAAACCAAGGCAGGCCCACGGCCGCCCACCGTGCCCGCCCGGAGAATAATAATGAGCAAAGATGCCATCGACCTCGATCCTGAACTGTCGGACAAGCTGCGCAGCCTGGAGCTGACCAAGCGCGCCGATGACTCGCTGGCCGGCAAACTGGTCTACTGGATCGGTGTGCTATTGGCGGTGGCCCATATCTATTTCAACACCCTCGGCACCCTGTCGGAGCTGTGGGTGTCGGCGATCCACTTTGGGGGGTTCGCCCTGGTCTGTGCGCTGATGGTGCCGGCCTTCACTACCCACTCGGCAAACGCCGGTCGCTGGACCCTGCTGCTCGACAGCCTGCTGGGGTTGGCGGCCCTGGCCTGTGCGGCCTACCTGATCGGCTTCGAGGATGCCCTTTACGATCGCGGGGTACGCTTTGTGACGAGCGACTGGATCGCCTCGGCCGCGGCGATCTTTATCGCCCTGGAGATGGTGCGCCGCAGCACCGGCTGGTTTATCCCGGTGATGACCGTTCTGGCGCTCACCTACGTATTCTGGTGGGGCCCCTACATCGATGGGGTGTTCGGATTCGCGGGGCTGAGCCTGGAGACGGTGATGTTCCGCAGCTTCTTCTCCCCTGAAGGGATGTTTGGCTCCATCGCCCGCATCTCCTGGACCTATGTCTTTATGTTCATCCTGTTCGGCGCCTTTCTGGTCAAGTCGGGGGCCGGCGACTTTATCATCGAACTTTCCCGCTGCGCCGCCGGTCGTTTCGTTGGCGGCCCCGGCTTCGTGGCGGTGCTGGGCTCCGGCCTGATGGGGTCGGTGTCTGGTTCGGCGGTGGCCAATACCGTCTCCACCGGGGTGATCACCATTCCGCTGATGCGCCGCGCCGGCTTCCCGGCCCGCTTCTCGGCGGGGGTGGAGGCGGCCGCCTCCACCGGGGGACAGCTGATGCCGCCGGTGATGGGGGCGGGGGCCTTTATCATGGCCTCCTACACCCAGATCCCCTACGTGCAGATCATCGCCATCGCAGCGCTGCCGGCGCTGCTCTACTTTATGTCGGTGGGCTTTTTCGTGCGCGTTGAGGCGCAGCGCAGCCACGCCGACTCCGTCGAGATCGAGACCCGTCCGCTCAGGGAGGTGATGAAGGAGGGGTGGCACTTCGCGCTGCCGCTGGTGGTTCTGGTGGGGATGCTGATCAAGGGGTTCACCCCCACCTACGCTGCCGGGGTGGCGATCCTGTCGGTGATCGCCAGCTCCTGGCTCTCCAAACAGCCGATGGGACCCCGGGATGTGCTCGACTCCCTCGCCCAGGGCTCGAAAAACATGGCCACCACCGCCATGCTGCTGGTCACCGTTGGCCTGGTGGTGAATGTGGTGGCGATGACCGGCGTTGGTAACACCTTCTCGCTGATGGTGACCGACTGGGCCGGGGGCAGCCTGCTGATCACCATCGTGCTGGTGGCCCTGGCCTCCCTGATCCTTGGGATGGGGCTGCCGGTCACCGCCTCCTACATCGTGTTGGCTACCCTCTCGGCCCCGGCCCTCTACAACCTGATGGCCGAGCAGCAGCTGCTGCAGCTGATCGCCGACGGCCAGCTGCCGGAGATGGCGCGCAGCATCTTTATGCTGGTGGATATGGAGAAGGCCGCGCTGCTGGCCCAGCCGATGCCGATGGCGGAGGCGCAGGCCCTGCTGGCGCTGGTGCCCCCCGACTTCAAGGGGCAGTTGCTGGAGATGGCGGTGGACCCGGCGCTGCTGTCGATGCTGCTGCTGTCGGCCCACATGATCATTTTCTGGCTCTCACAGGACAGTAACGTCACCCCGCCGGTCTGCCTCACCGCCTTTGCCGCGGCGGCCATCGCCCGTACCCCGGCCATGGCCACCGGTCTCACCGCCTGGAAGGTCGCCAAGGGGCTCTACGTGGTGCCCCTGCTGTTTGCCTATACCCCCCTGATCGGCGGCAGCTGGGAAGAAGTGATCACCGTCTTTATCTTCTCCCTGTTCGGTCTGTACGCCTTCGTTGGCCTGATGGAGGGCTACCTGGAGGGGCCCATCAACCTGGCACTCAGGGGGCTGTGCGGGGTCGCGGCGCTGGCCCTGATGTGGCCCCACGGCCTATTGCTGCTCAACCTGGGCGGGCTGGCACTGTTTGTAGCGCTGTTCTGGTGGAGTCGTCGCCGGCGCGCCGCCTTGGTGGCCAGCGCGGGCTGATGGCCGGCGCACCAGCAGCTCCCAGGAGCCGATCACCGCACTGGCGATGATCATCAGCATGGCGATCAGGGTGGTGGAACGCACCGGGCTGTCGGTAAAGAGGATCAGCAGACCGGTTGATCCCATCGGGGCCAGGTAGGCGAGGGCCCCCACCACCCGGGTGTCCCCGTTCTTGAGGGCGATATCCCAGGTGAAAAAGGCCGCCCCCAGGGGGCCGGCGCCGATGGCGATCATCAGCAGCCAGTCGTTGAGGCTCAGCACCACCGCTTTGGGGGCCAGCCACTGCTCGGTGGCGTACAGGCTCAGGGCCAGCAATCCCGACCACAGGCAGAAGCCGCCGATGGCCGCGCTTGGGAAGGCGCGCAGCTTGCTGCAGGCCAGCGAATAGTTGCTCCAGGCGAAGGCGGCGCCTATCGCCAGCAGGTAACCCGCGAGGTACTGGCTGTTCAGCTCGAGCTTGCCGCCGCTGATGATCAGCACTGCACCGCTGATCCCCAGCAGGGCGCCAATCAGGTGGTAGCTGCGCAGGGGCTTTTCGCGGAAGTAGAGGGGGGTGAGGACTACGATCAGCAGCGGCCACAGGTAGTTGATCAGGGTGGCCTCGATCATGGGGGCGTGGCGGTAGGCCATGAACAGCAGGTAGTGGTAGCCGAAGATGCCGCCGATCCCCACCGCCAGGGTGCGCAGGGGGACCCGCCAGTGGCGCCAGGTGAACAGGCTGACCAGTCCACAGCTGGTGAGTGCAACTCCCAGCTGCAGGAACGCGGGGATGTGGACCAGGAAGCTGGCCAGCACCGCCAGCGAGCTCCACAGCACAATGGTGATCAGGGCAAACAGCACCGAGCGGGTTTGAGGGGACATGGGCGCCTATCCGCAAAAGCGCCAGTGTAGTGGATCGTCCAAACCCGAGGAAGAGGGCAATGATGACTTTTTATCACCTTGGCTGTGGACCCGGCTGTTGCCCGTGGGGCGCATCTGCTAAGCTGCCCGCCAACCCTGTTGGCTGCTGGAAGACGCATCCATGACCACCGCCCTGCTGCCGGTTTTCGGCCTGATCCTGCTGGGGATGCTGCTTTCGAGAATGCAGTTTCCCGGCGACAGCTTCTGGCCCCAGGCCGAGAAGCTTACCTACTACCTGCTGTTCCCCGCCCTGCTGGTGGGCAAACTGGCCACCGCCGAAACCGGCGCGGTGGATATCGGCCGGGTGGCGACCCTGGTGGTGGGCTTCCTGCTGGCGGGCAGCCTGCTGCTGTGGCTACTGCAGCGCCTGGTGGGATGGAACGGCCCCCGCTTTACCTCCATCTACCAGGGGGGGATCCGCTTCAACACCTACGTGGGGCTGGCCACCGTCAGCCAGCTGCTGGGGGATGGAGCCATGGCGGTGGCGGCGGTGGCCATCGCCCTTATGATTCCCCTGATCAACCTGTTGTGCATCGCCGCCTTTGCCCTCTACGCCGGTGCCGAGCGCCCCAGCCCCCTGCGGGTGGCGAGGCAGATACTCAGCAACCCGCTGATCATGGCTTGCGTCACCGGCATCGCCTGGAACCTGCTGGGGTTGCCCTGGCCCGATGCCCTGGGGCTGTTTATGGAACTGCTGGGGCAGACGGCGCTGCCCATGGGGCTGCTGGCGGTGGGGGCCGGGCTTCAGCTGTCGGCCCTGAGGGGCGCCTCGGCGGCGCTGGTCTGGTCCAGCGCGGTCAAACTGCTGGGGCTGCCGCTGCTGGTACTGCTGCTCTGCCAGCTGACCGGCACCGTCGGGGTCACGCGCGAGGTGCTGTTGATCCTGGCGGTGCTGCCGACCGCCTCCTCTGCCTACATACTGGCCCGCCAGCTGGGGGGAGATGCGCCCCTGATGGCGGCGCTGATCAGTGCCCAGACCCTGCTGGCAATGCTGTCGATGCCGCTCCTGCTGGGGCTGCTGCTCTAGGGAGCCTGCGAACAGCTCTTTGCGGCTTCTGCAAGCTGCCTGCGCCCGCGATCACGCCGCCGGTCCGTTATACTTCAGGCAAGGGCAGTGGCATGGCACGGCGCCACCGGGAGGTCGGGGATGGAACAGCACCGTATTGACCAGCACAGCAGCGACCAGCAGGGTATTGGGGAGAGCGGCGCTCAGGACAGCATCGACCGGGTGTGGCTGAAAAAGGCCCGCAACCAGTTTGATACCCTCTATACCGCGATCCGCGACATGGTCTACTACCGTGAGCTGAGGCGGTTGGCCAGCGACGACCGGGTCACCCAGGTGATGCTGGACCACCTGCGGATCGCGCTGCTGGGCTCCATTGTCATCAACTGGAACAAGCTGTTTGCCCTCGAAAAGAGCGAGGAGGCCTGGAAGCGCCTTACCGCCGAGAGCGCCGGCTTTCGCACCCGCGTCTACAGCGCCACCGGCTTCGACTACCAGCAGTGGAGCGATTACCGCAAATCGGTGCGCGAGTTCAGCGCCCGCCTGCACGCCCACTTCGACTCCTCCCACCACCTCGAAAACCAGCTCGAACTGGAGCCGATGTTCCGGGTGCTGGAGGTGGCCCACCGCTGGATGCACCAGCTCTACCAGGGGCAGGAGGCGCTGGCCTGCGACGACCTGCTGAAGGCGGACTACATCGAGCAGCTGGCGAGCGCGGTGCGCGAACGGCTACGGGAGTGGCCCCGCCTGCGCCAGGGCTGAGAGAACCACCTGTCGAACGATCACCCCGGGGCGGGCTCGCTGAAATGGTGCACCTGGTAGCGGTAGGCATTCATCGGCTCGGGCCAGCGGGCGGGGTTGAGTCCCGCCTTGCGCAGCAGATGGTCGAGAAAACGATCCCCCTCCGGCAGCTGCTCCCACACCTGCGGCAGGAAGGTGGCCTGGTTACCGCCGCTTTCGATCAGCAGTCCATCCACCCCCGGCCGCAACTGGGCCAGCAGGGCCTCGCGGCACTCGGCCGCCACCGCCTCAAGGGGGCTGAGCAGGGAGATCTCGATGCGGGTGCGCGGCAGCTCCTCCCCGGTCAGGGGGGGGAAGCGGGGGTCACGGAAAGCGGCGCTGCAGGCGTCCTCGACAATCTCTTCGGCCAGCGGCCGGCGCGCCTCCAGGCTGCCCATGCAGCCCCGCAGCTGCCCCTGTTGGGTAAGGGTGACAAAGCCGGCGGTGGGTACCCGCAGGGGAGGTTCCAGGGCATCGGTGGGCGGCGGCCTGAGTGTCTCCTGCTGGCACCCCTGGCTGATCGCCCGCCGCGCGAGTTGCAGCAGCTGCTGCTGCAGCGCCGGAGTGAGAGGGGACTCAGTGGAGGAGATAGGCGCCATAGCCCACCACCCGATCGCGGGAGCCGGCGGTATCGCCGGAGTTACGCAGGTCCAGCTGCTCGATCGACAGCCCCTGCCGGCGCGCCAGGGTCAGCAGGCCGTTGAGGCCGCGGCAGCCACAGGCCTGCTGCCCCACCAGCCCGGGGCGGAGGGCAAGAATGCGCTGGCTGGTGTCAGCGTCGATGCGCTGCGCCTCCTCGTAGGGGTGGTAGTGGCTGAGGTCGGTGCTGATCAGCAGCAGGCAGCCGGGGGGCGGCGGCAGGCGGGCCAGCACCTCGGCGATGGCGTCGCTGGAGGCCTCCCCCACCAGCAGGGGGAGAAGGCGAAACCGCTTCAGCAGCCGTTGCAGGAAGGGCAGCTGCACCTCAAGACAGTGCTCCAGGCGGTGGGCGGCCTCGTTGGGGGCCAGTGCGATAACGTCCTGCTGCTGCAGCGAGGCCGCCAGCGCCTGGTCGATCTCGATCCGCCCCAGCGGAGTCTCGAAGGCCTCGCAGTCGGGCAGCGCGAGTCCCTGGAAAGCCAGGTGGTGGGAGGGGCCCAGAATCACCACCGAATGGATCTGCTCGGCCCAGGGGCGCAACAGGCGGTAGGCGCTGGCGGCCACCGGGCCGGAGTAGGGGACACCGGCGTGGGGGACAATAAGGGCGCAGGGCGGCACACTGGCCGGCGCCGGGGCGGGCGCCTGGTCGAGATAGCGGTCGATCTCGGCAGCCAGTTGCCCGGGATCATCGGGGTAGAAGAGACCGGCTACCGCCGCCGGGCGTGTGCGCAGCATAGTTACCTCGCGCTTCAGTGGCGCCGGGACTGCAGCCGGCCGCCACTGGACTATGGTTAATGGAGAGGGATAGCCCTCTGATTATAGACGCCCCGTTGCGGGGAGGCTGCGATGACCTACTCCAACCCTAGCGATCCTTCTACTCCCACCGGCTCCCCTGGCGCCGGTGACCCCCACCGCATCGCGGTCGATTACTGGCACCCGCTGGACGATGGCCGCCTGCAGTGCGACCTCTGTCCGCGCCTGTGCAAACTGCACGAGGGGCAGCGCGGGCTCTGCTTTGTGCGCGAACGCCAGGGCGACCGCCTCTGGCTCACCAGCTACGGGCGCAGCAGCGGCTTTTGCATCGACCCGATCGAGAAGAAGCCCCTCAACCACTTTTTGCCCGGCACTCCGGTGCTCTCCTTCGGCACCGCCGGTTGCAACCTGGCCTGCAAGTTCTGCCAGAACTGGGACATGAGCAAATCCCGCGAGCAGGACACCCTGGCCGAACGCGCGATGCCGGCCGAGCTGGCCGATGCCGCGCTGCGACTGGGTTGCCGCTCCGTCGCCTTCACCTACAACGACCCGGTCAGCTTCCTGGAGTACGCAGTGGATACTGCCGCCGCCTGCCGCGAGCAGGGGGTGCGTTCGGTGGCGGTGACCGCCGGTTATATCTGCGACCGGCCCCGCGAGCGTCTGTTCGGCGCCCTCGATGCCGCCAATGTCGATCTCAAGGCGTTCGATGAACGCTTCTACTACAAACTCTGCGGTGGCCACCTCAAGCCGGTGCTGGAGACCCTCCAGTACATCGTGCGGGAAACCCGGGTGTGGCTGGAGATCACCTGCCTGCTGATCCCCGGCGAAAACGACAGCGACGCCGAACTCGACGCCCTCTGCCACTGGGTGGCCAGCGAGCTGGGGGCCGATATCCCCCTGCACTTCACCGCCTACCACCCCGACTGGAAATTCCACTCCGCGCCACCCACCCCGGGCAGCACCCTGCAGCGGGCGCGGGCCATCGCCCGGCAGGCGGGGCTGCACTATGTCTACACCGGTAATGTGCACGACCCCGAGGGGGGCAGCACCTGGTGTCAGGGTTGCGGGGCGCTGTTGATCGAGCGCGACTGGTACCGGCTGGGCCACTGGGGGCTGGATGCCCGGGGCGCCTGCAGCCGTTGCGGCCAGCGCCTGCCCGGGGTGTTCGAGGCCCGTCCCGGCGACTGGGGAGCCCGCCGCCAGCCGGTGAGGCTGGTGACGCAAGCCTAGAAAGCCCTTTGGGTTTGCGCCGGGAGCCCCCCCTGTGTTTTGATGGTTCAAAATAATGAACAGGGGGCTGAACAGTGGGATTCTGGTATCTGTTGCTGGCCGTTGTCAGCGAGGTGATCGCGACCAGCGCGCTCAAGGCATCGGCGGAGTTTAGCCGCTTCTGGCCCAGCGTGGTGGTGGTGGTGGGTTATACGCTATCGTTCTACTTGCTGACCCTGGTGTTTCGCACCGTCCCGGTGGGCGTTACCTACGCCGTCTGGTCGGGGTTGGGCATTGTGCTGATCACCCTGGCGGGGATCGTGCTGTTCAAGGAGATCCCCGACCTGCCGGCCATCATCGGCATGACCCTGATCATCGGCGGGGTGGGGGTGATCAACCTGTTTTCAAAAACCGGCGTCCACTAGGGAGCCTGCGAATAAGTCCTTGCGAACTTCTGGCTTTCAGCTTGGTTCGCAATCAAGGCGTGGCTTTGCAGCAATGTCCAGACCTTGCAAAAAGTCACAACGCAGAGTGCGGATCAAGCTGAAAGCCCCGTAGGGCAAAGCCAGAAACGGCCAGCTTCTGTGTTGCAGACTTTGCTAAGGGCTACGGCCATTAGCTGCAGCCTGCGCCTTGAATCTGGCCGTTTCTGGCGCTTGCAGAAGCCGCAGAGACTTGTTCGCAGGCTCCCCAGGTACGCCCCCAAGGGATAAGCGCCATGCTGGCGCACACAGGGAGATAGAAACATGTTAACCCTCAAACGTCTGATGGTTGTGGTGCTCGCCGCCGTGCTACTGGCGGGCTGTGCGGGTGTGAAAATGACCCCGATGGCGGAGCAGGCGCTGCGTCCGCTGGCGGCGGATCAAAGCCGGGTGCAGTTTTTCCGCTCCTCCTTCGTGGGCAGCGCGATCGCCGCCTCGGTGTACGATGTGACCGGCGAAGAGGTGGAGTTTCTCGGTATATTGAACAACGACACCCGCATCATCGTCGATCGCCCGCCGGGCAAACGCACCTTTATGGTGGTCTCCGAGGCGGCCGACTATATGCACGCGGAGCTGGATCCGGGTCTCACCTACTACAGCATCATCACCCCCAGAATGGGGATGTGGAAGGCGCGTTTTTCCATGTGGCCGGTGCGCAATGGCGCCGCCGGTGAGTACCAGATCGATTCCAGCGAGTTTGCCGAGTGGATGCGCGAAACCCAGGTGATGGGGCTCTCCTCCAAGGCCCGGGGATGGTTCGAGCTCAACAAGGAGGATGTGCTGGAAAAGCACGCCAAGTACTGGCCGGTGTGGCTGAAAAAATCCCCCCAGGACCTGGATGAGCGAACCCTGCACGGCGCCGATGGCGTCAAACGCTAGGGGCTGACCCGGAGGCTTTCACTCCAGGCGCACCAGGTCGCGGTACTCGGCCACCGATACCGCCCATCCCAGCGCCTCGCGGACATGCACCCGCATGGCGTCGGCGGCCGCCGGCTCGCCGTGGGTGATCCAGGTGTGGCGCGGGGCGGCCTTGAACTGGCGCAGCCACTCGATGATCTCCCGATGGTCGCCGTGGGCGCTGAGGTTGTCGAGGCTGTGGATCTGGGCTTTGACCGGGAACTGCTCGCCGTGGATCTTCACCTGTTCGGCGCCATTGAGTAGGGCATCGCCGCGGGTGCCGGGGGCCTGGAAGCCGGCAAAGACCACGCTGTTGCGGTGGTTGGAGATCAGCGCCTTGAGGTGGTGCAGTACCCGCCCTCCACTGGCCATGCCGCTGGCGGAGATGATGATGGCGGGCATCTTGCGGCTGTTGAGCTCGATCGATTCCTCCACGCTGCGCACGTAGTGGGTGCAGGCGTCGATCTGTTCGCACTGCTCATGGCTGAGACGGTGCAGCTTATGAAAGCGCTTGTGCAGCTCGGTGGCGGAGATCGCCATGGGGCTGTTGAGGTAGAGGGGCAGCTCGAGGATACGCTCCTCCCGCTTCAACTCGCAGATCAGGTGCAGCAGCAGCTGGGCGCGCCCCACCGCGAAGCTGGGGATCAACACAATACCGCCGCGGCCGGCGGTCTCGTTGATGATGGTCTCCAGCGTCTCCTTGGGGTCCTGGGTGCCGTGGCGGCGGTTGCCGTAGGTGGATTCCACCACCAGGTAGTCGGCGCCGCTGACCGCCTGTGGCGGGTACATCACCGGGTCATCCTGGCGGCCGACGTCGCCGCTGAACAGCACCGAGGCGCGGGCGTCCCTGAAGTGGATGCAGCTGGCGCCGATGATATGGCCCACCGGCGAGAAGCGGGCGTTGAGCCCTTTGCCCAACTCAAGGGGCTCGTCAAAATCCACCGGTCGAAACAGCTTAAGGGCTCGCTCGGCGTCCTCCACGGTAAACAGCGGCTCGGCCGGGGAGTGGCGGGAGAACTTGCGCTTGTTGGCGTAGCGGGCATCCTCCTCCTGCAGGTAACCGGCGTCGGGCAGCAGGATCTTGCACAGCTCGAAGGTGGCCTTGCTGCTGTAGACCGGTCCCATGTAGCCGCGCCGCACCAGCGCCGGCAGGTAGCCGCTGTGGTCAATATGGGCGTGGGTGAGCAGTACCGCGTCCAGCTTGCCGCTCGCCAGCGGCAGGGGTTGCCAGTTGCGCTGGCGCAGGTTCTTGACCCCCTGGTAGAGGCCGCAGTCGATCAGGTACTGGCGGCCCTGGTGCTGGAGCAGGTATTTGGAGCCGGTAACGGTTCCGGCGGCACCGAGAAAGGTAAGGTCCATGGTGATCGCTCCCAGGCTGCGCGGGTCCAGTCCGCATTTCAGGTATAGCACAGGGGGCGGGTGGGGGTATTGATGTGGGGATGGGTATTGGCGTGACTCGCGACAGGGTGGTGGTGAGTCGCTCACCGAGGGCTTTCTTTGTACGAGCGCCTGCGGCTGGACACGATTGTAGGTCGGGCTTTAGCCCGACAGTCGAACGCTATCGTTTGAAGGCTAACTTACGCCTCAACCACCTTGTCGGGACGCCCCCTTGAGGCACCCGTCGGGGTGCGTCCAGACAAGGTCCTTGCCGCAAGGCAAAAGCGAGCGCGCCGAAGGCGCTCCTACTGGACTATTCGTTGTCGCCCTGAAGGGCGACCTACAGGGCTAGCCATAGGTAAATAGGTGAATAGGGGGGCTGGGGTCACGACCCCGCCCCTCAACTATCCAGGCACACCACCCGATTGCGCCCCGCCTGCTTGGCGCTGTAGAGCGCCCGATCGGCGGCGATCAGCAGTTGGGAGAAATCGCTGCGCGATTCACCAATGCAGGAGACACCGATGCTGAGGGTGCTGGGGATTGGCGGCTGGTCGGAAATCCTGATGGGGTGCGATGCCACCAGCTCGCGCAGTGTTTCGGCCATCCGCTGCGCCTGCTCACGTCCTGTGCCGGGCAGCAGGATGGCAAACTCCTCGCCGCCGTAGCGCGCCACCAGGTCGGTACTGCGGCGGGATCTCTCCATCAGGCCGGAGAGCCCTACCAGTACCTGGTCCCCCACCGAGTGCCCGTAGCGGTCGTTGATCTGCTTGAAGAGATCGACATCAATCATCATCAGCGACAGTGGCTGCTGATCACGCACGGCGAGTTTGCACAGCAACTCGCCCTGTTGCATCAGGGTCCGCCGGTTGGCGAGGCCGGTCAGGGCGTCGGTGCTGGCCTGGTGGGCCAGCAGGGTTTCCCGCTTTTCGATCTCGTGGGTGAAGATGCGCATCACAATGTAGACCTCGATCAGGCAAACCAGCACGGTGGAGCGGAACAGCCAGCGCGCCTGCTCGTCACTGAGGGGGACCAGGGGTTGATGGTCGCCGTAACTTTCGCAGAACAGGAACAGGATCACCGCTGCCAGGCTCAGCAGCAGGCTCTCGCGCTTTTCATGGTTTTCGAAGAACAGGAATACCCCCGCGGGCACCAGGAAGTAGTAGAGGTGCAGGCCGGTGTCCCGGTTCATGGTGAGGGTGGTGAGCACCAGCAGGTGCAGCATAAGCACAATAAAAAAGCAGCTTTTGGCCCCCCGTATAAACCCCTGTTTCATCAGCAGCAGGGCGGTCAGGTAGGCAAAGAAAAAAGCCAGGTTGATCAGGCTGAGGGAGAGCGACCCGAGGCCGATCCAGTAATAGAGCATATAGGCCAGGGAGAGGCCACAGGTCATCAGGCAAACCTGGTTGGTGACCCGCACCTTGTAGGCGGACTGCCCCGGCTGCAGATGGGCGACGCCGAGGTTGATGATGGCGGAGATAAAGGACATTCGCCCCGGCCTCAGCGCTGGCTGCTGTCGTCGGTGGCGTCGGTGGCGTCGGTGCGCCGGTGGCTGCAGGCGCTGATCTCCTGCAGGCGGCCGATCGCGAGGGCGTTGATGCTGCCCTCCGGGTAGGGCTGGTCGCCGCTGGCGCTGCCGGCCGCGATCCCGGTCAGCAGCTCCATCGCCTGGTCCACCTCGGCCACCGCGAAGATATGGAAGCGGTTGGCGGCCACCGCCTCGATCACCTCCTGGCGCAGCATCAGGTTGATGCGGTTGGCGCGGGGGATGATCACCCCCTGCTTGCCGGTGAGGCCGCGCACCTTGCAGAGGTCGAAGAAGCCCTCGATCTTCTCGTTGACGCCACCGATCGCCTGCACCTCGCCGTACTGGTTAACCGATCCGGTGATCGCCAGCGACTGCTGGATCGGCACCTCGGTGATGGCCGAGAGCAGGCAGCAGAGCTCCGCCAGCGAGGCGCTGTCGCCGTCGATCAGGCCGTAGGACTGCTCCATCGCCAGGTTGGCGGAGATCGCCAGCGGGAAGTGGCGCGCGTAACGCTGTCCCAGGTAGCCGCTGAGGATCATCACCCCCTTGGAGTGCAGCGCCTGCCCGAGGCTCACCTCGCGCTCGATATCCACCACCCCCCGGGAGCCGGGGAATACGGTGGCGGTGATGCGCGCCGGGGTGCCGAACTGGTTGTCGCCGAGCTGGTAGACCGTCAGCGCGTTGATCTTGCCGATGCTCGCCCCCTCGGTGTTGATCAGCACGGTGCCGTCGTTGAGCTGCTCCAGCTGCAGTTCGCTGACCCGGTTGGAGCGCTCCTGCTGGGCCTTGAGGGCGCGCTCGATGTGCTGCGCGTGGGTTACCTTGTCGTTGGCCAGGCGGCGCACAAAATCCGCCTCCCCCAAGAGGTTGAAGATGCGATTGAACTGCGCGCTCAGGTACTGCTGGTGCTCGGCCAGCCGGCAGCTGTACTCCACCAGGCGGGCCACCGCGTCGGCACTGAGCAGGGCAAACTGCTCGCGGGCCGAGAAGGTCTGCATCAGGCGGGCGAAGGCGGCGAGCGATTCGTCATCGCGATGGATGCGGTCATCGAAGTCGGCCAGCACCCGGAACAGGGCGCTGAAGTCGCTGTCGAGCTGTTGCAGCAGGTAGTAGGTGGAGCGGTTACCGATCAGTACGATCTTGGTGTGCAGCGGTATTGGCTCGGGGTCGAGGGTGATGCTGTTGACGATCCCCATCTCGCTGTAGGGGGACTCCATCTGCAGGCGCCGCTCCTTGATGGCGCGTTTGAGGGCGTCCCAGGCGAAGGGCTCCTGCAGCAGCTTCTCCGCCTCGATCACCAGGAAGCCGCCGTTGGCACGGTGCAGGCTGCCGCCGCACAGCTGGCGGTAGCTGCTGTTGATGGCGCTCATGTCGCCGGTGAACTCGACGCGGCCAAACAGGTTCTTGTAGCTGGGGTGCGGCTCGTGCACCACCGGCGCCCCCGAGGAGGGCTCGCGCGACACCATGATGTTGGGGCTCAGCTCCTCCTCCAGTAGCAGCCGGCTCTCATAGGCTTCGCGCATCTCCTGGCTTTTCTCGTCGATCAGCTTCTCCGGGATCATGCGGTGCAGCTGCTTGCGCATGCGCTTGAGGTAAGCCAGCAGGCAGGGGATGCCGCGGTAGCGCTTCTCCAGCGGGTCGAGCAGGGGGGCGATGGCGCGGGCGATGGTCTGCTGGGTCAGTTTGCGAAACTGCTCGGAGGACTCGCGCTTCCACTGCGGCAGCGGTAGCAGGGCGGTATTGAGCATCTCCTCCAGCTCGTTGATGTGCTGGTGGAAGAGCTCACGGGCCTCCTCCGGCAGCTGGGAGAACTCGGTCTCCTCCATGGCGCGCCCCTCCAGCATGGGGGTGAAGCTGACGGTGCTGGCGTCGCGGTAGAGGGCAACGTTGCGGGTGATCGCCTCCTTCTCCACGCCATCGATCACCTGGTCGTACTGGCGGTTGAAGGCGCGCTCAATGGCCGCCTTCTGCTGCTGGTAGCTGGGGTGTTCGAAGGCCGCCGGGAAGGTGTCCAGCAGGCTGCTGATGAGCTGGTCGATATCGCTCTTCAGGCGTGCAGCGGTACCTGCCGGCAGCTCCAGCATCAGCGGGCGGCGCGGGTTGTCGAAGTTGTTGACGAAGAGAAAATCGGAGGGGGTGGGCTGGCGCTTGCCCTCGCTGAGCAGGAACTCATTGATAAAGGAGGCACGGCCGCTGCCCTCGTCCCCCATCACGAAGATGTTGTAACCGGTCTGCTGCATCGCCACCCCGAACTGGATGGCGGTCACGGCGCGCTCCTGCCCCAGGATGCCGAGGTAGGGCTTGAGCTTCTCGGTGGTGGCAAAGGGAAACTGGCTGGCGGTGACGGGAGCGCTCAGCTGCTGGGGGGCCAGACGGGTAGGGTGCGACATCATGTGAGCAGATTTCACCTCAGAAATGTGGGGCAGGCGGTGACGGTCTTAGTGTTGGTATAGGTGATGCTAACAGAAAACACCACCGCGACACCTCCCATATCGAGGGGCGGGGGGCGAGGCGTGCAGGGGCGCGGTAAGCGCCCCGGAGCGGCTCAGCGCCGGGTCAGGAGGACGCCGGCTTCGCGGTGGTGCGAGTAGGGGAACTGGTCGAAGAGCGCGAAACGCTCGATAGCATGGCTCTGGCAGAGGGTATCGAGGTTGTGGCGCAAGGTGTCGGGGTTGCAGGAGATGTAGACCACCCGTTCGAAGCGCTGCACCAGCTGTTCCGTGGCCGGATCGAGGCCGGCCCGTGGCGGGTCGACGAAGATGGTGCCGAAGCGGTAGCTGTCGAGGTCGATGTGGCTGAGGCGGCGGAAGGGGCGCTCGCGGTTCATCGCCTGGGTGAACTCCTCGCTCGACATACGCACGATCTCGACGTTGTCGACGCCGTTGCGCGCCAGGTTGAGCTGCGCCGACTGCACCGAGGTCTTGGAGATCTCGGTGGCCAGTACCCGCTCGAAGTTCTGCGCCAGCACGGTGGTGAAGTTGGCATTGCCGCAGTAGAGCTCCAGCAGGTCGCCGCTGGACCCCCGGGTGGCCTCCAGCGCCCACGCCAGCATCTTCTCGCTGACCCCGGCGTTGGGCTGGGTGAAGCTGTTCTCCACCTGCTGGTAGTGGTACGCCCGCCCGTCCACGCACAGGGTCTCGTTGACGAAGTCGCGGTCGAGACAGATCTTCTGCTTGCGGGCGCGGCCGATGAGGTCGACCCCCAGCTGCTGGCGCAGGCCCGTGGCGGCCGCGACCCAGGCCTCATCGAGGCGCTTGTGGTAGATCAGGGTGATCAGCAGCTCGCCGCTTTGGGTGCTGAGAAACTCCACCTGGAACAGGCGCCGGCGCAGGATTTCCTCGGCGCAGATCGCCGTCATCAACGGCTGCATATGGCGATTGATCAGCTCGCTGGCGATGGGGAAGTCGCGGATCTCAACGGTGCCGTGGGGCGGGTTGGGGTCGTGCATGGCGTAGAAGCTGCGCTCCGCCTCGTGCCAGATGCGGAACTCGGCGCGCATGCGAAAGTGCTCGGGAGCGGAGGCAAACACCTCCAGGGCCGGCGGCGCGAGGTCGGCAAACTGTGCCTCCAGCTGCTGCGCTTTCTCGTCCAGCTGCTGCTGATACTGTTCGGGGTAGGTTCTGCCCAGGGTCATCGGTCTAGTCCAGCCATGCCATTTTAATGATAAACAGAAGCGAGATGATCACCAGCGCCGGGTTGAGGTCGCGCCAGCGTCCCGCCAGCAGCTTGATGCCGGTGTAGGAGATAAAGCCGAGGGCGATACCGGTGCTGATGGAGAAGGTCAGCGGCATGCTGAGGGCGGCGATCACCACCGGTGCGGCCTCGGTCAGGTCCTCCCAGTCGATGGTGGCGAGCCCGCTGCTCATCAGCACGGCGACAAAAAACAGAGCCGGGGCGGTGGCGTAGGGGGGGATCATGCCCGCCAGCGGTGACAGGAACAGGCTGGCGAGGAACAGGCAGCCGACGGTGACGGCGGTGAGCCCGGTGCGCCCGCCGGCGGCGATACCGGCGCCGCTCTCGATGTAGCTGGTGGTGGTGGAGGTGCCCAGTATCGAGCCGCCCATGGTGGCCATGCTGTCGGCCATCAGGGCACGACCGAGGCGCGGCAGCTTGCCATCCTTGCCCACCAGTCCGCCCTTCTGGGCGACGGCGATAAGGGTGCCGGAGGTGTCAAACAGGTCCACGAAGAGGAAGGCGAAGATGATACTGATGAGGCCAACCTGCATCGCCCCCTCGATATCCAGCGCCGCGAAGGTGGGGGCGAGGCTGGGGGGGGCGGCGAAGAAGCCGTTGGCCTCCACTTTGCCCAGCGCCAGGCTGGCCAGGGTAACGGCGAGGATGCCGATCATCACCGCGCCGGTCATGCCGCGCTGCGCAAGGGCCACGATCAGGAAGAAACCGAGGGTGGCCATGATCGGCGGGTAGAGGCTGAGGTCGCCGAGGGAGACGTAGGTGGCGGGGCTGTCCACGACGAAGCCGGCGTTCTTGAGGGCAATAAAGCCGAGGAAGAGGCCGATACCCGCGGCAATCCCCATGCGCAGGGACATGGGGATGCTGTTGATGATCCATTCGCGGATGCGGAAGACGCTGAGCAGGAAGAAGCAGAAACCGGAGAGGAATACCGCCCCCAGGGCCACCTCCCAGCTGTACCCCATCTCCCCCACCACGGTGTAGGTAAAAAAGGCGTTGAGCCCCATCCCCGGTGCCAGCGCGATCGGGTAGTTGGCGTACAGTCCCATGATAAAGCAGCCGATGGCGGCCGCCAGGCAGGTAGCGACAAAGACCGCACCGCCGTCCATTCCGGCGCTGGCCAGCATGCTGGGGTTAACGAAGATGATGTAGCCCATCGTCAGGAAGGTGGTGAAGCCCGCCAGCAGCTCGGTTTTGATGGAAGTGTGGTGTTCCCTGAGTTTAAACAGCGTCTCAAACATGGAGATACCCGTGGGTGCGAACCAGAAAAGGCGCGCAGTGTACACGAATTGTGCTGTTTTAACAGGCCAATCCGCGCCAGATTCCCCGCCGCAGGCTATTGGCGACGGGCGCTCAGCACCACGAATTTGGGGTTGCTGTCCAGTGGCCGGCAGTTGCCGAACAGGCGCTTGAGCTGTTGGTGGTAGCCGAGGTGGCGGTTGCCGACGATGCGCAGCTCGCCCCCCACCCGCAGGCTGCGGTGGGCCTGGCGGAACATGCGCTGGGCGATCTGGTCGCCGACCGCGTGCTGCTGGTGGAAGGGGGGGTTGCAGAGGATCAGGTCAAGGCTGGCGGGCTCGACCCCCTGCAGGCAGTCCCCCTGCTCGAAGCGGGCGCGGGGGTCGTCGCCCCGGTTGTGGCGCCAGTTGTGTTCGGCGCAGGCCACCGCCAGCGCCGACTCATCGCGAAACAGCAGGCGGGCGGCCGGGTTACGGCGCGCCGCCACCAGCCCCAGCAGGCCGTTGCCGCACCCCAGGTCGGCGATCTGCAGGGGGTGCTCGCCGGCGGGGATATGGGGCAGGAAGAAGCGGCTGCCGATATCGAGCTGGTCGAGGGAGAAGAGGTTGGCGAAGTTGGTGATCACCAACTTCTCCTCCGGCAGCCGGTAGCCGGGGGGCGGGGGCGCCTCCGGCAAGGGGCGCTCGGCGGGCTCGGCGAACACCAGGCGCGCCTTCTTGCGGGCCAGGGAGCTGCGGGTCGGGCCCACCAGCTGCTCGAACAGTTGCAGGGTCGAACGGTGGATATTGCGCGCCATGCCCGCCCCTATGATGCGGCTGTCGGCGTTCAGGTGGGGGCGCAGGCGCCGCAGCTGGTACTCCAGTAATGAAAGGGTCTTGGGGATCTTGACCAGCACCGTGGCGTAGGTGCCCTGCAGGGGACTGAGGGGGGTGGCCAGGCTCCAGCGGTCGGCGTCGATGCCGTTGAGCTCGCCGTTGCGTTGGGCACCGCGGGCGCTGAGCCAGGAGTCGGTCTCAAGTTGCGGCTTGAGCCCCAGCGTCGCCAGGTTGAGGGTGAGGGCGCCGAAGCTGTCGTTGAGCACCAACACAGGCGCCTCGGCCGGGGCCTCGGCCAGCTCCTCCAGCAGCAGCTCGTCGGCGGCATCCCAGGCCCTGAGTGACCCCTGGCGGCTGTGGGGCAGGCGCTGCAGCTCAAGCTGGGCAAAGGGGCTCGGGTAGTGGGTTTCCATGGCGGGGCATCGGGCGGCTGAATAAAGTTTGCTATCGTACTAAAGTACGGTACTGAAGTCGCTAGGGGGCTGCTAGCGTTGTCCGCACCAGGCCACCCGTCCCGGCCCCCGAGCCCCTACAAGGAGAGAGTCATTGATGAAAGGCCGTATGATGCAGGTGCCCCTGCTGACCAGCGATATCCTCAAGAACGCCATGCAGCGTTACCCCGATCAGCAGGTGGTCAGCCGCACCAACGAGGGCAGCATCCACCGCTACACCTACGCCGACGCCTACCGTCGCAGCTGCCAGCTGGCCAATGCCCTGGCGCGGCTCGGGGTCGAGCGCGGAGAGCGGGTAGCCACCCTGGCCTGGAACAACTTCCGCCACCTGGAGCTCTACTACGGCATCTCCGGCTACGGTGCCGTAGTGCACACCCTCAACGCGCGTCTGTTTGCCGAGCAGTTGCAGTACATCATCAATCACGCCGAAGACCGCTTAATCTTTGTGGACGCCCCCTTCCTGCCGATGCTGGAGGAGGTGCGTGAGCAGATCCCCGGCGTGCGGGGCTTTATCGTCAACTGCGACCCCGAGCAGATGCCCGAGACCACGCTGGCGCCGCTCTACTGCTACGAAACCCTGCTGGCCGCCGAGAGCGTGGTCTTCGACTGGCCGCGCCTGCAGGCCACCGACGCCTCCGGTCTCTGTTACACCTCGGGTACCACGGGTAACCCCAAGGGGGTGCTCTACGACCACCACTCCAGCGTGCTGCACGCGATGATGAGCGGCAGCTCCCAATACCTCGACTTCAGCGAGCGCAGCTCGGTGATGCCGGTGGTGCCCATGTACCACGTGTGCGCCTGGGGGGTCCCCTTCTCGGCCCCGCTGTATGGGGCCAAGCTGGTGCTGCCCGGCCCCAGCATGGATGGCGTCTCGCTGCAGGCGCTGATCGAGCAGGAGGCGGTGGACAAGGCCTACGCGGTCCCCACCGTCTGGCTGGGGCTGCATAACTACCTTGAGGCCTCCGGCAAGCGCATCGACTCCCTCAAACTGGTGGGGGTGGGGGGCGCCGCCTCGCCGCGGGCGCTGGTGAAGCTCTATGCCGAGCGCTACAACGTCTACTGGATGGGGATCTGGGGGATGACCGAGACCAGCCCCCTGGCCACCGCCGCGATCCCCACCCCGGCACTGGAGGCGATGGAGGCGGAGGCGCGCTACGACCTGCAGGCCACCGCCGGGCGGGCGATGTTCGGGGTGGAGATCGAAATCTTCGATGCCAACGGCGAGCCGGCTCCCCACGACGGCGAGAGCCGTGGCAACCTGCGGGTGCGGGGTCCCTGGGTGTTGGCCAGCTACTTCAAGGGGGAGGGCAGCGGCAGCTTTGTGGACGGCTGGTTTGATACCGGCGATGTGGCGGTGATCAACCCGGACGGCTACCTCAAGATCGTCGACCGCAGCAAGGATGTGATCAAGTCCGGCGGCGAGTGGATCAGCTCGGTGGACCTGGAGAACGCGGCCCTCAACTACGACGCCGTCAATGAGGCCTGCGTGATCGGTGCCCGCCATGAGAAGTGGGACGAACGGCCGATTATGCTGGTGACGCTCAAGCCCGGTAAACACTATGATGAAGCCGGGCTGCGGGCGGAGCTGGAGCAGCGGGTGGCCAAGTGGTGGATGCCCGATGCGATCATTGTGGTTGATGAGCTACCCCACACCGGCACCGGCAAGTTGCGCAAGGTGGAGCTGCGTCAGGACTACGCCGGGTTTTTGATCAACCGGCAGCCGTAAGGGGCCGCCGCGGCCCGCTCCCTATTGCGACGGGTGCTGCAGAACCTGATCTCCAACGCTATAGGCTACACGCGCAGCGGGTGGGGCTGCCGTGTGATCAGGGCACTTTATTGCTACTATGCACTCCATTTAACGGGCCCCCTGAGGGGACATCTGTCATCGAGAGGCGCGAGGAATCTATGTCTGAATTTGATTTTGACCTGTTTGTTATTGGCGCCGGTTCCGGCGGCGTTCGGGCCAGCCGTATCGCGGCGGGGCTGGGGGCGCGGGTGGCGGTGGCCGAAGACCGTTACATGGGCGGCACCTGCGTGAACGTTGGTTGTGTGCCCAAGAAGCTGTTTGTCTACGGCGCCCACTACGCCGAGGATTTCGAGGATGCGCGGGGCTATGGCTGGAGTGTCGGCGAAACCGCCTTTGACTGGCCTACCCTCCGCGACAACAAGAGCCGCGAGATCGAGCGCCTCAACGGGGTTTACCGCAACCTCCTCAAGGGGGCCCGGGTTACCCTGCTGGAAGGGCGTGCGCGGCTGGTGGATGCCCACACCGTGGAGGTGGACGGGCAGCGCTATAGCACCGAGCGGGTGCTGATCGCCACTGGCGGCTGGCCCTTTGTGCCCGAATTCCCCGGCAATGAGCATGTGATCAGCTCCAACGAGATCTTCTATCTCGATCAGTTCCCCCGCGAGGTGCTGGTGGTGGGCGGCGGCTATATCGCGGTCGAGTTTGCCGGCATCCTCTCCGGGCTCGGCGCCAACACCCGCCTGCTCTACCGCGGCGAGCTGTTCCTGCGCGGTTTCGACCAGGAGGTGCGCGAGGTGCTACGGGACGAGATGAGCCAGCGCCACAACCTGGAGCTCTGTTTCAACACCGATGTGGTATCGATCGACCAGCAGGCCGACGGTCGCCTGCGGGTTGAGCTCAACAACGGCCAGTCGCTGTTGGTAGACCAGGTGCTTTACGCCACCGGGCGGGTACCCCACACCCAGGACCTGGGGCTGGAGAATGTGTCGGTGGCGCTGGATGAGAAGGGGGCGATCCGGGTCAATGAGCAGTTCCAGACCAGCGAACCCTCGATCTATGCGGTGGGGGATGTGATCGACCGTATGCAGCTGACCCCGGTGGCGCTGGCCGAGGGGATGGCGCTGGCGCGCCACCTGTTTGGTGGCCAGCCGATCGCCCTCGATTACGATAACATCGCCACCGCGGTATTCAGCCAGCCCAACATCGGTACTGTCGGCCTCAGTGAGGAGCAGGCGCTGGAGCGCTTCGGCAAGCTGCGCATCTACACCACCCGTTTCCGCCACATGAAGCACACCCTCAGCGGGCGTCAGGAGAAAACCTTTATGAAACTGGTGGTGGACGATGCCAGTGACCGTGTGGTGGGTTGCCATATGGTGGGTAGCGAGGCGGGCGAGATCATTCAGGGGATCGCCATCGCCATCAAGGCGGGGGCCACCAAGGCCACCTTCGACAGCACCATCGGCATCCATCCCACCGCCGCCGAGGAGTTTGTCACCCTGCGGGAGGTGACCCGCACCGTCGGCGGCTGAGGCCCTGGCCGGGGGCCGGACTACCGAGCGGCCCCCGCAGCTGGTATGCTGCCCCCTTTTTGCCCCACGGAGAAGTCGAATGTCAGACACCAATCAGCCCGCCATCACCACCGACGAGGGTCGGGTAAGCTACGGAATCGGTCGCCAGATGGGCGATCAACTGCGCGAGAACAGCTTTGAGGGGGTCGACATCGAGCTGGTCAAGCGTGGCCTGGGCGATGCCTTCAATGGCCTTGCCAGTGCGGTCTCCGCCCAGGAGCTGCAGGGCGCCTTCCAGGTGATCAGTGAGCGGGTCCGCGCCGCCCAGGCCGAGCAGCACAAGGCGCTGGCCGCCGAGGGCGAGCAGTTCCTGGCCCAGAACGCCGAGCGCGAGGGGGTGGTGGTGCTGGAGTCCGGCCTGCAGTACGAAATCCTGGAAGAGGGCGATGGCGATAAGCCGGGCCTCAACTCCACCGTGCGCACCCATTACCACGGTTCTCTGGTCAACGGCACTGTGTTTGACAGCTCCGTTGAGCGTGGACAGCCCGCCGAGTTCCCCGTCAGCGGTGTGATCCGCGGTTGGACCGAGGCGCTGCAGCTAATGCCCACCGGTTCCAAGTGGCGCCTCTATATTCCCTACCAGCTGGCCTACGGTGAGCAGGGTTCCCACGGTGCCATCCCTCCCTTCGCGGCGCTGATCTTTGAGGTGCAGCTGCTCGATATCCTCTAGGGCTTCGCTAGTACCGCAGGCGTCCCCCCGGGCGCCCCATAAAAAAACGGGATACTCCCTGGGAGATCCCGTTTTTTTATGGGCTTGTTTTATCTTTCAGCCTCAAGCCTCAAGCCTCAAGCCTCAAGCCTCAAGCCTCCACTCGAGTCTTTCTGTCGCTGTGGTCAGGGGCGGAAGGTGCCGCGATCGAAGAGGTCGAACAGGTCTTCACCGCTCATCTCGTCGAAGCTGTCCGGGTCGAGCTTAGGCTTTTTGCCCCGCGCCTTGGGTTCGGTCGCAGCCGGCTTGGGCGCGGGCTGGGCCGGCTTTTTGGCGGCGGCGCTGGGCTTGCGGTCGTCCGGGCGGGGCTTGGCGCTGGGCTTGGTGGCAGGTTTCGGGCCAGAGCCACCGGCGGAGCCGGTGCCGCCAGTGGCGGTCTGGCCCTGGCTCTCCAGGTGCTTATCGTAGACTGACTTCTGGCGCGGCTTTTCGCGCCGCGTCTGCTTCTTGGTTTTGCTGCTTTCGATCGCCTTGCGGGTGGTCTTGCTGATCTTGCGCAGCTCTTCGGAGATCGATTTGGTCTTCTTGCGTCGAGTCATGATGCCCGTGGGCTCCTGGTTGAATGGCCTTAGCTTAGTCAGGCGGCGCTGCCCAGTCGACCCATCTTTTGCAGGGCGAGCTGCTCCAGCGCCTCAATCCGCTCCACCTGCTGGCGGGTGAACTGCTTTTTCTGGCGCTGGGAGCGCTCGCTGGCGCGCTGCCGTTCGATCGCCTCGCGCAGGCGTCGCAGGTGTTGCTCCTGCTCGCGCTCCTGCGGGCGGTGGAGAGGAGTGGCCGGGTCCGCTGGCGGGGTGGAGTGGCTTGCCTCCGGGGCCGCCTGCAGGCGCTTGAGGGTGGCCATCGCTTCGGCGATCACCGACTCGCTGCTGGGTCGGGGGGATTCATCCTCCGGGGGTGGGGGCTCGATGGTGCTCGTCAGGGGGGCCGCCTCGGGCTCCGGCCGGGAGGCGGGCTGAGGTGCCGCGAGGGGGGCTTCGCTCTCCTCCCCGACGCGCTCCAGAGCCCGAACTTCGGGGGCGGTCATGGCGGGGCGGCCGGCGCGGCTGCGAGCCAGGGGATCGACCACGGTGAATTCGGGTACCCGATTGCCGATGCCGGCGATCGCATCCTCCACGCTGGTGCGTTTGCCATCGAATCGCACCACGGCCTCACCTGCCGCATTGATATGGGTCAGGGGCCCCGATGCCTCCGGGCTCGCCCCGGCGGCCGGTTCGGCATTGGCCTTGGGGGCGGAGCGCTTGGCTGTGGTTCGGGTGCGGGGCTTCTTGGCGGCGGGCTCACGCGCGGCCACAGCGGTCTTGTAGCCCTTGAGCGACTCGGCGCCGAGGGCCTCCAGCGCCTCGCGCTCCAGCTCCTGCAGTTCGCTGCGGTCGTCGGTGTAGTCCCACTCCTCGAGCTGGAAGTTGTCCGCCCCCTGGGCGCGAATCTCACGGTAGAGGGGGTAGTCCAGCCCCGACTCGGCCGCCTCCACAATCTTCTCCCACTGCAGCAGCAGCGGGTTGCGGGTGGTGCCGACGTAGGTCTTGCCGGTGGAACGGTTGGATACGGTAAATACGATCAAAGCTAACCCCTGTCACGGATTATGCGGATGGATACGGTGGCGGAAAAAAGGGCGCAATTATACCGATCGAAATCTCCCTTACCAGACTTGACAAGGGTACCCTGGGGTAAATATTTTCAGGGCTACCGAGGGCAAAAATCGCTGTCTCCCGATGGCGTGGACTAGACTAGCCTGATACCGGGTTGTTGGGATGGGCTGGGGTTAGGTTCGCTGCTCCCGGGGCGACCGGCGCCTACCCCCGTTACCTGAAACCGCACAAAGGGAGGAAAGATGGATCGGTCAGAGCACAGTATGTACACCCTCTTCGAACAGCTGGGGTTGGCGGGAAGCGATCAGGAGATCGTTGATTTCGTGGCCCAGTATGGCCCTCTGCCCAGGGAGGTAGCCCTGGCGGACGCCCCCTTCTGGAACAGGGCACAGGCCCAGTTTCTGCGCGAGGAGATCGCCAAGGACGGGGATTGGGCCGAGCTGGTGGATGAGCTGGACGCCCTGCTGCGCAAGTAGTCTGCCCCGCCAAGGGGTGAGCCTCGGGCTGACGCGGCTAGAAGGTACGGGATACCGAAAAATTGGCCAGCAGCTCCATGGCGTCACGGGCATCGCTGGCGGGTAGCACCTGCAGGGCTTCGATCGCCTCGCGGGCGTAGCGCTGGGCGAGGCTGGCGGTGTACTCCAGCGCACCGCTGCTGCGCACTGCTTCGGTAATCGCCTCGATCTGCTCCAGCCCGCCTTTCTGGATCGCCTGCCTGACCAGCTGCGCCTGGGCCTCTGTGCCCTCGCGCATGGTGTAGATCAGGGGCAGGGTGGGTTTGCCTTCGGCCAGGTCGTCACCCACGTTCTTGCCCATCGCCTCGGCGTCACCCTGGTAGTCGAGCAGGTCATCCACCAGCTGGAAGGCGATCCCCAGCTTGTCACCGTAGCGCCTGAGCGCCTCCCGCTGCGGGGTATCAACGCCACTGAGGACGGCCGCCGCGTGGGTGGAGGCTTCAAACAGCATGGCGGTCTTGGCGCGGATCACCTCCATGTAGATCGCTTCGGTGGTGTTGGCGTCACGCACCTTCATCAGCTGTAGCACCTCACCCTGGGCGATCACCGTGGTGGCGTTGGACAGTATGCGCATCACCTCGAGGTCGGCGATATTCACCATCATTTCGAAGGCACGGGAATAGAGGAAATCCCCCACCAGTACGCTGGGGGCATTGCCCCACTTGGCATTGGCGGTATCGCGCCCGCGCCGCAGGTTGGACATATCGACAACGTCATCGTGCAGCAGGGTGGCGGTGTGCAGGAACTCGATCACGGCCGCCAGGGCGATACGGGCGTCACCGCTATAGCCGCAGGCGCGGGCACTGAGCAGTACCAGCAGCGGGCGCAGGCGTTTGCCCCCCGCATTGACAATGTATTGGCCAATGGTCTGTACCAGTGGCACATCGGAGCTCAGCTGCTGCTGGATATGCCGGTCAACGGTGGCGAAATCGTCGCTCACAACGGCTTGGATCTGGTCGATGGGGCTGTGGTTGGCCATTGGCATAGAACTACTTAATGAGTGCAGGATGGGGTCGCATCCTATGGGGTGCTCCTGAAAGAGTCAAGAAGTCACGGAATTCAGGCGCTGTAGGGGTTGTGTGTGGTTCTGGCATGCCGTAGAATCTGCGCCCCTGATTTTGAAAATCCTGGGGCGCTGTTCCACTTGTTACCGCAACCATTGGTTGTGGATGGAGAACGGTAGCCCGCATGCACGGGTCTGAGAGGCGGTCGCCCACCTAAGTGCAGGAGTTTCAGAGAAAAACTCTGGCCGGTTCGCCGGTTGGATGCCTTTAACAACAAGGCTCGCCTGGTTCAGGCTAATCTTGGATTTTCGGAGAAATGTATGTACGCAGTTATTGTAAGCGGTGGCAAGCAGTACCGTGTCGCAGAAGGCGAGACGCTGAAGCTGGAAAAGCTGGAAGTTGCTACCGGTAACACCATTGAATTTGATCGTGTGCTGCTGGTTGCAGCCGGTGATGACGTCAAGATCGGTGCTCCCGTCGTTGAGGGTGCCAAGGTGAGTGCAGAGGTGGTGAGCCACGGTCGTGCCAAGAAGGTCACGATTGTTAAGTTCAATCGTCGTAAGCATCACCGCAAGCAGATGGGCCACCGTCAGTGGTTCACTGAAGTCAAAATCACTGGTATCAACGCCGGTTAAACGAACGAAGGAGTAAACTCATGGCTCACAAAAAAGCTGGTGGTAGTACACGTAACGGCCGCGACTCGGAAAGTAAACGACTTGGTGTCAAGCGTTTCGGTGGTCAGCAGGTCATTGCAGGTAACATCCTGGTTCGTCAGCGCGGTACCCGTTTCCACGCTGGTGAAAACGTAGGTATTGGTAAGGATCACACCCTGTTCGCGAAAGCGGATGGTCGCGTGGTGTTCGAGGTCAAGGGGCCTGCCAAGCGCAAGTACGTTCGTATCGACGCCGCCTGATCGGCTGCCTGATGCGGAAAAGAAGCCCCGTCCAGTGCGGGGCTTTTTTGTGTCTGCCGGCAAGGCAGCAATTGGTATACTCTGAGAATCGCAGTGGCGCGCTTCTCTGTTACGGAGTCTCTACATGAAATTTGTTGATGAAGCCCTGGTGCACGTAGCGGCTGGTGACGGGGGCAACGGCTGTCTCAGTTTTCGACGTGAAAAATTTGTTGCCAAGGGTGGCCCCGACGGTGGCGACGGTGGCGATGGCGGTAGTGTCTATGTGGTGGCCGATAACGCCATCAACACCCTGGTCGATTACCGTTTTCAGCGCAGTTACCGCGCCGAGCGCGGGCAGAACGGCATGAGTCGTAACTGCACCGGCAAGAAGGGTGAGGATATCTACCTCAAGGTGCCGGTGGGTACCACTGTGATCGACGATGCGACCACCGAGGTGATTGGCGACCTGACCGAAGAGGGTCAGGTGTTGCTGGTGGCCCAGGGCGGCTTTCACGGTCTTGGTAATACCCGTTTCAAGTCCAGTGTGAACCGTGCGCCGCGGCAGACCACCCAGGGTACGCCGGGCGAACTGCGCGACCTCAAGCTGGAGCTGAAGGTGATCGCCGATGTGGGCCTGCTGGGGCTGCCCAATGCCGGTAAGTCGACCTTTATTCGCGCGGTCTCGGCGGCCAAACCCAAGGTGGCCGATTACCCCTTTACCACCCTGGTGCCAAACCTGGGGGTGGTGAGTGTGCAGAGTCATCGCAGCTTTGTGGTGGCCGACATCCCCGGATTGATCGAAGGGGCTTCCGATGGCGCCGGGCTGGGGGTTCGTTTCCTCAAGCACCTGGCGCGCTGCCGTATCCTGCTGCACCTGGTGGATGTGGCCCCGATTGATGGCAGCGACCCGGTGGCGGCCGCGCAGTCGATCATCAAGGAGTTGGAACAGTTCAGCCCGGCGCTGGCGGCACGCGAGCGCTGGCTGGTGCTGAACAAGGTGGACCTGCTGCCGGAAGAGGAGCGGGAGGCGATCTGTCGTGATGTTGTCGAGCGCCTCGGCTGGGAGGGCGAGGTTCGCTACATCTCCGCCATTGGCGGGCTGGGCACCAACGAACTGTGCCAGCAGTTGCTGACCCGCATCGAAGAGCGCAATGCCGAAGAGGCGGAAGATGAGGCGATCGCCGAGGCGGAGCGCGAGTTCAAGGCGCAGATGGAGGCCGAGGCGCGGGAGCAGATGCGCCTGATCGGTGAGCAGCGCCGTGCTGCCCGCCTGGCGCGCAAGCGCGGTGGCAGCGATGACGACGATGATGACGACGATCACGATGTAGAGATCATCTATCAACCATAGTCTGGAGAGACAAAAACCGATGGAGCGGCGTACCAAGGTACCGGGCTTTCAGCGCTGGGTGGTGAAGATTGGCAGTGCCCTGTTGACCAATGATGGCAAGGGGCTTGATCTGGCAGCGATCGGCGAGTGGGTGGACCAGATGGCCCGCCTGCGGGGCCACGGCATAGAGCTGCTGCTGGTCTCCTCGGGCTCTGTGGCGGCGGGTATGACCCGCCTTGGTTGGGTTGACCGGCCGGGCTCCATGCATGAGCTGCAGGCCGCCGCTGCGGTGGGGCAGATGGGGCTGGTGCAGACCTATGAAAGCCATTTCAAGCGTCACGATACCCTCACCGCCCAGGTGCTTCTCACCCACGACGATCTGTCGGACCGGCGCCGTTACCTTAATGCCCGCAGTACCCTCACTACCCTGCTACGGCTGGGGGTGGTGCCGGTCATCAACGAAAACGACACCGTGGTGACCGACGAGATCCGTTTTGGCGATAACGATACCCTGGGGGCCCTGGTGGCCAACCTGGTGGAGGCCGACCTGCTGGTGATCCTCACCGACCAGAAGGGGCTCTTTACCGCCAACCCCTCCACCGACCCCGATGCGGTGTTGATCAGCGAGTCGGCCGCCAACAACCCGGAGTTGCCGGCGATGGCCGCCGGTGGTATGGGGCGCCTGGGGCGCGGTGGCATGAGTACCAAGGTGAAGGCCGCGGTGCTGGCGGCCCGTTCCGGTGCCCATACCCTTATTGTGGGGGGGCGTGAGCCCGATGTATTGCCGCGCCTGCTGGCGGGGGAGCCGTTGGGGACCCTGTTGTGGCCGGAGCAGGGGCGCTGGGTGGCCCGCAAGCAGTGGTTGGCCGGGCATCTGCAGACCCGTGGGGTGTTGCACCTGGATGCGGGTGCGGTGCGGGTGCTCAGGGAGTCGGGCAAGAGTCTGCTGTCGGTCGGCGTGACCCGGGTCGAGGGGCGCTTTGTGCGGGGTGAAATGGTGCGCTGCGTGGATGAGCAGGGTAACGATGTGGCGCGTGGGCTGGTGAACTACGGTGCCGATGAGGCGGCCAGGATTGCCGGGCGCCCCTCGCGTGAGATCGAATCCATTCTCGGCTACGTGGATGAGCCGGAGCTGGTCAACCGGGATAACCTGGTACTGGTATAAAGGGGAGGGTGCTCAAGGTCGTCCACCACCCTGCGGCATAGGGCTGGCAACCTGGCAGGTCAGGCATGCCCTGTTTGCAGGAGTACAGCTACGATCCGCTGGTTTCTGGGCGTGGTCGCTTCTGCTCGTCCATGACCTCGCGACCTACCGCCCATCCCTGGGCATAAAAAAACCGGCTTGCGCCGGTTTTTTTATGCGTCGTCAGGGCTTACGCCTGAGCCATCGCCTTCACTTTGGTGTTCAGGCGGCTCTTGTGACGAGCGGCTTTATTCTTGTGAATAATGCCTTTGTCAGCCATGCGGTCAATAACCGGTACAGCGGCCGCGTATGCGGCTTGGGCCTGCTCCTGGTCGTTGGCGTTTACAGCAGCCAGAACCTTTTTGATCGTGGTGCGAACATAAGAGCGCAAGCTAGCGTTGTGCTGGCGACGGTTCTCAGCTTGACGCGCGCGTTTTTTAGCAGAGGGGGAATTTGCCACCGTCTTGCTCCTTGAAATTAGGGTCGATGAATTTAAGACGCGCAACTATGCCGACTTGGTCGACCGTTGTCAACAGCCGCGCGCTGAAAGTTTTGGAATGGGGTCCGCCGACGGAGTGACCGACGGCGGGTCCAAATGTGGCGCTATAATAGCGCGAACTGTAATATCCGCAACGGGTGATATTCGGCACCCGGTTGTTTCTTTATATAAGGATCTTTTCATTGGTGGCTCAGAGCGAGGCAAAACCCGAAGCGGGACTCCTGCGCTCCAGCGCGGTGGTGGGAGTAATGACCACGCTCTCCCGGGTGCTGGGGCTGGTGCGCGATGTGGTCATCGCGGGCTACTTCGGCTCCAAGAGCGAGGCCGACGCCTTTTTTGTGGCCTTCAAGATCCCCAACTTCCTGCGCCGACTGTTTGCTGAGGGGGCTTTTTCCCAGGCGTTTGTGCCGGTGCTGAGCCAGTACAAAAGCCAGTCGGGGCGGGAGCAGGTTCGACAGCTGGTGGACTCCGTGGCCGGCACCCTGGGGGGGGTACTGCTTTCGGTGACCGCCTTCGGGGTGGTGGCCGCCCCCCTGTTGGTGATGCTGTTTGCGCCGGGCTTCCATGACCTGCCCGTCAAGCTGGCTCTGGCCGGCGACATGCTGCGCATCACCTTTCCCTACCTGCTGCTGATCTCAATGACCGCCTTTTGCGGTTCGATCCTCAATAGCTACGGGCGCTTTGCGGTGCCCGCCTTTACCCCGGTGCTGCTCAACCTCTGCCTGATCGGGGCCACGCTGTTTTTTACCTCGATGTTCGAGCAACCGGTGATGGCGCTGGCCTGGGGGGTGCTGGTGGCGGGGATCGTACAGTTGCTGTTCCAGGTGCCTTTCCTGTGGCGACTCGGGTTGTTGCCGCGGCCGCGCTGGCAGCCTCGCCACGAGGGGGTCAAGCGCATCATGACGTTGATGCTGCCGGCGCTGTTCGGGGTGTCGGTGAGCCAGATCAACCTGCTGCTGGATACGGTGCTGGCCTCCTTCCTGCAAACCGGCTCCATCTCCTGGCTCTACTACTCAGACCGTTTGTCGGAGTTGCCCCTGGGTATCTTCGGTATCGCCATCGGTACCGTCATCCTGCCCAGTTTGTCGCGGCGGCAGGCGGAAAACCGGCCCGAAGCCTTCTCCCGTACCCTCGACTGGGCGATCCGCCTGGTGCTGCTGATCGGGCTGCCCTCGGCGTTGGCGCTGTTTGTGCTGGCCGAACCCCTGATCGCCACCATTTTTCATTACGGTGCGATGCAGGATCGCGATGTGATGATGGCGGCGATGAGCCTGCGCGCCTACGCCAGCGGACTGCTCGCCTTTATGCTGATCAAGGTGCTTGCGCCGGGCTATTTTGCCCGCCAGGACACCAAAACTCCGGTGCGTATTGCGATCAAGGCGATGGTGGCCAACATGGTGCTCAACCTGATACTGGTGTGGCCCCTGCAGCACGCCGGGCTGGCACTGGCCACCTCGCTGTCGGCGGTGCTCAATGCCGGTTTGCTCTATTGGGGGCTACGGCAGGCGGGGGTGTTTGAGTTGCAGCCCGGCTGGGTGCCCTACCTTGTGCGGCTGCTGCTGGCCAACCTGGCGATGGTGGCCGTGTTGCTGTGGCTGGTAGCGGGTGTAGATGCCTGGCTGCAGTGGGATTGGCTACGCCGCTCCACCGAGATGGCGCTGCTGGTTGGTGCCGGCCTGGTGACCTACGGCGCGGTTTTATTACTCAGTGGCGCCCGTCCTCGCCAGTTTCGCCACTAATCGCGCGCCAATGCGCTGCCACGGTGTTCTCGTTAGCGCCACTACTATATAATTTCCGCTTTTGTCGCAGTATGGTCAGGCCTTGGGGGCACTCCCCCTGGCGCCGGGCTCTTGTCGGGAGACCCCTGGTTTACCTCTATGCAGTTGATCCGCGGATTACATAATCTGGGCAGGCTTAGTCCCGGCTGCGTGGCGACCATCGGCAATTTTGACGGGGTGCACCGGGGTCACCAGGATATCCTGAACCAGCTGCACGAAAAATCCGGGCAGCTGCAGTTGCCATCGGCGGTGGTGCTGTTTGAGCCGCAACCGCGGGAGTTCTTTTCACCGGAGCAGGCACCGGCCCGCCTCAGTAGCCTGCGTGAGAAGTTGGCGCTGCTGGATCACCATGGTGTCGACCGGGTGATCTGTATCTGCTTTAACCAGCGACTCAGGGCCCTTTCGGCCGACCAGTTTATCGAGCAGGTGCTGGTGCGGGGGATGGGGGTGCGCTACCTGGTGGTGGGCGATGACTTCCGCTTTGGCTGTGACCGCAGTGGTGATTTTCACCGCCTGCAGCGCGCCGGACTGGAGCAGGGGTTTGCGGTGACCCACACCCGTACCATCCTCGATGAGGGGGAGCGGATCAGCAGTACCCGTATCCGCGCCGCCCTGGCCGGGAACCGGCTGGCGGAGGCGGAGCGACTGCTGGGTGCCCCCTACTCGATCCGTGGGCGTATTGCCCACGGACAGAAGCTGGGCCGTGAGCTGGGGGTGCCAACCGCCAATGTCCAGCTGAAACGGTTGCAGGCGCCCCTGCGCGGGGTGTTTGCCGTCCACGCGACGGTGGCAGGTAATCGCTATCGGGGGGTGGCCAATATCGGCATGCGCCCCACCGTAGACGGTCGCAAGGCGGTGTTGGAGGTTCATCTGCTGGACTACAGCGGCGACCTCTACGGCCAGGAGCTGGTGGTGGAGTTTGTTCACCCGCTCCGTGATGAGAAAAAATTTGAGTCCCTCGAGGCGTTGCAGGCGGCGATCCACCAGGATCTTGACGACGCGCGCGGGTACTTTGCATCCATAGAACCATAACGGACAGATACCACGACCATGACTGACTACAAGTCCACTCTGAATCTTCCCCAAACCAGCTTTCCGATGAAGGCGAACCTGGCCCAGCGCGAGCCGCAGATGCTCAAGCAGTGGTATGAGATGGGGCTTTACGAAAAGATTCGTGAGGTGAGCCGTGGCCGCGACAAGCAGTTTATCCTGCACGATGGCCCTCCTTACGCCAACGGCAACATCCATATCGGTCATGCGGTCAACAAGATCCTCAAGGATATCATCGTCAAATCCCGTACCCTGGCAGGCTTTGATGCCCCCTATGTGCCGGGCTGGGATTGTCACGGCCTGCCGATCGAGCACCAGGTGGAGAAGAAGATCGGCAAGGCGGGTAGCAAGGTCTCCTACGCCGACTTTCGGGCCAAGTGTCGCGAGTTTGCGGCCAAGCAGGTGGCTGGCCAGCGCGAGGACTTCAAGCGCCTGGGGGTGCTGGGAGACTGGGATAACCCCTACCTGACCATGAACTTCGAGACCGAGGCCAACATCATTCGTGCCCTCGGCAAGATCGCCGAGAACGGTCACCTGACCAAGGGCTACAAGCCGGTTTACTGGAGTGTGGTGGGTGCCTCCGCCCTGGCCGAGGCCGAGGTGGAGTACCAGGATAAAACTTCCACCCAGGTGGACGTGCGTTATGCGCCCCTGGACGAGGAAGATTTCCTGTCGGCCTTCGAACTGCTCAACGGCGGTGGCGAGGGGCCGGTATCGGTGGTGATCTGGACCACCACCCCCTGGACCCTGCCCGCCAGCCAGGCGGTTTCCCTCAGCCCGGAGCTGGACTACGTGCTGGTACAGCTGGATGCCGGCCTTGGGGTAGAGCGTATCCTGCTGGCCGAGGCGATGGTGGAGCAGGTGATGCAGCGCTACGGCATCGAGTCCTGGTCGGTGGTGGCCCGTGCCAGCGGCAGGGCGCTGGAGCGTAAAGTGCTTCACCACCCCTTCTACGAGCGCCAGGTGCAGGTGATCCTTGGCGATCACGTGACCACCGACGCCGGTACCGGAGCCGTGCATACCGCTCCCGACCATGGGGTCGACGACTTTGTGGTGGGTCGTGCCTACCAGATCGGTACCCTTAACCTGGTGGATGACCACGGGGTCTACATCGAAGCCGCCGGTGAGTTTGCCGGCCAGCATGTCTACAAGGTGGATCCCCAGATCGTGGAAGCCCTGCAGCTCAAGGGGCGCCTGGTGCGTCAGGACAAGCTGCTGCACAGCTATCCCCACTGCTGGCGGACCAAGACCCCGCTGATCTACCGGGCGACGCCGCAGTGGTTTGTCAGCATGAGTGCCAATAACCTCAAGCGCGATGCGCTGGAGGCGGTCAAAGGGGTGCAGTGGTTCCCCGGCTGGGGGCAGGCGCGCATTGAGTCGATGCTGGAGGCCAGCCCCGATTGGTGTATCTCCCGCCAGCGTACCTGGGGGGTACCGATCGCCCTCTTTGTGAACAAGGAGACCCAGCAGTTGCATCCGCGCACCGCCGAGCTGATCGAAGCGGTGGCCCAGCGGGTGGAGCAGAAGGGGATCGATGCCTGGTTCGAGCTGGAGCCCCGCGAGCTGCTGGGCGATGAAGCCGACCAGTATGAGAAGGTGACCGACACCCTGGATGTCTGGTTTGACTCCGGCGTGACCCACTACTCGGTGCTTGACCGCCGCGAAGGGCTGCGGGCGCCGGCCGATATCTACCTGGAGGGCTCCGACCAGCACCGTGGCTGGTTCCAGTCGTCGCTCAAAACCTCCATCGCGATTCGCGGTACCGCTCCCTACAGGCAGGTGCTGACTCACGGTTTCACCGTCGACCAGGATGGCCGCAAGATGTCCAAGTCGGTGGGCAACGTGGTGGCACCCCAGGATGTGATGAACAAGTACGGTGCCGATATCCTGCGCCTGTGGGTCGCCTCCACCGATTTCAGCTCCGAGATGGCGGTCTCCGACGAGATCCTCACCCGCACTGCCGATGCCTACCGCCGGATTCGCAACACCGCGCGCTTCCTGCTGGGTAGCCTGCACGATTTTGACCCGGCGCAGCATCAGGTGGCGCCAGAGCAGATGGTGGCACTGGATCGCTGGGCGCTGGATCGGGCCCTGCAGCTGCAGACCGAGGTGGAGCACCACTACGAGCAGTATAACTTTGTCGGCCTGTGCCAGAAGATCAGCAGCTTCTGCTCCCAGGATCTGGGGGGCTTCTACCTGGATATCCTCAAGGACCGACTCTACACCACGCCCCCCAGCAGCCTCGCTTACCGCAGTGCTCAGACCGCGATCTACCACCTGGCCGAGGCGCTGGTGCGCTGGATCGCCCCCATCCTCAGCTTTACCGCCGAGGAGATCTGGCAGGCGATGCCGGGCGAGCGCAACGAATCGGTGCTGCTGAATGTGTGGCACGATGGCCTGGTGGCCCTGTCCGCTGAGGCAACCCTGGATCGTGACTACTGGAGCCGGGTGATGACCCTTAAGGGGGCGATCAACAAGGAGATCGAGAACGCCCGGAAGCAGAAGCAGGTGGGGGGATCGCTGGAAGCGGAGCTGACCCTCTTTTGCGACGATCAGCTGCAATCCCTGCTGGGGGCGCTGGGGGATGAACTGCGCTTTGTGCTGATCACCTCCAGGGCGGAGATCAAGCCCCTGGCCGAGGCCGGTGCCGATGCGGTCGAGACCGAGCTGGATGGGTTGAAGCTGGCGCTGAAGGCCTCCACCCATACCAAGTGTGTGCGTTGCTGGCATCGTCTGGAGGAGGTGGGGAGCATCGAGGCCCATCCCGAGCTTTGCCCGCGTTGCGTGACCAACGTTGAAGGTGATGGCGAACATCGCCAGTTCGCCTGAGTCTGATGGGTATGGGGCAGGGGGTAGGCATGTTGCGCTGGCTGTGGCTGACGCTGGTGGTGGTGGCGCTGGACCAGCTCAGCAAGCACTATGTGGTGGGCGTGTTTGAGCTGTACGAGCGGGTGCCGGTATTGCCGATGTTCGACTTTACCCTGGCGTACAACACCGGCGCCGCCTTCAGCTTCCTGAGTGATGCCAGCGGCTGGCAACGCTGGTTTTTTGCGGCGGTTGCCCTCGGGGTGAGTGTGATGCTGGTGCTCTGGCTGCGCTCGCTCAAGTCAGGCGAACGCTGGCTGGCGATCGCCCTGGCGCTGGTGCTGGGCGGTGCGCTGGGTAATCTTTATGACCGCATCGTGCTGGGTCATGTGGTCGACTTTATCCTGGTCTATTACCAGCAGTACCATTTCCCGGCGTTTAATATCGCCGATAGCGCCATTACGGTGGGCGCCTTTATGTTGATTATCGATGCCCTGCGCAACCGGGAATCAAAAAACGAATCGGAAACCTGACAGGCACCTGGGTGCCGGGATAGCAAAATGAGTGATCTGTGTGTAGGTCCTGACCGGGCCGTTACCCTCCATTTTTCCCTGAAGCTCGAGGATGGGTCAGAGGTGGATTCCACCTTCGATAAGGCGCCGGCCACCCTGACCATGGGCGATGGCAGCCTGCCGGAGGGGTTTGAGTCCCTGCTTCACGGCCTGGCCATCGGTGCCCGCGAGCAGTTCAGCGTCGCGCCTGAAGCGGCCTTTGGGGAGCGCAATCCAGCCAACGTCCAGCGCATGCCGCGCACCCGCTTCGGTTCCGACATTGAACTCTCGGAGGGGGTGATGCTCTCCTTCGCCGACCAGGGCGGGGCAGAGCTGCCCGGTGTGGTGACCTGGCTGAGCGAAACCGTTGTTGAGGTCGATTTTAACCACCCCCTGGCCGGACATAGACTGCTGTTCGAGGTCGAAATCATAGACGTCCAGCCCGCTGCCTGAGGTGATGCCATGAAGATCAAGCTTGCCAACCCTCGTGGCTTTTGTGCCGGCGTTGACCGCGCCATCGAGATCGTCAACCGCGCACTGGACCAGTTCGAGCCGCCGATCTATGTGCGCCACGAGGTGGTACATAACAAATTCGTGGTGGAAAACCTCAAGCAGCGGGGAGCCGTGTTTGTCGATGAGCTCGACGAGGTCCCCGATGACTCCATCGTCATCTTCAGTGCCCACGGGGTCTCCCGGGCGGTGCAGGAGGAGGCCGAAGTACGGGGGCTCAAGGTGTTTGATGCCACCTGCCCGCTGGTGACCAAGGTGCACCTGCAGGTGGCCCGTCACAGTAACGATGAGATGGAGTGTGTGTTGATCGGCCATCAGGGGCATCCCGAGGTGGAGGGCACCATGGGGCGTTACGAGCAGCGCAAGGGGCGAGGCATCTACCTGGTGGAGAATGTGGAGGATGTCGAGCGCCTTGAGGTGCTGGATCCCGCCCATCTCACCTACGTTACCCAGACCACCCTGTCGATGGACGATACGGCGCGGGTGATCGAGGCCCTCAAGGCCCGTTTTCCCGAGATCCAGGGGCCCCGCAAGGACGACATCTGCTACGCCACCCAGAACCGCCAGGATGCGGTCAAACAGCTGGCCACCGAGTGTGACCTGTTGCTGGTGGTGGGTTCGCCCAACAGCTCCAACTCCAACCGCCTGCGAGAGCTGGCCGAGCGCATGGGAACCACCGCCTACCTGATCGATAACGCCGACGAGATCCAGCTGCAGTGGCTGGAGGGGTGTGATCAGGTGGGGGTAACCGCGGGAGCTTCGGCCCCCGATGTGCTGGTTAACCAGGTGATCGATCGCCTGCAGCAACTGGGCGGGGGTGAAGTGGAAGAGCTCAAGGGGCGCGAAGAGAATATTGTCTTCTCCATGCCCCGGGAACTGCGCGACGCTGACTGATCCCGGTCAGCAGGCACTCCATCCCGGCGGCCGGCAGGGCGGGGTGAACAGGCCAAAAGGTTAAGGGTTGCAGGTCGCCGGAAACGCGGTGGCGATCTGGGCGCGGCCTACGGTGTTTATGGTGACCGACCTCCCGCTGATGGCGCCGCGGTTGTCACAGACCACAAACTGGGCCGTAGCGCCCCCCTCATTGAGCGTGCCGTCAGGGCTGAAACTGAGCCAGCCGTTGGCGGTGGCGTCTGCTCGCAGGGTGATGCTGTCGGGCTGGGCATTGACCGTCCGCAGCAGGGTGTCTCCCGCCGCAATGGGGGTATTACCCGCGCGATCGGCGTCGGTGTAGATGGTCCACCCCTCCTCCCAGAGCCTCGCGGTTGAGCTGCTGCGGGCCAGATTCACCACCGTATTGCGGGAGACCGCTTCGCTTCGGGCATATTGAATATTGCGCACGATCTCACGGGTGGCGGCTTTGATGCGCTGGTCGGCGATAAAGGTGGCTAAGGAGGGGCCGGCCAGGGCGACAAGAATGCCGAGTATCGCCACGGCTACCGTCACCTCAACCAGGTTAAAGCCCCACTGGCGGGAACGAACGCTGGACTGATAGCTGCTTCTCATAGGGCGCCTTCACGGGTTTGATCCTCTTAACCCAGTATATCGGCATCTGCTTGCAGGGGTAGGGTGGGTGCCGATAGATGGCCGCGATTGCTCGATAACCCGTATCCCCCCGCTGGCCGATTGGACGTCGCTTCCAACCGCTGTCGTGAGCGGTACCGGGGGGCGGTGATGGGGATCACAGCCTATTTAGAGTTCACCCCTGCTCGCCTCAGTGACCGTTTATTTAGGGCCTAAGGCCACTTGTCGCTCCACCCCTCAGTGTCGGGTTTCCGCTTCTATACTGCAACCATTAAAGCTTGGCCAGAGAAGCGAGTTTGATATGAAGCTGGGATCAGGGCAGTCAGGGCGGTGGTTGTTGGGCTACCACCCGATGGGGTATCAACGGGGTGTTGGCCTGCTGGAGGTGCTGGTTGCCCTGGTGATTATCAGTGTTGGCCTGCTGGGGATGGCCGGACTGCAGGCCCGTGCGGTCAAGTCCGAGCGCGACTCCTTTAACCAGACCATGGCTATGGTGTATGGCGATTACATTATGGAGCGGGTGCGCGCCAACGCCGAAGACCCCCTCGCCGCCACCCTGCCTTACCGGATTGGTAACGCGGTGATCGGCAACCCCGGCACTGACTGTGACCTGCTGGCGGCCGATTGCACCCTGGCCCAGCGAGCGACCCAGGATATCTTTGAGTGGCAGCAGCAGGTTCGCCTCAACCTGCCCAACGCCGATGCCATTATCTGCCTGGACGACACCCCGTTCGATGGTACCTCACGGGTCAACGCGGCGGGGGTTACTACCCTGGTGGACGGTTGCAGCGGTGCGGGAACCAACTACGCCATCAAGCTGTTCTGGCTGAATAACCGTTTTGATGATGCGACCGGGGCGGTCGATAAAAGCCGCCTGATAATGGAGTTTGTGCCATGAAAGGGACTGCAATGAGGCGCTGCAAGAGTGCGGGCTTTTCGCTGGTCGAGCTGATGGTGTCGATGGCGCTTGGGGTTTTCCTGGTACTGGGTGTGGCGCAGATCTTCGTCAATACCAGCAACACCAACCGTGGCCAGAATGCCCTGGCCGAGATCCATGAGTCGGCCCGCTATGCTATCCGTTTCCTGCGTGATGACCTGCAGGTCGCCGGTGATAAGGGGTGCGTGCTGGGTAACGTGGGTCTGGTGAACAAGTTTAATGCGGTCGCCAACGATTTCTGGTGGGCCTTCAGCGATGACGATAATACCTGGGTACTGGGCCGGGGTATTGAAGGTTTTGAAGCGGTTGGCGCGGGTTGGGATCGGGCAGTGGATGCCGCCATCACCAACCCGGTAGCCGGCAGCGATATCCTGGTGGTCAGGGGGACGCTTGGCCCTGCCGTGCCGGTGGCTGACTCGGTCGGGGTCAACGCCGACCTGACCCTCCACGACACTGACCATACCCTGGCCAAGGGCGACCTGATCGTTGCCTCCTATGATTGTCGCAACGCTGCCTTCTGGGAGATCAGCAACAACCCCTCGGGCGGCACTACGGTTCAGTATGCCACCAACTGCGGTGCCACCAATGGCCCCTGCAACAGCGCTAAGAATACCGACATGTGGCTGCGTCCCGATCCGGCGAGCGACATCTATCCCGAGCTGCGTAAAATTTCCACCCGTGCCTATTGGGTACGTAACAACCCAAACGGCATCCCCTCACTCTACACAACCAATGGAATCAACGGCGTTCAGGAGCTGGTGGAGGGGGTCGAGCAGCTGCAGATCACCTACGGTATCAACAGCAACAATAACCAGTGGGAGGCCGTGCAGGAGTATTTGACGGCCGACGCCGTTGATGACTGGGGTCAGGTAAGCAGTGCTCGCATTACCATGCTGGTGCGCAGCCCAACCCTGAATTCCAGCACTGGGCGGCAGGATATAGTACTCGAGGGGGCAGCGGCCCCGCTTTCGTTCACCGATGGCTTCCTGCGCAGGGCTTTCTCTTTCACTGTTAACCTGAGGGGGCGCTAAAGATGACGAGCAAGCGAACTCAAACGCCTGCGGTTTTTAATCGGCGCAAAGAGCGCGGCAGTGTGCTGGTTGTGAGCCTGCTGCTGCTACTCGCGATCACCATTCTGGCGGTCAGCGGGATCCAGGATTCGGTGCTGCAGGAGAAGATGGTACGTAATCAGCGTCTCGCCGCAGAGAGCTTCCAGGCTGCTGAGTGGGGGGTGCGGCAGGGGGAGCTTTTCCTCTGGAACATCAACCCCGACCAGCCTCCCCAGGTGTTCAATACCGCCCAGCCCGGGGTGACCATCTGGCGACTCAATGATGACGATATCGCCACCAAGGATGCCGGTAACGATCTTACCCAGACGGCCGCCTGGTGGTTTGACCCTGCGAGGGGGGGAACCGAGACCTGGTGGACCGTTAACGCGGAAACCCCGGCGGCGGCCTATCACTCTCCCTTTTATGGGCCCCAGTTTGTGGTGGAGCAGCAGACCTGTAACCAGATCAGTGGTTCCGGAGGCGGGTTGGGATCGGGGCAAACCCAGCAGTGGCGTTGTCTTTACCGGGTGACCGCAAACAGTAAATCGGTAGACGCCGAAGCCTACGGCCCGTCGGTCAAGGTGCAGTCCACCTTTGTAAAAAATTATGCCACCAAGTAATCGAAGCAGGAGCGAAAGCTTCTCCGAACAGTCCGTGCAGGCGGAGGGTATTTACATGAAAAAGTTCACCACCGGGGTTAGGCAGTTACTGGTAACGGCGACCACGGCCACGGCTGTTACCCTGGCGGGCAATGCCTCTGCCGCCCCCTTGGGGATTGCCCAGACGCCCCTCTTCCTGGGCGTTGCCCCCGATCCCAACGTGCTCTTTGTGGTGGATGACTCCGGTTCAATGGACTGGAGCGTCACCACCACCGCGCACTACCCCCAATGCGCCTATTACGTGGCAAGTGGCAACAGCAATGGCAGTACCACCAACCGTCGTAACCCCAAGGTGGGGCAGTTTTATCGTCGCGATGATGGCGGAACCAGCTGCTCAGGGATCGATGCGCACTACTACAGCTTTCGTAACAGCATGAACAAGTACGCCCGCCTTGCCTGTAACAGCGGCACTAACGACAGCCCCAATGTTACCCAGCGCCTCTGTACCGGTGAGCGCTGGGGTTATGGCCCCACCGACACTCGCCACGACTGGCGAGTCTTGAGCTCCGACCTTAATACCACCTATTTCGACTCCCGCCGCCAGTACCTGCCCTGGCCGGGTAAATCCAGCATGAGCATCACCGCTGCCAGGGTGGATGCCAACCCCAATGAGAACAATAACGGTGATCGGGACCTGACCGGGCTCAACTGGGCCGTATGGATGGATGACAAGGGGTGGGATGAGAGCGTGGCCGACTGGCCTGGCCACGATATCGCCACCAACACCCCCAACGGCTGGGTGGATTTGTGGGACAGCTATGTTCGCTATGCCATCATCAATGACAGTGGTACCTGGAAGATCACCCGTACTCCCTACCGTTATGACATCAGTGGTACAGGCCCCTACAGCGCTACCGCCGGTACAACGGTAGAGTTGGTGGAGGGTAGCGATATCTCCGGCGACGATAACCTGGC
The DNA here is from genome assembly GCF_003864255.1 of Aestuariirhabdus litorea. Taxonomy (NCBI): domain Bacteria; kingdom Pseudomonadati; phylum Pseudomonadota; class Gammaproteobacteria; order Oceanospirillales; family Aestuariirhabdaceae; genus Aestuariirhabdus; species Aestuariirhabdus litorea. Next base: position 1,176,375 of record NZ_QWEZ01000002.1, read on the forward strand.
CGGTGCCCGCCGCGCTGACGGTAGCCTCGATATGGAGCGGGCCAAGACCAACGTGGCGAACTGGTTTACCTACCACCGCAAGCGCCAGCACGTCACCAAGTACGCGGTGGCTGATGTCATCAGCAAACAGCCCGACCTGCGCTACGGCTTTCACACCATCAATAACCGGCGCACGGTGGATCTGCCCATCGCCTCCTACAAGTACGACAACAGCGGCAGCTATGCGGGCCATAACGCCAACATCGTCAGCCGCTACTACGACTATGTGCAGCCAGCGCTGGGTACCCCGCTGAAGCAGGCCCTGGATCGTGCCGGTAAATACTACCAGTACGACAGTGGCGGTATGGGCGGGACCCGCAAGGAGGACCGGATCACCAGCTCTTGCCAGGCCAACTACACTCTGCTTTTTACCGACGGCTTTTACAGCAACGCCTCCATGGGTTACCCCGACGCAGGGCCGACGGATATCGCCAATATGGGTACCACCACCGGGGGAGGGGATAACGATGGCACGGCCGATACCCTGGCGGATATTGCCCGTTACTTCTATGTGAAGGATCTGCGCCCCGACCTGGACAACAACGTCAAGCCGGTCTCCGTGGATCCCGCCTCCTGGCAGCATATGAACACCTTCACCATCGCTTTCGGGGTGACCGGTGTGCTCGAGGATACCGATCAGCCTAATGACGGCATTCCCAACGACCCCTCACCCCCTGCTGAAAACCTGCCAATCAACTCGCGCCTGTGGGGCGCCTCCAGCCTTAGCTCCAGCCAGGATATTCCGCAGAAGATCGATGACCTCTGGCACGCAGCCGTGAACAGTCATGGGCAGTTTATCTCGGCCAAAAACCCCCAGGAGGTGGTGGATGGAGTCAACAAGGCGCTCTCCGAGATCGTCGACCGGACCGGCTCTGCCGCCGCGGTAGCAGCCAGTACCGGCTCGCTGAACACCGATACCCATGTCTACCAGGCCAAGTTTGACTCACGGCGCTGGAGCGGCTCGTTGCAGTCACTGCCCTTCTCCGATGGCAGCAATATCGATACCGTCGGGCACCTCTGCTACGGACGGGATCCTTTGACCAACCAGCCGCTCTATCCCCGCGGAACCCTTTGCCCCACCGAGTGGGACTCGGCGACGGTGATGCTGGGGCAGAACTTCTCCAGTGGTCGCGCGATCATTACCAACGTGGCCGGTGCGGGCCGTGCCTACCGCTGGCCTAACCTCAACAGCACCCAGCAGGGGTTGCTGCAGACCGATATGCCCAGCGGCCTGACCACCGCGCAGCAGACCGCCTACGGCACGGCGATCACCAACTACCTGCGAGGAGACAGCTCCAATGAGTTTGGTAACGGGGGAGCCTTCAGCTTCCGCCTGCGCAGCGGTCCGCTGGGTGATATTGTTCACTCCTCTCCCCAATACGTGAAGGTGCCCAATATCCCCTATCCTGACGCCATTGGCAGTTCCAGCAAGCTTTACAGCAGCTTCCGCACCGCCAACCTGAGCCGCCAGGCGATGGTCTATGTGGGTGCCAACGATGGCATGATGCACGCCTTTAATGCCGATACCGGTGAAGAGAAGCTGGCGTTTGTCCCCAACAGCGCCTATAGCAAGCTCAGAAAGCTGGCCAGGCAGGACTACTCCCATGAATATATTGTCGACGGTACCCCTACGATTGTGGATATGTACTTTGCCTCCGCCAGCCGCTGGAAAACGGTGCTGGCGGCCGGCATGGGGGGCGGTGGACGCGCCATCTTTGCCCTGGATGTAACCGACCCCGCCGCGTTCAGTGAGGCCAATGCGGCCAGCCTGTTCCTGTGGGAGTTCACCGATAACGACCTCGGTCTCACCTACAGCCAGCCCCAGCTGGTGAAACTGAATAACGGCAAATGGGCGGCCATTTTTGGTAATGGCTACAACGCCACCGGTACCGATACCGCGATGCTCTTTATTGTGGATGTGGAGACCGGTGCCCTGATCAAGAAGATCGATACCGGTGTCGGTAACAGTACCGACACCAACGGCTTGTCCACACCCAACGTGGTGGACGATAACGGTGATTTTGTCGCCGATTACGTCTACGCCGGTGATCTGCAGGGCAACCTGTGGAAGTTCGACCTCACCGGCAGCAATGCGGCCAACTGGGATGTGGCGATCAAGGTGGGTGGGGTGTCCACCCCGCTTTATCGTGCCATCAATGTTAACAGCGAGAAGCGTCCCATCATGGCGCAACCCGTGGTGAATATTCATCCGCTGGGTAAGCAGTTTGGCTATATGGTCTATTTCGGGACCGGCAAGTTTATCGAAACCAGCGATGCCACCAACACTACCCAACCGATCGAGGGCTTTTATGCCATCGCCGACCGTAAGGCGGCCGGCAGCTTTGTCCATGAGCCTATCGCTCGCAACAACCTGCTGCAGCAGTTTATCACCGAGGAGGACGAAAATGACTTCTACAACGTAGTGGTGGAGCGGGACAGCAACAATAACGTGATTGAAACCAATGGCACCGATGCCAATGGTAATGCAGCGGTCTATGTGTCTGTGTTTAACAAGGGAACCCAGCAGTTTGAGAACAGGACCAAGAGCGAGCTGGCGCTGAACGGGCAGATGTACACCGAGGATTTCCGCCTCAGTACCCGGAATCAGATCACCTACTACAACGCCAATGGTACCGCCAATCACAAGGGGTGGTTTATCGACCTCTGTGTGGATTGTTATGACGTTAATACAGGCAACCTTAAGGCCAGCTACGATAACCAGGCCGAAAAGCAGACGGTAACCGCCTCCTATTTCGACGGCGTCATTACCTTCAACACCACGGTCCCCTCAACGGTTGAGTGTGCCGGTGGGGGCAGTGGGTGGATCATGAAGCTGAACGCCACCAGCGGTGCGCGCCTGAACACCTCACCCTTCGACTTCAACAAGGATGGGTTGTTCGATAACAAGGACCTGATCGGCTTGATTGCGGCGTCGGGCGCTAAGATCGATGGCGTGCCCACCTCCTCGACCCGGGTGGGAGACTACGAACTGACGGTCAGCTCCGACAGCGAAATAGAAGCGAACAAGACACTGGATACCTCCACCCCGTTGGGCCGCTACAAGTGGCGCCGGCTGATCGAAGAGTAAGGGTGGATAAGGAGTATTGTGATGAAATCTCAAATTATGGTTGGACTGGTTGCCCTGCTTCTACCCCTGATGGGGCAGGCGCAGGGGGATTTTTACGGCACCCTCTATCTTGATAACGAGCTGCCCGAACTGGTGATTGAGGATCGTCGCCATAATATGGCACCGATTCGGGTAAAAACGGCGAATGTCCAAGCCTACAGCCTGGATAACCGCGCCATACCCGTTGAGTGGCTGGAGAACGGCGACCCGGTCAGCTACAAGTACAACAGCTATACCCAACGCCTGAAGCTCTGGGTAGACTTGGTGGCACTTGAGCGTATTGAGGATTAACCTGTGAACTCCATAAAGCCGCTTGGATTTACCCTGATTGAGCTGATCATTGTGGTGGCGATAACCGCTATTCTTGCAGTGATTGCTATACCCGCCTACCAGAACACTGTTTACAAGGGACACAGGGCGGAGGCCAAGGCGGCACTGACCGAGATCGCTTCAATTCAGGAACGAATCTTTACCGAGACCCGCACCTACGTGAATAACGCCGGGCGGGGCCGCTTTAACCTCGACGCCAACTTCGATACCGAAAATGGCTATTACCGCATTACGGTCGCCAATGCGGGTTGCACCGTCAATGTGGCTGGCGCCTTTGTCGACTACGATGGCAACGGTACCGACGATTCCGATGACCTCTTTACCTGCTTCACCGCGACGGCTACGGCCAGGGGCGCCCAAGCCAACGACACCGCCTGTACCAGCTTATCCATCGACCAGAACGGCACCAAAACAGCAACCGGTACCGATGCAGCTAACTGCTGGTAGCCGTCGGTTCAATCAAGTCAGGGCGGCAATAAGGTAACTCCTCATTGAAAGGGGGTTAAGGGGTGGTGCAGCCAAAGGAGGCGGCCAGCTGGGATGGGCTTATTCCATTGCGCGGCCGGTCATGCCGAACGCGCCCTAGCCGCGATACCACCAGCTTGCGAAACCGCTGCGTTTGTTGGCGGTCGGAGGGGCAGTAACGCAAGCTGCCGTTGGTGCCGAGGCTGAAACCCTCCCGGGAAAACTGCAGGTAGGGCTTTAGGGAGCGCCACTCCACTACGGCATTGCCCGGTTCAAGGGTTACCCAGCGCTCGATCTTTTCGTCGGCATCCACCTGCTCGTTACGGTTGGGGTCGGCAAACAGGATCAGGGGTTGCCTCCAGTCATCACTGCAGTGCACAAAGTCGGCGCTTGGGCAGAGGGTTACTGTGGTGGTGTTCATAATCGCCAGTTGACGTGCGCTTTTGACCACCAGCCTCAGGGTGCTGAGGGTGGCTCTCATTCGTTGCCCCTCAATGACCTCTCCCAGGGTCGGCACTGCCAGTGTGGCGACCACCCCCACAACAGCGCAGACGCAGGCAAGCTCCACCAGTGTCGCCCCCCGTTGTTTCCAATTCATGATAATCTCCCTCTGTTTTCGGGCGGCCCACCTCCCTGTGGGGCGCTTGTTTCACCCTCTTCCATTAACAGGAGTCCCGAGTGAGCGACACACTGATCGTGGGTGCCGGGGTCATCGGCTTGATGCTGGCGCGTTCGCTGGCCCAACAGGGACAGCGGGTTACCCTGTTGGACCGCCAGGCATTGGGCCGCGGCGCCAGTTGGGCGGGGGGAGGGATCGTCTCTCCCCTCTACCCCTGGCGCTATCCGGACGCGGTTACCCGGTTAGCCAGCTGGTCGCAGGGCTTTTACCCCCAGCTGAGCGCAGAGCTTAACCACCAAACCCACATCGACCCCCAGTACCGCCAGCAGGGGCTGCTGATGCTGGAGATTGATGATGAGGCCCAGGCGCTGGCGTGGTCTGCCCGCTATGGGCGTGAGCTGGAGCGGGTCGATGGCCACCGTGTTCGTGAGCTGGAGCCGGCACTGGGTGGCGATCGGCCTACGGGGCTATGGATGCCGACCGTGGGCAGTATCCGCAACCCCCGCCTGTTGCAGGCGCTGACTCGCTGGGTGCGGCAATCGCCGCGGATAGAGGTGTTTGAGTCCTGCGGTTTGGTAAGCCTCATTACCGAAGGGGGAGCGGTGAGCGGCGCGTTTTCCCAGCGCTTCGGTCGCCATGAGGCGGATGCGGTGGTGGTAGCGGCGGGGGCCTGGAGTGCACCCCTGTTAAGCCCCTTTGGGATCAGCTTGCCGGTTTTTCCAGTGCGGGGTCAGATGTTACTCTACCGGGCGACTCCGGGGCTGGTCCGGCGGGTGAGCCTGATCGGGAATCGTTATGTGATACCCCGTCGGGATGGGCGGGTGCTGGTCGGCAGTTCGCTGGAGTATGAGGGCTATCACTGCCACCCGACGATTGAACAACGGCGTAGCCTGGAACAGTCCGCGGAGGGGATTATTCCCGCCCTGGCGGGGTTTCCGGTAGAGCGCCACTGGGCCGGGCTGCGACCGGGCTCACCCGGAGGTATCCCCTTTATCGGCAAAGCGCCTGGGGTCGATCGCCTGTATGTGAGCGCGGGTCATTTTCGTAACGGGCTGGTGCTGGCTCCCGCCTCAACCGCGTTGATGACTTCAATGTTAACGGGGCAAGCCTGTGGTATTGATGGGGCTCCCTATGCCCTGCCACGGGACTGACCCTGACGCCAGGGTCAGCCTTATCGGCGTTTACTCCATCTCCAGTTTTTTCAGGCGATAACGGAGGGCGCGAAAACTGATGCCCAGTTGTTTGGCAGCGGCGGTCTTGTTGCCCCGGGTCTTTTCAAGGGCCTGGGTGATGGCGCTGCGCTCGATCGTTTCCATATAGGCTTCGAGGGAATCCACCCCTAAGGTGGGGAGAGGGGCGTTCTCGCTTTCAAGGGGCTGGGCGGGTTCGAGCTGGAGGTCTTCGGCGCCGATCTGTTCCTCTTCGCAGAGGGTAAAGGCCCGCTCGAGAATGTTTTCCAGCTCACGCACATTGCCGGGGAAGGGGTAACGCATCAATGCATCCAGCGCCTCCTGGTCCAGCTGGGGCGGAGTGGTGTCGCACTCCTCGGCCAGCTTGCGCAAAATGCTTTGGGCCAGCAGGGGGATATCTTCGCTGCGCTCGCGCAGGCTGGGAACCTTGAGCTCAATCACGTTGATGCGGTAGAAGAGGTCCTGACGAAACTGCTGCTCCTTGACCAGCTGCGCGAGATCCTTATGGGTGGCGCTGAGGATACGAACGTCTACCGCTATCTCCTGTTCGCTTCCCACGGGGCGCACGGACTTCTCCTGAATGGCGCGCAGCAGTTTTACCTGCATATGAAGCGGCAGGTCCGCCACCTCATCGAGGAACAGGGTGCCCCCGGTGGCGGCCTGGAAAAGCCCCGCCTTGGCAGCCGTGGCGCCGGTAAAGCTGCCTTTTGTGTGGCCAAAAAATTCGCTCTCCATCAACTCAGAGGGAATCGCGCCGCAGTTGACCGGGATAAAGGGAGCTTCTGCCCGGGGACCCTGCTCGTGGATCTTGCGGGCCACCAGCTCCTTGCCGCTGCCCGACTCGCCGCTGATATAGACCGGTGCCTGGCTGCGGGCCAGTTTACGGATCTGGGCCTGCAGTTTTGCGATGCGCGGGGACTCCCCCAGCATTGGCGTGCTCTGTTCGGGAGAGGGCTCCGTGTGACGGTTCAGCTTGAGGGCGGTGTTGACCAGGTCTCTCAGTCGATTCAGCTCTACGGGTTTGGAGACAAAATCGAAGGCGCCCGCTTTAAGGGCATCCACTGCGGTATCCATACTGCCAAAGGCGGTGATCATGGCGACCGGGGTGTCACTGCAGTATTTCTGGATGTGTTTGACCAGCTCAATGCCGTTACCATCGGGCAGCTGCATATCCGTCAGGCACAGGTCGAAGCGATTTTTTTGCAGCAAAAGACGGGCATCCTGAAGGTTTGCAGCCGAGTGGGTTTTCAGCCCCATACGACTGAGAGTGATCTCCAGCAGCTCGCGAATATCGGGCTCATCATCGACAATCAGGGCGGTGGTGTGGCTCATGGTGCTTCGATTCAATGGATGCGTTTTTCCGGGTGGGGGAAGGTGATGCGAAAACGGCAGCCTGCCTCACTTTCCAGTAGTTCCAGACTAGCATGGTTGGCTTCGCATAGCTCCCTGGAGAGATAGAGCCCGAGCCCGGTCCCGTTGGTTTCGGTGGTGTAGAACGGCTCGAACAGGTGTTCGCGAATCGCCTCGGGAACCCCGGGGCCCTGGTCAATCACATCCAGATAGGGGTGACCGGTATCGGCTTTGACGCCGGTGTGCAGGCGAAGAGTGGGATGGCCGTTTTTCATTACGCTGTAACGTAAGCCGTTTTGACACAGGTTGCTCAGGACCTGGGTGAACTGGTCCCGATCCATGCGCACCTCGATCTCTTCGCTGGCGTCGAGGTCGATGCGGGTGTCGGGCGGTCCCCCAAGGCGGTACTCCTCAATGTACTGGCGCAGCCATTGGTTCAGGGAAAACTGTTCTGTCAGGCTGGCCCGGCGGCGCGACAGCTGTAATACGTTTTCGATAATGCGATTCATGCGCCTTGAGTGGTTCTGGATGATCTCCAAAAGCCGCAGGTCGCCTTCGGGCAGGTCCGGTGACTCCTGCATCAGTTGCGCCGCGTGGCTGATGGCGCCCAGCGGGTTACGAATCTCGTGGGCAATACTGGCGGTCAGGCGGCCGAGGGAGGCGAGTTTGAGTTGCTGGGCCTGCTGCGCCAGCATCAGGGTATCGTCCAGGAACACCAGTCGGTGCCGCTGCCCTGCCATTGGCTCCAGTTCGGTAAAGTTGGCCTGGATGGTCGGAGTATTGGGGCGTACCTTAAAGGGTTCCCCGCGCAGCGTCGGGTTTTCAATCCAGTTTTGCAGCCGCTGGTTGAGTTCGGGCGAGACCAGGTTCAACGGGGCTGACTTTTGCGGGCAGTCGAGCATCTGCGCCGCCGCCTCGTTCATCAGCACGATCTGGCGGTGATCATCGACGACCAGAATGCCGGTGCGCATGCGCTGGATGATGCTGTGGTTAAGCTGCTGCAGTTGCCGGTATTGGTCCTGCTGCTCCAATCGCTGCTGTTCGCTGCGTCGCAGGCGTTCAGCCAGGCTCTGCATCACGAAGGCGCTGGCAAAAAACAGCAGCCCCAGTACACCCGCGTTGATGTGGCCCTGCATGGGGGTGTCACGCAGTACGGTGTAGTAAAGGCTGGTCCCCAGCATACCCAGGGTGGCGATGGCCGCCAGCAGGGTTCCGGCGCGGCCGGTAATGAGGACGTTTCCGGCCGCCACCGCGATAATGATCAGGTTACCCAGCACCGCGCTCTTGTTGCCGCTGAGGAAGATCAGGGTGGTCAGCAGCAGGATATCAAGGCAGCAGACGGCGAAGTAGTGGGCCCGGGTGCGCACCCGGTTGCTGACCAGCGCAACAAGGATGTTGATCAGCGCGTAGCTGACGCTGAAGACCTGGAACCGCTCCAGATGAGAAAAAGTGACCAGCTGTTGGCCGATGTCGGTGAAGGTGGCGGCCAGGAACAATATCGCCAGCAGGATGCGGTAGCCATTGTAGATGCCCAGTAGCTGCTGGTTTCGCTGTTGATTGCTGATGATCAATGGAGGCCGCTCCTCGGGCGTCGACGGGAAATAAGGGACTTGGGTGCCGACGTGTAAGCGCTATTTTACACTGCCGGTGCTTTAGCGGAAAATACACCCCCTCAAAGCCCGGCTGCCATCACAGTTGGGGCACCAATTGCCTATATTCGAGTGCACTATTTTTCATGAGTCGTCCCATTCGCATCGCTATGGCCCAGCTGAACACTTTGGTGGGCGATATACCCGGTAATACCCAACGCCTGATCGCAGCCGCTGAAGAGGCCCGTGATCGGCTCAAGGCTGACCTGATCCTGTTTCCGGAACTGGCCCTGTGCGGTTATCCCCCGGAGGATCTGCTGTTGCGCAGCAGCATGCTGGGGCGGGTGGCCCAGGGGCTCGAGCAGCTAAAGGCGGTATCGGGTATCCATATGGTGATCGGCTTGCCGGGAGAGCAGGAGGGCCGTCTCTATAACCAGGCGGTTGTGCTGCGTGACGGCGAGGTGCTGGGGCGTTACAGCAAACAGCACCTGCCCAACTACCAGGTGTTCGATGAAAAACGCTACTTTGTCGAAGGCCGTGAGACGCTGGTCGTGGATTGCCTGGGGACGCCCATGGCCATTACGGTGTGCGAGGATGTCTGGCATCCGCAACCGGTGGCCCAGGCCAGAGAGCTGGGGGCGAAGTTGATCCTCACCATCAACGCCTCCCCCTTCCACCTCGACAAGCTGCAGCAGCGCCATCAGGTGGTGGCCCAGCGCTGCGCCGAAAGTGAACTGCCGCTGGTCTATATCAACCAGGTGGGAGGGCAGGATGAGCTGGTGTTCGATGGCGCCTCCTTCGCGATGAATGCCGACGGGGTGCTGGCGGCCAGCGCGCCGGCCTACGAGGAGGGGATCTTCCTGGTGGAGTTTGACCCGGCCGCCGGTCGCCTGCTGCCGGGGGACTGTGCCGCGCCTCTGGATCGCAACGCCTCGGCCTACCAGGCGCTGGTGTGTGGGGTGCGCGATTACGTCACCAAAAATGGTTTTCGCGGCGTTGTGCTGGGGCTGTCCGGCGGTATCGACTCGGCGTTGACCCTGGCGGTGGCGGTGGATGCGCTGGGTGCCGAGCGGGTCGAAGCGGTGATGATGCCGTTCCGCTACACCTCGCAGATGAGTCTGGAGGATGCGGAGGAGGAGGCCAACACCCTCGGCGTCCGCTATTCGGTGCTGCCCATTGAACCGATGTTTGATGCCTTTATGGCCACCCTGGCACCCCAGTTTGAGGGCACTGGCCGCGACACCACCGAGGAGAATCTGCAGGCGCGCTGTCGCGGCGTGCTGCTGATGGCACTGTCGAATAAAAAGGGTTACCTGGTGCTCACCACCGGTAACAAGAGCGAGATGGCGGTCGGCTACGCCACCCTCTACGGCGATATGGCCGGCGGCTTTGATGTGCTCAAGGATGTGCCCAAGTCGATGGTGTTTGCCCTCTCCAACTACCGTAACAGCCTCTCACCGGCGATCCCCCAACGGGTGATTGATCGCCCCCCCTCCGCCGAGCTGGCCCCTGACCAGGTCGATGAGGACAGCCTGCCACCCTACGATGTGCTCGACCCCATGCTGGAGCTCTATATCGAGCAGGACCAGAGCGCGGAGGCGATCATCGCCCAGGGCTTTGAACGCGAGTCGGTTTACCGGGTGCTACGTATGGTCGATATCAATGAGTACAAACGCCGCCAGGCCGCCATCGGGGTACGGATCACCTCGCGGGGGTTTGGGCGTGACCGTCGCTATCCCGTGACCTCCGGCTGGAAGCAGGGGGATTGAGCCGGCTTACGCGCAGGCGGTGGGTGGCGGTACGCTAGCCGATGCGCCGCTATACGATGCCGATCGGCCTGCTGCTGGCCTTTACCTGTGCCCTGCTGTTTCCGCTCCCCGGACAGTGGCTCGAGCAGCTGGGGCTGGTGCAGTGGATGGTGGCCCTCATCTTCCTGATCAACGGTTACCAGACCCGGTTGCAGGCAAATTCCGCCGCGGCGGGTAGCCTGCGCCTGCTGCTGATCGGTTTCCTGGTCAATCTGCTGCTGGCCCCCTGGGTGGGCTGGTGGGTGGTGAAACTCCTGCCCCTCAGTGCCGAGGTCGCTATCGGTGTGCTGGTGATGGCGGCGGTCCCTCCCACCCTGGCGACCGGGATCGTGATGACGCGCCTCGCGCGGGGTGACGCCGGGGGGGCGATGCTGTTAACCATCAGCCTCAACCTGTTGGGCGTGTTCACCATTCCCCTGCTGCTGAGCCTGACCCTGGGCAGTGCGGAGCTGGTGGAGCTCTCCCCCTGGCCGTTGCTCTACAAACTGGCGCTGTTGGTGTTACTGCCCTTTGCCCTGGGGTTGCTGCTGCGCCGCGGCTGGGAGTCTCCGGCGCTGGCCGCCGCACTGCTCCCGCTTCTCCCCTGGGGGGTTATTCTGTCCGCGTGGATGCTGATGTCCCGCTCCCAGCACACCCTGCTGACCGTGAAGCCGCTGGAGATGGTGTGGGCGGCGGCAGCGGGGTTGCTGGTGCATCTGGTGCTGCTCGGGTGCTGCCATCGGGCGGGTAGGGCCTGGTTGGCCAGTGAGGGGCAGCGGCGGGCACTGTTGTTTACCGCTTCCCAGAAAACCCTGCCGGTCGCGATCAGCGTAATGGCCGCGCTGGCGGTTGGGCAGGGCGGAGGGGTAGCGCTTCTTAGCTGCATTCTCTACCACTTTCTGCAGCTGCTGGTGGACTCTTATCTGGCGGGTCGATTGGCCCGTTAGGCGAAACGCTGTTGCAGGTAGTGGATGATCTCCGAGGATTCGTACATCCAGCGCACCTCGCCCAGCTCGGTTTCGATGCGCAGGCAGGGGACCTTGACCTGCCCCCCCTCGGACTCCAGTTCCGCCCGGTGCAGGGGGTTGTTCCTGGCGTCCCGGGTTTCAATGTTCAGCCCCTGGCGCTTGATGGCGCGGCGCACCTTTACGCAGAAGGGGCAGGCCTGGAACTGGTAGAGCGCCAGCTTGGCGGTCTGCTGGTCCAGCACCTGCTGCTGGTCCTCGGGGCGGCGAGGGGAGCGCGGGGTAAAAATAAAATCGAGGGTCAGGATTATCCGCCCGAGAATAAAGCGTATCAGAAACATGGAAAAACTCGTGTCAGGTTAGGGTTCGTTCAGTCACTGCTGGCCGGCGGTTGTGGTGTTTCGGCCTCTCCACCACCAATCAGGTCAAAGCTGATGATGGTCCAGACCGAGGGATCAACATCGTCAAAGCGCTTGTAACCGATGAAGTTGCCCGCTTCATCCAGCGAGGGATGTTTGGGGTAGTTAAGGCGCATTACCTCGAGGGTGCTTTGTGCCTCCTCGTCCAGGCCGAGCTGGAGGTACCCCTCCACCATCACGGCCAGTGCGGCGGGTACAGCGGGGGTGCGCTGCATGTTTTCCACAACGTACTGGCCACGGTTCACAGCGGCGACATAGGCTTTACGCTTCAGGTAGTAATCCGCCACATGGATCTCGTAGAGCGACAACTGGTTGCGCAGGAAGATCATGCGCTGGCGGGCGTCGGTGGCGTATGGGCTTTCGGGAAAGCGGTTGAGCAGTTCGGCAAATTCGGTGAAGGAGTCCCGTGCCTGTCCCGGGTCCCGACGGCTCATATCGATCTCGACGTAGCGCTCCATTAAGCCCACGTCGGCGGTGTAGGAGGCTAGGCCTTTCATGTAGTAGGCGTAATCGACATTGGGGTGCTGGGGGTGCAGGCGGATAAAACGCTCGGCGGTGGCCTTGGCCGATTCGGGTTCCTGGCGCATATAGTAGGCGTAGATCAGCTCCAGCTGCGCGTGCTCTGCGTAGGAGCCGAAGGGGTAGCGCGACTCCAGTGCTCGCAGGTTATCCACGGCCTCACCGAAGTTTCTCAACTCCAGGGCCGACTGGGCCTTGCGGTAGAGTTCGGTTTCCGAGAGGTCTTCGGGGATCAGGTTTTTATCGTCCGCGGCGCAGGCGACGAGCAACAGGGCCACCAGCGGAGTTATCAGGTTGCGGAATGAGCGCATGATCTATGCTGTTCCTTGGTAAATCATCTTAGTGACAACCGCTGCAGACGATCGCCAGGAATTGGGTTGGCTTGTGTTATTATGCGCCCGGCGGTGCAGGCGGTGCGTCCTTCAGGGTGGCGCACGGGTCGGCCAGTCGGCGGACATTTAAACACAGCCGTCAATGTAAACCAAAGCTCCGGCAAACAAAAGTGGGGGCAAATAGAAGGGTTCTATGGCTGAACAGATCGAAATCAGTGCGGTGGTTCCTATGGAGATGGGCGGTCAGCGCCTCGATCGCATTGCGGCCCACTGCTTTCCCGATTATTCACGGTCTCGATTGCAGGAGTGGATTCGCGATGGCCTGCTGACCGTGGATGGACAGTCCCGCAAAACCCGCGACAAGCTGGTGGGGGGAGAGTCCCTCAAGGTTCGGGTCGAGGTGGAGGATGAGGAGCGCTGGGAGGCCCAGCCTATGGAGCTGGATATCCTCTACGAGGATGAGAGCATCCTGGTGATTAACAAACCCGCGGGACTGGTGGTTCACCCCGGCGCCGGCAACGCCGAAGGTACCTTGCTGAACGGCCTGCTGCACCACTGCCCGGATAACGCCAGCGTGCCCCGCGCCGGCATTGTGCACCGTCTCGACAAGGACACCACCGGGTTGATGGTGGTGGCCAAGACACTGGCGGCCCATACCGATCTGGTTGAGCAGTTGCAGGCCCGCAGTGTGAGTCGCGAATACGAGGCGGTGACCATCGGCGTAATGACGGCCGGTGGTACGGTCGATAAGCCGATCGGGCGACACTCGACCCAACGCACCCGCATGGCGGTGACCGCCACCGGCAAGCCGGCGGTGACCCACTACCGGGTGCTCGACAAGTTCCGCCACCATACCCATATCCGGGTCGGGTTGGAGACCGGCCGTACCCACCAGATCCGTGTGCACATGAGCCATATACACTTTCCGCTGGTGGGCGACCCCCTTTATGCGGGGCGCCTGCGCCTGCCTCCCGGTGCGACCGATGCGCTGAAAACGACGCTACAGGGCTTTCATCGGCAGGCGCTGCATGCCTGCCAGCTGGGGCTCTACCACCCTAAACGGGATGAGTACATGGAGTGGCAGGTGCCGCTGCCCGCAGACTTCCTGCACCTGCTCTCCGTGCTGGAGGAGGATCTTCGAGCCCATGCCGACTGAGTTGCTGCACGGACGTTACCTTGAGGCCTCCTGGGAGGCGCCGGCACGGGTGCGTGCGCTGGTGACGACCCGGGTTCGGGGCGATAGCCAGCCGCCCTTTGACCGCTTCAATATTGCCGACCATGTGGGCGATGACCCCCTGCAGGTGGCGCGCCAGCGTGAACGCTTGTGCCGCGAGCTTGGATTGCAGCGCCTTCCCCAGTGGTTGCGCCAGGTGCATGGGACCCAGGTGGTTAAAGCCCAACCGGATGGTATCGTGCGGGAGGCCGATGCGGTGTTCAGCGATGAACCGGGGCAGGCCTGTGTGGTGATGACTGCCGACTGTCTGCCGGTGTTTCTCTGCTCCGGGCAGGGGGATCGTGTCGCGGTCGCCCACGCCGGTTGGCGTGGGTTGCTGGCCGGGGTGGTAGAGCGGACGGTGGAGTGCATGGGGGTGGCCCCTGACACACTTTACTGCTGGCTGGGTCCCGCCATTGGTCCGCAGCGTTTTGAGGTGGGGGCCGAAGTGCGCAGCGCCTTTTGCGACCAGTACCCGCAAGCAGCCAGCGCCTTCGTGGCCAGCGACGCCCCGGAGGAACGCTATTTCGCCGATATCTACCGGCTCGCCCGACAGCGGCTAGAGGCGTTGGGTGTCTCACGGATCAGTGGTGGAGACTACTGCACGCTGTCGCAACCCGACCTCTTCTACTCCTATCGGCACGCCCCCCAAACCGGCCGCATGGCCAATATCATCTGGTTCGACTGAGTCCAGGGGCTCGCGCCAGGCGCTTGCTATCGGCGTAGACGCTTCGCCGTCAATCCTTTCGCACCCATTGTGTGCCTTGCCCCGGTTACCGACTTGAAAAGTGCGCCGGTGGCTACCATATAGTCTCTAGAATACAGCGGGCTAGGGTGCCGCTCGTCAGGACTTGAGTGGTAACAAGATCGGTAAGGCGCCCACGCCATCGGTGATATATGGTGAGGAATATGAGAATCGATCGACTAACCAGTAAATTACAAAGTGCCCTGTCCGACGCCCAGTCGATTGCGGTGGGGCGTGACCATAACTACATCGAGCCGGTGCACCTGATGGTGGCGATGCTGGACCAGCAGGGCGGCTCGATCCGACCGCTGCTGCGCCAGGTGGGCTTCGATGTCGACAGCGTTCGCAAGCAGCTGGAGCAGCAGCTGGAGCGGCTGCCCCAGGTGCAGCAACACGACGGCGATGTGCAGATGTCCGCCAACGTGGGGCGCCTGCTCAATATTGCCGACAAACTGGCGCAGAAGAATCAGGATCAGTTTATCTCCAGCGAAACCGTGCTGCTGGCGGCAATGGAGGACAAGGGCCCCCTGGGGGAGCTGCTGAATGGCCAGGGGGTCAGCCGCCAGGCCCTGGAGAACGCCATCACTAATATGCGCGGAGGGGAATCGGTCAACGATCCCAATGCCGAGGACAACCGCAAGGCGCTCGACAAATACACGATTGATCTGACTGCACGGGCTGAACAGAGCAAACTGGACCCGGTGATCGGCCGTGACGATGAGATCCGGCGCACTGTGCAGGTGCTGCAGCGCCGCACCAAGAACAACCCCGTTATCATCGGCGAGCCCGGTGTGGGTAAAACCGCTATTGTGGAGGGACTGGCCCAGCGTATCGTCAATGGCGAGGTGCCTGAGGGACTGCGCGACAAGCGCATACTGGCGCTCGATATGGGCTCCCTGCTGGCGGGCGCCAAATACCGTGGCGAATTTGAGGAGCGACTCAAATCGGTGCTCAACGAACTCGCCAAACAGGAGGGGCGTATCATCCTGTTTGTGGACGAGCTGCACACCATGGTGGGAGCCGGCAAGGCGGATGGTGCCATGGACGCCGGTAATATGCTCAAACCTGCCCTGGCGCGGGGCGAGCTCCACTGTGTGGGGGCCACCACCCTGGATGAGTACCGCAAATACATCGAGAAGGATGCGGCGCTGGAGCGGCGCTTCCAGAAGGTGCTGGTGAATGAGCCCACCGAAGAGGACACCATTGCCATTTTGCGGGGCCTCAAGGAGCGTTACGAGGTGCACCACGGGGTCGATATTACGGACCCGGCGATCATCGCCGCCGCCAAACTCTCCCACCGTTACATCACCGACCGGCAGCTGCCCGACAAGGCGATCGATCTGGTGGATGAAGCCGCCAGCCGTATCCGTATGGAGATGGACTCCAAGCCGGAGAGCATGGATCGGCTCGAGCGGCGCCTGATCCAGTTCAAGATCGAGCGTGAGGCGCTGAAGAAGGAGGAGGATGCCGCCTCCCGCAAGCGGCTCGACAAGCTCGATGGGGAGATTGAACGCCTGGAGCGGGAGTATGCGGACCTTGATGAGGTCTGGAAGTCGGAAAAGGCCGCCCTGCACGGTTCCCAAAAGATCAAGGAGGAGCTGGAGAAGGCGCGGGTCGAGCTGGAAGCCGCCCGCCGCAACGGCGATTTGGGTGCCATGTCTGAACTCCAGTACGGTCGTATTCCGGCCCTGGAGAAGCAGTTGGATCTGGCCAGCCAGGCCGAGATGAACGAGATGCAACTGCTGCGCAACAAGGTAACGGAGGAGGAGATCGCCGAAGTAGTCTCAAAGTGGACCGGCATACCGGTGTCCAAGATGCTCGAAGGTGAACGTGACAAACTCTTGCGAATGGAGGATGCGCTGCATAAACGCGTTATCGGTCAGGATGAGGCCGTGGTCGCGGTTTCCAATGCGGTGCGACGTTCGCGGGCCGGCTTGTCCGACCCCAACCGGCCGAATGGATCCTTTATGTTCCTCGGCCCCACCGGGGTGGGTAAAACCGAGCTCTGTAAGGCGTTGGCGGAGTTCCTGTTCGATACCGAAGAGGCGATCGTGCGCATCGACATGTCCGAGTTTATGGAGAAGCACTCGGTGGCGCGGTTGGTGGGAGCGCCTCCCGGTTATGTCGGCTACGAAGAGGGGGGCTACCTGACCGAAGCGGTACGGCGACGTCCCTACTCCGTGGTGCTGCTCGATGAGGTCGAAAAAGCCCACCCCGATGTTTTCAATATCCTCCTGCAGGTGCTCGACGATGGTCGTTTGACCGACGGTCAGGGGCGCACCGTTGACTTCCGTAATACGGTGGTGGTGATGACCTCGAACCTCGGCTCCGACCTGATCTACAACCTGGAGGACAGCAACTTCGAGACCATCAAGTCCACGCTGATGGAGGTGGTTGGCCAGCACTTCAGGCCCGAGTTTGTTAACCGGGTGGATGAGCTGGTGGTGTTCCATCCGCTGGCCAACGAGCAGATCGCCGGCATCGCCGAAATCCAGCTCGACCTGCTGCGCGATCGTCTCAGGGAGAAGGAGCTTGGCCTTGAGGTCCATGAGGATGCGATCAAGCGGCTGGTGGAGATCGGCTTCGATCCGGTGTACGGTGCTCGCCCCCTTAAGCGGGCGATCCAGCAGTGGATCGAAAACCCCCTGGCTCAGCAGCTGCTGGCCGGGAAGTTTGAGCCGGGTAAAACCATACATGTGTCGGCAGAGAACGACGGCATGAATTTTTACTGATCGAGCAGCCCCCGCAATGGGGAGTGCATAAAAAAAGGGAGCCCCGAGAGGCTCCCTTTTTTTATGCTTTAACCCCTGCTGCAGCGGTCTATGGTGATCGCAGGTTAGTCCAGGGGGGTGCCGGAGAAGGACATGATCTTATGGATGATGGCTCGATCCTTGTCGCTGATCTCGATCAGGTGGAAGCCGGTCCAGTAGTGGGAGGGGGTGCTGCTCTGCTTGCACCAAAGGCTGTCGACCCCCATGTGGATCACGTCGGTCTCCTCGACGGTCTCCTGCAGGTTGATGCGGCACTGGTAGATGGTATTGGTTTTAATCGGCTCGCTGCTCATCAGCATAAAACCTTCGCTGGAGATATCCACCAGGCTCCCCATATAGAGCTCGGTGTTGCAGTCGTACACATCCAGACTGTTTTGTAGCTTGATGCGGCTTTCTTTACGGTTTTCCTGCATGCCATCTGTCTCGCTGTCGTTATCGGTGCGGGGGGCTTGCGCCACTATTTACCCATAAAGAGCTTCAGAATGTTGTGGATCTTCTCCATCGCCCGGTCCATCAGTGGCGCCCGCTCGATGCTGGCAAAGCGGGCGCTACCAATAGTGATCTCGGTGGCGAGGGTGAAGATCGGTTTGACGGCCGCCTTGTTGCCTGCGCTGTCCACAAACATGTAATTCAGGGTGGTGGGGCTGAACCAGCTGAGCTTCAGGCGCTGTAGGCTCTGGTCGGGCTGGACGAAGTCAAACCAGGTACCAAACTCCACCTGCTTGAGTCGACTGATCAGGGCTGGGTCTACATCGACATCCTCAAGGACCTCGATATCCTCCGCCTCCTCCTCATCGAGGGGGAGCCCTCCCAGGGAGGCGACCGCAGCCGCCTCAAGTTGCTCTTCAACCGGCGGCGGCTCGGGGGCTTCCACCTCTTTGCCCTGCTCGGCCCTGAGTGCGGCCCGCTGACAGAGCACCAGGGGTTTGACCAGCCCCTTGATGTCCTCCTCCTGATGACCTCCGAGGTTGATCAGGTGCTGCTTGATATTGGTGATCAGGTGCGGCTGTGTCTCCTTTAGCCGATCCTTATCCTCTACGTTGAATTTAGGGGCAACGCTCCAGAAGATGTCGTCGGTGATATTGAGCGCCCGCTGCCAGGCTTCGCTCTCCTCACCGTGGCGCAGCAACAAAAAGACCAGTACATCGTTCCAGGCCGACAGTAAAAAATGCACCGTGGCCTTGGGTGGCTGCTGCTCCCGGATCCTCTCTTCCAGGGTGGCGCGCGCTTTTTTACGAGCCGCCAGCAAACGGTCGCGCCCCTTGGTGGCCTCCACCGCCCGGCGCTCGATGATTTCAGATTGCCGTTTGAGCAGGTTAATGAAACTGTTGAAGTCCTTGATCAGCTCGTCAAAGAGGCCGATCTCCCCCGCGTAATCGTTGATCACCCGCTGCACCACGTACTGGATCTTGGCCAGCACACCGCGGTCGTTCTGCTCATCCGGTGCCCAGAGTACGGCGGCCTGAGCCATGCTATTGAGCAGGCGCCGCGCCGGGTGCTGGTGGCGGACGAACATCTCCTTGTCGGTGAGTGCAATCTTGAGATAGGGGGTGTGCAGGTGGCTAAGTGCGGTTTTGCAGATATCCGGCAGGTTTTCGTCGTCGAGAATGAAGTCGAACAGCATCCCCACCAGGTCGATGATGTCGGCATCTTCCGGTGAGATGTTGCGGTTGGCCTTGCCGTCGGAACCGAGGTGCTTGACCAGACTGTCCTTGAAGGCGTTAACGGTCTGGGGGGTGGTAAAGGGGGTGCCGTCGGATTCGATATTTTGCTTTTGCAGTGCGGTCAGGGCGTTGAGCAGGTCATCGGTGGTGTAGGGGGCCAGCCCCTCTTCCGGTGGAGAAAATGCGTGGACGCTACGGAAGTTGGCCTCCGGGATCTCCAGCGGCATCTTGTTTTCACGGCGGTTGGAGATCAGGTCGCTGATGGCACTGAACAGCTGGTCACTCACCGCGGGGTCCATATAGCTGGCCCCCTCCATCGCGGCATCCTGCGGAGTGCTGTCATCGTAATTGTGCGGGATGTTGCTCGCCAGTGGGCCGCGGTTGGGTGGGGCCGGTTGGCCGGCTCCCGCAGGAGTAGCGCCAGGGTTAGGGTACAGCCTGGAGGGGCTGCTCTGTGCCTGCGCGGGTGGCCGCTCCTTCCCGGGAGCGTCCCCCTTGCCCGCCTCAGCAATATCCAGATGGCGTTTGGCCCCCTGACTCTCGGCGTACTGGCGCGCCGAAAACTTGAGGTTGGGCAGTACGTCGGCCTGTATCAGGCGCTTGTTGAGGTCGTCGTAGATTTTATCCAGCTCGCTCATGACGTATTCGTCAAACAGGCGGAACAGAATCTCCTGGATGCGCTTGTGGGTCTGGAGCGCCTCCAGTGCCCGGCAAAAACTGGTGGCAATCTTTTTGGGGGCGACCGGGTTGGTCTGTTCGGTGACTTTAACACCGTTGATGATGATCGCCAGGCGTTGGTTGAGGGCGTAGAGGGATTCGGTGCAGCGACCATTCACCTTGGTCGCCATATTGGTGACCACCAGAGACTCCTCGTACACCTCATTCTGGACCAGCGACATCTCGTCGGCATCCAGCTCGGGAGCCGGGCCGGGTTGCTTGCCCTGGGGTTTGAGCTCGATAAAGTCGCTGAACAGCTGGGAGATCTCCTGATGGAAGACCCGTTCTGCCTGGGGGCGCTTGAGGCGGATCTCACGCATGCTGTCGAAAAACAGGGTTTGAATGGAGTTGTTCTCCGCCTTTTCGGCGGCATCGAACAGCGCGTCGTCGATGTGCTCGAACATCTCTGCCAGGGCACTGGCCGTGCTGTTCATGGTGATCTTGCGGCAAGCCTGAATGAGTTGCTGAAAGCGTGGCTGGATATGATCCAGGTTTTCCATGCGGCTTTGCAGACTGACTACCTTGGGAGGCTCAGTTTTGCTCATAGTGTTCCCTGTTGCATTACCGGACTCTCTCTATAAAAGTCTCTTTTTTATCGTAGTCCATTATATGGTCGCCAAAGGCGATGAGCCCGTGACGGCCAATACCCCAGTGATTGAGTATATGCCTTAATAACTTTGGGCTCTAGCGCTCTTTAGGGCGGCAATAGCCGGCTTTCCGGTGGCTTAATAAATGGAGGGGGAAGGAGAAAAAGGGGGTTGACTATCGGACTGGCTCAGGTAATATGCGCGCTCCAAGGTTGAGGGGCCTCGAAAACGCGCCCTAAATCCTGGAAATCGTTCCCTGATAGCTCAGTTGGTAGAGCAAATGACTGTTAATCATTGGGTCGCTGGTTCGAGTCCAGCTCAGGGAGCCACTTCGGGGTATAGCGCAGTCTGGTAGCGCGCCTGCTTTGGGAGCAGGATGTCGGGAGTTCGAATCTCTCTACCCCGACCATCTATGGGTCGTTAGCTCAGTCGGTAGAGCAGTTGGCTTTTAACCAATTGGTCGGGCGTTCGAGCCGCCCACGACCCACCATATTAAAAAGGGGAATCGCACCGCGGTTCCCCTTTTTCTTTTGCGCGACAGTCTCACCCTTTCCCTCACTGCCCTCCCGGTTTGTCAGAGCCGCACGGCACACGCCCGCTGCTGGCCCGACACGCGGATAATCACTACACTGGCCTCTCTTATAGGGGCTGAGCTTAAGTGAGAGATGATGACGGAGGCCTTTTTACACGACTGGTCCAGCAGCCGTAACGAGCAGGATGCCCTGGATGCGATGATCGAAGTTTCCCGGGTCCTCGACTGCTCGGGTGTAATGATCACCTACTCTCCGACGGGCTGGTTGCCCTCGAATGAGCCTGGGCTGATTCACCGGATACTGCAGTCGGGCATGGATGAGCGCCAGCTTCAGCACTGGATGGGCCCCGCCGCAGGCCAGCGTCTGCAGGTCAGCCCGTTCCATCGTAAATTTGACCCCATCCGCCGGCGGATGGTGAAGCAAACACTGCCGCGCTGCTTTGATCTTAGGGCCTTGATGGAGGGCGATTGGGGACCGCTGACGGCTCGCCAGCAGTTGTGGTGCAAGCACTTGCTTAGCCATGGGATCAGGGAGGTGATCTCGGTGCCGGTGCAGATACCGCCGACCGAGTACTGGAATATGACCCTGATCTCCAACAGCCCGCATCAGGGCAGCCAGGCGGTCAGTGCGCTGCAGCGGGCGGGACTGACCTACTTTACCCACGGCCTGGTCCAGTTCTGTATCGAGCAATTGCACTGGCGTGAGTCCGGCTCCCGGGACCGGCAGATGTCGCTGCGTCCTCGCGAGCGTGACTGCCTCTACTGGGCGGCCATGGGCAAGTCGGCCGCCGAAACCGCCGAGATCCTCGACCTGAGGACCGAGACAGTGCGTAAATACCTCAAGGCGGCACTTTCCCGGCTGGATGCCCGTAACAAGGTGCAGGCGGTTACCAAGGCGGTCCAGTGGGGGCTCCTGGCGCTGAGCGGTGACGAGCCGAGCTAGCCCCCCCGCTCTGCATTTTCCCTTCGATCCCTTCCCCGGCGTAAACCCCTGAGAGTTGTCGTGCTTCTGTTTCCTGTACCCCCATATAGGGGTGCGAAGAATCCGGGGCGGCTCATTAGTATGTTGGTCACTGATCATGCGCCTGCATTATCCAGGGAGCAGACCAACATGCTTAGCCGTTGCCTCAATAGTGAAGATCGCCACCCCCAGGCGAACAAACGCCATCAACGCGTAGATGGCCGATGGGCGGGCAGAGTGGAGACAACGCTTGAGACCCTGCGCAGGAGATGGTGCGGGATATGGCCCTGGGTAACTCGCCGCGGTGGCAGAGATGACCCCCGACCGGGTTCGGGGCCGTCTCAGGAGCGTTGCAGGCTAAGGGAAACGGTTGTAGAGAGATAAACCAGGGAGTGAGGGGGTTGCGACCTGGGCTTCCTCCCCCCGGAGGCCTGGGCGAAAGCCCTGCACAATAACCCTAACAAAACGGCCGCCATGCCCATCCGCTGGGGGCGCACAAAACGGGAGATACCCATGTCCAAAAAAAACAGTGACATTATCCACTCCAGCCCTAACCAGCTGGTGAACGCCTTTCGTAAGGGGTTGATGTCGGGCGCCGGCTACGACACCGACAACCTGAAGAAAAAGCCCCTGATCGCCATCGCCAACTCCCATACTGAGATGACCGCTGGTCATAATCACCTGGGCCGGCTGGCGGACAAGGTAAAGGAGGGCATCCTGATCGAGGGGGGGGAGTACGCCGAATTCAATGTCCCGGCCCCCTGCGATGGCATCGCCATGGCCCACGATGGTATGCGCTACGTACTGGCCCAGCGTGACCTGATCGCCGATATCGTGGAGACCCATGTGCGCTCGCAGGCCTTTGATGCGGTGGTCTTTATCGCCGGTTGCGACAAGATCAACCCCGGTATGATGATGGCCATGGGGCGGCTGGACCTGCCGAGCATCTACCTGGCCGGCGGGCCTGGCCAGATGAATATCCGTAACGTACCGCGCTTCAGCTCCTCCATCGACCACAACGACTTCCACAATGACCCGGAGCTGTTGCTGGAGACCTTTAATTGCAGCACCTGCGGTGCCTGCGAAATCATGGGCACCGCCAACACCTTCCAGTGCCTGGCCGAAGCCATGGGCATCTGCTTGCCCGGTAGCTCCAATATTCCCGGCTGGCACTCGGACAAGCTCAAGGCGGCCCGTCATACCGGCCAGCGTGTGGTGCAGATGTACCGCGAGGGGCTCAACGCACGCCAGCTGCTGACCCAGGCCTCACTGGAGAACGCCGCCAGGATGCTGATGGCGATTGGCGGCTCAACCAACGGTACCCTGCACCTGCCTGCCATTGCCCACTCCGCCGGTGTTGAATTGACCCTCGAACATTTCAAGCAGGCCAGTGAGCAGATTCCTACCCTGTTGGCGATTAGCCCCAACGGCCCCTGGGGAGTGCAGGACCTGTGGGCTGCCGGCGGAATGCCTGCGGTGCTCAAGGTGATGCAGGCGGACCTGGATACCAGCACCAAAACGGTGACCGGCGGCACCCTGCAGGAGGTGATTGATGGTGCCCGTGTATTGAACTCCAAGGTGATCCCGCCACGGGAAACCCCCCATCGTCCGACCGGTGGCATCAGTGTGCTGCATGGCAACCTCGCTGAAGGGGGCGCGGTGGTGAAGCAGGCGGGGGTGATCGAGAGTATGCTCAAGTGCACCGGTCCTGCGGTCTGCTTTGATTCCGAGGATGAGGCGCT
Source organism: Aestuariirhabdus litorea (assembly GCF_003864255.1). Lineage (NCBI taxonomy): Bacteria > Pseudomonadati > Pseudomonadota > Gammaproteobacteria > Oceanospirillales > Aestuariirhabdaceae > Aestuariirhabdus > Aestuariirhabdus litorea. The sequence goes on from NZ_QWEZ01000002.1 coordinate 1,200,038, forward strand.
GGCGGCGGTTCAGCAGGGGCAGGTGAAGGAGGGAGATATCATGGTGCTGCGCTATCAGGGGCCCAAGGGGGGACCCGGTATGCCGGAGATGCTGGGGGTTACAGTTGCCCTCAAGGCCGCGGGCCTGTCCAAGACCGCGCTGGTGACCGATGGCCGCTTTTCGGGGGCCACCTGTGGACCCTGCATCGGCCATATCTGCCCGGAGGCCTCCGATGGCGGCCTGATCGGCGTGGTCAAGGATGGTGACCTCATCGAGATCGATATCCTCGGTGGTAAGCTCAATGTCGAGCTGAGCGATGAGGAGATCGCCCGCCGCCGGGAGGGATGGCAGCCGCTGGTGAAAGAAGTTGGGTATGGCTTTATGGACCGTTATCGCCGCCACGTTCGCCCCGCCAGCGAGGGTGCGATTCTGGATTAAGGCGCCCCGTGGGAGCCTGTTTGGGCCGTCGTGGTAACGATCTGACGGCCTGACCGGGCTTCTCTATACAGACAACGAATTACGTATCTTGTATCCAGTGTACCGGATCTGCTGGGCAGAGGAGGAATGATGACCCGTTTGCATAAAAGTATCGTTAAGCGCCTGCAACACCAGGAGACCCTGCTGGGTGGCTGGGGCGCGATCCCCAGTGCCCTGTCGGCGGAGATTATGTCGCGTCTCGGCTTCGATTTTGTCTGCATCGATATGCAGCATGGCCTGCTGGACTACCAGACCGCCCTCAGCCTGCTGCAGGCGGTGGATGTCGCCGGCGCCTGTCCGGTGGTGAGGGTGCCCTGCAACGACAGCGCCGCCATTGGCAAGGCGCTGGATGCTGGCGCCCTGGGGATCATAGTCCCGATGACCAATAGCGCCGCAGAGGTGGAGGCGGTGGTACGCGCCGCGCGCTATGCCCCTGAGGGGGAGCGCAGCTTTGGTCCCATGCGGGCCGCCCTGGTCCATGGGCCGGAGTACGCGTTGGCGGCCAACCGCGATATCGCCATCTTTCCCATGATTGAAACCGCCGAGGCGTTGGATAACCTGGAGGCGATCGCTTCCGTCGAGGGGATTTCGGGGTTGTTTGTTGGCCCCTACGACCTCTCCCTCAGTTTGGGTCTGGAGCCCGGAAACAATGATGGCACCCCCGAATTTGACCAGGCGCTTGCGCGGGTTCTGGAGGTCTGCCAGCGTAAGGGAATCGCCCCGGGGGTGATGGGTAACGAGCAGCTGGCGGCCATGCGCGCCAGGCAGGGGTTCCGGTTTGTGGTGGTGTCCACGGATGTCACTGCCCTGGCCACCGCACTGGCCACCGCGCTGGGCAAGGTACGCGCGGAGCTGGCGGGGGAAGAGGCCGTCAGTGCGGATGCGTCCAAAGGGGTCTATTAGCGCGGTGCGCTGCAACGGCCGATGGAGTGCGCGGTCGGCACAATAAAAAAGGGGCATATGCCCCTTTTTTATTGGTCATGGTGTCGACCGGGGTGCTTACACCAGCTCGATCGCCATCGCGGTGGCCTCTCCGCCGCCGATGCACAGGGAAGCGACGCCGCGCTTCAGGCCGCGCTGCTTGAGGGCGTAGATGAGGCTGATGAGAATGCGTGAGCCGGTAGAGCCGACCGGGTGGCCCTGGGCGCAGGCACCGCCGTGCACGTTGACCTTGCTGTGGTCCAGGCCGTGCTCGCGCATCGCCAGCATGGTGACCATGGCGAAGGCCTCGTTGATCTCGTACAGATCCACCTCATCCTTGCTCCAGCCGGTATTGTCGAACAGCTTCTTCATGGCGCCGACCGGCGCGATGGTGAATTCGGAGGGGTGCTGGGAGTGGGTGCTGTGGCCAACAATGCGCGCCAGCGGCTGGAGGCCGCGTTTGGCGGCTTCGGACTCGGTCATCAGTACCAGCGCAGAGGCGCCATCGGAGATGGAGCTGGCGTTGGCCGCCGTAATGGTCCCCTCCTTGGCAAAGGCGGGACGCAGTCCGGGGATCTTGTCGATGTTGGCGTTGTGGGGTTGTTCGTCGTCCACCACCAGGGTTTCGCCGGCGCGGCTTTTCACGCTGACCGGAACGGTTTCATCCTTGAGGGCGCCGCTGTCGATGGCGCGCTGGGCACGGCGCAGGGACTCGATAGCGAAGGCATCCATCTCTTCCCGGGTAATGCCATAGCGATCAGCAACTTCCTGGGCGAAGGAGCCCATCAGGCGACCGGTTTCAGCGTCCTCGAGACCGTCCAGGAACATGTGGTCCTTGACCTCGCCGTGGCCCATGCGCAGACCCTGGCGAACCTTGGGGAGTATATAGGGAGCATTGCTCATGCTCTCCATACCGCCGGCGACCATCACGCGGTTACTACCGGCTTTGATCAGGTCGTGGGCCAGCATTGTGGCCTTCATACCGGAGCCGCACAGCTTGTTAATGGTGGTGCAACCGGTGGCATCGGGCAGCCCCGCTGCTCGTGAAGCCTGGCGTGCGGGGCCCTGCTTGAGGCCAGCGGGCAGTACGCAGCCCATGATGACCTCTTCCACATCAGACGCCTCAATTCCGGCACGTTGCACGGCTTGGCGAATGGCGATAGCGCCCAGCTCCGGTGCGCCAACGCTGGCGAGGCTACCCTGGAAGCCGCCCATGGGTGTGCGTGCACCGCTGACAATAACTACCTTATCTTCTGACATCTTACTCGCTCCTGTATATCAAGGCTCGTCACGGCTCTGGGCCGCGCGGGCTCTAACGTTTCGGGCTGACTCCAGAGCAGCGCTCGAATGATCTAGGCAACCCGCAGCGGGCCTGGGCCGCTGGAAGGGGTGGCTGATTCTAGCAGATCCCTCAAAGGCGTCTGCTTTGTGGTAGCCGGACACTAGCCACTATGGCTGGAGGCGGCAATCCCATGTCGCGCATAGTAACAAAGTCGAAGCATTCGGGGCCCTGAATCCTCCTTCCCAGGCTCAAAATCATACTTTATGGCGATAGGGTCGGTTGATGGGCGAGGGCTATAGTGACCCTCTAAGAGCAGATTCCAGTCCGGCCCCAGCGGGGGTCGGGCAAAATAACAACAAGATAGAGTTGATCCTATGTCACAGACTCGAGTGTTGGCGCCGACTCCCTCGGCCTATCCCTTCCCCTTACTTATCAAGCAGTTACTGCTGTCTGGCCGTCGTTATGAGTCAGGCAGAGAGATCGTCTACCGTGACCGTGTCCGCTACGATTACAATCAGCTAAACGAGCGCATCTGTCGCCTTGCCAACGCCCTCAAGGCGTCCGGTATTGGTCCGGGCGACGTGGTAGCGGTGATGGAGTGGGACAGCCATCGCTATCTGGAAGCCATGTTTGCCATCCCCATGATTGGCGCGATTATCCACACCATTAATGTGCGCCTTTCCCCTGACCAGATTATCTACACGGTCAATCACGCTGAAGACAAACTGATCCTGGTGAACGATGAGTTCCTGCCCCTGCTCAAGGGGATGCACGATCAGTTCACCACGGTGGAAAACTACCTGTTGATCAGCGATAACGATGACGCCCAGGTGCCATCGGATCTTCCTTTTGTGGGTGAATACGAAGCCTTGCTGGCGGCGCAGCCGGCCGAGTGTGAGTTTCCCGATTTTGATGAAAACAGCGTCGCCACCACCTTCTATACCACCGGCACCACCGGTAACCCCAAAGGGGTTTATTTCACCCACCGCCAGCTGGTGCTGCACACCCTGGTTGAGACGGCGGTGATGGGCGGCCTTGGCAGTACGCCCTTGATGAACTCCGATGACGTCTACATGCCGGTAACACCGATGTTCCATGTGCACGCCTGGGGGGTTCCCTATGTGGCCACCATGATGGGGATCAAACAGGTCTATCCGGGGCGCTACGAGCCGGATCTGCTGGTGGACCTGCAGCAGCGGGAAGGGGTCACCTACTCCCACTGTGTGCCGGCGATCATTCAGATGATCATGGGCTGCAAGCGCGCGCAGGAGGTCAATTTCAGCGGTTGGAAGGTGTTGATTGGCGGGTCGGCCCTCAACAAGGGATTGGCGCTGGCGGCTTTGGAGAAGGGGATCAAGCTATCAGCCGCTTACGGTATGTCGGAGACCTGCCCGCTGCTGAGCGCTGCCTATGTCACCGAGGTGATGCGTGATCAGCTCTCCGATGAGGAGCAGATGGATTACCGGATTGCCGCCGGAGTCCCGGTGCCGCTGGTGCAGCTTGAGGTGGTTGATGGCGATGGGAAATTCCAGCCCCACGACGGAGAAACCGTCGGCGAAGTGGTTGTTCGTGCGCCCTGGTTGACCCAGGCTTACTTCAAGGAGCCCGAGAAAAGCGAAGAGCTATGGGCCAATGGCTGGTTGCATACCGGCGATGTGGCCACCATTGATGAACTGGGTATCGTCAGGATTCGCGACCGTATCAAGGATGTGATCAAGACCGGCGGCGAGTGGATCTCATCCCTTGAGCTGGAAGGGCTGATGAGCCTGCATCCGGCCATCGCCGAAGTGGCGGTGGTGGGGGTGCCCGATCCGCAATGGGATGAGCGTCCCTTTGCGTTGGTGGTGGTCAAGCCGGGTGAAGATGTGGATGCCGCCAGCATCAAGAAGCATCTAAAGCAGTATGTGGATGAAGGACGAATCAATAAGTGGGCGATTCCTACCCAGATTGCTGTGGTGGAGTCGATTCCCAAAACCAGTGTGGGCAAGCTCAATAAAAAGCAAATACGGGCTGACTACGCTGATTCACTGAATGGAGGAGGGGCTTTTCTCTCCTCCGTATGATGCCCCGCGGCGCTGGGTGATTATCACTCCTTAGGATGATTAATCGTGTAATCCCCAGCGTTTATAGTGGGACTGTAGTTTAGCTGAGACCTAAAACCTGGCTAAAACACAATAATAAGAGGGGCGATCAACGTCCCCTCACAACACAAAAAACGATAATAACAACGGAGTAGTGTCCAATGAGTATGCGTAATTCCTCACGCACCTGGCACCAGTTTACCCGTCTGCCACTGGCAGCTGCGGTAACCGCTGCAGTGCTTTCCTCTCAGGCCCAGGCCATCAGTTTCGAGCTGATGGATGGGGAGATCAGGGGTAACTTCGATTCCACCCTCTCTTACGGCGTCAGCTGGGCAGCGGCAGACGCTGACAAGGACTATTACAGCAACAACAGTAAGACCGGGGGGCGGGCGTTCAGTAGCACCACCGACGACGGCAAGCTGAACTACAAAAAGGGGCAGCGTTTCTCTGAGGTGGTGAAGGGTATTCACGACCTGGAGTTGACCTACGGCGATAGCGGTGTCTTTGTTCGCGGCAAGTACTGGTACGACTTTGAGCAGCGCCGCGAGACGGAATTTATCCAGCTGAGCGACAAAGGGAAGCCTGCCCTGTCCCAGAGCAAGGGCGCCGAGCTGCTCGACTACTACGTATGGCACAACTATGAGCTGTTTGACCAGCCCGGTACGGTTCGCCTCGGCAGCCAGGTGGTCAGCTGGGGTGAGTCCACCTTTATCCAGAACAGCATCAACTCCGCCAACCCGATCGATGTCTCCGCCTTCCGCAAGCCGGGTGCCGAGATCAAGGAAGGCCTGATGCCGTTGGAGATGCTCTACGTGCAGCAGGGCCTGTCCGATACCCTCTCCCTCGAAGCCTTCTACCAGTTCGAGTGGAAGCCCACGACCCTGGACAACTGCGGCACCTTCTTCGGTACCGATACCGTTACCGAGGGCTGTAATGACCGTATGACGGTAGCTGTGCAGTCCCAGGGGCTGAAGCGCGCCAAAGACGACGAGCCCAGCGATGACGGCCAGTGGGGTGCGGCCATTCGTTGGTACGCCGAGGAGCTGGGTGAGACCGAGTTCGGCGCCTACTTTATGAACTATCACAGCCGCTTGCCCAGCCTTGGTTTTGGTGAGTCCGGTGATAAAGCTGACATCCTTGGAGACCCGGTTTTTGATGCGCTGTTCTTCAGTCAGTATCAAGTGCAGTACCCGGAGGATATTCGCCTCTACGGTTTGAGTTTTGCCACGACCCTGGGTCAAACCGCTGTCAGCGGTGAGGTGAGCTACCGTCCCAACCAGCCACTGACCACCAATACCGTCGACTCGCTGCTGGCACTGGTAGAGCCTTTCACTCAGCTTGGAGTGACAGGTTTGCCCTATTCCGGTGAAGGGTTTAATGCCTATCGCCGTAAAGAGGTGACCCAGGCCCAGGTAACCGCTATCCATTTCTTTGACCAGGTGTTGGGCGCCAGCCGTGTGTCGCTGGTGGCCGAAGCCGGCGCCAACTGGATCGGCGGTCTGGATGACCCTGACAAGGGCGGTGAGCGCTTAGGTCGTCACCCCGTTTATGGCCCGGGGGCTGATAAAGCCGGCGCCTGTTTAGGGTTGGCGGCACAGTTCGGCTCGCCTGCCGGTGACAGTAAGGCGCAGTGTCATGGCGACGGTTACTACAGCGACTTCTCCTGGGGTTATCGTGCACGCGTGAGTGCCAAGTACAACGACGTCTTTGCCGGTATCAACATGACACCCAGTGTGGCCTTTTCCCACGATGTGGATGGCTGGGGCCAGAACTTCAATGAGGGGCGCAAGGCGGTTTCTGTTGGCCTGACCGGTGAGTACCTCAATACCTACAAGGCGTCAGTGTCCTACACCGACTTTTTCGGTGGCGACTACAACACCAGTACCGATCGTGACTTCTTTGCTGCCAGCGTTAGCGCCAGCTTCTAAGCGACAGATTACGGAGAGAATTATAAATGAATATGCATAAGAAACTGATCGGTGCCGGCGCCATGGCGCTGACCCTGATGAGCGCCAGTGTGATGGCAGCCGTTTCTCCCGAGGAAGCGGCCCGACTGAACAAGGACCTGACTCCGTTGGGCGCCGAGCGTGCAGGTAATGCCGATGGCACCATTCCCGAGTGGACCGGCGGTTTGACCAAGGCTTACGCACCCTTTGACGAAAACGGTAGCCTGGCCGATCCCTTTGCGGACGAGAAGCCTCTGTTCACCATCACGGCTCAAAACTATGAGCAGTATGCGGACAAGCTGAGCGAAGGCCAGAAGGCCATGTTCAAGCTGTACCCTGAAACCTACAGCATGCCGGTTTACCCCACCCATCGTACGGCGACGGTGCCCCAGGAGGTGCAGGAGCAGACCTTTGCCAACGCGACCTCTGTGGACACGGTTCGTGGCGGCAATGGCCTGAAGAACTACAAGCACATTGGATCTACCCCCTTCCCGATCCCCCAGGCCGGTGTTGAGGCGGTATGGAACCATACGGTTCGCTATCGCGGTGGTAGTACCAAACGTACCATTATCCAGGCCACCCCGACGACCTCTGGCTCGTTCTCTGCGGTGAAGTTCCAGGATGAGTTTACCTTCAGTGACAAGGTGACCGACTTCGATGGTAACCTCAACAACCTGCTGTTCTATTTCAAGCAGCGCGTACTGGAGCCGGCGCGTCTGGCGGGTAATGTTCTGCTGGTCCACGAGACCATCGACCAGGTTGAGCAGCCGCGTATGGCCTGGGTTTACAATGCCGGTCAGCGCCGGGTGCGTCGTGCGCCTCAGGTAGCCTACGATGGCCCGGGTACTGCTTCCGACGGTCTGCGCACCTCAGACAACTTCGATATGTATAACGGAGCCCCCGATCGTTACGACTGGAAGCTGGTGGGTAAAAAGGAGATGTACATCCCCTACAACAGCTACAACCTCTACTCTAACGAGCATACCTACGAAGACATCATCAAGGCGGGCCATATCGACCCCCAGTACACTCGTTACGAGCTGCACCGTGTGTGGGAAGTTGTGGGTACGCTGAAAGAGGGTGAGCGTCATATCTATGCCAAGCGGGTGATGTTCCTCGACGAGGACAGCTGGCAGGCATCGGTGATTGACCACTTCGATGGCCGTGGACAGCTGTGGCGTGTCGCTCAGGCGTACAATATGCACTTCTACCCCATCGGTACTCCATGGTACGCCGCTGAGACCCTCAATGATCTGCTTGCCGGCCGCTATCTCGTGCTGGGCCTGCAAAACGAAGAGAAAATTGGCTATCAGTTCGGCTTTGAAGCCACCACTAAGGACTATACGCCTGCGGCCCTGCGCCGTTCCGGTGTACGCTAAACCTCATAGACGGCCAGCCTGACTGGCCGTCAACCTACTCTTGATTTAGCCGGGCTTTGCCCGGCTTTTTTATGCCCAGGGAAGGGCGGTATGCCGCGAGAGCCAGGGAGGGCGTTAGCGGCTTATGCCCAGGGAAGGGCGGTATGCCGCGAGAGCCAGGGAGGGCGTTAGCGGCTTATGCCCAGGGAAAGGTGGTATGCCGCGAGAGCCAGGGAGGGCGTTAGCGGCTTATGCCCAGGGAGAGTCGGTATGCCGATAGCGATCCTTGGGGTAACAGGTCGTTTTTTTTCCTGCAAAAACGACACTCCAGACATCCCTGTCAGTCGTATGCCGCAGCCGTTTTTTGCTCCTGTGGCTATCTATCGTCAATACAGACACTCCCGACATCTCTTTGGGTCGAGAGCCAGGAACGGCGGCAGCGCCTGATGCCGTAAGCTTCCGGTTGAAGGTCGGCTAACGCAGGGTCGGGAGGCGATCCAAGCAGGCCCCATCGGCTCGACCCCAATCGGGGAATTTCATGACCTGGGTTAGTGTTGACCGCTGAGTCCGAATTGATTTGCTCTTGCCCGACACTGCATAATGCAACTGATAATCACGAGATGCGGCGATGTACTGCATCTCGAACAGCAGAGAAGCAGGGCGAGAATGGTAGTGAGTCGAGAGATAGATCCCCCCTCGTTAACCAACGTTCGGGCGAGTAGGGGCGAGTCAACGCTTCCCGGAACAATTCTGGGGATGAAGCTTTATCGCCCGCCTCTGCCACAGGGGCATATTCCTCGGCCTCGACTGATCGAGCTGTTAGACCGGTCAAACTGTCGGCTGGCGGTAATCAGCGCCCCGGCCGGTTTTGGTAAATCGACCCTGGCCATTGAGTGGCTGCAACGACTGTCTGAAACCCACCGGGTTGCCTGGTTGTCTCTTGATGAGCGCGACAATAACCTTCAGCGCTTCCTCACCTATCTTGTTCACGCATTCGGCCGTTGCCTCGACGAGGGAGCCAGCGAGGCCTCTCTGGAGCAGTTGAGCGTTCATCAGGCGCACCAACCCCTCTCTTTTGAGTCGGTACTCACTCCCTTGCTGGAGGAGTTATGGCAGCTAAAGCAGCCGCTGGTGTTGGCCCTCGATGACTATCACGTGATAAACCGGGAGGCGGTGCATCAGTGTATGCACTTTCTCTTCGACCATTTACCCCCCAATGTTCGCCTGCTGTTAACCAGTCGTTACCAAATGGGGGTGGCGATCTCAAAATTGCGCCTCAATCGCCAGCTGGCTGAGATCGGGCAGGAGGAGCTGCGCTTTACCCACGAGGAGATCGAAAGCTATCTTCTCGGGGAAGGCTTCAACGGTCTCACTTCCGGTGATATTTCGTTGGTTGAGCGGCGCAGTGAGGGGTGGATTACCGGCTTGCGTCTTTTTGTCATGGCGCTCAGTCGTGAATCCGACCCTTGCCAGCATATCAGGGCCTTGAAAGGTACCGAGCAGTTTATCGCCAACTATCTGCTGGAGGAGGTGTTTGTCCGCCTGGGTAGGGAAGTTCAGGAGTTTTTGCTCGATACGGCCCTGCTCGATAGTTTTAGCGCCAAGCTCTGTGATGCGGTGGGGCATCGCCAGAACAGCCTGGAGCTGCTGGAGCTGCTCCGCAGTAAGGGGGTATTTCTGGTGCCCCTTAACCATGAAGGTACCTGGTATCGCTACCACCACCTGTTTGCCGAATTCCTACAGGAACAGAGCGTGCAGCGCGGCAATCTGCGAACAACCCTCGTGTGGGAGCGGGCGAGTCGCTGGTTCCATGAACGTGGCCAGATGCCGCAAGCGGTGGACTATGCATTGCGAGCCAATGATGTCGACGGCGCATCCCGCCTTGTGCAGGGCTTATCGGAGGAGCAGCTGCTGGCAGAGCAGAATCTGTCGCAGCTACTCAGCTGGCGGGCGGAGCTGCCGGAACAGCTGATCACAGGACGCCCCCGCCTGGTGGTGATCTACAGTTGGGCGTTGGCTCTCAGCTGCCAGTTGGCGGAAGCTGAGCGCCTGCTTGCCACGCTTTCAAAATTCGGAGAGAAGGAGCATGCCTTTTATCGGGGGCAGGAGCTCGCGATCCGGGCGGTGATTTTGCGGGGGCGCTCTGACCTTAAAGGTGCGGAAGAATCTGCCCAGGCGGCGTTGGAGCAACTCCCCCCAGAGTCTTATGGCGCGCGTATTATTGCACTGTCGGTGCTTTGTAATTGCCACCTCAGCCGGGGGCAGATAGAGCCTGCACGGGACTATAACCGGATGTCAGTCGAGGAGGCTCAGCGCTCGGGGCATAGCCTGTTTGAGCTGCTTATGTGCTTTGATCAGGCCTCCCTGATGATGGATCGGGGGCACCTGGATATTGCTGTGCGCCATATCGATGAGCATACCAAGCGGATCTATTGCGATGCCGATACCACCAGCCTGGGTCGCCTCTACATGCTCAAGGGGTTTGCCCTGTGGAAGCAGCAGAATCTCGACGAAGCGGAGAGCTGGGCCCGCAGGGGCATTCCCATCGCCGAACGGGCCCGGGACGTCTCCGTGGTATTGGGGTATACGGTCCGTATCCTGATCTACCGCAACCGTAAGGATATTGGGGCGGCCTTTAACATGCTCGCCGAGGTCGAGCGCTTGATGAACCTGTGGGATATTCCCCAGGTGTTCTACCTGGCCTGGCTGACGGTGCTGAAGTGTGACCTCTGGATCTACCAGGGCAAACTCGAGCAGGCCCGGGGCTGGCTCGAGCGGTTGGTTGAGCTCTATGACAGCGAACAGGTGTGGCCCCCGCCCTACCTGCACTTTTTGCCGGGCCTGACCAAGCTGATCTATTGTCGGCTGCTGCTGGCCGATGGCAATCCCCAGGGGGCGGCTGAGGTGGCGGCCGTCAGTGCGGACAAGTACCGCCGACAGCAGCTTTACAATTATCAGGGGGTTGCCCTGCTCTACGAGGCGGCCGCCCGTAATCTGGCTGGTCAGGTGACTGAGGCGCAAGAGCGCCTGCGGGAGGCGCTTGAACTGCTGGAGGGGTCGGGGATGATCTACCCCTTCAGAGAGCTGGGCGATGCCATTGTTGCCCCTCTGCAGCAGCTGGGGGAGAACGAGTTTGCGCGGCGGATGCTGGCCATGATCTGCGCGAAGGCACCCAGCAGCCCGGAAAAGGAGAGCGCGGAAAACCGCCTTCTGGAAATTAACCGCCAGTTGAATGAGCCGATCAGCAAACGGGAGATGGCGGTACTCAAGCTGATCGCCAGCGGGCTCTCGAACCAGCAGATCGCCGACAAGCTCTTTATTTCGCTGCACACCGTGAAGACCCACGCCCGCCGCATCAACAACAAGCTGGAAGTAAGAAGCCGGACCCAGGCAGCTGCCAAAGCGCGGGAGCTGGGGTTGGTGTAACCGATGCCCGGGAAGGGTAAAGGCGGGCGGAGAATACGCAAAGCTGTGATCCTCCTTACCCTTCCTTTACCCTTTTTCTGCTAGATTGTTGGAAACGGCCGTGACGGCGCTGCTCCTTCAGCGGTACTGTCGGGCGAAAAGACCCATAGAACACAGGAATAGCACCTATGATCAAACAGTTAACTGCAATCAGTCTCAGCGCCCTTTTGCTGGCCGGTTGCCAGACCACGAACCCCTATACCGGCGAGCAGGAGATCAACAAAACCACCAAATATGGTGGCATTGGTGCCTTGGCAGGGGCTGTGGTCGGTGGCCTGGCTAATGGTAAGGATGGGGCACTGGCGGGTGCGGCCCTGGGCGGTGCGGCCGGTGCCGGGTATGGGTATTACACCGACCGGCAGGAGGCGGCCCTGCGCCAGCGCCTGCAGGGTACCGGCGTGCAGGTACAGCGCAACGGCAATGATCTCAAGCTGATCATGCCGGGTAACATCACTTTTGCGACCAACTCCTATAACATCCAGGCAAGCTTCTACAGTGTGTTGGGGTCGGTTGCACTGGTGCTTCAGGAGTTCGACAAGAACACCGTCGAGGTCGTAGGCCACACCGACAGCACAGGGAGCCGCCAGTACAATATGAGCCTCTCGGAAAAGCGCGCCCAGAGCGTTGCCAGCTACCTGGTTAACCAGGGCGTGGCCGGCCCGCGGATCTCCTATTTTGGCGCCGGCCCCGACCAGCCTATCGCCAGTAACGACAGTACCAGTGGCCGCGCCCTGAACCGTCGAGTCGAGATCAACCTTCGTCCCCCCGTGCAATAAGTTCGGCGCTCAACCGGCGGCCAATCGAGTCGCCGGTTGAGGCTTTGCTGGCATATTCTCCCGCTCTGTTAACTGATAAACTGGCCGCAATTCGCGGGCGGCTGGCTTGCCCTGCGCGTATGGAATGAGAGGGGGTTGAGGCATGAGTAACGATCGGGTTGTGATCTTTGATACTACGCTGCGCGACGGCGAGCAGAGTCCGGGTGCTTCCATGACCCGCGAGGAGAAACTGCGCATTGCCCGGGCTCTGGAGATGATGCGGGTGGATGTGATCGAAGCGGGTTTCCCGGTCGCCAGCCCCGGTGACTTTGAGGCGGTTAAAGCGGTCGCCGAAACCATCCGTGAGAGTACGGTCTGCGGCCTGGCGCGGGCGCTGGATAACGACATCGATCGCGCGGGTGAGGCCCTCAGGGGAGCGGCATCCGGCCGTATCCACACTTTTATTGCCACCTCCCCCATCCATATGCAGCACAAGCTGCGGATGCAGCCCGAGCAGGTGGTGGAGCAGGCGGTTTATGCGGTCAAGCGGGCCCGTAACCTGATCGCCGATGTGGAGTTTTCCTGCGAGGATGCGGGGCGCTCCGAGATCGACTTTCTGTGCCGCATCATCGAGGCGGCGATCGATGCTGGTGCTCGCACCATCAACATTCCCGACACGGTCGGCTATGCCATTCCCCACCAGTTTGGGGAGACCATTGCCCAGTTGATCGCTCGTATCCCCAATGCCGACAAGGCGATCTTCTCGGTGCACTGCCACAATGATCTCGGTCTGGCCGTGGCCAACTCGCTGGCATCGGTGGTGCAGGGGGCGCGGCAGGTGGAGTGCACCATCAACGGACTCGGTGAGCGGGCGGGAAACGCCTCGCTGGAGGAGTTTGTGATGGCGCTCAAAACCCGCAAGGACCTGCTGGGGCTGGAGACCAATATCGACACCCGTCACATCGTCGCCACCTCCAAGCTGGTGTCCGGTATTACCGGTTTCCCGGTACAACCCAACAAGGCGATCGTGGGGGCCAATGCGTTTGCCCATGAGTCCGGGATTCACCAGGACGGGGTGCTCAAGCACCGCGAAACCTACGAGATCATGAGTGCCGAAAGCGTCGGCTGGACCACCAACAAAATGGTGCTGGGCAAACACTCCGGTCGCGCGGCCTTCAAGAGTCGACTTGAGGAGTTGGGGATCGGATTCAACACCGAGTCCGAGCTCAATACAGCCTTTGCCCGCTTCAAGGAGCTGGCGGATAAGAAGCACGAAATTTTCGACGAGGATCTGCAGGCGCTGGTCAGCGATACGTTGGCGGCCGACGTCCCCGAAACCTATAAGCTGGTCTGCTCCGAGGTATGCTCGCGTACCGGCGAGACCCCCATGGCCCGGGTTACCCTCAATGTGGATGGTCAGGAGCAGAGCGTTGAGTGCGTCGGCGACGGGCCTGTGGACGCGGTCTTCAAGGCGATCGAAAAGATCGCCCAGTCGGACGCTACACTGGTGCTCTACTCCGTTAACGCCATCACCAAGGGAACTGACTCCCAGGGCGAGGTGACCGTACGGCTTGAGAAGGGGGGCCGGATCGTCAACGGCAACGGTGCCGACACCGATATCATCGTGGCCTCGGAAAAGGCCTATATCAACGCCCTCAACCTGCTGTGCAAGGGCGTTGATCGGGCCCACCCGCAGATTGCGGATGTCTGACCGGAAGCCTTCGCCGTGCTAGAGCAGCAGCGCCAGCAGTACCTCAGTGCCATGGGTGTCCAGCCCTGGTTTGCCCGTAAGCGGCTGCCCTGTGCCAAGCCCTCGACCCGCTGTGCCTGGATCTGGGATCAGTCGTCCCGGCCGCAGCCCCAGGCCGGGGCGACGGCCAGTCCGCTGCCAAACCCCATGCCCGACACGGCCGCTGAGCCGCGCTATGCGCCACAACTGAGCGCCCCCGCCGGTGCTCCCCAGGCGCGCCCCCCGGCCAGCCCTCGGGGAGGGAAGGAAGCCCTGGCCGCGCTCAAACAATCGGCGCAGGCGCCGGTGGCGCCCAAGCCCAAGGTCGCTCCACCGCTGGTGGTGGCACCGCCGGACGCTGATGCGCCGAGGGTGGAGACGGAGGGGGTGGCCACGGACCTGGAGCCCCCTGCCGCGGTCGAAGTGCCCCGCTGCCGACTGGAGATCATTGCCCTCAGCGACCGCCACTGGGTGATCGCCGACCTCCCCCATTCGGAGGTGGGTGGCTTTACCCGCTTCCATCAGCAGCTGTTGCAGGATATCGCCCGCAGCATCGGCTGGCCCCTTGACCCCCAGGAGCGCAAAGGCTTTCACTGGCCCCTGGTGGACAACGGTGCCATCGACCAGGGCATAGGGGTGGCCCGGGACACCCTGGTGCACTGGCTGCAGCAGGATGAGCGCTGGAATCGCTGTACCCGGTTGATGCTGCTCGGCCCGCAGGCGATCTCGCTGCTGCTCGACGAGCATCAGGAGCCGGGCCAGGTGGTCACACAAGGGGAGCGTACCCTGCTGCTGTGCCACAGCCTAAACGCCCTGATGAAGTTACCCGAATTGAAACGGGAAACCTGGCACGCTTTGCGTGGCTACCTGCAAACCACCAGGGAGTCCTAGGGCAATGGTCGAGCGGGATTATCGGTTTAGGCCGATGGTGGAGGCCGACCTGGATGCGGTGATGGCGGTCGAGGTGCGCGCTTTCAGCCACCCCTGGACCCGGGGAATCTTCGCCGGCTGCCTGAAACCCGGCTACAGCTGCTGGGTGATCGAGAAGGGCTCGCGGCTGATTGGTCATGGTGTGCTCAGTGCCGCCGCCGGCGAGGCCCACCTGCTCAATATTACGGTGAGCCCGGAGACCCAGGGGTTGGGGATCGGGCGCGACTTTTTACAGCACTTCCTGGATATTGCCCTGGGGGTGAAGGCCGAAACCCTGTTTCTTGAGGTGCGTCCTTCCAACCTGGCGGCGATCCGCTTGTACGAATCGATGGGGTTCAATGAGCTGGGGCGGCGCAAGAACTACTACCCGGCCGTCGGTGGGCGGGAGGATTGCCTGATCATGGCCTACAGCTTTGAGGGGGCGGGGCCCTGGGAGGAGTAGCGTTCCCCTTGCAGCGCCTAGGCCTGGCTTGAAGTGAACCCATTTGCCCCCGGTGTGTCGCCATTGTTGGCTTTATGCCACCCCGGGCGGGGACTACACTGCTGTCGTTACCACCACAAGATCACCCGCGATGCAAAGGAGGGGCCTTGATGTTTAAGACCCTGCGGCTGTGGGCCGCGCTGACCACCCTAGTGACTGTCCTGCCGGCGATGGCCCAGACCATTACGGTGCTCCACACCAACGACTGGCAATCGCGCCTGCTGGGGTTTGGCCCCAATCTGGAGTACAGCCCCCAGAGTATCAATGACGACGATACCCGCGGCGGCATTGCTCGCCTGGCCACCCTCATTAATGAACGGCGCCAGGCCGCCGGATCCCAGGGGCCGGTGTTGCTGCTTGACGGCGGCGACTTCAGCATGGGTACCCTGTTCCATACCCTCACTCGCGAGACCGGGGCCGAGCTGCAGCTGCTCACCCAACTGGGGTACGATGCCGTCACCCTGGGCAACCACGAGTTCGATTTTCGCCCCGATGGGCTGGCCAGGATGTTTCGCGCCGCCCAGCAACACACCCCCGGACTGGTGCCTGTATTGGCTTCCAACCTGGTGTTCGATGCCGACGACCCGGCCGATGACAGCCTGCAGGCGGTGGTCGAGGCGGGTCTGATCCGGGAGGGAATGTTGCTGGAGCGAGGGGGCGTCACCTTTGGCTTGTTCGGCCTGATGGGGGTGGATGCCGGTGAGGTGGCCCCCAACAAGGCGCCGGTGACCCTCGCTGAGCAGGTGGACAGTGCGCAACGGATGGTCGCCACCCTGCGCGAGCAGGGGGCAGAGCTGGTGATCCTGCTCTCCCATATGGGGGTGATTGCGGGCAAGGATGGCCAGTGGGAAGGGGAGGAGGTGACCCTGGTCCAGCAGGTGCCGGGTATCGACCTGGTGATCGGTGGCCACTCACACACCCCGCTTTCGCGCCCCATTATGGTGGGTGACACCCCTATTGTGCAGGCGGGTTCCGAGGGACAGTACCTGGGTGAGCTGGTGCTGTCGCGGGAGGCGGGCCGGGTGCGGGTGGTGGACTATCAGCTGCATCCGGTGGATGACCGTACTCCGGGCGACCCGGCGATCACTGCCCGTATTGAGGCCCTCAAGGCGCAGGTTACCGCGCAGGTGCTGCAGGACTTCGGCTACCGTTTCGATCAGCCGCTGGTCACCACACCCCGCACCCTGACCCGTGAATACGGGGATCCGGTGCTGGGTAACCTGGTCACCGATGCCCTGCGCGCCGCCACCGGGGCCGATATTGCCCTGACCGGCAACGGCACCATTCGCGACGACCTCTGGCGAGGGCGAAGCGGGGTGCAGGCGGTCTCCGATCTCTATCGGCTGGAGCCTCTGGGCATCGGCGAACTCAACGATGAACCCGGTTACCCCCTGATGAAGGTGTGGTTTCGGCCCCCCGACCTGAAGAGCATCTTCGAGGTATTGTTGCTGGGCTACCAGCTGCGGGGGGACTCCTACTTTCCCCGCTTATCGGGTGTGCGGGTTACCTACAATAACTATCGTCCCCCCTTCGACCGGGTTACCCGGGTGGAGCTGGGGGATTCGCAGCGGGGCTATCGGGAGCTCGATCTGTCGGCGGATAATCCCGAGCTCTTCAGCATTGGCGGCACCACCTACGTGGGCGGCTTTACCTGGCTGATCGGGGATATCAGCTACGGACTTCTGTCGGCTACCCCGCGGGATGCCTCCGGTCGGCCGCTGGCGGATATTCGCGCGACCATTGTGGACGGCGATGAAACACGAGCCGGGGTACAGGAGATCAAGGCCTGGAAAGCGCTACTCGACTACTTCAGTGCGCTGCCCGATACCAGCGGTGATGGTATCGCTGATATCGCCCTCGATGGAGTCAGCGGGGAGCAGCGCATGGTTGAGCGCTCCAGCCTGTCACCAGGGGCGATGCTGGCTAATACGGGGGGGATCGCGTGGACGCTATACTCGCTGGTGGCGCTGCTGCTGATACTCAGTCTCTGGCTGCTGTTACGTTTCTTAAAAAAGAGGCGCTGACACAGCTGGTATACTGCGTGGATCTTATCCCAGGTATCCCATCACATGACCGATCTCACTAACCTGTTAAACAACAATCGCGAGTGGGCCGAGAAGATCCTTCAGGAAGACCCGGATTTTTTCAACAAGCTCAGCCAGCAACAGTCCCCCCAATACCTCTGGATCGGTTGTTCCGACAGCCGGGTGCCGGCCAATGAGATTGTTGGCCTGCTTCCCGGCGAGCTGTTCGTGCATCGTAACGTAGCCAATGTGGTGATCCATACTGACCTCAACTGCCTTGCGGTACTTCAGTACGCGGTTGAGGTGTTAAAGGTCAAGCACATCATCGTTACCGGCCACTATGGCTGTGGCGGCGTCAAGGCGGCACTGGGGCAGGCGGAGCTGGGGCTGATCGACAACTGGCTGCGGGTGATTCGTGATATCTACCACCAGCACCAGGACCGTTTCAACATGCTGACGGACGAAGAGGCTCGGGCGGACCTGTTGTGTGAACTCAATGTGATCGAGCAGGTGGGTAATGTATGCCACACCAATATTGTCCAGAACGCCTGGCGTCGAGGACAGGATCTCTCCGTGCATGGTTGGGTCTATTCGGTCAAGGATGGCATCGTCAAGGATCTGGGGGTGCGGGTCGATGGCATCAAGCAGGTGCCCGAGGCTTACCGGGTTGGCAACGACGAGGACTAAAGCGGTCCGCTCAAGGGCTGCGCGGCCGAGCTCCAGTCGACCGCCAGTTTGCTGCTGACGTAGCGAAACTTGCCTGAGCGCTCGCGGGGAAGCTCCTCCAGACGCTCGACCACCACCCGAACCTCCCCCAGTCGCTGGCGCACCCCGGCAATGATCTGCTGCTCCAGTGCAGGGTCATACTCATCGCCGACCACCAGTTGCAGGCGAATCTCCTCCAGACTCTCCTGCACTATCCGAAACTCGCGTACCGCCTCCAGGTCCCGCAGGATATAGATCAGCGACAGGGCGTGAAGCACGGTGCCATCGCGGGCCAGCAGAAAGTCGGTGGTCCGCCCCTCGATACGCTCCAGCAGGGGAAGCCCCCGGCCGCAGGGACAGCAGGCGGTACTGAGGCTGGCCAGGTCGCCGGTGCGGTAACGTACAAAGGGAAATTCGTGGGTGGCGGTGTGGGTCACCACCACCTCCCCGCGCTCGCCGGCCGGGAGGGGGTTGCCATCGGCATCAAGGATCTCGACAACCAGGTCTTCAGCGCTGATGTGCATGCCGCCAGCGGGACACTGGTGGGCGATAAAACCGGCGTCCCGGCCGCCATAGCCGTTGGCTGTGGGAGCACCGAATACCCGCTCGATGGTCGCTTTCTGGTTCTCGTAGAGACGCTCGGAGGTGACAAACACCACTTTGATGCCGAGCCGGTCGAGGGGGACGTTGCGGCGCTCTGCAAAGCTGGCGATCAGGGCCAGCGCCGAGGGATACCCAAACAGCATGCGGGGGCGGCGCTGGACGATGGTGTCTACGTAACGCTGAACATTGGCTTCGCTCATTTCGAAGGCCGGTAGCAGGTGGCTGCGCAGCATACGGTCGCGTAACAGGCGCAGTCGATCCTGACTGCCCAGCTCCACCGGAGAGCCCCAGACCACCAGCTCCGGATCGCCAATATCCACTCCCCACCAACGGGTGGCTCGCCACTTGGCCGCGATGTCGTGGCTTTTTCGTGCCTTGCCTACCAGGAACCTGAGCGGCTCACCACTGGAGCCTCCGGTATTAAACGGGGCCAGTGGGCCGGCGTCGCGGGCGATCAGCTCTTCACGATGGGCACGGATAACGGCCTTATCCATCAACGGCAGCTGCCGCAGGGCCGCCATGGAGTCCTCCTGGGCGGGATCAAATCCGAGGCGGGCAAAGAGCTCAGTGTACCAGGGCACCTGCTCGGCGATGCGGCACAGGAAACGGCGCAGGTTATCCCGTTGCAGTTGCTCTAGCTCCTCCCGGCTTAGCCATTGGGAGGCTTCGAGTTGGCGATGGCGGGCGACGCTACTATGGCGTTTAAGGGACTCGTGGAGAGGGAATAGAAGGCGGGAGACCAGGGTGGTGTACATAGCGATCCATCGCGTTGGCTCGGGGTGCCTAAGAGTATGGATCAAAAAACGCAGATCGGCTGGTCGGCGGCAGAAGGCGGGCACCCTCTGCCTGGCGCCCCTCTTAGGGAATCAACTCCAGGCGCTCGTCCGCGGCCTGCTCGATCTGCTGGCGGTTCATCAGTTGGGGCCGGTAGCCGCCCCGATTGTAGAGCGGGGCCTGGTCATCGAAGTGGCGATCGAAAGGGTTCCCCGACTGGCCGACCGGGTTGATCCCCTGGGCCTGTTCGACATCGGCCAACGGGATAATCCGGCGGGTCGAGGGGTTGCTGCTGACCCGGTAATGGTACTCGTCGTAGCTGTAGCCCATTTTGCTAAGTGAGCGCTTACTGCTGTCGATGGGGAAGGGGCCCACATTGAAGAGTCGGTTGAGGGGCCTGATCTTGCCCAGGGGGTGGGGGTGCTCAATGCTGTGCACCCTGCCCCAGACCCACTCGTTCGGCGCATCACCAAACTGGCTGCGCAGCGAGGCGAGTGCCTGCGACCAGGACTCGGCCAGAATCTGCTCTCGGCGCTCCACCGCTTCGGTTCCTGATTTGTCCCACCAGGGGGAGTCGGCGTTGGCCAGTACCTGCTGGAAGCTGTTTTCCGCCATAAAGGTGGCCATGAAGAGCTCCAGTCGATCCCCCAGTTCGTCGCCAAAGGTGTTTTTGAGGGCGAAGTAGTAGGCCCGCTCGAAGAGGGTGGCGCCTACGCTGTCGAGTGGGTAGCGGAGGTCCCAGTTGGCC
This sequence comes from Aestuariirhabdus litorea, assembly GCF_003864255.1. NCBI lineage: Bacteria > Pseudomonadati > Pseudomonadota > Gammaproteobacteria > Oceanospirillales > Aestuariirhabdaceae > Aestuariirhabdus > Aestuariirhabdus litorea. The sequence goes on from NZ_QWEZ01000002.1 coordinate 1,220,297, forward strand.
AGCTGGCTGAGGGCCTGCTGGGCGAGGGGCTCCTGCTGGGGAGGGAGGCTGGCCAACAGTCGATCACGGAAATGGTCGTTGAGGGCGCCCTCGGTGTCGAGCTGAAGTGCTTTCATCTCCTCCAGGGTCCAGTCCCGGCGGTCGCCGTTGTTCTCCGGGCTAAGCAGCTGGTGCAGCCGCTCGGCACGGTCGGCAGGGGCGTAGTAGCCGGGAATCATCGGTTGTCCGGGCTGCGAGTAGGCGTGGTTGGCGGAGAAGATCACCCCATTGTCGGGGTTGACCCGCCGGGGGTTGTGGCTGAAGTCGAGATAGCCGTCGATATCCTGCTCGCCGCTGGCACCGTCGAGCAGGGTCATGCTGTGAACCCCGGGCGCTCGGTTGGGCAGGCGACCGGTGGCCCACATGGCGATGTTGCCCTGGGTGTCGGCGTAGTTGATGTTCAGGCCGGGGGCCCAGATATCGGCCACCGCCGCCTCGAACTGCTCGATTCCGCGGGCGCTATTGACCCGGTAGAGAGCATCAACCGTGTTGTTGGCCGGGTCGGTGAAGGTCCAGAAGATCGACACCGGCTGGCTGCTGTCGTCGAGGCGGATGGCCGCTTTGCTGAGGTCGCTGATGACGGGGCCGTGCCCGGATTCACGCACGATGAGGGTAACCGGCTCTGCCCCCTTGATGCGGATCAGCTCCTGCCGGGTGCTCAGGTCCTGCCACTGGTCACGGTGCCATACCTGCTGCGGGTTATCGGGGTTGGCCCGCTCCTGGTAGAAGTCGATGTCATCGTTTTCGAACATGGTCAGTCCCCAGGCGTGGTACCGGCTGTTGCCCAGCACCGCAAAGGGGATGCCCGCGAGGTAGTGGCCGTAGAGTTCGAAGTCGGGGGTGCTGATATGGGCTTCGTACCAGACCGCAGGCACAGCGATCCCAATATGGGGGTCGTTGGCCAGGATCGGCTTGCCGCTGGCGGTGCGCTCGGGGGCCAGTACCCAGGAGTTGCTGCCGATGAAGTGGCCGGCGGGGAAGAGGTCGCGGTTGATACGCAGAACCTGCTCGCTGAGACTCAGCAAGGCGTCGCTGCCCGCTGCCGGGCGGGTGGTGACGCGGTGCGCTTCAGTGGTAAAGGCGCCCTCAAGATAAACGGGGGCCAGATCGGCGAGGTAGCGCTCCCCCAGCTGCTGGCCGATCCAGTGGTAGAGCGGGTCGGTTTTAAAGGCGCCGGCAAAACTGTAGGCCATGTAGCCCATGGTGTGGCCTATATCCTCGAGTCGGAAGGGTTCGGGGTCGACCCGCAGGATCTGGTACTCCAGGGGCTTGGCGCGGGTAGCGATGTAATGGTTGATGCCATCCTGGTAGGCCCTGGCCAGGCGGTTTTGCGGCAGCTCGGGTGCCTGGCGCATGCGTCCGGCCAGCTGTGCGGCGTAGCGGTTGACCCCCAGGGTACGGAAAAAGCGATCGGTATCGACCATGGTTTCGCCAAACAACTCCGCCAGGGTTCCTGCGCCTATACGGCGAAGCAGGTCCATCTGGAACAGGCGGTCCTGGGCGTGCAGGTAGCCCAGGGCGCGCTGCGCATCCTCTCTGGTGTGGGCGTAGATATGGGGAATTCCGAAGTCGTCGAAGAGCACCTCAACGGGACCCCCCAGCCCTGTTAAATGAAGTTGTCCGCTGCGTACCGGTTGGGTCTGCTGGTCGGTATAGACCAGCCACAGGAGAGGAAGGGTTGCGAGGATGATAAAAATCAAAATCACTCTTCTGAGGGAGTGGCTCATGAAGGGGGCCCGAGTTTATTATTGTGACTTGATGGTGAAACAGACGTTTGTTTTAGTCAAGCTGCTGGCGGTTGAGGTGGTTTGGAGAGTCAATAACGCTAAAGTTTTCACCCATCAGGGCCGACACACCCTGTGCGCCGATATGGAGTGTTGTTCCCCTGCCGGGCAATCGGTTGACGCGATCAACCCGCCGGCGAGGGAAGGTTGCAGGCAGTGCAATAAAATAATACCCCCCCAGGGGACCCGTCGCTCGTCAGTTGCGTCGGTATCAAAAGGAGAGCGGAATGAGCTTAAAAGTAACCCAGCGAATCGGGTTGGGGTTCGCTGTGCTGGTGGTTTTGCTGATGGTGACCGGGGGTGCCGGCCTGCAAAGCATTCTGACATTGAGCGATAGCCTCGACGTGACGACCCAGGAGACAACGCCCCTGCTGATCAGTAGCAGTGAGCTGGCGGTGGGCCTGCTGGCCTCCAATCGGGCGGTGATGGCGTACCGGATCGAGACCAATCCTGCCGAGCTCCCCAAGCATCGCAGCAACCTGGACCGCCATGCCGAGCACTATCACCACCAGCGCATGCAGATCAACGAACTGGCCACTGCCGCTGGCGAAGGCGAGCTGCTCAAGGAGCTGGATGCGTCCACGTCCGAGTTTTTTTCCCGGGCGGATAGCCTGCTGGCCGAACACGCCGCCTATCTCGACGTCACCCGCGCGCGCAAGCTGGCGGAGCAGGACTACCTGTACGAGATCGATTTTGTCGCCTCCGAGCTGGGGATGATGGTGGCCGAACAACGGGGAAGCGAGCTGGGACGTAAGTTGCAGGAGATGATGTCGCTGATCGGCGCCATGCGAAACTACGTGGATGAGGTGATCGCGGCCCAGGACAGCGAAACAGCAGCCCTGGCGGTCGACAAAGCTCTCGAAATGATGACCGAGTTGGAGGGCTACCGGGAGTGGCTCATCGCCAATGAGCCCGATGTGTTTGGCATCGTCGAAGATTCCTTCGCCATTGTTAATAAGCAGATGAGGGGTGAGAACGGCCTTCTTCAGCTCCACCTTAAACTGGTGTCCGGGAGTGAGCGCACGGCAGAGTTGATGCAACAGCAATCGGCGGCACTCGACCACTCGATCGATGCCCTCAATCGCGTGATGGAGGATGTGCGGGCGATCGCCGCCACTGCCCAGGAGTCCGCGAGTGCGACTGTGAGGCTGGATAAAACCCTGATTCTGGTGATCTGCCTGGCGTCGGTCGTCTGTGCCGTCGCGGTAGCGGTATGGGTCGGGCGCAGCATCCACGGTCCCCTCAACCGGGTAAACCGAATCCTCTCCCAGATCGCTGCCGGCGACCTGACCCACAAACTGGATGCCAGCGGTCAGGATGAGTTTGGCGTGTTGGCCACCCAGGTCAACCAGTTGGTGGGCCGCCTGCATAGTCTGATCTCGCAAATCAACGCCAGCTCGGAGCAGGTATCCGATGCCGCAGCCAAGGCACGCAAGGTGAGTGAGGACTCGCTACAAGCGATTGAGTCGCAACGTGAGCAGACCACCCAGGTGGCCTCGGCGGTGACCCAGATGGGGGCAACGGCGCACGAGGTGGCCGGGAGTGTGGAGCACTCGCTGCAGGAGGTGGAATCCCTCAATGAGGTGGCCGGGGAGAGCCAGCGGGTGATTCTGGAAACCATCGCCGACATTCAAAACCTGCAAAAAAGTGTGCTGAGCTCCACTGACACCATCCACCGCCTGAACGATTTCAGCTCGGAGATCGGGTCGGTACTGGATGTGATTCGCACCATTGCCGAGCAGACCAACCTGTTGGCTCTCAATGCGGCTATTGAGGCGGCCCGGGCCGGTGAACAGGGGCGTGGATTTGCGGTAGTGGCCGATGAGGTGCGGGCCCTGGCGAGCCGTACCCAGCAGTCGACCCAGGATATCCAGGCCACGGTAGAGAAGCTGCAGACCCAGGCGTCCCAGGCGGCGTCCATGATGTCCTCCAGTTCGGAGCAGGCCTCCAGCTGTGTGGAGAGCACCCAGCACACCGAGGATGCGCTGGAGGCGATCGTTGAGGGGCTGAGTCGTATCAAGGATATGAGCGCCCAGATAGCGACCGCGGCGGAGGAGCAGAGTGTGGTGAGCCAGCAGGTGACCCAGAGTGTGACCAGCATTGCTGAAATGGCGGAGATGGCCTCCGACAATGCCCAGCAGACCGCCAATGAAAGTGATTCCCTGCAGCATATGGTGGAGCAGCAAAACACTCTGATTCGGCAGTTCCGAATCTGATAACGGGCTAGCCCTCCTCCCTGTTGCCGTCACCCGTCGCTGCGGGGGGCGGCTTCTGCAGCTTTCTTTGCAGGGTTCGTCGATGCATCCCCAACACCCGGGCGGTGGCGGAGATGTTACCGCCCTGTTCCTGCAGAATGCGCTGGATATGCTCCCACTCCAGCTGGTCTACCGAGAGCGGCGCACTCGGCTCCAGGCGTCCGGGATCGGCGGGCTGGCACAGCAGGGCGCTGGCAACCTCATCGGCATCGGCGGGCTTGCACAGGTAGTTGCTGGCACCGAGTTTGACGGCCTCCACGGCGGTGGCGATGCTGGCGTAACCGGTCAGCAGTACAACCTCCATTGCCGGGTTGACCGCTTTGAGCTCAGGCAACAGTGCCAACCCGCTGGTATCGAGGAGCTTCAGGTCGAGCACCGCGTAATCCGGTTTTATGCGCTGGAGCAGCTGTCGCGCGGTGGTTCCGCTGTCGGCGGTAAAGACGTCGAAGCCCCGGCGACGCATGGCCCTTGCCATCACCTGCAAGAAGGTGGTGTCGTCGTCGATCAGTAGCAGTAGGGGCAGGTTTTCGCTCATCCGTTTATTGGGCTCCAGGGGTAAGGGGGAGGATAATCTCGGTGAGCGTTCCCTGCTCCGGATGACGGTAGAGTCGCACCTGGCCGCCGAGGCGCTCAATGGTGGCCTGGCTGAGGCTGAAGCCAATGCCCATGCCGTCACGCTTCCCGGAGAAGAACAGCTCTCCCAGGTGCTCCGCAGTGCGCGCCGATATTCCCTTACCGTAATCACGCACACGGAGTTGCAGCTGCGCACCATCGCGGCGGGCCTGAAGCGCGATTCGGGGGCTTTGGTCGGCGGCATTGTTAAGCAAGTTGAGCAGGGCCTGATCGAGGGAGGGGTCCCACAGGGTATGGTGGGCATCGAGGCCCGGCTCCAGCGCCAGATCGATCTCCGCTTCAGGGCGCATGAGGCGCCAGCGGTCCAGCAAGCGTTCGAGCAGCGCTGTCACCTCGACCGGTTGTGGCTGCCCGTCCCGGCTGCGGCTAACCAGCGTATTGAGTGAATCACGGCAGAGGTTGACCTGCTCCAGCAGGCATTGGATATCCCGGCTGAGGTCGGGGTTAGAGGCGTAATCCAGTTGCATTTCACGGAGCAGGGTTTTGAGGGTCGACAGGGGAGTGCCGAGCTCATGGGCGGTGCCGGCCGCCAGAGTGGCGATCGCCATCAGCTGTTCGTTGCGCAGCTGGCGCTCACGGTTGGCGGCGAGCTCCTGCTGCTTGCGCCTCAGGGCGCTGGCCATACGCACCACAAAAAGCGTGATCAGAAGGGCGCTCACCACGAAGGTCAGCCACATTCCCATGACGTGCATCTGCGCCATGCGCGTGCTGTCTCCCACAACCCGTACTTGCGGGTAGAGCTCGGCCAGGGGGACGTAGAAAAACAGCAGAACTCCGTAGCTAAGCACGCACAGTAGCAGCATCGCCCAGGCGTAGGGCCAGGCCAGGGTGGCCGCGGCAATACTCAGGGGGACCAGATAGAGGGCAAGGAAGGGGTTGGTAGCGCCGCCACTGAAAAAAAACACCAGGCTTAGGCTGCACAGGTCAAACAGAAGCTGGCCAAACAGCTCTGGCTGGGTGACAGGCGTGGTAGCGCGCAGCCGCCAGAGGGTGACCAGGGTGAGCAGGGCGCTGACCAAAAGAATCGAGCCCAGGGCGGGCAAATTGAGTAGCAGGTTGAGGCTCTTGTGGGCCCAGATAAGCGCCAGCAACAGGGCTCCCACAATCAACGCGCGAATGATGCACAGCAGGCGAAGGTTTTCGCGGGGTGCAAAGCTGATCATGGGCGGCCGGTTCAGGTCAGCCGTCGGCGGGGGGGGTGCTGCTTTGCCACTTCACATAACTGTAGACCGGCAACCCCAGCATCAGGAGCAGAAACCCCCAGTAGACGGTGTCCTGCCCCGACCCGGCGATCGCCCACAGGCTATAGAGAAATCCCAGCATGGCGATCACGCTGTGGCCCAGTAGTCGCTCGGTGTTGGCTGAGCCGCGCCGTTTGCTGAGGATCATCAGCTCGGCAATGGCGGAGAAGCTGTAGGGGACCAGCGAGGTCAGGGTGGCGAGCAGAATAATAAAGGTGAAAGCCGCTACCAGTCCGCGGGTATAGTTCATCACCATCAGCACGGTAATCAGGACGCTGGAGATCAGAATACCCATGTAGGGGACACCGTTGCGGTTAACACGCTTGAAGATCTCGGGAAAGAGTCCGTCGCGGGCGGCTGCGTGGGGCACCTGTCCCTGCAGGATCATCCAGCCGTTGAGGGCGCCAAAGCAGGAGATCACGGCACCCAGTCCGACCGCGTAGTAACCGATGTCGCCCCACATCAGCCGTGCCGCATCGGCGAAGGGGGCGTTGGAGGTGGCCAGTTGGTCGGGGTCGATCAGCCCCATCAGGGAAACGGTCGAGAGGATATAGATGAGGGCACAAAACAGGGTGCCCAGAATGGTGGCGCGGGGGATGGTCACCCGCGGGTTTTCAACATCATCGGCCGGTACCGTGGCCGACTCCAGACCCAGGTAGGCCCACAGGGTCAGCGCTGCGCAGGCGGTGATGGCGGAAAAATTGGAGTCCCCGCTGCGGTTGACCGGGGTGAAGTGCTCGGGGTTAAGGTAAAACAGGCCCACCAGCGAGACCGCAATCAGGGGCAGAACCTTGAGCACAGTGGTTACCAGCTGCACCAAGCCGGCGGTATGGATGCCGCGGATGTTTACGAGGGAGAGGCCCCACAGGGCGGCCAGCCCGGTCAGGATGGAGGCGACAGGGCTGCTGCCCAGCACCGGGAAAAACACCGTCAGGTAACTGACAAAGGCCACACAGATGGCCGCGTTGCCGGCCCATACCGCGATCCAGTGCCCCCAGGCGATCAGGAAGCCGGCGAAGTCACCCAGCCCCTCCCGGGAGTAGGCATAGGGTCCCCCGGCACGAGGTACCAGCACCGACAGACGGGCAAAAACCAGAGCCAGCAGCAGGGCCCCGATGGAGGTGAAGACCCAGCCGACCAGGCTGATGGCACCATAGGAGGCGAGAGAGGCCGGCAGGAGAAAAATGCCGGAGCCGATCACGTTGCCGACCACCAGCGATGTACAGATCCAAAGTCCCAGTCCCTTCTTCGTCGATGCGCTCATTCAACCTATTCCCTGTTAAGTGCCTGCTATTATAGAAGAGCACCGCTCCCCGGGATAGCGTGTTTCGTCTTGATCTGGGGCGGTGCTAGCGGAACCCGGTGCTGGTCATGAGCCCGTGGTGCCCACGCGGCAGCTTCATTGAACGTTTGTGTCTGTCGCCAAGATCGGTGAAAATAGCGCCCATTTCCCAACCACCTATCGATCCAATCCCGTACCCTGGTTACCACAGGTCAGCCTGACTGTCGTCGCCTGTGCGGGGTAGCCATAGCAGAAGACCCTACTGATGTCCGATTCCCGATTTCTTGAGCAGGTAGCCAAACGGCGCACCTTCGCCATCATCTCTCACCCTGATGCGGGTAAGACCACCATTACCGAAAAGCTGCTGCTGCTTGGCCAGGCGATTCAGGTCGCCGGCTCAGTGAAGGGTAAAAAGGGGGACCGTGCCGCGACCTCCGACTGGATGACCATGGAGCAGCAGCGCGGGATCTCGATCACCTCATCGGTGATGCAGTTTCCCTACAAGGGGCGGGTGGTGAACCTGTTGGACACCCCCGGTCACGAGGATTTTTCCGAGGACACCTACCGCACCCTGACGGCGGTAGACTCCTGCCTGATGGTGATCGATGCCGCCAAGGGGGTGGAGGATCGTACCCGCAAACTGATGGAGGTCACCCGGCTCAGGGATACCCCGATCATCACCTTTATGAACAAGCTTGACCGCGAAGTGCGCGACCCCATGGAGCTGCTTGACGAGGTGGAGGATGAGCTGGGCATGATGTGTGCGCCGGTCAGCTGGCCGATCGGCTGCGGCAAGGCGTTCAAGGGGGTCTACCATATCGGTCGAGACGAAACCCTGCTTTACCAGTCAGGGATGGGGCATACCATTCAGGAGGTGCGTTCGATCAAGGGGCTGGATAACCCGCAGCTGGATGAGGCCGTGGGCCGCGAGCTTGCCGCGCAGCTGCGTGAGGAGATGGAACTGGTCACCGGTGCTTCCAATGAGTTTGACCTGGAGCTGTTCCTGCAGGGCCAGCTGACCCCGGTGTTTTTTGGCACTGCGCTGGGAAATTTTGGTGTCGACCATATGCTCGATGGCCTGGCGGAGTGGGCGCCCGCCCCCATTGCCCGGGATACCGATGTCCGCAAGGTCGACCCCACCGAGGAGCGCTTCTCCGGCTTTGTATTTAAGATCCAGGCCAACATGGACCCCAAACATCGAGACCGTATCGCCTTTATGCGTGTCTGTTCCGGTAAGTACAGCCGCGGAATGAAGATGAAACATGTTCGTATTGGCAAGGATATCAAGGTGGCCGATGCCGTTACCTTTTTGGCGGGTGATCGCGCCAACGTGGAGGAGGCTGTCTCCGGCGATATTATTGGCCTGCATAACCACGGCACTATCCAGATCGGTGATACCTTCACCGAGGGGGAAAGCCTTAAGTACACCGGCATTCCCCACTTTGCGCCAGAGTTGTTCCAGCGGGTGCGCCTAAAGGACCCCCTGAAGATGAAACAGCTGCAGAAGGGGCTGCAACAGCTCTCGGAGGAGGGTTCAACCCAGCTCTTTATGCCGCGCAAAAACAACGACCTGATCGTCGGGGCCGTGGGTGTGCTGCAGTTTGAGGTGGTTGCCTACCGGCTTAAGGATGAATACAAGGTCGACTGCATCTACGAGCCGATCAGTGTCAACACGGCTCGCTGGGTGGAGTGCGATGACCCCAGAATGCTGGAGGAATTCAAGCGCAAGGCCCACGATAATTTGGCGATCGACGGCGGTGGCCATCTTACCTATTTGGCCCCGACGCGGGTCAACCTGAGCCTGACGGAAGAGCGCTGGCCGGATATCCGCTTCCGCTCCACACGCGAACATTAACCTGAGGCGGACTCTCCGCCTCCCGATCCTCAGGGGCCCTGCCAATGAGCATTGAAACCATACCCTTCGAACGGTTGGCCATTGCGGCCATCCCTGTGGCGGCGCTGGTTCTCCTGCTGTTTTACTGGTCGCTGTCCTGGAAGAATGCATTGTATGCGCTGTCGCGCATGCTGGTGCAGCTACTGTTGATCGGCTATGCCCTGAGCTTCCTGTTTTTGTCGGACTCCTCACTGCTGGTGCTGGGGGTGCTGATGGTGATGCTGGTCGCATCCGCCTGGATCTCGCTGCGCACAGTGCCGACCGAACGTGGACGTCTGTTCGGGCAGGCGCTGCTATCGATCGGCCTGATGGGTGGACTGACCCTGGCTCTGGTCACCCAGGGAGTGCTGCAGCTGGATCCCTGGTATGACCCCCAGCGGATGATCCCGATCGCCGGCATGATCTTCTCCAATGCACTGAACGCGGTCAGCCTGGCGGCGGAGCGCATGGGGGCGGAACGGGAGCGTGGTTGTGGGGCTCGCAAGGCCCGTGGGATTGCGCTCAACGCCTCCCTGATCCCGATGACCAATGCGCTCTTTGCCGTTGGTTTGGTGGCCCTGCCGGGGATGATGACCGGCCAGATCCTCTCGGGCGTATCGCCGTTGATCGCGGTTCGCTACCAGATTATGGTGATGTTGATGACCTACGCCGCGGCTGGGCTTTCGGCTGCGTTTTTCCTCTACCGGGTCTGGCCTGCCCGGGCGTCGGATGCGGAGGATCGCCCGTAAAAAAAAACGGCGCCCTGGGCGCCGTTTTTTGGGTTCTAGCAAGGGGCCCGCTATTGCACGTGATCGCGTTGAAGGGCACTGATGCTGTCGATACCGATCAGGGCCAGGGTGGCCTCCACCTCTTTCTGGAAGCTGTCGAGGTAGGCCCGCAGCCCCGCCTCTCCGCCACCGGCGATGGCCCAGATCCAGGGACGGCCGATAAGCACCCCCCTGGCTCCCAGGGCGACCGCCTTGACCAGGTCTACCCCGTTGCGCACGCCGCCGTCCAGCAGTACTTCCAGGTCACTGCCCACCGCTTCGGCGATGGCCGGTAGCTTGGAGATACTCGAAGCGGCCCCATCCAGCTGTCGGCCGCCGTGGTTGGAAACGACGATCCCTTCGGCGCCCAGTGCCTGGCAGCGCTTGGCGTCGTCGACTTCGAGGATGCCCTTGATCACCAGCTTGCCCTTCCAGTGATCCCTTAGCCACTGGATATCATCCCAGGTCACGCTGGCGTCAAACTGGGAGCTGGCAAAGATCTTGTAATCGGTAAAATCTTCCGACCCATTGAGCAACTCGCTGAGATTCCCCAGGGTATGGGGCTTGCCCTTGACCCCGACGTCGAACAGCCAGCCCGGCCGTGTGCCGAGCTGGTAGGCACGGCTGAGCTTGCCCTTCAGGCTTTGCGATTCGAGAGCGTTGCGGGCGTCCCTGTGGCGCAGGCCGGGAACCGCCAGGTCGACGGTAAACAGCAGGGTGTCGCAGCCGGCGCGGCGAGCACGTTCGAGGATCGAGACTACCGCCTGGCGGTCACGCAGCATATAGAGCTGGAACCAGAAGGGTTGCTGGCTAGCCGCCTTCACCTCTTCTACCGGACAGACCCCCACGGTGGAGAGAGTGAAGGGAACCCCGGCGGCCGCAGCGGCACGCACCGCCTGTACCTCACCCCGGCGGCGCATCATGCCGGCCATGCCCACCGGCGCCAATGCCAGAGGCATATCTACCTCCTGACCGAGCAGGGTACTGCGGGTATTCACCTTGCTAACATCCCGCAATACCCGCTGGCTCAGGTGCAGGCGGGTAAAGTCCTGCACGTTCTCCTTCAGGGTCTGCTCGGCGTTGGCTCCTCCGTCAATGTAATCAAACAGGAAGCGGGGCAGCTTCTGTGCGGCCAGTCGACGGAAGTCGTCGGCGGTGACCGGAATGCTCAATGGATCAATCATGTAAAAGGTCTCCTGCATTGCCTTGTTTTACAGAACGGTGGAGAGGGCCATGGTGCTGAGGGTGGCGATCACCGGTATCACCACGGTTACCACGCCAACATCCTTATAGGCCTGTTTGTGGGTCAACTGGGTGACGGTGAGCATAGCCACCACGGCACCGCAATGGGGGAGGGAGTCGAATCCACCGCTGGCCATGGTGGCGATACGGTGTAGCACTTCTGAATCGATGCCCATCTCCAGATAGGCCGGCGCCATCGTCTGCATAAAGATCTGCAGGCCACCGGAGGCGGAGCCGGTGATGGCGGAGACCAGGCTGACGGAGCCGAACAGGGAGAGCAGAGGCGGCAGGTCGGAGTTGAGTATCACAGAGACAAAGGCTTCAAAGCCGGAGGTGTGCGTTACGACTCCTCCAAAACCGATCACGGCAGCCGTGTTGATCAGTGGCATGATCGAATCCTGTGCCCCTCGGCCCATCACCATCATCCCCTGATTGCGCACGGCTTTAAACAGGATCACGGCCAGGACACTGCCCACGAACAGCGCAATGCTGGGCCAGACAATCGGCTGGCTGTTGGCAAAACGTAACAGGTCCATTAGCGCGCCTTCGCCTTGAAGCGTTTCAGGGGAGAGCGTCATGCTGAGCAGGCGGGGAAGGATGATGGTACCCAGTACTGCAACCAGGGGCAGACAGGCGCTCTGCCAGCGGGGGTATTCGCTGCTGTCAAGATCGACAATCAGGTCCCGTGGCCCCGGCTCGAATCCTTCTCCATTAGCGATCGAAAGTTTGCGCTGACGCTCAAGGTACCAGAGTCCCAGCACCAGCATGATGGTGCCGCCAAAGAGGCCGAGGGTAGCGCCCGCGAAGAGGTCTGTTTTGAGAGCAACCGCTGAGATCACGTTATGGATGGAGGGGGTGCCGGGGATCGCTGTTAGAGTGAAGGTTCCCGCTCCCAGGGCCATAGCGGCACAGAACAGCCGTTTAGGAATGTTGGCCTCCTGGATCAGGCGCAGGCCCAGGGGGTACATGGCGAAGATCACCACAAATACCACTACACCACCGTAGGTCAGGAGAGCACAGAAAAGAACGGTAACCAGCAGGGTACGCTGTGGACCCAGAGCCCTGGTCAAAGCCATCGCCAGGCTGGAGGCTGCGTGGCTCTCACCCATGACGCGGCCAAAGACCGCGCCGGCGGCAAACAGCAGGAAAAACTTACCTGCAAAGGTAAACGCGCCAAGAGGGCCGAAGGAGAAATACTCCGTCACCCCCTTGGCGACAGGCAGGTCGTTGGTCAGGATGACAACCAACGAACAGGCCAGGGCGGCAAAGACGATATCCACGCCGCGAAGAGCCAGCCAGATAAGCAGGGCAACGCTGCCGATTAAACCAAAATATTCCATAGGGATCTCCACGAAGATTTTATTGTTGTTGTATGGGCGGCGCTTTATGAGGTGCGCTGCGCCAACGGCCTGGTCGGCTATCAGGATACTGACCCGGCGAAGATTAACAAGCCATTATAAACCGGGGGAATGTTCAGGATTGCAACCTGCATTGCAAATTTCCGGAGGGGTAGATTGTCTGTGGCATCCCGATGGGATACCTTCACCCCTCATGAAACGGCTGATCGACTTTCACAACTGGATTAACGGCTTGAGCGACCCCGTCAGGGCGGCAGTGCAGGCTTCTATGCGTCAACGGGATGTGGTCCAGGGTGGGGCCATCTTTCGTTTTGGTGAGCCCGCCAGTGAGTGCTATCAGGTAGAGCAGGGCCGGGTGGTCATTTATGCGATCTCCCGTGAGGGTAAAGAGTTGCAGCTGATGGAGCTGCGCGAAGGGGACTGTTTCGGGGAGATGGGGCTGATCGATGACCTGCCGCGTTTTAACCATGCCTATGCCGGTACCGACACCCGCCTGTGGGTGCTCAAACGCGCTGACTTTGAACAACTCTATAATGAATATCCCGAGATCCCTCGCCAGCTGAACCGTTACTTCTGCTATCGCCTCAGGGTGACTGCGAACAACCTCGAAGAGGCCAGTGTGCTGAGCTTGCGAGAGCGTCTGGCGCGCCTGATTACCCGCCTCGCCTTCAGTGTTGGGGCCAGCGATCAGGGGGTCAGCAATATTGAGCACCTGAGCCACCAGAGCCTTTCGCGCATGCTGGGAGTGACTCGCCAGAGCGTCAGCCGTGAACTCAAGGCGATGGAGCGAGAGGGTTTGCTAAAGTGTCACTATAATCGCATCGAGGTGCTCGACTATGGGCGTCTGAGCCGGGAGGGCGGCAACAGCAGTGTCGACTGTGTACCGGCCTACGATGAGTGAGGTTGAGGATGGGGCTATTAAGCAAGAGCTTGGCGGTGATGGGGGGCGCTGCTCTGCTGTTCTCGTCGGCCTTATGGGGTTCGCCTCCCACGCCGCCGTTATCGATGATGCGTCAGGACTCGCCCCCCAAGTATTTTCCGGTCGATGCAGGAACGCTGGGACTTTGTGATCAACTGTACCTGCGCTTGCAAGAGCGCCTTAAAGACCTGGGTGTTGAGAGCCGGATAGAGGCGGGGTTTACCCCCATCAAGCGCATTCTTTACCAGGTGGAGCATGAGGGGGATCGCATCTTTTGCGGGGCCGGCCGTAATGCAGAACGTGAGCAGCGCTTTATCTACTCTGAAATACCGCTTTATGAGGTATCCAATGTGATTGCGGTCCATAAGGATAATCCATGGAACCCGAAAACCCTGTCTGATCTCGCCAATGGAAGCACACTGGTAGCGCTGTACGGAACCTCGTCGGCGCGGTTTTTGAAAACAGAGTCCGGGGCAGAGGTTTATGACCGCTTCCATACGCCAATGGAGGCGTTGAGTGCAGTGGCACATCCCGATCGGGACATGGCATTTTATTACCACGATCTGGGGATCAATTACCTGATCCGGGAGAGCGGTTTACCCCTGCGCAGGGTGTCGACTCGCTTTCGCACGGTTCCCCAGTGGATGATCTATGGACGGCAGATGGATCCTCGCCTGATCGAGACGGTGGAACAGGTGCTCAGGGAGATGCAGGACTCCGGCGAGTTGGACGAGATGGGGCGGCGTTTTCTGGATTAGGCTGACCGAGGGCAAGCCGGTGGGGAGGGTGGCTGTTGAAACGGCATAGCGGGGTTATTAGAGGGGTGTTGGGCGCCTGGTTACTCTGCGCCAGCTCGCTCCTGTGGGGCCAAGGCTCCTATGATGTCAGGCTACTCCGCCAGGATAGCGAGCCCAAGTACATGGCTGACAGCAAATGGTCGCCCGGTCTCTGTGACCGAATCTATGCCGGCCTGCAAGCACGTCTCGCCGACAAGGGGGTTCGGGTCGAGATCGATAGGGGTTTCACCCCGATTAAGCGCATCCTGTTGATGGTGGAGGAGGAGCCGGGTTTCGTTTTCTGTGGTACGGAGCGTAATGCGGAGCGGGAAAAGCGCTTTGTCTATGCCAAAACACCTCTCTACCGCTTATCCAATGTGGTCGCCGTCCATAAAAACGACCCCTGGAACCCTCGCACAATGGCAGAGCTGGGCACGGGAAAGCCGATTGCGGCCCTCTATGGCAGTGCCTCCGCCCGTTTCTTGCAAAGCACCCCGGGTGTGAGCGTATATGCTCGCTACCACTCTCCCCTGGAGGCACTCAAGGCGGTTGCCCAATCGGATCGGGGGATGGCCTTTTTTTATTATGACCTGGGGGTCGCCTACATGATCCGTGAGCGGAGTCTACCGGTGCGCATGGTGCCCCACCGATTACGCACCGTTGACCAGTGGATGATCTATAACCGCCAAACCAGCCCTGTCCTGCAGGCTATGATCGAAGAGACGCTGGAGGCGATGTCGGCCAGTGGCGAGCTGGATGAAATTCAGCGCCTCTACACTGACCCCTGAAGGCGGCGCCGGCTCAGGCCTGATACTTACAAAACCCTTACCAACCCCATAACCACGCTATAGGGATCAGCCACTAGAATCTGTATCGAAAGCGGTACGATTTATTAGTTAAGGAGAAGGATCATGAAAATGCGTTGGTTGTTAGTGCCGGCCCTGCTTGGGGGCGCAGCCATAGCGGTTGCCCAGCCCGGCGGCTTCGGTGGTGGAATGATGGGTGGTTATGGTGCTCATCATATGGGTGAGTTTTACCAGGCGCTTGACCTGAGCGATGAGCAGAAAGACAAAGCCGAGCAGTTTATGCGCGAGCGTCGCGTGGAGCGTATGGCGCAGCGGATGGGGCTGGACGCTGAACAGCAGGAGCAGGTGCTTAAGCTGATGGATAGTCATCAGGCCGAGCGCGATGCCCTGCTCAAAAAATACGGGCTGACGCCGGACAAGCAGGCTGAGTTCGCCACTGAGATGCAGGCGATGCGTGCCGCGCATCATGCCGCGATGGAGGGCCTGCTGACCGATGAGCAGCGCGCCGGAATGCATGGGCGTGGACACCCCTACGGATACGGCAAACACCACCGCGGATTGGGTTCCGGCGGCATGGGTGGCTATGGTATGCACCCGGGTTATGGTAAGGGCTTCGGTATGGGACCCGGATGCGATGGCCCCGTGGAGCGCTAGGAGGCCATTCCCCCCGGGCCGCAAGGGTGCGACACTGAGCAGCCAGAGCACGGCAGAAGCCCTCCGGGGCTTCTGTCGTTTTATGTTCTTGAACAGGAGAGAGAATGAGCCGATTGCTGCTGGTCGACGATGACCGTGAGCTTTGCGAACTGTTGGTGGAGTATCTGGCCATCGAGGGCTTTGAGGTCGAGGCGGTTCACGATGGCGAATCCGGTGCCGAGGCGGCACTGCAAGGCGGCTACTCCCTGGTCCTGCTCGATGTAACCCTGCCCAAACTCAATGGCTTTGAGGTGCTGAAGCGGATCCGCAAACAATCGGAGATTCCGGTGTTGATGTTGACCGCTCGGGGTGATGATGTGGACCGCATCATCGGTCTTGAGATCGGGGCGGATGACTATCTGCCCAAGCCCTATAATCACCGTGAGCTGGTGGCGCGTATCAAGGCGATTTTACGGCGTGCTGAACAGTTCGGGGAGTCGCTGGCCGCGGATGACAGCCATCGCCTGCAACTGGACGATATAGAGCTGAATCTCGCCAACCACGAGGTGACCTGTAATGGTCAACCCATCGAGCTGACCGCCACGGAGTTTATTGTTCTGAGGGTGTTGCTGGAGCGGGCCGGAGAGTTGATCTCGCGGGCGGAACTCACAGAGCTGGCGCTGGAACGACGCCTGGTGCAGTACGACCGGGCCATCGATATGCATGTCAGCAATGTTCGCCGTAAACTGGGTGCCAAGCCAGACGGCTCTCCTCGGTTCAAAACCGTGCGCGGCTCAGGTTACTATTACATCGCTACCGGGGCGGGACATTAAGGTGTTACAGCGGCTATCGGCGGTTCTCGTTCAGCGGCTTTTCTGGAGGATATTCCTCTGGTTCTGGCTGGCCATGGTTGTGATCATCTGTGCCGTGGCGATCAGTATTGTTGTCAGTCTCGATCCCGATGCCCTGCGAGAGGAACGCCAGGGGCTTCTCGCCAAACTAGATAACGCCGCCGAGCGGATAGAGCGTTTTTCATCCCACTCTCGCAGGCATGCTCCTCCCTCTTTTCCGTCCTCCCCCACGAACCAGCACCACCCCATGTTGCCCCGGGGCGAGCTGGCCGTTCCCTCCAGGGAGCGACTTCGTTTCGTGGCCGAGCGAATGAACCAGACCCGGTTGCTTGATCACTACCTGTTTGATCTCCAGGACAAACCACTGCTCCAGGACACCCCCCCGGAGGTGGTGCGCTTTATGGCGCTGCACGGTGGTAGCACGGAACCCATCATTCGCCGGCTTGAGGGTCGACTACTGGTAGGGCCCCGACTCTTTTCCGTTGGTGAAGAAAGTTACCGCATGGTGATGAGTATGGAGCCTCCCTGGCAGGGAACCCGAATCCTCTATGCGAGTAGTACTCATATCAGTGCGGTGCTGATTGCGATAGTAGTATCGGGGGTGTTCAGTGGCCTGATGTCGGCATCACTGATCCGTCCGTTACGCCACCTGCAACTGGCGGCGCAGAAGATAGCGGGAGGGGATCTAAGTTCCCGCGCCGGAGAGCCCTTTATCGACAGGCGTGATGAGATTGGAGAGCTGGGGAGGGACTTCGATGTGATGGCTGACCAGCTGGAACGCCTTGTCAGCGGTCAGCAGCGGTTGTTGCGGGATGTCTCCCACGAGTTGAGGTCACCACTCACCCGTCTCCAGATATCCCTGGCACTGGCCCGCAACAAAAGCGATGGTGTTATCGACCCTCAGCTGGACCGCTCCGAGCGCGAGATTCAGCGCTTGAACCAGTTGATCGGGCAGGTAATCGAGTGGTCTCGCATCGATAGCAGTCCCCGTCCCTATCAAACACTTGATCTTGATGCGTTGCTGCGAACGGTCGTTGATGATTGCAACTTCGAGGCGCAGTCTCGAGGTTGTGAGGTGTTGCTGGGCGGTGAAAAAGCCAGCAGTGTCGAGGGGGATGGTGAAGCACTGCGCAGTGCGTTGGAGAATATTATTCGCAATGCGATCCGTTTTTCCCCGGCGGGCCAGAGCATCGATGTCCGGGTCAGTCATCTTGATGCCTGGGTGATTCTCGATATTGAAGATAGGGGGCCGGGTGTGCCTGACGAATCTCTGGAAGCGATGTTCCAGCCCTTCTATCGGGTGGATGAAACCCGCGGAGAGGAGAATAGCGGGTCCGGTTTGGGAACCGCGATTGCCCGTCGGGCCATCGAGCGTCATGGTGGCAACGTGGTGGCCACCAACCTGAATCCGGGACTCCGGGTTCGGGTCAAGATCCCTGCTTGCTAGGTGTCGAGGCCTTTTATATGCCCTGGAGCCCTGAGTTGATGCGGTAATTAAGCCAGCCTATGACACTGTTGTAGGCACCCCGGGTAATGTCGATTAAAATGAGCATCAAAGGGCGTCAGGGACAGGGCGCTGATAACGAATCAATAGTTTTCTATGGAGACCCCCCTATGTTGAAACCAATGCGTTGCCTGGCGGCTGTGGCCATCAGTGTATCGAGTACGGTTATTGCTGCCGAAGTGGCAACGATCGATCACGAGTTTTTGGCAAAGATGAAAGCGCAGTTTGAAGCCCTCGATAGCCAGAACCTGGGGTATCTCGACTACCAGCAAACCGCCGAGCTGATGCCCTCTATTGCTGACCAGGTCACCAAGATCGATATCAATGGCGATCAAAAGGTCACCTGGCACGAGCTGGAGTTTACGATTCGATCATTCAACAATGTGCTCGATTCTCGGGCCGCACAGGAGATTCGCAGCCTGGATCCTGTCCAGCAGTAAAGGCTGCTTTGACGTTAAGCCAGCGGGAGCCTCAGGCTTCCGACCCTTCCCGGTCGGCGGTGGTTCACTCCAGGATGAGGATTAATTATGAATACCCTTAGGCGAGCGCTGGCGATCGGGACGCTGGCGATCTTTGGCCTGCTGGCCATTTCATCCCACGCGGCTCAAGAGACCCCGGCCAACGCACCGGCAGCGCCAACGGCTCAGGAGGAGAGTGCCGGGGGGTACGCCATGGGAGGGATGGTCGGTTCGGTTCAGGACCGCATGGACCGGTTCGCACAGGAGCTGACCGACCTGCGGCAGGGGTTGCAGGGACTTCCCCAGCAGCTGGCCGAAGCGAAAGCCAGCCTCTTTAACGGCGAGGAAACGGCGACGGATCTGCTGGGGCTGTTGCTGCTGATGTTTGCGCTGGGGGCCGTCTGTGAGAAGCTGGCGACCCTGAGGCTGGATCCGCTGCGTCGACGGATGGAGCAGCAGCAAGAGTCTCGCTGGTATGTGCGCCTGGGTTATCTGGTGCTCGGGAGCCTCTTTAGCCTGGTGGCCTTGCTGGTGTTTACCCTGCCGGCGCTGTTGGTGCCGGTGATCGCATTTGATGCAGGCGAGCCGCCGCGCCTGCTATTGGTGAGCCTGCTGGCGGTGGTGGTGACCCTGCGGTTTGTTGCGGTACTGGCCCGTGTCATACTGGCCCCCTGGGCGCGGGGAATTCGCCCGCTGCCACTCGAGTGTGAGCAGGCGAGGTGCTTTTATCGTTGGACGCTCGCCTTTGCGCTGGTGTACGCATTGATGGTGCACGGGTCCGAGATGCTGCTGGCGCTTGGCCTGCAACGTGAGCTGGTGCTGGCGGCGGTCGTTGTGTGCGGATTGCTGCTGACCCTGTTTGTGGTGGCGGTGATCTGGTTAGAGCGGCGGGCCATCAACCAGATGTTTGCCGAAGGCTTGAGTGAAGCCTCATCGGCCTCCCCTATTCGCCAGATGGTAGCGCAGTCCTGGCCTTTTCTGGCCACCGCATGGATCCTCCTGTTGTGGGGTATCTGGGCCTTCAATCGCTTTATTGATAACGACCTGCTGGCGGGCAAGGTAAGTCTCGCCTGGTGGGCTACCTTGCTGTTCCCGGCCCTGGATCGCCTGGTATACGCATTGCTTTCGCGGATTGCGGCACTGCCTGTCTTGCAGGTGGGCAGCTTTCCGCAACGGGCCCCGCGGGTGGTGTCGATCATCCTTAATGGGTTCAGGGTGCTGCTGGCGGCGGGTGCGCTGATCGCCCTCAGCGAAGCCTGGGGGATGGGCTCCTTCGATATGATGCAGAGCCGTGGCGGCCAGCAGGTGCTGGGTCGGCTGGGGGATGTGCTGGTGATCCTGCTGTTGGCTTATGTGGTGTGGGAGGTGGTGCGCACTTTGATCGAACAGCATATGCCGGAGACGCAGGAGGACGCAGATGCCGCCCCCGAAGGGGAAGGCGGAGCGGGCGGGGCCACCCGCACCGAAACGCTTCTGCCGCTGCTGCGTAGCTTCATCCTGGTGGTGTTGGTGGTGGTCGTGGTACTTACCCTGCTGCACAGTTTGGGGATTGAGATCGGCCCCCTGATCGCGGGGGCGGGTGTGGTCGGTATCGCAGTGGGCTTTGGCGCCCAAAAGCTGGTGCAGGATGTGATTTCGGGTATCTTTTTCCTGCTCGATGATGCCTTCAGGCGTGGAGAATACATAGAAACCGGAGGGCTGAGGGGGACGGTAGAAAAGATCTCGATGCGATCCATGCGGCTTCGCCATCACCTGGGCGCGGTGCAAACCATCCCCTACGGCGAGATCGCCACGGTGAAAAACCTGAGCCGGGACTGGATCACCATGAAGCTTGAGCTGCGCCTTCCCTACGATACCGATATAGAGAAGGTGCGCAAAACCATCAAGAAAGTGGGGCAGGAGATGCTCGAGGATGAGGAGATGGGCCCCAGCTTTATTCTGCCCCTCAAGTCCCAGGGGGTGATGCGGGTGGAGGAGTCGGCGTTGATCGTGCGTATGAAATTCACCAGCAAGCCGGGTGAGCAGTGGATCATCCGGCGCGAGGCGTTTCGCCGGGTGCGGGATGCCCTGCAGCAGCAGGGCATCACCTTCGCGCACCGGGAGGTGCGGGTTCGGCTACCCGAAGAACTCGAACATGGGCATCCGGCGGAGCCGGCAGCGGCAGTAGCCGGTGGCCCGTCAGCGACGGCGGTAGGCGGCCCCGACCCGCAGCGGGAAAAGTTGGTCGAGCAGGCCACCGCCGCCGCGACCACCGCGGTGATCGCGGCTGAGCTGGCCCGTCAGCAGAAGCTTGATGGGGCCGAAGAGGGGGACGGTGAGGAGATGTAGCAGGCTAGCTTTCGCTCCCGCCCTTGAGCTCCTCGAATCGCATTGACAGGTCAATGGCCCGGCAATCCTTGGTCAGGGCACCGATCGAGATATAGTCCACGCCGGTTTGTGCGATCGGCAGCAGGGTGTCACGGGTGATGCCGCCCGAGGCTTCCAGCTTGGCCTTCCCCTGATTGCGGGCGACCGCTTCACGCATCTCCTCCAGGCTGAAGTTATCCAGCATGATGATGTCGGCGCCGGCGGTTAAGGCCAGCTCCAGCTCTGCCAGCGACTCCACCTCCACTTCCACCGGCTTGCCGGGTGCCTGGCGCTGGGCGGTGGCGATCGCCTGGGGGATTCCGCCGCAGGCGTTGATGTGGTTCTCCTTGATCAGGAACGCATCAAACAGCCCGATACGGTGGTTGAAGCAGCCCCCCTGGGTGACGGCGTATTTCTGCGCACTGCGAAGCCCCGGAATGGTTTTGCGTGTATCAAGCAGGCGCACCGGGGTGTCGGCCACCTGCAGGGCATACCGGTGGCACAGGGTGGCTGTGCCGGACAGCGTCTGCAGGAAGTTGAGGGCGCAGCGCTCTCCGGTGAGCAGACTGCGGGCGTTGCCCTGAAGCAGGAACAGCTCGGCGTTGGGCTCGACCCGGTCCCCATCCGTTACCCGCCACTGGATCTCGACACTGGGGTCGAGTTGGCGAAACACCTCGTTGACCCAGTCAACGCCACAGATCACGGCGGCTTCCCGGGTAATAATGCGGGCGCGGGCCTGCTGCTCAGCCGGTATCAGGGCTGCTGTAATATCTCCACTGCCGATATCCTCCTGCAGGGCCCAGCGGACAGTGTGTTCGATATCCCGGGCCAGTGCCGGGTTGCTGTTTGGGGTAGAGGTCATCGAAGGGGCCTAATCATCAGTAGTGGCGCCGGATTATAGGGGGGATTGGCGGTGCTGTTAAGTCACTATCCCCCGTGCCCTGGTGGTTGAGGAGCGGTTAGCCCGGGGGGAGCGGCCTCAGGGTGAGCTCCTGGCCGCGCTGGGTAAACTCCAGCTGCCGCAGGGCGCTCATGCCGAGCAAGACCTCGTCCCCCTGCATGGCGGGATTAATGCTGGCAGGGACGTCGTACAGCACAATCTCGCCCATCTGCAGGCTGGCAATGCGGGTGCTGAATACCCGCACCCGGCCGTTGGCTGTATTGGCATACCCGGCGACACCCCTTTGCAGTCCTGCCTTGCGGGCCAGGCTTTCGGCGACCACAACCGCCGTGGCACCGGTATCCAGTAGCAGGGTGGCGGGTTGACCGTTGATGGCGCCTGTCAGCAGGTAGTGGCCGAAGCGGTTTTGCCGGAGCACCAGCTCCGGCAGGCCATCGGCATCGAGTCGACTTTGGGGGGTGCTATTGGGGTTGTATTGCTGCTCCTCGACCCCGGCAAAGTAACGGGTCAGCAGCGCCAGGCCGATGATCCAGGCGATCGCGATCATCCAGTGCCCGCGGCGTTTATGGGGGTTTTCTGCGGCCATGGTCAATTATAGGCGGACTCGGTTGTGGGGGTACAGTCCGGGGGGCGAGGTCTCTTATAAATCAAAGGAGCAAAATAGAGCTGTTTACTTACTATCGTCATTAAAAAGATGGAAATTTGACGCAGTTCTGGGGTCGATGTGACATGCCTCCCTAACCCGCGAAATTGTTGGGCTAGGGGCTACCTTATCGTTTTATACTGGCTTTCAGGATAGCGCCAGCCGTCCCCGGGAAGTGGGGGCGCAGGCACTCAGGTGAAGCAGCAGATCAGGGAGTGAGGCTGACGGGGGCGACCCCGGTGCGGGAGGGAATGGTTGACCCGCAAAGAGTGGAGAGAGGGCGATGAACAGAGATTCAAAAGTTGTATCCCTGACACCGGTCAGCGGTAGCAACGCGCCCGGATTAAAGCTAGCCAGGCCGCTACAGAAAATCCGTCAGCTTGCGATCAGGCAGCTGGCGGTACTCCTGCGGGGATTGTTTGATAACGCAGATGATACCCTGTTTGATATGGCCGATAAGGCGGGCTCGAACTCCGAGCAAAACATCTATTTCGAAGCGATGCGTGACCTGCGTTTGAAGCGCCGGGTCATGGAATCGCGTTTCTACCGTACTATCGATGAAGGGTTTCAAAGCTTGTCCCAGGCAGAAGCCAGTGAGGTTAAACTGGGAGCGGTCTCTATTGAGGGCCTCAGTATTCTGCAGAACGATGAGCTGGAGCAGTCGGTCGCCATCGAGGGTATGGTGTCCCGGGTGCTTAACCGTGATCAGGGTATGTCACTGAGCCACCTCAGTACCCGTATCGACTCGCTGGTGTCCCGCAACATCACCACGGTTAACAACCCGATGGGCCCCAAGCTATTGTGCGAAGCCTTCAACATAGCCTGCAAAGAGCTGGACGTCGATATCAAGGTCAAGCTGATCGTTTTTAAGCTGTTTGAAAAGTACGTACTTAACCAGATTGAAAAACTCTATCTGGAGCTCAACCACACGCTGGTGGCTGATGGGGTGTTGCCGGGCCTGTCCCATGTGCAGTCCCGCAAACCGTCACCGGCGCCTCGCCAGCCAACGCCTGAAACCGCAGCCAAGGAAGCGGAAAGCCCGGTAGAAGTTCAGCTGGCCCAGCAGATGTTTGGCGCACTGCGTGGCCTGATGGCCAAATCCAGTGTGGTGCAGCGCGCGGGAAGTCGTGCAGCGGCCGGTTACTCGGGAGTTGCCAGTCAGCAGGAGCTGATGGGGTTGTTGTCCCAGCTGCAGCAGACGACCCAGGAGGTCTCTGGGGCCGAGGATGTGCGAGGCGCGCTGCAGGACCTGATGGTGACCCAGCAGCGCAACCGGGCCTTGAGCAGTGTTGATGACGATGCGATCAACCTGGTCTCCATGCTGTTTGAGTTCATCCTCGATGACAGCAACATTCCCGAGGGGGTCAAGGCGTTGCTGGGCCGAATGCAGATCCCGATTCTCAAAGTCGCCATCATCGACAAGGCGTTCTTTAGCAAGGCCTCCCATCCTGCTCGCAAATTATTGAATGAGATGGCCTCGGCTGCCCTGGGTTGGAGCGACCAGGATAGCCAGACCCAGGACCGGTTGCTGCAGAAGATGGAGCAGCTGGTGTTCCGCATTTTGCGCGAGTTTGAGGACAACATTAGTATCTTCTCCGACTGCCTCGACGATTTCATGGGCTTTGTCGCCCGCGAGCGTCGCCGCAGTGAGTTGATGGAGCAGCGGGTTCGTGATGCCGAGGAGGGGCGGGCAAAGACCGAAACCGCCCGCGATGCGGTTCAGTCTGCGTTAGCTGAAAAGATGGTGGGCAAAACCCTGCCAGCGGTGGTGGTTGATCTTCTCGAGGATGCCTGGAGTCGGGTCCTGCTGTTGATTCAGCTTAAAGAGGGCGAGTCCTCTCCGAGGTGGCAGGAGGCTCTGGACACCGTTGATGATCTGATCTGGAGTGTCAGGCCGATGGCCGATGCGGCCGACCGTAAACGGTTGCTGAAAATGGTGCCCGGGTTGTTGAAAGCGTTGCGAGTTGGGCTGACGGAGGTCGCCTACGACTCCTTCGCAATGAATAAACTGTTTGCCGATCTGGAAGCGATCCACCTGAGCAGCTTTAAACCCAAGCAGCTTGTTGAGCCCAGGGCAGACAGGCCGGTCGCTGCCGGGAAGATCGCCGTCCCCCATCTTGCTGAGGAGAAGGCGCAGCCGGATACACCCGCCGCCCCCCCGGCCTCGGTGGCGGAAGTTATGCCAGAACCGGTGCAAACGGTAGAGGTTCGGGTTAAAGGGATCGATCCTGCGACCCCCGAGTCCGCCGAGGAGATCTCCTCTCCGGTTGAGCTGACTGAGGATGATCCCAGCTTCCGCCTGATCGACAATCTCAAGGTGGGGGCCTGGGTTGAGTTTGCTGAAAGTGATGTACGTTCATTTCGTTGCAAGCTGGCGGCCGTGATTAAAGCGACCGGTAAGTATGTGTTCGTTAACCGGACCGGCGTCAAGGTTGCCGAGAGAACCCGAAGCCGTTTGGCGCTGGAGCTGCGTGATGGCAGTATGCGCCTGCTGGACGATGCGCTTCTGTTTGATCGGGCACTGGAGTCGGTTATTGGTAACCTGCGGAAGATGAACCAGGCGGAGGGTTAACCACCACGGTGAGGCCGCCGGCCGATGCTGTAATGGTCCGGGTCAGCTGCTAAGATGCGGGCATCATACAGGCTTCAGGTTGTTGTCGATGTTGCAGCTAACGGATCAAGGGTTGATCAGCGGGGTACCTTTTCTGGACTCGCCCAATTGCGAGGATCGTCCAGAGGGGAGTGAGGTATCCCTGTTGGTTGTTCACAACATCAGTTTACCGCCCGGCCAGTTCGGCTCCGGCGATATCACGGATTTTTTTCTCAACCGCCTCGATGTGGAGCGCCACCCCTATTTTCATAGCATCGCCGGATTGCGGGTTTCGGCGCACCTGTTGATTGATCGGCAAGGAGCGATCACTCAGTTCGTACCCTTCCACAGGCGGGCCTGGCATGCGGGCAAATCCTGCTATGCATCCCGTGAAAACTGCAACGACTTTTCCATTGGCATCGAGCTGGAAGGCTGCGATGACCTGGCCTATACCGACCCCCAGTACCAGGCGCTGGCGGCTGTGACCCGCGCCCTCATGGCCCGTTACCCCGCCCTTACCCGCGAGCGAATTTGTGGCCATTCGGATATCGCGCCGGGACGCAAAACGGATCCCGGCCCTGCGTTTAGTTGGGACTATTTCTACGCGCAGCTGGATCTGCTTTTTTAGTATTTGACGCAAAGATCTCTATAAGGTGCCATTGAGCTGGCGCTGTTGTAAGGTGGGAGTCAAAGGCCCATGAGTTGGCCTGGATGCCATACAGTGATAATAGGGAGACTGTTCTATGTCGTCGGTTTTTGTTCCTGCCATCAAATTGATGGGGCGCCTCTCCTTCGCGCTCAAGTTCAGTTTGATCAGCGCGTTGTTCCTCGTGCCTCTACTGGTGACCAGCTACAAGGTGATTGATAGCTCGTTGCAGTCGATAGCCACGACCCAGCAGGAGCAGAACGGGATAGAAGCCATGCGAGTGGGATTGCAGTTGCACCGGGCCGGTGCCGAGCAGCTGCAGCTGGTCGAGGTGGTTAATATTGTTGGCAAGACCAATGAGGACACCCCCTGGAAGCCGCGTATGGAGGCGCAGGCTCAGGCGCTGGCCGCCGAACTCGCAGGTGCCCGTGAGCTGGCGCCGATGGCCCCCTTCACAGAGGCCCTGGAGCGGGTCGCGCAGCGCCTGGACGGGTTGCAGGGGGTCAACGGGGTGGAGCGCCAAAAAGCGGCCGAGTCCCTGCGCAACAGTACCGCCCAGCTACTGGATGCGATTGAGGACGGCAGCGGCCTGTCGCAGGATGATAGTCGTGATGTGCGACGGCTACTGAAGTTTGCCGGCGAGCAGCTACGCCCGCTGCTGGGTCTGCTGGGCAGTGGCCAGGCAGTGGGTAGCTACTCCCTGGAACAACGTTACCTGAGCGAATTTTTCAGCAACAAACTCTATGACCAGGTGGAGAGTCTCAAGCTTGGTGCCGGGCTTTACGATGAGCGGGTCAAGGAGTTGCTGGGCCCTCTTGAGGTTCCCGAAGTGGAGGCTTCAGCGGCAGCGTTGTCGGGAGAGCTGAACGCCCTGGCGGATCGGCTGGAGAATGGCATCTTGCTGGCCGACAGTTATGCGGTGGACAGCACCACCTTCTTTGACCAGACCGCCAGCCAGATAGGCGAGGTGTATCGGGTGGTCGATGCTGTACTGGCTGAGATCGAACACCAGCTGACGGAACGCCAGGCCGTTGAGCGCCGCGCACTTTGGGTCATGGTGGGCGTGCTGTTGCTGGTGCTGCTGGTCATTACCTATCTCTACGGTGGCTTTTTCCTGTCGATGCGTGAAGGGATGAAATCCTTCACCCGGGCGGTTCACCGGGTCGCTGAGGGGGATATGACTACCGAGGTGGCCATCCACAGCCGTGACGAGCTGGGTGCGCTGGGAGAAGAGTTCAACACCATGACGCGACAGATTCAGGAGCTGCTGGCATCGGTTGATGCCACCGTCAGCCAGGTGCAGGGGCAGGCTGAAGTGGTCAGTGGCAGTGCCGAGCGGAATCACCAGTTGATCAGCGAGCAACGCTCACAGGTTGAGCAGGTGGCGGCCGCCATGAACCAGATGACCGCCACCGTACAGGAGGTAGCCAGTAACTGTGTTAACAGCGCCGACTCGGCCAGCCGTGCAAATAGTCGCACCGTAGAAGGGCAGGCCCTGGTGGAGCAAAGCTGCACCGGCATTCGCTCCCTTGCGGAGGGGATCAACAGCGCAGCGGCCACCATCAACCGCCTTGCCGAGGACAGCAAGAGCATCAGCCAGATGCTGGATACGATCAAAGGGGTCGCTGAACAGACCAACCTGTTGGCGCTGAACGCGGCCATCGAGGCGGCTCGGGCGGGGGAACAGGGGCGAGGTTTTGCGGTGGTTGCCGATGAGGTGCGCACCCTGGCCCAGCGGACCCATGGATCCACCGAGGAGATCGAAAGCATTATCCAGCGCTTGCAGCAGGGGGTAAGCCAGTCGGTCAGTGCGATGGAGCAAAGCCATCGGCAAGCGAACGATACGGTGCAACAGGCTGAGCAAATGGGGGAGTCCCTGCAGGAGATTGTGGCTGCGGTTGACCATATTGTGAGTGAGAATCACCAAATCGCTCAGGCGGCGGAAGAGCAGACATCGGTAGCCAGTGAGATCGACCAGAGTCTGGTGTCCATTAACTCCATGGCGGAGCAGAGTGCAGAGACTTCGAGCCAGACCGAGCAAGCCAGCCAGGAGATGTCGAGGCTGGCGGGCGAGCTCAAGGCGCGGGTGGCCACCTTTACCGTCTGAGGCGAATGCTGAATTCGGTGCCCTGACCGGGGGTTGATTGCACCGTCAGCGCTCCCTTGTGATTATTGCGAATGATAAAAAAGGAGACGGACAGGCCCAGGCCTGTCCCCTCGCCCACCTCCTTGGTGGTAAAGAAGGGCTCGAAGATACGCTTACGCGTTTCAGCATCCATACCCACCCCGTTGTCCTCAACACTGATGACCGCCCAGGCGCCTTCGCTGCGGGTACGAATCTTGATGAGTCCTTTCCAGTCAGGATCCTGGCGGCTGAAGATCGCATGGGCCGCATTCTTGACCAGGTTCAGCAGCACCTGCTCCAGTTCATTGGGGATGCAGGGGACCGCTTCCAGCGACTCGTCCAGTTCGCTGACGATTTCTATTTCGTGGCGGATGATCCGGCTGCGGATACCAAGGTCGCTATAGGCGATCTCAAGTGTTCGACGAACCAGCTCGCTGAGTGAGGTGGGTACCAGCATTCGATTGCTGCGCCGGCTGAACTGCAGCACGTTGTTGACGATGGAGGAGGCGCGCGCGCCGGCGTCCTGGATATTTCCCAGGAATCGCAACACCTCGCGTTTTTTCAGGTAGTAGTTCAGCCGCTCCAGGTCCACCCCCAGCTGGCTGGCGACCTCGATGTTTTTGGCCAGGTTAGGCGACACCCGGCGCTTGATGTTCTGGGCGCTCTGGATAATGGCCCCGAGAGGGTTGTTGATCTCATGGGCCATGCCAGCGGCAAGCTGCCCAACCGAGATCATCTTTTCGGATTGCACCACCATCTCCTCCATGCGCAGCCGTTCGCTGACGTCATCGATGCGGATCACTGCACCGGCATGCTGCCCGCCTTGCAGAGGGTAAACGATCATCTCCAGCGTTCTCTCCTCGCCGCTGGCAAACAGGGGAAGCTGTTCTACCGATTGGATGCTGTTCTGGGTGATGCTGCTTCTGATGCTCGGAAGGTGGGTTGCCAGCAGGGGGACAACCTCATTGACCGGCCGGCTCAGTGCATCACTGCGCTGAACCTTGAACAGCTTTTCCGCTTCGTTGTTCCACTGCTGGATCAGCAGCTGCTCATCCACTGCGATCAGCGTCGAGGGCATCGAGTCGATGATGCTGGAGAGAAAGTTTTGTAGTCCGGTCAACTCCTGCTCGATGCGAGTGCGGACCCGCACTTCATGTTCCAGCGACTTGTTGGCTTCGCTCGTCTCATGCGCCAGCGCCTGGGCCTGCTGTCCGGCGCGCTCGGCTCGATCCCGCTCGCTGGTCAGCATCAGGTCCCGAGCTTCTATGCGGTTGAGCATGGTGTTAAAGGTACTGGCCAGTACACCGGTTTCATCATCGAACTGTTTCTGTGCGCGAACCTGGTAGTTTTCTCCATCGGATACAGTGTTAGCGATGGAGATCAGGTGGAGGATGGGGGCGGTGATCAGGTACTGGATAAGGCGATTGAGGATTAGCAGCAGGGTCAGAATCAAGAGCACCATAATGGGGGCGGCGATGGTGATGCCGAGAACAAAATGCTGCGGCAGGCGAGCGCTGGCTTTGGCTATCACCGTCAGCTCCCCCTCAGCAGGGTGAAGCACGGTCAGCGCATGCAGGTCGCTATCGTCTCCCGGCCGAGGAAGTGTGGCAGGCATCGGGGGCAGGTTTTGCTCCTGGCTGGCCTGGGCGATTAGCGCTCCACCCGGGTTGTAGAGACCAAGCTGGATAATCTCATCCTCGGGCTCCAGTAACGACTGTAAAAGGTTGTGGGTGTGCTCGCTGGAAGATGATAATGGCTCGTGTCCTGCCTGGGTATGCAGGATGTACTGGATACGGTTAACTGCAGAGGGGATCAGGTACTTACCGGAAATGTAGTAGGCCGTCAGGGTAAGGACCACAATGGAAAATGCACAGATCGATACCACTACGGCGATCTGTATCGCCAGCAGCTTACGCCCTAAGGGCAGGTTGGCAATAACGTTCCGTAATGCAGTTAAGGAGGTCACGCAGGTGTCTCTGGGCCAGGGGAGTAGTACATATCAAAGTGTAGCCAAACCCTTAGTGGATGCCCCGTCTCTCGAGCTCCTCAAGCAGGCGCTTATGTTCCGGCATGGTTAACCCTATGGCCTGTGCCTGCTGGAGAATGAAGCCGTTGATAAAGGGAAGTTCGGTGGCCCTGCCGCATTGGCTATCCTGGTAGGTCGAAGAGTAATTGGCGGCTGTGTCTCGGCAAACCTGCCTGACCTGCCGGGGAATCTGCTCGGCGAATCCCATGCCCAGCTGGCGGTAGAGGGAGCGGGTTTCATCGCTGAGGGCCTCCAGTCGTCCCCTCTTTTCGCCCTCAAGAAGGTCACCGTTGCGGCACTGGTAGAGAGCGGTCAGGCCGTTGATGCTGGCATTGATGGCGAGCTTCATCCAAAGGCGATCCCCGATCTGTGGATCGTGCTGGATCCGGAGACCACTTTGCCCCAGTGAGGACACCAGCTCCGGGCTGTGATCGCTGTCGGAGGCGTGCAACTTTCCCAGCCAGCTCTGTCCATGGCCGGCGTGCACCACTTCATGGGGGGCGGGCAGGTAGGCTCCCTCGGTGGTGCTCAGGCAGTAGATGTCCAGTTGCGGAAATCGCTTGATGATCTGCTGCTGGCTACCCAGGCCATTCTGGCAAAGGACGACACGGGCATTGTTGCTGAGGTGGGGCAGGGCCTGCTCGATCGCCGGCAGGGCATCCGGAGCTTTGCAGCAAAGGAGCAGCCGCTCGATGGGGTGCGCCAGCGACTCCAGCCTGTGTTGGGCCAGGGGAAGCTCGATGGCGGCACTGTCGGCACTCTCCCTTAAGCGCAGGCTCCCTTGTCGCTCCTGACGGGCCAGCAGGTGGACGCCAACGCCCTGCTGGGCAAGACGGGCCGCCCAGAGCGAGCCCATGGCGCCGGCCCCGAGAACGGTCCAGCCAGGGTCAGGGCAGGGGGCAGTGCCGGTGCTAGGCATCGGCAATCAGCTGGCCCGACCTGGCCGGAACTCACACTCCAGAATGCGGTTGTTGTCGACCAGGCAGCCCGACTGCTCCTGCAGCCACAGCAGCATCTCTTTGGCATCGATGGTTCCCTGGCGGGCGTCTACCCCGCACAGCAGGGTGGTGGCCTGTACCGAGATAAAACCGGCAGAGGTCTTAAAGGCCTTGAGGTTGATCCCCTCGTGGATACGCTTGAAACTGCCGCTGCTGCAGTGGTGCAGGTTGGGGAGGGTGGTGATGGCGGCAAACTGGGTCGGTTGCAGGCGACTGACGGTATCCATCGGCCTGACCAGTTGCGAAAGGCGGCGACCCACGCCGCGGATCACCTCATCCAGAATCGCCTTGTTGTATTTGTTAGCAATACGGTCCGGCTCTTTGATCTCTATCACGAGGACGCAGACCGCCTGGTCGCGCTCATGCACCTGCTTGATACTCTGTTTGAGTTTTTTCAGCATGTAGCGGCCGTTGCCCAGGCCCGTGAGAGCGTCGACCAGGTTCCTGCTGCGTAACTGCTGGTTGTTTTCCAGCAGCAGCTGATTCTGGCGCAACAGTTTGTTCTGGATGGAGGACATCCGCTGGGCCGCAAAGATGCGAGGCGGTAGCTGCTCGTTCATGGCGGACTTGTGGATGAAGTCGTCCACCTGGCGGTCAAACGCCTCCTCCAGCGCGTCGGCCCCCTCCTTGGCGGTCAGCAGCAGCACATAGGTGAAGTGGTTGCTGGCTTCGTCGAGTTGGCGCACCCGGCTGGTGAGCTCCAGCCCGTCCATCTCCGGCATCAGCCAGTCGGCGATCAATATGCTGGCGGGGCGGCGCTCCAGCTCGTCCAGCGCCTGCAGTGCGCTGGTCGCGTAGCGGATGTTCTTGAAGCCTGTGCGCTCGAGAGTTCGGCCGATCATGGCGCTACTAAAACGCGCGTCGTCAACCACCATAATGGAGCAGTTAGGGTCGATCATTGCTTTCCTTTCACCCGAATCAAAACTGGACAGTGACTCACAAGCCAATACAAAGTTACGGTATAATAACCGATTTCGCGCCTCGTCACCCACTCTCTGACGGATGGCCGATTTTCTCCCCCCCAAGGGGGAATCGTTAAAGACCAAGGAGCCACTATGCCTTCATTTGATATCGTTTCCGAAGTGGAGATGCAGGAGCTGACCAACGCCGTTGACCAGGCCAACCGGGAGCTTGAAACCCGTTACGACTTTCGTGGGGTAGACGCCTCCTTTGATCGCAGCGAAAACAAGGTCACCATGATTGCCGAAGCGGACTTCCAGCTGCAACAACTGCTGGAGATCCTGAAATCGAAACTGATCAAACGCAGCATCGACGTCAAATGCCTGGATATCGCCGACCACTACGCCTCCGGCAAGCAGGTCAAGCAGGAGGTCACCGTGCGTGAGGGGTTGGACAAGGAGCTGACCAAGAAGCTGGTTAAACTGATCAAGGAGTCCAAGGTCAAGGTGCAGGCGGCCATTCAGGGCGACAAGGTGCGGGTAACCGGCAAGAAGCGTGATGACCTGCAGGAGTGTATCGCTCTGCTGCGCGAGACCGAGCTGGATATGCCCCTGCAGTTCAACAACTTTCGCGACTAGGCTCGACTGCGGAGGGCTCCGCGGCTGGGTCTTCGCCCCAGGGGGCCACTTTCAGCAGCAGTAACATGCCCGGCACCGCCAGCAGGGTGCAGAGCAGGAAGAAGTGACTCCAGCCCACCGCCTCCACCATATAGCCGGTGAAGGCGTTGGCTACCGTGCGGGGCAGTGCCGTCAGGGCGGTAAAGAGAGCCAGCTGGGTGGCGGTGTGGGCGCGGCTGGTGGTGCGGGCGATAAAGGCCACAAACGCCGCCGTGCCCAGGCCCACCCCCAGGTATTCGAAGCCGATCACCAGCGCCAGCAGCCACAGGTTGTAACCACTCTCGGCCAGCACCACGAAGCCGAGTATGGAGACAATCTGTACCAGGCCGAACACCCAGAGTGCTCGATTGATGCCGATACGCACCATCAACATGCCGCCGAGAATACCGCCGATGATCATCGGCCACAGCCCGGCATGCTTGGCGATGACACCAATCTCCGTGAGGCTGAATCCCATATCCAGGTAAAAGGGAGTGGCCAGCGCCGTCGCCATGCTATCCCCCAGCTTGTAGAGGAACATAAAGGCCAGGATCAGGCACGCATGACGGACTCCGTTGCGGCTGAAGAACTCCAGGAAGGGGGCCTTGACCGCCTGCTCGAGGCTGCTCGGGGGCGCTGCGGTGTGGCTTGGCTCATCGATGCTGAGGGTGAGCCCGATACCCGCCAGCATAAAGAGCGCGACGATCGGAAAGACCGTGGACCAGGGCAGTAGGTCCGCGAGGATCAAGGCCAGGGAGCCGGGAATCAGCCCGGCAATACGGTAGGCATTTACATGGAAGGAGTTACCCAGTCCAAGCTCGTGGTCGGGGAGGATTTCGCGTCGGTAGGCGTCCAGGACGATATCCTGGCTGGCGCTAAAGAACGCCATGATGGCGGCCAGTGCGGCGATCAGCGTCAGGTTGCTGACCGGAACCATCCCCAGGGCTGCGATGGACAGCAGCAGCCCCAGCTGGGTCACCAGCATCCAGCCCCGCCTGAGCCCCAGCAGAGGGAAGCGGAAGCGCTCCATTAGCGGGGACCAGAGGAATTTCCAGGTGTAGGGGAAGCCGATCAGGGTGAAGAGCCCGATCTCCTTGATGCCGACCCCTTCGCTGCGCAACCAGGCCGGTAGCATGGAGATAAGAACGTAGAGGGGCAACCCCGAGGCGAAGCCGGTGAAGATGCAGATCAGCATGCGCCGGTTAAGCAGCGCCTTAAGTATGGAGTGATCGGGCATCAGTTCTCAAATCCCCCCTGCCACTGGAAGCGGCGCAGGGGAACGCGGTCGCCGATGAACTCGATCCCTTCCTCCAGCAACAGGGCTTGCTGGCGCTGGTACTGGGCAGAACCGGCGGGGAAGGAGATTCGCCCCTGGCTGTTGATTACCCGGTGCCAGGGGATGTTGGTGCCCCGGGGCAGCTGCCTGAGAACACTACCGACCATACGGGCGTGTTGGGGTAATCCCGCCATCCTTGCCACCTGGCCATAGGTGACCACAGCGCCGGCTGGAACCAGGCTGACAACTTGCCAGATCCGAACCTGGGGTGAGCTGTTGTCCATGCAGGGGGTATCTCTTCAAGTGGCGGGCCGCGGCCCATGATAGCTTATGTGCCCTATGGAAACTATCTCCGGCCCCGGGCCCGGTTTCGCAGGCTTGCGTTTACCGGAGGCCGGTTATTCGCTCCGCTGAATCGATATTTCGGTCAGTTAGGGGTGTGACGAGTAAGGGCAGAGCAGGCATACTACAATTGACTCATTTGGGCGCAGTGGCCCTGCGGCGGGGGAGGACCCCCTGACCGGTTATCGAACCATAAGATCAGCATTCAAGGAGAGCCGATATGAAGAGGGTGCTTGCCATACTGGTGGCGGGACTGTGGTCGTTGGCCAGTTGGGCGGCGGTTCAGCAGGCGTATGAATTCCCGACCCTGAGCCCGGAATACAGCCCCTATGAAGCCACCGTGGTGGGGACCCTGCCGGAGGTGGAAGCCACCTTGCCTGCGGGCAACCCCATGACCATGGAGCGGATCAGGATCTTTGATGACCGGGTGGTCCCGGAGCCCTTTTTCTTCGACGAAGAGCTACGATACTCCTATGCCTGGCAGAAGGGTGAAGCGCCGCTGGTGTTTATGATTGCCGGCACAGGGGGGACCTACAACGGCTCCAAGAACGTAAACATGGGACGTGCCTTTTTCGATGCAGGCTTCCATGTGGTATCGATCTCCTCCCCTACCTTCATGAACTTTATCGTTTCCGCCTCCCGCACCAGTGTGCCCGGTCATGCCTACGAGGATGCCAAGGATCTCTACCGGGTGATGGAGAAGATCTGGGAGCGCCACCGGGAAGATATCAGCGTCAGTGATTTTTATATCACCGGCTACAGCCTGGGGGGGTTCAATACCGCTTTTGTAACCCTGCTTGATGAAACACGCAAAACCTTCAACTTTCGTAAGGCCCTGCTGATTAACCCACCGGTATCGCTCTACAGCTCGATCTCATTGTTGGACCGCATGAGCCAGAATATTCCGGGAGGAATGGATAATTTTAGTCTTTTCTTCCAGTCATTGCTGGACGAAGTCAGTAATGTTTACACTGCTTCAGACTCGGTGGATATCGATGCCGACTTCCTCTACCAGGCCTACCAGGCTGTTAACCCCAGCAATGAGGAGCTGGCGGCCCTGGTGGGGGTCTCCTTCAGGCTTTCCTCTGCCAGCCTGATCTACACCGCAGATGTCATCAATCGTTACGGGTTTGTTGTCCCCTCCAACGTCATTATGACCAAAAACTCGAGCCCCGGTGACTACATGAGGGCCACCTACCAGCTAGGCTTCACCGATTATGTGCATGGCTTTTTCTATCCCTATTACAAGCAGCAGGATCCAACGCTCGAGCGAGAACAGCTGGTTAAGGATATGAGCCTGACAGCGATCGAGTCCTACCTGAAAAACAGCACCAAAATCGAGGTGATGCACAATCAGGATGACATTATCCTGGCGCCGGGAGAGATCGATTTCTTCCCACGCGTATTTGGGGATCGTGCCAAGATCTATCCCAAGGGGGGGCACTGCGGAAACATGTCACACAGGGATAATGTGGCCCATATGATCAATGTGTTCAGGCAGTAGGAGTGGGGAAGATGACGAGGATGTTAAAACAGATAGCCGATGTATGCCCGCGCTTACTTGCCGCACTCATCCTGATGGGGACGTTGGCGGGGTGCAGCGTAAACCCCAAGGTTGAAGGGGAACAGCCAGCCAATACCTATTTCGAAGCGGACGCGCTGTTGAGTGATGATGGCTCACATTATAGGACGCGTCAGGTATATGACCCCTGGGAGGGCTTCAACCGCACCATGTATAGATTCAACTATCGGCTGGATCGTTACGTACTGTTGCCGGTAGTGAGCGGCTATCAATACATTACCCCCGATATCGTTGAGACAGGAATTCATAACTTCTTCAATAACCTGGGTGAGATCAACACCTTTCTCAACAGCCTGCTGCAGCTGGAGTTTACCAAGACCGTACAGACCGGCGGCCGCTTCCTCACCAACTCGACGGTCGGCCTGCTGGGTTTTATCGATGTGGCTACCCAGCTTGGTATCCCCCGGCGAAAAGAGGACTTTGGCCAGACGCTGGGCTATTGGGGGGTAGGTTCCGGGCCCTATCTGGTATTGCCGGTGTTTGGCCCCTCCTCGTTGCGGGACGGGGTAGGACTGGGGGTCGATTCCCTCGCCCGCAGCGCTGTGTTGAACGAGCTGGATATGAAGTCCTCCGAAGAGACGGCCCTGACGGTCATGGATGGTATCGATACGCGGGCAAATACCCCGTTTCGCTATTACGAAACCGGCTCGCCCTTCGAGTATGAGCTGGTACGGGGGCTTTGGATGACCAAGCGTAAGCTGGATATCGAGAAATAGGGGGCAGCATCATGAAATTTGTCTACACAGTGTTGCACGCCCTGCGGGCAAGCCTGGCACTCCTGTTGCTGGCGACGGTGCCTATGGGGCTAGCCCAGGGGGATGAACATCCACCCATCAAGGTGGGGGTTACCGCCTCCCTTTCCGGTAACTACCAGGCCCAGGGCCAGGGGTTGCTGGAGGGGCTGAAAATGTGGGTCCGGGATATCAATGCGCGGGGCTCTCTTCTGGGTCGCCGGGTGGTGCTGGTGGGCTATGACGATGAGTCCAGCCCACAAAAAAGCGCCCAGCTTTACGAACGACTGATCCGGGAAGATAAGGTGGACCTGCTGGTGGGCCCCTACGCCTCTGATCTGACCCTCGCCGCCAGCGCGGTGGCGGAAAAGTTCAACATCCCGATGGTATCCGGCACCGCCGCATCCGAGGAGATCTGGAACCAGGGGTTTGCCAATATCTTTCAGGTGGACCTGCCTGCCCACAAATACATGGTGGGCGGTCTGGAGATCGCCAGGGCGGCCGGTATAGAGCGGGTCGGTATTCTCTACCAGGACTCCCAGTTTACCCGCGATGTGGCCTCAGGTGCCCGGGCCGAGGCGCAGCAGTTGGGAATGGAAGTCGTGGAGTTCAGTAGCTACTCACCCAATACCCGTGATTTTTCCGATCTGGTCAAGGGGCTCAGGCAGCAGCAAGCCGAGCTGGTGCTGGGGGCCTCCTACCTTGACGATTCGGTGGCCATCGTACAGGAGCTGAAGCGGCAGAACTTCAGCCCGCGGGCGGTTGGCTTTACCTCCGGCCCCTCGCTGGTGGAGTTTGGCGAGCGGTTGGGGGCGGATGCTGAAGGGGTACTGGGTTTCACCCCCTGGCTCAGGGCTGCGCGTGAGCCCATGGCATACGACTTCGATTTTCGTTATCGCCAGCTCTACGGGCGCAGCGCTGACAGCAATTCAGCCGGTGGCTATGCCGCTGGTGAGGTGCTGGAGGCCGCGGTTCGCCTGGCCGGCTCCCTGGAGCAGGAGCGGGTGCGCGAGCAGCTGAGAAACATGTCCTTCCTCTCCATTGTTGGGCGCTACCAGGTGGACGAAAAGGGGATGCAGGTGGGCAAGTCCATGTACATACTGCAGTGGCAGAACGGGCACCGGGCTCTGGTCCTGCCGGCCCGCTATGCGGAGGTGAAATCGCAGCCCTTCCAGCCCTGGGACCGGCGCTAGGGGAGCGCCCGGGCGAGCACAAAGGAAAGTGCCATAAAAAAACACCGCAACCCGAACCGGGTGCGGTGTTTTTTTTATGGCCGCCGATTCAGCAGGCAGGTGCCTCCGGGCTAGAGACGCAGGCCTCCGTCCATCTCGATGATGCGGCCACTGTAGTAGTCGTTCTCGAAGATGTAGACCGCTGAGTGGGCGATCTCTTCGCAGGTACCCATGCGTTTAAGGGGGATACCGGCCGTCATGCGCTCGAGCGCCTCGGGCTTCATGCCGGCCGTCATATCGGTGGCGATGAAACCGGGAGCAATCGCCGCGCAGCGAATACCAAAGCGCGCCAGCTCCTTGGACCAGCTGACGGTCATCGCTGCCACCCCGGCCTTGGCCGCGGAGTAGTTGGTCTGCCCCACGTTGCCGTAGCGGGCGATACTGGAGATATTAATAATGACCCCGCCGTTCTGCTGCTCAACCATCTTGGCGGCCACTTCGCGAGTGCAGAGGAACACTCCGGTCAGGTTGACGTCGATCACCGCCTGCCACTGAGCCAGGCTCATCTTGGTGATCTCGCCATCGCGGGCCTTCACCAACAGACCGTCCCGCAAAATGCCGGCATTATTGATGAGACCATCGATGCGACCGAAATCCACGGCGACCTGTTGCACCATCGACTCCACGGCGGCTTCATCGGCCACGTTGGCCAGGTAGAAGCGGGCTTCGCTACCGGCCTCTTCACAGAGCGCCTTGCTTTCGGACAGCTTCTCTTCGTTCAGGTCCACCAGGGCGATACGGGCACCCTTGCGTGCCAGCTCGACCGCCATGGTGCGCCCCAGGCCCTGGCCTGCACCGGTAATGATAATGACCTTGTCCTGTATCTCCATGGGAAGCTCCTCGTTGGGTAAGGTGGAAAGGGGCCTATCATACCCCAAGCGCCGCAGCGGGCACTCACACCAAAGCGGGATATTGCGGGCGTAGCGGCGGTGGGGGTTGAACTTTGATCAGATCGCCACCATCTATGAGGGAGCCTGCCAACAAGTCCTTGCGAATTCCTGGCTTTCAGCTTGACTGCGGATCAAGCTGAAAGCCCCGTAGGGCAAGGCCTGAAACGGCCAGCTTCTGTGTTGCATTCTTTGCTGAGGGCTACGGCCGTTAGCGGCAGTCTGCGCCTGGAATCTGGCCGTTTCCGGCACTTGCAGAAGCCGCAGAGAATTGTTCGCAGGCCCCCTAACCACCCTGATTCTGGAAGCC
Source organism: Aestuariirhabdus litorea (assembly GCF_003864255.1). Lineage (NCBI taxonomy): Bacteria > Pseudomonadati > Pseudomonadota > Gammaproteobacteria > Oceanospirillales > Aestuariirhabdaceae > Aestuariirhabdus > Aestuariirhabdus litorea. Next base: position 1,258,909 of record NZ_QWEZ01000002.1, read on the forward strand.
GGTTATGCGTATTCTCTTTTTGCTGTTCATTATCGTCCCCATTGTGGAGATGGTTGTGTTGATCAAAGTGGGCGAGGTGATCGGTGCCTGGTACACCGTGGGGTTGGTGCTGTTGACCGCGGTGATTGGTATCAACCTGCTGCGCCAGCAGGGGCTCAGTACCCTGATGCGGGCCAACCAGCGCATCAACAGTGGTGAGCTGCCGGCCCAGGAGATGGTGGAGGGGTTTCTGTTGGCCATAGGGGGAGCGCTTCTGCTCACACCCGGCTTTGTGACCGATACCATGGGATTTGCCTGCCTGATTCCGCCGCTGCGCCGGCTGTTGGTGAGTAAGCTGCTGGGCTCAGGGCGTTTTTTTATGGCCGGACAGGGACCGGGATATGGCCCCCGGGGGCCAGCGGGACGAGACCCCGACGTGATCGAGGGCGAGTATCGCCGCGATGAGTAATTTTTTTTAGGGGGGGGTGTTGAAATCCATCGACCCACCCCCATCTACAGGATCACCCAATTCGCTCCCGGTATCTTGCCTGGCAGGTGTCGGGGCAGCGGAGTAAATCCCCTCGCGGGGGCTCCACTTTTCCGGGTCATCCGGAAGCACATAATAAACGGTTGCTGGTCTGCCAGCATTTTGGAAAACACTGGAGAAACATCAATGAAAATTCGTCCGTTATACGACCGTGTGGTTGTACGTCGTCAGGAAGAGGAAACCACCACTGCAGGCGGTATCGTACTGCCCGGATCCGCTGCGGAGAAGCCGAATCGTGGTGAGGTTGTTGCCGTAGGTACAGGCGCTGTGCTGCAGAGCGGTGAGCTGCGTGCGCTGAGCGTCAAGGTGGGCGACAAGGTCGTATTTGGTCAGTACGCCGGCAGTAACACCGTTAAGGTGGACGGCGAAGAGCTGATCATCATGAACGAAAGTGAAATCTACGGTGTGCTTGAGTCCTAAGACGCTCCCGTACCCCTGCTTGCAACTGTAGCTAACTGAATTTTAAGGAATTACTACCATGGCTAAAGAAGTATTGTTTGGTGATAAGGCCCGTCAGCGCATGCTGGTCGGCGTAAACGTATTGGCGGATGCCGTGAAAGCGACTCTGGGTCCCAAGGGCCGCAACGTGGTACTGGAGAAGTCCTTCGGTGCCCCTACCATCACTAAGGATGGTGTTTCTGTTGCTAAAGAGATCGAGCTGGAGGACAAGTTCGAGAACATGGGCGCACAGATGGTCAAGGAAGTTGCTTCCCAGGCCAACGACCAGGCCGGTGACGGTACCACTACTGCGACCGTTCTGGCCCAGTCCATCGTTAACGAAGGACTCAAGGCCGTTGCTGCGGGCATGAACCCCATGGACCTCAAGCGCGGTATCGACAAGGCGACTATTGCCGTTGTTGAAGCCCTTAAGGGCATGGCAATCCCCTGCACCGACGCCAAGTCCATCGCCCAGGTGGGTACCATCTCCGCTAACAGCGACGAAGAGGTGGGTAACATCATCGCCGATGCGATGGCCAAAGTGGGCAAAGAGGGTGTGATCACCGTTGAGGAGGGCAGTGGCCTGTCCAACGAACTCGACGTGGTTGAGGGTATGCAGTTTGACCGTGGTTACCTTTCCCCCTACTTCATCAATAACCAGGACAGCATGAGCTGCGAACTCGACAGCCCCTTCATCCTGCTGGTGGACAAGAAGATCTCCAACATCCGCGAACTGCTGCCGGTGCTGGAGAACGTTGCCAAGGCGTCCCGTCCGCTGCTGATCATCGCTGAAGACGTTGAGGGCGAAGCCCTGGCGACCCTGGTGGTCAACAACATGCGTGGTATCGTCAAGGTGTCTGCCGTCAAGGCGCCTGGCTTCGGCGATCGTCGTAAGGCGATGCTGCAGGATATCGCGATCCTGACCGGTGGTACCGTGATCTCCGAAGAGGTGGGTCTGAGCCTCGAGAACGCGACCCTGGACGATCTGGGAAGCGCCAAGCGTGTCTCCATCACCAAGGAAGACACCACCGTGGTTGACGGTGCCGGTGTGGCTCAGGATATCTCTGCCCGCGTTGAACAAATCCGTGCCGAGATCGAGCAGTCCAGCTCCGATTACGACCGTGAGAAGCTGCAGGAGCGTGTAGCCAAGCTGGCTGGCGGTGTTGCCGTTATCAAGGTTGGCGCCGGCAGTGAAGTGGAGATGAAAGAGAAGAAGGCCCGTGTTGAAGACGCCCTGCACGCTACCCGTGCGGCGGTGGAAGAGGGTGTGGTTGCCGGTGGTGGTGTTGCCCTGATCCGTGCCCTGTCCAGCATCGAAGTAGAAGGTGCCAACGACGACCAGAAAGCGGGTATCTCCCTGGCCCTGCGTGCCCTGGAAGGTCCTATCCGCCAGATCGCTGCCAACTCCGGTGACGAAGGCTCCGTAGTGGTTGAGCGCGTTAAGAACGGCGAAGGCAACTTCGGCTACAACGCGGCTACCGGTGAGTACGGCGACATGATGGAGATGGGTATCCTGGATCCTGCCAAGGTAACCCGCGCTGCACTGCAAGCCGCTGCCTCCGTGGCTGGCCTGATGATCACCACCGAAGCGATGGTGGCCGAAAAGCCTTCTGAAGGCGGCTCCGGCATGCCCGATATGGGCGGCATGGGCGGCATGGGCGGCATGGGCGGCATGATGTAATAGCCCCCTAGCCTGACCGGCCTCGCCGGTCTTCGCTGAAAAACCCCGCACCCGTGCGGGGTTTTTTTATGCCCAGGGATGGGCGGTAGATCGCGGGAGTCATGGACGACGGGAGCGATCACAGGGATGGGCGGTAGATCGCGGGAGTCATGGACGACGGGAGCGATCACAGGGATGGCGGGCCGTTTTGCTCCTGTAAAAACGGAATTTCCCACGTTCCTGTGGGCCTGGAGCCGCAAGAGGTGATCCGTTGGGCTACAGAGTGCGTAAAGCACGGTGGGGATGCTAACCACACAGGAGGCTGCCGTGATGCGCACCATAACACTGATTCTGGGACTGATGCTTGTGCCCCTGGCCCATGCCCAGTGCCCCGCATGGCTGGACCACTCGTTGCGAAAACTCCATTCCCGGGACTACGTCAACCTGTGTCAGCTGGCCGCCGACAAACCCCTGCTGATTGTCAATACCGCCAGCCGTTGTGGCTTCACCCCCCAGTTCAAGGGGCTGGAGGCCCTGCATAAGGAGTATGTCGGCAAAGGGCTGGTGGTCATTGGTTTTGCCAGCAATGATTTTCGCCAGGAAGCGAAGGATGAGGAGAAGGCTGCCACGGTCTGCTACGTCAATTACGGGGTCACCTTCACCATGATCGCACCGGGCCCGGTGCGGGGTAGCCAGAGTAATCCTGTGTTCCGTGAGTTGGCCCGCCAGAGCCAGCCCCCTGAGTGGAATTTCAACAAATATCTGGTAGACCGAGAGGGTGTGGTGATACGCCATTTTGGCAGCCGTACCCGCCCCGACGACCCTCGCTTGCGCCGGGAGGTGGAGCGGCTGCTGTTTTAAGCCGTCTCCCCCATACCGCTAGCCCATAAACTGCAGTACCTCTCGGGAGCTGGTGGTTGACGCTGGTGCCAGCACCCCCGGGTTGAGGGGGCGCGACAGAAACGACAGCAACTCCTCATCAAGACGGCCGATGGTCACACACTGGGAGAAATCGTGACCGCAGCCGGCCAGCAGGGTGAAGGTGGTGGGCGTGGTCAGCCCCCGCACCGCGATGGCGCGACGGGTGGCGCTCACCCAGCGCTGTCCTCGCTCGATCCGATGGCGCCCCTGCTGGGCGTCAATTCGTTGTCCCTTGCGCAGGCTTTCATCCCGCTGGTTGTCCAGCGCACCCACAAAAACCGCCGTCGGAATGCAGAGCCTGGCTTCCAGCAACCATTGGAGCGGCGGTTGGCGACGCCCCTGCCCTAGCCCCAGCGGAAAGTCCTGCTGGTGATCGGGGAAGGTGTAACAGCCCGCTGAGGCCAGCGCCAGGCGCCCCAACCGGTGGGGGTGGAGCAGGGCATAGCGGTGGGCAAACTGGGCACCACCGGAAAACCCGAAGAGGTCGAAGCGCAGGCTATTGATGCCGTAGATCAGGGCGGCATGCTCCAGCATGCGATGCAGGGCGAGGTCCGGGCGCAGGGGCTTAGAGCGGGAACCGAGGCCGAGGCGCTGGTAGCCGGGAAATTGGTGCTCTGAAAACAGGGGGCAAAGGATTACCCGCCCCACACCGAGGGGACTGTCGGCGAGCAGGGCCAGGTGCTCGCGGGCGTTACGGGAGATACCGTGCACGCTGACCAGAAGGCCGGTATGAGGCTCCACCCGAGGGGGCAGGGAGATGTAGTAGTTGAACCCTTCCGGTGTCTGGTGCAGGTTCCAGCGAGCCGCAGCGGGGGCGGAGGGCAGCGGGGGAAAGCCAGTGGTTCGCTTCATGGGGTATTCCTCTTGACGGTGGACAGGGGCACCGGCACAGGCCGGATCCCGGGTGGCGAGACGCTCATCAGGGCAGCGGGGGCGAGACCCTGATCGCAGCACAACTGCCCCTCCTGAAGACGCAGGTGGTGGCGGGCATAGCGTGCCATGGCGGGGTTGTGGGTGCTGAACACCAGGGTTCCACGGAACTTCCGCAGGGTATCGATCAACACCTCGCGAGCCACAGGGTCGAGATAGGCATCGGCTTCGTCCAGCAGCAGCACGCGCGGTTGGGCCAGCAGGGCCCGGGCCAGCAGCACACGGGCGATCTCACCGCTCGACAGCAGCGGCTGCTGGTCCGACAGGCGGGTGTCCAGCTGATGCGGCAAGCGGGCGATCAGGTCCTGCAGACGGCACTGGCGAATGACCCGCTCCAGGGCCTTTGGTTCGAAGGGGTTGAGACCGTAGCAGAGGTTGTAACGCAGGCTGCCCCGCAGCAGGGGTAGCTCCGGGGAAACCAGGATACAACCGCGGGCGCGTGCCTCGGCGGGCAGGCGGCTGAGGTCGACCCCGTCGAGCAGGACCCGCCCCTGGTCGGGTCTCAGTTGACCGGCGATCAGCCGCAGCAGGGTCGATTTTCCGGCGCCGTTGGCCCCCAGCAGGCAGCAGGGCTCGCCCGGCAGCAGGCGCAGGTCAAGCGGTTGCAGCCGATCCCCGAACGCGACCCCCTGCAGTTCGATGACCCCCGCTCCGTCAGGCAGGGATGTAAGCGGGTGCCGATGGCTCTGGCGGGGGGCGCGCAGGCGCAGCAGTCTCTGCTGCTTCTCACGGGCGATGCGGTAGTTGTTCCAGTATTCGTAGACCCGCCCCATCTCCTGTAGGCCAGGGGCCAGCAGACCGGTCACCACCATGGCGGCCACCAGGCTACCCGGGGTGGCCAGTCCCGCCTCCAGCAGCCAGGCACCGGTCAGCAGGGTGCAGAGGCTGGCGAGCCCGGCGGTGGCTTCGGAGAGGGCGCGGAGTAATCCGGTGAGTCCGGCGCGGGACACCAGGGCGCCCTGCAACTGCCGGCTGTGGCGATTGAATCGACGCTGCTCCCGACGCTGCTGTCCAAAACCGGTAACCACCTTGAGGTGGGTGACCCGGTCGTTGAGGTTGGCCGCCAGCCGCCCGCGCCGCTGGCGGGCGGTGCGGTTGCGAGCGCGGATGGCGGGACCCATGGCCAGCGCGATGCCGGTAGCGAGTAGCGAGGCGGTGGCGACCGAGAGCGAGATGAGTGGCTGGATCCAGGCCAGTACCCCGAGTGCGATAAAAATACTGAGGCCAGACAGGGCCAGGCGGGCCAGCCCCAGGCTGATCCAGTTGCGCATGGCGCTGAGGTCACCGACGAAGCGCAGCATCAGGGCGCCGCGGCTGAACCCCTGCAGCCGCTCGCTACCGAGGCGGGTAAGGTGACGGAAAAGGCGCTGGCGCACCTGGTGCACATAACTCTGGCCGATCCGCTCGGCATCCAGGTGGCCGCGCCAGCGTAGCAGGGCGTTGCCCAGCAGAATCAGCCCCAGGGTGGCGACCAGACCGGCCCCGGAGGGCCCCGGTGATTCGCTGGTGGCTCCGATCCACTGGTCAAATCCCTGCTTGACCAGCAGCGCGGTGGCGATGGCGAGCAGTGCCTGCAGCAACCCGTTACCCAACAGGGCGGCAAAGTACCATCGGCGGTGGCCGCTGAGCAGTGGTGGAAGTTTCATCCCTCAGCCCCAGGCCGGCTGGTGGAGAGGCAGCGAGGGGTGGTGCGGTATCCCGTGCCCCCCAGCCAGCTGGTCGGAGGTCGCCACGGGAATCTCCAGCAGCTCGCGCGCTTCCTGGGTGGCCAGGGGGGAGGCGGTCATGGCACCGCTGACTGCCAGTGGCTCCAGCCCCTTGCTCTGCAAGAGCTGTACCCCCGCGAGGGCTCCCATGGCGTCGCTGGCAGCGAACAGCAGGCCGTCGATCGTGCTGTGAAAGAGCGGTGACTCGATGAGGGCGGAGGTCTCCTGCTGCAGCAGGCCATCGGCCACCTCCACTACAATTACCTCCATACCCTCAGCGCTGAGGTAGGCGACCGACTGCTGCAGGAGCTGCTCGATCCGTTGCGGCGGGAGACCGTAGGTGGAGGGCTCACCGAGATCGGTAAAGTCGATCATGCGGTCGGCCCCGGCATCGGTCATCACCCAGCGGTCGCAGCCGGCGCCGGTACCGGTCACCTTGGCGGCCCCCACCCGCAGCCCCTGCTGCTTGAAACCGCGGATCAGCATGGCCGCCGTGGTGGTTTTGCCGGCATTCATCATGGTGCCCAGCACCGCATACACCGGCGGGCGCCGGGCAGCATCGGCTGGCTCGGCCAGGCGGTAACGCTGCAGATTGAGGCGCTCTCCCTGGGCGTCCGCCAGCAGCCCGATGGGGGCAATGCGGGTGGGTTGTTTCATCGAACGGTGGCGCAGTCGGCAGTGGGCGGCCACACCCCCAGCGGCGACCATGTCGCAGGGGCCCAGGGTGGTCGGCACGACGGCCTCGAACTGGTCGGGGGCATAACGGGCGCCGTAGCAGAGCAGCACCTCATCGCCCAGGTGGAGGTGGGCTCGGCGACCGCAACCCAGCTCGATTCGGGTGTGCTGGCCAATGCGCTCGATGCGAGCCAGCACCAGATCACCCCAGGCGGGCTCAAGCGCGCCCTCCAGAAGGTAACGGGCATCCTTCAGGCGCAGGTGGCGAGTGCTGTAGGCGGCTTTGACGCGCTGCAACCGCTGTTGGGTGAGGGGGATGGCATGGACGGTGCCCTGGTCGGGCCCTTTGGTGGGCAGTGGAATAATACTCATGGTCGTTCTCCTTTTGGCGCTGGGGGTGGGGTACAGCCGCTAACTCGACCCTTTGGGTATGGTGCGCTAACCCGGCCACCCTCACCACGGGCCTAGGGCTTGCGAATTGATCGGTATCTGGTCCGGCCTGCGGTCAGACTTTAGTCCGTTTCCACATCGGACTTTGGCGTCTAGGATGAGGTGATGAGCCAATCAATGACCGAAGCCGCGGTGACGGCGGTAACCCCCTTGAGCCGGCGCTGGTACCGCCTCAGCCTGCTCTCCCAGTTTGTGATGATGGGGGCGGTGGTGCTGCTGGTCGGCATGCTGCTGATCGGGATCTGGGTGGGTGAGCAGATCGAAAAGGGGGTGGTCAACAATTCGGCGGCCTCGACGGCGCTCTTTATGCGCAGCTTTATCGAGCCGGTGGTGCAGGAGCTGGGGGAGCAGGATTCCCTTAACCCCGCATCGATAGAGCAGCTCTCCGAACTCCTTAATAGAGCAGAGCTCAGCAACCGGGTGGTCTCCTTCAAGATCTGGAAAGAGGGTGGGCTGGTCACCTACAGCTCACGACGGGAGGTCATCGGGCGGCGCTTCCCCGAAACCGAAAACCTGCGTAAGGCCTGGGCGGGGGTGGTGACGGCGGAGTTTGACGCCCTCGAGGATGAGGAGGATGCCCTTGAACGCGCCTCAGGCATCACCCTGTTGGAGATGTACAGCCCCATTCGCGAGAGTCGCACCGGACGCATCATTGCGGTGGCCGAGTTTTATGAGACCGCCGAAACCCTGCGCAACGACCTCTTCTGGTCGGAGCTTACCAGCTGGTTGGTGGTGGGAGCCGTTACCCTGCTGATGTTCGGCGCCCTCTACGGCATCGTACTGCGGGGGCATCGTACCATCCTCAGCCAGCGTCGGGCGCTGGAGCGGCAAGTGACCGACCTTTCACGCGTGCTGAAGCTCAACGAGGAGCTGCACCAGCGGGTGCAGCGGGCGTCGCAACGCACCGTCGAGATCAACGAGCGCTACCTGCGGCGAATCAGCGCCGATCTGCACGACGGTCCGGCACAGCTGATGTCCTTCGCGCTGTTGCGGATCGACAGCCTGCGTCGCCAGCTCCCTGCCGAGATCGGCGCCAGTGGCCAGGAGGATATCGATATGCTCGGCTCCTCCCTGGCCGAGGCCTTGGAAGATGTGCGGGCCATCTGCGCCGGCCTCACCCTGCCGGAGCTCGATACCCTCTCACCCCGAGACCTGGTGAAGCGGGTGGCCAGCGCCCACGAGCGGCGCACCAATACCCGGGTGGAGGTCAGCTTTGATGGTGCCCCCGAGCGCCTTGGCCTGCCCTTCAAGATCGGGGTCTACCGCTTTATCCAGGAGACCCTCAGCAACGCCTTCCGTTACGCCGAGGGCAAGGAGCAGCGGGTCCATATGTGCTGGAAGGATGAGCTGCTGGAGGTAGAGGTGTCGGACCGGGGACCGGGCTTCAGTCCCGATATGCGCCCCGAGTCGGGCCACGGGCTGGGGTTGCCCGGGTTGCAGGAGCGCATTGAGAGCCTGGGAGGTGATATGCGCATCTACTCCCGCATCGACAGCGGCACCCGGGTGGTGATGCGCTGTGATCTGTCCACCCGAGAAGGAGGAGTGCATCGTGAATCCGATTCGTCTGGCACTGGCCGATGATCATCCGCTCTATCGGGAGGGGGTCGCGAAGACGATCGCCGACCAGGCCGATTTCGATGTGGTGGGCCAGGGTACAACCGCCGAGGAGGCGGTGCAGCTGGCGCAGCAGCTGTTACCGGACCTGATGCTGCTGGATATCAGCATGCCCGGCAGCGGAATCGAGGCCGCCCGCCAGATAGCCGCTTCCTGTCCGGTGGTGAAGATCGTGATGCTGACGGTGTCGGAGCAGGACGACGATGTGATGGCCGCGCTCAAGGCGGGCGCCCGCGGTTATGTGCTCAAGGGTATCGGTGGCGCCGAGCTGGTGGAAGTGCTGCGCAAAGTGCACAGCGGTGACTCCTATGTCTCGCCCTCGCTGGCGGCGCGCCTGCTGTCGGAGATGAATGCCGGAGCTGATCAGGCTCCGGGTCGCGACCCCTTGTCGGAACTAACCGCTCGTGAGGAGCAGATTTTGCGGCTGGTTGCACAGGGGCTCAGCAACAAGGAGGTTGGCCTGCAGCTGGAGCTGCAGGAGAAAACCGTCAAGCACTACATGACCAACATCCTGCAAAAACTGCAGGTGCGCAACCGGGTGGAGGCGACCCTGATCGTACATGAGCACCTATCACACAATAACTAGAGTGCTGGCGCGGCGGTAGTTACCCCGGGGCGCAGAGAGGTTCCAGTGCTGCACGCAGGGTGGCGGGAATCGGAACCGGGGTTTCACGGGCGCGATCGACAAACACATGCACAAACTGTCCGCAGGCCAGGAGCGCTTCCTCGCCCTGGGCAAACACCCCCAGGGAGTATGTGACCGAGCTGTTGCCCAGTTTGGTGACCCTCAAACCGATCTCCAGCACCTGGGGATAGGCGGCCGAGCGGAAGTAGTCGCAGCCGGAGCTGACCACGTAAGCGATCACCGGGCCACTATGAATGTCCAGCCCCCCCGCATCGATCAGGTAGCGGTTCACCACCGTGTCGAAGTAGGCGTAGTAGGTAACGTTGTTGATGTGACCGTAGAGATCGTTATCCATCCAGCGGGTATTGAGGGTCTGGAAGTGGGGAAAATCCTCATGGCTGGGACGATCGCTTTTCATGGGTTGCTCCTTGTTTAATAGATGGCGCGGTAGATCGCCAGGGCGTCTGCGACGATGACCACTTCGCTGCAGTGGCTGCTGGGGGAGATCAGGGCGCTGCTGGGCAGCAGCGCCACCTAGCTCGGGCGTCGGGTCAGGCGATCTCGAACAGCCCGGCAGCACCCATGCCGCCGCCCACGCACATGGAAACCACCACGTACTTGACGCCTCGGCGCTTGCCCTCCAGCAGCGCGTGGCCCACCAGGCGGGCGCCGGTCATGCCGTAGGGGTGGCCGATGGAGATGGCACCGCCATTAACGTTGTAGCGCTCGGGATCGATACCCAGGTGGTCACGGCAGTAGAGGGCCTGTACCGCGAACGCCTCATTCAGCTCCCACAGGCCGATGTCGTCGACCTTGAGCCCATGCTGCTTGAGCAGTTTGGGGATGGCGTAGATCGGCCCGATACCCATCTCCTGGGGGGCGTTACCCACCACCGCCATGCCACGGTAGATACCCAGGGGGTCGAGACCCCGCTGTTCGGCGCGCTTGCGCTCCATGATCACGCAGGCGCTGGCGCCATCGGAGAGCTGACTGGCATTGCCGGCGGTCACTACTCCCTGCTCCACTACCGGCTGCAAGCGTTCAAGGTCCGCAAGGCTGGTGCCGGGACGGTTGCCCTCATCCTGGGAGAGGGTTACCTCGACGTAATCAACGGCCTGGGTCTGCTTGTTAACCGCGCGGTGGGTCGCGGTGATGGGGGCGATCTCGGCGTCAAACAAACCCTCTTGCTGGGCGCGGGCCACCCGCTGCTGGGAGAGCAGGGCAAATGCATCCTGCGCCTCACGGCTGATGCCGTATTTGCGGGCAACGTACTCGGCGGTTTCCAGCATCGGCATATAGGCGTCAGGCTGCAGGGCGGTGACATTAGGGTCGCGGGTCTCGTTAACCCACTGGAAGTAGGGGTGCTGGACGGCGGAGATGTTCTCCTGGCCACCGGCTATGACCACCTCCATACCGTCCACCATCACCTGCTTGGCGGCGGTGGCGATCGCCATCAGTCCCGATGCGCACTGGCGGTCTATGGTCTGGGCGGCACTGGTAACCGGCAATCCGGCAGCAATACCGGCAAGGCGGGCGATATTATTGCCCGCCGTTCCGGCGGTCAGTACCGAGCCCAGCACCAGATCCTCCACTTCCGCCGCCTCTACTTTCGAGCGGATCAGGGCATGGCGGATCGTGTGGGCGGCCAGTGTAGGGGACTTTATGTTGTTGAGGCTACCGCGGTAGGCTTTGCCGATGGGGGTGCGGGCGGTGGATACAATGACGGCTTCACGCATTCTCAACTCCTGGGTACGAAGGGGGTGGCACAGGCAGGCCTCTTGTGGGCCCTTATATCAACATAAGTGATGGCCTCTAAGGAGGGAAATTGATGTTGGTGATATGCTCTATTGAGCGGAGCAATGATCGTCTCGCTTTCCGATGGTGATGATGTTCGCCAACGGGGACCGGGGCCCACCCCGCAGGTGAGGACCGATCAGGTAATCGATAAGGATTAGCTGCTTTTTCAGGCGGGCCTGGGCTGGCCGACCGGCGAGTAAGGCGACACAGAGGGTGATCGATGTGGGGTATGGATCTGAACACAGGGTTGGCTTCCGTCTGCTGGGCCTGCTGTGGGCCTGGGGGATGCTGCTCGGGGGCACCCTGGCGGTGAGTGAGGCGTTGGCGAACGAGGAGGAACCCTTCAGGGCGGTGCTGGCGGCGGCCCAGGCGCAGGACCGTAGCGGGTTGCAGTCCCTCAAGGCCGCCGGCTCGCTGGACCGGGTCGATGCCGAGGGGCGATCGGTATTGTGGTGGCTGACCGCCCGGCGGGACTACGACGCCATGGCGCTGCTGATTGAGCTGGGGGTGGAGGTTGACCACCATGACCCAGCCCGCTCCGGTGGGGTGATCGACCCGACCCCCTTCCTGTATGCCGGTGCCCATGGCGACACCCGTGCCCTGCGCCTGCTCTATGAGGCAGGGGCCCGTACGGACCGCTTGAACTACTACGGGGGCACCGCCCTGATTCCTGCCGCTGAAAAGGGGTATCGGGATGCGGTCCGTTACCTCCTTGCGGAGACCGATGTGGCCGTCAATCATGTTAATCGGCTCGGCTGGACCGCCCTTATGGAAGCTGTGGTACTCTCAGGGGAGAGCGAGCAGCAGACCGAGATTGTACGCCTGCTACTGGCGCACGGCGCTGACCCGGCCATCGCTGACCGGGACGGGGTGACGGCCTTACAGCACGCCCGTCGCCGCCGACTGGACGCACTGGTGGAGCTGCTGGAAGCGGCCTCACCCCCTTGAACACCTACCCCCAGGGAAGTCACCATGCTCAATCGATCTCTGCAGGATAACCCCCAGGCCTTTATCGACACCCTGATCCGCACCGCGCTGATCGTCGGCCTGGTGATCTGGTGCTACCAGATTATTCGCCCTTTTATCACCATGGTGCTGTGGGGGGTGATCATCGCGGTGGCGGTTTACCCCCTGCATTGCCGCTTGCGGGATCGCCTGGGAGGGCGCAGTGGCTGGTCGGCGACCCTGCTCACACTGTTGCTGATGACGATGCTGGTGGTGCCGGCGGTGGTGATGTCCGATGCCCTGATCCAGAGCTCCACCCGGCTGAGCCAGCAGCTCGAATCCAGCCAGTTCCACCTGCCGCCGCCCAACGAGACGGTGCGTGGATGGCCCCTGGTCGGGGACTCCCTCTATACCCTCTGGCAGGAGGCAGCGGCCAACCTGCAGGCTACCCTGCAGAAGTTCTCGCCCCAGATCAAGGCGGTGGGGAAAGTGGCGCTGGGGGCGCTGGCCTCGATCACGGTGGGGATCCTGCAGTTCATGTTCTCCCTCATCACGGCGGGTTTTATCCTGGCGAGGGCGGAACTGGCGAACCTCTTTTTGCAGCGGTTGGTGAAACGCCTGGCCGGAGAGCAGAGTGAAAGCCTCTTGACCCTGATGACCTTTACCATCCGCAGCGTTGCCAAAGGGGTACTCGGGGTGGCGCTGATCCAGGCGTTGCTGGCGGGCGTGGGCTTCAGTGCCATGGATATTCCCGCCGCCAGCGTACTGGCGATGCTCTGTTTCCTGCTGGCGGTGGTGCAGATTTCAGTAGGGCTGGTGACCCTGCCGGTGGCGGTCTATGTGTTTTCCATCACCGATACCCTTACCGCCTCGCTTTTCCTCGGCTACATGCTGGTGGTGGGGATGCTGGATAACGTGCTCAAGCCTATCCTGCTGGGGCGCGGGGTGGATGTGCCTATGCTGGTGGTCTTTATGGGGGTGATCGGGGGCTTCCTGATGTCCGGCATCATCGGCCTTTTTGTCGGCGCCATCGTGCTGGTGGTGGGCTACCGGTTGCTGCTGGAGTTTGTGGGGGAGGGGGCGGTTACCGGCGCCAGTGCTCCCTCCCGGAACCCCTAGTCGAGCAGGCCGTAGGACTGACTGGTGAATCTCGCTAAAACGGGCGCTCTGCCTGAAGCGCATCAGGGCCTCGCACAACTGACGGGCCAGTGGCTCAAGCGGCGGCGTAAGCGCGAAGGCCGCTAAAGCGGTGAGAACTGGTTGAGGTGGATGCTCATGGGGACGATATCGGTGATCCCCGGCTCCTGCAGGCGATAGAGACCCGGGGTATCGATTTTCCTTGCACCCTCTCCCGTACGCTAGCCTGCGGAAGGGGGTGCCCAAACACTAACCCGCCTGGGGGGGTACACAGTGGCGGGGGAGGAGGAGCGGCGCTGGATCGGCTAAGCTGAGCGGGTAGTGGGCAGTGGAGGCCTGATGCGCAGAGGGTGGCGATATGGAATTCAAGGACTATTACCGGATACTGGGGATTGAGCCTGACGCGGACGCCAAGTCGATCAAGAGCGCCTACCGCCAGCTGGCACGCAAGTATCACCCGGACCTCAATCCCGATGCGGGGGCAGAAGCCAAATTCAAGGAGGTGGCCGAAGCCTACGAGGTTCTCAAGGATCCCCAGCGGCGGGCGGAATTTGACGAGCTGCGAAAATACGGCTCAAAAGGAGCACAGGGCTTTGAGCCCCCTCCGGGCTGGCAGGGCAGCAGTGGGTTCGAGTACCGGGCGGCGGGCGATGAGGCGGACTTCTCAGAGTTTTTCAACAACCTCTTTGGTCATCGGGGGCGCGGTTTCGAGGGCTTTGGTGAAGGGGCACCCCCTAACCGACGGGGCCAGGATGTGGAGATCGAGCTGCCGGTGTTTCTGGAGGAGACCATCGCGGTCAATGAAAAGAGCATCGAGTATGAGTTACCCGCCTACGGCCAATCGCCACCGATCAGCAAGCAGCTGAAGGTGAAAATCCCCCAGGGGGTGCTGGATGGCGAGCGCATCCGCCTGAAGGGGCAGGGACGACCGGGAAGAAACGGCGGCGAGGCCGGGGATCTCTACCTACACATTCGCGTGGTTCCCCACCCCCTCTTCGATGTGCAGGGCCATGACCTGATCATCACCCTGCCGCTGGCCCCCTGGGAGGCGGTGCTGGGCACCAAGGTGCGGGTCCCAACCCTGGGCGGACCTATCCAGCTGACCATCCCTGCCAATACGCCGGCGGGTAAGAAACTTCGTATCAAGGGTAAAGGGCTTAAGGGCCGCAAGGGTTCCGGGGTGGAGGGGGATCTCTATGCAGTGATCAAGCTGGTGCTGCCCCCCCACTCCAGTGAGCAGCAGAAAAGGCTGTGGCAGGAGCTGGCAGCCAGCGACCCCTTCGACCCCCGTGCTGAGTGGAGACTGTGACCATGGGTAATGCATTGATACGTATCTCCAGCCAGGAGCTGTGCCAAAGCGAAGGGGTGGAGCGCGAACTGATTATTCGGGTGGTGGAGCACGGCATTGTGCACCCGCTCGAAGGCCGTGCGGCCAGTGAGTGGGTGTTTGATGTCAGCAGTATTCACTGGATCAAAAAAGCCCTGCGATTGCGCCGCGACTTCGACATCGACTGGATCGCCGTAGCGCTGGTGATCGACCAGATGCGCCGCAACGAGGCACTGCAGCGTGAAAACGAGGCCTACCAGCGCCAGCTCAGCCGTTTTCTGGAGCAGGGATAAGTGAGAGGACAGCAACCGCTGGCCCTGCGGGTGTATTAGAGGGTAGCGGGAGCTACGGGGTTCACTCCGCCTGTTTCAAGGCGTCTGTCTTTGCCGCGCAGATAAAGTCGTTGCGATGCAGCCCCCGGATCTTGTGGGTCCACCAGCTCACGCGGACGGAGCCCCATTCGGTGACAATTTCCGGGTGGTGTCCCTCAGACTCGGCCAGCTCACCCACCTGGTTGGTAAAGGCCAGCGCCTGCTTGAAGTTTTTGAAGGTATAGGTTCGGGTAATCCGCATAATGTTGTCGATGAGAACCGGCTGCCAGAGCGGAATCTCCCGGATTAACTCAGCCAGTTCAGTGTCAGTAACCTGCGGCGCACCGGCCTGGCAGGCCTCACATTTCATATTCGACAGACTCATGACCATTCTCCGGTAGGCGGTGTTAAAGACCCATAGGATGCGGGTAGCAACTCAACCTGACGGGTCTGGTTGATCGCCGCTGCAGTGCTCGTGCAGGCATCCAACAACCGATCTATCGGTTGCAGGTAAAAATAGACGGCCTGCATCATTTTGACCCGATTGGTGGGTAGTACCTGAACCGGTCAAAGGGTGTGTGTTTCATCATCTGACTGCGTTAAGCGTACCGGGTTCCGCGGGAGACAATAGCATGCAGCCCCCTCGATCTGGTTGCCAGTCCCATTGAGCCTGGCTCCAGGGTGAGCGCCATGGATGCCGTGAATAAAAAAACCCAACCCTTGCGGGTTAAGGTTTTGTATTGGTGGAGACGGCGGGAATGATTCGCGGCTTTGCCGCTCACCCCTTGTTTATGGGCGGGGCCGCCGTTGCAGGCTCCGGCGTTGTCTCGCCGCAAGCGGCTCGGCTGAACCCGCTCCGCGGGTCCTAATTCCTGTACTGCAACCAATAAAAAACCCCAACCCTTGCGGGTTGAGGTTTTGTATTGGTGGAGACGGCGGGAATTGAACCCGCGTCCGCCAGCACTCTGCCATTGGCTCTACATGCTTAGATTCGTCTACTGAGTTAACCCAAGTCGGCCCGACGATCAGGGCGAGGAGGGCGAGTCTGTAAGAGTTTTAGCAGCGCCGTTCCAGACAAACTTTGCCGCGATCCTGTTCTGCGTGCCGTCTGAGTCCCGTTTACAGGCATCCGATATCAGACGTAGGCTGGATTTAGGCAGCCAGTGCGTAGTTTTCGTCGTTAGCAACTATATAAGTTGCAGCGATTGTTTTACGAGAGTCACTACCCTCTCGGCATGCACCTCAGGTTTCGTCACCGTCGTCGAATCCAGATCGTCCCCGGGTAAACCTTCAGTCAGGGCCATTATACACCCATCGGCGGATGGAGGTTAGCCTTTCTGTTCAAACCCCTCCACCACGTTGGCGGTGTTGTTGCCGAGGGCGTCGACGGCATAACCACCTTCGAACACAAACAGGGTTGGCAGGCCCATACCCCCTAATATGCGGCCCATCTCCAGATAATCAAGGCTTTTAATGGAAAATTCCCCCAGGGGGTCTTCGCAGAAGGTGTCGAGGCCGAGGGAGATCACAAGAGTATCGGGGGCAAAGGCCTGGATGCGCTCGATGGCGCTGTCCAGAGCCTGGCGGTAACGGGACCAGTCGGTCTCCCCCAGGGGGAGCGGGAGGTTGAGGTTGAAGCCAACGCCTTCCCCTGCGCCGGTCTCGTCGGCGAATCCCAGGTAGTGGGGGTACTCGTCATCGGGGTCGCCATGGATGGAGGCGAAGAGCACATCGCTGCGCTCGTAGAAGATACTTTGGGTGCCGTTGCCGTGGTGGTAATCCAGGTCGAGGATGGCGATGCGCTGCTGCCCCTGATCGAGCAGGTACTGGGCGGCGATGGCGGCGTTGTTGAGATAGCAGTAGCCCCCCATCAGGTCGCGACCGGCGTGGTGGCCCGGGGGGCGGCAGAGGGCAAAGGCGCTGCACTCCCCCGCCAGCAGGAGGTCGGCGGCGGTAAGGGCGCAGTCGGCGGAGTCCTGGATAGCGCTCCAGCTGGTGGCGGTGAGGCCAACGCTGAGATCAAAAGCATAGTAGCCGAGCCGTCCTTCGATGTGGCGCGGTAGTCGCTGGCGCAAGCCCCGGTTAGGGAACAGGAAGGGCAGGGCGACGGCTTTGCCGGGGAAGGTGGCTTGCCACTGGTTCCAGGCATCGGCCAGGAAATCGACGTAGTCGGGGCTGTGCACCCGCTTGAGGGGGGCGAGGCCGTGTGCAGAGGGGGGAAGTACCGGGCCCGAGGTACGCACGCTGAGCGCATCAAG
This sequence comes from Aestuariirhabdus litorea, assembly GCF_003864255.1. Lineage (NCBI taxonomy): Bacteria > Pseudomonadati > Pseudomonadota > Gammaproteobacteria > Oceanospirillales > Aestuariirhabdaceae > Aestuariirhabdus > Aestuariirhabdus litorea. Next base: position 1,276,229 of record NZ_QWEZ01000002.1, read on the forward strand.
CACCTGCAGCGCCCGCTGGGGCTGCTCGAAGTTTGGGGTGGGTTCGCCCCCGAGCACCTCAAAGGGTACGCAATGCAGTTGCTGCCGGTCGCTGTAGATGATCTTCATGGTACTTGCGCCTTCTCCGTTGGCTGGAAGCGGATACGATAGACGCTTTGGGCGCGGCCAGACAATCGGTGGGCGATAAAAAAGGAGGCCTTGCCTCCTTTGTCGACGACTTGCGGGCTACTTGCGCATAATGCGCTGCTTGTGTCGGGCCCAGTCGCGGTCCTTTTCGGTGGCGCGCTTGTCGAACTCCTTTTTACCCCGGGCGAGGGCGATCTCGGCCTTCACCAGGTGGTGTTTCCAGTAGAGCGCAGTGCAGACGCAGGTGTGCCCTTTCTGCTCGATGGTCTGCAGCAGCTTGGCCAGTTCGCGCTTTTTTAGCAGCAGTTTGCGGTCGCGGCGAGGGTCGGCGATGACGTGGGTGGACGCAGTGTTGAGGGGGGTGATCTGGGCACCCACCAGCCAGGCTTCGCCATTTTTGAGGATCACGTAGCTGTCGACCAGCTGTACCTTGCCTGCGCGCAGGCTTTTGACCTCCCAGCCAGTGAGGGAGAGGCCCGCTTCGAAGCGCTCGTCGATGTGGTAATCGAAGCGCGCTTTCTTGTTGACGACGATGGAGGCGTTACCGCCGGATGATTTATTAGGTTTCTTTGCCATGGCGCGGATTATAGGGAGAGTGCCTGAGGCAGGCAATCAAAGGTTGAGTCAGGCCGCTAAATCGCTAGAATGGGCGCCTTGCTTGGAGTTTGACTAATTGGCAGACGTAGATTGAGGTAAATGATGGCGGAAAATGCACCCACAGTGACAGAAACATGGGCCACACGATGGACCTTTATACTGGCCGCTTCCGGCTCCGCCATCGGATTGGGCAATATTTGGAAATTCCCCTTCATCACCGGTGAAAATGGCGGCGGTGCCTTTGTACTGGTCTACCTGCTCTGTATCGCCATGGTCGGTATCCCGATCATGATGTCCGAGGTGCTGATCGGTCGCCATGCCCGTCATAACCCGATTACCGCCATGGGCCAGCTGGCCCGCGAATCCGGTGCGTCGCGCCTGTGGGGCGGGGTGGGCTGGATGGGTGTGCTGGCGGGCATCATGATCCTCTCCTTCTACAGCGTGGTAGCCGGCTGGTCGCTGGACTATACCGTGGAGCTGTTTGCCGGCAACTTCAACGGCATGAGCAGCGACGAGGTAGGGGTCGCCTTCGGCGAGGGGCTGCTGCAGGATGTCACCAAACTGACCATCTGGCACACCGTGTTTATGGTGCTGACCGCGATTGTGGTCGCGCTGGGTATCCACAAGGGTTTGGAGAACAGCGTCAAGTTGATGATGCCGGCACTCTTTGTGTTGCTGCTGGCAATGCTGGTTTACAGTGCCACCCAGACCGGCCATTTCGGCCAGGGCTTCAATTACCTGTTTGACTTCGATTTCAGCAAACTGAGCTGGAACGCCGTCCTGTCGGCGATGGGGCACGCCTTCTTCACCCTCAGCCTGGGGATGTGCGCCATCATGGCGTACGGGGCCTATATGCCCAAGCAGGCCTCCATCGGCGGTACCGTTATTACCGTTGCGGTGCTGGATACCCTGGTGGCGCTGATTGCCGGTCTGGTGATTTTCCCCATTGTGTTTGCCAACGGCATGGAGCCGAGTGCGGGTCCCGGCCTGTTGTTTGTTTCACTGACCTCTGCCTTTGCGCAGCTACCCGGCGGCCAGTTTGTGGGAGGGGTCTTCTTCCTGCTGGTTTCGATTGCGGCCCTTAGCTCCTCTATCTCACTGATTGAGCCCTCCGCTGCCTGGGTGACCGAGCGCTTTAATATGGGGCGTGTGGGGGCTGTTACCCTGTTGAGCCTGATCGTGTGGGTGTTTGGTATCGCCTGCCTGCTGTCGCTGAATGTCTGGTCGGGTGCCGAGTACCAGCTGTTTGGTATGGGCGTATTCGATCTCTTTGACTTCCTCACCGCCAACATCATGCTGCCTCTGGGCGGGATGCTGATCGCGATCTTCGCCGGCTGGGTGATGAAGCGCTCGGTGGTGCTCAATGAGCTCGCGCTCAAGAGCCTGGTGCGCTTCAACCTGTGGCGCTCCATGGTGCGGGTGATTTCGCCGCTGGCGGTGTTTGTGGTCTTCGTGATGACCCTCTACCAGAAGTTCAGTGGTGCCTGATTCGGAATGCATAAAGTCAGCCGGAGCGCCCTTATTCTTCACTCAGCCGATAAGATGTATCGGCTGGTGGAGGATGTGGAGTCCTACCCCCAGTTTCTCCCCTGGTGCGAGGGTGCCCAGGTACTAAAGCGCGCGGGGGATGAGATCGAAGCGCGGGTGGATGTGGGGCTGGGCCCCCTGCGGCACAGCTTTACCACCCGCAACCGGTTGACTCCGGGGCAGGAGCTGCAGATCGCACTGGTGGACGGCCCCTTTTCCACCCTGCAGGGGTACTGGACCTTTCGCGCACTGCAGGAGGATGCCTGCAAAGTGGAGCTGGAGCTGGAGTTCGAGTTCTCCAACGCTCTGTTGGAGGCGACCTTTAGCGGGGTCTTTAACAAAGCGATGCAGACCATGATGGATGCTTTCTGCAAACGCGCCGATGAGGTCTACCCTTGATGGAAACCGATACCATCCAAGTCGAGGTGGCCTACGCCACCCCCAAGAAACAGCTGATCATTCCCCTCAGTGTGCCCAGTGGTACCACCATGCTGGAGGCGGCGCGCCGCTCCGGCATCGTGGAGCAGTTTCCCGAGATTGAGCTGGAGACGATTCCCATGGGGATCTTTGGTAAGGGGGAGCCCAAGCCCGCTGAGCGGGTGCTGCAGGCCAATGAGCGGGTCGAGATCTACCGCCCCCTGATTGCCGACCCCAAGCTGGTTCGCAAGCAGCGTGCCGCCGATGCCAAGACCCGTAAAGCGGCTGACTGAAGCGTTTTCGTTGGAAAAAAGGCCGCTAACGAGCGGCCTTTTTTGTGGGCGAACCCAGGGTGAGCTTATTGGGGAGTGCCTATATTGGGACTACCGATCTCGCGCGGTTCCTGAGAAGCCGCTGCGGGGTCAACCCCCTTGGCTTTCTGCTCTTCGGTAAGATCCTGCAGCAGCTCTTCGGTGCGCTGTCGTTGCTGCTGCTCGGTCAGGCTGATCCCCGAGTTGGGGCGGTAATCGCCGGCGAGCTGCCGGAGTTCGCCATTTTCAAAGAAGATGCTGAGGATCTGCTGGCTGCGCTCGTTGCCACCGCGCTGGGTGCTGTAGATGTAGTCCCAGCGGTTGGGGTTGAAGGTGCTGACCAGCAGGGGGGTGCCCATCACAAAGCGCACCTGGCGCTCGGTCATGCCGGGGCGAAGCTGGTCGACCATCTCCTGGGTGATCACGTTACCCTGGTGGATGTCGATCTTGTGAACGCCGGGAAAACCGGAGCAGCCGGCAAGGGTTGCCAGGGTGAGGCCGAATAGACCCTGTTTGAGTAAGTTGTACATCTTGGGGGAGCGCTTTCACTTGGTTGGCTGATAATGTGATAATACTACTCGATATTGTTTGATCTGCTAAGGGTCAATCGACAGCAAAGGAGTCGTTGTGGAAGAGCAAGACATTAAAAATGCCGGCCTTAAGGTAACTGCGCCGCGGGTAAAGATCCTGCAGTTACTGGAGTCTGCCCCCAACAGCCATATGAGCGCCGAAGATGTTTACAAGGCGTTGATGGAGTCAGGGGAGGATGTGGGCCTGGCCACCGTCTACCGGGTCCTGACCCAGTTTGAGGAGAAGGGCTTGCTGGTTCGCCACAACTTTAATGACGGTCGCTCCGTGTTCGAGATCGCCAAGGATGACCACCACGACCATATGGTCTGTGTGGACACCGGCAAGGTAGTTGAGTTCTTCAGTCCGGAGATCGAGCGCCTGCAGAATGAGATTGCCGCCAAGCATGGCTACGAGCTGATGGACCACAAGCTGGTCCTCTACGTTAAAAAACGCTCCTGACCGGCGGCGCGCCATCAGGACCCGGCGCGTTCCAGCATCTCGCGGGCGTGGGCGAGGGTCTGATCGGTCATCTTGACCCCTCCCAGCATCCGCGCCACCTCCTCTACACGCCCCTCGCCCTGAAGCGCTTCGATGCGGGTATGGGTGTGGTTGCGCTGGGCCTGTTTCTGCACCTGCAGGTGCTGGTGGCCCTGGGAGGCGACCTGTGGCTGGTGGGTGACACAGATGACCTGGCCGCCGGCTTCCCCTAGCTGGCGCAGGCGGAGCCCCACCACCTCGGCAATGCCGCCTCCGATCCCCACATCGACCTCGTCGAACACCAGGGTGGGAATGGTGCTGGTCTGGGCGTTGATCACCTGGATGGCAAGACTGATGCGTGACAGCTCACCCCCGGAAGCCACCTGCCGCAGGGGGCGGGCGGGTTGTCCGGGATTGGTGGTAACCATGAACTCGACGCTCTCCAGGCCGCTGGCGTTACCCTCCTCCAGCGGGGTCAGCTGAACGCTGAAACTGCCCTGGGGCATGCCCAGCTGACGAATCTGCTCGCTGACCGCCCTGGCCAGTTTCGGGGCCGCTTTCTCACGCGCCTGGCGTAGCTTCTGGGCCTGGGTCTGGTAATGCTGGTGCAATGCCTGCACTTCGCGCTCGAGCTGCTCAAGCTGTTCGTCGCTGCATTGCAGTTGGGCCAGCTCTTCGCTGATCTGCTCGCTCAACGAGATCAGCTCCAACGGCGTGGTGCGATGCTTGCGGGCAATACTGTTAAAGCTGTTGATCCGCTCCTCCAGCTCAAAGAGGCGCTCCGGATCGGCTTCAAAATGGTCCAGGTAGTGGTTGAGGGTGCCGCAGGCCTCCTCGATCTGGATGCGCGCGCTGGTGAGCAGGTCGACCCCCTCCTGCAGCTGGGGGTGGTTGGCGGCGATCTCCTGCAGGAGTTGCAGGCTGCTGTTGAGTTGCTGCAGGGCGTTGCCGGAATCGGATTCGGCGCACAGCTGTACCACGTGCTGGCAGCTTTGCACGCACTGACCGGCGTTGGACTGCTGGCGGTATTCGCTTTCCAGCTCCTCATATTCACCGGGCTGGGGGTCGAGCAGGTTGAGTTCGTTCAGCTGGTAGCTGAGCAGCTGGGCCCGTGCGCTCTCCTCCTCGCTGGCATTGCTGAGGCGTTCGTACTGTTGGCGCTGGCGCTGCCACTGTTGCCAGATTTGGCGCAGCTGGGCGCTGAGTTCATCGCAGTCGGCCCAGCGGTCGAGCAGGCGCTGGTGGGTCTCCCGCTTGAGCAGTGACTGGTGCTCGTGCTGGTTGTGGATGTCGATCAGCATCTCCCCCAGTTCCCTGAGGTCGGCCAGGGGAGACGCGGTGCCATTAATATAGCCGCGGGAACGTCCCTCTCGGGTGATGACCCGGCGCAGGATGCACTCCTGCTCCTGGGCCAGGTCCCGCTCGCCAAGCCATTGCAGCGCCTGCGGGCAGTGGCTGAGGTCGAAGCTGGCGAGGATTTCGGCGCGCTCCCCCGTCTGCCCAACACTCGCGGAGTCGGCTCGGTCTCCCAGCGCCAGCCCAAGGGCGTCGAGCATGATCGATTTGCCCGCGCCGGTCTCGCCGCTGACCACGGTCATGCCGTGCTCAAGGTCGAGGTCGAGCTGGTCGACGATGGCAAAGTTGCGAATTGAGAGATGGGTAAGCATCGCGAGTCTCCGGAAACGGATCAGTATTGCTGTTCATATATACAGTATTTTGCCGGTTTCGCGCAATGCTTGTAAAGGGGGGGGATTTAATCGGGCCAAAGCCCTTGAAACTTTGTGGAGTAACCCCATATAGAGCGCACTGACCTTGAGTTGCGGAGGCTGTTGTCCTCCGTGTGGACCGAATTGCGAGAGATAGACGGATGAGTGACAACAAGCCGAACCCCGAACAGAGCGAAGAGATGCAAGCCGAGCAGCCCCAGGCGGAGCAGGAGTCGGTAGAGGAGCCGGTGGCCGGCGAAACCGAGCAGCAGGTGGCGACTCTGCAGGCCGAGCTTGAGGCGGCGCAAGCGGAGTTGGCCAAGGCGGGTGAGCAGGTGCTGCGCATCCAGGCCGATGCCCAGAATGTGAAGCGTCGGGCGGAGCAGGATGTGGAGAAGGCGCACAAATTCGCCCTCGAGAAGTTCTCCCTCGATCTGTTGCCGGTAATCGATAGCCTTGAGCGGGCGGTAGAGAGTGCCAACGTCGAGGATGAGGCGCAGAAGGCGATGGTGGAGGGGATGCAGATGACCCTCAACATGTTCCAGAGCGCATTGGGCAAGTATGGCGTGGTAGCGATTGAGCCGGTGGGGGAGCCCTTTGACCCCCAGCTGCACGAAGCGATGAGCATGCAGGAAAGCGCCGATGTCGAGCCCGGTACGGTGATTGCCGCCTTCCAGAAAGGGTACAGCCTCAATGGTCGCCTGGTGCGTCCGGCGATGGTGGTGGTTTCCAAGGCCGCGCAGTCAAAAATTGACGAGCAGGCTTGAAAGTCGCAAAAGCGCACGCATATAGAGTGACAGAAGTCGGTTCAGGCGGTGGGTGTTAAAGGCGTCGACAGGGACGTCGGTTGGACTGGACCGCACCGGTTTTATTATTCAGACAGAGATTGGCGCCCCAGCGGGGCGTGATTGGAGAGAGAAGAGATGGGAAAAATTATCGGAATTGACCTGGGAACCACCAACTCCTGCGTAGCTATCCTCGATGGCGATAAGGCCAAGGTGCTGGAGAACGCGGAGGGTGATCGCACTACCCCCTCCATCATCGCCTTTACTGACGATGGTGAAACCCTGGTGGGACAGCCGGCCAAGCGCCAGGCGGTGACCAACCCCAGCAACACCCTGTTCGCCATCAAGCGACTGATCGGTCGTCGTTTCGAAGACGCCGAGGTGCAAAAAGATATCACCATGGTGCCTTACAAAATCATCAAGGCCGACAACGGTGACGCCTGGGTTGAGGTGAAGGGCGACAAGAAAGCGCCGCCCCAGATCTCTGCCGAGGTTCTGAAGAAGATGAAGAAGACCGCCGAGGACTACCTGGGCGAGTCGGTGACCGAGGCGGTTATTACCGTGCCGGCCTACTTCAATGATTCCCAGCGCCAGGCCACCAAGGATGCGGGTCGCATCGCGGGCCTGGAGGTGAAGCGTATTATCAACGAGCCGACGGCTGCTGCCCTGGCCTACGGCATGGACAAGAAAGCCGGCGACAAGACTATCGCGGTCTATGACCTCGGTGGCGGTACCTTCGATATCTCCATCATCGAGATCGCTGACGTTGACGGTGAGCACCAGTTCGAAGTGCTGGCCACCAACGGTGACACCTTCCTCGGTGGTGAGGACTTCGACCTGCGCGTCATCAATTACCTGGCTGACGCTTTCAAGAAAGAGAGCGGTATCGACCTCAAGGGTGACCCGCTGGCGATGCAGCGCCTGAAGGAAGCCGGTGAGAAGGCCAAGATTGAGCTCTCCTCCTCCCAGCAGACCGACGTTAACCTGCCCTACATCACCGCTGACGCGAGCGGTCCCAAGCACCTGAACGTCAAGCTGACCCGCGCCAAGCTGGAGTCGCTGGTTGAGGACCTGGTGGACAACTCCATCGCTCCCTGCCGTACCGCGCTCAAGGATGCGGACCTCGATATCTCCGATATCGACGAGGTGATCCTGGTGGGTGGCCAGACCCGTATGCCGCTGGTACAGACCAAGGTGAAAGAGTTCTTCGGTCGTGATCCGCGCAAGGATGTGAACCCCGACGAGTCCGTGGCCATGGGTGCTGCCATCCAGGCGGGTGTCCTGTCCGGCGAGAAGACCGATGTACTGCTGCTCGACGTTACCCCGCTGACCCTGGGGATCGAAACCATGGGGGGTGTAATGACCGCCCTGATCGAGAAGAACACCACTATCCCGACCAAAAAATCGCAGGTGTTCTCTACGGCCGATGACAACCAGCCGGCCGTGACCATCCACGTCTGCCAGGGTGAGCGTAAGCAGGCGGCGCAGAACAAGTCGCTGGGCCGCTTCGACCTGACCGACATCCCACCGGCTCCCCGTGGCATGCCCCAGATCGAGGTGAGCTTCGACATCGATGCCAACGGTATCCTCAACGTGTCCGCCAAGGACAAGGGAACCGGCAAGCAACAGTCGATCGTGATCAAGGCCTCCAGTGGCCTGTCCGATGACGAGATCCAGAAGATGGTGGCCGATGCCGAGGCCAACGCCGAGGAGGATCGCAAGTTTGAGGAGATGGTTGGCGTACGTAACACTGCTGACGGCCTGATCCATGCGACCCGCAAGACCCTTGAGGAAGCCGGTGACAAGGCGACCGAAGAGGAGAAGAGTGCCATCGAAGACGCCATCAAGGAGCTGGAAGAGGCCCTGAAGGGTGACGACAAGGCGGCCATCGAGGCCAAGACCACGGCACTGACCGAAGCATCCTCCAGCCTGGCGCAGAAGATCTACGCCGAGCAGGCGGCCGAGGCGCAGTCCGGTGACGCCCAGCCGGAGGCCGATAACGGCGCCGACGATGCGGTGGACGCGGAGTTTGAAGAGGTTAAGGACGACAAGAAGTAAGGTCGTCCTGCCCGCCCTGGCGGGCCTGTGTTGTCGCAGCGCGGGGGATTATCTCCCGCGTTGCTGTATCAATCTGCACGAAGTGTTAGCGGCTACCACCAGGTTGGCCAGTCAGGAAAACGGATATGTCAAAACGAGATTACTATGAGGTGCTTGGGGTCTCCCGGGAGGTATCGGAGAAGGACCTGAAGAAGGCCTATCGCAGCAAGGCGATGAAGTATCACCCCGACCGTAATCCCAATGACCATACCGCCGAGGAGAAGTTCAAGGAGGTCAATGAGGCCTACGAGGTGCTTTCCGATGCGCAGAAGCGGGGCGCCTATGATCGCTATGGCCACGCCGGGGTGGATGCCAGCCAGGGTGGCGGTGGCTTTGGTGGTGCCGGTGCGGGCAGCTTCAGTGATATCTTTGGCGATGTATTTGGCGACATCTTCGGTGGTGGCGGTGGTCAGCGCAGCTCGGTACAGCGCGGCTCTGACCTGCGTTACCCCCTCGAGCTCTCCCTGGAGGAGGCGGTTAAAGGGGTGACCAAGAAGATTCGTATCCCCACCCAGGTCGAGTGCAACACCTGCAGTGGCAGTGGTGCGGCCAAGGGTTCCAAGCCGGAGACCTGTACCACCTGCGGCGGTGTGGGTCAGGTACGGATGCAGCAGGGCTTCTTCTCGGTGCAGCAGACCTGTCCCAATTGCCACGGCAGTGGCAAGCAGATCAAGGATCCCTGTCGCAGCTGTCATGGTGCTGGCCGGGTGCAGGAGTACAAGACCCTGTCGGTCAAGGTACCGCCCGGTGTCGATACCGGCGACCGCATCCGCCTGGCGGGTGAGGGCGAGGCGGGCGTCAATGGCGGCCCCTCCGGGGACCTCTATGTGCAGGTGGCGGTGCAGGAGCACTCCATTTTTCACCGTGATGGCAAACACCTCTATTGCGAAGTGCCCATCACCTTCGTGGATGCCGCCCTCGGTGGTGAACTGGAGGTACCTACCCTCGATGGTCGCGTAAAGCTCAAGGTGCCGCCGGAAACCCAGACCGGCAAACTGTTCCGCCTGCGCGGCAAGGGGGTTGCCCCGGTGCGCGGCGGCAGTCAGGGCGACCTGATGTGCCGGGTGATCGTTGAAACACCGGTCAATATGACCCGCGAACAGAAGGAGTTGCTGGAAGCGCTGCAACGCTCCTTCGAAGCCGAGGGAACCGGTAAACAGTCCCCCCGTAAAACCTCCTGGTTTGAGGGTGTGAAAAGCTTTTTTGATGACATGAAGTCCTGATGGAGAACGGTTAGATGGTGCGAGTAGCGGTTGTCGGTGCAGCGGGTCGCATGGGTCGGGTGTTGATTGAGGCCCTGAATGAAAACAGCGAGGCAGCGTTGGCGGTGGCAATCGACCGCCCCGACAGCAGCTTGCTGGGTGGCGACGCCGGCGAGCTGGCGGGTGTTGGCAAGTTGGGGGTCGAGTTGAGTGGGCGCCTGGCGGACAAGCTGGACCTGTTCGATGTACTGATTGACTTCACCCATCCCGAGCTGACACTGGCCAACGTAGAGCTGTGTCGTGAACATGGCAAGGCGGTGGTGATCGGCACCACGGGGCTGAGCGACGCGCAGAAGCAACAGCTGAAGGTGGCGGCCGAGGATATTCCGCTGGTGTTTGCTCCCAACATGAGCGTGGGGGTCAACCTCTGCTTCAAATTGCTGGAGCTGGCGGCCAAATCCCTGGGCGATGAGTACGATATCGAGATCATCGAGGCTCACCACCGCCACAAGGTGGACGCCCCCTCAGGGACGGCGCTGCGGATGGGGGAGGTGGTGGCTGATGCCCTTGGTCGCAATCTCTCCGAGTGTGCTGTTTACGGCCGGGAAGGGGTCACCGGGGCGCGTGACCCCAAGACCATCGGTTTCGAGACCATTCGGGCCGGCGATGTGGTGGGTGATCACACGGTGATGTTTGCCACTGAAGGGGAGCGGGTAGAGATTACCCACAAGGCTTCCAGCCGGATGACCTTTGCCAAGGGGGCAGTGCGGGCCGCTATCTGGCTTCAGCACAAGAGTACCGGGCTGTTTGATATGCAGGATGTACTGGAGCTGAATTGAGGTGGTGCGGCGCAAATCAGCATGGACAGGGGGGAGATAATTCCGTAAAATCCCGCCAATTTTGCGTCCGAAAGTGGGCAGGTGCGCTTTACGACAGGTAACTAATAAGAACGAGATGCGGCATCGAGTGCTCATCTCGTTTTTTTTTGAGTTTGACTAGCGGTTTCTGGGATTACAGGGGGAGGAATCTTTGACCCAATCAGCCATTTTGGTTCTCGAAGACGGGAGCGTGTTTAAAGGGGTTTCCATCGGTGCGTCCGGGGAAACAAGTGGGGAAGTGGTCTTCAATACGGCGATGACCGGCTATCAGGAGATTCTGACCGATCCCTCTTATGCGCGCCAGATGGTGACCCTGACCTATCCACACATCGGCAACACCGGCACCACGCCGGAGGATGAGGAATCCGCCCAGATATGGGCAGCGGGCCTGATCATCCGAGACCTGCCGCTGTTGGCCAGCAACTGGCGAAACCGTCAACCCCTCGATGAGTACCTCAAAGAGCGCAACCTGGTGGCGATCGCAGATATCGATACCCGCCGCCTGACCCGTATCCTGCGGGAGAAGGGCGCCCAGAACGGCTGTATTATCGCCGGCGATGCCCCCGACGCGGCGCGCGCGCTGGAACTGGCCAAAGCGTTCCCGGGGCTGAAGGGGATGGATCTGGCCAAAGAGGTCTCCACCACCGAGCGCTACGAATGGGTCAACAGCGTGTGGAGCCTGGAAACCGATTCCCACCCCGATGCCACCGAGCTGCCCTACCATGTGGTGGCCTACGACTTCGGGGTCAAGCGTAATATCCTGCGTATGCTGGTAGAGCGCGGATGCCGTCTCACCGTAGTGCCGGCCCAGACTCCGGCCAGCGAAGTGCTGGCGCTCAACCCCGATGGGGTTTTCCTCTCCAACGGTCCCGGTGATCCTGAGCCCTGCGACTACGCCATCGAGGCGATTCAGAAGATTCTGGAGACCGATATTCCGGTGTTCGGTATCTGCCTGGGTCACCAGCTGATGGCGCTGGCCAGCGGTGCCAGCACCGAGAAGATGAAGTTTGGACACCACGGCGCCAACCACCCGGTTCAGGATCTGGATTCCAGAGTGGTGATGATTACTAGCCAGAATCACGGCTTTGCGGTGAGTGAGAACTCACTGCCGGAGTGTTTGAAGGCGACCCACAAATCCCTGTTCGACGGCTCTTTGCAGGGTATTGCGCGTACGGATAAGCCGGCATTCAGCTTCCAGGGGCACCCGGAAGCGAGCCCGGGGCCCCACGACGTGGCCCCCCTGTTTGATCGCTTTATCGATCTGATTCGCGAGCGCCGTTAATTAGGGCGCCCTACCTTTGCCACGGGTCACCCAGGTGACCCTGAGACCAGCAGCCAGAAGAATTTCACCATGCCAAAGCGTACAGACATACAAAGCATTCTTATTTTAGGAGCGGGCCCGATCGTTATCGGCCAGGCCTGCGAGTTCGACTACTCCGGTGCACAGGCTTGCAAGGCCCTGCGTGAAGAGGGTTACCGGGTCATCCTGGTGAACTCTAATCCGGCTACCATCATGACCGATCCATCGATGGCCGATGCCACCTACATCGAGCCGATACGCTGGCAGACGGTCGCCAAGATCATTGAAAAGGAGCGCCCCGATGTGCTGCTGCCCACCATGGGTGGACAGACGGCGCTCAACTGCGCGCTGGACCTGGAGCACCACGGGGTGCTGGAGAAGTTCGGCGTGGAGATGATCGGCGCTAACGCCGACACCATCGATAAGGCCGAAGACCGCTCCCGTTTTGATGTGGCGATGAAGAACATCGGCCTCGATACCCCCAAGGCGGGCATCGCCCACAACATGGAGGAGGCCCACGCCGTGCAGGCGGAAGTTGGCTTCCCCTGTATTATCCGTCCCTCCTTTACCATGGGTGGTACGGGTGGTGGTATCGCCTACAACCGTGAAGAGTTTATCGAGATCTGCGAGCGCGGCCTCGACCTGTCGCCCACCAACGAGCTGTTGATCGACGAGTCCCTGATCGGCTGGAAAGAGTACGAGATGGAGGTGGTTCGCGACAAAAACGATAACTGCATCATCGTCTGCTCCATTGAGAACTTCGATGCCATGGGGGTACACACCGGTGACTCCATTACCGTCGCGCCGGCCCAGACCCTGACCGACAAGGAGTACCAGATCATGCGTAACGCCTCGCTGGCGGTATTGCGTGAGATCGGTGTCGAGACCGGTGGCTCCAACGTCCAGTTTGGTCTCAACCCCGAAAACGGGCGCATGGTAGTGATCGAGATGAACCCGCGGGTGTCCCGCTCCTCCGCTCTGGCCTCCAAGGCCACCGGTTTCCCGATCGCCAAGATTGCGGCCAAGCTGGCAGTGGGCTACACCCTGGATGAGCTGAGCAATGACATCACCGGTGGCGTTACCCCCGCCTCCTTCGAGCCGGCCATCGACTACGTGGTGACCAAGGTGCCGCGCTTTGCCTTCGAGAAATTCCCCAAGGCCAACGACCGCCTGACCACCCAGATGAAGTCAGTGGGCGAGGTGATGGCGATCGGCCGTAACTTCCAGGAGTCCTTGCAGAAAGCCCTGCGGGGTCTGGAGGTGGGCGTTCACGGACTCGACCCCTTTATCAACCTCGACGATGAGGACGCCGACACCCGCCTGGTGCGCGAGCTGAGCACCCCCGGTGCCGACCGCATCTGGTACATCGGCGATGCCTTCCGTGCCGGACTGTCGATGGAGCAGATCCATGGGCACACCCACGTTGACCCCTGGTTCCTGGTTCAGCTGCAGGACCTGATCGCCGACGAACAGAAGGTGGCCTCCCTGGGGCTGCATGACTGCGATGCCGAACTGACCTATCGCCTCAAGCGCAAGGGCTTCTCCGATGCGCGCCTGGCGAGCTTGCTGGGAGTGACCGAAAAGAGCTTCCGTGAACACCGCCAGAAGCTGGGAATTCGCCCGATCTACAAGCGGGTCGACACCTGTGCCGCCGAGTTCGCCTCCGCCACCGCCTACATGTACTCCTCCTACGATGAGGAGTGCGAAGCCGCCCCCTCCAGCCGTGACAAGATCATGGTGCTTGGTGGCGGTCCCAACCGTATCGGCCAGGGGATCGAGTTCGACTACTGCTGTGTGCATGCGGCCCTGGCGATGCGTGAAGATGGTTTTGAGACCATTATGGTCAACTGCAATCCGGAAACCGTTTCCACCGACTACGACACCTCCGATCGCCTCTATTTTGAGCCGGTGACCCTGGAGGATGTGCTGGCGATCGTGGATGTCGAGAAGCCCAAGGGGGTGATCGTACAGTACGGTGGCCAGACGCCTCTGAAACTGGCTCGCGACCTGGAGGCGGCCGGTGTCCCCATTATCGGTACCAGTCCCGAGGCGATCGACCGCGCCGAGGACCGTGAGCGTTTCCAGCAGATGATCCAGCGCCTGCAATTGCTACAGCCGGAGAACGCCACCGTTCGCAGTACCGAGGAGGCGATCATCAAGGCGTCCGAGATCGGCTATCCGCTGGTGGTTCGCCCCTCCTACGTACTGGGTGGCCGGGCGATGGAGATTGTCGGTAATGTCGACGAACTCAAGCGCTACATGAGCGACGCGGTACAGGTCTCTAACGACAGCCCGGTGCTGCTCGACTACTTCCTCAATCGCGCGGTTGAGGTGGATGTGGATGCCGTGTGTGACGGCGAGCGGGTGGTGATCGGTGCCATCATGCAGCACATCGAGCAGGCGGGCATCCACTCCGGTGACTCGGCCTGTTCACTGCCCCCCTACAGCATCAGCGAGGAGCTGCAGGAGCGTATTCGCGACCAGGTCACTCGCATGGCGCTGGAGCTTGAGGTGGTGGGTCTGATGAACGTCCAGTTGGCGATCCAGGATGAGCAGGTCTTCGTGATCGAGGTGAACCCCCGTGCCTCCCGTACGGTGCCCTTCGTTTCCAAGTGCATCGGTGACTCGCTGGCCAAGATCGCGGCCCGGGTGATGGCAGGCAAGAGTCTGGTTGAGCTGGGCTTCACCGAGGAGGTGATTCCCGAGTACTTCAGCGTCAAGGAGGCGGTCTTCCCCTTCAACAAGTTCCCCGGAGTGGACCCGATTCTCGGCCCCGAGATGAAGTCGACCGGTGAGGTGATGGGGGTTGGCAAGAGCTTTGCCGAGGCCTTTGCCAAGGCCCACATGGCGGCGGGTGAGCACCTGCCGACGGGTGGCAAGGTGGTGATCAGTGTGCGTGACGAGGATAAATACCGCGCTATCGGCGTGGCCCGTAAGCTGGTTGAGGAGGGCTTTGAGCTCTATGCGACCGCCGGTACCTGCTCGGCCATCGCCGAGGCGGGGATTCCCGTCGAGCGGGTCAACAAGGTGGTTGAGGCGCGTCCTGACCTGGTCGATATGATCAAGAACGATGAGATCTCCCTGGTGATCAACACCACCGAGGGTCGCCAGGCGACCACCGATTCCTATACAATCCGTCGTTCTTCGCTCCAGCACAAGGTGCCCTATACCACTACCATTGCCGGAGCCGAGGCGATTGCCGAAGCGATCGGGTTTGGTCCCGAGCGCCAGGTTCGCCGCCTTCAGGATCTACACAAGGGTATTTTGGATGACTAAGATTCCGATGACCGTGGAGGGGGAAAAGGCCCTCCGCGATGAGCTCAATCAACTCAAGACGGTTGATCGTCCACGCATTATTGCGGCCATTGCCGAGGCGCGTGAGCACGGCGATCTCAAGGAGAACGCTGAGTATCATGCGGCCCGTGAGCAACAGGGGTTTGCGGAGGGGCGGATCAGTGAAATTGAGGGTAAGCTCTCCAATGCCCAAGTAATCGATATTACAACCATTCCCGCCACTGGCAAGGTGATTTTCGGTACCACGGTGACCATTATTAACGTGGACACCGAAGAGGAGGTTACCTATCGCATCGTGGGTGACGACGAAGCCGATATCAAGGTAGGCAAGCTTTCCGTTAACTCGCCCATCGCCCGTGCCCTGATTGGCAAGGAGGAGGGTGATGAAGTGGTGGTGACGACCCCGGGTGGTGAGGTGGTCTACGAGATTGACCAGGTAAAGCACCTGGCTTGATCGCTTCGCGCTGCCTGCATAAAAAAGCCGGCATTTGCCGGCTTTTTTATGCAGTGTGCCTCAGGGCGGATCGAACCCTAGATGGGGCGGGTCAGGTTCGACAGTTGCACCTTGGGTTTGCTGGCGTGTTTGAGGATCAGGGCAATGTTGCCAATGGTCTGCACCAGCTCCGCATCGCACTGCTGGCACAGTTGGGGAATCAGGCTCTTTTTGACTTCACGGTCGCCGACCTGGAACTTCACCTTGATCAGCTCGTGGTCCTCCAGTGCGCGGAGAGTCTCCTCAATCACCCCTTCGGACAGGCCATTACCGGCCACGATCACAACGGGGTTGAGTTTGTGGCCGATCGCTCGGTAGTGCTTTTTCTGCTGCGCTGTCAGGGGCATCGTTTGTTTATCTCCGCATAAGCCTTAATATAGGGTAATTAACGTCAACCCCGTGGTGGCTCAAAGGGCTTCGTAAGGGCCCATTTTACACCACTCCCCGCGCCGGTCACAGTTTTCACTGGGCCGGAACGCACTCCAAGAGGTTTTCATGGCAAGGTCAAAAAGCAGCGGTCGCTGGCTGAAAGAACATTTTGACGATCCCTATGTCAAACAGTCCCAGAAGGATGGCTATCGCTCCCGTGCCAGCTATAAGCTGCTGGAAATTCAGGAGAAGGATCGCATCCTGCGTCCGGGGATGTCGTTGGTCGACCTGGGGGCTGCCCCGGGCGGCTGGTGCCAGGTGGCTGCCCAGATCCTTGGGGATCGGGGACGCATTGTGGCCTCGGATATTTTGCCGATGGATCCGCTGGCGGATGTCACCTTCGTGCAGGGGGATTTTACCGAAGAGGCGGTCCTGGAGGAGATTCTGCGGGCCATCGGCTCGGAGCAGGTAGACCTTGTAATCTCCGATATGGCCCCCAATATGAGTGGTATGACGGCGGTCGACCAGCCTCGGGCCATGTATCTGGCCGAGTTGGCGCTGGATATGGCACGCCAGGTGTTGAAACCGGGCGGAACCTTCCTGACCAAGGTGTTCCAGGGGGCGGGTTTTGACGAATACTTCAGGGACCTGAGGGGCAGTTTTGAGCGCTTGCAGAGTCGTAAGCCCAATGCCTCCCGGCCCCGCTCGCGGGAGATCTACCTGTTGGCGCGGGGCTTTAAAGGATAGCTCGGCGGATGGAGCTAAATTACAGTATTGAGGTCTAAACTTGGTAGACTGTCGGCAGTGGATGCACTGCTCTACCGGGTCTAAGGGTCAGGGCTAGGTGTTCTGGCATGTAGATGGGCGGGAGTGAACCCCGCTGCGGGTTGAACGAAGAGGATAACCTGTTGAACGATATGGCAAAAAATCTGGTCCTGTGGCTGATCATTGCGTTGGTGTTGCTGACGGTGTTCAAAAACTTCGGCACCATGCAGCCCACCTCATCGGAGCTGAGCTATTCCGACTTTATTACGCAGGTGGAGAATGACCGGGTTGATCGGGTCACCATCGACGGGTATCGACTGCATGGAGAACTGAAGAACAACGAGCGTTTCTCCACCAACCTGCCCCCAACGGTGCGCGACGACAAGCTGATGGATGAGCTGCTGCGCAACAAGGTCAACGTGGTGGCCAAGCCGATCGAAAAACAGAGTATCTGGACCCAGTTACTGGTGGCCAGCTTCCCGATTCTGGTGATCATCGCGGTCTTTATGTTCTTCATGCGCCAGATGCAGGGTGGCGGCGGTGGCCGTGGTGGCCCGATGAGCTTTGGCAAGAGCAAAGCGCGCCTGCTGAGCGAAGACCAGATCAAGACCACCTTTGCCGATGTGGCCGGTGTTGAAGAGGCCAAGGAGGATGTGCGCGAGCTGGTCGAGTTCCTGCGTGACCCCGGTAAGTTCCAGCGTCTCGGCGGCCGTATCCCCCGCGGTGTACTGATGGTGGGTCAGCCCGGTACCGGTAAGACCCTGCTGGCCAAGGCGATCGCCGGCGAGGCCAAGGTCCCCTTCTTTACTATCTCGGGTTCTGACTTCGTCGAGATGTTTGTCGGTGTCGGTGCCTCCCGGGTGCGTGACATGTTCGAACAGGCCAAGAAGCAGTCTCCCTGTATCATTTTTATTGATGAGATCGACGCTGTGGGTCGCCATCGTGGCGCCGGCCTTGGCGGTGGCCACGACGAGCGTGAGCAGACCCTGAACCAGCTGCTGGTCGAGATGGACGGCTTCGAGGGCAATGAGGGGGTGATTGTGATCGCCGCTACCAACCGCCCCGATGTGCTGGACCCGGCGCTGCTGCGCCCCGGTCGTTTTGACCGCCAGGTGGTGGTGGGGCTGCCCGATATTCGCGGACGCGAACAGATTCTTAAGGTGCATATGCGCAAGGTGCCGATCCACGATAACGTCAAGCCCGAGGTGATAGCACGGGGTACGCCCGGTTTCTCCGGCGCGGACCTGGCCAACCTGGTGAATGAGGCTGCACTCTTTGCCGCCCGCGCCAACCGTCGCACCGTGACCATGAACGAGTTCGAGCTGGCCAAGGACAAGATCATGATGGGTGCCGAGCGCAAGTCCATGGTGATGAGCGAGAAGGAAAAACTGAATACGGCCTACCACGAGGCGGGCCATGCCATCGTTGGCCGACTGGTCCCTGACCATGATCCGGTCTACAAGGTCAGTATTATTCCCCGTGGTCGCGCCCTGGGTGTGACCATGTTCCTGCCCGAGGAGGATCGCTATAGCCACAGCAAGCAATCCCTCGAAAGCCAGGTGTGCAGTCTGTTTGGCGGTCGTATCGCCGAGGAGATGACGCTGGGCAAAAGCGGTGTCACCACCGGGGCCTCCAACGACATTCAGCGGGCTTCGCAAATTGCCCGCAGCATGGTGACCCGTTGGGGTCTCTCCGAGAAGCTCGGTCCCCTGCTGTACGAAGAGGAAGAGGGTGAGGTGTTCCTCGGTAAGCAGCAGGGCAAGCGTCTGCACGTGTCGGCTGAGACCGCCAAGGTGATCGACGACGAGGTGCGTCATGTGATCGATAGCTGCTACGAGCGTGCCGAGACCATTCTGCGGGAGAACCGTGACAAGCTCGACGCCATGGCAGCGGCGCTGATGCAATACGAGACCCTCGACGGCGCGCAGCTCGATGACATCATGGCGGGCCGTGCCCCGCGTCCCCCTCAGGGCTGGGGCGATGATGACAGTGGCGGTTCAGCCGCGGCTGAGTCGGATGAGCCTGCTGCCCCTGAGGAGCCAAAGAAGGACGCCTCCGATGACCCCATTGGTGGCCCCGCCGGCGAGCACTGATCCCTTCCTGTTGTTTATCCCCTGACCGACGGCTGAGTGCCGTCGGTTTGCTTTAAGGAGAGCCCGATGGTTCTTGACTTCGGCCGGCAGCGGCGCTCACTGGATAGCCCTCGGGTGATGGGGGTGCTGAATGTGACGCCGGACTCCTTTTCCGATGGTGGGCGTTTTATCGACCCGGAGCGGGCGTTGCAGCACGCGCGGGAGATGGTGGCCGCCGGCGCCAGCTTTATTGATGTGGGCGGGGAGTCAACCCGCCCGGGAGCCGAGCCGGTCTCGGTGGAGCAGGAGCTGGAGCGAGTGGTGCCGCTGGTGGCTGCCATCCGGGCCGAGTTGGATGTGGTGGTCTCGGTGGACACCAGCACGCCTGAGGTGATGCGTGAGGCGGTGGCCGCCGGTGCCGGTTTGATCAATGATGTGCGTGCCCTGCAACGACCTGGTGCCCTGGCAATGGCGGCAACTCTGGAGGTGCCGGTATGCCTGATGCATATGCTGGGTGAGCCGGGCACCATGCAGGTAGCCCCCCACTACCAGGATGTGATTGCCGAGGTGTCTGCTTTTCTGTTGCAGCGTATCGAGTGTTGTGAAGCGGCCGGTATCGACCGTTCCCGGTTGCTGGTGGATCCGGGCTTTGGTTTTGGCAAGACGCTCGAACACAATCTGCAGCTGCTGAGGGGGTTGGATCGTTTCGCCCGGTTGGGCGTTCCCCTGCTGGTGGGTATGTCCAGGAAAAGTATGGTGGGGGCGGTGCTCGGGCGTGCAGATCCGGCAGACCGGCTCTACGGTTCCCTTGCGGTTGCCGTGATGGCGGCTCAGGCAGGCGCACAGATTTTACGTGTGCATGATGTGAAAGAAACTCATGATGCGTTGGCCATGGTCGATGCAGTCAAAAAAACTCGGTTGGTGGGTGAGGACTGATGGCGAGAAAATATTTTGGAACTGACGGGATTCGTGGAGTGGTGGGCAAGGCCCCTATTACCCCGGAGTTTATCCTTAAGCTGGGTTGGGCGGCGGGCAAAGTGTTTGCCCGCGAGGGGCGCAGCAAAATCCTGATCGGTAAGGATACCCGTATTTCCGGCTACATGTTTGAGTCGGCGCTTGAGGCTGGGTTGTCAGCGGCCGGGGTGGATGTCTGTTTGCTGGGGCCGATGCCGACGCCAGGAATCGCCTATCTGACTCGTACCTTTAATGCGCAGGCGGGGATTGTGATCAGCGCCTCCCACAACCCCTACACCGATAATGGCTTCAAATTCTTCTCCGCCAACGGCACCAAGCTGGCAGACAACGTTGAGCTGGCGATCGAGGAGATGATCGATCAGCCTATGACGGTGGTTCCCCCGGACCAGCTGGGCAAGGTTACCCGTATCGATGATGCGGCCGGGCGTTACATTGAGTATTGCAAGGGAACCGTCACCAACCACCTGGATCTCAGGGGGATGCGCATTGTAGTCGATGGCGCCCACGGCGCCACCTACCATATGGGACCGGCGGTATTTCGTGAGCTGGGAGCCGAGGTGTTCGAGATCGGGGTAAAGCCCAACGGCCTCAACATTAACCGCGATGTGGGTTCCACCTCGCTGGGAGCGCTCCGCAGTGAAGTGATCGAGCGACGCGCGGACCTGGGTATCGCCTTCGATGGTGATGGTGATCGGGTGATGATGGTTGATGATCGTGGCGAGGTGGTCGATGGTGACCAGCTGCTGTTTATCATCGCCTGTGCGCGTCACCAGGCGGGCAAGCTGGATGGTGGCGTGGTTGGAACCCTGATGACCAACCTGGGCATGGAGTTGGGGTTGAAAAAGCGCGGCATCGAGTTCGCGCGTGCCAAGGTGGGTGATCGCTACGTCAACGAGTTGATGAACGAGCGCGGCTGGCAGCTCGGGGGCGAATCTTCGGGCCATATAATCTGCCGTCATGTGAGTACTACTGGTGATGGTATTGTCGCGGCCCTGCAGGTGGTTAGGGCAGTGAGAGCCAGTGGTGAATCCTTGCGCGAGTTGTGCTCGGCGATGACCATGTTTCCGCAGACCATGATCAATGTTCGCCTGCCGGTGAAGGTGGATGTGGTGAGCAACCCGGTGGTGGTGGAAGCCGTTGCGCAGGCGGAGGCAGAATTGGCCGATTCGGGGCGAGTTCTGCTACGGCCTTCGGGTACCGAGCCGGTGGTGAGGGTGATGGTCGAGGGCGAGAATGCGGACCTGGTAGATCGCCTGGCTCGCCAGTTGGCGGCGGCTGTTGAGTCCGTTGTTGTGTCCTGAATTAATTTTTCGAGAGGCGGTTGTATCTTGCGAATCTCTACGCTAAGATTGCCCGCCTTCCTAGCCAGCTGAGGTTTTTATGCGTCGATCTCTGGTCGTGGGTAATTGGAAGATGAATGGCAGTCAATCTGCCAATCAGGCATTGCTTGCGCAATGCCTTGCCGAGAATCTTGGCACTGCCGAGGTTGCGGTTTGTCCGCCAGCACTTTATGTGCAAGCGGTGGCAGAGCAGCTTAAAGAGAGCTCCATTGGGTGGGGTGTGCAGAATCTTAGCGAAGCGGATTCTGGTGCCTATACCGGCGAGATATCGGCGGCCATGGTGGCGGATTTAGGTTGTCACTATGCGATCGTAGGGCACTCGGAGCGGCGTACGCTGTATGCGGAAACTGACTCCCTGGTAGCGGCAAAGGCGTTGCAGGCCAGTGCGGCCGGAGTGGCTCCCATTGTGTGTGTGGGTGAGACCCTGCAGCAGCGTGAGGCTGGGCAGACCCTGGAAGTGGTTGGTCGGCAGCTGAAGGCTTTGCTTGATCACGAGCGCTTTGGCGAGTTGGGTGACTGGGTGGTGGCTTACGAGCCAGTGTGGGCAATCGGTACCGGATTGACCGCTACACCGGCACAGGCGCAACAGGTACATGGCTATATCCGGGGAGTGTTGGCTGAGGTCAGCGGATCCCTTGCGGATAGGGTAAGAATACTTTACGGTGGCAGCGTTAAAGCAGCGAATGCGGCGGAGCTGTTTGCCGAGGCCGACATAGACGGTGGTCTGGTTGGTGGAGCTTCCCTGGTGGGGAGTGAATTTATAGCGATATGTCGCGCAGCAGGGTAGTTTGATGGAGACAGCAATACTGATTGTACATGTTCTGGTGGCCTTGGCGGTCATTGGCCTGGTGTTGTTGCAGCAGGGCAAAGGCGCTGACGCAGGAGCCTCCTTTGGTGGAGGTGCCTCACAGACGGTATTCGGTAGTCAGGGCTCTGGAAGCTTTCTTGGTCGTGTGACGGCTGCGCTGGCTACGGCTTTCTTTGTCACCAGTCTGGCTTTGGCTGTGATTGCAAAGGATAAGTCAGAGCTGGTCAGGGTAAATGATGGAATTCCGGTGGTTCCGGTTGAGCAGGTTGACCCCGCTCTGCCCGCGAACGATGCACCGATCTCGGAGCAGTCCTCAGCGGCGGGCGATGCGCCCTCCCTGCCGAGCAACTGATTCGAAGTAGTATTTGCCGAAGTGGTGGAATTGGTAGACACGCTATCTTGAGGGGGTAGTGAGCGATAGCTCGTGCGGGTTCAAGTCCCGCCTTCGGCACCAATTTTTGACCCTCATCTTAGGTCTGTAAAGAGCTTTGGATCGAGTCGATCAGTAAGTGTTTGTGAAAGGGTCTGCCACTACCAGGGCGGTTGACCTTGAAGGGATTGAAGGTCTATAATCCCGATCCGCGAATAGGTGCGGGGTGGAGCAGCCTGGTAGCTCGTCGGGCTCATAACCCGAAGGTCGTCAGTTCGAATCTGGCCCCCGCTACCAACTTTTTTAAAAAGCCCCTATTCAGGGGCTTTTTGTTAGCTTTTAAGAGCGCCGGCGGAGATTGTTCTGATCGGCATTTTGGGATGGGCTTTATGCCCATTTTTTGTTGCTGCTGTTTTTAGTCGTCATTACGCGCGGGAGGTTGCTGCCGTGGCAAGCAAGCTGGAAATCCTTGAGGGGCTGGTGAAGCCGGTTGCTGAAGGGCTGGGGCTCGAGTTCTGGGGGGTAGAGTATGTCTCCCAGGGGCGACACACCCTGTTGCGAGTTTACATTGATTCCCCCGAGGGGGTTACGCTGGACCATTGCGAAGCGGTCAGTCGCCAGGTCAGTGCCGTGCTGGATGTGGAAGACCCCATTGCCGGTGAGTACACCCTCGAGGTGTCTTCGCCCGGTATGGATCGTCCGCTGTTTACGATCGCGCAGTTTGAAGTTTATTCAGGGCATGCGGTTAGCCTGCGCTTGCGCGTGCCCTTCGATGGACGCCGTAAATACAAAGGTGTCATCAAGGCTGTGGAGGGGGATGAGGTGGTGCTTCAGGTGGAGGACCATGAGTACCTGTTTCCAATCGATTCCATTGAAAAGGCGAACATTGTTCCCCGGTTTTAATTTGTTGGCGTGACCCGGCTTTCATAGGGAAAAGCGGGCTCAAGCGTTAGGTGAGGCAAGCATGAGTAAAGAGATTTTGCTGGTTGTTGAATCGGTCTCCAACGAAAAAGGAGTACCGCAGGAAGTTATTTTTGAAGCGATGGAAAGTGCGCTGGCCACCGCGACCAAAAAGCGTTACGTCAACGAAACCGACGTGGATATCCGCGTTGTTATCGACCGCCACAGCGGAGACTATGAGTCTTTCCGTCGCTGGGAGGTGGTTGCTGATGAGGACTTCTCAATTCCTGGTGCCCAGCTCACGCTGGATGAAGCCAAGGAGAAGGATGAGAGCCTCGAAATTGGCAGTGTTTGGGAAGAGCAGGTTGAGTCGGTTGATTTTGGCCGTATCGCTGCCCAGACCGCCAAGCAGGTGATTGTACAAAAGGTTCGCGAGGCCGAGCGTGCCCAGGTCGTGGACGCGTATCGTGAGCGTGTCGGTGAATTGGTCAGCGGTACCGTTAAGAAAGTGAGTCGTGACAGCGTGATCATCGATCTTGGCAACAATGCCGAGGCCCTGATGCCTCGCGAACACATTATTCCCCGTGAAAGCTTTCGCGTGGGTACCCGTGTCCGCGCACTGCTGCTGGAGATTCGTGCCGAGCAGCGGGGTCCTTCGCTGATCCTGAGCCGCACCGCTCCGGAAATGCTGGTTGAGCTGTTCAAGATCGAAGTTCCGGAGATTGCCGAAGAGGTGATTGAGATTCGCGCGGCAGCGCGTGATCCGGGCTCGCGCGCCAAGATCGCGGTAAAGACCAACGATGGTCGCATCGATCCTGTGGGTGCCTGTGTGGGCATGCGGGGCTCCCGCGTGCAGGCGGTATCCGGTGAACTGGGTAACGAGCGTGTCGACATTATCCTGTGGGACGATAACCCCGCGCAGCTGGTTATTAATGCCATGTCACCGGCCGAGGTGGCCTCTATCGTGGTGGACGAAGAGTCCCACACCATGGATGTGGCGGTAGCCGAGGACACCCTCGCGCAGGCGATTGGTCGCAGTGGCCAGAACGTCCGCCTGGCCAGTGAGCTGACCGGTTGGTCCCTCAACGTGATGACCGAAGAGGAAGCGATTGCCAAGCAGAACAAGGAAGCCGACAGTATCGCCCACACCTTTATGGCGCAGCTCGATGTCGATGAAGATATCGCTATGGTGCTGATGGAGGAGGGATTCACCTCCATTGAAGAGGTCGCCTACGTTCCCCTGGAGGAGATGCTCGAGATCGAAGGCTTCGACGAGGAGATCGTCGAGGAGCTGCGTAAGCGCGCCAAGGATCGCTTGTTGACCCTGGCGATTGCCAGTGAGGAGAAGCTTGAGTCCAGCCAGCCGCAGGAAGACCTGCTGAACATGGATGGTATGGAAAAGCATCTGGCGTTCCTGTTGGCCGCAGAGGGTATCTGCAGCATGGAGGACCTCGCCGAGCAGGCTGTGGATGACCTGCTGAAGATTGAAGGAATGGATGAAGAGCGTGCCGGACAGTTGATTATGACAGCGCGTGCCCCCTGGTTCGAAGACAGTACTCAGGGTTAAGAACCGAATTAGAGGAGAACAGCGAATGTCAGAAGTGACAGTAGACCAACTCGCACAGGTTGTCGGTACTCCGGTAGAACGTATGCTGGAACAGATGAAGGACGCAGGTCTTTCCCAAACTTCCGGTAACGATTTGATTACCGACGAAGAGAAACAGAAGCTATTGGCGTACCTTAAGCGCAGCCACGGTGAAGCCGATACCGAGGCCGAGCCCAGCAAGATTACCCTCAAGCGCAAGACCGTAAGCCAGCTGAAGGTAGGTGGTGGCGCCAAGGGCAAAACCGTTAATGTGGAGGTGCGCAAGAAGCGTACTTACGTAAAGCGCAACATCGCCCCCGAGGTGGAGGTTGAGAAATCCCGTCGCGAGGAGGCTGTTCGCAAGGCTGACGAAGAGGATCGCAAGCTGCAGGAGGCTCGCCAGCGTCAGGAAACAGAGCGTCAGGCAGAAGAGGCTCGTAAGAAAGAGGAGTCTGAGCGTCGCGAGGCCGAGCGCCTGGAAGCGGAGCGCCAGGCCGCCGAGCTTCAGCGCAAGTCCATCGAGGACCAGCGCCGCGCAGAGCAGGATCGTGCGCGCCGTGAGGCTGAAGATGCGCGCCGTCAGGGCAATGAGCGTGGCCCTGGCCGTGGTAAGCGTTCCGCGGGTGGTCGTGCGACCCTGCACCGCAGCGAGAAAGCGCGTAAGGGCAGCGATCGCATGAGGGCAGGAAAGAACCACCGTCGTGGCAGTCAGCATGCCGAACACGCCTTTGAGAAGCCCACCGCACCGGTGGTGCGTGAAGTAGCCCTGCCGGAAACCATTACCGTGGCCGAGCTGGCCCAGCGCATGTCTGTGAAGGCGGCCGAGGTAATCAAGGCGATGTTTACCATGGGCTCCATGGTGACCATCAACCAGGTGATCGACCAGGAAACTGCGAGCATCGTGGTGGAGGAGATGGGTCACAAGGTGAAGCTGGTGAATGCCGACGCCATTGAGGAGGGTCTTGAAGATGATCATCAGGCCCACGAAGAGGGTGATGAGCAGTCCCGCGCCCCTGTGGTGACCGTTATGGGTCACGTAGACCACGGTAAGACCTCGCTGCTCGACCATATTCGTAAGGCCAAGGTGCAGGCCGGTGAGGCTGGTGGTATTACCCAGCATATCGGTGCCTACCACGTAGAAACCGGCCACGGCATGATCACCTTCCTGGATACCCCCGGCCACGCAGCGTTTACCGCGATGCGTGCCCGTGGTGCCAAGGCCACCGATATCGTGGTGCTGGTGGTGGCGGCCGATGACGGCCTGATGCCGCAGACGGAAGAGGCGATTCAACACGCAAAGGCCGCCGGTGTGCCCATGGTGGTGGCCATGAACAAGATGGATAAAGAGCAGGCGGATCCCGATCGCCTCAAGAGTGAGTTGGCCGCCAAGGATGTACTGCCTGAGGATTGGGGTGGTGATACCCCCTTCATTCCGGTATCGGCGCATACCGGGCTGGGTATCGATGACCTTCTCGACTCCATCCTGCTGCAGGCGGAGATCCTTGAGCTGAAGGCGGTACCTCAGGCGCCCGGCCGTGGTGTGGTGGTTGAGTCCCGTCTCGATAAGGGTCGCGGTCCAGTGGCTACCGTGCTGGTACAGAACGGTACCCTGCGTGCCGGCGATAACGTGCTGGTGGGCCAGCAGTATGGTCGTGTACGGGCCATGCTTGACGAAAACGGTGCTCCCATCAAGGACGCCGGCCCCTCCATCCCGGTCGAGATCCTGGGGCTGGACGGTACACCGGATGCGGGTGACGAGCTGCTGGTGGTGCGCGACGAGCGCAAGGCCCGTGAGATCGCCCTGTTCCGTCAGGGCAAGTTCCGCGAGGTGAAGCTGGCGCGTGCCCAGGCATCCAAGCTGGAGAACCTGTTCGACAATATGGGCGGCGATCGCAAGACCCTCAACGTGGTTCTTAAGACCGACGTACGGGGTTCCCTGGAGGCGCTTATTGGTGCCCTCAGTGACCTTGGCAACGACGAGGTCAGTGTGAAGGTGGTCTCCAGTGGTGTGGGTGGTATTACCGAAACCGATGCCAACCTGGCGCTGGCTTCCAACGCGGTGATCTTCGGCTTTAACGTTCGCGCCGACGCCAGTGCACGCCGTATCGTCGAGAGCGAAGATGTGGATATGCGCTACTACAGCGTTATCTACGACATCATCGATGATGTGAAAAAAGCCCTGACCGGTCTGCTGGGCTCCGAGCTGCGCGAAGAGATTGTCGGTATTGCCGAGGTGCGTGACGTATTCCGCTCACCCAAGCTGGGCGCCATTGCCGGCTGTATGGTGGTTGAGGGTACCGTTTACCGCAACGAGCGCATCCGTGTGCTGCGCGACAACGTGGTGGTGTTCGAGGGCGAGCTGGAGTCTCTGCGTCGCTTCAAGGATGACGTCAACGAAGTCCGTAACGGTGTCGAGTGTGGTATCGGTGTGAAGAGTTACAACGACGTACGCGTCGGTGACATGATCGAGGTCTTTAAAGGCGTCGAAGTCGCCCGTACCCTGGATAGCTGATCGATAATGGCCAAAGACTACAGTCGTACCCAGCGTGTCGCGGACCAGCTCCAGAAGGAGTTGGCCCGTGCCATCCAGCAGGAGATCAAGGACCCACGCCTGGGCATGGTAACGGTGAGTGGCGTTGACGTCAGCCGGGACCTGGCCTATGCGCGGGTATATGTCACCTTTATGGGGGATGAGAGCCCCGAGGCAATTGAGGAACAGCTCAAGGTACTCAACAGTGCCGCGGGTTTTCTCCGCTCACTGCTGGCGCGCGCCATTAAACTGCGTACCACTCCCCAGCTCAGTTTTCACTACGATGAGAGTCTCGCCCGTGGACGGCACCTCTCCTCGCTGATAGACCGGGCGCTGAGCGAAGACAGCAAGCACCCCCACGACGACAGCGATTCCACGGAGTAAGCATCCATGGGTCGTCGACATCGCGGACGCGCCATCAGTGGCATTGTCCTGGTGGACAAGCACCAGGGCGAAACCTCCAATGGCGTATTGCAACGGGTTAAGCGTCTCTATGGAGCCGCCAAGGCGGGCCACACCGGCAGCCTTGATCCCCTGGCGACCGGTGTGTTACCGATCTGCCTGGGAGAGGCCACCAAGTTTTCCCAGTACCTTCTCGACTCTGACAAAGGCTATCTCACCACCGCCCGCTTCGGCGCTCGCAGCAATACCGGTGATGCCGAGGGGGAATTGACCGAGGTCGCGGCTCCCGACTTTGATGCGGCCCGGCTGGAGCAGGTGCTGGAGCAGTTCCGTGGACCCCAGCAGCAGGTGCCACCGATGTACTCCGCCCTCAAGGTGGACGGCAAGCCGCTCTATAAGCTGGCCCGTGAAGGGATCGAGATCGAGCGCAAGGCGCGCTCGGTGGTCATTTATGAGCTCCTGGCCGAGGGGTACAATGGTGAAGAGGCTCAGCTGAGGGTGCTCTGCAGCAAGGGAACCTATATTCGCTCGCTGGTGCAGGATATCGGGGATGCCCTCGGCTGCGGTGCCTATGTAAAGACCCTCAGGCGTTTCCGCGCCGGGCCTTTCGAGGAGACGCAGAGCTACAGCATCGAGGCCCTGGAGGCGATTCGTGAAACCAGTGGTCACGAGGG
The DNA here is from genome assembly GCF_003864255.1 of Aestuariirhabdus litorea. Taxonomy (NCBI): domain Bacteria; kingdom Pseudomonadati; phylum Pseudomonadota; class Gammaproteobacteria; order Oceanospirillales; family Aestuariirhabdaceae; genus Aestuariirhabdus; species Aestuariirhabdus litorea. The sequence goes on from NZ_QWEZ01000002.1 coordinate 1,304,799, forward strand.
GCTGGATGCCCTCTTGATCCCAGCCGACCAGGCGATTGCCCACTGGCCTGAAGTGTCGGTGGGGGATACCAGTGCCTACTACATTGGGCAGGGGCAGGCGGTGATGGTGCCTCGTTCCCCGGCCAGCGGCTGGGTGCGTATCTACCATCAGCCGGAGGCGGGTGAGCGCCTGTTTCTGGGTATTGGCGAGATCGATGATGACGGGCGCATCGCCCCCCGGCGATTAATTGTACGTTAATCGGCTATCTCTGCTATAATCGCGCATCCTTGGATCCCCGTTGGGGTCAGGGCGCATCAGGGTAACTGTAAATATGCACGGTTATGCCTGAATTCACGGCAGCCCAGGCTGCTCAATGCATATTTCTATGGAGAACATACCATGGCATTAAGTGCTGAAAAGAAAGCAGAAGTTGTTAAGCAGTATCAACAGTCTGAAGGTGATACCGGTTCCCCCGAAGTTCAGGTCGCTCTGCTGACCGCGAACATCGAGAGCCTGCAGGGTCACTTCAAGAACAACCACAAGGATCACCACTCACGTCGTGGCCTGATCCGCATGGTAAACCAGCGTCGTAAGCTGCTGGACTACCTGAAAGGCAAGAATGTTGATCGCTACAAGGCTCTGATTAGCAGCCTCGGTCTGCGTCGCTAAGTCTCGATGACTTATCGGCTGAATACCCACCCTCCGGTGGGTATTCCGTTTTTCAAGCACCGCTATTGATCCCGTTGGGGTCTTTAGCGGTGTTTTGTTTGTGCTGGACTCCCCGCCAGTTGGGCCACCTGAGAGAGATAGGATGTGGTCGACATGGGGTGCACAAACCGCCGCTCCGCGGCACTGCAGTAGAACGATAGGTAACGAACAGACGAATTTTGACAAACAGTAAGTAAAGAAGGAAACAACCGTGAACCCGGTAACTAAGACATTTCAATTTGGTGATCAAACCGTAACCCTGGAAACAGGTCGAATCGCGCGCCAGGCCACTGGTGCTGTAATGGTAACCATGGGCGGCCTGTCGGTCCTCACGACCGTCGTTGGCTCCAAGACGGCTGACGCAGGGCGTGGCTTCTTCCCCCTCTCCGTTCATTACCAGGAGAAGACCTACGCTGCCGGTAAGATCCCCGGTGGTTTCTTCAAGCGTGAAGGGCGTCCCTCCGAGCGCGAGACCCTGACCTCCCGTGTGATCGATCGCCCGATCCGTCCGCTGTTCCCCAAGGGATTCATGAACGAGGTGCAGGTGACCTGTACGGTGATGTCCACCGACAAGCGCCAGGATCCTGATATCGCCGCTATGATCGGTACCTCCGCTGCGCTGGCGATCTCCGGTATTCCGTTCGACGGCCCCATCGGTGCCGCCCGCGTCGGTTTCACCGAAGAGGACGGTTACATGCTCAACCCGGGCTTCGAGCAGCTCGAGGACTCCCTGCTGGCCATGGTGGTTGCCGGTACCAGCGAAGCGGTCCTGATGGTTGAGTCCGAAGCGGACGAACTGACCGAAGACGAGATGCTGGGTGCGGTTCTGTTCGCTCACCAGCAGTACCAAGCGGTGATTGCCGCCGTCAACGAGCTGGTTGCCGAAGCGGGCAAACCCCGTTGGGAGTGGCAGCCAGAGGCCAAGAACGAAGCCCTGCTGGACGCCGTTAACCTGGCTGCCGGCAGCAAGATCAGCGCCGCCTACAAGATCACCAACAAGCTTGAGCGTTACGACGAGCTCGATAGCGTGCGTGCCGCTGTGATCGAGCAGTTGGCCGGCGAAGGCGAAGGCCAGTACTCTGCCGAGGAGATCAAGAAGGCTTTCGCTTCCCTGGAGAAGAGCACCGTTCGCCAGAATGTGGTCAACGGCGAGCCTCGTATCGATGGTCGCGACACCCGCACCGTGCGTCCGATCAACGTGGAAGCCGGTATCCTGCCTCGTGCCCACGGTTCCGCCCTCTTTACCCGTGGTGAAACCCAGGCGATCGTGGCTGCAACCCTGGGCACTGCCCGGGATGCGCTTCGCCTCGACACCCTTGAGGGTGAAAAGCGTGACCCCTTCATGTTGCACTACAACTTCCCTCCCTACTCCGTTGGTGAGTGTGGTCGTGTCGGCAGCCCCGGTCGTCGTGAGATCGGTCATGGCCGCCTGGCGCGCCGTGGTATCCAGGCGATGCTGCCCACCGAGGAGGAGTTCCCCTACAGCATTCGTGTGGTTTCCGAGATCACTGAATCCAACGGCTCCAGCTCCATGGCCTCTGTCTGTGGTGCCAGCCTGGCCCTGATGGATGCGGGTGTTCCGCTGAAGGCTCCGGTGGCGGGTATCGCCATGGGCCTGGTGAAAGAGGGTGACAAGTTTGCCGTTCTGACCGATATCCTGGGTGATGAAGATCATCTGGGTGACATGGACTTCAAGGTAGCCGGTACCGACGAGGGCATCACCGCTCTGCAGATGGATATCAAGATCCAGGGGATTACCGAAGAGATCATGGAGATCGCGCTGGCCCAGGCCAACGAAGCGCGTATGCACATTCTGGGCGAGATGAACAAGGTACTGGCCGAGCCTCGTCCCGAGTTGTCCGACAATGCGCCCGCCATGACCGCACTCAAGATCGATCCTGACAAGATTCGTGACGTGATCGGAAAGGGCGGTGCTACTATCCGTTCAATCTGCGAAACCACCGGTGCATCCGTGGACATCGAAGATGACGGTACCGTCAAGATCTACGCCGAGGACAAGGCCGCGAGCAAAGCTGCAGTCGACATGGTGATGAGCATCACCGCCGAAGCCGAAGTAGGCAAGATCTACACCGGTAAGGTTGAGCGCATCGTCGACTTCGGTGCCTTCGTTAACATCCTGCCCGGCAAGGATGGTCTGGTTCATATCTCCCAGATCTCCGAGGAGCGTGTAGAGAAGGTGACTGACTTCCTCAAAGAGGGAGAAGAGGTGAAAGTGGTGGTGCTGGACGTGGACAACCGCGGACGCATCAAGCTGAGCATCAAGGAAGTCGCTGCCGCCGAGGCCGATCTGGAGGATTAATCCCCCACATCACCAAGGCAAAAAAGAGAGCTTCGGCTCTCTTTTTTTTTTGCTTACAGGATGTAAGTAGATCGCGTGAGCCAGGGAAGGCGGAAGCGATCCAAGGTAAAACGTAAGTAGATCGCGGGCCGATAACTGCTCCTGCGTGATCGGCACTTCCGACGTCCCTGTCGGTCGCGATAACTGCTCCTGCGGCTCTCTATCGTCAACCAGGCACTCCCGACATCCCTGTCGGTCGCTGCTGTGCGATAATGCGGGCTGGATCAGGAGCAGAGCATGGCAACAGAACAGATCAACCTATTGGTGGTTCTCGGTCCCACGGCCTCGGGCAAAACCCGCCTGGGTATCGAGTTGGCGCGGGACTGCGGAGGAGAGGTGATCTCCGCCGATTCGCGTCAGGTTTACCGGGGGATGGATATCGGTAGCGGAAAGGATCTCGAGGAGTATGGCGAGGTGCCTTACCATCTGATCGATATCGTCGATGCCGGAGAAGAGTACAACGTTTATCGCTACCAGCAGGATTTTTTTGATGTCTATGAGCAGCTGCGTATGCGGGACTGCCTGCCGGTCATGGTGGGTGGTAGTGGACTCTATCTCGAAGCAGTAGTGAGTGGTTATCGCCTTATCCATGTGCCGGAGAATGCCGCCTTGCGCAGCGAGCTGGCAGGGCTGGAGATGGGGCAGCTGGAGGCGCGACTGGCGGCCCTGAAGCCGTTGCACAACACCACCGACACTCTCGACCGCAAGCGCCTTGTGCGAGCGATCGAGGTGGCCGAGGGTGAGGCGCAGTTGGCCGATGCGTTGCCGCCGTTGCCCAGGGTAAGGCCCTTGCTGCTGGGGATTCGCTGGCCGCGTCCGCTGTTGCGCCAGCGCATTACCGAGCGGCTCCGCGCACGGCTGGAGGGGGGGATGATCGAGGAGGTGGAGCGGCTTCATGCCGAAGGTACCCCCTGGTTCCGGCTGCAGTATTATGGCCTCGAGTACCGTTACGTGGCCGATTACCTGCAAGGAGAGATCAAGAATCGTAACGACCTGATGCAAAAGCTCAATGCCGCGATCCATCAGTACGCCAAGCGCCAGGATACCTGGTTTCGGCGTATGGAGCGCCAGGGGCACCGCATTCACTGGCTGGATGCTGAGGGAGAGCCATTAGCCGAGGCGCGCGCACTGCTGGCCGAGCATGGCTTGTTATAAAGCGGTGGCTGCCAGGCGCTGCGGTGAGCAATAAAAAAGGCGCCTAGGGCGCCTTTTTTATTGCTTGTGAACCGCTTTGGCTTACTCGTCGAGGAAGCTGCGCAGGTGGTCGGATCGGGTCGGATGGCGGAGCTTACGCAGCGCCTTGGCTTCGATCTGACGGATACGCTCACGGGTTACGTCAAACTGCTTACCCACCTCTTCCAGGGTGTGGTCGGTGTTCATGTTGATGCCGAAACGCATGCGCAGCACCTTGGCTTCGCGTGCGGTCAGTCCTGCCAGCACCTCACGGGTGGCTTCGCGCAGGCCTTCGCCGGTCGCGGAATCCACCGGTGAGTGAATGGTGGTGTCTTCAATAAAGTCGCCAAGATGTGAGTCTTCATCATCACCAATGGGGGTCTCCATGGAGATCGGTTCTTTGGCAATCTTGAGGACCTTGCGAATCTTGTCTTCGGGCATCTCCATGCGCTCACCCAGCTCCTCGGGAGTGGGTTCGCGGCCCATCTCCTGCAACATCTGGCGAGAGATGCGGTTGAGCTTGTTGATGGTCTCGATCATGTGCACCGGAATACGAATGGTGCGCGCCTGGTCGGCGATCGAGCGGGTGATTGCCTGGCGAATCCACCAGGTGGCATAGGTGGAGAACTTGTAGCCGCGACGGTATTCGAACTTGTCGACCGCTTTCATCAGGCCGATATTGCCTTCCTGGATCAGGTCGAGGAACTGCAGGCCCCGGTTGGTGTATTTCTTGGCAATGGAGATCACCAGGCGCAGGTTGGCCTCCACCATCTCTTTCTTGGCGCGACGAGCGCGTGCTTCGCCGATCGACATGCGCCGGTTGATCTCCTTGATCTCGGCGATGGTGAGGGCAATCTGCTCCTCAATAGCGCACAGCCTGCGCTGGCTGCGGATGATGTCCTGGCGGTTCTCCTCCAGCCCCTGGGCGTGGGTATTAAACTTGGTGATCAGGCCGTCGATCCACTCGAGGTTAGTTTCGTTACCCGGGAATTCGGCCAGGAAGTTTTTACGCGGCAGGCGAGCGGAGCGTACGCAGGACTGCATCACGTTGCGCTCGTTGCGACGGATGGTATCCAGCGCGTTGCGTACCTTGAAGACCAGGTCGTCGAAGTGACGCGGCGTCAGCTTGATGGGCATGAACCTTTCGGCCAGCAGTTGCAATGCCTTATCGGCCTGCTTGCTGTCGCGGCCGTGCTTCTCGGAAGCCGCGTCAGCTTTCTTCAGCAGCTTGCGCAGCTCATCAAAGCGCAGGCGAGTTTCTTCCGGGTCTGGACCGTTGTCGGTATCGCTGTCGTCATCGTCGTCATCATCGTCATCGCTGTCATCGGAGTTGTCATCGGCGATGGGGGCTTCGCTTTCAACGCTGGTGGCGGGGGGAGGGATGGCGTCATCGGCGTCGAGGTAACCGCTGATGAGGTCGCTGATGCGACCCTCTTCCGCAATGATATGGTCATACTCATCGATGATCGACTGAACCGATCCGGGATAGTAGGCCAGGGCGGCCATTACTTCGCGGGTGCCCTCTTCGATCCGCTTGGCGATGACAATCTCGCCTTCGCGGGTGAGCAGCTCCACGGTACCCATCTCACGCATGTACATGCGCACCGGGTCGGTGGTGCGGCCAGTCTCCTGCTCTACAGCAGCCAGTGCGGCAGCGGCCTCTTCGGCGGCGATCTCGTCGGTCTCTGACTCGCTCAGCAGCAGTTCGTCCGCGTCTGGCGCCGTCTCATAGACCTTGATCCCCATGTCATTGATCATGCGGATGATGTCTTCTACCTGATCCGGGTCGGAGATATCTTCAGGTAGGTGATCGTTTACTTCTGCGTAGGTGAGGTAGCCTTGTTCTCGGCCCCGTGAGATTAGCTCTTTCAAGCGAGACTGCTGTTGTGCACTTGCGGACATATCAACCCTATTAACAACGAAAAGCGGGGTTACCTGATTAAACGGTAAGCGGGCAATTATAGCGTAGAACTGGCGATATGCACCAGCGCTGCACCGGGCAAAGTTGGTAGTTGCCCTACTATATGGGGGGAGATTGGTTGCTTTACAAGCGCTCGGAGAAAGTTTTTTGGGCTGGGGGATGGCTCGGCTCAGTTAAGGCTTTCCCGCTTGGCCCTGATCAGTTCTTTGAGGGTCTGTTTCTCGTCGCTGGTCAGTGCCCCCTGGTTGTCGCTCACCAACTTGTTCATGCGCTGGTGGTTATGGTTCTGGCGCGCCTGGGCATCGATTCGGCGCATGATCTCCGCGTAGAGGGTGGCCGGGTCCTCTGTGGGCAGTTCGGGGTTGCGGTGGGCGGGCGCCAGCACCTCTTCCAGCAGCTCGGTGGCGTAGAGCTCCCCCAGTAGCGCTCCCAGCGAGGGCTGTGGATGGGACTGCAGGGACTTGATCACCCGTAGCAGGGTGTGGATGGCTGCGTCCTGGCTGAGCTCCAGTGCATCGATGGCCGGTGTCTTGTGCACAATCTGCGGGTAGCGAAGCAGCAAAAAGAGCGCCTGCTGGGTGGGCTTGAGGATGCCGAGGCTAACCTCGTGGCGCTGCCGGGGCTGGTTGTTGAACGGGGCCCGGCTGAAGTGGGCGGGCGTTTCACTCTGGGGGGGGCGTTGCGCAGGGCGCGCTTCGGCAGTTGTGGTGACGGGTGCCTCGTCAATGCGCTCGCGCAGCTCCTGGGCTTCGAGCCCGGTGAGGTTGGCGAGCCGGCGTTGCATCAGGCTGCGGAAGGTGCCCACGGGCAGCTGCTGCAGCAGCGGAATCGCCAGTTTGGTCAGTTGGGCGCTGCCAGCGGGGCTGTCGAGGTCGAGATCCTGGCTGAGGTGCTCAAACAGGAAACGGTCCAGTGGCAGGGCCTGATCCTGGATGCGGGCGCGCAGGCCGTTGGCCCCCTCTTTCTGCACCAGGCTGTCGGGGTCTTCCCCCTCGGGCAGGAAGAGGAAGCGGCACTGGCGACCGTCGTCCATTAGCGACAGGCAGGACTCCAGGGCTCGCCAGGCGGCCTTGCGCCCGGCGGCGTCGCCGTCGAAGCAGAAAATGATCTCGGGTACCAGTTTGAAGAGACGCTGGATATGGTCGGCGGTAGTGGCGGTACCCAGAGTGGCCACGGCGTTGTGGATGCCGTGTTGTGCCAGGGCCACCACATCCATGTAGCCCTCGACCACCAGCAGCTGTTGCAGTTGGCGGTTGGCCTGGCGCGCTTCGTAGAGTCCGTAGAGCTCCTGTCCCTTATGAAAGACCGGAGTTTCCGGTGAGTTGAGGTATTTGGGCTTGTCGTCCCCCAGCACTCGGCCACCAAAGCCGATGGTGCGCCCACGGGGATCGCGGATCGGGAAGATGATACGGTCGCGAAAACGGTCGTAGCGCGTACCCTTCTCCTCGTTTTCCACCAGTAGACCCACCTCTAATAACTCGGCTTCGCCCTGTTCGGGGGTTTTGAGGGCCTGCAGCAGGTTGTCCCAGCCCGGCGGAGCGTAGCCAATGCCGAACTGGCGGGCGATGGCCCCCGACAGTTTGCGCTGTTTGAGGTAGTTGACGGCGCGGGGGCGCGCTTCGTGCTCGCGCAGCTGTTGCTGGAAGTATTGGCTGGCGCTTTCAAGCAGGTCGAAGATGCGGGTAAAACGCTGCTTCTGTTCGGGGCTGTTTCCACTGCTGGTGTCGCGGGGAACCTCGAGTCCCAGCTTGTTGGCCAGTTCTTCGACCGCTTCGGGAAAATCCAGGCGGTCAAACTCCATCACGAAGCCGATGGCATTGCCGGCGGCGCCACAACCAAAACAGTAGTAGAACTGCTTATCGGCATTGACGCTGAACGAGGGGGATTTTTCCTGGTGGAAGGGGCACAGGGCCGAATGGTTCTTGCCGGACTTTTTCAGTTTCAGGCGGGCGCTGACCACATCGACAATGTCGGTCCGCGCCAACAGGTCGTCAATAAAGGGTTGTGGAATCAAGCCGGCCATTGCTGGTGTGCTACCCGATGATGTGAGTCGGCCAGTGTATCACGCTGTGGGGAGATCTGTGTGGCAGAAGACTCTGCACTGGGGAGTGGATCAGGCGAGGGTGGCCTTGATCATCTTGCTGACGTCGCCCATATCGGCGCGACCCTGCAGCTGGGCCTTGAGTGCACCCATGACCTTGCCCATATCCTGCATGGACTGGGCGCCGGTGGCGCGAATGGTGTCGTCAATCAGGGCCTGGATCTCTTCCTGGCTCAGCTGAGCGGGGAGGAACTCTTGCAGAACAGTCACCTCGTAAGCTTCCTGTTCTGCAAGTTCGTCTCGTCCGGCGTCCTGGTACTGAGAGCAGGCATCGCGGCGCTGCTTGACCATTTTGTCGAGAATTGCCAATGAGCGAGCCTCGTCGACCTCAATGCGTTCATCCACTTCGATACGCTTGAATTCGGCGAGGGCCATGCGCACCACGCCCAGGCGAGCCTTATCTTTGGCTCGCATGGCCTCTTTCATCGCCTCGTTGAGGCGTTGCTTGGTGCTGCTCATTGGAATCGGGACGGGATCAGCAATTAGTAGAGGCGAGTCTGACGACGCTGATCACGGGAAGCCTTCTTGGCGTGACGCTTGATAGCGGCTGCTTTGGCACGCTTACGCACGGTAGTGGGCTTCTCGTAGTGCTCACGGCCACGAACTTCAGCCAGAACCCCGGCCTTCTCGCAGGAGCGCTTGAACCGACGCAGGGCAATGTCAAAAGGCTCGTTTTCTTTAACTTTTACCGCAGGCATTAGGTAATCACCTTCCTATTAAATGTGGTTTTAAGTAACTCAAGATTTTGGTGGTAATTCCACCAATCCCTCTATCAGGGGAGCGCATGTTACTGCCTTTGGTCAGTAAATGCAAAGTGGCTTGTTAAAAAATAGCACGCAGGGGACGGTGGTCCAAAGATGCAATCCCGTAACCATGGCAGTATGATTCGCGCCATACTGTTAGCGGTGGCCGAAGAGTGAGGGTGTAATGAAGGTTCTGGGGATTGAAACCTCCTGTGACGAGACGGGGATTGCGCTGTACGACAGCGACCACGGCCTTTTGGCCGACGCCCTGTTCAGCCAGACCGAGATGCATGCGGAGTACGGCGGGGTGGTCCCCGAGTTGGCCTCCCGCGACCATGTGCAGCGGGTATTGCCACTGATCCAGCAGGTGTTGGCGCAGGCCGGGCTGGAACGCAGCGCCATCGATGCCATCGCCTATACCGCCGGACCGGGGCTGATCGGTGCGCTGATGGTGGGCAGTTGCACTGCGCAGGCACTGGCTTACAGCTGGGGGATCCCTGCGCTGGGGGTGCATCATATGGAAGGGCATCTGCTGGCCCCCATGCTGGAGGAGAATCCGCCTGCGTTTCCCTTTGTCGCGCTGCTGGTCTCCGGTGGCCATACCCAACTGGTGGAGGTGGACGGTATCGGCTGCTATCGCCTGCTGGGGGAATCCCTCGACGACGCGGCCGGTGAAGCCTTCGATAAGGCTGCCAAGATGATGGGGCTTGATTACCCGGGGGGCCCCCGTATTGCCGCCCTGGCCCAACAGGGGCAGGGCGGTCGCTTCAAGTTTCCGCGGCCGATGACCGATCGTCCCGGGCTTGACTTCAGCTTCAGCGGTCTTAAAACCTTTACCCTTAATACGGTCGCCGAGCACAGCCGCGATGGCCAGTGTGACCCCCAGACCCGGGCCGATATCTGCCGTGCCTTCGAGGAGGCTGTGGTGGATACCCTGGTGATCAAGTGCCGGCGGGCGCTTCAACAGACCGGGCTCAAGCGGTTGGTGATCGCCGGTGGCGTCAGCGCCAACCGGCGCTTGCGGGAGGGGCTCGACGCCATGGCGCGCAAGTTGGGTGGCGAGCTGTTCTACGCCCGCCCCGAATTTTGCACCGACAATGGTGCCATGATCGCCTATGCCGGCTGCCAGCGCCTGCTGGCCGGGGAGCGCGAAACACTGGGCAGTAAGCCGCGCCCCCGCTGGCCGATGGAGACCCTGTCGCCACTGCCGAAAGCCGATACAGGAGGCGATTTGCGTGGATAGGGTTCGCATTGAAGAGCTGGCCGTGGAGGTGGTGATCGGGGTCTACGACTGGGAACGGGAGCAGACCCAGCCGCTGCTGCTGGACTTGTGGCTTGAGACCGATTTCAGCGCCGCCTTCGCCTCCGATGCCCTCGAGGATGCCCTTAACTACGCCGATATTGCCGAGCGGGTGCGCGCTTTCTGCGAGGCCAGCCGTTACCAGCTGCTGGAGACCCTGGCGGGGGCTGTCCTGCGCCTGTTACTGGAACAGTACAACGCCTCCCGGGCTGGGGTGCGAATTCGCAAGCCGCGGGCGATCGCTCCGGCGATGGCGGTGATTGAGTGTGAGCGGGGGCGGGATTTCCTTGAGTGAGCGTTTCGGTTACCTGATCGGGGTGGGCAGCAATCTCTCCCCGCGCGACAACTGCGAGCAGGTGGTGGGGGCGGTGCTGGCCTGCTTCGGGCGTTTGAGCCTCAGCAGCGCGGTCCATACCGAGCCGGTGGGGGTCAGTACCCCCAACGCCTTCATCAACCTGATGCTCTACATCGAGACCGACTGGCCCGCCGAGCGGCTCAAGGACTGGACCAACGCGCTGGAGGAGCGGCTGGGACGTGACCGCAGCCACCCCGAGCGCAAAATGATTGACCGACCGGCGGACCTGGACACCCTGCAGCAGCTGGTCCCCGGGCAGGCGCTGCAGCCGGAGCTGATCCGCGAGTCCTACTACCGCGACATTGTGCGGGAGCTGGCGGCGCACCTTGAGGGGGCGGCGCCCCGTCCCACTGCGCTGCCTGTCTGCCGCCTGCGGCTGATGGATGGCTCAGAGGTGGGCGATGGAGCGGCCACCATCCACCTTGATCGTGCTACCGGTCGTATAGGGATTGTCCAGTAGCGCCTGCAGTGCCAGGTAGATCGCCTCTTCGCCGCCCTCGCTCCTGAGCAGGGTCTGGCCGATGATCTGTTGCTTCACCGCCTCGCTGTGCCACTCCTTGAAGCGGATGGGACCCGGCGCGATAGCGTTCACCTTGACCTTGGGAGCCAGCTGTTTGGCGAAGGAGAGGCTGAGGTTGGCCAGCCCCGCTTTGCTGGCGCAGTAGATATCGAAGGCCGGGTTGGGATTGTCGGCAAAGATGTCGGTGATGTGAACGATATCGCTGTGGAGGGCCTGGCTGCGGTTCAACGCCTCGGCCAGTGCCCGGTTGAGCCGGTAGGGGGCCAGCATATGGATCCTGTAGAAGCGTTCGAACAGGGCGCTCGCCTCGGCCGGATCGTCTGGGGTGGTTTCGAAGGCCGAGGCGTTGTGAACCAGGGCGCGCACCGAGTGGCAGCGCTGGCGCAGCTCCTCGGCGAGTTGCTCGATCCCCTCGGGGCATGCGAGGTCTGCCTGCAGGCAGGGGATGCCCTGGTGCTGCAGCTGCTCAAGCTCCGGGCGCTCGCTGTGGTAGTGGGCCAGTACCCTGTAGCCCTGCTGCTTGAGGCGCAGGGCGCAATGGAGGCCGACGCGGGTGCCGGCGCCGGTGATGATCACCACCTCATCCATGGCTGGCTCCTTGACGGGGTTGTTGTTCGATCCATTGGCGGGCCAGCTCTATACGGCGCTGCCTGAGCGCCTCACCGAGGGCTGCTCCCTGTATCCCCTGCTGCATGAGGGCACGGGCATCGATCGACCGCGCCTGCTCGAGCAGCCCCAGGACACTGGTCGGCAAACTGCTGCACTGGAGCAGCTCGCCCAGTAGCCGGGCACACTCCAGCAGTTGCTGCAGGCGCTGCGGCCGACGCAGGCCGTCGAGCTGCTCCAGCAGCTGCCATAAAGACTCGGCTTGAGAGGCAGGCTGGTGCAGCTCGGGCAGGTGGCGGTTAAACATCAGCGCCAGCTCGCGAAACTCTTGTGGTACCCGCAGCCGCTCGGCCAAACGTTGCAGGGCGGTGCAATCCTCCTCCGTCGCCGCCAGGCTTTGCAGCGAGACCAGGGCAAAACGGTGCAGGGAGGGCAGTGCCTGCTCCTGGGCCAGTCGCAGGGCACGCAGGGGCAGCTGCTGCAGGCGCTCAAGCGCCACCTCGATCTCCGGCATCAGGACCCCCAGGGCGCCGCAGTCGCTGAGAACCTTAAAGTAGTGATCGGCGTCGGGTTCGCCAAGCGCCGACAGGGTCTCCTGCCAGACGCGCTCAGGCACCAGGTGTGCCAGCTCTCCCGACTCGACCATGGCGCCCATCAGAGCCTGGGTCTCTTCGGCAATGTGAAAGCCCAGGTGGTGGTAGCGGGCGCAGAAGCGGGCGACCCGTAAGACCCGCAGCGGGTCCTCGGCAAAGGCCGCCGAGACGTGACGCAGGCAACGGTTTTCAAGGTCGCGGGCACCCTGGTAGGGATCGATCAACTGGCCCGACTCGTCCATCGCCATGGCGTTGATGGTAAGGTCCCGGCGCAGCAGGTCCTCCTCCAGGGTGACGTCGGGAGCGGCATGAAACTCGAAACCGGTGTAGCCATGACCACTCTTGCGCTCGGTGCGGGCCAGGGCATACTCCTCACGGGTTTTGGGGTGCAGGAAAACCGGGAAATCGCGGCCGACCGCCTTGAAGCCCTCCGCCTCCATCTGCCGGGCATCGGCTCCCACCACGACCCAGTCACGGTCTTTGACCCCCAGGCCCAGCATGGCGTCTCGCACAGCACCTCCCACCAAATAGGTTTTCATCGGGCGTGACTCCGTTGCAGGGGGCGGGGGCAGTGCATACTAAGGGCTCCGGTGGTCGAGGATGGGGGCAGTGTAACCGGAGCCCGCTCGATAACAACAGTAAAAAGTCCAGCGGGGATTGACCCCCGGAGTTCGCGCCGGCACACTGCGGCCATGGCTGTTCACACGCTCTATTGCTACCCGTCTTTCCTGCTCCCGCTCTTTCGAGCCTGGGGCCGATGGCCTGCGTCGCAACAGGGGGGATGAATCGTCCCCGTATTTGACCAGGCCGCAGCGATTCCCCTGCGGTTTTTTTTGCCCCGCCGTTGGCGGGAATCGGTGAAAGGATAGCACCGAGCCTGCCGGGAGGAGTCCAGGTGAAACTGTTATTGGCCTACATCGGGGTGGTATTGATCTGGTCCACCACCCCCCTGGGGATCAAGTGGAGCGTCGAAAGCGCCTACTTCGTTGACGCCCTGTTTGGGCGCATGGCTCTGGCGGCACTCTTCTCCTGGCTGTTGTTACGGCTTCGGGGTGGACGTCTGTGCTGGCGAGGAACGGCGCTGCGCAGCTACCTGGCGGCCAGCCTGGGGATCTGGGGCTGCATGCTGATGGTCTACTGGTCGGCGCAGACCCTGCCCTCGGGGGTAATGTCGGTGCTGTTCGGGCTCTCCCCCTTGATGACCGGAGTGATCGCGACCCTGGTGCTGGGGGAGCGTGCCTTTACCCCGCTGCGTCTGTTGAGCCTGTTGCTGGCCCTCGCCGGCCTGGTGGTGGTGTTTTCCGGCGACCTGGCGGTGGGAGAGGGGCAGTGGCCTGCGCTGCTGGTAAATCTGACGGCGGTGGCGCTGTTCTGCGTCAGCGCGGTCTGGGTCAAGCGGGTGGACGCGGCGGTGGGTCCGCAGCAGCAGGCCACCGGCTCGCTGCTGGTGTCGATACCTGTGTTTGTGCTCTTCTGGGGCCTGCTGAGCCCGGCGGAGCCGGTGATGCCCGGGACCCGTTCATTGCTGGCCATCGCCTACCTGGCACTGTTCGGCTCGGTGATCGGCTTTGTGCTCTATTTCTATATCCTGCGCAATATGACGGCCAGCCAGGTCTCTTTGATCCCCATGATGACCCCCTGTATGGCGCTTTTCCTGGGCTATCTACTGAACGATGAGGCGCTTGCCACCACCACCCTGGTGGGGGCCGCGATGATTGTCTCGGCCCTGGGGCTCTACTTTGGCGAGGGGATGGTACCCCGCGCCAGCGGGGCTTTAACGAAATTCCGGCAACGGGCACTGGAGCGTCGTTAAGCGTCCGCTTTCCAGTTCCATGGCGGTCAGTTGTCCGCCCCACACGCAGCCCGTGTCGAGGGCAAACACATTGGGGTGGCACGCCTTGCCTTCCAGGGCCGCCCAGTGGCCGAACAGGATGCGCTGGTCGTCGCTCTTGCGCCGGGGGTGGCTGTACCAGGGCAGGAACCCCTTGGGGGGATCATCCGGTCCGTTTTTCTGGTCCAGGTTGAGGGTGCCATCGGCGCGGCAGAAGCGCATGCGGGTCAGGTAGTTGATGATCACGCGCAGGCGCGCCCAGCCCTTGAGGTTCTTGTGCCAGCAGGCCGGCTCGTCACCGTACATATTACCCAGCAGTTTGCGGTAGTTGTCGCTGCGCAGTACTGACTCCACCTCGGCTGCCCGGTTGAGCGCCGCCTTGAGGGACCAGATCGGTGGGATGCCCGCATGCACCAGGGTGTAGTTGAGCCGCGGGCAATGGTGGATGAGGGGCAGGTGGCGCAGCCAGTGCAGCAGCTCATCGCGGTCCGGGGCCTCCAGTATGGCGGTCAGGGTATCCTGGCGTCGATCCCGCATCACCTCGTTGGCGACCGCCAGCAGGTGCAGGTCGTGGTTGCCCAACACCGCTATGCAACGATCCCCCAGCCCCTTGAGAAAACGCAGGGTCTCTAGGGACTGGGGTCCCCGGTTGACCAGGTCGCCGGCGATCCACAGGCGGTCCTCGTCGGGGTCGAACTCGACCAGGGCCAGCAGATCCTCCAGCTGGTCAAAGCAGCCCTGGATATCGCCTATTGCATAGGTGGACATGGCGGCCCCTTACTCCTCGTCGCCACTACTGGCCCGCTCCGCGAGGCGATCGCTGATGGCTACAAACTGGGCGAGGGAGACACGCTCGGGGCGGGTTCCGGAGTCGATCCCCAGGGCATCGATACTGTCGGCGTCGATGAGGGTTTTGAGCGCGTTGCGAAGGGTCTTGCGGCGCTGGGTAAAAGCGGTGCGTACCACCTGTTGCAGCAAACTCACATCCCTGGCCGGATGCGGCAGCTCGGTATGGGGGCGCAGGCGAACGATGGCGGACTCCACTTTGGGGGCCGGGTTGAAGGCACCCGAGCCGACCGGGAACAGAAAGTCCACCTGGCAGTAGTACTGCACCATGATGCCCAGGCGTCCGTAGTGATTGTCGCCGGGGCCGGCGGCCAAACGGTCCACCACCTCCTTCTGCAGCATGAAGTGCATATCCTCGATCAGCGACTGGTAGCTGAGCAGGTGGAACATCAGCGGGGTGGAGATGTTGTAGGGCAGGTTGCCGATGATGCGCAGCTTTTCACCGTCGCGCTGCAGGCTGCTGAAGTCGAAACGCAGGGCGTCCCCCTGGTGCAGGGCGAAGTTGTCCTTGAGGGCGAACTGGGCCAACAGGATGGGCACCAGGTCCTGATCCAGCTCCACCACGTCGAGCTGGGCCCCGGAATCCACCAGGTCCCGAGTGAGGGCGCCCTGGCCGGGGCCGATCTCCACCAGGTGGTCACCTGTCTTGGGGGCAATGGAGCGGATGATGCGGTTGATAACACCGGCATCGTGGAGGAAATTCTGGCCGAAGCGTTTGCGAGCGCGATGCTCAAACGGCGATTTATGGGACATGCGGTCTCTCAGTGAATCAGCGGCCGCGGGCGGCGCTCATCTGTTGGGCGTAGCGAAGGGCGGTCAGCAGGCTGCCGGTATCGGCCTGGCCGCTACCGGCGAGGTCGAGGGCGGTGCCATGGTCCACCGATGTGCGGATTATAGGTAAACCGAGGGTAATATTCACCGCCTGTCCAAAACCGCGGTATTTGAGAACCGGCAGCCCCTGGTCGTGATACATGGCCAGCACCGCATCCGCCCCCTCCAGGTGGTGGGGTGTGAACAGGGAATCGGCGGGCAAGGGCCCGGTCAGCTGCAGTCCCTCCTGCCGCAACTTCTCGAGACAGGGCTCGATCACCTCGATCTCTTCGCGCCCCAGATGCCCCCCTTCGCCGGCGTGGGGGTTGAGACCGCACACCAGGATGTGGGGCCGGGCGATACCGAACTTCTCTTCCAGGTCCCGTTGCAGGATGCGGGTAACGGTTTCCAGGCGGGCGGGGGTGATGGCGTCGGCCACCTCCCGCAACGGCAGGTGGGTGGTGACCAGTGCGACCCTGAGCCCTTCGGTGGCGAGCATCATCACCACCATCGGGGTATTGGTCTGCTCGGCCAGGTACTCGGTATGGCCGCTGAAGGGAATGCCGGCCTCGTTAATAATGCCCTTGTGAACCGGGGCGGTGACCATGGCGCTGAAGTCGCCGCGCTGGCAGCCCTCGATGGCAATATCCAGGGTGCGCAGCACATAGGCCGCGTTGGCTGCATCCAGCTGGCCGGCAGTCGAGGGGCGAGCCAGCGCTGTAGGCACCACCGCCAGCGAGCCGGGTTGGTGGGGAGGCAGTCCGGTGTCCGGCAGGGTTTTGCGGTCAACGAGCTGCACACGAAGAGGAAGCCCCAGTAGTTGGGCGCGCTGGCGCAGGAGGTCGGGGTCGCCGACCACCACCAGGGGGGTGTCCAGCGGCCGCTGGGCGACCTGTACACAGAGCTCGGGGCCGATACCGGCGGGCTCTCCGCTGGTGATGATGATCGGGGCGGGCATGGATGCTCTCCTCGGCGGCGTTGCGGGGACTCCGCCGGGGTTAGATCTTGAGTTCTACAAAGGTGTCATCGCGGATTTCGCGCAGCCACAGCTCCACCTCCTCCTCGAACTTGCGCTCATGGAGGATGTTGCGGATCCGGTTCTCCTTGACCGCAACGCTCATGTCCCGGCTGCGCTCCCCCAGGACCTCGAGTATGTGCCAGCCATACTGGCTCTTGAAGGGTTCGCTCACCACGAAGTGGGGGGTGTCCTTCATCACCTGCTGGAACTCCGGCACCAGGTCGTCGGGATTGACCCAGTCGAGGCGACCGCCGTTGAGGGCGGAGCCGGTGTCGTCGGAGTGGGCGCGGGCCAGGTCAGCAAAATCCTCACCCGCTTCGATGCGGCTGTAAAGCTGGGCCGCGAGTCGACGGGCATCCTCGTCACGGCGGATCTCATTGGGCTTGATGAGAATGTGTCGCACGTCGTACTGGCGTTGGATCAGGGTGTTGTCCCCCCGTACGTCCGCCAGCTTGATGATGTGAAAGCCGCTGGCGGTGCGCATGGGGCGAGCAATATCCCCCACCTTCATCTGCTTGGCCTGCTTGGCGAAGAGGCTGGGTAGCTGGTCCGCCTTGCGCCAGCCCAGATCCCCCCCCTCGAGTGCGGAGCGGCCGCTGGAGTAGGTCAGGGCCAGTTGCTCAAAGTTGGCGCCCTCCTGCAGCTTTTGGTAGATCTCTCCGGCCGTCTGCTGGGCGGTGGCAATCTGGGCCGGGGAGGGAGCTTCCGGCAGGGGAACCAGAATGTGGGTAAGGCGGTAGTCGGCGGATAGCTGGTACTGCCCCTCTTCGGAAAATTCGAAGTTGCGCACCTCCTGCTCGGAGATGTGGATACGATCATTGACCCGTGCCTGGCGGATGCGGTTGATGGTGAGATCGCGGCGCACCTGCTCACGGGCCTGGGTATAGGAGATACCATCGGCCTCGAGGGTCTCCTTGAATTGGGTCAGGCTCATGTTGTTGCGCTCGGCAATCCGCGCCATGGTCTCGTTGAGGGTCTGGTCATCAATGCGGATACCGGCCCGCTCACCCATCTGCAGCTGGATACTCTCCATCACCAGACGCTCAAGTACCTGCTCTTTAAGAATCTCATCGGGAGGCAGGACACCGTCACGGGCCCTGATCTGCGCCTTGACGCTGGCAATCCGCTGCTCCACTTCGGAGAGCATCACCACATCGTTGTTGACGATGGCGGCGATACGGTCGAGGGGCTGCTGGGCCGCAAATAGAGGGCCACTAGCGAGTGCTATGGAGGCGCTCAGGGCGAGGGTTTTCATCAATTTCATTGCTAGTTGGTACTCTTGTCGTGTTCTTCGTAGCCCTTGATACCCGACAGGTATTGGGCATTGGTTCCGAAGCCGCCGAGTCCCTTGAGTACAAACTGGAGGACCACGGCGTTTTCGGTGTCGGCATTTTCAATATCATCGGTGCTGCCATTCAGCCCCTGGCGAAACAGGAAACGGACCTTGTAGCAGCAGCTGTCGTATTCGGTACCCGCCAGAATCTCAAGATTCTTGTTGTTGGTCAGGTCATGGTTCCAGCGCCCCAGCAGGCTCCAGTCGCCAAACAGCGGCCAGATGCCGGAGATGTCGGACTGGGAAATGCTGCCATCGGTGAAGGCGCCGGGTATGGCGTTGCCGTCGTCATCCTTGATGGTGCGGTCCGCACGTTTGCTGTAGCGGTAGGCGATATCCAGCATGCGCGCCGAGTCGGTGCTGTAGTGATAGGCTAAACCGTACTCCTGGTTCCAGCTCTGGTCGACGTTGTAGATCCACTCCTGGCGCAGGCTGCTGGCCCGACTCAGGTGCCACACCAGCTCGGAGGCGATCGGGGAGGCCGAGGCCTCGGCCTCGTCCAGCGCCCACTGGCGCCCCTGGCTGAGGTTGCTGTCGGCCCCCTCCTCATCCTGGAACTTGCCGTAGTAGGGGTCGAGAAGGACCTTGCGGTCATCGAAGTAGTAGGTCTGACCGATGGCAAAGCGGAAAGTTTCCCCCCCCTCGTTGTCCAGCAGGCGGGTGGTGACCCCGAGCGAGACCCGGTTGGCATCGGCGAGGCGGTCGTGGCCGCTGAAGCGATCTTCCCGCCACAAGGAGTCGTAGCTGAACTGGTAGACCCCGCTGTCGAACAGCGGGTTCTGGAACTGGCCCTTCTGTTCGGGTACGAAGAGATAGAACAGGCGGGGCTCCAGGGTCTGGGTGTAGCTGCGGCCAAAATAGCGGGTGCTGCGGTCAAAGTAGAGGCCGCTGTCGAGGCTGAACATGGGGGCGCTGGTGGAGGGGGAGGTGTCGTACTCCAGTCCCAGGGGGTTCCTGACCGGGTCGTTAAAATCTTCCCGGTTCATGTTGGTCAGGCGATAGTGGATGGTTTTGCCCTTGATGCCGGGCTCGATATAGGCAAAGGGCCACTGCCAGCGGTAGCTGGCGCCGGTCTCCAGGTAGACACGGGTGCCGTTGGCGTTGGTCAGCTCATCAGCGCCCTCTCCGTAAAGGCTGCGCTCGATGTCGTAGCGGCGTTCAAACTCACTTTTATCCGCCTCGGCCAGCTTGCCGATGTATTTCCAGTTGTCGTCGCGGGTGAAATAGGTGGTATCGGCGAGCCAGCTGAAACTGAGTTGTTCGCTGGCGTTCCAGCCCCCGGTGAGCTCCAGTTGAGGCATTTTCTCGTAGGGGTCGTCCTTGTCCTCGCGCATGTTCTTGAAGGACTGCAGGTTAGCGCGCAGGGACCAGAAAAGATCGTCATCGCCTCCGCGGTAGCGGGTTTCCAACTGCTGGTTGAGGTTGTCCGCCGAGGAGACCTCCAGGGAGGAGCCGAAGTCTCGCAGGTAATCCTTGTCGCTGGCGTTGGTGAAATCGAGGCTGGCGTCCCAGCGGCTGCTCAGCTGCTGGTCGTGCTGGACGTTAAACAGCCAGCGGTCCTCATCGTAGTTGCGGTTCTTGTCCTTGAGGTTGTCGCTCGGCAGGATCGCGCCGCCGACCTGTCCCTCGCTTTCACGGGTCAGGTAGCGGAACTCCGACTCCAGCGACACCCCTCGCTCGGTCTGCAGGCGGGGGGTCAGGGTGGCGTCGTAGTTGGGGGCCAGGTTGAGGTAGTAGGGGGTGATCAGGTCAAAGCCGTTTTCGCTACTGAGGCCCAACTGCGGATAGAGGAAACCGGACTGGCGGCGCTCATCGATCGGGAAATGGATGTAGGGGGTGTAGAACACCGGTACATCCTTGACCCGTAACACCGCATGGGTGCCACTGCCGAACCCTGAGTCGGGGTTGATGCTCAGCTCGCTACCAGTGATGGCCCAGCTATTATCGGCAGGGGGGCAGGTGGTGTAGCGGGCATCGGTCAGCTCAATGACGCCATCTTCGCGCCGCACCAGCTGTTGGGCCCCGCCCCGGGAGCGGCTGGAGTGCATGGCGAAGTCAACCGCCTGCGCCTCGACCCGGCCGTTCTGCATCTGGATGCGGGTGCTGTCGCTGATCAGCAGCAGGTCGGGCTCGCGGAGTACGACATTACCCTCAAACTCGGCGATTTCGGTCTGCTCGAAGAGCCGCGCCTCGTCGCTTTCCACCTGACGGTAGCCCTGGTTCACCCGCACATGACCGCTAAAAGTGGCCTGTTCCCCTGCCAGATAGGAGGAGTGGTCGGATTCGGCACGGATGGGGGCGTCAATCGGCTTGCCCCGTGAGGCCAGCCCCTCGCGCTCCGGCTCCAGGTAGGCTCCGCTGCAGTGGGGGGCGATAGCGGCACGTTGTTCGGCACTCATCTGCTGAACGGGAATCCAGTCGAGGGTGGTTCGCAGCTCGGAGGCGACCACAGGCCGGGTCGGCACCAGTCCTGTGCGGCTCCCGCTGCCGGTGGTCACCGGTGTCCCCGCCGTCTGCTCGCAGACCCAGTTTTGCTGGGCATCGGGCAGGCAACGCCATTTGACAGCCGAGGGCTCGGGGGTGGCAGTGGCGGCGTAGGCGCTGTGGGTAAACAGCAGGCCGGCGCCAAGAGCAAGGGGTAAGCGCCGTTTAAACGGGGGGGGTAATACTGCCATAGTGTGTCGAGTCCGGGCGTCCTGTCGGAAATGCGAGTGGGGACATTCTGGGTTAGGTTATCGCCGCCCCAATGCCGGACAGCAGTAGGGATGATAAAGCATTCTTCGGGTAAGCCGCTAGCCCGAAAGGGCGCTTAACCGGGCGACACCCGAACCCCGGTGAGGGTGATCCCCTATTGAGCTGGGGACACGCTTTGCATAAGGTGGGCGACTTCGCTCGGACTTATCCGCAGGGGCCCTCGGCGGGCCGGGCACCACGGTAACTTAAGGCAGACAGAAATTGATGAAAGCGATGATCCTTGCCGCGGGGCTGGGTACGCGGATGCGTCCCCTGACCCTGACCACCCCCAAACCCCTGGTGCCGGTGGCGGGTAAACCGCTGATTGAGTATCACCTGGAGCGCCTGGCGCGGGCGGGAATCCGCCAGCTGGTAATCAACCACGCCTGGCTCGGTGAGCAGCTGGAAGCCCGGCTCGGCGATGGCAGCCGTTGGAACCTGGAGATCGCCTACTCGGCGGAACCGGAACCACTGGAGACCGGCGGCGGGGTGTTCAGGGCGCTGCCGCTGCTGGGGGAGGCCCCTTTCCTGCTGATCAACGGCGACGTCTGGTGTGACCTGCCCCTGGATCGCTTGCCGACGCAGCTGGAGCACGGACAGCTGGCGCACCTGGTGCTGGTGGATAATCCGCCCCACCATCCGGATGGGGATTTCCGGCTTGATGGGGGGCGGGTCTCCAGTGGGGAGGGGGCACGTCTCACCTTTAGCGGCATCAGCCTGATCGACCCGCGCCTGTTTCAGGGGTGCGAGGCGGGGGCGTTTGCACTGGCCCCCCTGCTGCGTCAGGCTATGGCTGATGGGCGGGTCGGTGGTGAGCACTATCGAGGTCGTTGGGTGGATGTGGGGACGATGGAGCGCCTGCGGGAACTCGAGGAAGAATTGGTCAGTTTAAACGGTGGAGAGCGGTAACTATGTGGGTCGGAACCATTATTGGGGCGGCGTTGGGGTTTGTGTGGGGGGGGCCCTTTGGCGCGCTGCTGTTGGGGTTGATCGGCCACTGGTTCGACCGCGGTCGCCAGTGGCGGGTGATCAATGGTGGCGGGGCCGGCGGAGGATTTGCCCGTGCCAGCAGTGCCACGGCACAAACCGCTTTCTTTAATGCCACCTTCAAGGTGATGGGCAAGCTGGCCAAGGCCGATGGACGGGTATCGGAGAGCGAGATCCAGCTGGCGAGCGCGTTGATGGACCACATGCGCCTGACCGACGAGCAGCGCCGTGCGGCCATCGCCCTGTTCAATGAGGGCAAACGGGAGGGCGCCGATATCTCTGCCGAACTGGCGGCCCTCCGGGCGAGCGCCCGGGGCAGCAGCCTGATCCAGATGTTCGTCGAATTACAGTTGCAGGCCGCCTACGCTGATGGCGCCATGAGTGAAGCCGAACTGGGGGTGTTGCTGCGCGCCTGTGATGCCCTCGGCCTCAGCCGTTTCGCTTTTGAGCTGATTCATCAGCGCTTTCAGGCCCAGCGTGCCTTCCATTCCCGCTCCCGGCAGCAGGAGGGTGCACAGCGTCCCTCGCCGCAGCAGGAGATCAATAATGCCTACGCGGTATTGGGGGTTCAAAGCAGCGTCAGTGACAGTGAACTCAAGCGGGCCTACCGCAAGCTGATGAACCAGCACCACCCCGACAAACTGGTCGCCAAGGGGCTGCCCAAGGAGATGATGGAGGTGGCCAAGGAGAAGGCACAGGAGATTCAGGCTGCCTACGAGCTGCTTCGCTCCCATCGCAAGCGGCGTTAGCTCCCCGCTAGCGTGGGCCACCCGGGTAGCGGTTTAGCCAGCTTCCCACCGCTTTAAGGAGACGTGACCCCGAGGCTTCGGTGTCGTTCTGGGGTCCCTCCAGCGGTCGTGAAAAGTAGTGGTTGTTGTTGGCCCGGCGGGCCGCGGCCAGTCGCTCGGAAGCCGGCTCCTGCTGTTGCTGGCCGTAATGGAGGTCGAGGGTGAGGGTGGGGAACTGCTCCAGCTGTTTAATAAGGTTTCCCTCAGGATCGTTTTCCGCATTGATCAGCACCAGGGCCGCCCACGGACTCTTCTGTTCGGCGAGGGTGGCCATGGCAGGGGCCGCGCTGCCCCCCACGAGCAGCAGAACCTGGTGGCTGATCCCCAGGCTGGTGAGGTGTTCGCTGGCGCTGTTGATGCGCCCCCCCAGCCAGCGCTGGTAGGCCTGTTGAGCCTCCCGGCGCAGGGACTGTTCCACGCTTTTGCCCGCTTCGCCGCTGGCCGAGTCTGTCTCGGCTGCTTCCGGGGGAGTGGGGGCGGGTAGGGGCGGTGGCGCCAGGCTCAGGCTGTGCCACCCCTGGTCGGGGAGAGCATCGCGCAAGGGTGCGACCAGCTGCGGCCAGTCAGCGTGCTGGCCCGGGGCCGCCAACAGGATGACACCGCCACGATCCCGGCTGCTGCGGCGGGCCTGGTAGAGTGCAATAAAGTTGCCCTCGGCCGATGGCAGCTCAACCAGGTCGCTGCCCTGGTAGCGGGTGATGAGTTCGCGGTTGAAGCGGGTTTGTGCCGACTCGGGTGTTACCCGCTCCGCTGCCTGGCCAGCGTCGGCGGGCGGTGCCTCCTCGGCGGCGCCGAGGGGGGAGATAAACCACAGAAGCAGGCAGATGAGCGGGTAAGCAGCGGGCATGGCGAATCCGTTTCGCGAATCGGGGAAAGCTGGGAGCTTGCGCGCACCCATTGGGCTACAATAGGCTTTTTTTATGACCAGCTCAACGAGACACCACCGATGAAAGAGTTCCTGATCGCCCCCAGCATCCTCTCCGCCGATTTTGCCCGCCTCGGCGAGGAGGTCGACAATGTCCTGGCCGCCGGCGCCGATATCGTCCACTTCGATGTGATGGATAACCACTATGTACCCAACCTGACGATCGGCCCGATGGTGTGTGCGGCGCTGCGCAAACACGGGGTCAGCGCCCCTATTGATGTGCACCTGATGGTCAAGCCGGTGGACAGCATGATCGCCAGCTTTATCGATGCCGGCGCCAGTTACATCACCTTTCACCCGGAGGCCTCGGAGCATATCGATCGCTCCCTGCAGATGATCCGCGACGGCGGCTGCAAGGCGGGTCTGGTGCTGAACCCGGCCACCCGTCTCGATTGCCTCGAGCACGTCATGGACAAGTTGGATATGGTGCTGCTGATGTCGGTCAACCCCGGCTTTGGCGGACAGAAGTTCATCCCCCATACCCTCAATAAACTGCGCCAGGCGCGCCAACTGATCGATGCCAGTGGCCTCGACATTCGCCTGGAGATCGATGGCGGGGTATCGGTAGCCAATATTCGCGAGATCGCTGAGGCTGGTGCCGACACCTTTGTGGCGGGCTCGGCGATCTTTGGTGCCGACGATTACGCTGCCACCATCGCTGCTATGCGTTCGGAGTTGGCGGCGGTGCGTTGAGGATTATTTGTGCGCTCCTCTAGGATTGCAGGGGCGCTTCGGGTAAGCTCTGATTTGTTTTATATATCGAACATGATGTAAATAATAATTACCTTTTGGGAGGCGCTGAATGCTGACATTAAACGATACGGGGCTGCTGAAGACCCGGGCCTACATCGACGGCCAGTGGGTGGGTGCCGACACGGGATCGGAATTTGCGGTATTCAACCCCGCTAACGGTGAGACCCTGGCCCAGGTGGCCGACCTCGGGGCCGAGGAGACTCGTCGTGCCATCGAGGCC
This sequence comes from Aestuariirhabdus litorea, assembly GCF_003864255.1. Taxonomy (NCBI): domain Bacteria; kingdom Pseudomonadati; phylum Pseudomonadota; class Gammaproteobacteria; order Oceanospirillales; family Aestuariirhabdaceae; genus Aestuariirhabdus; species Aestuariirhabdus litorea. The sequence continues at coordinate 1,329,402 of NZ_QWEZ01000002.1, forward strand.
GCTGATCGCGCCGGCGTGGAGTGGCGCAAGACCACTGCCAAGCAGCGTGCCGGACTGCTGCGGCGCTGGTTTGACCTGATCATGCAGCACCAGGAGGATCTGGCGCAGATCATGACCGCCGAGCAGGGCAAGCCGCTGGCTGAAGCCCGGGGCGAAGTGGCCTACGGCGCCTCCTTCGTGGAGTGGTTCGCCGAGGAGGCCAAGCGGGTCTACGGCGACACCATCCCCTCCCCGAGTAACGACAAGCGGCTGGTGACCATTCGCCAGCCGATCGGTGTGGTGGCGGCCATCACCCCCTGGAATTTCCCCAATGCGATGATCACCCGTAAGGTGGCACCGGCCCTGGCGGCGGGCTGCACGGCGGTGGTCAAGCCCGGCGAGGACACCCCGCTGTCGGCCCTGGCGCTGGCGGAGCTGGCCAAGCGCGCCGGTATCCCGGCCGGTGTCTTCAATGTGGTGACCAGCAACAATGCGCCCGTCGTGGGTACCGAACTGTCCACCAGTCCGCTGGTGCGCAAGCTCTCCTTTACCGGCTCTACCCGGGTGGGCAAGCTGCTCATGAGCCAGTGCGCGGGCACCGTCAAGAAGGTCGCCCTGGAGCTGGGGGGGAATGCGCCCTTTATCGTGTTCGACGATGCCGACCTGGATGCTGCGGTGGCCGGGGCCATGGCCTCCAAGTACCGCAACGCGGGCCAGACCTGCGTCTGCGCCAATCGCTTCCTGGTGCAGGAGGGGGTTTATGAGGAGTTCGCCCGTCGTTTCGCCGCCGCCATCGCCCAGCTCAAGGTGGGGGATGGGGTTGAGGAGGGGGTGACCACCGGCCCGCTGATCAATCGCCAGGCGCAGGAGAAGGTAAGCTCCCTGGTGCAGGGGGCCCTGGATGAGGGGGCAACCCTGGTGTGCGGTGGTGCCCCGGACGCGCGTGGAGGCAACTTTTACCAGCCGACCCTGCTGACCGGTGTCACCCAGCAGATGACCATCTCCAGTGAGGAGATTTTTGGACCGGTGGCAACCCTGATCCCCTTCAGGACCGAGGAGGAGGCGATCGCCATGGCCAATGACACCCCCTACGGCCTGGCGGCCTACTTCTATGCGCGCGATATCGGCCGTGTGTGGCGGGTCTCCGAGGGGCTGGAGTACGGCATCGTTGGTATTAACGAGGGGATCATCTCCAACGAGATGGCCCCCTTCGGTGGCGTTAAGGAGTCCGGTATCGGCCGCGAAGGTTCCCGTTACGGGATCGATGACTTTGTCGAGATCAAGTATCTCTGCATGGGTGGCATCTAGGTTGATGGTCCATGCCTGTCGTCGCCGGGGCGGCGAGAGGGGATGATGCGCAGCCTGTTTGGTGGTCAGCTGCCCGCCGCGGTGATCTACGACCTCGACGGTACCCTGGTGGACTCGGTGCCCGACCTGCACTCTGCAGTGGAGCGGTTCCAGCAGCAGCTGGGGCTGCCCACCGCCAGTGAGTGCGAGGTGCGTGACTGGGTCGGTAACGGCGCGGCCAGGCTGGTGGAGCGGGCGCTGGCGGCCAGCGCGGGGGAGCGAGCCGAGGCGTTGTTCCCCGCCGCCATGGAGGCCTTTATGGTCGCCTATGCCGACACCAACGGCCGCCGGGCACGACTCTACGAGGGGGTGCGGCCCGTGCTGGAGGCCCTCGCCGCCGAGGGGGTTCCCCAGGCGCTGGTGACCAACAAGCCGTTGGCCTTTACCCATCCGCTGCTGGAAAAACTGGGGATCGCTTCCTATTTCAGCCCGGTGCTGGGGGGGGACAGCCTGCCCGCCAAGAAGCCTGACCCGGCCCCGCTGAGGGCCGTGGCGGAGACTCTCGGGGTGGCGCCCGAGCGCTGCCTGATGGTGGGGGATTCGCGCAATGACTTGTTGGCGGCGCGGGCCGCCGGTATGCCGGTTGCCTGTGTCAGCTACGGTTATAACCATGGTGAGCCGATCGCGGTCAGTTGCCCTGACCTGCTGGTTGATTCACTGCTCAAGCTGCTATAGGGTAGCGGCTATTACGCCGACGGGCTCGCGTCGGCTGCGGAGGGAGAGCCTCCGCCTATCCAATGGAGAACAGAGTGAGTCAGGTCATAAAAGTGGGCGCAAACGGGCGTCGATGGGCACGGGGATTAAGCTGGCGATGGTGCATCCGCTGCTGAATACACCGCTATTAACTCCCCAATCCCTGACCTAAGGACTCGAGATGAATCCCGACACATTTTCCCAGCTGGCCCAGGCCGGCTTCAACCGTATCCCCGTGATGCGTGAAGTACTGGCCGACCTGGACACCCCCCTCAGCGCTTACCTCAAACTGGCCGACGGCCCTTACTCCTATCTGTTCGAATCGGTACAGGGTGGGGAGAAGTGGGGGCGCTACTCCATCATCGGCCTGCCCTGCCAGACGGTGCTCAAGGCCCAGGGCAATCGGGTGACGGTGGAGGAACGGGGCGAGGTGATCGAGGAGCACCAGTGCGAAGATCCGCTGGCCTTCGTTGAGGAGTTTAAACGCCGTTACCGGGTGGCCGAGCCGGAGCAGCTGCCCCGCTTTAACGGCGGTCTGGTGGGCTATTTCGGCTACGACTGTGTGCGCTATATCGAGCCCAAGCTGGCGGCGGGTATGCCTGAGGATGACCTGGGTAACCCTGACCTGCTGTTGATGCTGTCGGACGAGGTGGTGGTGTTCGACAACCTCAGTGGCAAGATCATCTTTATCTGCCACGTGGATCCGGCCGAGCGTAACGCCCTGACCCGTGCCGAACAGCGCCTCGACATGCTGGTGGACAAGCTGCAAAGCGGACGCATCGCGGATCTGCGGGTCAACTCCCGTCGTCCCCTGGTGGAGAACGACTTCGAGTCGGCCTTCGGTCAGGCCGAGTTCGAAGCGGCGGTGGAGCGGATCAAGGAGTATATCCTGGCCGGTGACGCTATGCAGGTGGTGGTTTCGCAGCGCATGAGCGTGCCCTTCAGCGAGCCGCCTCTTAACCTCTACCGCGCCCTGCGCTGCCTCAACCCCTCCCCCTACATGTATTTCCTCAACCTCGATGGCTTCCACATCGTGGGTTCCTCACCGGAGATCCTGGCCCACCTTGAGGAGGGGCAGGTGACGGTGCGGCCGATCGCTGGCACTCGCAAGCGTGGCCTGACCGAGGAGCAGGACCGGGCCCTGGAGGCGGACCTGCTGGCCGACCCCAAGGAGATCGCCGAACATCTGATGCTGATCGACCTGGGACGCAACGACGTGGGACGGGTTGCAGAGATTGGCAGCGTTGAGCTCACCGACAAGATGGTGATCGAGCGATACTCCCATGTGATGCACATCGTCTCCAACGTGCAGGGCAAGTTGAAGCCCGGGCTGGGGGCAATGGATGTACTGCGCGCGACCCTGCCGGCCGGTACCCTGAGCGGTGCCCCCAAGATTCGTGCGATGGAGATCATCGACGAACTGGAGCCGGTCAAACGCGGCGTCTACGGGGGTGCGGTGGGCTACCTCTCCTGGAGCGGCAACATGGACACCGCCATCGCCATCCGTACCGCGGTGATCAAGGATCAGCGCCTCTATATCCAGGCCGGTGCCGGGGTGGTGGCCGATTCGGTACCCCGGTTGGAGTGGGAGGAGACCATGAACAAGGGGCGCGCCATCTTCCGCGCCGTGGCCATGGTACAGAACGCCCTCGAACACTGACCGCTCCGGAGTACTGACAATGTTATTGATGATCGACAACTACGACTCCTTCACCTTCAACGTGGTGCAGTACCTCGGCGAGCTGGGGGCAGAGGTGCGGGTCTACCGTAATGACGAGATCAGCATCGAGCAGATCGAGGCGCTGGCGCCCGAGCGGATCGTGATCTCACCGGGCCCCTGTACCCCCAACGAGGCGGGCATCTCCATGGAGGTGATTCGCCACTTCGCCGGCCGTTTGCCGCTGCTGGGGATCTGCCTCGGGCACCAGAGCATCGGCCAGGTGTTTGGCGGGCGCATCGTGCGTGCGCGCCAGGTGATGCACGGCAAGGTATCACCGGTCTACCACCTCAATGGGGGCGTCTTCGAGGGGCTCTCCAACCCCCTTACCGCCACCCGTTACCATTCGCTGGTGATCGAGCGCGAGAGCTTGCCCGACTGTCTCGAGATCACCGCCTGGACCCAGCACGAAGATGGCTCCGTGGATGAGATCATGGGGGTGCGCCACCGCGAGCTGGCGATCGAAGGGGTACAGTTTCACCCCGAATCCATATTGACCGAGCAGGGCCATGAACTATTGGCCAATTTCCTGCGCCAGCCGGCCACGGCATCCTAGGCGGACCACCCATACAGGATCGAACAGAGCATGGATATCAAATACGCCATCAGTAACGTCACCGAGCACCTCGACCTCAGCCGTGAGGAGATGGAGGCGGTAATGACGCAGATAATGACCGGCCAGTGCACCGATGCGCAGATCGCCGCCTTCCTTATCGCCCTGCGCATGAAGTCGGAGTCGATCGAGGAGATCACCGGCGCCGCCAAGGTGATGCGCGAGCTGGCCACCCCGGTGGTGGTCAACGCCAGGCCGCTGGTGGATATCGTCGGCACCGGCGGGGATGGCGCCAACCTCTTTAACGTCTCCACCGCCGCCTCCTTTGTGGTGGCCGCGGCCGGCGGCCATGTGGCCAAGCACGGTAACCGTGCCGTCTCCAGCAGCTCCGGCAGCGCCGATGTGCTGGAGGCCGCCGGCATCGAGCTGGGGATGAGCCCCGATCAGGTGGGACGTGCGGTGGAGCAGATCGGGGTCGGCTTTATGTTTGCACCGGCCCACCACGGCGCCATGAAGCACGCCATCGGCGTGCGCCGTGAGCTGGGGTTGCGTACCATCTTCAATATCCTGGGCCCCATGACCAATCCGGCGGGCGTCAAGCGCCAGCTGATCGGGGTGTTCAGCAAGAAGCTCTGTCGCCCCATGGCGGAGGTGCTCAAGCAGCTCGGTAGCGAGCATATCCTGGTGGTCCACGCCGAGGACGGGCTCGACGAGATCAGCCTCGCCACCGCCACCCACGTAGCGGAACTGAAGGATGGCAAGGTCAGCGAGTACAGCATCACCCCCGAGGCACTGGGAATCGAAAGTCGCAGCCTGATCGGACTGGAGGTCTCCACCGCAGTGGAGAGCCTGGACCTGATCAAGGAGGCGCTGGGCAAGGAGCCTGGCAAGAACGCCGGCAAGGCGGCCGATATTATTGCCCTCAACGCTGGTGCCGCTATCTACGTGGCGGGGCTGTCCAGTACCCTGGCCGATGGTGTTGCCATGGCCCAGGATGCGATCGCCAGTGGCCTGGCGCTCGCCAAGATCAGCGAGCTGGCCAGCTTCAGCCGTTATGCCACCCAAAGCGAGGAGTAGGGCCGCATGAGCCGTAGCGATACCCCCACCATTTTGCGCAACATCCTCGCCCGCAAGGCCGAGGAGGTCGCCGAGCGGCGAGCCCTGCGCCCGATCGAGCAGCTTGCGGAGCAGGCCCAACAGGCAGACCCGGTGCGTGGCTTTGCCGCCGCCCTGGCGCGTCGGGTCGAGCAGCGCGAGGCGGCGGTGATCGCCGAGATCAAGAAGGCCTCCCCCAGCAAGGGGGTGATCCGCGCCGATTTCCATCCCGCCGAGATCGCCGTCAGCTACGAGCGTGGCGGCGCCGCCTGCCTCTCGGTGCTGACCGATATCGATTTCTTCCAGGGTGCCGATGGCTACCTGCAGCAGGCGCGTGCCGCCTGCTCGCTGCCGGTGATCCGTAAGGACTTCATGATCGACCCCTACCAGGTGGTGGAGGCGCGGGCCCTCGGGGCCGACTGCATCCTGCTGATCGCCGCCGCCCTCGACGATGCCACCATGGCGTCCCTCAACGAGACCGCCCTGGGGCTGGGGCTGGACGTGCTGATTGAGGTGCACAACGAGGCGGAGCTGAAGCGTGCCCTGCCGCTGGGTAACCGCCTGATCGGTATCAACAACCGTGACCTGCACAGCTTTGAGGTCAGCCTCGACAACACCTATCGCCTGCTGGATGCCATCGGTGACGACCGTATTGTGGTCACTGAAAGCGGCATTCACTGCCGTGAAGATGTCACCGCCATGATCGAGCGGGAGGTCTACGGATTCCTGGTGGGGGAGGCCTTTATGCGGGCTGACGACCCCGGTGCGCGCCTGGCGCAGCTGTTTTTCCCCGCCGCCTGACCCTCTCTGTGCCCGTGGCGGGCGTCGGCTCGTCGCTCGCCCCCAGCAATCACCGCATCTTCGTTTGAGCCGCCCGGTCAGGCCGGGCGGCTTGCGTCGTCCCCATATGAATGCCATTAAAGGCGACTTGAAAATAAGGACCAGCAACCTCGGCCTGTCCTTGCTATGATCGGCAAAACAACAAGGGAAACCACCCTATGAGCGAGAAAAAAGCCGGCTTTTCAACCACCTGCGTCCATGCCGGGGTTGCCCCCGATGCCACCCACCAGGCGATCATGACCCCCATTTTCCAGACCTCCACCTATGTGCAGGACGCGCCGGGGCAGGCCAAAACCTACGACTACGCCCGCGCCGGCAACCCTACCCGCACCGCGCTGGAGCAATCCCTGGCAGCGCTGGAAGGGGCCCGTCACGGCATCAGCTACGCCTCGGGGCTGGCGGCGGTGCAGGCAGTAGTGCAGATCCTCGAGCCAGGCAGCCATGTGTTGGTGTGTGATGATGTGTACGGTGGCTCCGGCCGCCTCTTCCGCCGGCTGTTTGCCAAGTACGGTATCGAGTTCGACTTTGTCGATATGACCCAGCCGGAGTCGGTGATTGCCGGCTACCTGAAGGCGAACACCCGCCTGCTGTGGGTGGAGTCGCCCACCAACCCGCTGTTGAAGATCATCGATATCGCCCAGCTGGCGCGCCTTACCCGCCCGCGGGGCATTCCGCTGGTGGTGGATAACACCTTCGCCTCCCCCGCCTTCCAGTCTCCGCTGGCGCTGGGGGCCGATATAGTGATGCACAGTGTCACCAAGTACATCGGCGGCCACAGCGATGTGGTGGGGGGCTGCCTGATGCTCAACGACGACGCGCTCCACGAACAGCTGCGCTTTGTGCAGTTTGCCGGCGGTGCGGTGAACGCTCCCATGGACTGCTTCTTCCTGCTGCGCAGTATCAAGACCCTGGCACTGCGCATGGAGCGGCACCAGCACAATGCGCTGGCGCTGGCCCGGGCGCTGGAGTCGATGGAGGCCTTCGAGCAGGTGATCTACCCGGGGCTTGAATCCCATCCCCAGCATGCCCTGGCGGCGCAACAGATGAGCGGGTTTTCCGGCATGATCTCGGTGCGCATCAAGGGCGGGTTCGAGGTGGCCAGCCGCTTTATGCAGTCCCTCGAGCTGTTTGCTCTGGCGGAGAGCCTGGGGGGGGTCGAGTCGTTGGTCAACCACCCCGAAACCATGACCCACGCTTCGGTGCCACCGGCGCTGCGCGAGCAGCTCGGTATCAGCGGCGACCTGATCCGCTTCTCGGTGGGAATCGAGGATGTCGAGGACCTGATCGCCGACGTGGAGCAGGCGCTGGCGCGGACTCTGGACTAGGTTGTCCACCTCGCTCCTCCGCCCGCCAGGAGCTCGGGGGGGGAGCGCAGTCTATACTTGCTGTCCGGGCAGTCGCGCCCCGAGGGGCGCGCTGAGGGTTGAGAGGCGGCAACTGTAGGGGGGAGGCGATGGTTAGGGGTGAACTGTTTAGGTTGGCGGATCGCCTGAACACCAGCTTTTGGTTTATTCCGCTGCTGATGTCGTCACTGAGCATCGGTTTTGCCTGGGTGACGCTGGCGCTTGAGGAGCCGGTGACCAGCTGGATGGCGGACCACCTGCAGTGGCGATTCAGCGCCGAGGCGGAAGGGGTCAGCGCTGTACTGCAGGTGGTGGCCAGCTCCATGATCACCATGGCCGGCGTGGTCTTCTCCATGACCCTGGTGGCCCTCTCCCTGGCCTCCTCCCAACTGGGGCCACGCCTGTTGCGCAACTTTATGAGTGACACACCCACCCAGCTGGTGCTGGGCACCTTTATCTCGACGTTTCTCTACTGCCTGGTGGTGCTGCGGGCGGTTCGCCGTTCGGAGGAGTTGGCCTTTGTCCCCCATCTGTCGGTGATGGTCGGCGTGCTGCTGGCGGTGGCCAGCGTCGGGGTGTTTATCTATTTCATCCACCATGTGTCGGTTTCCATCCAGGCGAATGAGGTCGCTGGCCGCATCGGCAGGGAGCTGATTGAGAGTGCCGACCAGCTGTTCCCCGCAGGGGAGGGGGGAGAGGGGCCAGAGCCCGATGCTGAGCTGCTGGAGAGCATGGGGCGGGAGTCTGCCCCCTTTTATGCGCAGGCCGATGGTTATCTGCAGTTTGTGGATGTAGCCGCGTTGATTGCCCTGGCCCGGCAGGAAGATCTGGTGTTCCGGCTGGAGGTTCAACCGGGACGCTATGTGATCGCCGGCACCCCACTGTTGCGGGTCTGGCCACCGAACCGGCTGACCCGGGCGCTGGTCGAGCCGCTGCAGGGTTGCTTCGTGCAGGGACGGCAACGAACCCGCGCCCAGGACATTGAGCACGGTGTGGAACAGTTGGTGGAGGTGGCACTGCGGGCACTCTCCCCCAGCCTCAATGACCCCTTTACGGCAATGACCTGTATCGATCACCTGGGGGCAGCGCTTTCCCGTCTGGCGGCCGGGGAACTGCCCTCTCCCTACCGCTACGACGACCAGCAACGGCTGCGATTGATCGCACCCGCCGACAACTTTGTGGCTATTGCCAGCGCCGCCTTCGCCCCGATTCGTCAGCACAGCGGTGGCAGTGCGGCCGTTAACCTTCACCTGCTCGACACCCTTGCACAGATCATCGGGTTTACCCGCCGTCCGCAAGATCGCGCGGTGCTGATGGAGCAGGGGCAGATGATCGCACACCGCGCCCGGGAGGGGGGCTTTGACGCCCAGGTCAGCGAACAGCTGCAGCAGCGCTGGGAGACCCTGGAAGCGCAGTGCCCCAACATCGCCAGCGCCTGATGAACCCTGACCATAAGGGCGGCGCCCTCGGGCTGGAAAATAGGCCAGCCTGCTGGTCGCCAGCGGAGGATAAACCCAGTACACTGGCGCCCCTTTGGGGGCATCAGGCCCCGCTCCCCTCTTCGTATTCAGGTCCCCCATGAAAAAAACCTTCTCCCTGACCCATAGCACCATCAAATACCCGCGCCTTATTGAGGCGGTGAAACACGAGGTGAAAAAATACCTCAAGCGCGAGCGCAACAAGGCGTTACCGGCGGGCGCTGATTACTGGGCCTTCGATTGTCGCATCGGGGCTACCGAAGCGGAGGCTGAGGCGATCCATGTGGCCGAGATCAACAAGCGGATCGACGGGGTGGAACAGCAGCAGCTAACGGCTTTCTACCTGGAGATCCTGGCCCGCCCCGCCCAGCGCCAGCCGCGCGAGCCTTTAGCCGACGCCCCCCTGCAGGAGGGGTCTGCACCCGACGCCGAGGAGTAACTCCCCCGCTTGCCCCAAAGGAGCCCGCATGACCCGCGTTGACCACTACATTGAGCAGGGCGCCGGTGAGCCGATCCTGTTCGTGCACGGCTCCTACGCGACCCCCTCCACCTGGAGGCGGATCATCGAAGGGGTGGGCCCCGGTCACCACTGCATCGCTATCAAACTGCCGGGCCACGGCGGAGCCCCCGAGCCGGAGGATTTTGACGCCCCTACCATCGAGACGGAGCTGGCGTTGATCGAGTCGGTGGTCAGCCGCCTGACCGACCGTCCGATCCATCTGGTGGGGCACTCCTACGGCGGCGTGGTGGCACTGGCCCTGGCGCTCAAGGGTTCGCTGCCGATCGCCGAGATGACCCTGTTCGAACCGGTAGCGGTATGGGTCCTGAAACTGCTTCAGGATCAGGAGATGGTAACGCGGGTAGAGCAGTTCCTGGCCGCTTACTTCGAGGCAGCGGCTCGCCAGGAGCCCGACGCCTGCGGGCGGGTAATCGATTTCTGGGGCGGCGGCGAGCTGTTTGCGCGCTTGCCCGCGTCGGTGCAGGCCGCCATGGTACCGCTGCTGGACAACAACCTGCGCCACTGGCAGATCTGCACCCGGCTCGATTACGACCGCGCCGCGCTGTCCCGCTGTACCCTGCCCACCCGCCTCGTGTGCGGCAGTGACTCCAACCCGGTGGCCCACGCCATTATCGACCATCTGGCGCGGGAACTGCCCTGCAGCCAACGCTACCAGATAACGGGAGCAAACCACGCCCTGGTCACCAGCCACCCCGAACAGTGCCTGGCGATCCTGAGTGAACCGTTGGCTCGTTCCGGGGACTGAGCGAGTGGCAGGGAGCAAACAGCAAAGCGAATCCCGCCCCAGCTGCTAGAGTTCCATAAGGCCTGCCTCCCGCCAACGTGTCCATCCTGTTTGCGGCTGAACGGGCCCGCTCAGCGTCCCGGTAACCAGGTGGTCGACCTGTGCCGGCGACTCAGCCGTCGACAGGGGGTGATATGAACGAGACACGAACCGGCAAGCCCATCAGCTGCCAGACGCCGGAAGCGGCGCTCCTCTACCAGCAGGGGGTGGATCGCATCCTGGGCTCGGAGTCGGGGGCTGCCGAGTTGCTGGATATGGCCCTTGAACGGGACCCGCAGTTTGCCCTGGCGGCGGTGGCGCGCTATCTGGTGGCGCAGGATTGTGGTGAGGCCGATAGCCAGCGATTTCGTGATCAGGCTGTGCAGGCCGCACAGGGCGCCAGCGCTTGGGAGTGGGAGCATACAGAGCTGCTGATCGGCCTTATCGATCACCACGGGGCGAACCGCGAGCGGGCACTGGCCTACATTGAAACCACTCCCACCGACCTGTTGGTGATCTCCAAACTGACGGGAAACCTGTTTTTTTATGACGGCCCCCGTAAGCTGGAAACGGTGCTGGAGGTGTTCGAGTCGGTCGCCCCCGCGCTGGGTGACGACTGGGCCCTGCTGGCGCGGCTGGGATTCGCTGCCAGTGAAGCGGGGCAGCATCAGCGCGGGCGCGAGCTGCTGGAGCGCGCACTCGAACTCAGGCCCCAGTCCCTCTTCTCAGTCCATGCACTGGCCCACCTGTTGCACGATGAGGGGGCACCGGTGGAGTCTGCCGCACTGTTGAATGGATGGCTCAGTGAGTACGAGGAGGGTGCCCGTGAGGGGCAGATGTATGGCCATGTGCAGTGGCACCTGGCGCTGTCCGAGTGGCAGGTGGGGCAACGCGAGGTGGCCTGGCAGCGCTACCTCGCCTACTGTGCACCCGCTACCACCACCTGCGGTCCGGTGCTGACCCTGGCTGACTGTGGCGGTTTCCTGCTACGGGACTACCTGCAAAGCGGCGAACCCCGTCCGCTGGACGCCGCGGTGCGGGCCCATATCGAACGGGTCTGGGGCATGCTGGGCCACCCCTTTATCGCCCTCCATGTCGCGGGGCTGATGGCCTGCGCCGCTGACCGCGAGGGGCTCAAGCGCTGCGAGGAGGCGGTTGCCGCCAGCGGCGAAGGGCCCAACCGGGAGCGGGCCCTTGCCCTGGTCAGCGCCCTTCGGGATTTTACCGAGGGGGAATACGAGGGGGCGGCCCGGACCCTGGCAACCCTTGGCCCGGGTGATCGCATCGGCATCGGCGGCAGCAATGTCGAACGGATTCTGGTGGAGCTGATCGAATCCGCTTGCCAGGAGCGGGCCAACGCCGCCCCGTGACAGGCGTTGCCCGGTGAGAACGTCGGACCCTCGGCGGGTGCCTCATCGTGATTCCGCGGTTGCGGCAGGGCTCAATAGGGTCTGGCCATCTATAATCAGGTCTGTGCCGCCGTTGAGGTTCCTGTGTTTTCAGCGTTGACTCCCAGTCTGTTTGCCTTCGGCCTCGCCGCGTTGGCGATCGTTGTGGCCGGCAGCCGTTTGGCCAAAATGGCCGATGAGCTGGCGGATCGAACGGGGCTGGGAGAGGCGGTATTCGGCGTCTTGCTGCTGGCCGGTGTGACCTCATTGCCGGATTTCGCCGCGACCCTGAGTGCGGCCCTGGATGCCCGCCCCGATCTTGCCATGAGTAATGTCATGGGGAGCATGGCGGTCAACCTGCTGTTTCTGGGTATCGCCGACATTTTTTACCGCAAAGCGAACCTGGAGCACGCGGCCGCCTCCCCGGTGAACCTGATGCTGGCGGCTTTGTTGATTGTATTGCTGACCCTGCCGCTACTGGCTATCCTCACGCCCCCCCTTAGCTGGTGGCGGGTGCACCCGATTACGCCGCTGATCGTGGGCGCCTACATTTTCGGCCTGCACCTGGTTAATCGCACCCAGGAAAGGCCGATGTGGATTGCCCGTGTGACCCGCGAAACCGTACCCGACCAGCCGGAAAAGCACCATCAGGGAAGTGCCAGCCGGGTGTGGGGCGAGTTTGTGCTGATGGCAACGGTGACCGGCCTCGCCGGCTGGGTGTTGATGGAGGCGGCCAAGGGGATCGCCGACCAGAGTGGGCTGTCCGATGGCCTGGTCGGTGGCCTGCTGACCGCGCTGGCTACCTCCACCCCTGAACTGGTCACCACCATCGCGGCGGTACGGCTGGGGGCGTTGACCCTCGCCGTCAGTAATATCTTTGGCACCAACTGTTTCAATATGCTGGTGGTGGCGGCCGCCGATGCGGGCTACGCCGAGGGTTCCATCTACCACGATATGGCGCCGGTGCAGATGACCTGGGGGTTGATCAGTATCCTGATGACCGCCATCCTGCTGTTGGGCATGGTGCGGCGGGAGACCTACGGCATCGGCCGCATCGGTTTTGAGAGCGCGCTGATTCTGGGGGTGTACTCCGTTGCCCTCACCATTGTGGTGGCCAATGGTTAGGGAGAGGCGGCTGGCGGCGGTGGCGCCTCTCAAGTGAATCTGCCATGGAGTCGTTTTTTTCGGGATGAGCGGGTCATTGATGAGCGATAAGGGGTGTGCAATGGGTGGCCATGTCGGCTTCAGGCAGGGGGTTCTGCTGCTCCTGCTGCTGGGGTTGGTGGCCTGTGATGCGGGGACTGAAGGGGGCGCGGCCGCAGAGCCCCAAAGAGAGGCTGAACTCAGCAGTGAGGCTGAGCCTAATGGGGTGGCTGAACCCACGCAGGAGGCTGAAACAATTAGGGAGGCCGAGCCCACGCAGCAGGCTGAACCCGGTAGGGAGACTGAACCCACCCAGGCGTCCGGACCTTCCATAAGTCGTCAGTCTGAGGAGAGCAAGGACCCCAGGGTGATACTCGACCTCAGCCTGCCCAGGCAGGCGGTCCCTGCTCCCGGGGAGCTCAAGACCCCTGCCGCGGAAAACCTCCTGCCGGACCTGTTTGGCAACAAGAAAGAGGAGAACAAAAGCCCCGCCAGCCTGGGCGGTAAGCTGCTGATCGACCGCTCAAACCCCGATGCGGTGGATGCCGTTGAGGGTGCGGAGCTGTCCATCGAAATCAAGACGCAATAGAGCGTACCCGGGTCCTGAATCTTAGGGCTGCAGAAATTGGCAGACCCCTTCCCCCGCCAGGCGCCCGGTCGCGAAGCAGGCGGTGAGCAGGTAGCCGCCGGTGGGGGCCTCCCAGTCCAGCATCTCGCCGGCGCAGAAGACACCCGGCAGGGCGTTGAGCATCAACTGCGGGTCGAGGCTGGTTTCGCACACGCCACCGGCGCTGGAGATCGCCTCCTCAATGGGGCAGACCCCGTCGAAGGTGACCGGCAGTGCCTTGATGGCGGCGGCGAGATGGCGGGGGTCCTGCAACTGCTCTCGCTCGACGCATTCGTAAAGCAGCGCTGCCTTGACACCCTGCAGGCCAACACTGCGTTTGAGGTATTTGGCGAAGGATTCCTTGGGTTTCTTACGTTGCAGTCGTGTGAGGAGCTGCGCCTCACTCTGGCTGGGTAGCAGGTCGATCAGCAGCTCTGCCCGGCCGTCCCGGTTGATGGCATCGCGCAGGTGCTTGGAGAAGGCGTAGATCAGGCTGCCCTCCATGCCGTAGTGGCTGAGGATGCACTCCCCCTCCCGGCTGACCGGCTGGCCGCCCTGGGGGGTAAACTGGAAGGCGATGTTCTTGAGGGGGCTGCCCCCATGTTGCTCTTTCAGGCGGGGGCTCCAGCTGCAGAGAAGACCGCAGTTGGCACTTTGCAGGGGCTCGATCTCGACCCCGGCGCGGGCCAAAAATGCCTGCCAGGCGCCATCGGACCCCAGTTTGGGCCAGCTGCCGCCCCCCAGGGCCAGTACCACCGCGTCGGCCTCCACCACCCGCCGTTTCCCCTCGTGCTCAAACTCCAGCTGGTGCTGGTCGAGATCCAGCAGGCGGTGCTTCATATGGAACTCGACCCCCGCTTCCCGCAGCCGCCTCAACCAGCTGCGCAGCAGCGGAGCGGCTTTCATATCCCGCGGAAAGACGCGCCCCGAACTGCCGACAAAGGTCTCGATCCCGAGCTCGTGCACCCAGCCACGCAGGGCATCGGCGTCAAAGCGGCGCAGGGCCCGGTCGAGCCAGTCGGCCTTTTCGTAGTAGCGTTGGATAAACTGGGGGTAGGGCTCGGAATGGGTGATGTTCATGCCGCCGATCCCGGCCAGCAGGAACTTGCGGCAGGCGCTGGGCTTGGCATCGAACACCTGCACCCGGTAGCCAGCGGCGCGGATCACCTCGGCGGCCATCAACCCCGCGGGGCCGGCCCCTACCACCACCACGGATCGCGCGTGCTGCACCCTTGATACCCTCTCCAAAAAAGGGGGATCATAAACAAAAGCACCGCCGATAGACAGCGTCGGGCGCCCTGTTTGGCGGCGAGCGGCCCTGCTCCGGATCAGGAAGAGGCGCAACACAATGGAACACCCATCATCAGGCAATATCCCCCGGGTCCTCTATCTGGCTCACGGCGGCGGGCCACTGCCACTGTTGGGGGACGAAGGCCATAGGGAGATGGTGGCGACCCTGGCGTCAATCAGGGAGCGGCTCGAACGCCCCTCGCTGATCCTGGTGATCAGCGCCCACTGGGAGACGCCCGTTGCCACCCTCACCGCCGGCGCGGCGCCCCCGCTCCTCTACGATTACTACGGCTTTCCCCCCGAGGCCTATCGTCTGCAGTACCCGGCGCCCGGCGCGCCGGAGTGGGCCGCACGGCTTCAGGCCCAACTGGCCGAGGCCGGTGTCGAGGTGGCGCTGGATCGGCAGCGGGGCTTTGATCACGGGTTTTTTGTGCCCCTGAGCCTGCTCTATCCCGAGGCCGATATCCCCTGCCTGCAGCTCTCGCTGCTGGATTCCCTCGACCCGCGCCGGCACATCGAGCTGGGGCGTGCGCTGGGCAGGGCGCTGGCGGCGATTGACCCGCCCAATGTGCTGGTGGTGGGGTCGGGGATGTCGTTCCACAATATGCGGGCCTTTTTTGCCTCGCCCTCGGAGGCCGACCGGGCGCAGAACCACGACTTTGAGCGCTGGCTGCGGGAGACCTGCTCCGACCCGGCGTTGTCGGAGGCGGAGCGGGCCGAGCGGCTGGAGCAGTGGGTCGAGGCCCCCGGGGCGCGGTACTGTCATCCCCGGGAGGAGCACCTGCTGCCATTGCAGCTCTGTTATGGGGTGGCGGGGCGAGCCGCTAGTGAGTGTTTTGAGCTTGAGGTGTTGAATAAGAAGGTGAGTATGTATTTGTGGTAGGTGCTTCTGGGTGCCTGTGGCTGTAGGTGTGCCGCTGGCCAGTTCGGGTTCTGCCTGATTGCAGAACCTGCTGGGAAATCCCAACTCGGTAGGGCGCTTTTGGCGTTATGGGTTGTGGTTAATTGAATGCTTTGCCCGAAGCACCGTTTATGTGGGGGCGCCTTCGGCGCGAGGGGTTATGCCTGGCGGCAGGCATCTTGTCGGGACGCACCCCGACGGGTGCCTTAAGGGGGCGGATCGCCGCCCCCTTAAGAATCCCCCCGACCCCACTTCACCGGCCTTCGGCTTCACGGCGTCACCCCTGGCTGTGTCGGGCGGGCCGAGGGGGCATCCTGCCCCCACGCCCCGGGGCGGCGTCCATGCCGCCCCCCTTCGGGCCTTTTCGACACCGCCAGCGGCGACTTGTCGGTTCAGAGGGGGAGAGATGGGTGCCGGCCGTCACATCGATGTATTGGCTACTTGTCTTGTGCTCCCATGGGATTGACTGTAGGTCGGGCTTTAGCCCGACAATGGCACGAGCCAGCAAAATGTCGGCCTAAAGGCCGACCCACAGGGGGGTAAACAGAGGTTCGGTGTTGCTTAACCCATGCCGGGTTCTGTGAAAAAGAGCACTTTCCTCATATAAGTCAAAGGGGTACGCTGGTTCTAACCAATCCACTACCCGGGAAAAAGTGCTCGGGTCGTTATACAAATGTTATTCCTTATGAAACCCTACGCCCAACCGATTTTCACACTTAATGCGCGCGGAAACGTCCTGCTGGAGGCTACGCGTGATTACTTCGGTCTGTCATCGGAAGTAATGCATCATGAAATTCAGCGGATGCACATTGAGGTTCAAGAAGTGCTCCAATCTAAGGGAGTACCCTATTCAGCGCTCAGGTCTGGGCTTGTTCCTAGCATTGACCGGCAAGAAGCTGGATTCATTTTTGACTCTGAGGCCATTTATTCAAGTTTGTACGGACTTGAAGTGGCCAAATTAATCCTTCCTCTTTTTAACAGGGACTCAACAAACAGTGTGCTATGCGGCGACCTTATCGGCGATGATCAGGGTTTTATTTATGAGCTATTAGAGGAGTCTCTCGTATTAGCACGTTCGTTCACCTTCGTTCATGGCACATCTCTATACTGCGTATACATCAACAATCTATCTAATGCAGCTCTGAACAAATTTCATGAAGCGTTGTCTGGCGAATCGTCGTACGTGGGATATATTCCGGGAACCTTTTCCTCTCGCACTAAAACGTACCTATCTAACATTCTGGTGAATGCCTACCTCAAGAATGGCACCACAGTAATTATGGGACACGAAGATGATCGCCCAAACGAGGAAAACGAGAACCTTATTGGTTATCCATTTGAGGATTACGGATACCAAGTTGTAAGTTTACAAAGCTTATATTCAGGTTTGTTCCTTGGTTACAAAATTGAACGGCCGGTTTTTCCCGGGTTCGAGATCGATACGGAGATGTCTTTGAATTCAGTCTCGGAAGTCATTCTTCCGTTACAAGGGTTCAGCATTGAGTTAGAAGAAGCAAAGCATGATTACCTAAAGACAGAAAAGCTCGGAAAACTCGAAAAAGCGGGTATTGCGGATTTAGGTCGTGTTGATTTAGCTGAGTTAGTTCGCCAAAAGATCGATGCAAGTTACATCTACAATATGGCTTATCTTCAACAGCATGGCGTGGTGAAGTTCAACCTTATGCTGGAGGTTCCCCGAAAGGGGGGTGGGTACCCAACCAAGCTTCTTGCGGCACTGGAATACCAGCCGGGAAAGAAGAATCTGCGTTTAATTACACTACACTGATGTCAAATTGGCATAACAATAAAATCAAGCCGTTCACCTTTGGCTCACTGGGACCTTGGCGACGCGCGTAGCCGAAGGCCGGACTGGTGGGGCCCAGCGGGGATTCTTAAGGGGGCGCTGGTCGCCCCCTTAAGGCACCCGTCGGAGTGCGTCCCGACAAGCCCCCTGCCGCATGGCGAGTTCTGTGAAAAAGAGCGCTTTTCTCATATAAGCCAAAGGGGTACGCTAGTTCGAACCAATCCACTACCCGGGAAAAAGTGCTCGGGTCGTTATAAAAATGTTAAGTTTCTCGAGTTTGGGAGGCTCAGGTGCAGAATACTCACTTTGCGAGAGTGAACTCTGGCCCTGAATCCCTCCCCGGAGCGTTGGCAAGCGCTCCGTTAGGTGGCCAATGACCTGTGTCTGGAGAATGCTGGATTTCGCAACCAGCTCTTCCGACCAGTAAATCAGTAACCACCAAAGCACGGCCACATGTTTCATGTAGTCGCGCAGGCCTGCGAGATTGCAAATTCTGGTGTATTGCTATGAAAATGCATATCGCAATCGAGGTTAAGGTAAATGTGGCAAGCGTAATTACAGCCCTTTCAGGGTTCTTTTTTACAATTGCTGTAATTTGCCAAAGCCTCAACTAAAGTCCTTGGGGTTGGCTCCGGTCAGCCCCAAGGCATCCAAAACATAACAAGATGCAGCAGTTCGCGGCCGGTGGCCGCCGGAGGCCCTTTCCGTGGTTCCTTTGTGGCCACTCCAAGGCCGCCGCTGTGCTTTGGTGTTAGGCAGTACTGGAAACGAGAGGCATCGAGTTGCGTTCACAAAATAAATCGACCCGTCGGAGAGTCTCGTGAGTCTTAAGATTCAGAAAATTCGTATCCAAAATTTTAGGTCGATACGAGAAATATCGATCTCTCCAGGCGACTTGGCCGTTCTGGTCGGCAAAAATGATTCGGGAAAATCAAACGTCCTAAGAGCTCTGAACTTGTTCTTTAACGGAACAACGTCCCATGACCATCTGATCGACTTTGAGTCGGATCACAATGTCTACAACAGACCGAATCGTCGTGCTAAAGAAATTTCAGTGAAAATTGAATTTTGCATCCCCGAAAACTATCGGAGGGTCAACGGGGATGAGGTTGTTTGGGAAAAGCGGTGGCGCTCAGAAGGACTCGTACATGATAAGTATGCCGGTAGACGCCGAGCACAAGGCCCAAGGGGTGGAGTCAATTGGCAAGAAGTGGAGATACCAGATCGCTCAAATTTACACGCGCTCTTAAGAAATATAAAGTTTGTGTACGTTCCTGCAATCAAGGACTTAGAGTATTTCTCAGAGCTTCGCGCTAGCATCTACGATGTGATTGCCGATGTGGCAGATCGAGAGTTTAGAAATTCCAGCGGGGATTTTGAACAATCCATTGCAAACCAGCTGAAAGACCTGACAGATCAAATAAGTGAGTCGTTAGGCTTTCAATCTAGGTTGGCTCTTCCAAAGAACCTTAGTCATATTTTTGAGAGCTTGGATTTCCTTAGCGATGAGCAAAACATTTCTCTTGATTTGCGAGGCGATGGTGTAAAAGCTCGTCATATTCCTTTGATCTTGAAGTTTATGGCCGATAAGAAGCGGGGGCTTCAGGGACGTGGAGCCCAGCCATATAACTTCATTTGGGGGTATGAAGAGCCGGAAAATAGCTTGGAAATTTCAAGTTCAGTCGAGCTCGCTGATCAATTTCTGGAGTTCTCTGGAAATGGTATAACTCAAGTTCTGTTAACAACTCATTCTCCCGTTTTTTACAACCTTCATAGAAAGGATGAATGCATTGTTAAAAACGTGTCCTGCCACCATGTTTACAGGTCTGATGAGGATGGAACAAAACAGGCAGAAGTGCTGACGGACCTTGATGAGCGAATGGGCATGACTGCACTTATCGCTCCCATGACGGCAGCTATTGAAGACAAAGTCCGTCGCCAGGAGGAAGCACGTGCAGCTGTGGAGGCAATGGCACGGGCGAATCGCAGAAAAATCTTTGTAGAAGGGCCGTCTGACAAGTCGATTCTTGAGAAGGCATTGCGGGTTTTTTCTCCTGAGCGAGCCGGTGAAATTGATGTAGAGACTCAGAACTCAGCAGGCTTCAATTACGTAATCGACATGCTACTGTCATGGAGGAGCCGTGCTAAACATCATGAAGGTCAGCCTCGTGCTGCAGGCCTGTTAGATCAGGATCAAGACGCAAGGAAAGCGGTAACTCGTTGGAATTCTACTCCAAACAATGTTGAATCAGCTAAATGCTTCAAATTACCCACACCTCCGCAGCTAATTCCAGCCCTTAAGGCGGGGTTTAGGGTCTCTGTAGTTCTCGAGTCAATTTATGATCTAGATGCTTGGAGGTGGGCAGAGGGCCGAGGCTATTTGGAAGATGCCAAGCTGCTCAACGTTGTCCCTGATGAACTGATGACTCGCATAGTTTCTGGTAATACAACTCTCGATGAAAACTTACCTAATGACTGGGCTATCTTCGTAAAGAAACAATTTAATCAAGCTGGGAAATCTCCAATGTCACGGTATTTTTCAGGCAGGCCTGACGACGAATTTCGTGAGCGGTTCGCGTTTTTGGAGCATTTGGTTCAGGAGATAGTGAATTACCTTTTTCCAAATGAGCAGGCACCAGAATAAGGTGTTTGAATTGTCTTAAAAATTCTCAGAGGTAAATAGCAGGCAGCAGCTGATACTTCCTAACAAATCAAAGCACGCGGACGTCGCTCCGCGACGTCGGTGTTTGTGGCTTTAACCCCCACGAAATTACACAATGACCCTAACCATCCGACCCGAAAAACCAGCTGATGCAGAGGCGATAGAAACCGTTACGATCGAGGCGTTTCTCAAAGCGCCGCACACGGATCACAGGGAGCAGTTTATTGTCCGGGCGCTGCGGGAGGCCGGTGCGCTGACGATTTCTCTGGTTGCCGAGGAGCGCGGGCACATTGTGGGGCATGTGGCGGTTTCTCCGGTCACGCTGTCGGACGGTTCAACCGGGTGGTTTGGTTTGGGCCCGATTTCTGTCTTGCCCGACCATCAGCGCAGCGGTATGGGTTCGCGGTTGATGCGCGAGGCGCTGGGGGCGCTTCAAGCCCTGGGGGCTTCGGGCTGTGTAGTGCTGGGCGATCCGGCCTATTACGGCCGCTTCGGGTTCAGGCCGGAGGCCGGTCTTGTGTTGCCGGGCGTGCCGGCTGAGTACTTCCAGGCACTGCCCTTGGGTGATGCGTTGCCCCGGGGCGTGGTGAGCTATCACCCCGCCTTTGAGGCGTCTGGCTGATCGGGCGGGCTGAGCCCGAGTCGGATAGCGCGTTAGCGGGAAGCGGAGCGCCAGGGTTTTTGCGCCAGGAAGATGGTGTGGCGGCTGCCCTTGCCGGGGCGGGCGCGTACGGTGCGGATGCTGACCTTGAAGCCCGCCTTTTTCAGGCGAATGGTAAACAGCGAGTCGGCGCCGGCGGACCAGACCGCCAGCATCCCTTCGGGGTGCAGGCTGTCGAAGATCTCGGCCAGCCCCTGCTGGCTGTAGAGACCGCTGTTGTCGCTGTGGGTGAGCCCTTCGGGGCCGTTGTCGACATCCAGCAGGATGGCGTCGAACTGCTCGCGGCGCGCCTTGAAGTGGTTGGCCACATCGCCTATCGCGACCCGGGCCCGGGGGTCGTCGAGGGGGCGCCCGGCGCACTCCCCGAGGGGGCCGCGGTTCCACTGCTCCACTTCGGGGATCAGCTCGGCGACGATCACTTCGGCCGAGGGGGGGACGGCTTTCAGCGCAGCGGCCAGGGTGAATCCCATGCCCAGCCCTCCGACCAGCACCCGGGGGTTTTGCTGTCCGCCGAGATGGGCGCATCCCAGTTCCGACAGGGACTCCTCCGAACCGTGCACACGGCTGTTCATCAGCTCTCCCCGTACGCCCGAAAGGCGGATGGAAAACTCATCGCCGCGGCGGGACAGTTTAAGTTCGCCGCCGCCGTTGGGGATGGTGGCGGTATCGAGGTGAATCCAGGGGGTCATCGAGGTGGCTCGTGGGGGTGAGTGGGCGCGCACTGTACCACAATTGCGGATCTGCTACCCTGTCTCCATCGATCCCCGGTGAGGGGCGCCGGACATCAAGGAGTGGCCATGCAGGTCGAGCGAAGCGGCATTATTCTCAATACCGAGCACTTCAGCGAGTGCGTCGATTTTTACCGACAGCTGTTTGAGCTGCCGCTGATGTTCGAGATTCTGGAGGAGGATTTCCGCCTCTGCTGCCTGCGCCTGGGGGACAGCTACCTGATGATTGAAACCGAAGGGGTGGCGCGCCCGCAGGGCAAGTCGATCGCCGAAAATCCCACCAAGTTGCGCTTTAATGTGGCCGATATGGAGTCGGCGCTGCGGCGGGTCCGTGAGTATGGCATCGAGGCCGAGATCAATGACCACCCCTGGGGACGCACCATCGACATCCTTGATCCCGACGGCAACCGGGTGGGCATTCGCGATGAGGCGGGCTTTCGTCGCCAGCTGCTGGGGGAGCCCTAGGGGCTGGCTGCGGTCGCGGTGGCGCTAGCCGGGGCGACCGTCGATGCGGGGGCGAATCAGGATCGGTGTGTAGATCAGGCTGAACAGGCCAAAGGCGATCACCCATAGCAGGGCAGAAAGGCTGATCAACGGCGGGGAGCCCGGCCACACCAGGGGGCCAAACACCCGCACCAGCGCACAGAGCTGGATGGCCACGAAGGCGAGGGTGATCCAGCGGCTGGTCACCAGTGGACGGCCGCTGTGGCCCAGCGCCACCCGCGCCATCATCCCCAGGGTGATGCCTCCGATTGCGCCGGTGGTGAAGGCATGCAGGGCCACGAAGGGGGAGACCAACCCCAGCGAGGCCAGGGGGATCAGAGCCAGTCCCAGTACCAGCCAGAGATAGGAGAGGTGGAGGATCCACAGCAGGGGGTATTGCCAGATCAGGGGGTGGTACCAACCGATCAGACGCACGCCGTGGGCGAGGGCGGCGAGCCCTGCCAGCAGAGGGGTGAGGGGGGAGTAGGGGGCCAGGGTCTGGGCGATGGCCAGTGCGATCACCAGGGCGATGGAGAGGCGGTCGACCCATTCACGGCGCTGCAGCTGAATCTGCACCGGACGCACCCCGGCCTCGGTGAAGAAGGGGATCACCCGTCCGCCCATGATGACGATGATCAGCATGATCAGGTGGCTCATCAGGTAGGCTCCATTGGGGAGGCCGCTGATCCCCAGCCGCTCGGCATGGACCAGGGCGTTGGCTGAGGCCATCACCGCCAGGATCACCACAAACATCCAGTTCTTCGCCTTGCCCTGCATCAGTGGCGGGACCAGGGCAATGATGAGGCAGGGGAGGAAGGCGAGGTCAACCGCCGCGATCAGCCAGTGGGGGGCGGCCGGTACCAGCGGTAAGATCCGTGCCGCCAGCCAGACCAGCGCCAGCCCCGCCAGCAGGGGGCCGCGGATGGTGGAGACACCGGTCCAGTTGCGCACCGCCGTCAGCAGAAAGCCGCCGATCACCGCCGGGGTGTAGCCAAACAGCATCTCGTGGCTGTGCCAGCCGATCAGGCCGTAATAGGTATTGAGGCTGAGCAGGTTGGCGTAGACCGCCCCCCAGATAGCGACCAATACGACTCCCAGCCAGCCGGCGAGCAGGAAGAAGGGACGAAAGCCCAGCTCGAAGAGGGCGAAGCCGGAAGCGGGTTGGGGGGATTGGATGTTGTGCAGGGTCATAACCAAGTTCTCAAGTCAGGTATTAACTGAAGCGCACTATAAAACATCCCCGCGGCCGCGCCCTTGATGGTGATCAAGTTGCGGCGGGCCCGCTTACTCGTAATGCAGCAGGCGTTCCAGGTCGAGGATGGTGATCAGCTTGCCCTTGATATGGATGATTTTTTCATCCGCCAGGTGGTGCAGGATACGGGAGAAGGTCTCCGGCTGTATCGACAGGCGTGAGGCCACCAGGCGCTTGGGGATCTCCAACTCGACCACCGGTTCGCGGCTGAGGTTGTCGGTGATGCCGTTGATCAAAAAGCGCACCACCCGGTGGGTGGCGTTTTTCAGGCTCAGGGTTTCGATCTCGTTGATCTTCGCGTGCAGGCGCTGGCTCAGCCGGGCCGCCAGTGCCAGGGCCTGCTGGGGGTGGCGGGTGATGCAGTCGATGTAGCGGGTGCAGGCGATCGCCAGCAGCGTCGAGGCCTTGAGGGCCTGGGCATTGACCGGGTAGTTGTGCTGCCCGGAGAACATGATCGCTTCGGCGAAGGTTTCGTGGTTATTGATCACCTCGATAATCTTCTCGTTGCCATCGCGGTTGGTGCGAAACAGCTTGATGGAGCCGTCGATGACGAAGTAGAAGGCGGGGGCCGGGTCGCCCTGGTGAAACAACCACTCATCCCTCGCCAGCTTCTTCAGGTGGCATTCGGCCAGCAGGTGTTGCAGCTCCTTGTCACTGAAGCCGGTAAACAGGTGGTGGCTTTTGAGGAGGCGGTAATAGGGGGTAAGGTTGTCCATTTCGCTACGATTGAGTGATCCTGTCAAAGCATCCTATGGTCACACAGATAGGGGAGAGGCGCCAACGGTGGGGCGTTGTTTCGGCCCGCACTCGACGGGAGTTGATGAGAGTCAAGGGGGAGAGTAGTCTTATTCCTTAAGCTAAGGGCGCTCGCGACAAGCGCATGGTAAGGTTAAGGGCTGGAGCCCGACCCTGCCATAGGCGGGCCCATAGCCTCTAACCTGACCTCCGGGATGCACTATGAAAGGGAACAGATTGATTGACCGATTTGGTCGCGAGGTTACCTACGTACGAATGTCGGTGACCGATCGCTGTGATTTTCGCTGCGTCTACTGCATGGGCGAAGAGATGACCTTCCTGCCCCGCGAGCAGGTGCTCACACTGGAGGAGATGGCCCTGATCGGGCGAGCGTTCAGTGAGCTGGGGGTGAACAAGATTCGCCTGACCGGTGGTGAGCCGCTGGTTCGCAACAATGTGATGCACCTGGTGCGTGACCTCGGTGCCCTGCCCGGCATCACCAACCTGGCGATGACCACCAACGGCTCGCAGTTGCCTAAGCTGGCTCCGGAACTGAAGGCAGCCGGTCTCAAAAGCGTGAATATCAGCCTCGATACCCTCGACCCGGTGCAGTTCACCCAGCTTACCCGCACCGGCAAGCTGGAGCGGGTGCTGGAGGGGATTGAGGCCGCCCGTGCGGCCGGCTTCCCCCGCATCAAACTGAACGCGGTGATTATGAAGGGGCGCAATGACGACCAGGTGGTGCCCCTGGTGCGTTTTGCC
Source organism: Aestuariirhabdus litorea (assembly GCF_003864255.1). Taxonomy (NCBI): domain Bacteria; kingdom Pseudomonadati; phylum Pseudomonadota; class Gammaproteobacteria; order Oceanospirillales; family Aestuariirhabdaceae; genus Aestuariirhabdus; species Aestuariirhabdus litorea. The sequence goes on from NZ_QWEZ01000002.1 coordinate 1,354,146, forward strand.
CGTGACCAGGGGGTCGATATCAGCTTTATCGAGGAGATGCCGCTGGGGCATATCGACGAGCACCATCGGGGTGAAACCCTCTGCACCAGTGAGCAGGTGCGGGAGCTGATCGGCGAGCAGTTCGAGTTGGTGGCCAGCACCGAAAATAGCGGTGGCCCCTCCCGATACTACCACTTTGCCGACCACCCGACCCGGGTGGGCTTTATCTCCCCCCACAGCCACAACTTCTGCGGCGACTGTAACCGGGTGCGGGTCACCTCGGAGGGGCGCCTGCTGCTCTGCCTGGGTAATGAGCATTCCACTGACCTGCGGGCCGTGGTGAGGCGCTATCCCGGTGATATTGAGCGGCTTAAGGAGGAGTTGCACAGCGCCATGGAGCTTAAACCCGAGCGCCACTTCTTCAGCGCCGAGGGGGAAGTGGAGATTGTTCGCTTTATGAATATGACTGGCGGTTAGCTCGCCGTCGAAGCTTCCGCTAACCGGTCGGTTTGATGCTGGCCTGCAGCATCTGGTCGTTCTGGTGGCGGATGTAGATGCAGAGATCCCGCTCCGCCTCTGCCTGGGAGCGGTAGGGTCCCTCCTGGGAGCCCTCACGGGTAATGAAATACCACTCACCGTTCATGCACAGGAAGCGTTCACTGCGAAACCAGGTGCGTTCACCTTCGCCGGATCGATAGTCCATAGAGAATCCTTCTCTTTTGACGGGCCTTCCTACAGTGTAGCCCCCTCTGCCGGGCGTCACTAGCCCTGGTGTGCTGTTTTTTGGACCCTTTGCCCGTCTGGAGAGTGGGTCAGGCCGCTGATTCGGCCTGCAGGCGGCACACCAGGTCGGTGGCGTGGTCGAGGGCGCTGCGCAGGTAGCGGGGCAGGGAGTCGAGATCGATGTTGTCCATCACGTTCTTCATCTCAAGCCCGATTTCGGTGTCCCCTTCGATCAGCAGGCGGCGCTGGAAGAAGAGGGTGTCCGGGTCCTCCTTGCGGCTGGCCAACAGCAGGAACTCACACAGGTTGCCGCTGATGCTGGCATCGGCATCGGCCATCGGCAACAGGCGCAGCTGCCCCTCCTCAAAGGTGAGGTACCAGCTCAGCTGGGCATCGGTGATGCTGACCCGCACGCAGTGCCCCTCGAGGAACTCGAAGTCCCCATCTTCCAGGGATTCGCGAAACACCTGCTGTAATACCCGGGCAATGACCGCTTTTTGCAGGCGAAAAGGAACCAGGGAGGCGCCGCGGGCGGCCAGTACCGGCAGTTTGCGTACCACGGCAGCGGGCGCGGGAGGGCGGGGCAGGCGGCCAAGCTGGGCAAGGATCATGCGGGACTCCTGAGAAACAGTGGGTGTTAGGGTAAACGGTGAATTGTAGGCCATAGCCTTGGTGGCGCCTTGATGCAAATCAATTAGCCTCCAGCTTCTCTTTGTTACCCTGTGGTGCTCGGTAGAAACCCTCGGAAGATCAGGTCTGTTTCGCATGCAGTTGCCCAATTACGTCAACACCTTTGGTGCGGCCATGCAGCGCAAGTATGGGCATAAGGTCCATAAACTGACCATCAATGCCGACTTCACCTGCCCAAACCGCGATGGAAGCAAAGGGCTGGGGGGCTGTAGCTTCTGCAACAACGCCACCTTTAACCCCAATGGCCGGCGTCCCCCAAGCGTGATCGAGCAGCTGGAGGCGGGCAAGAGGGTGATCCTCAAGCGCACCGGTGCACGCCACTACCTGGCCTACTTCCAGGCGTATACCAACACCTATGCGGCGATTGAGCAGTTGCGGGCACTTTACGACCAGGCCCTGGAGCACCCCGACGTGGTCGGACTGTCGGTGGGGACCCGTCCCGATTGCGTCCCCGATCCGGTGCTGGACCTGCTCTGTGAATACCGTGACCGGGGGCTGGAGGTGTGGCTGGAGCTGGGACTGCAGTCGGCCAACGACCATACCCTGGCGCAGGTTAACCGTGGCCACGGCTGGGCTGAATACGCTGACAGCGCCCGCCGCGCCCGCCAGCGCGGCCTTAACCTCTGTACCCACCTGATCGTGGGGATGCCGGGAGAGCGTCGGAGGGACAGTTTGCAATCGCTGGCGCGGGTGCTGGAGGTGGGCACCGACGGCCTCAAGCTGCATCCGCTGCATGTGGTGAAGGGGACGCAGCTGGCCCGGCAGTGGCGGCAGGGGGAGTACCAGCCGCTGGCATTCGACGACTATGTGGATACGGCCGTGGCGATGGTGCAACAGACGCCGGCCGGGATCATCTATCACCGCCTGACGGGCACCGCATCGAAGGATCTTCTGCTGGCGCCCCTCTGGTGTAGCCAAAAATGGGCTGTGCTGAATGCGATCCATGATCGCCTGCACTATGCCTCGATATGCCGGGCCCAAGGCGCGGCCTGACACAAACAACGGGAGTAGAGGATGGAGTTAGTATGTCCTGCGGGCAGTTTCCCCGCTCTGAAAGCCGCCGTGGATAACGGCGCCGATGCGGTATACATCGGGTTCAAGGATGATACCAATGCACGCCATTTTGCCGGCCTCAATTTCAATGACAAGAAGGCGTTGCGGGCCCTCGACTACGCCCGTGAGCGCAATGTAAAGCTGTTTGTCGCCATCAATACCTACCCCCAGCCCGAGGGCTGGGAGCGTTGGCAGCGGGCGGTCGACATCGCTGCCGACCTCAAGGCCGATGCGGTGATCGCCGCCGACATGGGGGTTCTGGGGTACGCCACCGAGAAGCACCCGGAGCTGCCCCTGCACCTGTCGGTGCAGGGGTCGGCCACCAACTATGAGGCACTGCGCTTTTACCAGCGCCAGTTCAATATCCGCCGCGCGGTTCTGCCGCGGGTGCTGTCGATGGCCCAGGTCAGGCACGTGGCCGAGCACAGCCCTGTTGAGCTGGAGGTGTTTGCCTTCGGCAGCCTTTGCATTATGGCGGAAGGGCGGTGCCACCTCTCCTCCTACATCACCGACGAGTCGCCCAACACCTGTGGCGCCTGCTCACCGGCCAAGGCGGTGCGCTGGGAGCAAAAGGGTGAGGTGCTGGAGTCGCGTCTCAACGGGGTATTGATCGACCGTTATAGCAAGGGGGAAAACGCCGGTTATCCCACCCTCTGCAAGGGGCGCTTCGAGGTGGAGCAGAACACCTATAACGCACTGGAGGAGCCCACCAGCCTCAACACCATCGAGCTGATCCCCCAGTTGGTGGCGAACCAGGTGAAGGCGGTCAAGATTGAGGGACGGCAGCGGAGCCCCGCCTATGTGGAACAGGTGGTGAGTGTCTGGCGTCAGGCCCTCGACGCTTACGCCGCCAACCCCGCCGGCTTCCAGCCCCGGGCGGAGTGGATGAGCGTGCTGGCGAATGTGTCGGAAGGCTCCCAGACCACCCTGGGCGCCTATTCGCGCCCCTGGCAGTAACCCTTAATCTCGAGAGTGATGACTATGCAACTATCGATCGGATCCATTCTCTACTTCTGGCCTCGGCAAAAAGTACAGGATTTCTACCAGCAGATGAGCGAGTCTCCGGCGGATATTATCTATCTGGGGGAAACCGTCTGCTCCAAGCGCCGTGAGCTGAAAACCGACGACTGGATCGAGCTGGCGCGCCAGCTGGCCGCCGCAGGCAAACAGGTGGTGCTCTCTACCCTGGCTTTGCTGGAGGCGGAGTCGGAGATCAAAACCCTGCGTAAAATCTGCGATAACGATGGCCTGCTGGTGGAGGCCAACGACATGGCGGGGGTGCAGCTGCTCTCTGGCAAGGGGTTGCCCTTTGTGGCCGGTTCCTCAATCAACATCTACAACGCCGCTACCCTCAAGCTGTTGCACCAGCAGGGGCTGAAGCGCTGGGTGATGCCGGTGGAGCTGTCCGCCAACACCCTGGCGCAGATTCTGGAAGGGGCCCGCCAGCAGGGCTTTGCTGACGCCATTGAGACCGAGGTGTTTGCCTATGGCCACCTGCCGCTGGCGTTCTCCGCGCGCTGCTTCACCGCCCGCAGCCGTAACCTGCCCAAGGATGACTGCCGCTTTGTCTGCCTCGACTACCCTGAAGGGCTAGCGATGCGTAGCCAGGAGGAGCAGTCGGTGTTTACCATCAACGGCATCCAGACCCTATCCGGCGATGTCTACAACCTCCTGGGCGAGGTGGAGCGCATGCGCGAAATCGGTGTCGATGTGGTGCGGGTGAGCCCCCGCAGCGGCGACATGACCCCTCTGTTGCAGCAGTACCGTGACGCCATCGATGGACGCCCGCAGGCGATTCCCGCGGTGGCCGACGATGAGTGCAATGGATACTGGTTTGGCCAGCCGGGCATGCTGACCCGCCCCCCGGAGGCGTTGGCCTAGTCTTTCCGGGTCACTGGATAAAAAACGGCGGGCTGGACCTGCCGTTTTTTTTTGCCCGCGGTTGGGCAGCTGTCTCTGTCGAGGTCTATCCTAGGGAAGTGAGGGGTTCAGGGGCCTGTGGTCAGGCTTAGGGAACAGGATGATGAACAGGGAACAGTATCTTCGCTTCTGCCGTCGACCCGGTATCTTCAGCGAGAGCGCGTTGCGGTTGACCTTCAAGGTGTTGCGAAAGCCGCGTCCCCGGCTGGCGCTGCGTATCCAGAATATCCTCAATGGGGTTTCGGTGCCGAGACCAACGGGCGAGGGGTGTGAAAGCCTGTCAGAGCACTTCAGGGTGCAGTTGAGCGCTGAGGAGCTGGAGTTGGTGGTGAGTTGCCTGGCCAAGGCGGGAGGCTGGGGTTCCGGGACCTGTCCCGGTCAGCAGGTGATGCTCAAGGCGTTGCTGGAGGATTGGCGGCGCCTGGCCAACAGTCACGATAGTGAACAGCTGGCCGGGGCTCAAACGCCAACCCAGCAGTAGCCCGGTTGGCGTCGGCAGGGTCGATTATTCCGATATCACTGGCGGACGCCTTCCACTGAGAGGGTCAGCTCTACCTGGGTGGCATCTGGACCCAGGTCAAAATTGATACCGAAGTCCTTCAGTGTCAGAACGGTAGTGCCGAGGAACCCCTGGCGGTAGCCCCCCCAGGGATCCTGGCCGCCCCCAATGCTCTCGGCGGCGATGGTCACCGGGCGGGTTACACCGCGCAGGGTCAGGTTGCCGGTAATGGTGGCTGATCCGTCGGGGCCGGGTTTGACCTCGGTGCTGACAAACTTTGCCTGGGGGAATTTCTCCACAAAGAGGAAATCCTCGCTGCGCAGGTGCTTGTCGCGCTCGGCGTGGTTGCTGTTGATGCTGGCGGTATTGATGGTTACCTCAACCGCGCTGTTGGCGGGAGCGGCTTCGTCATAGGCAAAGGTGCCGTCGAAATCATCGAAGCGGCCATATAGCCAGCTATAGCCCAGGTGCTGGATACGGAATTGAATAAAAGCGTGCTGCCCTTTGGTGTCGATCTGGTAGTCGGCGGCCCACAGGGGGGTGGCCAGCAGCAGCGATGCGCAGAAGAGTCCAAGTTTACGAATCATCAGTTATTCCTCATTGGTTGCGCCGGGAGCGGATGCCCAGCATTCGGATTAGAGTGTTATCACCATCCATGAAGTGGTGCTTGAGAGCGGCCAGGGCGTGCACCGCCGACAGCACCACCAGTGTCCAGGCCAGCAAGAGGTGAACCTCCCCGGCGATATCTTCCATCCCCTTGACCTCGCCAAACAGGGCAGGGACAGCGAACCAGTCAAACAGCCAGATGGGGTCCCCTTTGGCCGTGGTGATCAGGTAGCCGCTGATGGCGATTGCGATCAGCAGCAGGTAGGTCGCGCGGTGGGCCCATTCGGCTGCGGCGACCTCCCAGGGTTTGAGGCTCCGCTCTGGAAGTGGTACGGGGTTGAGCTGGCGCCATAGCCAGCGCATCAGTATCAGTGCAAACAGGAGCAGGCCGAGGCTTCGGTGCAGATCGGGCCCCCGCTTGTACCAGGGGTCGTAATAGCCCAGTTCGGTCATCCACAGCCCCAGCCCAAAAAGCCCAACAATGAGGACAGCGCTAAGCCAGTGCAGGATGATGCTGATCCATCCATAGTGGAGAGAGCTGTTTCTGAGCATGGGGTGAAGGCCTCCGGGAGCGGGGTATGCCGGCATCATAATCGATGCCCCGGTGGCGTTATAATAAAAAGAATTGGAGTAATTGATCAGATTATTTGAACAACCGGCATGGGTCGGTTTAGGGTGGAGCGATGGAGTCACGGCTGTTGGTTGACCTGCTAAGGGATATAGGCGCTTGCCAGCGGTGTGCCGCCTCGCTGCCTCTGGGGCCTCGGCCGGTGGTGGTGGCCGATGCGCGGGCGCGATTGTTGATCATCGGGCAGGCACCGGGTCTTAGGGTGCATGAGAGCGGAATCCCCTGGAACGACGCCAGTGGTCAGCGGTTGCGGGACTGGATGGGGCTTACGGCGGAGCGTTTTTACGACCCGCAGCGGGTCGCCATTGTGCCCATGGGCTTCTGTTACCCGGGGCGGGGAAGGGGAGGGGATCGACCGCCCCGGCCCGAATGCGCGCCCTTGTGGCATCAGGCGCTACTCGCGCAGATGCCGTCGATCAGGCTGACTCTGCTGGTAGGACGCTACGCACAGGACTACTATCTGGGAAGCGCGGCCGGGCGGGTGAGCGATGCAGTGCGCAACAGTGATCCCGCAACGGGGTTTTTCTGCCTTCCCCACCCATCGCCCCGTAACAATCGGTGGTTGCAGCGCCACCCCTGGTTTGAGGAGCAGGTGGTTCCTCGGCTGAGAAAGGAGGTAGCAGGGTGTTTAGCGTAAGACCGGGTTGGTTGAGGGGACTGTGGGTGTTTCTGCTGGTGGCCGCCTGTGGCCATGGGGCGACACCGCTACGTATCACGGAGCAGCAGCTGAATGAGCGTTTACTGACCCAGTATCGGGAGCCCCGGCTGCTCAATCTGGAGTTGATGCTGGGGTCTCGGGCACAGCTGTACGTGACCGGGGTCAGCCTTGACCTGCTGGGGGAGGGTGAGGTGCTCTACCGGGTGACGGGCGACTTCGATATTGAGTTTGGCGGTACCGCCCTGACCGATCCGGTACTCTTTAGTCTCGAAGCCCTGGGTAGCCTGGGGCTGGTTCCCGATGAGCGGGCGCTCTACCCCCTGCAGGTGAGGATAGAGCGGTTCACGATCGAAACCGAGGTGGCTGCGGTCCATCTCCCCCTGCAGGAGGTGTTAGGGCAGCGGGTTGCCGAGGCGCTGGAAGAGTTGGCGATCTACCAGCTGTCGGAGCAGGAGCTGCCGAATCCCGGCCAGATATCAGCCCTGGCGATCGATACTGACGCCCTGCAGCTGCTTTCCGTGGGGGAGGCGAGTCCCTGAGGCAGCCCGGCTAGACGGGTGCTCAGTTTGAGTAGTCCAGCTTATCTATGTGTTTTTGCAGTCTCTGGTAGGCTTTATCGCCGACGCGCAGGCAGTCGCTGCGCTCGCAGTAGGCCTGCAGCAGGCGGTTGAGGTTGTCGGCCCCCATAAAGGCCGCGCGCCGGATAAAGGTGTGAAAATCCTTTAGGGGGCGGCGCTGTGGCTGGGGCACGAAACGCATCTTTTCCAGGTCGATCAGGCGGGGCTTAAGCGCCCCGGACGCCTCTTCGGCGACGAAGATGTGGCTCGGGTAGAAGCAGTAGTGGGCCAGGCGGTGGCGGTGGAGCTGGCTGGCCAGGGAGGCGATCGCATCAATCAGTGGTTGCGGGTCCCCCAACTGCGGGTAGAGGTCGTTGACGGTCTGGTGATCATCCAGGGCGACCGAGATGAGGATCGACTGGCTGTCGCCCTGATGGCGGCGCTCGCCATAGTAAACCGGCTCAATGGAGGGGATCCCCAGGCGCTGCAGTTTAAGAATGTTGCGATACTCCCGCGCGAAGGTGGGCTCCCCCCTGAGAGGGTGCCTGAGGCAGGGGGTGTTGTGATTCTGCTGGCGCTTGATGAACAGGTTGAGTGGGCGATCATCGGCCTGGGTCAGGCTGTGGCGTACCACTCCGCTCCAGCCGCTGCGACGCCGGTTGGGCTCCTCGAACCAGGGCAGCTCAAGGTTCCAGAGGGCGTCAAAGTCGTCGAGCCGGTGGTCGGCAAAGGTGGCGCGAAAACTATCGTTGCAGAAAGTACTGATCATCGTGCTGTCCGTATTGGGGCGCCCAGTTAATCACATCACAGGGGTGAGTCAATAGAGTTGCCGCCCAGCAGGGCGGGGTCCACGCTGCGACTCTGGCCCGGGGCCAGCCCATCGAGACTGAAGGGGCCGATGCGGTAGCGAATCAGGCGCAGGGTGGGGAAGCCAACCGCGGCGGTCATTCGGCGTACCTGGCGGTTGCGCCCCTCGCGGATGGAGAGTTCGATCCAGTGGGTGGGTATCGACTGGCGCTCGCGGATGGGGGGTACCCGAGGCCAGACCGCAGGGGGGGCGATCAGTCGTGCCCGGGCCGGCAGGGTGGGGCCATCGTTGAGGGTCACCCCCTCCCGCAGCTCCTGCAGGGCTGACTCCGTAGGTTCACCCTCCACCTGCACCCAGTAGGTTTTCTCCAACTTGAAGCGCGGGTCTGCGATGCGCTGCTGCAGTTTGCCGTCGTTGGTCAGCAGTAACAGCCCCTCGCTGTCGCGGTCCAGCCGACCGGCGGGATAGAGTCCCGGCTGGTCTATAAAGTCAGCCAGGGTGGCACGCCCCTCGCTGTCACGAAACTGGGTCAGTACCAGGTAGGGCTTGTTGAGGAGCCACAGCAGGGGGCGCGCCTGGGCGGGACGGCTGGCGCGGCGGGGGGCTTTTCGGGCGGTCGGGGTGGATCGTTTCACGGGCAAAGGGGTAGACCGGCCGCCCCGCAGGGGGCCGGTCCGACGGGCTTACTTGAGAGCGGCGGGGACGAAGGGGGCGATGGCCTGCAGCAGTGCCTTGAAGCACTTGGGGTTACCGCAGACGATGTTGCCGCTTTCGAGGTGACGGTGGCCGCCGCCAAAGTCGCTGGTGAGGCCGCCGGCCTCCTGAATCAGCAGGCTGCCGGCCGAGATATCCCACTGGTTAAGACCAAACTCCCAGAACGCATCGTAGCGACCCGCAGCTACGTAGGCGAGATCCAGGGAGGCCGCACCGGCACGGCGGATGCCGGCAGACTGGGAAGCCACGCTCTTGAACATCCCCATGTAGCTGTCGAGGTGTTCCATCTGGTCGGGACGGAAGGGGAAACCGGTGGCGATCAGGGCGTCGTTCATCTGCTTCTGCTTGCTCACCCGCATGCGTTTGCCGTTCAGCTGGGCTCCGTGGCCGCGGCTGGCGCAAAACTCTTCACGACGAACGGGGTCCAGCACCACGGCGTGCTCGATGCGGCCGCGATATTGGCAGGCGATAGAGACCGCATAGTGGGGAACACCGTGGATAAAGTTGGTGGTGCCATCGAGGGGGTCGATGATCCACAGGTAATCGGCACCGGTACCGCTACCGGGCTGGTGGCCCGACTCTTCGCCCAGGAAACCGTGGTCCGGGTAGGCTTTTTTGAGAATCGCGATGGCGGCCCGTTCGGCGTTACGATCAACTTCGGTAACATAGTCGTGGGTGCCTTTTTCGGCGACCTGAACGGTATCGAGGTCTTCAGCGGCGCGTACAATGATTTCGCCAGCCTTGCGTGCAGCACGCAGGGCGATATTCAGCATCGGTTGCATGGTCGGTCTATTCGTCTGTAAGTGGTAAAGAACAAAATCGGCCCACGACGGGCCGGATCGCGGAAGTATACCAGAGACAACCGGTGGATGACGAAAAAATCGTCATCCGGGCATCGGCCTCTGTGCGAGACGGTCAACTCTGTTAGAATGTCCAGCTATTAGTAACCTCGGCTTAACGGAATCAGGGTGTCAGACAATATATTGGTGGTGCTGGTCAACAGCTCCCATCCAGGCAATATCGGTAGTGCCGCCAGGGCGATGAAAACCATGGGGCTGTCGCAGCTGTGCCTGGTCGCTCCGGATCAATTTCCCCACGAGTACGCCACCAGTCGTGCCGCCGGTGCGGACGACCTGCTGGATAACGCCCGGGTGGTCGACACCCTGGATGAGGCGATTGCCGACTGCGCCCTGGTGGTAGGCACCAGCGCGCGGGGGCGCAAGATCCCCTGGCCCTTGCTCAACCCCCGCGAATGCGCCGAGCGGGTGCTGCCGGAGTCCCGTCGTCACAAGGTGGCTCTGGTATTTGGGCGGGAAGAGCGGGGTTTGACCAACGACGAACTGGCTCGCTGCCACTACCATGTGCATATCCCCTCCATGCCCGACTACAGCTCCCTCAACCTGGGGGCGGCGGTGCAGGTGCTCAGCTATGAGCTTCGAATGGCGCAGCTGGCGGCGCAAGATGCGCTTTCGGTGCCCAACGAGTGGGATGCCGAGTACGCTACGGCGGCTGAGCTGGAGGGGTATTACGGTCACCTTGAGGAGGTGCTGCGGCAGATCGGCTTTATCGATCCCGCCAACCCCGGCCAGGTGATGACCCGCCTGCGTCGCCTCTACAGTCGCCAGCGGCTGGACAAGATTGAGGTTAATATATTGCGCGGCGTGCTCAGCGAGACCCAGCGCAGCCTGCGTCAGCCCCCCACACCACCCACGGAAGAGTAAGCCATGTTCGAGCGACTGCGAGAGGATGTTTCCAGTGTCTTTCACCGCGACCCGGCGGCCCGTAACACCTTCGAGGTGTTGACCTGCTATCCCGGGTTGCATGCCCTGCTGATCCATCGACTCAGTCACTGGCTGTGGAATGCCGGTTTCAAATGGCTGGCGCGCTTTATCTCTACCCTTGCGCGCTGGCTGACGGGGATTGAGATCCACCCGGGGGCGCGTATCGGGCGCCGTTTCTTTATCGATCACGGCCTTGGTGTGGTGATCGGTGAGACCACCGAGATCGGCGACGACGTCACCCTTTACCAGGGGGTAACCCTGGGGGGAACCAGCTGGAACAAGGGCAAGCGCCACCCGACCCTGGGGGACGGGGTGGTGGTGGGGGCGGGCGCCAAGGTGCTGGGTCCCTTTACCGTTGAGGCGGGGGCCAAAGTGGGATCGAACGCGGTGGTGACCAAGGCGGTCCCCGCTGGCGCGACGGTGGTCGGCATTCCCGGGCGTATCATACCGCCCCGTGACCAGCGTGCTGCCGAGGATCCCCTGCAGGCACGACGTAAGGCGATGGCGGAGAAGATCGGCTTCGATGCTTACGGCGTAACCGAGGATATGCCCGATCCCGTGGCCCGGGCGATGGGGGGGATTCTTGACCATCTGCACGCCGTTGATGCCCGCATCGGGGTGATGTGCGAAGGTCTAAAAGAGCTTGGTATAAAGAACTGCGACAATGCCCTGCCTGAGTTGAAGGATGAAGACTTTGAGGCGGTGAAAGAGAGTGGCAGCGCGCGAAAGGGGGCTGAGGCGGAGTAATCGGTCCCGGAAGCTGATATTATGCGCGCTCTTGACCTCGATCAGTCATCCTTTTCTGCCCTGTCAGGTTAAATACTTGACTGTCTTACTCGGTTATTGCAGAATTCACCCTAGACTATGGGGTTGTAAATCTGACACGGCGGGGTATCTCTAATGCGTTTAACCACTAAAGGTCGCTATGCGGTCACAGCGATGCTGGACTTGGCGTTGCACGCCGACAATGGACCAGTCGCTCTGGCGGATATTTCCCAGCGCCAGGGTATTTCGCTCTCCTACCTGGAGCAGCTGTTTGCGAAGCTGCGCCGCCATGAGCTGGTCAGCAGCGTACGTGGACCGGGTGGTGGTTATCGCCTGAGTCGCGCCAGTGGCACCATTGATGTGGCCCAGGTGATCGACGCGGTTAATGAGTCGGTTGATGTTACCCGCTGCAGTGGCGGTGGGGATTGCCAGCAGGGCGATGTCTGCCTGACCCACCACCTGTGGTGCGACCTGAGTGCCCAGATTCACAGCTTCCTTTGCGGTATCACCCTCGCGGACCTGGTTCGTCGAAGCGACGTGCGTTCGGTGGCCGCCCGCCAGGAGTGCGCTGATGAGAGCCACATGCTGGGACGTATTGAAGCCTCATCGCTGAACTAGCGCCGGGGCGACCTTGATTCAGGATTGGAGATCTATGTAGATGAAACTGCCTATTTATTTTGATTACTCTGCCACCACGCCGGTTGATCCGCGTGTCGCGCAGAAGATGGTGGAGTGCCTCACCGCAGACGGTAACTTCGGCAACCCCGCTTCGCGCTCCCACCTGTTCGGGTGGAAGGCGGAAGAGGCGGTCGAGACTGCGCGCCGCCAGGTCGCCGACCTGATCAACGCCGACCCCCGCGAGATTGTCTGGACCTCGGGAGCCACCGAGTCTGACAACCTCGCGATCAAGGGGGTAGCCCACTTCTACCAGAAGAAGGGCAAGCACATCATCACCTCCAAGATTGAGCACAAGGCGGTGCTGGATACCTGTCGCCAGCTCGAGCGTGAAGGGTTCGAAGTCACCTATCTGGAACCCGATGCCAACGGCATCATCCAGCCCCAGGCGGTGGCCGACGCCCTGCGCGAAGACACTATCCTGGTGTCACTGATGCACGTCAACAACGAGATTGGCGTGATCAATGACATTACCGCCATCGGCGAGATCACCCGTGCGCACAAGGTGCTGCTGCATGTGGATGCCGCCCAGAGCGCCGGCAAGCTGGCGATCGACATGGAGACCATGAAGGTGGACCTGGCCTCCTTCTCGGCCCACAAGATCTATGGTCCCAAGGGGATCGGTGCCCTTTACGTGCGGCGCAAGCCGCGGGTGCGGATCGAGGCCCAGATGCACGGCGGTGGTCACGAGCGTGGTATGCGTTCCGGTACCCTGCCGACCCACCAGATCGTGGGTATGGGGGAAGCCTTCCGCCTGGCTCGTGAGGAGATGGCCAAGGACAACGAGCACGTGCACCAGCTGAAGGAGCGTTTCTGGCGCCAGGTCTCCGATATGGAGCAGGTGTTCCTCAACGGAGATGCCGAGCAGCGCGTGCCCGGGAACCTCAACGTCAGCTTCAATTTCGTCGAGGGTGAGTCCCTGATCATGTCCCTCAAGGACCTGGCGGTCTCATCCGGTTCGGCCTGTACCTCGGCCAGCCTTGAACCCTCCTATGTACTGCGGGCGCTGGGGCTGAACGATGAGATGGCCCACAGCTCCCTGCGCTTCAGCTTTGGTCGTTTCACGACCGAAGAGGAGGTGGATTTTGCGGCGCAAAAAGTACGAGACGCAGTGAGCAAACTGCGCGAACTGTCGCCACTTTGGGATATGTACAAAGATGGCGTAGACCTGAATACCGTGGAATGGGCCGCGCACTAAGCCTGGCTTTTGAGTGAGTTACCCCTTAAGGGGTGCACACAACCTGACAAGATAAAACTGAGGAGTTAATCATGGCTTACAGTGACAAGGTACTCGACCATTACGAGAATCCTCGTAATGTGGGTAAGCTCGATGCCGATGATCCCGATGTGGGAACCGGTATGGTGGGTGCACCCGCCTGCGGCGATGTGATGCGCCTGCAGATCAAGGTGGACCAGCAGGGCATCATCGAGGATGCGCGCTTCAAGACTTACGGTTGCGGCTCGGCCATTGCGTCCAGCTCACTGGTGACCGAGTGGATGAAGGGCAAGACCCTCGATGAGGCCGAGCAGATTAAAAACACGGCGATCGCTGAAGAGCTGGCGTTGCCGCCGGTCAAGATCCACTGCTCGGTTCTGGCCGAGGATGCGATCAAGGCCGCCGTTAAAGATTATCGTGAAAAGCACAAATCCTGATCGTTAAATCCGATCAGCTGAGGGGGAGACTATGGCTGTTACTATGACCGAGGCCGCCGCCAACCATGTGGCTCGATTCCTTGAGAATCGGGGCAAGGGGGTGGGAATTCGCGTCGGAGTCAAAACCACTGGATGTTCCGGAATGGGCTACGTCTTGGAGTTTGTTGACGAAACCCAGGAGGAGGATGCAGTGTTTGACTGCAACGGCGTCAAGGTCGTGGTCGACCCCAAGAGCCTGGTTTATATCGATGGCACCGAGCTTGATTTCGTCAAGGAGGGGCTCAACGAAGGCTTCAAATTCAATAATCCGCAGGCCGCCAGCGAGTGCGGTTGCGGTGAGAGTTTCAGCGTCTGAGTGCCGCTAAGCGAGAGCCCTTGATGCAGGAAGATTACTTCGAGCTGTTCGGGCTGCCGCGCAGCTACCAGCTGGACCAGCAGCAGCTGGCTACCCGTTTTCGTGAGTTGCAGCAGGTGGTTCACCCCGACCGCCACGCGGCGGCCAATGAGCGCGACCAGCGCCTGTCGGTGCAGTACGCGGCCCACGTGAATGACGCCTACCAGACCCTGAAGGCGCCGGTCCCCCGGGCCATTTACCTGTTGCGTTGCCGCGGCATCGAGCCCCGGCTGGAAAACAATACCGTGATGGATGCCGCCTTCCTGATGCAGCAGATGGAGTGGCGCGAAGCGCTGGATGAGCTGCGCAGCAGCCGCTCCGAGGCTGACCTGGAGGCGCTGCGGAGCGAGGCGGATAGCCAGATGGGGCGCTTTCAGGCGCAGTTCTCTGAACTCTGGCAGGGCGAGGCGAAAGCGCTTGAGCAGGCGGAGTCGCTGGTAATGAAAATGCAGTTTGTGGATAAGCTGCAGGAGCAATTGGATCAGCTCGAAGATGAGCTGTTAGACGATTACTAATTCGGACAGGGCATGGCGTTACTACAGATATCAGAACCGGGAGAGAGCGCGCAGCCGCATCAGCACAAGCTGGCGGTAGGCATCGATCTGGGCACCACCAATTCGCTGGTCGCAACGGTACGCAGTGGCGTGGCCGATACCCTTCCCTGCAAGGGTGGCTCACACCTGCTGCCGTCGGTGGTTCACTACGGTGATCAATCGGTGCTGGTGGGTGCCCAGGCCCGCGAGTACGCTGCCCAGGATCCGCATAACACCATTATCTCGGTAAAGCGCCTGATGGGGCGTGGGGTTAAGGACCTGCGCTCCCTGGGAGGGGTAATGCCCTACGAGTTCAGCGCGGGTGAAGGGATGCCCTTTATCCGTACCCGTCAGGGGGATCGTTCTCCGGTCGAGGTATCGGCCGAGATCCTGCGGGTGCTGGCCGAGCGTGGCAGGGAGACCCTTGGCGGAGATCTGGTGGGGGCGGTGATTACCGTGCCGGCCTACTTCGATGAAGCCCAGCGCCAGGCCACCAAAGATGCCGCCAAGCTGGCGGGGCTGAACGTCCTGCGGTTGCTTAATGAGCCCACCGCGGCCGCCGTGGCCTATGGCCTCGATAACGACGAGGAGGGGGTGGTCGCGATCTACGACCTGGGCGGAGGCACCTTTGATATCTCCATTCTGCGCCTGACCCGCGGAGTGTTTGAGGTGTTGGCCACCGGCGGCGACTCCGCCCTCGGTGGTGACGACTTTGACCACGCCATCGCCAGCTGGATTCTGCAGCAGGCGGGGGTGGATGAGACCACACTCAATGCCGCCACCCAGCGCCAGGTGCTGAATGAGGCCTGTCGGGCCAAGCTGGCCCTGAGTGACGCCACCCGTGTCGGGGTCGCCTTTGGCGACTGGAGCGGTGAGCTGGAGCGCGAGCAATTCAATGCGCTGGTGGACCCCTTGATCGACCAGACCCTGCGGGCCTGCAAGCGAGCGCTGCGCGATGCCCGGGTGAGTGCTGATGAGGTGCGTAACCTGGTGATGGTCGGGGGTTCCACACGGGTACCGAGAGTTCGCGAGCGGGTGGCCCAGTGGATCGGCAAGCAGCCCCTGATCGATATCGACCCCGACCGCGTGGTGGCGATCGGGGCGGCGCGCCAGGCGGATTTGCTGGCGGGCAACAAGTCTACCGATGATATGTTACTGCTGGATGTGATTCCTCTCTCCCTCGGTCTGGAGACCATGGGGGGGTTGATGGAGAAGGTGATTCACCGCAACACCACCATCCCGGTGGCGCGGGCGCAGGAGTTCACCACCTTCAAGGATGGGCAGACCGCTATGGCGATCCATGTGCTGCAGGGGGAGCGGGAGTTGATCGCCGACAATCGTTCACTGGCGCGCTTCGTACTGCAGGGGATTCCCCCCATGGCCGCTGGCGCCGCCCGTATCCGGGTCACCTTCCAGGTGGATGCCGACGGGCTGCTCAATGTCAGTGCCACCGAACTCACCAGTGGGGTGGAATCGGGTGTGCAGGTGAAGCCCTCCTACGGGCTTTCCGATGGCGAGATCGCCGGTATGCTCAAGGCTTCCTACAGCCACGCGGCCGAAGACCGGGATGCGCGCATGCTGGCGGAGCAGCAGGTGGAAGCGGATCGCCTGCTGGAGGCGCTGGAGAGTGCGCTGGTGGCGGATGCCGAGTTGCTCAGTGAGGTCGAACTGCAGGCCATTCGTGCAGATATGGCGGCCCTGAAAGCGCTGCGCGAGGGGGATGACCGCCGCGCGATTGAATTGCAGGTGGAACACCTCTCCGAGTTGACCGCCGAGTTTGCCCAGCGCCGTATGGATAGTGGTATCCGCAAGGCGCTGGCCGGACACTCCATTGATGAGATTGAGAGCTAAGTATGACCCAGCTGATTTTCCTGCCCCACGATGAGATCTGCCCCGAGGGGCTGGTGATTGAGGTCGAGCCCGGGGTGACCGTGTGTGATGCGGCCCTGGCCGAAGGAATTGAGATTGAGCACGCCTGCGAAAAGTCCTGTGCCTGCACCACCTGCCATGTGATTGTGCGGGAGGGGTTCGACTCCCTGGAGGAGGCTGACGAGCTGGAGGAGGATATGCTCGACAAGGCCTGGGGGCTGGAGCCGGAGTCGCGCCTTAGCTGCCAGGCGGTGGTGGGTGAGGTGGACCTGGTGATCGAGATCCCCAAATACACCATCAACCAGGTATCCGAGAATCATTAACCGGGCCCGTGGCCGCTGGAGTAGAGCATGAAGTGGACCGATGTGCAGGATATTGCCATTGAGCTGTCGGAGGCGCACCCCGAGGTGGACCCGCGCTACGTCAACTTTGTGGATTTGAGGGGCTGGGTGCTGGCCCTGGATGACTTTGATGATGACCCGGCCCATTGTGGTGAAAAGGTGCTGGAAGCGATTCAGGCGGCCTGGATAGACGAAGCCGACTGAGCCCCGGGGCTGGCCGCCGCAAGGGGCTGGCTTCGGAAACCCCTTACGCGCCTAGCGTATTCTTTTAAGCCAAAACTGCGTATAATTGCGGGTTTGGCTTTTCTGCTATTTGTTTAATCATTTTTCTTTTATGGAGCCCGATTCATGGCCGTTGAACGTACCCTTTCCATTATCAAGCCCGATGCTGTTGCCAAGAACGTGATTGGCAAGATCTACAGCCGTTTTGAGTCCAACGGGCTGAAGGTGGTTGGTGCCAAGATGCTGCACCTTTCCCAGGAGCTGGCGGAAGGTTTCTACGCTGAGCACAAAGAGCGTCCCTTCTTTGGTGACCTGGTTGCCTTCATGACCTCCGGTCCCGTGGTGGTCTCTGTCCTCGAGGGTGAGAACGCCGTGGCCGCGCACCGCGACCTGATGGGCGCCACCAACCCCAAGGAAGCCGCCGCCGGTACCATCCGTGCTGACTTCGCCGAGTCCATCGACGAAAACGCCGTTCACGGTTCCGACTCCGCTGCTTCTGCAGCCCGTGAAATCTCCTACTTCTTCAAAGACGAAGAGGTTTGCCCGCGCACTCGCTAAGCGAGCGCAGGCTCGATACCCCGGTGGTGAATTCCATGTCTGAGACGCTTCAAAAAACCAACCTGCTGGGCCTGACCCGGGAGAAGATGGAAGCTTTTTTCCTCTCTATTGGTGAAAAGAAGTTTCGCTCCGAACAGGTGATGAAATGGATTCACCACCATCGTATCGATGATTTCGAGAAGATGACCAACCTCGGGAAATCCCTGCGTGAAAAACTGGCCCGGGTGGCAGAGATTCGCGCTCCCGAGGTGGTGTCGGAGAACATCTCCGGCGATGGCACCCGCAAGTGGGTGGTACGGGTCACCAGCGGAAGCTGTGTGGAGACCGTTTTTATTCCCGAGGATGGACGCGGTACCCTCTGCGTCTCCTCCCAGGCAGGCTGCGCTCTCGATTGCAGTTTCTGCTCAACCGGCAAGCAGGGGTTTGACTCTGACCTCACGGCGGCCGAGATCATAGGGCAGGTGTGGATTGCCGCCTGCTCGCTCAACAATGAGCCGGCCAAGGTCGGTCGCTCCATCACCAATGTGGTGATGATGGGGATGGGTGAGCCGCTGCTCAATTTTGATAATGTGGTCGATGCAATGACCCTGATGATGGATGATCTGGGTTACGGCATCTCCAAGCGACGGGTGACCCTGAGTACCTCCGGAGTGGTGCCGGCGCTCAAGCGCCTGTCGGAAGTAACCGATGTCTCCCTGGCGCTGTCACTGCATGCCCCCAACAACGCCCTGCGCGACCAGCTGGTGCCGCTCAACAAGAAGTATCCACTGGAGGTGTTGTTGCCCGCCTGCGTGGGTTACATCCAGGGGCTGAGTGACAAGAGTCGACGTATTACCATCGAGTACACCCTTATCGACGGCGTAAATGATCGGTCTGAACACGCTGCCGAGTTGATCGAGCTGCTGCGGGGGATTCCCTGCAAGATCAACCTGATACCGTTTAACCCCTTTTCTCTGTCAAACTACCGCAGGCCGAGCAACAATAGCCTGCACCGGTTCCAGCGTCAGTTGCAGGAGGCGGGTTACAACACCACCATCCGCAAAACCCGGGGTGACGATATTGAGGCGGCTTGTGGCCAGTTGGCCGGAGAGGTTCAGGATCGCACCCGACGTAGTGCACGCTATCAACAGAGCAGGGTGGAACCCGATAACCTGATTACAGTCAGATCCGTATAATAATGAGAACCATAAACGTAAGCGGGGGAGTTTACGAATGAGATCGAATCTGGCAGCGCTGGCTGTGCTGGTGCTACTGGGTGGCTGCGTTACCCATGAGTATGGATACACGCCGGGTCGAGATGCTGACCCCGAAAAGGAGTTGGCGGATAACATTCGCCTCGCCAAAGCCTATATCCAGGAAGGTTATACAGTCCGCGCCATTGAGCCCCTTAATCGTGCCCTGGAGCTGGACAGACGTTCGGCGGAGGCCTATTCGGTACTGGCCATTGTCTACCAGATTGAGGGAGACCATGAGCAGGCCCGCTACAATTATGAGCGCGCGCTCTCCATCAACTCCAACGCTTCCGATATCCAGCACAACTTTGGTTCTTTTCTCTATCGCCAGCAGCAGTACAAGGAGGCGATCAGCCACCTGCTGGTCGCGGCGGAGAACATTCGCTACACACGACGCAGTATCAGCTTCCAGGTGCTGGGTCTTTGTGAGTTGAAACTGGGCAATGAGCAGAAGGCGGAGGAGTATTTTCTGCGCGCCGTCCGCCTCGAACGCGGCCTGCCGGTTGCCAGCCTTGAACTCGCCGAACTCTATTACAACCAGCGTCGCTATAACGAAGCCCTCGGAAGCTACGAGCGCTTCCTTGAGTTTGCAGCGCAAACCTCGCGCTCGTTGCTGCTCGGTATTCGGCTAGCCCGGGTGTTTTCAGACAAGGATCGTGAGGCCAGCTATGCCCTGCAGCTTGGCCGCTTCTTCCCCGGCTCCGAAGAGCTGGCGCAGTACGAGGAGATGAAGGCCAATGACTGACGAATCGCTGAAAGATGACTCCGTGGACGAGTCGGTAGATGCCGCATCCGAGGTCATAGGACCTACACCGGGCGATCTTTTGGTGGCAGCCCGCGAAAAGCTTGGACTCACCGAAGAGATGGTTGCAGATCGGCTGAAAGTGACAGTTGATTATGTCAGGGCGTTGGATAGCTGCGCCTATGATCGCCTGCCGGGCCTCACCTTTACCCGTGGCTATATCCGCGGCTATGCCCATCTGGTCGAACTGGACCCGGCAGAGATGATTCGCCAGTTTGACGCGTTTGTCGGCGAGCAAACTCCCAGTTATAACAGTGCGACGGTGCCGCTGCGGCCCATCAAGCCTCCCACCTCTTCCGGACTGCGCTGGATCTCCTGGCTGCTGTTTGCGGCGCTGGTGCTGGCTTCAATCTACTGGTGGCAATCCCAGCAGGGCCCGCAGACGGCGGAGGTGAGTGAGCCAGGGTCGGTGGTGATCGCCACTGAAACCCTCACGCCAGCCGCCGTTGAGGTAGTGAGCGAGCGGGTGGAGATCATAGAGCTGGCGAACACGGAGCCGGTGGCTGAGCAGCCGCCGCTTCCCCTTACGCAAGACCCGGTCTTGTCCCTCGAGGTCGTGGAAGAGAGCGAAGTGATTGTGGTTGACCCGTTGGAGACGGCCGTCCTGGTGACCGGGGAGGGCCAACCGTCGGAGGGGGGTGAGCCTGTCACCCTGGAAGAGGCCTCGGCGGCGGTAGCCGGCAGCGAAGCTGCGACGGGAACACTGCTTGCTATCGACTTCAATGCAGAGTGTTGGGTTGAGGTACGGGGTGAGAGCGGCACCGTGATGGTCGCCTCCCTGCGCAGTAGCGACTCACCTGTTTCTATTCGCGTGAATGAGCCGGTTCGCATTCTTTTGGGCAATGTGGATGCGGTAGCGCGCTTTGAATATGACGGTGCTCCGGTCCCGCTGTCTGATTATACCCGTGGAAATATTGCCAATCTGAGGCTGGGTAGCGAGTAGTTGTATGCACAGTGAATCCCCGATTAAGCGACGCCTGTCGCGCAAGATCTTCGTCGGTAAGGTCCCTGTAGGGGGCGATGCACCGATTTCGGTGCAGAGTATGACCAATACCGAAACCTGCGACGTAGAGGCTACCGTAGGCCAGATCCTGCAGCTGCAGGAAGCTGGCGCTGATATCGTACGTGTGTCGGTGCCTTCCATGGAGGCGGCTGAGGCGTTCGGCCGGATTCGCCAGCGGGTCGAGGTACCCCTGGTGGCTGATATCCATTTCGATTACCAGATCGCCCTCAAGGTCGCTGAGTACGGTGTTGACTGCCTGCGCATCAACCCCGGCAATATCGGCCGCGAGGACCGCGTGCGAGCGGTGGTGGAAAGCGCGCGGGACAAGGGGATTCCGATCCGTATCGGGGTCAACGCCGGTTCCCTGGAGAAAGACCTGCAGAAAAAATATGGCGAGCCCACCCCGGCGGCAATGGTGGAATCAGCCCTGCGCCACATCGATATCCTTGACCGCCTGAACTACCCGGACTTCAAGGTGAGCCTCAAGGCTTCCGATGTGTTCATGACGGTTGCCGCCTATCGCCAGCTGGCCGGCCAGATCGAGCAGCCGCTGCACCTGGGGATCACTGAGGCAGGTGGGTTGCGCTCGGGGACGGTTAAATCGGCCGTGGGGCTGGGTATGCTGCTGATGGACGGTATCGGAGACACCCTGCGGGTGTCTCTGGCGGCGGATCCGGTTGAAGAGGTCAAGGTGGGTTTTGATATCCTCAAGAGCCTCAAGCTGCGCTCGCGGGGGATCAACTTTATCGCCTGTCCCAGCTGTTCACGGCAGAACTTCGATGTGGTCAAGACCATGAACGAGTTGGAGATGCGGCTGGAAGATGTCCGCGTGCCGCTGGATGTGGCGGTGATCGGTTGTGTGGTCAACGGTCCTGGTGAAGCGCGCGAAGTGGATGTGGGGTTGGCCGGCGGTACACCCAATAACCTGGTGTATGTCTCCGGCAAGCCCGAGTACAAGTTCAAAAATGAAACCCTGGTGGATGACCTCGAGCGCACCATCCGGGAGAAGGTAAAGCAAAAAGAGCAGGAGGCGGCGTCCGTTATTGCCAAGGGCTGACAGAGTCGTCTTTTGTGGGTGTTGAACTCAGGTGAGCATTGCTCGCCTATTTTTAGGTTGGGGAAAACTGTGGCGAAACAGCTGCAAGCCATTCGTGGCATGAATGACCTGCTGCCGGAACAAACGGTTGTGTGGCAATACTTTGAACAGAAGGTACGTGGGGTGCTGGCCAGCACCGGCTACCAGGAGATCCGCATGCCGGTTCTGGAGCCCACCGAGTTGTTCAAGCGCTCGATCGGCGAGGTGACCGACATCGTCGAGAAGGAGATGTACACCTTTGACGACCGCAACGGTGACAGCCTGACCCTGCGCCCGGAGGGAACTGCCGGCTGTGTGCGGGCGGCCCAGCAGCACTCGTTGCTGCAGAACCAGACCCAGCGCCTGTGGTACTACGGCCCCATGTTCCGTCACGAACGGCCGCAGAAGGGGCGCTACCGCCAGTTTTATCAGGTGGGAGTGGAAACCTTCGGCATGGAGGGGCCCGATATCGACGCCGAGCTGATCCTTATGAGCGCGCGCCTGTGGCGCGAGCTGGGGATCCTCGACCACGTGCGCCTGGAGCTGAACTCCCTGGGTACCGCCGCTGACCGCAAACGTTACCGCGAGGCTTTGGTGGAGTACCTGCGGGGCCATCTGGAGGCACTGGATGATGACAGCCGTCGTCGCCTCGACAGCAATCCGCTGCGGATCCTCGACTCCAAGAACGAAACCACCCAGCAGTTGTTGGAGGGGGCGCCGGTGTTGAGTGACTACCTCGACGAGGAGTCCCAGCTCCATTTCTCCGCGCTGAAGGCGATGCTCGATGAGGCCGGGGTGGCCTACGTGGTCAATCCGCGCCTGGTGCGTGGCCTCGATTACTACGGCAAGACTGTGTTCGAGTGGGTCACCACCGAATTGGGCGCCCAGGGCACGGTGTGTGCTGGCGGGCGTTACGATGGCCTGGTCGAGCAGTTGGGGGGCAAGCCGGTACCCGCAGTGGGCTTTGCCATGGGGGTGGAGCGCCTGATTTTGCTGTTGGAAACCCTGCAGCTGATCCCGGCCGAAGTGCACCACCAGGTGGACGCCTACCTGCTGGTATTGGGCGAGAACTGCAGCAGTTATGCCCTCACGGTTGCCGAGCAGCTGCGCCTTGCGGTACCTTCTCTGCGGCTGGTGGTGAACTGCGGTGGAGGCAGCTTCAAAAGCCAGATGAAGAAGGTCGCACGCAGCGGTGCCCCGATCGCCCTGATTGTGGGCGACGATGAGGTGAGCTCACGCCGGATCGGCGTAAAATACCAGGACCGGGACGAGCCCCAGCAGGCCCTTACCCTGGAACAGACCCAGAATCTTTTGAACCAGCAGCTGGCGTAAGCCGGCTGCCCCAAGGCCGAGTAACAGGAGCCGAGAGTGGATATTTACCGTACCGAAGAAGAGCAGATTGCGGCGATCAAGAACTGGTGGAAAGCCAATGGAACCGCCATTTTGCTGGGGCTGGCCATCGCCCTGGCGGGTGTGTTTGGTTATCAGGCCTGGGATCGTAGCCAGCAGCAGAGTGCGGCCGCCGCCTCGGCGCTGTACCAGGAGTTGGCTGCGTTGATGGTGAATAGCCAGCAGCCATTGAGTGAGCAGCAGCAGAGTACCCTGTCGCATCTGGTCAGCAGCCTCAAGCAGGAGCATGCCGGCACCGGTTATGCGGCAATGGCGGCCCTGCTGCAGGCGCGCCAGGCGGTGGAAAAGGGGGATCTGGCCGCCGCGCGTAGCGAGCTGCTGTGGGCTCTGGAGCAGAACCTGGACGCCAACCTGGAGGCGATTGTACGCCTGCGCCTGGCCCGCGCCACCTTTGAAGGCAGTGCGGAAACCGCCCGCCAGGCCCTGGCCCTGATCGACGGTGTCGAGGCCGCTGGCTTTACCGCCTCCTACGAAGCGGTAAAAGGTGATCTCTACCTGGCCCTTGAACAGCCGGAGGCGGCTCGTGCTGCCTACCAGAAGGCGCTGGATGCGGCGCGTGCCAACGGGCAGAACCTGCCGCTGGTGCAGCTGAAGCTGGATGATCTTGCCGTTGCGCAGGAAGGTGCCTAAGTGAACTGGTTGCCGTTGCGAAAGGGGGTCTGCGCACTGTTGTCGGCCCTTATCCTTGCTGGTTGCAGCTCCAAGGGTGAAGAGGAAGAGGTCGAAGCCAAGCCGTTGGTGAGCTTTGATGCCAGTGCCGAGCTGACCACTCTGTGGAGTGCCAGTGTGGGCAATGGCGCCGATGACAAATACGTCCGTTTGCAACCGGCCCTCTATCTTGATGAACTCTTTGTGGCCGATGCCCGTGGAGTAGTGGCTGCCTTTGACCAGCAAAGCGGCAAGCGCCTGTGGCGGGTGGAGCTCGATCTACCGGTCAGCAGTGGTGTGTACGCCGGCTTTGGTATTGTTGTATTGGGGACCGAAGGGGGCGAAGTGGTGGCCCTCAACGCCGAGGATGGTTCAGAGCGGTGGCGCACGCGGGTAACCAGTGAGGTGCTGTCGGTGGCCGACAGCAATGGCGATGTGGTGGTGATCCGTACCATCGACGAGAAGCTGGCGGGGCTGGATAACCTGAGCGGTGAACGTCGCTGGATCTTTGAGAGTGCCCAGCCGGTCCTCTCCCTGCGCGGGACCGGAGATCCTGTTATTGAGGATGATCGGGTCTACGTCGGCTTTGGTAATGGTTCAATCAAGTCGCTCTCCACCCGAAATGGGGTGTTGCGTTGGGAGCAGGCAGTAGCCGAGGCGGAGGGCCGTACCGAGCTGGAGCGGATGATTGATGTGGATGCCGCACCCCTGGTGGAAAATGGCACCGTGTACGTCGTCAGCTACCAGGGTAATGTGATTGCGCTGGATGCGGTGCGAGGCAATCTGGTATGGCAGCGAAAAGCCTCCAGTTATGAGAGCCTGGCCATGGGCTTTGGCTATCTCTACATGGCCGATGAGCAGGGCTTCCTGTCGGCACTGGACAAGAACAGCAATGCCATTGTATGGCAGCAAAAAGAGCTGGAGCATCGCCAGCTGGGAACACCGGTGGTGGTGAGCAGCTATGTGGCAGTGGCCGATTACGACGGCTATGTTCACTTTCTGTCGCAGATCGATGGCAGCTTTGTGGCCCGCACCCGCATCGACAGTGAGGGCATTCGTGGACGCATGGTAGCCCTGGGGGGCACCCTGTACGCCTATGGAAACAGCGGCAAGCTGGTAGCGATCAAGGTCCAGTAGGGCCTGTCGCTTTAGGATACTAAACGGCTGCCCGCCTGTGCGGGTGGCCGTTTGTGCTATATAGAATCGTTTGCGCCCTGAGGCGCAGGGGCGTGTACACTGGGTGACACGCATCAAACAGGAAAGATTTATGGTACCGGTTATCGCCCTTGTGGGGCGTCCCAATGTGGGAAAATCAACCCTCTTCAACCGCCTGACGCGTACCCGTGATGCCCTGGTGGCAGACTTCGCGGGACTCACCCGTGACCGCAAATATGGCGAAGGCCGAATGGGGGAGCGTCCCTTTATTGTCATCGATACCGGTGGTATCAGCGGCGATGAAACCGGTATCGACACGGTGATGGCCGAGCAGTCCCTGCTGGCGATCGAAGAGGCCGATGTGGTGCTCTTTATGGTGGATGGTCGCGACGGTCGTACCGCCTCAGAGGAGATGATCGCCCAGCACCTGCGTACCCGGCAGAAGAAGAGTTACCTGGTGGTGAACAAGATCGACTCGGTCGATGCCGACAGTGCGGCCAGTGATTTCTACGCGCTGGGGATGGAGCACCTGTACATGATTGCCGCCGCCCACGGGCGTGGGGTAAAGCAGATGGTCGACGAGGTGCTGGCCGGCTTTCCGCTGGCGGAGGAGGCCAGCGAGGAGGCGGTCGATGGTGGCATCAAGATCGGTATCGTGGGACGCCCCAATGTGGGCAAATCCACCCTGGTCAACCGGCTGCTGGGGGAGGAGCGGGTGGTGGTTTATGACCACGCCGGCACCACCCGCGATAGTATCTATATCCCCTATACCCGCCATGACAAGCCCTACACCCTGATCGATACCGCCGGGGTGCGCAAGCGCGGTCGCATCAACGAGTCGGTTGAGAAGTTTTCGGTCATCAAGACCCTGCAGGCGATCCAGGATGCCAACGTGGTGGTGCTGGTGCTCGATGCCCGTGAGGGGCTGGTGGACCAGGATATGCACCTGCTGGGCTTCATCATCGAGACCGGTCGAGCGCTGGTGATCGCCTTCAACAAGTGGGACGGCATGAGCCAGGATGAAAAGCGGGAGATCAAGGAGACCCTCGAGCGACGCCTGGTGTTTGCGGACTTCGCCCGCATCCACTTTATCTCCGCGCTTCACGGCACCGGCGTCGGGCACCTTTACGAGTCGATCGAAGAGGCCTACGAGTGCGCCACCCAGCGCTGGAGTGCCAGTCGCCTCACCCAGTTGCTGGAGGATGCGGTCTCCGACCACCAGCCCCCGCTGGTGCGCGGGCGCCGCATCAAGCTGCGCTATGCCCACATGGGGGGCAGCAACCCGCCGATCATCGTCATCCACGGTAACCAGACCGAGGAGGTTCCCAACGCCTACAAGCGCTACCTGGAAAACACCTTCAGGCGTGTATTGAAACTGGTGGGCACCCCCATGCGCTTTGAGTTCCGCACCGGCGATAACCCCTTCGAGGGGCGCAAGAACAAACTGACCCAGCGCCAGATCAGCAAGAAGAAGCGCCTGATGGAACACATCAAGAAGGCGGATAAGAAGCGCAAGAAAAAGTAGGCTTAGGGCTTTCGGGTCTCCAGTACCTCGCTGATAACCGAGCCGGCCCCGAGTCGGCTCTGGATGCGTTGCCCCACCGCCAGCTCGTCACTGCGGCGGATCACTTGCTGCCCGTCCTCGCTCAGGGTGATGGAGTATCCCCGCGCTAAAGTAGCCAGCGGGGAGAGGGTCTCCAGTTGGCCCACGGCGCTGGCCAGGGCGGTCTGGCGCTGGCGCAGCTGGTGCGTGAAGGCCCGCTGCAGTCCCTTATAGAGACTCAGGCAGTATTGCTGGTGCCCCTCGATGCGGGCGCCGGGCTGTTGTTGCTGCAGACGCCGTTGCAGATAGCGGTACTGCTGCTCGCAACCATCGATTCCCCGTGCCACCGCCCGCCTTAATCGGAGCTCCAGCTCGTCGAGCCGCTGGCTCTGCTCCTGCAGTTTTTGCCCCGGATGGCGCAACCGCTTGGCGGTGAGGGTCAGCTCCCGCTGGTGGTGGGCAAGGGTGCGGCGCATGGCGTCGTTCAGCAGTTGCTGGTAGCCCGAAAGTTGTGCCAGCAGCTCGGCCCTGTCCGGGCTGATCAGCTCCGCCGCTGCCGAGGGGGTGGCCGCCCGCTGGTCGGCCACCAGGTCGCTGATGGTGAAATCGGTTTCGTGGCCTACGGCGCTGACCACCGGGAGCGGACAGTCGAAGATCGCCCGCGCCACCGTCTCTTCGTTGAAGGGCCACAGATCCTCCAGGGAGCCGCCACCGCGGCCGAGGATAATCAGGTCGACGGGAAGTTGCCGGGCCAGTTGCAGGGCGCGCACGATCTGTGGCGCGGCCTCGCTGCCCTGTACCGCCACCGGCAGAACGCTGACCCGAATGGCGGGGAATCGGCGCCCCAGTACGCTGAGTATGTCGCGGATGGCGGCACCGGTGGGGGAGGTGATGACCGCGATATGGCCGGGGAGTTCGGGCAGCGCTTGCTTGAATTGCGGGTCGAACAGCCCTTCGCTGGCGAGCTTGCGCTTAAGGGCTTCGAACGCTTGCTGCAGCGCGCCGGCGCCGGCCTGCTCCATATGGTCGGCGATCAGCTGGAAGTCGCCGCGCCCCTCATAGAGGCTGACCTTGCCCCGGATCGCCAGTTGCATCCCCTCCTGGGGCAGGAATCGGACCGCCTGGTTGCGATTGCGGAACATGGCGCAGCGGATCTGGGCCTGGCTGTCCTTGAGGGTGAAGTACCAGTGGCCCGAACTGGGGCGTGCAAGGTTGGAGATCTCACCCTCGACCCACACGGAGCCGAAGCTGACCTCCAGCAGGCGGCGGACGTTGCGGTTGAGATCGCTGACGCTGAGGCGGGCAGGGGGGCTGGATGGGGTCGTATGCATCCGCGCATCTTACCCGAGCCTCAGCTACTTTCCTATGCGGCGATGGGGTGGACAGAACCGGACTGGCCTGCCCCTGCGTAGAAATACCTATATTGTGGGGGGTGTCGGCAGCCGCTATAATGGGAAAATTTTATTTCGCCCACCCTCCCACCACGGTTTCGGTACTCGCTATGCTACGTATTGCTCAAGAAGCGCTGACTTTTGATGATGTCCTGTTGTTACCCGGTTACTCCGAGGTTCTCCCCAAAGAGGTCTCACTGCGGTCCAATCTGACCCGCGAAATCACTCTCAATATCCCGGTTCTCTCTTCGGCGATGGATACCGTGACCGAAGCCCGCCTGGCGATTGCGATGGCCCAGGAGGGAGGGATCGGGGTTATCCACAAGAACATGACCATTGAGGAGCAGGCCCGCGAGGTGCGTGCCGTCAAGAAGTACGAGAGTGGCGTGGTCAAGGATCCTGTGACCATCGAGTCCAGCGCTACGGTGCGCGAGTTGATCGAACTGACCCGCCTGCACAACTTCTCTGGTGTGCCGGTGATGGAGCGCGGACAGTTGGTGGGGATCGTCACCAGTCGTGACGTCCGCTTTGTCGAGGATATGCGCAAAACCGTGGCCAGCATCATGACCCCCAAGGAGAAACTGGTCACGGTGATGGAGGGCGCCGACCAGGAGACCGTGCGTGCCCTGCTGCATAAACACCGCATCGAGAAGGTGCTGGTAGTGAACGACAAGTTCCAGCTCACCGGCATGATGACCGTCAAGGATATCCAGAAGGCGCAGGAGTACCCCAACGCCTGCAAGGACGACCAGGGTCGCCTGAGGGTCGCCGCTGCGGTGGGTACCGGCGCCGAAACCGGTGATCGCGTCAAGGCGCTGGTGGAGGCGGGAGTGGATGTGATCGTGGTGGATACCGCCCACGGTCACTCACGGGGCGTGATTGAGCGGGTGCGCTGGGTCAAGAGCCACTTCCCCCAGGTACAGGTGATCGGCGGTAACATCGCTACCGCTGCCGCTGCGGAAGCCCTGGCCGATGCCGGCGCTGACGCCGTCAAGGTGGGTATCGGTCCCGGCTCGATCTGCACCACCCGCATCGTCACCGGTATCGGTGTGCCCCAGATCAGCGCGGTAGCCAATGTGGCGGCTGTGATGCGCGAGCGTGGCATTCCGGTGATCGCCGATGGTGGCATTCGTTTCTCCGGGGATATCGCCAAGGCGGTTGCCGCCGGTGCCAGTGTAGTGATGATGGGTAGCATGCTGGCCGGCACCGAAGAGGCGCCGGGCGAGGTGGAGCTCTACCAGGGGCGTAGCTACAAGTCCTATCGAGGCATGGGTTCCATGGGAGCCATGTCCCAGAGCGCGGGCTCCAGTGACCGCTACTTCCAGGATGCCAAGGAGGGGGTCGAGAAGCTGGTTCCCGAAGGTATCGAAGGTCGGGTGCCCTACAAGGGGCCAATGGCTGCCATTGTCCACCAGATGATGGGCGGCTTGCGGGCAGCCATGGGCTACACCGGCTGCGCCAATATCGAGCAGATGCGTACCATTCCGGAGTTTGTGCGGGTGACCTCAGCCGGTATGAATGAGAGTCATGTTCATGACGTAACCATCACCAAGGAAGCCCCGAACTACCGCGTCGGCTAAGCCTGGGTTGCAAACCGCCGGGCGGAGCCTGTCTCCGCCCCTTTTATTTGGTTTTACCGTTAAGAGATCAACGATGTCACTCGATATTCACGCTCAACGAATTCTTATCCTCGATTTTGGTTCCCAGTACACCCAGCTGATTGCGCGCCGGGTGCGGGAGATCGGTGTTTACTGTGAACTGCACGCCTTCGATATGGACGCCGACGAGATCCGCAGCTTTAACCCCCGTGCGGTTATCCTGGCCGGAGGCCCGGAGTCGGTCACCGGCAGCGACACCCCACGCTGCCCTGAGGTGGTGTTTGAGCTGGGCGTTCCGGTACTGGGCATCTGCTACGGCATGCAGACCATGGCCGAGCAATTGGGCGGCAAGGTACAGACCTCTAACCTGCGCGAGTTTGGCTACGCCAAGGTGGATATCGAGGGTACGCCCAGCCTCTTGAAGGGGATCGAGGATCATGTCAGCGATGCGGGCGTGTTGTCACTGGATGTCTGGATGAGTCATGGTGACAAGGTGTCACAGCTGCCCGAAGGCTTCGAGGTGATGGCCTCGACTGAAAGCTGCCCCATCGCCGGTATGGCCGATGAGCGTCGTCATTTTTACGGGGTGCAGTTCCACCCTGAGGTGACCCACACCAAGCAGGGCGCCCGTATCCTCAAGCGTTTTATCTGTGAAATTGCCGGCTGTGAGGCGCTCTGGACCTCTGCCAATATCGTTGAGGACGCCATTGAGCGAGTGCGTCAGCAGGTGGGTACCAATAAGGTGTTGCTGGGTCTCTCCGGAGGGGTGGACTCCTCTGTGGTCGCAGCACTTCTGCACAAAGCAATCGGTGACCAGCTCACCTGCGTCTTTGTTGATAACGGCCTGCTTCGTCTGCACGAAGGCGACCAGGTGATGGCGATGTTTGCCGAGAACATGGGGGTCAAAGTGATCCGCGCCGATGCCGAGGAGCTGTTCCTTGGCAAGCTGAAGGGGATCAACGATCCGGAGCAGAAGCGTAAGGTGATCGGTAATACCTTTATCGAGGTGTTCGATGAGGAAGCTGTAAAGCTGAAAGATGTTCACTTCCTAGCGCAGGGAACCATCTACCCTGACGTCATCGAGTCAGCGGGTGCCAAGACCGGAAAAGCTCATGTGATAAAGTCTCACCACAATGTGGGTGGCCTTCCGGAAGATATGAAAATGGAACTGGTGGAGCCGCTGCGGGAACTGTTCAAGGATGAGGTCCGCAAGCTGGGCCTGGAGTTGGGCCTGCCCTACGATATGGTCTACCGTCATCCCTTCCCGGGCCCAGGCCTCGGTGTGCGCATTCTCGGTGAGGTGAAAAAGGAGTACGCCGACCTGCTGCGAAGCGCCGATGCGATCTTTATCGAGGAGCTGCACAGGGCCGACTGGTACCACAAGGTGAGCCAGGCTTTCGTGGTATTCCTGCCGGTCAAGTCGGTCGGTGTGGTGGGCGATGGTCGCCGCTACGAGTACGTGGTGTCGCTGCGTGCGGTGGAGACGATCGACTTCATGACCGCCCGCTGGGCGCACCTGCCCTACGAGCTGCTGGAGCGGGTATCCAACCGCATCATCAACGAGATCTCCGGTATCTCAAGGGTCGCCTACGACGTGTCCAGCAAGCCCCCTGCCACCATCGAGTGGGAGTGATCGCCCGGGCGCTCATTTCTACCTCTGGATGATCAGAACCGGTGCGAGTGACTCGCACCGGTTTTTTTGTGCCTTGAGGAAAGTAAACCGCTTTGCATTCGCTTTTTGTCAATACGCCTGCCGCAGAGCCCCTTATTATGGAGGCTAACACTCAGGCACTGCACTTGGAGGATAACAATAATGAGCAAGAGCGAGAGCAAGTCACACCGCAAGCCGGCCCTGTTCTGGGGGTGGGGGAACGCCGATGAGCACCTCAGCGATGAAGAAAACCATCTCATAGAAAACATGGTGCGGCTGCTGCTCCCCCAGGGCGCAGTCGAGTTGTCACCGCCCCAGGTGGATGAGTTTGAGTTGCCTGAATCCCGGCTGGGTGAGTTGCCCGACGCACTGGCGGAGATGGTCTCGACCACCCCATACGACCGCCTGCTCCACAGCTACGGAAAATCCTACCCGGATATGGCGCGCATGTACCTGCGTGAAGTGCCGAATGCGCCGGACGGCGTCGCGTTCCCCCGCACCGAGGAGGATATAGCGGCGATCTACCGCTATGCGGCAGAACAGGGGGTGGCTGTCATCCCCTTTGGCGGGGGGACCAGCGTGTGCGGAGGGGTGGAGGCCGATGTGGGCGATCACTATAACGCCACCCTGGTGGTGGATATGGAGAATTTTAACCGCGTGCTGTCGGTGGACCCCGTCAGCCGGCGCGCACGAATACAGGCGGGTATCCGTGGCCCCGATATGGAAGCGGCCCTCAAACCGCACGGATTAACCCTGCGCCACTACCCCCAAAGTTTTCCCTTTGTCACCCTGGGCGGCATGGTGGCGACCCGGGCCGGCGGCCATTTCGCTACGGTCTACACCCATATCGAAGATATGGTGGAGGCCACCCGTACCCTGACCCCCAGCGGCCTGATCGAAACCCGTGACCTCCCAGGCTCGGGGGCCGGCCCTTCGGCGGACCGCCTGATCTGTGGTTCTGAGGGAACGCTCGGCATCATTACCGAAGCAACCCTTCGATTGCAGCAACGTCCGCAGTGGCGCGCCACCGCTTCAGTTATCTTCCAGAGTTTTCTGCAGGGTGCCGAGGCGGTGCGGCTGATCGCCCAGTCAGGCCTTTTCCCCTCCAACTGCCGCTTGCTGGACGAGCAGGAGGTGATGGTTAACCGGGTAGCAAACCGGCCCTGCGCCGTGCTGGTGCTGGGGTTTGAGTCGGCCGACCATGAGGTCAGTCACTGGATGGAGCGAGCCCTCGAGATTGCCCGCGAGCAGGGCGGTGAGCTTAAGGGTGAGGTCCAGTATAACGGGGGGCACGGGGATCAGCGCGCGAGCGAAGCGGAGTCCTGGCGCAACGCCTTTATTCGTATGCCTTACTGGCGTAACCGTGTCACCGCCTTTGGCATCGTTGCGGACACCTTCGAAACGGCGGTCACCTGGGACCGCTTCCCCGAGTTCTATAGGACCATCAAGCGGGAGATGGAGGGGGCGATAGCCAAGATCAGTGGGCACCCCTTCTCTTTCTCCTGCCGTTTCACCCATGTTTATCCGGATGGCCCCGCTCCCTATTTCACCTTCTACATGGTGGGGGACACCGAGGGCAACCTGCACAACGCCATCGACAAATGGAAGAGCATCAAGCAGCTGTCCCTGCAATTGCTCGCGGACCACGGCGCCACCGCCACTCACCACCATGCAGTGGGTCGGGATCACCGCTTCGGTTACGAGCAGCAGACCTCCCCGCTTTACCGGCAGGCCCTGGCGGCGACCAAGCAGTGCCTTGACCCGGACGGTCTGCTCAACCCCGGTGTACTGATCGACCCTGTGGGCAAGGAGGTGGGGATTCGCGGAGTCTTTAGCGGTTTAAAAAGCCCCCAAAGCCCTTAGGGAGGCCTGCACCGGAAGCGAAGCGTTGTGGGGGAAGGGTTCAGGGTGGATGCTGCCTTCGGGGTATGGGCGCTTATGACGCCCATTCATCTTGTGCCTTGCAGGGGAGTGCCTCGGGCGTCAACCCTATTTAGTTACAGGAATCTACGCTTTTTTTGTTATTATCCATTTAGCCTCGGAGGGATCGATGGATAAAATTGAAACAGCGTTCGCAGGGATGGGGGATAGCGGTGCTCACGCCGATATAGCCGAGACCCATATCGCTTGTCTCTCCTGCGATACCCTCATCGATATCTCTGGCCTGGCCCACGGTGAACGAGCCAAGTGTCCTGTGTGTGGGGACCTCCTGACCGAATACCGCGATGACGGGGTCAGTCGGGTGGTCGCCTTTTCGGTGGCGGCGGTGATCCTTCTGGCCATGGCCTGTGCCTACCCCTTCCTCTCCTTCAAGTCTGCTGGCCTCGAAAGCGTGACCACGCTACCGGGTACCGTCATCGCCCTCTATGACTACGGCATGGCGGATCTCGCCTTTCTGGTGGGTAGTTTTATTATCGCGGTCCCCTTATTGGTGCTGCTGCTTCTACTGCTCTTGTGCACGCCCTTGGTGACCCAGAGGCGGGCACCCTGGATGATCCCGGTTGGGCGTATTGTGTTTGCCCTGCAGCATTGGTGTATGGTCGACGTTTTTTTGATCGGCGTGATTGTCAGCCTGGTGAAGATCGCCGCCATGGCGACCGTGGTACTGGGGATCTCCTTTTTCGCCTATGCCGGCTTTGCCATCTGTTTTACGATGGCGATGGCGAGCCTGGACCGGCTACAGTTTTGGCTGCTGGTCGAGCGGCTGATGAGGGATCAGGCCCGTGGCTAGAAACCGTGCAATTTCGCAACACCTCTCCTGTTGCCACGTTTGCTATAAACTGGCCCCGGTCGAGAGTCATCACTGCCCTCGTTGTGGTGCGGGGCTGCACCCCCGTAAGCCCGAAAGCACCCAGCGTACCCTTGCGCTGCTGATCACCGCGACCCTGCTGTACATACCCGCCAACATTTTCCCTATTATGATCACCGAGCAGTTTGGTAACGCCTTGCCCAGCACCATTCTCGGGGGGGTTATATTACTCATCGACCTGGGGTCTATCCCCATCGCGGCGGTGATCTTTATCGCCAGTGTGATGGTACCGGTTGGTAAACTTATCTCGCTTTATTACCTTTGTTGGTGCGCCCACCGCCAGGATGAGTTCGGTGCCCGAAGCCGGAGTGTGATGTACCGGATCACGGAGTTTGTTGGCAAGTGGTCGATGGTCGATGTGTTTGTAGTGTCAATTTTGGTGGCGCTGGTGAGCCTGGGAGGGGTCATCAGCATACGGCCGGGGATTGCAGCGATTGCCTTCGCCGGAGTGGTGCTGGTCACTATGGTGGCGGCCGATAGCTTTGATCCCCGTCTGTTGTGGGATCGGGAAGAGACAGCGGAAGAGTGATATGAAGCCGGAAGTGACAAAAAAGAAGGGATTCTCAAAAGTCTGGATCGTCCCCATTCTTGCTGCCGTGCTGGGGGTGTGGATGGTCATCTTCAGTTACCTGAACCAGGGGCCAGAGGTGCAGGTGAGCTTTTCCGATGCGGCCGATCTGGTGGCCGGTAAAACCAAGGTCAAACTGTTGAATGTAGACATCGGCCAGGTCGAGTCGGTGGTGCTGAATGAAAATATCTCCGGCGTGGTGGTGGGCCTTCGCCTGGAGAAACAGTACGAGTCGCTGCTGCGGGAGGATACCCAGTTCTGGGTCGAGCGGGTACGGATTGGAGCCGGCGGAATCAGCGGCCTGAGCACTATTCTTTCGGGCGCCTACATCAAGTTGTCTCCCGGAACGGGGAAGGCGGGCGGGGAGCGTTACGTGGGGCTTGAAAATCCGCCGCAAACCAAAGCAGGTGCACCGGGTATTCGGCTGGTGCTGCAGGCCGATCGGGTCTCCTCGGTCGATACCGGTGACCCCGTCCTCTACCACGGCTATAAGGTGGGCCGTGTCGAGAGTATGCGGCTTGAAGAGGGGACAGGAAAAATCCGCTACGACATCTTTATTGATGCTCCGTACCACAAGTTTATCAACAGTGCGGTCCGCTTCTGGAACGCCAGCGGCATCTCATTGAATGCCTCGGCGGCGGGCTTTAGTGTGAATGCCAGCTCGCTGGATACCATACTGGCCGGCGGGGTCGCCTTTGGGGCGATCCCTGGGCTGACCCCCGGAGAGCCGGTTGAGGAGAACCATGAGTTCACACTGTTTGGCAGTTACCAGGACTCATTACAGCGGACTTACAACAGCGGGCTCTATTTTGTGGTGCGCTTTAACCAGGATATCGGGGGCCTGGTGCCGGGGGCGCCGGTTAACTACCGTGGCGTAAATGCGGGTAAGGTGGTTCGCGTGATGCTTAAGGAGCTGGCGGACGAGGAGGACACCCGTTACGGACGAGCTATTCCGGTACTCCTCTACCTGGAGCCGGGCCGTATGGACCTGCCCGATACCGAGGAGGCCGCCTACGCGCTGGCTGAAGACATCAAAGCCGGCGTGGAGAAGGGGCTTCGTGCCAGCCTGAAAGCGGGTAACCTGATTACCGGCAGCCAGTTCGTCGCCCTGGACTTTTATCCGACAGCCGAGGCGGATGTGGTCGGTCGTTTTCTTGACTACCCGGTGATTCCTACGGTGCCGGGAGGGTTTGATCGGATCATGGTGTCGGTCTCTTCATTCCTGGATACCCTTAACAACCTTCCACTGGAGTCAACGGTGAGCTCGGCCAACGGCACCATAGACCAGCTTAACCAGTCACTGGCCTCCATGGACCATATTCTCAAACAGCGGGAAACCCGTGCGCTGCCCAAACACCTGTCGGAGACTTTAACCGCCCTGCGCGAGACTCTCGACGGGCTGTCGCCCGACTCACCGGTGTATCAGGAGCTGGGTAAAACCCTTCTGAGTCTGCGCTCTGTACTGGAGGGGTTATCTCCCCGGTCGCCGCTTTACAAGGAGCTGGAAAGTAGCCTGTTTGAACTCAACAAAACCCTTAAAAACATGGATGAGCTGTCGGCTTCCCTGAAGGATACAGCGACCATGCTTCCCAAGCCTAAAGAGCGGGACCTGATACCGGAGGCGCGTGCGCAATGAGAGTAATACTCGTTTTTATGGGGGTGGTTGCATTAACTGGCTGTTTGTCTTCACCGCCCCAGTCCAGCTATTACCTGTTACGCTCGGATGCCAAGCCGGCCGCTTCTTCACAGGTGATGCCGGTCACCCTGGTGTCCGTGGATGTTGCCAACTACATCGACCAGGAAGGGCTGGTGCTGGAGTCGAGCAAAGGTGAGGTACAGACAGCCCAGTACCACCTGTGGGCTGAACCCCTTCGCCACAGCCTGATGCAGTTTATGAGCAATGAGATCTCTGCAAACTCGGGAAGGGTTGTCCTCAATGGCCTGGGGGCGGGCCCCGCTGATACCCGGCGACTGACGATCACCATCGATCAGCTGCACGGCTCTGTTGACGGTGATGCGGTGCTTACCGCCTACTGGACGCTGGTGACGGAGAAGCCTGAAGGGCTGGTGAGCCAGGACTACCGGTGGTCGGGCCGCCTCCCCCTGAGTGAAGACGGTTATGCCGCCCTGGTAGCGGCGGAGCGTGCTTTGTTGGTTGAGCTGTCGAAGCAGATCGGGTCAACATTGTAGGTGCTGCGCCCCTCAAGGGGCGCAGCACCCGATGGCTATGAGCGTCAGGGGCGTGCCCGCTCGATAATGCCCTGGCAGTCGATACCGCTGGGCAGGTTGCCGTACAGCCATCCCGCACCCTCTCCCAGCCGGGAAAGGCAAAAGGCGTTTGCCACCTGTTCGCTGCCGCTGCGCAGAAGCAGGCTTGCCTGGGTGGCCAGTGCCAGCTGCCCGGCGATGTGGCGGGCCCGGTATTCGAACTCGGCGGGATGAGTGAACAGGGCATCGAGGGAGGTAACAAAGCGATCAAAGCGCTCGTGCATCCCCCGAGCTTGCAGAATCTCGGCCCTTAACACCTCCAGCGCCGCCGGTTCCTTTTGGAGGGTGCGCAGCATATCCAGTGCCTGCACATTGCCACTGCCCTCCCAGATCGCATTGACCGGCGCTTCCCGGTAGAGGCGCGGCATGATGGTGGTTTCCATTACCCCGCTGCCGCCGATACACTCCATCGCCTCGTAGGCGTGACCGGGGGTACGCTTGCAGATCCAGTACTTGCCGACGGCGGTGCCGAGGCGGATCAGCATCGCCTCCTGCTCATCGTCGCTGTCCAGGGCCCGCGCCATGCGCATCGCCATCACCAGAGCGGCCTCACTCTCGATCGCCAGGTCTGCCAGCACGTTCTGCATCAGCGGCTGCCGGTCGAGCAGGTTGCCAAAGGCGGAGCGGTGGTGGCAGTGGTGCAGTGCCTGTACGCTGGCCTGGCGCATGCCGGCGGCGGAGCCGACCATGCAGTCGAAGCGGGTCAGGGCGACCATCTCCAGGATGTTGGCAACCCCTCGCCCCTCTTCGCCGATCAACCAGCCCTCGGCCCCCCTCAACTCCGCTTCGGATGAGGCATTGGAGGCGTTGCCGCTCTTCTCTTTCAGGCGCAGGATCTGCAGCGGGTTTTTACGACCATCCTCCAGCCAGCGGGGAACCAGAAAGCAGCTCAGCCCCTTATCGGTGTAGGCCAGCATCAGGAAGGCATCGCTCATGGGGGCAGAAACGAAATACTTGTGTCCCACCAGGGCAAAACGCTGGCCCTGCTCATCCTCACCGATCGGGTAGGCGCGGGTGGTGTTGGCGCGAACATCGGACCCTCCCTGCTTTTCAGTCATCGCCATGCCGATGGTCGCACCCTGCTTTAGGCCGATGGGCTGGTTACTGGGGTCGTAACGGCATGAGTGGATCAGGGGCAGCCAGCGTGCGGCCACCCCGGGCTGCTTGCGCAGGGTGGGTACCGCGGCAAAGGTCATGGTCAATGGACAGCCGTGGCCCGCTTCTACCTGGGATTGCAGGTAGTTGAGGGCCGCACGGGCAACGTTGGCACCCGGTTTGGGATCGCTCCAGGGGGCGGAAGGTATCCCTTCGCGGATGGCCCGTTCCATCAGCTGGTGATAGCTGGGGTGGAAATCCACCTGGTCGATGCGGTGGCCATAGCGATCGTGGGTGTTGAACTCCGGCTTGTGGCGGTTGGCGAGATGCCCCCATTCGATCATCTCGCGGCTGCCGGTCAGGGCACCATAACGTTGCAGCGCCTCATCGGCCCAGCCCGCACCTTCTCGCGCCACCGCCTCCTGCAGGGCCATATCCTGCAGGTAGAGGTTGTAGTTCTCCAGAGGGGGAGGGGTGTTAATCACCTCGTGGGTTTCAGCCAGATAATCAGGTCGGTTCATGATGTTCTCCGTCGGGTTGTGACGTGCCAGGTTGGGGCGTGCCCGGTTGTGGAATGACCGGGCAGCCCAGCGCGCGCAGGGCAAATTGTTGTATCTCCAGGATGCTCTCCTGGTGTTGGGGGCTTGGGTTGGCGGGGCTCAGGGGGCCTAACAGTGATTCGGCCAGGGCGCCCACCAGTGCGGCGGCTACCAGCTCCGGGTGGTTGCAGTGAAAACAGCCCTGGCGCATCCCCTCGCGGACCAGCTCGGTAAACACCCTGGCGTAGGCCTGGCGGTAACTGAGCCGTGCGGCCTCCACCAGCGGGTCCGCCGGTTCGGCGATCAAGGCCCAGGCCAGGCGTGGATTGCGCAGTGCCCGATGGGCAAAGGTGGCGATGGCGCTGGCCAGGTTATCGGCCGCACTCCGATGGCGGGTGGAGGCCTTGGCAACCTGTTCTACCTCGCGCTGGGAGGCGGCGGCGAAGAGGGCTGCGCAGAGCGCAGCCTTGTTGTGAAAGTAACGATAGAGAGTGCCGGTGGCAACATCGCACTCGGAGGCCACGGCGCTGATGCTGAGGCCGGCGAATCCCTCCCGGGAAACTATCTCCAGGGCAGCCTCCAGCAGGCGCTGTTTTAACGCTTGCTTACGGGCCTCTGTGGCGGCGGTAGCGCGATAAGCCATAGAATGAATTCCGGTTCACTTTTACATGAAGTGAATCACGATTCATTTGTTGAGGCAAGCCCGGCGCTTAGCACCGACCCAAGGCGACCTAGGGTTCCCCGATGGGAGCGGTGATGGCACGGGTCAAGCGTTGCAGGTCGCTGGCGGCCAGCTCGATCTCCAGCCCACGGCGGCCGGCACTGACGTGGATACGCTCAAGATCGAATGCCCGCCGGTCGATGCAGGTGCGCAGGGCTTTGCGCTGGCCCAGGGGGCTGATTCCTCCGGCCACGTAGCCGCTGCTGCGCTCCGCGCGGGCCACCTCCGCCATCAGGGCGCGCTTGGCCCCCAGCGCCTTGGCCAGGGCCTTGAGGTTGAGCTGGCAGGCGACGGGGATCACCGCCACCACCAGTTCACCGCCCAGGTCCGCAATCAGGGTTTTGAAGACCTGGTCGGGGCTCAGGCCTAGGGCCTGGGCCGCCTCCTCGCCGAAGTGGGTGTTGGCGGGGTCGTGGGCATAGGTGTGCAGGGTAAAGGGGATGCCGGCGCGTTGCGCCGCCTTGACCGCGGGTGTCATGCAGGTAACTCCTCAAGAACCTTGGGCGGTTGCCATAGCCAAGGGTACGCCAAGGGGTGAGGGGGGAACAACCGCCCTTCTTTAGATGACAAGCGCATAAAAATCTTTGTGTACTATAATTTTTTTGCTGAAATTGATGGAAGCAAGCCAGAGGACTGCCTGAATGACCCGAAGCGAGCGATTGGGGGCACTGCTCCTGCCGATAACCCTGTTGGGCCTGCTGTTGTTTCCCCTGGCGGTGGCCGGTTTCCGCTGGCAACTGTGGGGGTTCGGCACCGCCTTCCTGATTATGCAGGGGCAGGTTGTGTTGAGCCTGGCCACCCTGCTGCTGGCAGCTGTCCTGATCCTGCTGGCCCGCCGCCAGCACGAACGGGCGCAGGCCTCTCGGGGCGGTTGGATCGCACTGATGATGGTGTTGGTCGTAGCACTTTACGCCGTGCAGGTCCACAAGGCCAAAACCGTACCCTTCATCCACGATGTCACCACCGATACCCGCAATCCGCCGGTTTTCGAGGCGGTCGCCTCTCTGCGGGGTCCCGGGGACCATGGGGTCGACTATGGTGGTGAGGCGGTGGCGTCCCAGCAGCGCGTGGGTTACCCCGACCTGCTCCCCCTGACCACCGACTCTGATCCCGAGCAAGCCTATATCCGGCTCAAGGCGATGGTACAGGCCAAGGGGTGGGAGCTGGTAGCCGACGAGCCCGAGCGCGGGCACCTGGAAGCCGTGGTGACCAGTACCCTGTTCGGCTTCAAGGATGACCTGGTGATCCGGGTGCAGCCCCAGGGGGAGGGAGCCAGGATCGATATGCGCTCGGCATCGCGGATCGGTCGCAGTGACCTGGGGGCCAACGCAGCTCGCCTGCGGGCACTGCGCGAAGGCTTTGCCCAGTAAGCGGGTCTTCACCCCATAAAGTAAAACAGGCAGTCGCTGAGGGCGATTTCGGGTCGCATGGTGAGCATGAAAAGGCGGGTAGGGGCCCGGCTATAAAGCTGGCCGTCGCGGACCTCAAAATGGGCTTCCAGGGGCTGCGTGCCGCTCGGGCCGGTCACCCTGAGTTTGCTGAACCCCTCTGGACCCAGGCGGGCGATCGGCTCCTGGGGAGAGAGGGTGCCGTAGTTGAGTGCCTCGGCCCGGAGACTGAGCACCAGATCGCCCGGGGCATCGGGGGCATCGCTGTAACAAAGCCGGGTACCCTCAGCCAGCTCGAGTCGCAGTGGATTCCGGTAGCAGGTGACTGAGTTGGCGGCGCTGCTCTCCAGCACCTGCTCGCTGCACAGAAAGCGATAGATCCCCTCACCGGCGACCAGGTCCGCGGCTGGGTCGCGGCTGCCTCCGCACTCGATGGTGACCGTGGGTTGCTGGTCATCGCTCAACTCCATCAGGGCGCCCAGCCGCAGGTCGGTGACGATCAGATCGTTGGTAAAGAGTGAGGTCAGGGCACGGTGGCGCTGGTCACCATTGATGGAGACACCAAACGCCGGCCCCGATCCCGAGGTGTTGTGGATATCCAGCAAAGCCTCCGGGCGGTGGCGGCTGATTGTCTCCAGTATCTGCAGGGCGAGTTCCCCGCGACTATCGTCGAACGGGGGGCGAAAGCAGCGATTGAGGTCACGTTGCCCAGGGAGCATACGGTAACTGAAACGGGGCTCGGTCATGGCGGCCCGTACCGAGGCGATGATCAGGAGGGCGTTGGTGTGCGGTGTCTCGCCGCCCTTAAGGAACTGCCAGATGGCGTTGCACCCCGAGGGCTCGTTGCCGTGTAGCAGGGTACAGAGGGCGCGGGTTCTGTTTACATCTTTCCCCTCCAGCCAGAGGGCGCAGGGGCCGGGCAGTTTGCGCACAAACTCGAGGGGACTGGCGCCAAGGTCCAGGCTGGAGCGATCACGGATCCAGTGCAAAGACTCCCTAGTGTCCATCGGCCAGCTCCCATTGGTGCACCGGCAGCCCGCTCTGCTGGCGCTGATAGTAGGATTCCACCAGAGCCGACAGGGCGGCAGAGGGCTTGAGGGTATCGCTGAGGTGCTGGAAGCTGGCCAGCTGCCAGCGGGCGCCATTGGTTTGGGTGCTCAGGGTATTTCGGATCAGCTCCAGTTGTTGGTCGATCTCCCGGGGGTGTATGCCGATGCGGGACAACCCCTCGGCGGCGCAGGGCAGCAGGCTGTCGACGAGTGGTGTCAGCGCCGACTCCCTGAGGGTTCCGCGGGCCGGGTTGGGCCACACCAGTTGTGCCCCTAGCCCTTCCCGGGCGGCGCGGTAGAAGTTGTCCTTGCAGCAGCCAAAAGGAAGTAAGCGAGTGATCGCTTCCATCTGCGGCCGCAACCCCTCCATCAGGCCGACGGCGAAGGCCGCCAGCGCCACCATGTCCAGCGAACTCGGGCCGGCCGGCAGGGCTCGTAACTCGATACGCAAGTGCCCCCCATCGGCGGGATCGTAGAGGGCCCGATTCCAGCACCAGATGCTGCCCTGGTGAAGTCGTAATGCTTCCAGGGAGGGGCCCCGATCTTCGCTCTCTGCGGAAGAGGGGGGGGCGTCAGCCACGGGCAGCAACGGCGGAAACAGGGAGACCCCCTCCTCAAACAGTTCGGTAATATCCTGTTTGACCCAGTGTTGGCCGAAGCTGACCCGCGAAGGGTGGCGCCGATGCAGTGGGGTCGGGGTGCGGGGGTCGATCGACTGCTTGAACAGCGCCACGCGGGTCTCGTGCCACAACCGGTGGCCCAGGAAGAGGGGCGAATTGGCGCCCAGCGCCAGCACTAGGGGGGTAATCAGTTGGGCCGCGTTATAGGTGTCGGCAAACGCGCTCGGGCGAACCCGGTAGTGGTATTGGAAAGAGGTGTTGGCCCCCTCCAGGGTGATCTCCTGCCAACGCATCTGCAGGTGATCCGCACCACGGATATCGATGTTGAAGGCTTCGCCGCGCTGCGCCTTGAGGCTTTTGGACAACACCCGGTAGCGGGCGCTATCGGTGATGGCGGACTCCCCCATATGGCTCATGCGCAGGGTCGGCAGTATGCCGATCGCCAACAGGCGGGCTCCCAGGGGGGCTGCGTGCCGACCCAGCTGAGTGAGGGCGCTGTCGATCTGCTGCCTGAGCTGGCTGAAAGGAGCCTGGCTGCTGTGGATCGGGGGGAAGTTGTACTCGAGGTTGAAGCGGTTCAGCTCAAGGGAGAGGGCCGGGTCTGACGCCCGCTCCGCAATCTCCTGGTTAAGCGACAGGGGAAGAGCGGCCGCATCGATAAGGTAGAGCTCCAGTTCGGCGCCGAAGCTGGGAGCTCCCTCGCCAAAGCCGGGACGGCACAACAGCTGGCGCAGCTGGCCCAGGTTATCCTGCAGCTGTCGGCGAAAGCGTTCAAAGTCCGCACCGGTAAACTCGGTGCGATCGATTTCGGATCCCATAGATCGACCCCCTCTTATTCCAGAGTAGTCGATCGGGGCCGGGGTTAAGCCGATTGTTTCTGGCTATCGACCGGTGTTGCCTGCAGGTAGGCGTTAAAGCCATGTTGGCGCAGAATGCAGGTGGCCAGCTCACTGCGCTGGTCTCCCTGGGCAGACAACAGGTACGTGGTGCTGCGATCCAGCTGGGGCAGGGCGCTGCGAAGGCGGCTGATGGGGATGTTGAGCACCTGTTTACGGGTGTCGTTACGCAGCTCCTCACGAAAACGGACATCGAGAAGGGTGCAGGGCCCCTCAAGCTGGTTGAGGCGGCGCAAGAATTCGGCCTCGCTGAGAACCGGCATGAGGGAGTCGGCAAAGACTTCCAGGAACTGTTCCCGGTTGAGTCGTCCCACCATGCCGTCACTGGTCATGGTGACGGTGGCGTTGCGGAGGGTTTCTCCCAGCAGGGCCTCCTCGCCAAAATGGGAGCCTTCGTGCAACTCAATGGTCTGCCCACGGAAGGGGCCGTGCAGCTCGGTACTGAGGGCCGCTTCGCCGCTGATCAGGATGTAAAAGTAGTCGGCATGGCTGCCCATCTGGATCAACTGCTCGCCGCGCTTGACCGGCAACCGTTCCAGCAGCGCCATCAGCCGGTGCAGGGCAACCGGCTTGAGGTTGCGGGCCAGGGGTGAGTCGAGCAGCTGGAGGGTCCAGTCCTCCTGATAGTCATCATCGATCAGGGTGTCGTCGAGGTAATCCACCCCCTCCTCGATATTGACCACCGCATAGGTGTCGCTGTCACTGGTGAGGGTGCTGAGGTAGGCGATCAGGTCTCGCTCGAAACGCAACAGTACGCACTCTTCCAGCGCCCGGACACTGGCCCCCTCACGCACCAGCTCTTCCAGCGGCTGGCAGGCCAACTGGTCGTTGGCGTGCAGCGGCTTTCGGTCGTCAAAGGAGTGCCGCAACTCCACCTGCCCGCTGATCAGGTAGCAGGTGGTGGGCAGGGTGTTGCGCTTTTTGAGGATGATGCTCCCCTTGCTGACCTTCACCTGTTCAGCGGCTGCCAGCAGTTGCTGGTGGGCCGAGGGGCTGAGGAACTGCAGGGGGTGAAGTTGTTGAACGCGGTCGAGGCTGAGAGCTGAATTGGTCATGGTGCACACCCTGGGAGCGGTGAAAAACAGGTGGCCAGTATACCGCCGGGGTCAAAGGGTTCAGTGAACAACTCCCCAGCTTTGAGCGAGGGTCGCTACTTTCTCACGGGAACGTGTCGGGGTTCACAGCCTGGGGCTAGTCAGCCTCTGCACTGATCCCGAGCTGGCTGACCCCCTCGTTGGCGGCCAGTGTGCGCAGGTCCTGGATCAGCTGCTTGTTGGGGTTTGGGCTCTGCAGCAACCGCTTGCACAGCGCCTGCTGGAACGCCACCTCCTGTTGGTGGAGGGGGTGCGCCTGCAGCTGGGCATCACAGTCAGGGTCCGCGCCATCGATGGCGCCGCTGAATTCGAGGAAGTCCGTCAGGGTGGCCAGGGACAGGGTGCTGGCGCTCTGGCAGTCGTCGAGGTTCGACTTCATGGCACAGGAGAGGGCGGCATTGACCAGTACGCAGCAGTCGAGGGCTGGACGGGCGCCGTAGCTGTCGAAGCGAGCCGGGTCGGGGGTGTTTTCCTCCAGCAGGTCGAGCTGTTTGTCGAAATTTTTGGCGCCCTGCAGCCCGCCGGCACAGTCCCACAGCAGGTTGAGGTTCTGGCGAAGAACGCTGGCGTCTCCACTTTGGCAGAGCTCGGAAAAGAGGCGGTAGTTGGGCAGGCTGC
Source organism: Aestuariirhabdus litorea (assembly GCF_003864255.1). Taxonomy (NCBI): domain Bacteria; kingdom Pseudomonadati; phylum Pseudomonadota; class Gammaproteobacteria; order Oceanospirillales; family Aestuariirhabdaceae; genus Aestuariirhabdus; species Aestuariirhabdus litorea. Next base: position 1,398,945 of record NZ_QWEZ01000002.1, read on the forward strand.
GCTCGGCCAGTGCCGTGATAAAGGCGATCTGTTGCCAGTGCTTGAGCTGGGCGAGGGGCATGGGAGCGGTCGTTGGCATAGGGATACCCTGATGGTCGGGTGGGTATTATACCAGCTCGGCACGGATAGGCAGTCCCTTAAGGCGGTCGTTGACCTGCTCCTGCAGGGGGGCGTCGTCGGGGAGACCCTGAATGCGGGCTACCTGCTCCAACTGGTCGTTGGTGATGATGTCGACACGGATCTCGGTGGCTCCACGCAGATCCTCCAGCAGCTCTTGATAGAGTCGGCAAAGGGCGTCCTTGCGAAGCACCTGCCGGTCTACCTTACCCACGCTGGTGAGGGGCAGGCGCTCGAGTCGGTAGATGCGCGGCAGTGGGGGGAGTGGCGGCTCGGCCTCGGAGTGGTAGGCGTCGCTGAGCTCCTCAAGGGAGAGGTCGGCCCCGGCCTGTGCGCTGACGTACGCCACTATCTGGTGCTCACCCTGGGCATCGTTGCGCCCCACAACCGCCGCCTGCATCACACCGGGGAACTGCAGCAGCCGATGCTCAATGGGGCGGGGGTCGCGCAGGTGGCCGGGTTGGCTTATCTGGTCCTGGCTGCGGCCGTGCAGCCAGTAGTAGCCCTGGGCGTCACAGTGCCCCAGGTCGCCGGTGTCGAACCAGCCATTATCGCCGATCCAGACATCATGGTTTTTTTCGCGTTGAATGTAGCCTGGGAACACATGGGGGCCACGGATCAGGATGTGGCCGATCTCGTCGACGGCGCAGTCGCGCAGGTAGCGTTGGTTTTCATCGAGAATCACAGCCTTCATGCCGGAGTAGGGCATACGGATACCGATGGATCCGGCGCGTACCTCCCCTGGAGGGTTCAGGCTGCTGACGCAGGTGCCCTCGGTAAGGCCGTAGCCCTCCACCAGGGGGATACCGCAATGCTGTTGGAACTGTTCGATCAGTTTGGTGGGCAGGGGTGAGGCGCCACAAAGTGCAAAGCGAACCCGATCCAGGCGGTGGCTGCCAACTGGCACAGAGAGGGCGCGTTTGTAGAAGGCAGGAACCCCGTTGATCACCTCTACCCGGTAGTGATCGATCAGGGCCCAAAGCCGCTGTAGCACCTGCTCACCCCGGTATCCCTCCATGCCGGGGAGCAGTACCCGGGCTCCTGCCATAAAGGGGGCCAGGCCGGCAATGATAAGGGCGTTGGCGTGACTCAGGCTCAGGCCACTCAGTATCACCTGCCCCTGCTGAAAGCGCAGCATGCAGTTAAGCATCAGCGCCATGGCCGCCTCGTTACGATGGCTGTGGGGAGTGATTTTCGGAGTCCCGGTGGCACCGCCGGTGTAAAAGTAAGCGGCGATCTCCTGGGGCTGGATCTGGCGGTGGCTCTCCAGCATATCCGCCGGGCAGCGGGAGAGGGCCTTGTCGAAATCATAAACCCCCTGCATACGGGGCAGCTTGCGCCGGATGGAGACCATGGCGCGCCTGGGCAGGGGCAGCAGGTTAACCGGGTCGACGATAAGAATGGCGCGCAGCGAGTAAACCCGCTTCTTGATCTCCAGCGCCTTCTGCCACAGGTCGCTGCCGGGATAGGGGGCCAGGGTGATCAGTACCTTGCTCTTCACCGAGTTCATGATCGCCACCACCTGGTCGATGGCGATATGGGGGTTGATGGGGTTGACGATGCCGGCCGCTTCGCCGCCCCAAATTGCATAGTGGCTGTGGGGCAGGTTGGGGAGCAGGGTGGAGACCACATCCCGGGATTCAATGCCGAGGCGGTGGAGGGCATTGGCGGTCTGGGTGACCCGGTGAAAGAGTTCGCGGTAGCTGATATCGACCGATTTTTCGTCACAGCTGCCCGTCATCAGGTAACTGATGGCGATCCTCTCTCCATAGAGGCGTGCGGCGTCCTGTAATAGCTGGTAGGTGCTGTTGGGCAGTCCCCGATCTTCAATCGGAACCTGCTCGACCGCCACCACATCAGCGAGGCTATTTACCGGTCGTACGGACAACATGGGTTCCCCTGATCGCGCTTGAATTTGTATTTGTTATGAGTGCGAGGAACGGGCAAGTATATTATGGGTTGTTGGTGGTGTCATCGGTTGCTTGCGCTGCTGGCTCCGCTGCGGCGACCCCCTCATCGGGGGCGGCCATCTCCTCGGCCTCTCGAGCCATCTGCTCCTTGAGTTTCAGCTGCTCCCGGATCAGGTTGGCGTTGTTGGCCTCGAGCAGGAACTCGTAATAGAGCCTGAGGTTTTCCAGCGAACTGATCTGGCGGGCAAGGAGGCCCTTGCGGGAGAGGGAACAGAGCTTGTTGAAGTAGTGGCGCTGCAGGTTGGGGTTCAGCTGCTGCAGGGGCTGCAGCAGGTGGAGATAGCCGTAGCTGCCCTCGACCTTGCGCACATAGTCGCGCAGTTGCAGGTGCAGTTGCTGGCGCTTACGGAGCAGGTGGGTGTAGCGGTTGCCACCCGGTACCAGGGGGATGATGCCGTCAAAATAGCCAGCCGCCAGGATAAACAGCAGGGCGCCGCTGATACCCCCCAGCCAGGCCGGCAGGTAACCCAGCACGCAGAGTGCCAGGACGCAACTGATCACCATCAGTGCGCTGTGCCAGATGGAGCGATAATGGCGCGCGTCGGCCAACTCCGTTTCGGTTGGCATGCGGCTCATGCTCAGCAGGCTGTAATCAAGCTGCTCCAGGCGCGCGCAAGCCTCCTCAAACTCCTCTTCGATGCGCTGGTGGGCTGGAGTGTTGAGCTCCTCGCGCACTTTTCTACGGGGCGCGCCGGACTTGGCTTCGGGGGGCTCTGGGGGAGCAGCGGTGGATGCCGGGGTCGCGTTGGGCGATGTTTTGGGAGATGACTCGCTCATGCTTGCAATATTTCCACGGCTCGGTAAGTTTAAAGGGCGCTTCTGGGGCTATCATATCGCCCTGCGGGAGTGGCAGCCAATACTAGCGCAGTATCAAGGAGCGAATGTGGGACGCAGGTTATGGGCAGTATTCATTCTGGTGTGGGCCGGCACGGCCCTGGCGGCGGAAACCAACTTCGCCCTATACAGCGCCAGCTCCTCAATGGATGGCAAACCGGTGACCCTCAAGCTTGATACCCGTAACGGCGACAGCTGGTTTTTTGATGGCGTGCGCTGGCAGGTGATGGAGGAGACCGGTAGCAAGAATCGCTATGAGGAGCCCGCCTACCAGCTCAAGCTGACCGACTCCACCCAGGGGTTGGTGATATTGCGTTTCAGTGAGGTCAATGGCTCCAGCTGGATCTACACCGCCCACGGCTGGGAGTATATCGAAGAGAGCACCCCCTAGCCGCTTCCCCCCCGATGGCGGCGCGAAAGCTCCTCCAGCAGGGGTTCCAGCCCATTTAGCTTGACCTCATAAAGTGTCTGCAGCAGTTGCCCGAGGTGCCCTCCGGGGAAGCCTTTCTGCTTGAACCACACCAGGTAGGGCTCGGGCAGGTCTTTCAGGACCCAGCCCTGGTACTTGCCGAAGGGCATGCGCTCAGTGACCAGCTCCACGAGTTGGCGGGGGTCGGGGACGGGGGTTTCCAGGGTTCTACTCCTAAAGTCGTAAGGGGGGATCGCGCCGGCCGGCGGGGGCTGGGGAAGGTGCGGGCTCAAACAGCAATATTGTCCATCTCTTAAGCAAGATAATCAATCCTCGCCTTTGAGCGGAGTGGCATAATCGAGGACACCCAGTGAAAAAATAACAACAAGACAGGGTCACGTTTATGGATGAATCCTATCGCACGGCGCTCAGCGGCGAGGTTGGGGCAGGAGCCCCTACCCCTTCAACGGCAAGAGGGGGTGGCCGATGAGCGACGTCCCTCTGCTAAAGGTAGAAGCGGTCTCCCTCGCGTTCGGTGGGGTCAAGGCCCTGACCGACATCAGCTTCTCAGTCAACTCCGGCGAAGTCTTCTCCATCATCGGCCCCAACGGGGCCGGTAAAACCTCAATGCTCAACTGCATCTCCGGTCGCTACTCACCCAACCAGGGACGAATCCTCTTCAGTGGCCAGGAGGTGACCCATCTAAAGCCCAACGCGCGGGCTGAGCTGGGCATCGGCCGCACCTTCCAGAACCTGGCCCTCTTTGGCCACATGAGTGTGCTCGATAACATTATGGTCGGGCGCCATCATATGCTGAACAACAATTTCTTCACCGGCCCGCTTTACTGGTTTTCCCCCGCCAAGCGGGAGGAGCTGGCCCATCGCCGAGCGGTGGAGGAGATCATCGACTTTCTCGAGATCAGCCATATTCGCAAAGCGATCGCCGGAACCCTTTCCTACGGCTTGCGCAAGCGGGTAGAGCTGGCCCGGGCGATCGCCCTCAAGCCCGACCTGATCCTGCTGGATGAGCCCATGGCGGGTATGAATCTGGAGGAGAAGGAGGATATGGCCCGCTACATCATGGATCTCAATGCCGAGTTTGGCATGACGGTCACCATGATCGAGCACGATATGGGGGTGGTGATGGATATCTCTGACCGGGTGATGGTGCTGGACTTCGGCAAAAAGGTGGTCGAGGGCAGTCCCGAAGCGGTGATGGCCAACGAACATGTGCAGAAAGCTTACCTGGGAGAGGAAGACCCGGAGCTCGAAGGTACAGGGGAGGTGGCCTGATGGACGCGCTGAAAACCGACTATGTCGATGTCGAACGCTTTGATACCTTCCCCAAGGTGCTGGCCTACAACGCGGCCCTGTTTGGCGACCAGGTGGCGATGCGGGAGAAGGAGTTCGGCATCTGGAGTGAATACAGCTGGCGTGACTATAACGACCGGGTCAAGTGGATCACCCTCGGGCTCGACCGCCTTGGCGTTCAGCCCGGGGACGTGATCGGCTTGCTGGGGGAAAACCGCCCCGAGTGGTTGTGGGGCGAGATCAGCGCCCATGCCCTGCGCTGCTACTCGCTGGGGATCTACCAGGACTCGCTTCACGAGGAGGTCGCCTACCTGATCAACTACGCCGAGGCGCGGGTGATTATCGCCGAGGATGAGGAGCAGTGTGACAAGCTGCTGGAGCTGGGAGAGCAGATCCCCTCGGTTGAATGGATCATCTATTGCGACCCGCGCGGTATGCGCAAGTACCAGGATCCACGCCTGCTGGAGATCGAGCGCCTCTACCAGATGGGGCGTGAGCAGGAGCAGCAGGATGCCGCCGCCTACACCCGGATGGTGGAAGCGACCCGCGGCGAGGAGCTCGCTATCCTCTGCACCACCTCCGGTACCACCTCCCGCCCCAAGATGGCGATGCTGCACGCGGGCCCGTTCCTCGACCACTGTGCCGCTTACCTGAGGGCCGATGCCAAAGCTCCCGGCGATAACTATGTGTCGGTGTTGCCCCTGCCCTGGATCATGGAACAGGTCTACGCGCTGGGCCAGAGCCTGATCAGCCGCCAGGTGGTCAACTTTGTCGAGGAGCAGGAGACGCTGATGGCGGACCTGCGGGAAATAGGTCCCCATTTCGTGCTGCTGGCGCCTCGCGTGTGGGAGAACATCGTTGCCGATGTGCGGGCGCGGATGATCGACTCCACCCCCTTTAAACGGGCGCTGTTCGACTGGGGAATGAGACGGGCCACCCGCGCGCTCGACCGTGGCCAACGTTCGCAGCTGGCGGAGTGGGTTTTGTTGCGGGCCCTGCGGGATCGCCTTGGCTTCTCCAACCTGCGCAGCGCCGCCACCGGGGGCGCGGCCATGGGTCCCGACACTTTCCGCTTTTTCCAGGCGATCGGGGTGCCCCTGCGCCAGCTCTACGGCCAGACCGAACTCTGTGGCGCCTACACCATCCACCGCGGTAATGACATCGACTACGACAGCGTTGGTGTGGCCTTCGACAATGCCGAGATCCGGGTGATCAACCCGGATGACAATGGCGTAGGTGAGATCGTGGCTCGTAACAGCGGCATGTTCAGCGGCTACTACAAGAACGAGGAGGCCTTCGCCGAGGATGTGAAGGAGGGCTGGATGCACACCGGCGACGCCGGCTACTTCAAGGCGGACAGCCAGCACCTGGTGGTGATCGACCGGCTCAAGGACCTGGCCCAGACCGAGCAGGGGTATCGCTACTCCCCGCAGTTTATCGAAAACAAACTGAAGTTTTCTCCCTTCATCGCCGAGGCGGTGGTGCTGGGGAACGGCCGCCCCTACCTGTCGGCGATCATCTGCATCCGCTTCAGTGTGGTGTCCAAATGGGCGGAGCAGAACGGACTGGCCTTTACCAACTACACCAACCTGTCGGCCCACGAGTCGGTGTATGAGCTGTTGCGGCAGGAGGTGGAGATGGTCAACGAGACCCTGCCCGAGGCCCAGCGGATCGGCCGTTTCCTGCTGCTCTACAAGGAGCTGGATGCCGACGATGGCGAGCTGACTCGCACCCGCAAGGTGCGTCGCAGTGTGATCGCTGAAAAATACCGGGAGATCATCGACGCTATCTATTCCGGCGATAAACAGGTGGAGATCGACACCATGATCAGCTTTCAGGATGGCAGCCGCTCGCGCATCCAGACCACCCTCAAGGTGGAGTGCCTGAAGACAGATAACACAGAACACGCCCATCAAACCGATGAATCACAATCGCCACGGAGGATCGCATCATGAACTGGGGGCTACTGCTGCAACTGGTGTTGAACGGCCTTATCGTCGGCATGCTCTACGGGGTGGTGGCGATGTGCTTTGTGCTCATTTACAAATCCACCCAGGTGGTCAACTTCGCCCAGGGTGAGTTTCTGCTGATCGGCGCCTGGGTGTGCTGGGCGTTTCTGGTGCACATGCAACTGCCCTTTTTTATCGGCTTTTTGCTCACCCTGGTCTTTATGATGGCCTTCGGTGTGCTGCTGCAGGTGATCGTGTTACGCCCTTTGATCGGCGAGCCGATCATCTCGGTGATCATGGTGACCATCGGCCTGTCGATCTTTTTCCAGGCGCTGATGAAGTGGATCTTCGGGGTCTCGGCGGAGAGCTATCCCCGCGTTTTTGACACCGAGGTGATCACCATCGGCGGCCTCAATATCGAGTTTGCCTACATCATGAGCCTGGTGATTTCGGTGGTGATCATGGTGGCCTTCTACTGGTTCTTCAAACATTCGCGGATGGGGCTGGCGATGCGCGCCACTGCCTTTGACCAGCAGGTGGCCCAGAGCCTGGGGATCTCCGTCAAGCGGGTGTTTGCCATGAGCTGGGCCATTTCGGCGGTGGTCTCCGCCACCGCCGGGGTGGTGATCGGGATGGTCAACGGCGTCTCCGATGCCCTCTCGGTGATCGGCATCAAGGTGTTTCCCGCAGTGATTCTCGGCGGCCTGGATTCCATCGTCGGTGGGGTGGTCGGCGGCCTGATTATCGGCGTGCTGGAAAACGTGGCGGAGTTTATCGATGGACAGTACCTGCACGTGGGTAACCTCTACGCCATCGCCCCCTTCTACGTACTGATTTTGATCCTCTGCATCAAACCCTATGGTCTGTTCGGGACCAAAGATATCGAGCGGATTTAGGGAGGCTCTGGCATGTCGACTGTATCCTTACGACCCTGCGGTGATTTCAGAACCAGCTACGCGGCTGACAGCACCATCTTCGAAACCCGCTTTACCCGCTACCTTGCCGTTGCCGGCATCCTCCTGCTCTGCCTGGCCCCCCTGGTGCTGGACGCCTATTTCCTCACTCTGGGGATCCAGGTGGCTTATCTCGGGATCGCCGCGCTGGGACTCAATATCCTGGTCGGGTTTACCGGCCAGATCTCCCTGGGCCATGGCGCCTTCTTCGGCTTTGGTGCCTTCGCCTCGGCCTGGTTGCACAACAGTTTCGGTATTCCGGTCTTCTTCTGCATTCCCCTGGCGGGCTACATGACCATGGTGGTGGGGATGATCTTCGGCTCCCCGGCTGCGCGTATCAAGGGGCTTTACCTGGCGGTGGCCACCCTGGCGGCGCAGTTTATCCTGGAGGATTTTTTCGCACGTGCCGACTGGTTTACCGGCGGCTCCTACGGCGCCTCGGCCCCCCCGGTCAACCTTTTCGGCTATGAGTTCACCAACGACCAGAGTTTCTGGTACATCGCCCTGTTTGCACTGGTGACCATGTACCTGTGGGGAACCAACCTGATGCGTACACGCGACGGACGCGCCTTTGTAGCGGTTAGGGATCACTACCTTTCAGCGGAGATTATGGGTATCAACCTGACCAAGTACCGGTTGCTCTCCTTTGGTGTCTCCTCCTTTTATGCCGGCATCGGCGGTGCCCTCTACGGTCACTACCTGGGCTTTGTTTCGGCCGAAGGCTTTACCATCCTGATGTCGATCCAGTTCCTGGCCATGATCATTATTGGCGGACTGGGATCGGTGAAGGGGGCTCTGCTGGGTACGATCTTTATGGTGATGCTGCCGGAGGTGCTGGAGGGGATTGTCGGCCTGCTGTCCGCCACCAGTTGGGGGAACAGCACCGCCTTTACCGACGGGCTGGCCTATCTCAAGGAGATGAGTATTGGATTGGTTATCATCCTGTTTTTGATCTTCGAGCCCCAGGGGCTGGCGCATCGATGGCAACAGATTAAAGCCTACTGGAAGTTTTATCCGTTCTCCTATTGATCCCCGATCAACGGGTGTGCGGTGGGGTTATTCCCAAGCCACCGGTGTTAGCAGTCGCCGGAATCGACAACAACAAGAAAAAGGTATCCTGCAATGAACAAGAGAGTATTGATCGGCACCCTGGTCGCCGGCGCGTTGGCGGCAACCAGCCTTCAGGCAGAGGACTCGGTATTTGTTGGTCACCTGGCGGATCTGTCGGGCCCGACCGCCTTTGTGGGCAAGAACTACGCAGACGGTATCCGCGATGCTATGAGCTACATCAACAGCCATGGTGGCATCAACGGGACCGGCCTGGAGTTTGAGACCATCGACTACGCCTACAAGGTGCCGCAGGCGATCGCCTCCTACAAAAAGTGGGTATCGCGCAACAACATGGTGGCCATGCAGGGTTGGGGTACTGCCGATACCGAGGCGTTGATCTCCTTTGTCGCCAAAGACAAGGTGCCGGTCTACTCCGCCTCCTACTCCGGTCACCTGACTGATCCCACGGGCAAAAATCCCAAGACCCAAAAGCCCGCCCCCTACAACTTTTTCTACGGTGCTTCCTACTCGGACGGATGCCGCGCGCTGGTGCAGTGGGCCGCCGAGGACTGGAAAAACAGGGGGGGCTCCGGAAGTCCGAAATTCACCCACGTTGGCGACAACCACCCCTACCCCAATGCGCCCAAGGAGGCCTGTGCCGAGTATGCGACCGAGCTGGGCTTTGAAGTGATGCCGCCGATCGTGGTCTCCATGAAACCCGGCGACTTCAAGGCCCAGTGCCTGTCGCTCAAGGACTCCGGCTCCAACTATGCGTATATCGCCAACCTCGGAGGTTCGGTGGTTTCCCTGGTCAAATCCTGCGGCACCGTGGGTACCGATGTGCAGTTTATGTCGAATATCTGGGGGGGAGACAAGCCGATCTTCGAGGCCGCCGGGGCAGGGGTGAAGGATTATATCTTCCCGGCCATGACCCCCTTCTGGGAGGATGATGCCCCCGGGATGTCCCTGGTACGGGAGATCTCCAGGGAGTCTGATGCATCGGGTAACGCATTTCGCAGCCACCACTATATGCGCGGTATCTGCTCGGCCTACTACATGAAAGAGGCGATGGAGTGGGCCAAGGAGAATGGCGGTATCACCGGCGAAAACATCAAGCAGGGGATGTACGCCCGCCAGAACTGGGTGCCCAAGGGGCTGGAAGGGGTGTGCCTGCCGGCGACCTGGAGCAGTGAGGATCACCGTGGCATCAATACCGTCAACATCTACAAGGGCAACTACAACGGCGGCGATATCAAGGTCGAGCGGGTGACCCAGGTAACCCTGCCACGACGCGAGGACTGGCTGGGGTATTGAGTCGGGGTGGGCGCCGGTCGCAGCCGGTGCCCTGCCTTTGAATGGATGGCCAGCTACGGGGAATCAGCGAATGCAGCAAGCAGTTGAACAAGCGACCAACCCGGCACCCTTGTTGTCGGTGAACAATATCGAGGTGGTCTACGACGACGTTATCCTGGTGTTGCGGGGAGTGAGTATTGAGGTGCCCCAGGGGCAGATTGTCACTCTGCTCGGGCCCAATGGAGCCGGCAAGTCGACCACCCTGAAAGCGATCTCGGGGCTGCTGAAAACCGAGGATGGTGAGGTCACTCGTGGCGAGATCCAGTTTATGGGGGAGCGCATCGACCGCAAGAACGCCGAGGATATTGTTCGTTCCGGTATCTTCCAGGTGATGGAGGGGCGGCGCATCATCGAGGATATGACCTGCATCGAAAACCTTCGCCTGGGAGCCTTTACCCGGCGCGACCGGCAGGTGCAGCAGGATATCGAGATGGTGTTCGACTACTTTCCCCGCCTGAAGGAGCGTACCGGCCTGGCCGGCTACCTCTCTGGCGGCGAGCAGCAGATGCTGGCCATTGGCCGGGCGCTGATGGCCCGTCCCAAGATGATCCTGCTCGATGAACCCTCGATGGGACTCTCTCCGCTGTTGGTGAAAGAGGTGTTTGGCATTATCGAAAAGATCAATCGGGAGCAGGGGATCACCATGCTGCTGGTGGAGCAGAATGCCAACTTTGCTCTCCGGGCGGCCGACTATGGCTACATCATGGAGTCCGGCAAAGTGGTGCTCGATGGCTCCAGCCAGGACCTGCTGCAGAACGAAGATGTGAAACAGTTTTACCTTGGGGGCGGCAATGAAGAGCGCCGCAGCTTCAAGGACCTTAAATCCTATAAACGCAGAAAGCGCTGGCTGTAGGAGGATCTATGTCCGATTTTTTTGATGAGCTCGAGACCCAGGGTGCCGAGCTCAGGGAGCAGACTTTGCTCAAACGCCTGCCGGAGCACCTGCGCTGGGCCCAGGAAAACACAGTGTGGTATTCGCAGCAGTTGGCGGGGATCAACCCCCATGAGATCAACAGTCGAGAGGCCTTGGCGACCCTGCCGGTGTTGCGCAAGTCGGAGCTGACCGAACTGCAGCGCAAGCATCCCCCCTTTGCCGGGATGGTGGCGACCGGCACCGCCAAGCTCAACCACATCTACCAGTCCCCGGGACCGATTTATGATCCCGAGGGGCAGCGCAACGACTGGTGGAAGGTGGGGCGCGCCTTTTACGCAGCCGGCTTCCGCCCCGGGGATCGGGTGCAAAATTGTCTCTCCTACCACCTCACCCCCGGCGGGGCCATCCTCGATTCGGGGGCGCGTGCCTGCGGCTGTACGGTGATCCCGGCCGGTGGTGGCCAGACCGAGGCCCAGGTGCAGGTGATGCACGACCTGAGTGTAACGGGCTATTGCGGCACGGCAGCCTTCCTCAAGCTGATTCTTGATCGGGCCGACGAGCTGGGGGTCGATGTCAGCAGCCTGCGCAAGGCACTGTTTGCCGGGGCGGCGCTCACCCAGTCGCTGCGGGAGTATTTCGATGCCCGTGGCATTGCCTATTACGATGCCTATGCCTCGGCAGACCTGGGGCTGATCGCCTACCAGTCCTCCGCGCGTCAGGGGCTGATCGTGGCAGAGGAGATCCTGCTGGAGATTGTGCGGCCCGGCAGCGGCGATCCGCTACCGGTGGGGGAGGTGGGCGAGGTGGTGGTGACCAGCTTTAACCGCGACTACCCACTGATCCGCTTCGCCACGGGCGACCTCTCGGTGGTGTTGCCGGGTACCAGTTCCTGCGGTCGCACCAATATGCGTATTCGCGGCTGGATGGGGCGGGCTGACCAGACCACCAAGGTGAAGGGGATGTTCGTCAGCCCCCAGCAGGTGAACGCCGTGGTGGCACGTCATCCGGAGATCCAGAAGGCGCGCCTGCGGGTGGAAACCTGCAACGACAATGACCGTATGACCCTGCATTGCGAAACGAGCGGGTTGAACGAGGCCGCGGTCGTGCAGTCGATTCGGGACCTGTGCAAGCTCTCGGGCGAGGTGGAGGCGGTAGCGCCGGGCTCACTGCCCAATGACGGCATCGTGATCGAGGATCTCAGGCCGGTGGACTGAGGGGTACCTTAACCCATGGCTGCGCCGCCGTGGCGGCGCAAGTCGCGTTAGAAGGGGCGCACCACCACCAGTACCACGATACCCACCAGCATCAGCACCGGTACCTCGTTAAACCAGCGATAGTACACATGGGAGCGGGTGTTGGCATCGGCAGCGAAGGTTTTTACCATGCGCCCGCAGAGGAAGTGGTAGATCACCAGCAGGGCCACCAGGGTCAGTTTGGCGTGGAACCAGGCAGAGGCTTCGTAGTAGTCGTGGTTGTAGGAGACCAGCCAAAAACCCAGCACCAGGGTGAGGAGCATGGAGGGGGTGCCAATGCCGCGGTAGAGCTTGCGCTCCATCACCTTGAACCGCTCTCGGCTGATTTCGTCCTCGCTCATGGCGTGGTACACAAAAAGGCGTGGCAGGTAGAAGAGCGCGGCAAACCAGCAGATGACCGCGATGATGTGAAAGGCTTTTACCCAGAGCATAGTGAGTCCTTACTCGATACAGCGTTATTGGTAGAGTCGGTAATGTTGCTGGATAAACTCCTGGGTCACAATACCGATGGCGCGGTTGCTTTTGCGGTCCCGTACGTAGAGCGCTTCCGTTCCCGCATCATGGAGCGCTTGCAGCGCCTCCTGCACGGTTGCCTGGTCCGAGATCGGCGCAATATCCTTGCGTAGCGCCGGAATTGAGAGCAGGTCCAAGGCCTCGGGGCGGTCGGGCTCGGTCATCTGCAGTCGAAGCTCGTCCGCCCGGAAGATCCAGCGGGGAGACTCCTCCTCCACAACGACCACCCATTTGTGAGCATCTCTTAGGAGCTCCTGTGCCAGTGCCAACGGGCACTGGCGAGGCAGGTGCACCAGCCCGCCATCCATGATGTTGGCGACCCCTTCCCGGTGCAGTCCCTGCTCCAGCAGCGAGCGTGGGTCGGCCATTTCGCGTCCCAGCAGCTCGGCAAACAGCGAGCCCTGCCCGAGTAGGTAACGGCTGGTGAGCGAGGCAATCACCACCGCCAGCATGGCGGGTAGAATAATGTTGGGGTTGTGGGTCAGCTCCATCACTGCCATCAGGGCAGCCAGCGGCGCCTGCAGGACCGCCGCCATCATGGCACCCATACCCAGCATGGCGTAAAAACCGCTGCCGGAACTGGGGCCACTGTACAAGATCTGCGATATCAGGCCAATGGCGCCCCCCAGGCAGGCGCCAAGAAAGAGGCTGGGGCCGATCGTGCCAGCCGGCACTCCGAGGCCGCAGGCGGCAGCCGATACCAGCAGTTTGGCCAGCACCAGCAAGAGCAGGAATTCGAGGCCGACGGTATTGAAAAGGATGTCGCTGATGGTGTCGTAGCCGATCCCCATCACCTGCGGGAACTGCAGTGCCACCAGACCGGTCAGCACACCCGCCAGTGGCAGGCGGAACCAGTAGGGGGAGGGGGCACGACGGTTGATCTGTTTGCTGAGCCAGATAAAGCTTGCGGCCAGGCATCCGATGGCCAGGCCGCAGAGAATCACCAGCGGAAACTCCAGCAGGGTTCGCATCTCGATGAGGGGAATTACAAAGGCGTGCTCGGAGCCATAGACCAGCGCGGTCATAAAGGCCGCAATCACAGAGGCGAGAATCACCGGGATGAAGCCGCTAATGGTGTACTCCATCATCACCACCTCCATCGCAAAGATGACACCGGCTATGGGGGTGTTGAAGGCGGCGGAGATGGCTGCCGCGCTGCCGCATCCTACCAGGGTACGCACACTATTGTTGGGCAGGCGCAGCCAGTGGCCAAGCCCGCTACTGCCCGCTGCCCCAAGGTGGACTGCCGGACCCTCGCGCCCGGAGGAGTGACCACTGGCCAGCGCGATCAGGGCACCGACAAACTGCACCAGCATATTTTTGAAGGGCAGGTGGCCCTGGTGCAGAGCCATGCGCTCAATCACATGGGCGATCCCTGTCTGCCGATGCCGGGGGGCGATCAGGGCAAACAGGAGGACCAGCACCAGCGATCCGGCAATGGGCAGTAACAGTCGCCAGTGATCGGCTAACCCTTCGAAATTCTCGTCGTTACCTTCCGGAAGGCCGGTTCCCAGCATCCAACCCAGCAGTTGGCGAAAGAGGATGATGACCGCGCCGGTGATGAGACCACTGAGGATACCGAGTAATGCCAGCTGGGGAACGGCTTCTGCGTTGGCCAGGCGGAGGCGAAACTGGTTCATGATCTGGGGGGGAGAGGGGCGACGCATTGGGGCCTTAAACGATGCAACTATTGCGCGTGGGCATGTTATTATGCGGGTTTGTTAGTAAAACATAAATCATTATGATTTCAGTGGTTAAAACAGCATGCTAGGGCAGGAGGCGGGTGGTGTGTCGATGATCAAAGTAGGCGTCGTGGGCGGTACCGGGTACACCGGTGTTGAGTTGTTGCGGTTGCTGGTGATGCATCCGCAGGTATCCCTCGAGGTGGTGACCTCTCGTGCAGAGCAGGGGATGCCGGTCTCTTCCCTGTACCCCAACCTGAGGGGCCACACCGACCTCTGTTTTGTGGAACCCAGCCTGGAGTCCCTCAGCCAGTGTGACCTGGTGTTCTTTGCCACCCCCAACGGCATTGCCATGCAGCAGGTGCCCGATCTGCTGGCCGCCGGCGTAAAGGTGATCGACCTCGCGGCTGACTTTCGCCTCAAGGACCCTGCCCAGTGGAAGCAGTGGTACGGCATGGAGCACGCCTGCCATGAGTTGTTGGCGGAGGCGGTCTATGGGCTGCCGGAGGTGAACCGCGAACAGATCGCCGCTGCGCGTCTGGTGGCCAACCCCGGTTGCTACCCCACCGCCGTACAGCTTGGGCTGCTGCCGTTGCTGGAAGCCGGGGTGGTTGATCCCCGGAGCCTGGTGGCTGACACCAAGTCCGGTGTCAGCGGAGCCGGGCGCCAGGCCAAGATTGACGCGCTGCTGTGCGAGGCCAGTGAAAGTTTCAAGGCCTACGGGGTTTCCGGTCATCGTCATCTGCCTGAAATTGAGCAGGGCTTAACAGCAATCTCCCGGGCTAGAGGGCACACTACTGCCCCTGAGCTGACCTTTGTGCCTCACCTGACGCCAATGATTCGCGGCATACACGCCACGCTCTATGCCAGCCTTACCCAGGAGGTGGAGGATCTTCAGGCACTGTTTGAGCAGCGATATCGGGATGAGCAGTTCGTTGATGTGATGCCTGCAGGGTCTCTGCCGGAGACGCGCTCCGTACGTGGTGCTAACCTCTGCCGAATCGCTCTCTATCGACCCCAGGGTCGAAACCGGGTGGTGGTGCTGTCGGTTATTGATAACCTGGTGAAGGGGGCTGCGGGGCAGGCAGTGCAGAATATGAATATCATGTTCGGTCTCAATGAGAAGAGCGGGCTTGATATGGTTGCACTGATGCCTTAGGGAAGAGGATCGAATATGCCACAAGTGACCGGAAGCAAACAGGAACACCTGATCGTTGTACCCGACCAGCCAGGTAAGCGGCTGGCGAAGAGGCTGGTGTACTGGCTGCTGTTTGGGCTCTTTTCGGTGGGCAGCTTCCTGCTGGGGGAATACCTGGGGATGGCTTCCCAGCAGTCGGCTTTGGTGGAGCGGGATCTGCTGCGTGCCGAGCTGGCCGAGAAACGGGCTGAAATCGAGGCGCTGGCACAGGAGGTGACCACTCTGCGAGTGGGTGCCGATATTGATCGCCAGTCCACCGACACGGTTCGCCTGACCATCAAACAGCTTGAGGAGGAGAAGTTCCAGCTGCAGCAGGACCTCGCCTTCTACAAAAATATTATGGCCCCCAAGTCCGCCGACAAGGGGTTAAGAATACAGAAATATGACCTGCAGCGAGCCGAGCAACCTGGCCACTACCGGCTCAAGCTGATGTTGACCCAGGTTTCGGATAACAACAGCTTGCTATCGGGGCTGGCCACGGTATCGGTGGTGGGTCGTCAGGAGGGGATTGAGAAGTCGTTGGCGCTCAAGGACCTTTCAGATGAAGTATCGGAACAGAATATCCGCTTGGGCTTTCGCTATTTCCAGAATATCCCGGGCCCGGATGAGCGCTTTGCGGAGCTGGTGATTCCGGAGGGTTTTGAGCCCGATTATGTGTTGGTTGTTGCCCAGTCGCGGGGGCCCAAGCCCAAGCGAGTAGAGCAAAAAATTCCATGGCAGTTTGAGGAGACAGTTGCAGATGCGTCGGAAAGTAAAACCCAAGGCGATTAATATTGAAAAGTATGGGGATCGCACCACCCTGATAGCGAATGGCGCGACGGTCAATGGTGACCTGCAGTTTGAAGGCGCTTTGCAGATCGAAGGGCGGGTGATCGGTAATGTCACGGCCGCTGAAGGGCTGGTTCGCATTGCCGACAACGGCTACGTTGAGGGCGAGATTCGTTCACCGCACATTATTATCAACGGCAAGGTGACCGGCGATGTACACTCTTCCGAGCATCTGGAGCTGGCCGCCCAGGCCGAGGTCAATGGTAACGTGTTCTACAAGTTGATCGAGATGGTGATGGGTGCGCAGGTGAATGGCAGTCTCGAGTATTCCCCGGAGCCCCAGGTTGCCTCAGCTCCTGCTGCACGCCAGGAGCAGGAGCGGATGGAGATCGCTGCCGAGGCCGACCCGCTGCTGTGAGCTTCTGCTTTGACCCGCAGCGGCACAAGAGTAATGTGGTGAATAGTTGACTATTATCGTTGGTTAATTGGATAATGGCGCCAACGCAGTTCCAGTCGGTGAATACGAGATGACAGCACAGACCTTTATTCCCTCTCCCCTCAACCTGACCCCTCGGGCTGTGGAGAAAGCAACCTCTCTGATCGAGGAGGAGGGCAATGGCGATTTGAAGCTGCGGGTGTTTGTTACCGGTGGCGGCTGCTCCGGCTTTCAGTATGGGTTCTCCTTCGATGAGGAGGTGTCCGAAGAGGATACCGTGATCGAGAATTTGGGGGTAACCCTGTTGGTGGATTCCCTGAGCTACCAGTACCTGGTCGGTGCCACTGTCGACTACATGGAGGGGCTTGAGGGTTCACGTTTCGTCGTGAATAACCCCAACGCCTCAACCACCTGTGGTTGTGGCTCCTCCTTCTCTATCTGATTGTTTTCCGTGATTGGGGCCTGGAAGGCCTTTTTCAGACGGCACCAACAGCCTTTTTCTAGGCTGGGTAGAGGCCGCCCAGAATGCGTCCTCCGCGGGCGCGGGTGACCGCCTCCAGGTTACCGGGCATTCCCTTAAGGTGCTGCAGTGCCAGCCAGGAAAAGGTGGCCCCTTCCACCCACCGCGGCTCTATTCCCAAGTCGGTGGTGGTCACTACCGTTCGTTCCGGCATCAGGGCTTGTAGCCGGGCCAGCAGGGTATCGTTGTAGGCTCCCCCGCCACAGAGAAAGCAGTCGGCATCCGCCACACCCCAGCGAGCGATGGCGTCGCTGATGCTGCGCGCACTCAGCTCCAGCAGGGTCGCCTGTACATCCTGGCATGCAAGGCCCGGATGGTGGCTCAGGTGCTGCTCAAGCCAGTCGCGGTTGAACCTTTCACGGCCGGTGCTTTTGGGCGGGGAACGCAGGAAATAGTCATCTGCCAGCAGGCTCTTCAGCAGTCTTTGATCTACGGTGCCACTGGCTGCCCAAAGCCCTCGGTCGTCATAGGCCGTTCCCCGGTGTTGCTCGCACCACGCGTCCATCAGGATATTGCCGGGCCCGGTATCAAAGCCGGTGACCGTGCCGGCGCTTGGCAGGCAACTGATGTTGGCCATACCACCGATATTGACCACCATTCGGTTCTCCTCCGGGCTGGAGAAATAGGCACGATGGAACGCCGGCACCAGTGGTGCCCCTTCGCCGCCTGCCGCCAGGTCACGACGGCGGAAGTCGGCCACTACCGGGATGCCGGTGAGCTCAGCCAACAAGCTGGGGTTACCAATCTGTAGGCTGAAGCCCTGCTCGGGAAGGTGACGGATGGTTTGGCCGTGGCAGCCAATGGCCGCAATAGCGCTGCTGTTGAGCGCTGCGCTAGCAAGGAGGTCAAGTACCACCTGCGCGTAGAGCCGGGTCAGTTCGGGCTCAACGGCGGCGATCCGTTCAACCTCGTTGGGTCCGGAACGGCAAAGCTGCAGCAGTTGGCTACGCAACGCTGGTGGAAAATCGAGGCTGGTGGCCGCAATAAGGGGGTTCGGGCTGGTAAAGTCGGCCAGCACGCCATCGACGCCGTCAAGGCTGGTGCCTGACATCAAGCCGATGGTGAGCGGCCGGGGGGTCATCGTCTAGTCATTCAAAGCCAGGATGGCCGTAGGCTGCTCAAGCTGGCTGAGCAGCAGCTGGGTCTCGCTCTGGAACGCAGCCAGCTCCTGCTTAGGGATTGGCTGGGCGCTGGGCAGCTTTACGGTCATGGGGTTGACGTGCACCCCGTTCTCGCGGAACTCGTAGTGCAGATGGGGGCCTGTTGCCAGGCCGGTAGCGCCTACGTAACCGATGATCTGTCCCTGCTTGACCTGTTTACCGCTGCGAATTCCTCGACCATATTTGCTCAGGTGAGCATAGAGGGTGCTGTAGCGCTGGCCGTGCTGGATAATCACCGTCTTGCCATAGCCACCCTTGAGGGTCGCGTGGATCACCTTGCCATCACCAGCGGCTCGAATCGGGGTGCCGGTCGTGGCAGCGTAGTCGACCCCCTTATGAGCGCGAATCTTGTTGAGAACCGGGTGCTTACGGCTGAGGTTAAAGCGCGAACTGATGCGGGCAAAATCCACTGGAGAGCGCAGGAAGGCTTTGCGCATGCTGCGGCCATCGGGGGAGTAGTAATCGGTGCGCCCCTTGCTGTCGGTGTAGCGCACGGCGGTATAGACCTGGCCCTGGTTGATGAACTGGGCCGCTACGATTTCGCCATCGGAGATCTTTTCTCCCTCGAGAAAGTTCTCTTCATAGATCACACGGAAACTGTCCCCTTTACGGATATCAAGGGCGAAGTCGATATCCCAGCCGAAGATGTTGGCCAGTTTCATGGTGACGTTTTCACTCATGCCGGCGTTTTGGGCGGCGACAAACAGTGAGTGGTTGATCTCCGCCTCGGCAAAGGTTTGTCGGGCATTGGGGGTAAGGGTGATCTCTTCTGCGCTAAAACCCTCGCCACTGCGGGTGAACACCACCGACTCCAGACGATTGCGGACGTAACGGATCTTGTTGATCGCTCCATCCTGGCTTTGGAGGAACTCGATCTTCTGGCCGGGGCTGACCCGGTTCAGGAGTTTGCCTTGCTCGCTACTGGTGACCAGAGTGTGCAGCAGGCTCGGGCTAAGGCCCTGCTGGCGAAAAATGGTGGAGAGTGTGCTACCGGGGCGGATCTTGACGCTGTCCCACCGCAGGGACTCTTGCGGGGCAACCGAAGTTCTGATCACCGCGGGCTGCTCAACCGGCAACGCGTTTGTATCCTGCAGTTTGGCCAGGCTGGGGCTGGGGGTATCGCCGCCGGCCAGTTCAAGCGTCAGCGGGATCTCCTCACGCTCGGCCTGGACCTGCCCCGAAGGAAGCAGGAGCAGCGCAGCGCCTACCAGGCTGGCCAGCCCGGAGGCGAGCATCAGGTGCTTTCTCGGAAAGGCGCGGACCGCAGCGCTCAGTTTGGAATCAGGGTGATCCATAAACAACTTCCAGTACTTTCTCGAATAATCTGGTAAGTGGCTAAAGTATAACCAAAAAAAAGAACATTCAAGGGGGATGGGTGACTTTCTTTCGAAAATAGGCAGTGGTTCAACCACGGCCATGGGCATGTGAGAGCCGATTGATATAAGAGGATAACATTCTAATAGAGGTGCTGTTAACCGCAATCGTTCTAAAGAGCGCTTTCCACAGCCCTGGCAACGGGGCTGGGCTGGAATTTCATGTGGGTTTCTGTAATATCAGCGCTCCCGATAAGGCT
Organism: Aestuariirhabdus litorea; assembly: GCF_003864255.1. Taxonomy (NCBI): domain Bacteria; kingdom Pseudomonadati; phylum Pseudomonadota; class Gammaproteobacteria; order Oceanospirillales; family Aestuariirhabdaceae; genus Aestuariirhabdus; species Aestuariirhabdus litorea. The sequence continues at coordinate 1,418,868 of NZ_QWEZ01000002.1, forward strand.
CCATCGGTTGGATGTCCATCGGAATCGTTAAATTGATCGTAACCTATTGAATAGTTGGGGTTTTTGATGTCTCAAGGGCAAAACGCACTACTAAGGGATCTGCAGGCCAGGGGCCTGGTTGCGCAGATGACGGCGGAACAGGAGCTTTCCGACCAGCTGGACAGCGGTATCTGCACCCTGTATTGCGGCTTTGATCCGACCGCCGACAGCCTGCACATCGGCAGCCTGGTTCCCCTGCTGGCCCTCAAGCGCTTCCAGCTGGCGGGCCATAAACCCCTGGCGCTGGTAGGTGGTGCAACGGGCCTGATCGGTGACCCCAGTTTCAAGGCGCAGGAGCGTTCCCTCAACACCCGCGATGTGGTCGAGGGGTGGGTGGATAAGATTCGCACCCAGGTGAGCCAGTTTGTCGACTTCGAATGCGGGGATAATGCCGCCGAGGTGGTGAACAATCTTGACTGGATCGGCGGCATGGATGTGCTGACCTTCCTGCGGGACGTGGGCAAGTACTTCTCCGTCAACAGCATGATCAAGAAGGAGTCGGTGCGCCAGCGGATCGACCGTGACGAGTCGGGTATCTCCTATACCGAGTTCACCTACATGCTGCTGCAGAGCTACGACTTTGCCGAGCTTAACCGTCGTCACAACTGCGTACTGCAGATCGGTGGCAGCGACCAGTGGGGCAATATCACCGGGGGTACCGAGCTGACCCGCCGTATGAACGGAAACCAGGTGTTCGGGATGACCCTGCCGCTGGTCACCAAGGCCGACGGCACCAAGTTCGGCAAGACCGAAAGCGGCACCATCTGGCTGGATTCGCGCAAGACCTCCCAATACGCGTTCTACCAGTTCTGGATCAATACCGCCGATGCGGATGTCTACAAGTTCCTGCGCTACTTCACCTTCCTGGATGTGGCCGAGATAGAGGCGATCGAGCAGCGTGATGCCGAGACCCAGGGTGCCAAGTCGGCGCAGAAGATCCTGGCCACCGAAGTGACCCGCCTGGTGCATGGTGATGAGGGGTTGCAGGCGGCTTTGCGCATCACCGAAGCCCTCTTCAACGATGGCATCGAAACCCTCTCGGAGCAGGACCTGCAACAGTTGGCTCTGGATGGGCTGCCCTCCGATACCCTCGACCCCAGCACCTTCGAAGGCAAGCCCCTGACCCAGTTGCTGGCCGAGGTGGGGATGGCGCCCTCTGGCAAGCAGGTGAAGGACGCACTGGGCCGCAACGCGGTTCTGGTCAATGGCAAGGCGTGCTCAATGGAGCACAATATGCAACTGGCGCAACTCTTTGCCGCCGATCAGGCGCTGTTTGGGCGCTACTTTATCGTCAAGCTGGGCAAGAAGAAGTATCACCTGCTGCAACTCCCCTGAGCGGCAAAAAGCGGCGCACCCTCCGGTGCGCCGCCATCGACAAGCCATTTCCCCGCCCACACCTTCGCTTATCCCTTCGACTTGCGCCGCACACCGGCTATGCGATTCCTGCTTTAATCTCCGTGCGTGACCCTTATGGTCACTGAGTTGGCTTATAGGGTCACTGCGGTGACGGTTGACCAGAGCTAAGCTGTTACCCCATCAAGACAATAACGATCGTACGGGGAGAACATGGTAGCGCAAGCGATGAAGCCGGCACCCAGGGTGTTGATCACAGGAGCCACCGGATTTATAGGCACCCAGCTGGTGCAGTGGCTGTCTGATCGGCAGCCCGGATGGCATCTGGTCGCCACGGATGTGCGTCCTTCACCGGCGGTGGCTGAGATGGCGGACCGCTTTGAGCGGCTGGATGTACGTGACCAGTCGGCGCTCTGTGCGCTGCTGCAGGAGGAGCGGATCGATACCCTGGTTCACCTGGCGTCAATCGTGGTCCCCCCCCCGGGGATGGGGCGTGACACTCAGTACGAGATCGATGTGGTGGGCACCCGCTGTGTGCTGGAGGCTGCCGTGATGGCGGGGGTCGAGCAGATCGTGGCCACCACCAGTGGGGCTGCCTATGGCTACCATGCGGATAATCCCGAATGGTTAAGCGAGAGCGATCCACTCAGGGGCAATGACAGTTTTGCCTATTCGGCCCATAAACGCCTGGTGGAGGAGCTGTTGGCGGAGTATCGCCAGCAGCAGCCGCAGCTCCGGCAGCTGGTCTTACGCCCCGGTACGGTGCTGGGTGCGACCGCCAGTAACCAGATTACCAATCTTTTCGAGCAGCGCTGCATCATTGGTGTGGCCGGATGCCTGAGCCCTTTTGTCTTTATCTGGGATCAGGACCTGGTGCAGATCATTGCCCGGGGGGTAGAGCAGCGCCGGGCCGGTATTTACAATGTGGCGGGGGATGGTGCCCTCACCATGGCCCAGTTGGCCGCCAGGTTGGGTAAACCCTATCTGCCCTTGCCGGCCTGGTTCATTCGCGGCGCGCTCTCAGTGCTCAAGCCTTTGGGGCTGAATCAGTATGGGCCCGAGCAGGTGAAGTTCATCAGTTATCGTCCAGTGTTGGACAATCGGCGCCTGAAAGCCGAGTTTGGCTATGTTCCCCAGTACACTAGCGAGCAGGCCTTCGACGCCTATCTGGCCGCACGCGAATCACGGCAGGAGGTTGCCTGAATGAGATGCACCATGATTCCCCTGTTGGTCGCACTGTCCGTCCCGGCCCAGGCAGTGGACTTCAGGATCCAGGATGAGCAGGGGCAGCCGCTTGCCACGGTTATGGTCAGCGCCTACCCCACGGAAACCTTTGCCCTGGACAAGTCTGATAATGGCTATGCTCCCCATGGCGTGGTTAACCGGGGGCTGTTCGAGTATACCCGCTTCAGTGGTTCGGATGGGGTCCTGGCCTGGCCCGATATGCCCTACAACCAGCCGGTACGATACCGGCTGCGCAAGCAGGGATATAAGGATGTGGTGGTAGCCCCTACCAGCGAACAGAATTTTTCCCTGACCATGGAGCGGGAAACCGATCCGGCAAAACTGGCGGCCAGTCGGGCGGCCAATACCTGGCTGGCGGCGCTGGACCTTGAGGGGGATGAGGAGCTGAAGAAGCACTTTGTGTTGCAATGTGGCTTCTGTCATCAGCAGGGGACCAAATACATCCGCTGGCAACGCAGTGCCGACGAGTGGAGCAACACCTTTGAGCGCATGATCGGCTACGGCTCGCGTTTGCACGATGAGGCTCAGGAGCGACTGCCCGATCTGTTGGAGGAGGGCTACCGCAAGCTACGTGAACACCCCGAACTGATTCCCGCCGAAAAGCCATGGCAGCCTCAACTTGCAGATACGCAGATCAAGGAGCTGGCTATTGGTGATAGTTTTTCGCAAATGCATGACCTGTTAGTGGCATCGAATGGGCTGGTTTACGTGGGTGACAACCTGCAGGATCGCCTCTACGAGATTGATCCGACCAGCGGTGAGTACCGTGTCTATAGGCTACCCAACCCGGGCTACGAGCTGGGTGGTATCCTGGCGGGTAAGCTGAAGCAGTTCCCCAAGCATGAAAGCTATATGGGGATTCACTCCTTTGCCGAGTCGCCCAGGGATGGTCATATCTTTATTACGCCTTCTGTGCAGCAGGCGCTGCTGGAGTTTGATCCGGTCAGCAAGGAGTTTACCGTCCACCCGATGGAGGAGGGGTTTTATCCCCACACGGTGCGGGTGGACCAGCAGGACAGGGTCTGGTTTACCCTGGCGATCTCAAACCAGGTGGCGATGTTCGATCGCCAGAGCGGGGAGTTTACCTACTACGATCTGCCCGCCCGCAGTTTCAAGGAAAGCCTGACCATCGGTGCCAGTAGCTTTATTCTCCAGCTGGCCCGTTGGGGGGTACCGCTGCACCTGCTTCCGATCGACAAGGAGTCGATGGGGCTGCCTCTACCCTACGGGATTGATGTGGCTCCCGATGGATCGGTCTGGTTTGCGCGCCTGCACACCGACGCCATCGGCAAGATTGACCCGCAAACCGGGGAGGTGCGGATGATTCCAACCCCCTTCAAGGGGCCGCGCAGGTTGCGGGCCGATTCCCGCGGGCATTTGTGGATTGCGGCCTTCCCCGAAGGGCAGGTTGTTGAGTTTGACCCCGGGGCGGAGACCTTCACCCGTTATGATATGCCTACTGAACCGCTGGGCAGTGACACGCCCTATTCGCTCAATGTCGATCGTGAGCGGGATCGGGTTTGGGTGAACGGTAACGCATCCGATACTCTGCTGCGGTTTGATATCCAGCAGAAAAGTTGGCGAGTGTTCCCTCTGCCGCGGCGGGTAACCTTCACACGGGATGTCGAGATCGCCCAGGATGGAACTATCTTTACCACCAACTCGAACTTCCCCAGTTGGCATATCGAGGATGGGCAGCCGACGCTGATTCATATCGCCCCCGGCTCCTGATCGCTGGCCCCGATGAACAGGTCCCATTCGCCAAAAGTCGCCATGAGGCGGGCTGGTGATGCGGGCCCTGTCGGGGGTCGCTTGTTCTCACTTTCCGGTTCGTACCCGCTTGCTCACAAGGCCTGTCTATGTATGTAGTGCCCCGATTCCTTCTCTCCTGTTTCTTTGCCTTCGTAGCGGGTCACGTGATGAATTACAGCGTGATCTTTTATGCCCAGGAGGTGTTGGGTTCTGACCTGCTGGCGGGCGTTGGCTTCTTCCTCAGTTTTGGGGGGGCGCCGCTCTTGGTCGGCTGGTACGCGGGGGCACTCTGTGATCGCCAGTCACCATCAATGTTGATCCTGCTGTCCCAGATTCTGTTTGTTGTGGCGGCTTTACTGATGTTGTTGTTGCAGTACCTTGAGTGGGGACCGCTGTCGAGGGTTGCTATCTTCCTGTTAGCGTCAACCGTTGCCGGAGTCGCCTGGTGTTTTATCGCTCCCGCGCGGTTGGCGCTGTTGGGCCGGCTTGTCCCCCTTGATCGCCTGCACGGCGTGTCGGTGCTATTCAATGTGCTGGTGATGGTGGGGTTTGGCCTGGCGCCGATACTGATTGCATTGCTGCGAGGCAGTTTTGGATGGCCTGGCCCGCTGGGGGCTGTATTGTTGCTGTTTATTCTGGCCAGCCTGCTGTTGAGCGGGATTAGGGTTACTGTTCCGGAGTTGCCCTCGGCCTCTGTGTGGAGCGATGTGCGCGGCGGGTTGCGTTACATACTCGGCAATCCGCTGATGTTGCAGCTGCTGCTATTGACGCTGATCGTCTACTCGGTGATGGGGCCGGTACAGGTGATGATCCCTCGCTTCGCCCTTGATGTGCTGGAGTTGACGCCCATGCAGCGGGGAGGGCTGCTGGCGGTGATGGCGGTCGCGCTTTTTGCAGGAGGGCTGGTGTGCATGCTGTTTGGAAAGCGATTGCACCAGGGAAAGGCGGTGATCGGCTCACTGCTGCTCTCCTCCTTGCTCATGCTGGCGTTTAGCTTTAGTGATGTGCTGTGGCAGGCCAGTGTTTGGTTGCTGCTGGCGGGCATCTTTGCAGGGGTATCGGTCAGCTTGATTGTGGCGGCGTTGCAGCTTAACGCCGAAGACCGCTATCGGGGGCGGGTGATGAGCATGTACACCATCAGTACCCAGGTGCTGCCGGCGACCTCGGGGCTTCTTTGTGGTGTGGTGCTGGAATTTATCTCTCCGGCCTCAGGGTTGTCGCTGGCAGCGGCGATCCTGCTTTTGTTGGGCGGGTTGGCCTGGTGGCGAATGGGAGTCCTGCGCCGTTATGCCTGATCTGGCGAGCTCGACTGAAGTGAGTGGCGATACTGGCCGGGGGTTTGTCCGGTCCATTTTTTAAAGGCTCGATAGAATGCGCTGGGCTCGGTAAATCCCAGCATAAAGGCGATCTCCCCGTAACTGATTTCGCTGCGCTCCAGGTACTCCAGCGCCAGTTGATGGCGGGTCCTGTTAAGCAGTTTCTGGTAACTGGTTCCCTCCTCATCAAGCTTTCGCTGCAGGGTGCGTGCGCTCATATTGAGGGCGTGGGCGATGCGCTGTTTGTCTGGCTCTTGCCCCATCAGTTGCTGGTTGATCAGGCTGACCACCTGTTGGCTGAAGGAGCTGTCTTTGAGCTGGATAATCAGTTTGTCGGCTTGGGCGCGTAGCAGGGTGCACAGGGTGCTGTTGGCCTGGCGGATTGGCTGGTTTCGCATTCCCGCAGGGAGAATGAGTGCATTTTCTGTTGCGTCGAAACGTACCGGGTAGCCCAGCATCGACTCATACTGGTCAGCGTAGGCTGGGGCCTGTGCGCTAAAGCAGATCGCGTCCACGGAAAACCCCTCTACCAGCCACTGCCCCATCTTTATCCAGCTGCTGAGTATCGCAGCAACCCGCTGATGAGTGCATGTGTGGTCCGGGTGCAGGGGGTCATAGCGCAGTAAGCAGTGGTCCGGCGCGCGCTCATCCTGGACGATTGAGCCGCCTTCACCGACCAGGTTCTGATATTGCTGCACATGGCAGAAGGCCTCCTCCAGGGTGGCGCTGTTCATGGCGATGTATCCCAACACATTAAAACTACCCGGTTCGGTCCGCATCCCCATCAACAGTCCAACGGGGGTGTCGGGACGATGACGGATAATCTCTTCCCACAGTCTTTCCTGCACCAGGAAGGGGATGCGGTTGTCGGGGTTGCAGAGTTGCTCGGGCGCCAGGCCGCAGGCGTCGGACAGCTCTAGGCGATCCAGGCCCAGCTCGACGGCAGTGTCCAGTAGTGTGTTGGTCAGGCTGACGCTGACCTCAGCTTGAGCGCTAGGTTTCATATCGGGGGATGCTAGCAAATCGAGCCTATGCTGTGCCAGCGAAGGGGATGGCTTGCATTAGCTGTTTATATATACAATACTGGTTGTCTATACAGTATTGGAGGTGCGCTATGCAATTCAAGGGTCGAACGGGTGTGCGGGCTTTTCGGGCGAATGATGGTTGGGCGCCTATAAACGGGTCTGTGATCTCCACTGGGTACAGCCGTCTGGATGAAGAGCTGCCGGGTGGCGGCTGGCCTGTCGGAGCCGTGACCGACCTGCACTGTGACGGGGAGGCGGGTAAGGAGTTGCGCCTTCTGCTTCCGGTGCTGGCCCTGCTCAGCCAGCAGCAGGAGCGCTGGTTATTGTGGGTTGCACCCCCGTTGATGCCCAGTGCCGACGTTTTGCGAGCAGCGGGTGTGAACCTTTCGCGCGTGCTGGTGGTCCGGGCCGAATCTGTGCAGGATCGCGTGGGGGTTATCGAGCAGGCGCTCCTGGCTGGACAGTGTAGTGGTGTGTTGGGTTGGCTAAATGATCTGGATCTGAATGCAATGGAGCGGCTTCAGGCTGCTGCCAGTGAGGGGGGAAGCCTGTGCCTTCTGCTTCGCCATAAGCGTTTTGGAAGTTTACCTTTTCTGGCACCGCTGTGTGTAAGGCTGAGTGAAGGGGAAAAGGGTGTGGATGTGGAAGTGCTAAAAAGGCAGGGGGGGTGGCCGGTACCTCGCTTTGCGGTACAGCTCGAAAACCATGAAAAGATGGCCCCATCAGGGGAGATAGCGGAGGGGGTCATTAGGGGCCCCTGGGTGCGGCACTGAAACTGGCTGCGGTGATCGTAAGTAGATATACCTATTCTGCGCAAAGGCACAGAAAAGGGAGTTGACGAAGTCGCTGCTCGCTATATAATGCGCGTCCTTCTCAACGACAAGGCACCGCCAAGGCGGGGGAAATCTGGCGTTGAGAGGGGATTTCGAAGGTGTGT